>CAVSMQ010000006.1:0-343661 GCA_963729055.1 uncultured Actinomycetes bacterium | reverse complement strand
CGACCACGCCTCCTCGGTCGCGGGGAAGTCGTCCGCCAGCTCCGCCGACCGGCAATGGACCATGAACGAGCGGCGGAACTCGATCACCACCTCGCCGTCCTGGTTGATGCCGCGGGTGCGGACGCTGACGATGCCGGTGTCCGGGTTCGACTCGGAGCGACGGGTCGCCGTCACCTCGGTCTCGGCCCAGAGGGTGTCGCCGATGAAGACCGGCTTTGGCATCCGCACCTCCTCCCAACCGAGGTTGGCGACCGCGTGCTCGCTGGTCAGACTGACCGAGAGGCCGGTGACGATCGCCAGGGTGAGGCAGCTGTTGACCAGCGGCTTGCCGAACCTGGTGGTCTCCGCGTAGGCGTAGTTGAAGTGCGACTGGTTGGTGTTCTGGGTGAGGCTCGTGAACCAGACGTTGTCGACGTCGAGCACGGTCCTTCCCTGCGGGCTGCGGAGGACGTCGCCGAGCTCGAAATCCTCGAACCGCTTCGGCTCCGGCCGGATCACCCGGCTCATCGCGGTTCCGCCTCCTCGAGGACCCGGCGCGCGTCGCGGACGACCGCGGCGTCGACCATCCGCCCGTCGACGACCAGAGCGCCATCGCCGTCGCGCTCGTACGCCTCGAGGACGCGGCCGGCCCGCTCGACCTCGGCCGCGGTCGGCGCGAAGGCAGCGTCGATGGCGGCGAGCTGGCGCGGGTGGATGCAGAGCTTGCCGGCGAAGCCGAGCGCCCGGGCGCGCCTCGCCTCCTCCTCCCCGCCGCCCTCGTCGGCCGGGTCGAGGAACGGTCCGTCGAAGGCCGGCAGCCCGGCGGCGGCAGCGTCGAGAACCAGGCTCGAGCGGCAGTGGAGGAGCTCGGCACCGCCCGGTAGTGGCGCCAGGCCGAGCTCGGCCGAGAGGTCGACGGTGCCGAGCGCCAGCGCCACGACGCCCTCCTCGGCGGCGATCCGGGCGGCGTCGCGGACCCCCGCGGCGGTCTCGACCAAGGCGATCACCCGCGGCACCGCCGCGGCGGCGCCGCGAACCGACTCGGCGCTCGCCTTCGGCACCATCACCGCCGCCGGCTCGACCCCGCGGAGCGCGGCGAGGTCGCGCTCGCCGAGTTCGGTCAGCGGCTCGTTGACGCGGACCACCCGGGCCGGCCCCGCCGACTCGGCGGCGAACTTCACGGCCTCCTCGCGCGCCGCCTCCTTGCGATCAGCGCGGACCGCGTCCTCGAGGTCGGCGATCACGGCCTCGGCTCCGGACGCGAGTGCCTTGGCGAGGCGGTCCGGACGATCCGCCGGGACGAAGAGCAGCGAGCGCCAGGCACTCACGGCGCGACCGCCAGCGGCAACGGGCTCTCCAGCAACGCCCGTAGGTCGGCGAGGAAGCGGGCCGCATGGGCGCCGTAGACGATCCGGTGGTCGCTGACCAGGGTGAGGCTGATCGTCGGCGCGGCGCTGTCGCGCCCGGCGATCCCGCCGACGCCGAGGATCGCCGCCTGCGGCGGGTTGACGATCGGCTGGAACCACGAGATCCCGAACATCCCGAGATTGCTGATCGTGAAGGTGCCGCCGGCGAGCTCCGGGGGCGTCACCTCGCCGCTCCGGGTGCGCTCGATCAGGCGCTTTCCGTGGCCCGCAATCTCAGCCAGCGAAAGCCGGTTGGCGGCGGCGATGACCGGCACGATCAGCTCCTCCTCGACCGCCACCGCGACGCCGACGTTGACCTCGTCGTAGAGCTCGAAGCCGCCGTCGACGTAGGCGGCGTTGAGGCGCGGGTGCGCCGGCAGGGTTCGGGCCACCGCGGCGACCATGAGGTCGTTGAGGGTCGGCGCTGGCTCGAGGATCGCGGCCAACTGGCGCCGCAGGTCGGCGGCGGCGGCGATCTCGACCTCGATCGTGACCGGGAACTCGGGGATCGTCGCCCGCGCCTCGGCCATCCGCCTGGCGACGAGCGCCTGCGAGCGGGTCGGCTGCTGGCGCCGTGAAGCGCCGCGCGCTCCGGTCGGAGCGACCGCAGCTGCCGCCTCCGCGGGCGCCGGTGCCGGTGCCTCGGCGGCGCGCAGGACGTCCTCCTTGAGGATCCGCCCGCCGGGGCCGCTGCCGGCGATCGCGGCGAGGTCGACGCCGCGCTCGGCGGCGAGCCGGCGCGCGACCGGCGAGACCTTGACCCGGTCGCCCGACACGCCGCCCGGGCTGCGTTCGTCGTTTGGACGCGTATTTCGTTCGAACGACGAACGCGGCCGCGGCTCGGCCGCCTCCTTCTCCTCGCCACCCCCGATCCGCGCGATCGGCTCGCCGACCGCCACCGTCTCCTCCGCCGCCGCGATGATCCACAGCGTCCCGGAATCCTGCGCTTCGAAGCTCATCGTCGCCTTGTCGGTCTCGATCTCGACGATCTCCTCGCCGCGGCTCACCTCACCGCCGTCGGCGACCAGCCAGCGGACGATCGTCCCCTCCTCCATCGAGTCGGAGAGGCGCGGCATCGGAACGACCGTCGCCGCAGCCTGCGCAGAGCCGGCGCTCACGCGCCGTCCTCCGGCTCCGACAGCGGATGCCGTGCCAGCGGCGTCACCTCGGCCGTCAGCCACGGGTAGAGCGGCAGCGACTCGATCAGACCGTGCAGCTCGGTGGCGTCGGCGGCCTCCCAGATCCCGACGTTGCGGAGGCCGCCTGGAAGCCGCCAGATCGAACGGATTGCGCCGACGGCGACCAGCTCGCGGCCGCGCTCGAGCTCCGCCCGGCGCAGCGCGTCGCGCTCCGCCACCGGCATCGAAGCCGGCAGCTCGACGGCGATCTGGACCATGAACTCCATCGCTTGGCTCAGGCGTCGAGCAGCTCGCGGACGGAGGCGGCGATCCGCTCCTCGCTCGGCAGCCATGCCTGCTCGAGCGGGCCGGCGTACGGAACCGGGGTGTCGTCGCCGGTGAGGAGCGCGGGCGGCGCGTCGAAGGACTCGAAGCGTCCGGCGACCAGCTCGGCCACGACGGTCGCCCCCCAGCTGCCGGGCGTCGGCGACTCCTGGACCACCAGCAGCCGGTTGGTCTTGTCGACGCTACGCCCGATCGTCTCTAGGTCAAGCGGCGCCAGGGTCCGCGGGTCGATCAGCTCGACCTCGACGCCCTCCGCGGCGAGCGCCGCGGCGGCGGCCTCCGAGCGCGCCCGCATCAGCTGCGTCGCGACCACCGTCACGTCGGCTCCCTCGCGGACGACCAGCGCCTTGCCGAACTCGATCGGCTCCGGCTCCTCCGCGAGCTCGCCCTTCAGGTTCAGCATCGCCTTGTGTTCGAAGAAGAGGACCGGGTCGTCGTCCTCGACGGCGGCGCGCAGCAAGCCATATGCGTCCGCCGGCGAGCCGGGCACCGCGATCTTCAGCCCCGGGCAGTTGAGGAACCAGTTCTCGACCGTCTGCGAGTGCTGCGAGGAGAAGCCGCCGCCGGCCCCGTTGGCGAGGCGCACCGTGACCGGGACGGTGACCTGGCCACCGGTCATGTAGCGGTACTTGGGCAGCTGGTTGGCGAGCTGGTCGAAGCAGACGGCGGCGAAGTCGGCGAACATCAGCTCGGCAATCGGCCGCAGTCCCTTCAACGCCGAGCCGATCGCGGTGCCGATGATCGCCTGCTCGGAGATTGGGGTGTCGAGCACCCGGCGCTCTCCGAACTCGTCGATCAGGCCCTCGGTCGTCTTGAAGGCGCCGCCGGCGGCGCCGATGTCCTCGCCGAGCATGTAGACGCGCTCGTCGGCGGCGAGGGCGTCGGCCATGCCGCGCTTGATCGCCTCCTTGTAGGTGACCTCGCTCATGCCCAGACGTCCTCGAAGCGGGTCTCGGGGTCAGGGTCCGGCCAGGCGAGGGCGCGCTCTAGCGCCGCGCCGACATTGGCCTCCGCCTCGGCCCGGATCGCGTCGACCTCGGACTGCTCGGAGCCCAGCTCGACGAGCCGCCGTTCGAGCAGCACGATCGGGTCGCGGGCGAGCCACTCCTCGACCTCCTCGGCCGGACGGTAGGTCCCCGGGTCGGTCCGCGAGTGCCCCTTGTGGCGGTAGGTGAGCGCCTCGATCAGGGTCGGGCCCTCGCCGCGGCGGGCCCGCTCGACGGCGGCGCCGACAACCTCGTGGACGGCGCCAACATCGTTGCCGTCAACCCGCTCGCCGGGCATCCCGTAACCGGCCGCGCGCTCGCTCAGCTTCGAGATCGGCGTCGTCGTCGCCAGCGGCGAGTACTCGCCGTAGAGGTTGTTCTCACAGAGGAAGATCACCGGCAGCTTCCAGATCGAGGCGAGGTTGAGCGATTCGTGGAAGGCGCCGATGTTGGTCGAGCCGTCGCCGAAGAAGCAGAGCGAAACCTCTTCGGTCTGCCCGTGCATCGAGGCGAAGGCGAGGCCGGTGGCGATCGGCAGGTGGGCGCCGACGATCGCGAAGGACCCATAGGCGCCGACGCTGACATCGGTCAGGTGCATCGAGCCGCCCTTGCCGCGGCAGAGCCCCTCGCCCTTGCCGATGATCTCGCCGAAGGTGCGGTCGAGGGGCGCCCCCATCGCCAGCACAGCGCCGTGGCCGCGGTAGGTGCAGACCATCGAGTCCCCCTCCCGCAGGCTCTTGCAGGCGCCGACCTCGGCCGCCTCCTGGCCCGAGCAGAGGTGGGTCGAGCCGCGCACCAGGTTCTGGGTGAAGAGGCGTTGGATCTCCTCCTCGAAGAGGCGGATCTCGATCATCGGCCCGAGGAATCGGGCCAGCGCTTTCGGATCCGCGGCGGTGGGAGCGTCGGTGCTGCTGGTCGTCATCAGGCGAGGACCTCCTCAATCTCGGATTCGGACTCCTCGGGGATATCGATCGCAGCGATCGCCTCGAGCAGTGCCTCGGTCAAATCTCCCTCCGCCTTGGCGAACCGGTCGCTCGGAACCGAGACACCGAGGGCGGCAACCAGCGCGCCGTTCTCGAGGATCGGAGCGGCGAGACAGGAGACGCCGGCGGAGAACTCTTCACGGTCGATCGCGTAGCCGCGCTCGCGAATCTCCTCCAGCTCGGTCTCGAGCTCGAGGAGATCGCAGATGGTCTGCTCGGTGTGCCGCTCCAGCGGGTGCCCGTCGAGGTAGGCGCCACGGACTTCGGGCCAGGCATAGGCGAGCAGGACCTTGCCGTTGGCGCGGGCGTGGGCGGAGGCGTAGGGGCCGGCGGCGACCTCGGCGACGCGGACGATGTTGCGGCTCTCGACCGAGGCGAGGACGCGGATGTCGTGCTCGCCCCAGTCGGCGAGGTAAACGGTCTCCTCGGTGCGGTCGGCGAGGCGCCGCAGGGCGCTCAGCAGCGCCTCGGGCACCGCCGAGCCGCGCAGGTAGGCCTGGGCGAGAAGGGCACAGCTGCGGCCGAGTGTGTAGCGCCGCTGCGAGTCCTTGGTGAGCAAGCCCTCGTCGACCAGGGTGTTCAGCAGGTGGTAGGTCGTCGGCAGGGCGATCGTGGTCGCGAACGCCGATTCCTTCGCGGTCGCGCCGTGGGGACGGCTGGCGAGCCACATCAGCAGGCGAGAGGCACGTGTCACCGACTGGATCCGGGTGCCAGGGGCCTTCGCGACCGACTCCATTTTCTCAAGCTTTTGCATTATCTGAAAAAGAATAAGAACTATGAAATTTCTAGCGCCTCGAGTAGTCGTTGTCAAGTGCGTTCGCGGTCCGGCTCCCGCAGGCGGTCGCCGAACGCCCCAGCGCGATCGAGCTCGTCGATCTCGGCCTCCCCGAGCCCGGCCAGCTCGCGCAGCAGCGCCCTGGTCTGCTCGCCGCGATACGGGGCCCGCCGCGGCTCGACCCGGCGCGGGCCGACCCGGATCGGCGACGTCGCGGTCCGCACCGTGCCGAGCTCCGGGTGCTCGTACTCGTCGATCCCGTCGCGGGCGGTCACCTGCGGGTCGAGGAAGGCGTCTGGGATCTCGTTGACCGGCCCGCAGGGAACGCCGCCCTCCTCGAGCGCCGCGATCCAGGCCGCGGTTGGACGCTGCCGCAGCCGCTCGCTCAACGTCTCGACGCAGGCGGCGCGGTTCGCTCGTCGCGCCGCCATCGAGGCGAAGCGCTCGTCCAAGGTCATCGACTCGAGCTCGAGCGCCGCGCAGAGGCGGGAAAAGAGGGCGTCCTTGGCGCAGCAGATGACGATCCAACCGTCGGCAGTCGGGAAGAGCTGGAAGGGGACCACCGACGGGTGCGCCGACTCCGCGATCCGCTCGGGCTCCCACTGCCGCGAGAGCGACCAGGTCGAGAGGTAGTTGGTCATCCCCAGCGCCACCTCGAAGAGCGAGAGGTCGCAGTCACAGCCGCGGCCGGTGCGGCGCGCCTGGTGCAGGCCGGCGAGGATCGCCACCGCTGCCGCGAAGCCGGCCGAGAAGTCGACCAACGAGAGGCCGGTGCGGACCGGCGGCCCGTCGGGCTCGCCGGTAACGCTCATCCAGCCCGCGTGCCCCTGGATCGCGTAGTCGTAGGCGCCCAGCCCCGCCCTCGGGCCGGTGTTGCCGAAGCCGGAGAGCGAGCAGCAGACGATCGCCTGGTTGGCCTCGCCGAGGGCCGCGTAGTCGAGCCCGAGCTTGGCGGGCAGGTCGCCGCGCAGGTTGGAGAAGACGACGTCGCATTCGGCGACCAGCGCCCGCAGAACCCGCGGCGCCAGCTCGTGCCGGAGGTCGAGCGAGAGCGAGGACTTGCCGCGGTTGAAGGTCTCGAAGAAGAGCGAGCTCTCGCCCTCCTGGAAGGGCACCACGTAGCGGCCGACGTCGCCACCGACCCCCGGGTCCTCGACCTTGATCACGGTGGCGCCGAGCGAGGCCAGCTGCAGCGTGCACCAGGGCCCGGCGCCGAACTGCTCGACCGCGAGGACCGTGACCCCGGCCAGTGGCGCCTCCTCGCTCACGCGCCAAACCCGTATTTCGCGACCACGTCCTCGCGCACGGTGACGCCGAGGCCGGGGACGTCGCGGATCGCCAGCATGCCGTCCTCCTGCACCCACGGGTCCTCGACCAGCTCGTGCTGGAGCGGATTCTCATGCGGCTTCAGGTCGAGCGTGTCGCCGTTCGCCGAGAGCGCCAGCAGGTGGAGGCTGGCGGCGGTGTTGAGGGCGCTGCTCCAGGTGTGGGCGCTGTAGGCGAGGTCGGCGGCCTCGATCATCTTGATCGTCTCCCGGCAGCCGGTGATGCCGAGCGCCCGGCCGGGATCGAGTTGCAGCACGTCGACCCCTTCGGACTCGATCACCCGCTGGTAGGTCTCCGGGCTCCACTCGTCCTCGCCGGTGCCGACCGGGGTACAGACCGCGGCGCGCAGGCGCGCGTGGCCCTTCAGGTCGGCGGGCAGCAGCGGCTGCTCGATCCAACGCAGGTCGAACTCCTCGAGCTCCTTGAAGCGGCGGATCGCGGTTGGCACGTCCCAGAGGCCGCGAGCGCCCGGGACGTCGACGACGAGGCCGATCCCGTAGCCGATCGCCTCGCGGACCTCGCGCACGTAGCGGAGGTCGCGCTCGCGGTCTTCGCCGAACAGCGAATCGGGTTTCATCCCCCACCCCGCCTTAGCGATGCGGTAGCCCTCGTCGACGAAGCCGCGGAACTCGTTCAACGTCCAGTCGAGGTCGTCCATGTCGAAGATGATCGAAGCCATCGCCGGCACCTCGTCCTTGGCCTGGCCGCCGAGCAGCTTGACGACGGGCTGGCCGAGGAGCTTGCCCTTCAGGTCCCAGAGCGCCATGTCGATCGCGCTGATCGCAAAGGCGGCGATGCCCTCGACGCCGAACCAGTAGGCATAGCGGCACATCTCCCCCCAGATCCGCTCGACGTCGACCGGGTCGCGGCCGACGACCATCGGCGCGAAGCCCTGGTCGATCAGCGTCTTCGAGGCCAGGGCCGCCTCGGGGAACTGCGAGATCGCCTCGCCCCAGCCGACGATCCCGTCGTCGGTCTCGGCCCGGACCAGGGTCACGCAGCGCTCGGCGCCGCGGTAGTGCGGCTCCGGCGCGATCAATGGATACGCCTCGATGCTCTTGATCATTCCCCGAATCTCCTCCTCAGCCCTCTGATCTCAACCATAATGGAACAGTTTCCAGGAACGCTACCATGTATAATTTCGTCGTTCGCATCTGAGCTGCGGGAGGGGGAATCGTCAGGTGATGGATCGACGTATGGAGGATCTCGAGGACGAGGCACAGAGGAAGCCCAATCTGAGGGACGTCGCCCGGCTCGCCGGCGTCGCCGTCTCCTCGGCGTCACGGGTCCTCTCCGGCCACCCGGACGTCAGCCCGGCGATGCGCCGCAAGGTGCTCGCCGCGGTCGACCAGCTCGGCTACGAGCCCGACTTCCTCGCCCAGAGCATGCGCAGCGGCGCGACCTTCGCGGTCGGCTTCGTCGCCCGCGACATCTCCAGCCCGCTGCTTGCCGAGATCGCGCTGGGGGCGGAGCGGACGCTGCGCGGCAGCGGCTACTACCTGCTGGTCCTCAACTCCGAGGGCGACCCGACCCTCGACGCCGGCCACATCCGCCAGCTCGAGTGGCGGCGGGTCGACGGCCTGCTGATCTCGCTCGCCGACGAAGGCAACCGCGAGGCCGAGGCGGCGCTCGCCGGCCTCTCGGTGCCGGCGGTGCTGATCGACCGCGAGCTCGACTCGATCGGCGCCAGTGCGGTCCTCGCTGACCACAGCGCCGGCATGGACGCTGTCGTCTCGCACCTCGCCGGTCTCGGCCACCGGCGAATCGGGCTGGCTGCGGGCCCTGCGGTGGTCCGCCCCGGTCGCGAGGGAGTGGCCGCCTTCCGCGCCGCCTGCCAGCGCTTTGGGGTCGTGGCCGCGGTCGAGACCGGGCCCTTCTCCGCCGCCCACGGCCGCGAGGCGACCGACCGGCTGCTCGACGGCGACGACGCCCCGACCGCGATGATCGCCGGCTCGAACCAGATCTTTCCCGGCGTCCTCGAGGCGATCCGCAGGCGCGGCCTCTCGATTCCCGCCGACCTCTCGCTGGCGACCTTCGACGACCTGCCGCTGCTCGGCCTTCTGGAGCCGCCGGTCGACGTCGTCCGCCGCGGTCCCGAGCAGTTCGGGACGATCGCCGCCAACCTGCTCCTGCAGCGGCTTCTCGGCGGCCCGGCGGAGACCGTGGTCGTCCCAACCACGTTCGAGGTGCGCGGCTCGAGCGCGCCGCCCAGCGGCGGCTGAGCCGCCCTGGACGCCGCCGTCGCGAGGCGCGTGGTATTTTCCCCGTCCGATGCTGGAAACTGATCCAGGAACTGATCCAGGGGGGACCATGTCCGCGGCCGACCTGGAGGCGATCCGCGACGGCGTGCGCCAGCTCTGCGCTCGCTATCCGGACAAGTACTGGCGCGGGCTCGAGCCCGAGGGCTATCCGACCGAGTTCATCGCCGCCCTCAGCGAGGCGGGATGGTTGGCGGCGCTGGTCCCGGTCGAGTACGGCGGCCACGGCCTCGGGGTGACCGAGGCGAGCGTGATCCTCGAGGAGATCAACGCCTCGGGCGGCAACGCCGCCGCCGGCCATGCCCAGATGTACATCATGGGCACCCTGCTCCGCCACGGCAGCGACGAGCAGAAGCAGCGCTACCTGCCGGCGATCGCCTCTGGCGAGCTGCGCCTCCAAGCCTTCGCCGTGACCGAGCCGAACGCCGGCTCCGACACCTCCCGGATCGAGACCACGGCGAAGGCCGCCGCGGGCGGCGGCTACGTGATCAACGGCCAGAAGATCTGGACCTCTCGCGCCCTCCACTCGGACCTGATGCTGCTGCTGGCGCGGACCACCCCGCGGGCCGAGGCGGAGAAGCCGACCGCCGGCCTCTCGACCTTCCTGATCGACCTCCGCGAGGCCGGCGATCGGATTCGGATCAACCCGATCGAGACGATGATCAACCACAACACCACCGAGGTCTTCTTCGACGACCTCGAGGTGCCCGACGACGCCCTGATCGGGGTCCGCGACCAGGGCTTCCGGCAGATCCTCGACGGAATGAACGCGGAGCGGATCCTGATCGCGGCCGAGTGCGTCGGCGACGGCCGCTGGTTCGTCGAGCGCGCCAGCGCCTACGCGTCCGAGCGGGTCGTCTTCGGCCGCCCGATCGGCGCCAACCAAGGCGTCCAGTTCCCGATCGCCGAGGCTCACCTCGCGGTCCGCGCCGCCGACCTGATGCGGTTCGAGGCGGCGCGCCGCTTCGACGCCGGCCTGCCCTGCGGCGAGGAGGCCAACGGCGCCAAGTTCCTCGCCTCCGAAGCGTCCTGGAAGGCAGCCAACGCCGCCCTCGACGCCCATGGCGGCTTCGGCTTCGCGCGCGAGTACGACGTCGAGCGGAAGTTCCGCGAGACGCGCCTGTACCGCACCGCGCCGGTCGCCAACAACCTCGTGCTCGGCTTCATCGGCCACCACGTGCTGGGAATGCCACGGTCCTACTAGGGAAGAGGAGGCAGCTATGTCGGAGGTGAGCGTGCTGGCGGAGGGCCTCGCCCACCCGGAGGGACCAGACGTCCTCCCGGACGGCCGGGTGATCTTCGTCGAGACCTTCCTCGGCCGGATCTCGGCCTGGAGCGAGGCGGCTGGAGTCGAGCCCTATGCCGAGGTGGGCGGAGCGCCGAACGCCTGCATGCTCGGCGAGGACGGGCTCTACGTGACCCAGAACGGCGGCATCCTCGGCGCTTGGCGGGCGCCGACCCTGGTAACGCCGTCGATCCAGCGAGTCAACCGCGACGGCGAGGTCGAGATCGTCGCCGCCGAGGCCGGTGGGGCGCCGCTGGTCGCCCCCAACGACCTCACCTTCGGCGCCGACGGCCGCCTCTACTTCACCGACCCCGGCCACTGGGACGAGGAGAACCCGAAGCCGGGGCGAATTTGCGTCGCCGCCGCGGCCGGCCGCGCCGAGGTCCTCCACGACGCCGGCCCGACCTACCCGAACGGGATCACCGCCGAGCCGGACGGCAGCGTCGTCTGGGTCGAGTCCTACACCCGCAGGGTCAGCCGCCGCCGCCCCGACGGGCGGGTCGAAGAGCTGGTCACGCTGCCGGAGGGCCACATCCCCGACGGCCTCAAGGTCGCCACCGACGGCAACCTCTACGTCACCACGATCACCTCGCACGGGGTCGACGTCCTCTCCCCGAGCGGCGAACTGCTGGGCCTGGTCGAGACCGGCGGCGAGCCGCAGAACTGCGTCTTCGACGGCAACCGGCTCTACGTCACCGACTTCGGTGAGATCTCTCAGTTCAGCGAGGAGGGGCTGCGCGCCGCCGCCGAGTGCGGTCGCTTGCTCCGCACTGAGGTCGAGGCGGAGGGAATGCCGCTCTTCCGCGGCGCCCTCGGCCCGGGGGCCGCCCGATGAGCGCGCCGGTGCGGGTCGGGTTCGCCGGCTGCGGCTGGTGGGCGACGACTGCCCACATGCCGGCGATCGAGGCCCATCCCGAGGCCCGCATCGCCGCCCTCTCCGAGCCCGACCCCGTCCGCCTCGCCGCCGCTGCGGAGCGTTTCGGGGTCGAGGCGACCTTCGCCGGCGCCGCCGAGATGCTCGACGGCGCCGACCTGGACGCGGTGATCGTCGCGGCGCCGAACGCGCTTCATCACCCGATCGCGCGGCTCGCGCTCGAACGCGACAAGCACGTCCTGGTCGAGAAGCCGATGGTCCTCGAGCCCGCCGATGGCCGCGACCTGCTCGCTCTTGCCGCCCAGCGCGAGCGAGCCTTGGTGATCGGCTATCCGCTGCACTACAACCCCCAGGCGGTGGCCTTGCGCGAGCTCCTCGCCGCCGGCCGGATCGGGCCGATCGAGCACGTCGCCTGCCAGTACGCGTCGGTCGTCCGCGAGCTCTACGGCGGCCGCCCGGAGAGCTATCGCGAGCTGTTCGGCTATGACCTCCACGGCCCGGCGGTCGCGACCTACGAAGACCGCGCCGTCGCCGGCGGCGGCCAAGGACAGTCGCAGCTGACTCACTCTCTCGGCCTGCTCCTCTTCCTCACCGGCCTGCGGGCCGAGCGTGTCGCCGCCTTCAACGCCTCGTTCGAGCTCGAGGTCGACCTCACCAACGCCCTCGCGGTCAGCTTCGCGGACGGCGCCACCGGGACGATCAGCTCGACCGGCTCGGTCCTGCCGAACCAGGAGGAGATCGTCCGCTACGAGATCTTCGGGCGCGACGGCCACGTCGTCTTCGACGTCAACCGCGGCGTCGCCGAGGTCTACGACGCCGCCGGCGTCGAGCAACTGCCGGAGATCTCGCTCGAGGAGCGGATCCCGAACTGGGCGCCGGCCGAGAACCTCGTGGCGCTGGCCCAGGACAGGGGCGACAACGGCTCACCGCCGGAGATCGGGCTCGCCGCGGTGGAAATCGTCGCCGCGATGTACCGCTCAGCGGCGGGCGGGGTCGTCGTCGAGGTCGCGGAGCCGGCGGCATGAGCGCATCGCTCCCCACCGGCGCGCTGGCGGCGATCGCCGGGCGGCCGGTCGGTCAGGTCGGCATCCTCGTCCGCGATCTCGACGAGGCGCTCGAGCGCTATAGCCGCGAGTGGGGCATCGGGCCCTGGCACTGCTGGACGATGGCCTCACCGCTGGTCGCCGAGATGGGCTTCGACGACGGCGCGGGCGGCGGCTGCGACGACTTTGCGATGCGGGTCGCTCTCTGCGGCCAGGGCCCGCAAGTCGAGCTGATGGAATCGGTCCGCGGACCGAACCTCTACGAGGAGTGGCTGGCCGAGCACGGCGAGGGCCTGCACCACCTCGGCATCCACGTCCCCTCGATCGAGGTCGGGATGGCGGAGATGGCCGCGGCCGGCCAGCGGCCGCGGCAGTGGGGACGCGGCTACGGCGCCGGCGGCGACGGCGGCTTCGCCTACTACGACCTGCGCCCGCTGCTCGGCGTCTACCTGGAGCTGATCGAAGTCCCGGTCGAGCGGGTGCCGCCGGAGCGGGTCTACCCAGCGCCGGCCTGAGCCCTCCGCGCTAGCTGGTCTCGTGGAAGTCGCGAACCGCGTTTGCGGGCGCCATCCGCAGCGCCAGCGCCGGTGCTTCGTCGGCTGGCTCGGGCAGCTCGACGCGAACACCCGCCGGCGTCTCAACCCAACTCACCGGCCCCGGACGTCCCTCGAGCTCGACCGTCGCCTCCGGGGCGAGCCCGACGTCGACCGTGACCGCCGTTCCCCCGGGTTGCCCGAGGACGATCGCGTGGACCGCTTCCTCGTCGGCCGTGAAGCAGACCGGCAAGCCCTCCTCGGTTACCCCGCGGGGCCGCAGCCACGGTGATGTCCCGTAGATCGCCCCGCCGTTCCGCTCGAGCCAGTGCCCGAGCGCGAGAAGCCGTTGCGCCTGCGCCCACGGGACGTCGCCGCTCGCCGTCGGCCCGACGTTGATCAGGAGATTGCCGCCGCGCGAGACCACGTCGACAAGGAGATGGATGAGCTCAGTCGCGCTCATGTAGTCGGCGTCGGTCTCCTCGCGGTTGAACCCGAAGGACGTGCCGAGCCCGAAGCAGGCCTCCCACTTGCGGTCGTCGGGACCGTCGGCCGAATACTCGGTCGTGGTGAAGCCCGAATAGGGAGCCAGCGGCAGGAACTCGGCCGCGGCCCCATCCGCGCGGGTCCGCAGTCCGGTCCGCAACGCCTCGTTGTCGAAGCGATCATTGACCGCGCCGTCCGGGACGCGACGCAGGTAATCGGCAACGAGGCGCTCGGGGTCCTGGCCCTCGGGGCGCCCGTAGTCGTTCCAGAGCACCGCGGGCTCGTAGCGCTCGATGATCTCGCGCCAGTGGGCGTCGACCAGACGCACGTAGTCCTCGTCCTGCGGCATCGCCTCGAGCAGCGACTCGGCGTCGGTGATCGGGATGCCGCCGAAGGTCCAGTCGACGCCGCCGCAGTAGTAGGTGCCGAACCGCAGCCCCTGGCTCCGCACCGCGGCCGCCAGCTCCCCGACCACGTCGCGCTCGGACTGCCATCCCGGCCTGCGCGGATGCGGGTGCTCGCTCGGCCAGAAGGCGAACCCGTCCTCGATCTTGGTCGTGAAGACGACGTAGCCAGCCCCCGCCTGGGAGAACAACCGCGCCCATGGCTCCGGGTCCCAGCGCGGGATCAGCTCGTCACGGAAGCGGTTGACGAACGCCTCGTAGGGCAGTTCACCGTAGGTCGCGGCATGGTGGAGGGCGCTCGCCCCGCCCGGCACGGCGATGTTGTTCTCGTACATCTCCGCGAAGGGCAGTCGCCGCCATGCTCTCGCCCAGCTCGGGTCGTCGGGGATCTGGTCGAGCAGGACCTTCGGCGCGTAGGCCGGGATCGCCGCCGCCGACCAGTGCACGAAGATCCCCAGCTTTACCTCGTCGAACCATCCTGGAAGCGGATGGCCGGACTGGTTCATCGCGGTGAGCCGTCGGAGCGGATCCTGGTCTCGACCAACTCGACCCGGATCCCGTCGGGATCGATCATGTAGACGAGCCGGCCACCTTTGTTCGGGCCGACGGTCGGGGTCTGCAGCTCGGAGACGAACTCGACCCCTTCGCCCACCAACCGCTCGTAGAGCGCCTCGAGGCGATCGACGAAGACGCAGAAGTGGGCGGTGCCGGGGTTGGCGTTGGCGGCATCGATCGGCGTCTTCTCGACCCCCCTGTACTCGAGGATCTCGAGGAAGACCTCGGTCTCGGGAATCGCCAGGAGGGCGATCTTCAAGGTGACCTCGGGGTAGTAGCCGACCACCTTCTGGACGTAGTCCTCAGTCATCGTCCAGCGGTCGACCGGCTCGAAGCCGAGCGTCCGCTGGTAGAACTCGGCGGAGCGGTCGACGTCCGCGACCTGGATGCCGATGTGGTCGCAGCCGCTGACCACCCCGCCGGTGTTCGTTGCCGCCAAGGCGCCTAGACCTCTTTGGTCTCGTCCCACTCGGTCGCGAAGGCTTTGCCGACGTCCTCGACGTCGGCTTTGCCCGAGACCCGCAGGTAGACGAGGATCCCGACTCCGATCAGGGCCCAGCCCAAGACCACCCAGGGGAGGTTGTTGAGCGGCGCCGGCGGCAGCGGGTTGACGGTCCGGTACAGCGCGTACCCGACCCCGATCGCGGCGGCGAGCGGGATGATCGCGTGCCGGATCACCGAGAATTCGCTCGGGGTGTATTTGCGGATGTAGTTGATCAGGGCGAAATTCGTCAACAGGTAGATGATCGCGAAGGCGACCGAGACCATGAACCCGTAGTAGGCGAACGCCCCGATCGGCCCCTTGATCCCGCCGAGGATGTAGCTGAGCGGGATCGTCAGGCCGGCCAGCAGGGCGATCGCCGGACCAGGGGTGTTGTATTTCGAGGTCTTGCCGAACACCGCCGGCATCACCCCCACCCGAGCGAGCGAATAGATCACCCGCACCCCGGCGTTGAACGCGGTCAGGGTGAAGGCGAGGATGCTGGAGATGATGATCACGGTGATGATCCCGCCGAAGCTGTGCCAGACCGTCGTCGCCAGGGTCTGGACGCCGTTGGGATCTTCGCTGAAGGCGGTCGGGCCACCCGTGTAGGAGTCGATCATGATCCAGCCGACGACGATGAAGAAGACCTGAAGCAAGACCACCGCGAGGAACAGCCCGCGGCCGACCGAGCGCCGCGGGTCTTCCGCCTCCTCGCCGAGGGTCGCCGCCTCCTCGAAGCCGGCCAGGCCGACAATCCCGAAGCTGATCGCCAACCCGATCGCCGCCCAGCCGCCGGGCGAGCTGTCGGGGTTGAAGACGTCGAGGCTGAGGCTGGTGTGGCCGGAGATCAAGAGCCAGATGGCGAGCCCGAGGAAGACGATGATCTCGCCGGCGAGCAGGACCAGGGCCGCCCCCGCGCTGATGCTGATCCCTCGAAAGGAGAAGCTCAGCGTGTAGACGATGCAGATCGCGCTGAGGAGCCACCAGGGCACGTCGACCGAGAGGCTGGTTTCGAGATATTCGGCGAGGAAGCCGCCGAAGACGCCGAAACCCTGGGCGGCGATCAGCAGGTAGCAGCCGACGAAGAACCAGCCGAAGACGAAGCCGAAATTGGACCCGAGGCCAGCGCTGTTCCAGGCGAAGAGCGAGCCGGCCGACGGGATCCGCTTCGCGAACTCGGCGAAGGTGTTAGTCATGCAGGCCATCGCCACCAGCGTCATCAGGAGGGCGAAGATCGCCGCCTTGCCGGCAAAGCTGACCATCACCGGTAGCGCCAAAGTGACGCTCGCGGCGGGGCCAGCCGCCGCCATCGCGGTGATCGCGACGACGCGCGGCGGCACGGCATTGCGTTTGAGGCCGCCTCCACCGCCCTCCGGCGTGATCACCTCGGGGTCGTGGAAGACGGACTCCTCGGCTGCTGCTTTGCTCTCCACCCTTTGATCTCCCCTCAAGAAAACCCGATTGCGAACAGTTCCTGGAAACCGTTCCAGTGACTCGACGCCGACCTTATAGAGGCCGTTGAAGGCCGTCAACAACTTCCTTTGTCGCCATCTGAAACCGCTCGCCTGAGCGGGCTCGGGCGGCTAGCTGGCTAGGTGGCGATGTTGGCGGTGGCGCCGAGGCCGCCGTCGATCGTCAGGTGCGAGCCGGTGGCGTAGCGGGAGGCGTCGCTGAGCAGCCAGACGACGCCCTCGGCGATCTCCTCCGGCTCGGCGACTCGGCCGATCGCCAGCTGGCCGGCGACCGTCGCCCGCATCGCCTCCAGCTCGTCGTCCGGCACCCCGGCCCACATCAACGGCGTCTCGGTCGCGCCGGGGACGATCGTGTTGACGCGGATCCCGTGCTCGGCGTAGTCGAGCGCGAGCGTCCGCGAGAGCGACGACACCCCGCCTTTGGCGGCGCAGTAGGCCGAGGCGCCGCCTTTCACGGCGAGCTCGGCGACAGGCGAGGAGACGCAGACGATCGAGCCGCCCTGGCCGTGGTCGAGCATCGCCCGTAAGGCGTGCTTGCAGGTGAGGAAGGTGCCGGTGAGGTTGGTCGCAATCATCTCCTCCCAGACCTCGAGCGGCAGCTCGTGGGCAAGGCCGCCGCGGTCGATGCCGGCGGTCGTCAGCGCCCCGCGGAGCGGCCCGAGGCGTTCCCCGGCAGCCGCCACCGCGGCCGCGATCGAATCCTCGTCGCGGACGTCGCAACGCAGCGCCAGCGCCTCCGGCGCGCCAGCGGCGTGAGCCGCCGCCGCCGTCTGCTCGGCCGCCTCGAGGCCGATGTCGAGGCAGGCGACCGAGGCACCCCGGGCCGCGCAAGCGAGCGCCGCGGCGCGGCCGATGCCGCTGCCGGCACCGGTCACCAGCACCGCCCCCGGGAGCCGGTCGGGGCTCAACTCGCTTCCTCCAGGTTCCAGACCTCGTCGAGCACGAGCGGCCAGCCGGTCTCCGGGTCGCCGTCGGGATACTCGATCAGGTCGGCCATCAGCTCGACCTCCCAGCGCTGGGCGACCTCGCTGGCGGCGAACTTTGGCATCAGCGCGTCGTAGTCCTCGACTTCCATGTGACTGAACAGAACGTCGCCCCAAACGTAGATCGTGTAGCTCGTCACGCCGTTGTCACGGAAGAGCTGCTCGAGCTCGGGCCAGACGGTTGCATGGACCCGCCGGTACTCGTCGATCTTGCCGGGCTTGGCGCGCCAGACGTGCCCCACTCGCTGCATCGGGAATGCCTCCTCTGTCAGGCCGCCTCGGCCGGCAGGCCGTTGGCGGCGATCACCTCGCCCCACCAGCGGCCGGAGGCCTTGATGGTGCGCTTCTGTGTCTCGTAGTCGACCCGGACGAGGCCGAAGCGCGCGTCGTAGCCGAGGTTGAACTCGTAGGTGTCGATCAGCGACCAGATGAAGCAACCGCGCAGGTCCACCCCGCGCTCGATCGCGCCATGCGCGGCGATCAGGTGGTCGCGGATGTAGGCGATCCGGTCGAGGTCCGCGACGAAACCGTCGGCGTCGGGCTCGTCGGCAAAGGCGGAGCCGATCTCGGTGATGATGATCGGCGGGCTGTCATAGCGGTCGCGCAGCCACTCGAGCGAGTTGGCGAGCCCGTCCGGGGTGACCGGCCAGCCGATCCCGGTCTCCCGGCCCTGATGCGGGACGACCTTCACCTTCAGCATTCGCGCCAGGCCGTCGTCGAGCGGTCCGGCGGCGCCGATCTCCTCGCCGGAGCCGCCGACGCCGGAGCCGTCGGGGTCGTCGGCGACCACCGACTGGCAGTAGTAGTCGATGCCGACAAAGTCGATCGGGGTCGAGATCGTCTCCATGTCGCCGTCCTCGAACGCCGGGAACGCCTCACCCCACCACTCGACCGTCTCGGCCGGGTAGCGGCCGAGCATGATCGGGTCGAGGAAGAGGCCGTTGAAGTGATCGTCGACCCGCTTTGCGGCGGCGACGTCAGCGGGGTCCTCGGAGTTCGGCTGGATGTCGGCGATGCCGTGAACGATCCCGATCTCGCCGACCGCGTCGCTGGCGCGGAAGGTCTGGACCACGCGCCCGTGACCGACCAGCAGGTGGTGGGCGACGCGGAGGCCGGTGTAGACGTCCTGCAGCCCGGGCGCGAGCGCGCCGATCGTGTGGCCGTGGTGGGCGATCGACATCGGCTCGCACATCGTCAGCCAGTGGGTGACCCGGTCGCCGAGGCGATCGAAGAGGACGCCGGCGAACTCGGCAAACCACTCGACCGAGTCGCGGTTGGCCCAGCCGCCGAGATCCTGCAGGACGGCCGGCATCTCCCAGGCGTAGATCACGATCACCGGCGAGATCCCGGCTCCTACGAGCTCGTCGACCAACTGGTCGTAGAAGTCGAGCCCCGCCTCGTTGACCCGCCCCGTCCCCTCCGGCAGGACCCGCGACCAGGCGGTCGAGAAGTGGTAGGCGCCCAGGCCGATCTCCTTCATCACCGCGACGTCGTCGCGGAAGCGGACGTAGTGGTCGCAGGCGACGTCGCCATTCTCGTCGTTGACCATGTTGCCCGGCGTGTGGGCAAAGCGGTGCCATATGGAGACGCCCGCCCCATCGGCAAGCGGCGAACCCTCGACCTGGTAAGCCGAGGTGGCCGCACCCCACAGGAACCCTTCCGGAAACCGCCCGTCGCCCATCTTGCTCGCCTTCGCTGCCTGGTCGATTCTGGAAACTGTTCCAACCGCCTCACTCGACCCTAGGCCAGCTGAGAACGAGCTGCAAGCGCGACTTTTGCCGCGATCTGAAATCGACGCTCCTTGATATGCCGGCGATATGCGGCAGCTCGTAGCATCGGCCTGTGCGCGTGCTGATTGTCGAGGACGAGCCCCACATGGCAGAAGCCATCCGCGATGGGCTCCGCCTGGAGGCGATCGCCGCTGACGTCGCCGCTGACGGCGACACCGCCCTGCAGCTGCTCGGGACCAACGACTACGACATCGCCGTCCTCGACCGCGACATCCCCGGCCCCTCCGGCGACGAGATCGCCGGACGGATCGTCGCCTCTGGCAGCGGCATGGCGATCCTGATGCTCACCGCGGCCGACAGGCTCGACGACAAGGCTTCGGGGTTCGAGCTCGGCGCCGACGACTACCTGACGAAGCCCTTCGAGCTGAAGGAGCTCGTTCTCCGCCTCAGGGCACTCGACCGCAGGCGCGCCCACAGCTCGCCGCCCGTACGGGAGATCTCGGGACTGCGTCTGGATCCGTTCCGACGCGAGGTCTACCGCGACGGCCGCTACGTGGAACTGACTCGGAAGCAATTCGCCGTGCTCGAGGTTCTCGTCGCCGCCGAAGGCGGCGTCATCAGCGCCGAGGAGCTTTTGAAGCGTGCGTGGGACGAGAACGCCGACCCGTTCACGAACGCCGTGCGGATCACCGTCTCCGGACTGCGCAAGCGCCTCGGCGAACCCTCGGTCATCGCCACCGTGACGGGCGTCGGGTACCGGATCGAGATCCGGCCCGACGAGGAGGCAGACAGTGGATAGGGCCCCGGGCTTGAGCGTCCGGCTTAAGCTCACCCTCAGCTACGCCGGCTTCCTGATGATCGCCGGCGCCCTGATGCTGACGGCCGTCTGGGTGTTCCTGCTGCGGGGCTATCCCGCAAGCAAGCTCGTCCCCTCGCTCTCCAACTTCCAGCGCGTCGTCGACCCGACTAACTTTGGCCCATCTGTCTTTGGATCGGCGGCAGTTGTTGTGCTGGCCTTCCTCCTGGTGTTCGGGCTCGTGGGAGGCTGGCTGCTAGCCGGGAGAATGCTCGGCCCCCTTGATCGCATCGCAGACGCCACCCGCATCGCCGCGACCGGATCGCTTGCCCACCGAGTCCGGCTACCTGGACGACGCGACGAGTTCCGCGAACTCGCCGACGCCTTCGATGCGATGCTCGCACGACTCGAGGCGCAGGTCGCAGAACAGCAGAGATTCGCAGCCAATGCCTCGCACGAGCTGCGCACCCCGCTCGCGGTCACCCAGACCCTTCTCGAGGTCGCACGCGCCGATCCGACCAGCGACAAAGTAGAGCTCGTCGAGCGGCTCTACGCCGTCAACGCGCGGGCGATCGATCTCACCGAAGCGCTGCTCCTGCTCAGTCGCGTCGACCAGGGTTCCTTTATCCGAGAGCCCGTCGACCTTTCCCTCTTGGCGGAAGAAGCCACGGAGACCCTGCTCCCGCTCGCCGACAAACGCGGCATCAGCGTCGAGACCTCCATCGAGCCGACGCCCACCGTCGGATCGCGCGCGCTCCTCTTGCAGTTGACCACGAACCTCGTTCACAACGCGATCGTCCACAACCTCTCCGAAGAGGGCACCGTGTGGGTCACGACCAGTGCGGAACCCGACGGAGCGATGCTGACCGTCGAGAACACCGGCGAGAAGCTCACCTCACAGGTGGTCTCGACGCTCGATGAGCCGTTCCTCCGAGGCAGCGAACGAGTGCGCAGCGACCACGCGGGCACCGGCCTCGGGCTCGCGATCGCCAAAAGCATCACCCAGGCACACGACGGCATCCTGACCCTCGCCCCGAGGGCCGACGGCGGGCTCCGGGTCACCGCTCAGGTGGCCGCCGGATAACTGCCCTGCCGATCGAACCTATCGTCGGCATATCGAAACTCGCATACGTGCCGGCAACATCGCGTCGCCTTCAATGGCGGCATGACCTCCAGCACGCCAGCACCAACGACCCGCGGCCTCTCCACTCCGGCCTCCTCGTCTCCGACTTCCGCCCCGACGGTGGGAATGACCATTTACGGATGCGAACAGGACGAGGCCGTTTTGTTTCGCGAAATGGCGCCACGTCTTGGAATCCGACCGACCCTAACCGAGGCGCCGGTATCCACAGACCACCTGGCGCTGGCCCTCGGCAACAGGTGCATCAGCGTCGGCCATAAGAACCAGATCGCCGACTCCACCCTGCTCGCGCTGAGCCAGGCCGGCGTCGAGCACATCTCGACGCGAAGCATCGGCACTAACCATCTCGACGTGAGATACGCCGAGAGCCTGGGCATCTCCGTCGGGACCGTCTCCTACTCACCGGACAGCGTGGCCGATTACACGCTGATGCTGATGCTGATGGCGGTGCGGAACGCCAAGGCGATGATCAGGAAAGCGGACACCTACGACTACCGGCTGCCCGCCATCCGCGGCAAAGAGCTGCGCGACCTGACGGTCGGCGTGATCGGCACCGGGCGGATCGGGACCGCGGTGATCGAGCGGCTGCGCAGCTTCGGCTGCCGCGTCCTCGCTCATGACCGGCGTACCGACCCTGCTGCCGAGCGGATTTCGCTCGACAAGCTAATACGGGAGAGCGATCTGGTGACGCTCCACACGCCGCTTACCGAGGACACGCACCACCTTCTCGATCAGCGCCGCATCGGGCAGATGAAGCCGGGTGCGTACGTCGTCAACACCGGCCGTGGTCCGCTCGTCGATACCGAGGCTCTCGTGCGCGCTGTGGAGAGCGGACATTTGAGCGGCGCGGCGCTTGATGTCTTGGAGGGCGAAGAGGGCTTCTTCTACGAAGACTGCAGGGGCAAGTGCATCGACGACGCACTGCTATTGCGGCTGCAGGAGTTGCCGAACGTTCTCGTCAGTCCTCACACCGCCTACTACACCGATCACGCCCTGCGCGACATGGTCGAAAACACCCTCGTTGACTGTCTCACGGTCGAAAACGAGCAGCAGCATGGCTAGGCCGAGGATCGGCGTCGTCTTCGGCGGGCCCTCGGAGGAGCATCCGATCTCGGTCAAATCCGCGCAGGAGGTCTCGCGGCACCTCGACATCGAGAGGTACGAGCCGTTCTACATCGGCATCACGAAGAGCGGCGCCTGGCGGCTCTGCGACGGCCCGCACCCGTCTTGGGAAGGTGGCAATAGCCGTCCCGCCGTGCTGTCACCGGACCGCGGCGCGCGCGGATTGCTCGTCCTCGAGCAGGGACGCTACGAGAGGATCGACCTGGATCTGTCGTTCCCCGTCCTGCATGGGAGGTTTGGGGAGGACGGTGGGATCCAGGGGTTGCTGGAGCTCTCCGGCATCCCCTACGTCGGCTGCGATGTCCAGAGCTCGGCTCTATGCATGGACAAGTCCCTCGCCTACATCGTCGCCGCAAGCGCGGGGATCGCGACGCCGAGGTTCTGCACCGTCACCGCCGACGAGGAGCTTGATCCCGACCGGTTCTCTTATCCGGTCTTCGTCAAGCCTGCGCGCTCTGGCTCCTCCTTCGGCGTCAGCAAAGTGGGCGGAGTGGAGGAACTGTCGGGTGCCGTGGCGGCTGCCAGAGAGTACGACTCGAAGGTGCTGATCGAGGAGGTCGTCGTCGGCAGCGAGGTCGGGTGTGCCTTGTCGGGCAGCGGTGCGGACCTCTCCGTCGGGGAGATCGATCGGATCGAGCTTTCCCACGGCTTCTTCCGGATCCACCAGGAGACTGATCCCGAGAACGGCTCCGACAACGCGACTTTCATCGTTCCTGCGGACATCCCGGCGGAGTCACGGTCGCGAGTCCAGGAGACCGCGAAGGCCGTCTATCGCGCCCTGGGATGCTCGGGCCTCGCCCGGGTCGACTTGTTCCTCAAGGAGGATGGAACGGTCGTCTTGAACGAGGTGAACACGATGCCCGGCATGACCTCCTACAGCCGCTATCCGCGAATGATGGAGGCGGCGGGATTTTCGCCTGCCGAGGTGATCGAGAAGTTGGTTGACTCGGCGCTGGCAGGGAGCCGACGATGAGAGATCAATTCGTCTTCGTCGACGAGCACGTGTCCGGGATCTACTGGGATGCCAAGTACGCGACTTGGGACAACTTCACCGGCAAGCCGGTGGACGGCTACCGGGCGAATCGCATCGTCGGTACGAGGGCTTTGTGCGCGGCCTTGGACCGAGCGCGGGTGAAGGCCGCATCGGTCGGCTTCGGCCTGCTTCTGTGGGACGGCTATCGCCCCCAACGCGCTGTCGACTCCTTCCTGCGCTGGTCGCGAGAGCCGGAGGACGGCCGCACAAAGGGGCGGCACTATCCCAACATCCACAGGACCGAGATGTTCGAAAAGGGATATGTGGCGCCCAGGTCCGGCCACAGCCGGGGCAGCACCGTCGACTTGACGCTCTTCCATCTGGCCACCGGTGAACGCGCGCCGATGGGCGGCGACCACGACCTGATGGATCCGATCTCCCACCACGGAGCGGAAGGGATCCCGGAGGTCGATGCCCTAAACCGCCAACACCTGCGATCGGTGATGGAGCTCTCTGGCTTCAGGTCCTACGACTGCGAGTGGTGGCACTACACGTTGGAAGACGAGCCCCACCCGGAGACCTATTTTGATTTTCCAATCGCCTGAACTGGCGGCGTACCTCGGCGGCGCGGCGGTCGGGCCCGAGGTCGGCATCCGCGGGGCGGGCATCGACTCACGGACCATCCGACCGGGCCAGCTCTACGTCCCGATCGTGGCCGAGCGTGACGGCCACGCTTTCATCCCGGCGGCGCTCGAGGCGGGCGCCTCGGCCTACCTCACCGCACAGGAGCCGGTCGGCGCGACGGCCATCCGGGTCGACGACACCGCCGCCGCCCTGCTCCGCCTCGGCGCCCTCGCCCGCGGTCGGGTCGGTGGTGCGATCGGCATCACCGGATCGGTCGGCAAGACGACCACCAAGGATCTCCTGGCCAGCTGTCTGGGGTCGACCTTCCGCACCGCTGCTAGCGAGCGCTCCTTCAACAACGAGCTCGGTCTCCCGCTGACGCTTTTGAACGCTCCAGACGCCGCCCGGTGGGCCGTCCTCGAGATGGGTGTCCGGCGCGAGGGGGACATCGAACTGCTGGCCGGGGTTGCGCGTCCGGACGTCGGCATCGTGACCCGCGTCGCCATGGCTCACCTGGAGTACCTCGGCGACCTCGACGGCGTCGCCCGCGCCAAGGGCGAGCTGGTAGCCGCCCTTCCCCCATCGGGTCTCGCGGTTCTGAACTTCGACGACCCGTGGGTCCGAGACATGGCGTCGCTCGGCGCCTGCCCCGTCCTCGGATACGGGGTGAGCGACGACGCCGAGGTCCGGGCCGACGAGGTTGCCCTCGATCAAGATCTGCGTCCCCGGTTCCGTCTCTCTTCGCCCTGGGGACAGATCGAGGTCCGGCTGGCGCTGCGCGGCGTGCATCAGGTCTCCAACGCGTTGGCCGCAGCGGCGGCGGCGCTGTGGTGCGGGGTCTCCGTCGAGGACGTGGCCACGGCTCTGTCGGCGAGCCCGGGCTCGCCGATGAGGATGGACGTCCATCGCGTGCCCGGCGCACCCGTCCTGGTCGTCGACTGCTTCAACGCGATCCCCGCCTCGGCCGAGGTGGCCCTGCGATCGCTCGCCGAGCTGCCCGGTGGACGCAGGCTGGCGATCCTCGGCCTGATGGCCGAGCTGGGAGACCGCAGCGAGTCCGAGCATCGTCGGATCGCCCTCGTTGCCGAAGAGCTCGGAATCGAGGTGGTCGGATACGGAACCGGCCTCTATGGCGGGGCGCAGGTGAGCGGGATAGAGGAGGCAGTCGCCCTGTTGGGCACACTAGGTCCGGGCGACGCGGCGCTTGTGAAGGGCAGCCGCGTAGTGCAACTCGAGGATGTGGTGCGTGCCTACCAAGAGGTCCAGTCGGCGGGATGATCCGCGACGATCACGATCCGCCGGAAGGGCGCTGGATGTCCATCGCCCTTGGCGAGATTGGTGAGGGGGTCAGTGTCGCGACGTTGAGACAAGCCTTGGCCGACGGGGACCGCTCGGCGCAGAGATGGGCGATACGTGGCCTCGGCAAGCTCAAAGATCGAGAGAGCGTCGGTCTACTGATCGACCAAATGCGCCATCAAGACCTTGGCATACGAATTCTCGTCGCCAACGCGCTGGGCGACGTAGGAGACAGACGGGCGACGCCGGCACTCATCGGCGCCCTAGGTGACCCCCACAACCGAATCCGTCGGGCTGCGGCGATGGCGCTGGCGAAGCTCGGCGACCCCCGCGCCCGGAATCCGATGCGTCGGGCCCGCGACCAATCAACCGGATTTACCCGCAGAAGGATCGGCCGTGCCATGGGGGAACTGCCCTCTGAGATCCGGGCAGAGGCAGACACCGACTAGTTGACCCAGAGGCGCCAGAGCTGACGGTCATCGCGCGTCCTCACGACACTGAGTCGTCTTCGCTCGCTGTTCGCACCGGTCGGCGAAGCGCTCCCTGGGGCGATTTACCCGCCTGGGACTCGGAGGTCCACGACAGTGCATGAATGCTCGGCTGCCTGGTCGACGATCTCGGGGTCGCCGGTCCAGAGGGGGGCATCTGACTGTCGAGCAGTCGCGACACAGAAGGCATGGGCATAGGAGAGACCGCCGTGGGCCTTGATCCTCGCCGCCTCCGAGACGAGAGGCCAATCCGGATCAACGACATCTAGGCGTCGGCGGACTCGGTCGACGTCGGCGACAGCCGAGTCCTCCCCATCACCCCGCATCCGGATGTAGAGAACCTCGCCGAGGTTGACCGAGCAGATCGTTGCGCCCTCCTCGAGCCAGGCGGATTCGATGCGATCGGCCGAGTCCTCGTCCTTGAGATAAGCGAGAAGCGCCCAGCTATCGAGGACGATCAACGCCCCACCTCTGGGCCTTGCGCTCCTCGGCGTCGCGTTCGCGCCGCCGCTCCTCCAGCAGCTCCTCGGTGCCGCCACCGGTCTCGGCCCAGATGCCACGCAGCGTGCGAATCTCGTCGGCGCGGTGCTTGGGATCGTCGTTGACCCGCCGCACCCGGACCTCGGATCCGTTTGGCTCGAACGTCACCTCGTCACCGGGTTTGATCCCGATCTCGTCACGAATCGCTTTGGGGATCACCACCTGGCCTTTGATGCCGACCTTGTGAGTCATACCGCGAGTATAACGCGGCGGTGTCGATGGAAATCGGTGCCTGACCGAAGCCAAGTTTGCGATTTGCAGGGCTTCTTGGTGAGAGCCCCCCGCCGGGATCGAACCGGCAACCTCCTGATTACAAATTCGTCCGAGCGATCTAGAGATTCCCGAGAAAGAGGCTGATTTGCAGGTGTTTCTGCTGCGCACAACAGCGGACAGGAATCGAGATATGCGCGGATTCGCGGCGATCCGTCGGCGATTTGGGCACTTATGGCGAGGAGTGCCCACACGAAACCAGGCGGTTAGAACTGCGCCACGTCAGCCGCCCCCGGGTTGAGCGGAGTGTTCTCCTTCACATGGTCTTGCACCTCACGATCGATTTCGGCGTAGGAGCCGCCGGACGGTCCAAAGCCGGTGTCGATCTCCATACCGCTCTCGGATTGGTCGGTTGCTCGGCCGAGGAGGGCTTCCGCAGCCACCATCTGTCCCTCAGCCGAAAACCGAACTGAGGGGCCGCCGAAAGTGAACGAAAGCCCGGCTCCGCGATGAGCCGCCCGTGGCTTGTACGGTGCTCGCGACCGCCACGGCCGACCGAGTGTGACGCGCGAGTGCTCGCCCAAGCGAGATCGCCAGACTCTGCCGCGAGCCAGCGAAGACCGAGAATGGAGCAGACCGGGTCTTTCCGGCGAGCGAAAGACTGAGCGTGCCGCTGCAAAGCGCCATGCGTGGCCCTTCACATCGCACAGGTACCAGAGCCTCGGAGCCGACCAGGCGCCCCTCTTCACTCGTGATTGAAAGGTTCGTCGGCCCCGCAACGCCGCTGAGTGGCTTGGCGGCGGCCCCGGCAACACAGGCCACTTGCAACGAAACGACGCAAAAGGCCGCGAGGAACCTGCTTCCCGATTTGCCGCCGCTTCTCCCGAAGATTCTCGTCATCGTCTCGACCAAACAATCGCAACCCCTGAGCGCATCCCAAGAGGCGATCGCTACGAGATTCGTCCAATTCTAGGCCCTGGGCTCAAGCTGGCAGACCTTTCATGGTCCCGGGCCAGGCGCCTTGCAGCATTGCGCGATTCGGTCGCTCCATTCAAGCCGGCAAGCGATTCGCCCGATGGTCAGCGAGTTGATGGATCTGCGTTCGACCCCAACGCTCGGCCAGACGCCTACGCCGCTCTTGCTCGCGTTCGCCGCCCTGTTCGTCTTCGCTTGGCCATCGACAGTGCAGGCGGCTCCCACCTGCCATGGCAAGCGAGCGACGATCGTCTCCAACGGCGCCAGGATTGTCGGCACTAAGGCTCCTGACGTAATCGTCGCCGGCGCTGCCGACAACTCGATCTACGGCGAAGGAGGCAACGACCTGGTCTGTGGCGGGGGCGGCAAGGACACGATTTATGGCGGCCGAGGGAAGGACATTCTCTACGGCGAGGAGGGCAACGACACGCTGTATGGCGAACGCGGCTCCGATGACCTCGACGGCGGCGGCGATGAAGATGTCCTCTTCGGTGAAAGCGGCAACGACAGAATCGACGGCGGAGGTGGCAACGGCGATCGTGTCAACGGCGGTCCTGGCGACGACACCTTGAACGGAGGCCCCGGTGATTTCGACGTCTTGACCGGCGGCCCCGGCAACGATTCGGTCAACGGCGGCCCGGGCGAGCACGACATCGCCTCCTACGCGGGGACCGGCGGAACAGTGACGGTTGACCTCGCTAGTCAGATCGTCAGCGGAGCTGAGGGCGAGCACCTGTCCGGCATCGAGGATGCGATCGGCGGCGCGGGCAACGACACCCTGATCGCGAATCAGGGCACCCCGAACCGGCTCGATGGCGGACCGGGCGATGACACGCTGCGCGGCGACGGCTCCGGTGACGAGGCCTTCGGCGGACCGGGCTCCGACGAATGCACGGGCGGCTTTGCGGCCGAAACCTCCTGTGGAGCGATGGAGGGAGCGGAAGGCACCGCGATCGAGCTATACGAAAGCATCGACGGCGCCACCACCCTGATCGTCACCGGCAGCCAAGAACCCGATGCGGTCGCGGTCTCGTTCGCGGGTGGCCTCTACACCGTCCACGGCGAAGCCAAAGGTGGTGAAGTCCTGCTGGGCGATCCAACCTCGACCGCCTGCTCTCGTGACGCTGCCGCCAACTCAATCTCCTGCCGCGGCCACGTTTCGACCATCCTCGCCTCGCTAGGCGCCGGCAACGACAGCTTCCGAGTTGCCGACAGCGTTCCCGGATCGGTCTCCTCGATCATCGATGGGGGCAAGGGCGAAGACACCGACCGCGGTGGGCGCGGGGACGACGTCCTCTACGCCGGCGATGACCACGATGCGGACACGCTCGAAGGGGGCGGAGGCGACGACGTGCTCTATGGCGTCAACATCTTCCACCCGCGCAAAGACTCGGGCGCGGTCAGGATGATCGGCGGCCCCGGCAACGATCTCCTGATCGGCGGGCAGCCCTGCGACGGAGACCTCTTCGACGGTGGCCCCGGAGAGAACGACAGCACCTCCTTTGCCCGAGTGCGCAATGGCGGCACATTCGTCAAGGCGACGATCGGCGGCGCAGTCTTCGATCCCGACGTGCCTGGCTGCCGCGCCGGTCACATCGACCCGAGCGTCGAGAAGATCGAGGGCTCACCCGGTCCCGACGTCCTTAGCGGCGACCAGGGTCCGGACGTTCTACTTGGCCGCGGCGGCAATGACACGCTCAACGGTCGCCGAGGCAGCGACATCTGCATCGGCGGTGGCGGGCGCGACGAGGCGAGCAGCTGCGAGTCGACCGCCTCAGTGCCTTGAGAAACGACTGGGCGTGATCAGCGTCCGATCAAATTCTCACCGATGCCGGGGGTTTGACAAGCGAGGCGGTCACATCAGAGTCCCACCTGAGTAAAGAGGCGAGGCGGTGCCGCGTAGAGTCCCTGGGGTGGCGGGAGAGTGGAGCGAGTCGAAGAGCTACGCCGAGATTCTCGGCCACCGGATGGCATACGTAGAACGGGGTCAAGGTAGGCCGATCGTGCTCCTGCACGGCAACCCGACCTCCTCCTATCTCTGGCGCTCGGTAATCGCCGAGCTCGAAGACAATGGGCGCTGCATCGCGCCGGACCTGATCGGCATGGGTGACTCCGAGAAGCTTCGGCCAGAGTACGAGGGCCGCTACACCTTCGACTCTCACCGCCAGTTCCTCGAGGAGCTGCTCGGCGAGCTCGGAGCTCTCGATGACGTCACCCTCGTCCTCCACGACTGGGGAGGCGCGCTCGGCTTCGACTGGGCCCGCCGACACCCGGGCAAGGTCAGGGCGATTGCCTACATGGAGACGATCGTCCGCCCGCTCGCCGGCTGGGAGGAGTGGCCCGAGACGGCGCGGCAGATCTTCCAGACGCTCCGCTCAGACGCTGGCGAGAAGGTGGTCCTGGATAGGAACTTCTTCGTCGAGCGGATCCTCCCGAACTCGGTTCTGCGAGAGCTGAGCGCGGAGGAGATGTCGGAGTATCGCCGTCCGTTCGCGGCTTCCGGCGACGATCGGCTACCGACTCTGGTCTGGCCACGGCAGATCCCGATCGAAGGGGAACCGGCCGAGGTAGCGGCGATTTGTGCGGAATACGCGCGCTGGCTCGCGAACGCACCCGGTCTGCCGAAGCTCTTCATAAATGCCACCCCCGGCAGCATCCTGACTGGACCCCAGCGCGAGTTCTGTCGCCGCTGGCCTGACCAGAGCGAAGTGACGGTGCCCGGCATCCACTTCATCCAAGAGGACTCTGGGAAGCGGATCGGCGAAGAGATCTCGGCCTGGCTCTCATCACTCGATCGACCCCGGTGAGACGGAGAAGCACGAGGAAAGAGCCCCGGCGCCGACGATGAGACACGCGCCGGGGCTCTTTGTCGTTCCTGCGGGGGGGACGAGGAGGCGCACCGACTGGCCGGCCGGGGTGCGCTCTGTCAGACACAGGTCCCGCCCGACCAGCCAGGGATTCATATCTCCCCTTCCAAAACTCAGGTTACGCCCCCTGCGAGCTGTTGGGGAGTAGGTGTCAGTGCTCTGACAGTTCCGACTGCTATTGGACAGCCAACACCACGGCGACGACCAAGAGCGCCCCAACTAACAGGAACAAGCCGCTCACAAGGAGGCTGTCGAACCGGGGGCCGCCGCTCATCCTTCCTCCTCCTTGCTGACGCTGCTCTCGAGCACTGTCGATGCGTCCGTCGAGGCTAAAGATCCCGCAGCAACCTGAGCGAGAATCTGCGCGACTTCCTCAAGCTGCGAGGGCCGAGGAGCCTTCTCGACCACATAGCGGGCGAGCCATCGTCGTGCCATCTCTACATAGAGCTCAGGCTCCTCGTCGGCGGCTAGGAGGGTCAGTGCCAGCGCGTCCTCCAAATCGACCTCGGGCACCTCTACGGCGAGGCTCCGCGCAGCGGAAAAATCACGGGAGTCGAGAGCATCGCGAAGCGGGGATGGGGCAGACACCGCATTCCAGACTTGCATCGGATCGCTGGCACGTCGAGGCTTCGTGAACTCATCTGTCAGCGTTCTGACCGACGGACCTCCCGGGTTCCGACTCAGAGCCGGGTCCGCGAAGCCAAGACCGCGATCGAAAAGGGCAAGCAGGACGGCAACCGAGGTCACACCTCATTCTGGGCGAGGGTCTGACCCTCGGCCCGCGCTAGAGCGGCTTCCCGGCCACTCTGCCTGGCGCGACGTTCACCGCGCGGAACGTTACGGAGGATGCCGCTCCAGCTCTGAGCTGGTGCGACCTGCACACCCGTTCCGCCAACGACCGGCTCCAAAAGACCTCGCCAGTCCAGCCGCAAACGCAGGTCGGTCGAAAAGACCGAAGTAAGCGCCCGCGTTCGATCTGAATCTGCGTCTCGTGGAGTCTTCCCACCACCTGCGCCCAGCCTATTGCGATCAAGCGCGAAATGCATTCGAGACGATGGAGACCCAGCTGCCGCGCGCGCTACTCAGGGCGGTCGGAGGACCCGGGCTGCGGAAGCGCGTCACCGGCGCCGCCCCCCGACTCCTCATCGCCCTCCAGGGAGCGTTTGAACCCCCGCATTCCTTCGCCCAGGGAGCGACCTAGCTCGGGCAGGCGCTTCGGACCGAAGAGCAGCGCGGCGATGACGAGCAAGACCAGAAGGTGGAGCGGGCTCTCAAGACCGGAGAACACGGTCCAAGCGTACGCCCGCAACTTAAAGGTCCGCTCGATATGGGCAGGGTGCCCGGAACGGGTGCTGATCTAGGTTCCGGGCGAACTGTTGGTCCGTGCTGAGCCTTGTCAGCCCATTGCTCGAGTCTCATTGGGCTCCGACGATCAGGGATCCTCGCTCCGAAGATCTCGAGCTCTCGGCTGCCTTTACGACCGATTCGAGCCGAGCCGCGATTCGACGGCGCCTGACCGCACGACCTTGCGGCGATCTGAAGTGCGGCCTAAGAGCAGGCCTCGATGACGACGCTTGCGGTGACCATCGCGGCGCCGGCTAGATAAATGCCGATGACGACCTTGTTCCTTTGCCGCTCGTTGTCCGGACGCCTTTGCCGCTCACCCATTTTCATCGCGATCCTCTGCAATTTCGCCAAAGCGTTCCGCTAACAGGCTGAAGAAGGCGTGCCGGGTGACGACCGCGTGGACGGTTCCCTGGGTCGCGATCGGGACGATCAGCACCCGGTGATGGAGGAAGATCTCGACCAGCTGGGTATCGGAGTAGTTGTCCTCGACGAGGACGTGATCGGTCGTTAGGTAGCGGCGGATCGGCTCGAAGGCACAGTCGCTGCGCCGCTCGATCGTCTCGTCGACAGAGCGGGAGACCATCGCCGCCGACGCGAGCTCACCGACGTAGCCAGGGAAGAGAGCGGTCATGAACTCGCGCTCGCCGAAGATGCCGGCGAAGCTGCCGTCCTCCTCGACGGCGGGGAGAGCCGGGAGCCCGGTGTCGAGCACCCGCCGCGCCGCAGGGCCGATCAGGTCGTCGGTCCTCAGCGGATCAATCTCCCGCAGGATCTCTTTGACGATCGCGTCGGGCATTGGATCTCCTCAGAGTGCGATGTAGCGGACGGCGACATAGCCGGAGGCCATGACGATCGAGATCAAGGTAACGGGCAGGCCGATACGTAGAAAGGTCATGAAGCCGATCGGCGTCCCCGCCCGCTCGGAAAGGCCGGCCGCCGCGACGTTGGCGGCGGCAGCGATCATCGTCGCGTTGCCACCGAAGCAAGCGCCGAGGGCAAGCGACCACCAGTAGGCATCATCGCCCTCGGCGTGAGCGGCTGCCTGTAGATCCTTCACCACCGGAATCATCGCGGTCGTGAAGGGGATGTTGTCGACCACGGCCGACCCCAACGCCGCGATCCAGACGATTCCCAGCAACTCGGCCGTCCGGTCACCGCCGGTCACGTCTTTGACCGCGTCGGCGACGTGTTCGATCGCCCCGGTCGCCTCCAGGGCCCCGACCATCACGAAGAGGCCGATGAAGAAGAAGAGCGTCGTCCACTCGATATGCGCCAAGGTCTCCTCGAGCTTCAGCCTGGTGACCAGCAACCCGATCGCTGCGCCGGTGAGCGCGACGGTCGCCGGCTCGACGTGAAGAGCCTGGTGGGCGAAGAAAGCGAGAATCGTCAAGACCAGCACTGGTCCGGTGCGACGGAGCTCGGCAACGTCGCGGATCGAGGCGGCGGCGTCGAGCTCCATCACCGCCCGCCTGTTGCCCTCCTCGATCTGCAGCTGACGGCGGAAGACGAGGTAGAGAAGGGGCACCACGACCACCAAGGTGACGACCACGATCGGTGCCAGGTTGACGATGAACGAGTTGAAGCTGAGGCCAGTGGCGCCGGCGATGATGATGTTCGGCGGGTCGCCGATCAGCGTCGCCGTGCCGCCGATGTTGGAGGCGATCACCTCGATGATCAGCAGCGGCACCGCCTTGATGTCGAGGGCGTCGGCGAGCAGGAAAGTGATCGGCGCGATCAGCAGGATCGTCGTCAGGTTGTCGAGGAACGCGGAGAGAACGGCGGTGATCCCGGCGAGGCTCATCGTCAGGGCGAAGGAGCGGCCCTTCGAGATCTGGCCGGCGCGGATCGCCATGTAGTCGTAGACCCCGGTCTGCTGGGTGAGATAGACGAGGATCATCATCCCGACCAGCAGGCCGATGGTGTTGAAGTCGACCGCCTCGATCGCCTGCTCCTGGGAGAAGTCGCCGACGAAGAGGACGACGATCGCCGCGCCGAGCAAAGCGACGTTGGTCCGATGAAGGCGCTCGCTGGCGATGGCCGCGAGGGCGATCAGGAAGGTGCTGACAGCAACAGCCATTGAAAGCCTTTCGGGGTCGACGATTCCTGCGCCGACCAGGCTTCCCGGCTCACCAACTCACACCTTACCGACGCCGGCGCTGGCTCGAAGTGACCGCCGAGAACCCCAGGCAGGCAGAGCCTGCGAACGGGCGCGCCGTCCCGTCGAGCGCCTCGAAATAGGTCCAGCGACTGATCTCACCGCGCATCGCAATGCAGCGGTAGGTTCCATCGGGGAGCTTCCCTTCGGCCAGCTCCCGCAGATCTGCGAAGGCCTCCTGATGCCACCGAGGACCACTCCCCCGGCCGGTGCCAAACGGTTCCCAGCCGGCGGCTCCCTTGAATTCGAATGCATAGAGCAAGCGCCCGAGTCAGCACCCGGCCGGGTCCATGAGACCAACCAACGGCATGCGCTCGAGCAGCTCACGCCGTGCCGGAGCGGATCCGTCAAAGGTAAAGCCCGCGAACCGCGAGAGCACCGGCCGCGCCACTGGCAGAAGCAGGCGGTTGCGCCGCTCGTAGGCACTGAAGAGATCGGCGGAACCTGTAAGGGTCGCCGGCGCCGCCAAGGACCTTCGCCATGAAAACCGGCTCATCGATTCACCCGTAGGAAGGCTCTGCCGACCCGCTTGCCTTCGACGAACCAGGTGATCCGGTGCCTGCCGGGACCCGCCGTGATTCGGTTGACGTAGAGCACGCTCCGCCCGGCCTTTTGCCGCTTGGCGCAGAGCGTCCTTTCAGCCGCGAAACGAACGCAGACGGTGAAGTAGACCTCGGCCCGGCGACTGCGGAAGAAGGCGGCCTTCGGTCGGTCCCGCGGACAGGCACGGGCCGGCTTCGCCTTCGGCGAGAGCCCACAAGCCGCGTAGTGCTGATAGGCCGCCTCGGACGCGTGAGCCGGGAGGACGCCGGCACCGAGAAGGGCAACCAGCGCCAGCGCCGCGGCGGCGATCACCCGGCGGCCGGTAGCTGCGGTTCGAAACAAGGCTCCTCCTTCTCCGAGCGTGGACATCCCGTTTGCGATCGAAACACAGCCGATCGCAGAGAGATCGGCAGGCGCGGCAGGTGTCAGCGATCTGACCCTCGCGGAACCGCGAGCCCCGAGACGTTTTCCAAGGTGGAAATGCCAAATCGACCAACCGGAAGGAAACGATGACCAACGCCCCACGACCGGCGCCCGTCGCAGCGCGAGCGATTTGCTCGGCGCTTGCCGCGCTGGCCGCGCTTCTCGTCTTCGTCCCCGCCGCCTCCGCGGCACGGGACCCGATCGCGAGTGGTGCGACCGACTTGCATATGAAGAAAGGTTTCCTGCGCAAGCTGGGAAACGCCGAGATCACCGTCACCGGCATCCGCGGCGGCACGGTGGACGGGAACAAAATCGGCCTTGCCGTCGCCAGCGGGATGCTCGATCCGACCGACGTCCAGGGGCATCTCGAGACGGGCGGCGGCTTCAAGCTCTCACGCGGCAACCGCGGCGTGCCGATCTACGGCCTCAGCGTCAACACCGTCAAGGGCGCCGTCTACGCGACCGTGGCAAAGGCCCACATGCAGATCGGGACCTTCGCCTCGCCGATCGCCGCCCGTGAAGGCTTCGGCTCCAACTTCAAGGCCTCCCAGCTGTTCCTGACGGAAAAGGCAACGCGCCGGATCAGCAATCGGCTCGGCCTGCGTGGGAACCAGCGGCTGAATCCGAACCGCGTGCTCAGCAACCTCTACAGCTCGGCGCAGCCGAAAACGGTGACGCTGGTGGCAAAAGGTGGCGTCGTCCTGACCCCCAACACGGCGACGCTCGCCAAATTCGCCGCCAAGGGCGTGAAACTGCCCGAGGGAATCACCCCGATCGCCCCGGCCACCAAGCCGAACGCGACGACCTACCAGTTCCCGATCACTGGAGGGAATCTGGCGCAAGACGGCAGCTCCGGCAGCCTCGGGACCGCCGGCGGAGTCGAAATCTCGAAGAAAGCGATGCCGTACTCGCCGACGATGAAGCTGCAGAACATCATCGTCGACTTCGGCACGGATGCCGCGACGGTCGAAATCGAACTGCTTCCGACCCCGCCGCTTCCTGGCGGCGTCGGACGCTCTTCGATCGTCGACGTGACCCTTCCGGCCGGTTCAGTAGTCGCCAATCCGACGACTCGCCAGATCGGGATCAACAACGCCGAAGCAAAGCTCCAGGCGGTTGCCGCCTCGACGTTGAACAACGTGTTCAACCAGCCCGCTCCGGAACCGCCGCCCGCCAGCAACTTCGTGGTCGGCGACCCGTTCGGCACCTTCTCGCTGCTCGCTCAGGCGCAGTAGCGGGGAGTCGACAGCGCTCCCCGGCCGCGGTCAGCACTCTGACAGTCGGCCGGGGAGCCGATCGGGCACGATGAAGTGCCCGACGAAAGGAGCCTCCGCGATGGCTGCCGACGACCCCGCCGACGCCGCTACCGGGCCACTGGTCGAGCTCGAGCGCGAACTTGCCGGCGGAGACGGCGCCACCTATAGCCGACGCCTCGACCCCGACGCGATAGTGATCGTCCCCAACCGCGCCCTCGATAAGGCTGAGGCGATCAACGAGATCGATGCCGCCGGAGGTTGGGACGGATTCTCGATCGACGACCCCCGCGAAGAGCGCTTGGCCAAGGACGTCGCCTTCGTTACCTACCGCTTCAGCGGCCACCGTGGCGCCTTCGAATACGAGGCCCACCTCTCCAGCATCTACCGCCGCGATGCGAACGGTGGTGAGTGGAAGCTGCTCCTGCATCAGCAGACCCCACTCGGGTAGGAAGCCGATATGGACTTCGAGTTCCAATTCAGGGTTTCGCCTGATGAGTGGCAATCGCTCGGCGTGATCGCGACGCCCGGCGACCGCTTCGACATCGACGAGGCTGCGGTGGGATTGCGCGACCTGCGTGGTGGCGACCTGCCCCAGGGCACCTACCGGGTGCGAGCGGTAGAGCTGGCGGAGGACGAGTGGCGCCAGGCCGAGGTCGACGAGCACGGCGTCTTCCGCCGACTCGCTGCCTGACACCGCCCGCTCGATTGCTTCAGCGCGGCTTGCAGCTGCGCACCACCTCGGCCTTTGCGCGCGTCCCGTCGGCAAACCGAGCTTCGCCCCGGGCCTGCAGCTTCCCGTCGCGGCAGCGCGCGTTGAGCACGCTCACCTTGGCACCATGCCTGCGGAAGACCTTGCGGATCCGCAGCGAGAAGTCGGTGACCGAGCCGGCGCCGCCGGCGATCTTCGGGATCGAGGCGACCGACCGGAGCCCGTAGCGTCCCTGCCGGTGCTTCTTGATCTTCACGGTGGTGACGATCGCGCCGGTGATCGGTGCGTTGAAGTAGGCGTGGATGAAGAGCGTCGTCGTGCCGCCGGCGACACCGCCGTTGATCACCAGCAGCTTCGAGCTGACTGAGATCGGCCTCTGTTCGGGGAACGCGACCTCGACGTTGGTCTGGCCCTTGCCGACGATCGCGTCACCGCAGACGCGTTCCGCCGCTTCGGTGTCGCGGGATTGGAGCTGGCCCGAGCGACAGACCGGGTAGCCCTTTACGTCGACCCCGCCGCTCTTGTCGGTGTCGAGGACGAATTCGCGCAACGCGGGCGGATGGGCGCCGTCGAGAGTGCGGATCTTCCCCGAGACGGCGAGGCCGATCGGCGCCATCATCTTCTTCGGCAAGGCTTTCGGAGAGAAGCCGCCATTGAAGGTCAGGTCCAGATTTCCGACCTGGACCTTGGTGGGCTTTTCCGCAGCCGCGGACGAGCCCAGGACTCCGAGTGCCAAGGCGCCGGCGAGCGCCGCCGCGATCATTAGTCGTCTCATTACTCCCCCTGTCCGTTGGTGACGTCTCCTCGTTTGACTCTCCCTCCGTTCCCGGCGGGAGCGCACGCAACCGTCAACCGGACTCCACAGTCAGGTTTCTGACAGCGCTGCCCCAGGAGCCTCTGCGAGTTCGGCGGCCGTGCCGCCGTGAAGGATCCAGGCCTGACCGCGGCGCTCGATCCGCCCTGCGTCGCGCAGGTCCCCCAGGGCGGTGGTTACCGAGGGGCGGCGCGCCGCGACCAGCTCGGCCAGCAGGGCGTGGGTGAGCGGTACTTCCAAGCCGAACCCCACGAGCCGTCGCCCTACCCCAGCGGTCGGCCAGCTGCCAAAGGAGCATGTGGAGCCGGCGATCGACTCGCGGGTCCTGCAGCGCCGCAAGCTCCAGAGCGAGATGCCGCGAGCGCAACATCGTCCGGTCGATCAGCTGCGCGGCGATCGAGGGAAAGGGCGCGGCACGGTGGGCGAACCCGGCGTCGAGAACCGCCACCGTGGCGGGAGCGACCACCTGCCAGGACGGCTCGTACGGTTCGCTAGAGGTTGGACCGAGCGATTGCCAAGGACGGAGGAGGTCGCCGGGCCCGAGCAGCTCGGTGCCGTGCCGGCCCTCCCTGCCAACTCGCCGCACGAGAAAGCCGGACATCAGGAGCAGGCCGAAGCCGGCCCGTTCTTCATCGCCCATCGTCGGCTCCCAGGGACCCTTCGGCAGCCGCTCCACCTGCGCCCGGCAGGCTGCCGTCGCTAAATGCAGGCGCTCGGGATCGAGGCCGCGAGCGAGATCCGGGTCGTGACGCAGGATCGGGATGGGATCAGGAGCCATCTGCCTTGATGCCGATTGTCATATCCCTGACAAACCGGGCGACGGACGGTCGATTCGGGGCGGGCCGGACGCAGCAGTTTCCTAGTGTCGTCGGATCGAGCACGAGCGCCGCCGATCCCGCCTTCGCCCTGCCTTCGCGCCAGCACTTCGCGACGCTGCAACGACGCCTGAGGAGGCCAGGAAGGGCTGCTGGTCGCGCTGGCGTTGGTGGTAGGAGTCGGCTCCGGCGTCGGAGCGATCGGCTTTCGCTACCTGATCGAGGGCTTCACCGAGCTCTTCAGCGGCCACTCCGACCCCAGCGCGCTCGGGCACTTCACGAATCCCCACCTCGCCGTTCCTCGGTCCCTTCGTGGTCCTCGTCGTGCCGGTCCTCGGCGGCCTGCTCTACGGCCCGCTCGTCTACCGCTTCGCCCCCGAGGCGCGCGGCCACGGGGTGCCCGAGGTGATGCTCGCCGTCCACAGCAACGAGGGGCGGATCCGTGGCCGGGTGCCGCTCGTCAAGTCACTTGCTTCGGCGATCTGCATCGGCTCCGGCGGCTCGGTCGGCCGCGAGGGACCGATTGTGCAGATCGGCTCAGCGCTTGGCTCGGCCGCCGGACAGCTCGCTCACCTGGCCGGTGAGCACACGCGCCTGCTGGTCGCCTGCGGCGCCGCCGGCGGCATCGGAGCGACCTTCAATGCGCCGATCGCCGGCGTTTTCTTCGCCCTCGAGCTGATCCTTCGCAACTTCGAGACTCGCTCGTTCGGCCTCGTCGTCCTCAGCTCGGTCGTCGCCACGGCGGTCGGCCGTATCGCCTTCGGCTCAGAAGCTTTTCTGACCCTCCCGGGATTTCACGTCGTCTCCGGTCTCGAGTACCCGCTCTACGTGCTGCTGGGCGTGTTCGCCGCTTTGATCGGCATCGCGTTCATCAAGGTCCTCTACGGCAGCGAGGATCTCGCCGATCGGATCTGGCACGGCCCCGCCTGGCTGCGTCCCGCCGCTGGCGGCCTCTTGCTCGGAGCTCTACTGCTAGTGCTGCCGCAGATGTACGGGGTCGGCTATCCGGTGCTCGAAGGGGCGATCCACGGCCAGTACGTGGTCGGCGCGCTGCTCGCCTTTCTTTTCGGCAAGATCGCTGCGACCAGCCTGACGATGGCGATCGGCGGCTCGGGCGGGGTCTTCGCTCCGTCGCTGTTCATGGGCGCGATGCTCGGCAGCGCCTTCGGGATCGGCGCGCACGACCTGCTGCCAGCCGCCACGGCGGGCGCTGGTGCCTACGGGCTGGTCGGGATGGCGGCCGTCTTTGCCGCCGCCAGCCGCGCCCCGATCACCGCCGTCTTGATCGTCTTCGAGCTGACCGGCGATTACTCGATCATCCTGCCCTTGATGCTCGCCGTGGTGGTTGCGACCGCGCTCAGCCACCTCCTCAGCGCCGATTCGATCTACACCCTGAAGCTGCGGCGCCGGGGGATCGACATCGAGCGGCCGGCGCAGCGCGGACTTGCGGCCGGGCTGACCGTTGCCTACGCGATGCGCGAAGCTCCGCCCGGAGTCGCCGCGGACCTGACTCAGACGGCGCTCACCGAGGCAATAGCGGCGGCAGGCACCGCTGCCGTGCCGGTCCTCGACGCAGACCGGAGAGTGCTCGGGATCGTCGGTGCTCGTGAGCTGGAGCGCTCGCTCGGGCGAGTCGAGACCGGGGCGGCGGCCGATCTCGCCGCCTCGGTTCCCGAGCTGCACCCGAGCGATCCGCTCGAGGTCGCAATCGCGTTCCTCAACGAGGCCAGGTGCGACGCGGTCCCCGTCATCGATGGCAGTGGCAGGCTGGTCGGCTGGCTCGAACACCGGGAGGTTCTGCACGCGCTCGCAGCCCAGAGCCAGCCAGGAGGAGACCGCCCTCCACCCGACTCGCACCCCGATTCCGAGGCTCGGCTGCCGCAACTGGCCTGAAGGACTGTCAGAACCCTGACAGCGACCGGGGGCGTACCAGAACCCAGACCCCCGCCCCTGGTTGCGAAGGGAGAGCAATTCATAGGGAGGAAGCAATGCACCGTTTCATCGTCTCGTTCGCCTGCTTCGCCGCGGCCTGCCTCGTCTCGGCGATGGTCGCCGGCGCGGCCCCGAGCGAACCACACGGGAAGTACCACGGAAAGACCAAGCAGGACCGGCAGATCGTGATGCGCACGGGTCGCAGTCATGTCGAGCTGCTCCATTTCTCGATCCAGCTGCGTTGCCGCGACGGCAGCATCCTGATCGACCAGGAGAGCGACTTCGAACCGACCGTGATCCGCCACGGCGGATCCTTTCGCGACCTCCAGTTCGGCAACACCGACGAAGTCTGGTTCCGCGGCCGCGTGAGCGCCAACCGGATCCACGGCCGGATCCGGGTCAAGGATCGCATCGGCCGAGTGCGGTGCAACTCCCGCTGGGTCTCATTCAACGCCAGGGCGTCCCGCCACTGACCGGGTCCCCATAGGGCCATAGGGCCATAGGGCCAGGGCGACTGACCCGAGCGACGGTCGGGCGACGTAATGGAATCGTCACCTCTTGCAGCAAGGATCGCCGCATGTCCCGCCTCGTCGTCATCGCGAAGGCACCGGTTGCCGGGCGCTCGAAGACGCGTCTATGCCCTCCTTGCACTGCCGAGCAGGCCGCCGGCCTAGCCGAAGCGGCACTGATCGACACCCTCGAGGCGGTCGCCGAGACCCCTTGCGCCGAACGGGTTCTGGTCCTCGACGGCGAGCCCGGTGGCTGGCTGCCGGACGGCTTCGAGGTCGTCGAGCAGTGCGGCGGCGACCTCGGCGAGCGGCTGGCCGGCGCCTTCTCCCACCACGACGGCCCGACGCTGCTGATCGGGATGGACACCCCGCAGGTCTCTCCGGCAGCTGCTCGAGCGCTCGCTCGACGAGCTCCGCTTCGGCGACGCGGTGCTCGGCGCCGCACCCGACGGCGGCTACTGGGCGATCGGGTTTCGGCGACCGCATCCCCGTGCCTTCGTCGGCGTCGCGATGAGCTCGCCGTTCACCGCGCGAGCTCCAGCGCCGCCGACTGCGGGCGCTCGGGCTGGGGCTGCGGGAGCTGCCGGAGCTGCGTGACGTCGACTACTTCGACGACGCGCGGCTGGTCGCCGAGGAGCATCCCGACGGGCGAGTTCGCCCGCGCCATGCGGAGCCTGGAACCGGCTCTTGTCTGAAGTCGGTCAGCCGAGCGCACTGGCGGTCTACGAGCGCGGGCTCGACCAATGCGACCCGGAAGCGCAGCCGGTGCGATTCCACGCGGTCGGCGACGACGGCTCGCGTCGCCGGCTCCCGCTCGAGCGCTGGCTGCGGGCACCCGCGGCCGACGAGCGGGAGCTGCTGAGCGCGCGCCGTCGGTCCTGTCCTCGACGTCGGCTGCGGTGCCGGCCGCCACGTCGTCGCGCTGCGGCGCCTGGGCGTCGAGGCGGTCGGGGTCGAGCTCTCCCGGCACGCGGCAGCGCTCGCCCGCGAGCGCGGCGGCGTCGTCATCGAGGGCTCGATCTTCGAGGCGCGGTTGCCGTCGATCTGGAACACCGCGCTCCTGCTCGACGGCAACATCGGCATCGGCGGCGACCCGGCCGCGCTGCTGCGCCGTGTCGCCGGGCTGCTGCGCGCTCGGCGGTGCGGCCCTGGTCGAGCTGGAGCCGCCGTCGACGGCCTCGCGGACCAGCCGGGTCCGACTCGAAAGCCCGCACGAGGTGAGCGACTGGATTCCCTGGACCTTCGTCGCCAGCGACGAGATCGAGGCGATCGCCGGCGCCGCCGGGTTGCGGCTCGACGAGATCTGGCAGAGCGAGGGACGCTGGTTCGCGCGGCTGCTGGTAGAGGGGCGGGCGTGAGCTCGATAGTCGCCCCGGAGGCGCCGCCGCCGGTCGAGCCGGCGACCCAGGGACCGCCGCGCGGGAGACGGCGCCGCCCGGCGGCGAGCGTCTGGGTGCCCTGGGCGGTCGTCGCGGCGACGGCGGCGACGGTCGCCGTCGGCTTGACCGCGAAGTTCGTCTTCGGCGCTCGCTGGGGCGCTCCGGCGCCGCCGCTGATCGTCTTCCTGCGCCCGGCGCTTTCGACCTGGGCGATCCCGGGGCTGGCTCTCCTCGCAGCTGCCCTCCTCGCGGCGCCGCGGCTGCTGCGAGCGCGGCTCCGTCCCAGCATCTTCGGCGTCGCGCTCTTCGCGCTGACGCTCCTGACCCGGATCGCCCTGAACGTGGCCAGGGGCGGCCCGGGTGACCTCTCGCAGGTCTTCTCGCTCTCCGGCGGCGAGGGCAGGACCGAGTACCTGCCGGGGCTCGACTACCTCGGTCACGGTGGCATCGGCGGCCTGCTCGAACGCTGGGTCGGCCTGATCCCGAGCCTCCCGACCCACCTCGCCGGCCATCCGCCAGGCCTGCTGCTGAGCATGGACGCGCTGGGAATCGACAGCGCCGCCGGCCTCGCGGCGCTGACGATCGTCGTCGGCGCCCTGGCCACCCCGGCGCTCTACCTGCTCGCTCGCGAGCTCAGTGGCGAGACCACCGCCCGCGTCGCGGCGCTGCTCTTCGTCTTCGTCCCGACCTCGCTCCTCTACGGAGCCACCTCGGCGGACGCCCTCTACGCGACCCTGGCGGTGACAGCGGCGGCACTGCTACTCGCCGCCGGGCCGCTTCGGCGGGTGCTCGGCGCCGTCGCCCTGGCGCTCGCCTCCTTCTTCTCCTACGCCCTGCTCGCCGCCGGAGCCTGGGCGGCGATCATGCGCTGGCGCCGTCGAAGGCTTCGCCGCCGCGCTGCGGACGGCGCTCCTCTGCGGCGCCGCGCTGGCGGTCCTCTACCTCGGGCTCTACCTGCTCACCGGCTTCGACGTCTTCGCCGCGATCCGCGCCACCGACGCCCGCTACCGCGAAGGCCTGGCGGCGCACCGGCCCTACCTCTTCTACTTCTTCGGCTCCCCTGCGGCGTTCCTCGTGATGCTCGGCCCGGTCGCCTGGTTCGCCGCCCGGGCGCTGGCCGAACGCGAGTCCGCCGCGGTCGCACTGGCGGCGGTGATCGCCGTCAGCGTCATCGCCGGCTACACCAAGGCGGAGACCGAGCGGATCTGGCTCTTCCTCGTCCCCTTCGCCTGCCTCGCCGCCGCCCGTTCGCTCTCCGTCAAGCGGGTGCCGCTGGTCCTCGCCGCGCTCGGCGCTCAGGCGATCGCAACCGAGATCCTCTTCGTGACCAAGTGGTGAGCGCGGCCCCCGACACCGGCTCGCCGCGGTCGCTAGCGCAGCTCGGCCTCGGCGAACTCCGCCATCCCCGCCGCCAGGCCGACCTCGGCGGCGAAGCCGAGCTCCTCGCGGGCGCGGGCCGGGTCGGCGAAGACGTGGCGGACGTCGCCGAGGCGAAACTCGCCGGTCACCTCGGGGCTGGGAGCCGCCGGGCCGGCCTCGTGGGCCAGCAACTCGGCCATCGTCAGGATCGACTCTGGGCTGCCGCTGGCGACGTTGAAGGCGGCCGGGGGGCCGCCGCGGCGCTCGAGCGCCGCGAGGTTGGCGCGGGCGACGTCGCCGACGTGGACGAAGTCGCGCAGCTGGGCGCCGTCCTCGAAGACCCTCGGCGCCCGCCCGGCGGCGAGGGCGCTGCGGAAGATGCTGGCGACGCCCGCGTAGGGAGTGTCGCGGGGCATCCGCGGGCCATAGACGTTGTGGTAGCGCAGGGCGGTGTAGCCGATGCCGGGGAGCTCGCGGGCGAAAGCGGCGCAGAGGTGCTCCTGGTGGAGCTTGGTCGCGGCGTAGACGCTCCGCGGGTCGAGCGGCGCGTCCTCGCCGATCGAGAGTGGCCGCAGCGGCCGGCCGCAGGCGGGGCAGGGCGGCTCGAATCGGCCCTCCTCGAGATCCTCGGGCCGGCGGGGCGCTGGCCGCACGTCGCCGTGGCGCTCGCACTCGTAACGCCCCTCGCCGTAGACGACCATGCTGCTGGCGAGGACCAGCGGGCCGCGGAAGCCGCGCCCCGCCAGCGCCGCCAGGAGCCGCGCGGTACCGAGGTCGTTGGCCGCGACGTAGTCCGGGGCCTCGGTGAAGTCGAGCCCGAGACCGACCATCGCCGCCTGGTGGCAGACCGCGTCGATGCCGTCGACAGCGGCGACCGCGACCTCTGGGTCGGTGAGGTCGCCGACGACGAGCTCGGCGGCGGGATTCAGGTAGTCGGGCCGGCGGCTGTGGGCAGCCGGGTGGAAGCAGTCGAGGACGCGGACCTCCGTCCCGGCCTCGACCAGAAGATCGACGACGTGTGAGCCGATGAAGCCCGCCCCGCCCGTCACCAACACGCGCCCGTCCATCGGCCGGAGGATATGGACGCCGGCACTGCTGTCGGTGCTCGCCGCCTCCACCGCGGCGCTGCTCGGCGGCTGCGGCGGCGGCACGACCTCCGGCGGCGAGCCGCGCCGCGCCGCCGAGCCAGCCGACTCGCCGCCGCTCAGCTCCCGGCCCGCGGGAACCGTCGCGACGGTCGGCAACGAACCGGAGGGGCTCGCCTTCGACCCCCGCGCCGACCTCCTCGCGGTCGGGCTGCGCGATCCCGACCGCCTCGCCTGGGTCGAACCCCGCAGCCTCGCAACGCGCACCGAGCTGCCGCTCCCAGCCGCCGCTCGCCATCTCGCCTACTCGCCGGCCGAAGCCGCTGTGGTCGTCCCCGCCGAGTCGGCGGACGAAGTCCTCGCGGTCGCCCCCGGCACCGGAGTCCGCTCGCGCGTCGCGGTCGGCCGCCATCCCCACGATGCGGCCGTCCTCGGCGGCGCCACCTTCGTCGCCGACGAGCACTCCGACCAGGTCTCGGTACTGCGGCACGGCGCGCAGGCCGCCACCCTTCCCGCGCCGCACCAGCCCGGCGGGATCGCCGTCGCCGGTCCCTACGTGGTCCTCGTCGCCGTCTCCGCCAGGGTCCTCCAGGTCTATGACGCCGCCGGTCTGCGAGTCCTCGGCACCACCTCCGCCGGGGTCGGTCCGAGCCACGTCGTCGCCGCCGGCACCCTCGCCTACGTCGCAGACACTCAAGGGGAAGCGATCCGCGTCTTCCGGATCGGGGTTACGCCGCGTCAGGTCGAGGAGGTCGCGGCACCGGGAACTCCTTACGGCCTCGCCGTCGACCGTCGCCGGCATCGTCTCTGGGCGACGCTCACCGCGACCAACCGGCTGGCCGAGTACGTGATCTCGCCCACCGGGCAGCTGCGACGAGTCGGGACCTACCCGACGGTCCGCCAGCCGAACTCGGTCGAAGTCGAACCCGGCGACGGCGCCGTGCTCGTCGCCGGGCGGACCTCGCCGGGGACTATCGAGCGCATCGTCCCGCGAGGGGGCAAGGGCCGATGAAGCTGCCGCGCCCGAAGCTGCCAAAACCGGGGTTCCCAGAGAAGCCGCCGCCCGGGCCGACCCGGCCGAGCTTCTGGCGGAGCCCGCTGCGCGGCCCGTGGCTGACCTCGATCCTCGGCTCGGCGCTGCTGCCGCTGATCCTCGTCTGCGCCTTCACCGGCTTCCTCTCGCAGGCCGCCTACAACCCCGGCCTCGGCAACAACTCGCTGCTGCCCGGCGGCGGCCTCGGCGTCGACCTCTACTTCTTCTCCTGGCCGACCAGCCCCTCGTACCTCTACGCGCTGACCCAGGGGCTGCACGTGATCTCCGGCCTCGTGGCGATCCCGATCCTGCTGGCGAAGCTCTGGTCGGTGATGCCGAAGCTCTTCGAGTGGCCGCCGATCCGCTCCGTCGCGCACGCGCTCGAACGCGCCTCGCTTGCCCTCCTGGTCGGCGGCAGCATCTTCGTCTTCTTCACCGGCCTGCTGAACATCCAGGTCTTCTACCCCTGGCCCTTCCGCTTCCTCACCGCCCACTACTACGGCGCCTTCGTCTTCATGGCCGCCTTCCTCCTCCACATCGGGCTCAAAATCCCGATCGCGCTGCGGACCTTCCGCGAGCAGGGAGTGCTGCGGCCGCTGCGGGCCGATCTCCAGCACACCGAGCCCGAGCCCTACGTCGAGGGGCACGTGGCGCCGCTCGAACCGGACCGGCCGACGATCTCCCGCCGGGCAATGCTGGCGACTGTCGGCGCCGCCTCGCTCGGCGCCGGCTTCATCGCCGCCTCGCAGACGATCGGCGGCCCGCTGCGCTCGCTGGGCCTGCTCTCCCCGCGCTCGACCCAGCTGAACCACGGCCCCAACGGCTTCCAGATCAACAAGACGCTCGAGAAGGTGAAGCTCACGGGCGATGACATCGGCCCGAGCTGGCGGCTCCTCCTCAGCGGCGCCGAGGAACGCGAGCTCTCCCGAGACCAGCTGCTGGCGATGCCCCAACACACCTATGACCTGCCGATCGCCTGCGTCGAAGGCTGGTCGACGACGCAGAAGTGGACCGGGGTACGGCTGCGCGACCTCGCCGCGATGGCCGGCGCGCCCGGCGCCTCCCAGCTGCTGGTCGAATCGCTGCAGAAGGGCGGCGCCCTGCGCGAGGTCACCCTCAGCTCCGGCCAGATCGCCGACGAGCGCAGCCTCCTGGCGCTGCGGGTAAACGGCGTCGACCTCTCCCCCGATCACGGCTACCCGGCGCGGGTCATCGTCCCGGCGGCGCCGGGGGTGCATCAGACGAAGTGGGTCGGCACGATGAAATTCGAGCCGGCGTGATCGCCCGCGCCCGCTCCATCTACGGCGCCTCGCCCTTGCACCTGCTGGCGGTCATCGCCAGCTTCGCGATCGCCGGCTACGCCTTCTTTCGCATCGCCGGCACGCCCTCGGCGCTGCAGACCTTCATCTGGCTGGGCGCCGCTGCGGTCGCCCACGACCTGATCGCCTTCCCGCTCTACTCGGGACTCAACCTGATCGCCCGCCGCTCGCTCGCCGGCCCCGCCGACAGCCGCGAAGAGGAGCGACGGGTGCCGGTGATCAACCACCTGCGAATCCCCTTCTTCCTCAGCGCCCTCGCGCTGCTCCTCTTCTTCCCGGAGATCCTCGGCCTCGCCGCCTCGAACTACCTCGACGACACCGGCCTCAGCGGCGACGTCTTCCTCACCCGCTGGATCGGGATCTGCGCCGCCCTCTTCCTCGGCTCGGCCTGATCTACGCGGTGCGGCTTCGGCGGGCGGCAAAGTCGCAGGAGGACTGAAGGTGCCCGACGTGATCCTGCCGGCGCTCGACGAGGCCGCGGCGATCCCCGCGGTCCTGGCGGCGATGCCCGACGGCTACCACCCGATCGTCGTCGACAACCGCTCCAGCGACGGCTCCGGCCGGATCGCCGCCGAGCTCGGGGCCGAGGTGATCGAGGAACCGCGCCGAGGCTTCGGCGCCGCCTGCTTCGCCGGCCTGCTGGCAGCACGGGCTGAGGTCGTCTGCTTCATGGACTGCGACGGAACCCTCGACCCCGGCGAGCTGCCGGCGCTGGTCGCCCGGCTCGACACCGGTGCCGACCTGGCGATCGGCGCGCGGCTGGCCGAGCCCGGCGCCTTCCCGCTGCACGCGGCGGTCGCCAACCGAGTGCTGGTCCGCGAGCTGCGGCGGCGAACCGGCGTCGAGCTTCGCGACCTTGGGCCGATGCGAGCGACCAGGCGCCAGCCGTTGCTCGAACTCGGGATGCGCGACCGCCGCAGCGGCTGGCCGCTGGAGATGGTGGTCCGCGCCGCGGCAGCGAACTGGGAGATCGCCGAGCGCGGCGTCCCCTACCGCCAGCGGGCGGGACGCTCCAAGGTGACCGGGACGGTGCGCGGGACCCTGCAGGCGGTCGCCGACATGAGCGCGATCCTGCGCGAAAGCGGATTTGCCGAATCGGCCGGCGGGTAGCTCTCTTGGGTGATTGGATCGAGAAGTCGAAGTGGCAGCAGGGTTTTGAACCGGCCTTCGGCCACCTCCGAGCTGCCGAAGCAACTCGACGAAATCAGGTGCCAGGGCTGTAGCCGCTGCTTTATGACCAGCGACGGCCCGGCGATGCTCGAGGCGATCGTCGGTCCCTGCCCCAATTGCGGCGGCGACTTCCGTTTGATCTCCGACTAGGGACGATCGAGCGCCTGCGACTAGGCAGGTGCGAGCCGCGCGGCGCGATCCTGCAGGGCCATCCCGACGAACGGGAAGCAGAGGGTCGAGAGCATCGCCGCCCCGACCAGGCCGGCGGCGGTCGACGTTTTCATGTGACCGGCTTCCACCGCGAGGGTGGTGATCGCGACGACGAGCGGCAGCTCGGTGGCCGAATAGAAGGCGAGCGCCCGGCGCTGCGGGCGGTCGAGCACGCCGCGGTAGAGGAGCAGGGCGGGGGCGCCGCGGACGACGAGGAAGAGGGCAAAGAACATCGCCAGCTTGGCGATCGCCCCAGCCGAGCCGAGCGCCTCGAGATCGAACGTCATGCCGCTGTAGATGAAGAAGAAAGGGATGAAAAAGCCGAAGCCGACGGCGGTCAGCTTCGAGTCGAAGACCGCCACCTCGTGCCCGCGCAGCGCCGCGCGAGTGATCATCCCGGCGACGAAGCCGCCGAGCAGGAGATCGAGGTGGAGGTGGCCGGCGACGCCGACGAGGCCGAAGATGAGGACGACGGTGATCCTGATCGCCAGTTGGTTGCTCGACTCGAGGGTCCGCTCGAGCGCCGACCAACCCCGCCAGACGGCCCCCATCGAGATCAGCGCGATGCCGACCGCGAGCGCGATGAAGGCGACCAGGATCACCGCCTCGCGGAGCGGATGGTCGGTCGAGAGAAAGAGGGTGACGAGGAGGATCGGGCCGAACTCGCCGACCGCCCCGGCGGCCAGCAGGTAGGTGCCGAACCTGGTCTGCAGCTCGCCCTTGTCGCGGAGGATCGGGATCAGCGTTCCCATCGCCGTAGTCGCCATCGCCGAGCCGGTGTAGACGAGCGAGTCGACGACTCCGAGGATCGCCAGGATGCCGCCGAGGCCGTAGGCGATCGCGATCGAGATCAACCAGCCGCGTGAGCCGAGCCGCAGCGGCACCCCGCGGATGCGTTCGAAGTTGATCTCGTAGCCGGCGAAGTAGAAGAGCATCCCGAGGCCGAGGTTCGAGAAGAAGAGGATGAACTCGTCGCTCGAGGCCCAGCCGAATCCGTGTGGCCCGATCAAGATTCCGAAGAAGAGCTCGAAGACGACCACGGGCGGTGCAAACCGGCGCGGCAGGACGGCGACGCAGACCGCCGCCACGGCGGCGCTGAGGACGATCAGGAAGAACGAGGTCGAGTCGACTTCGAGCACGGGCGAGGCGATCCTACGCCGCGCTCCACCCGCTAGGTTGGAGCCGTGGACATTGGCTTCGGCGAGGCGCTGCTCCTGTTCGGCGCCCTGCTTGCCGTCGTAGCCGGGCTCTCGGGGCTGATGAGGGGAACGGTGCTGTCGGCCTCGGTCCTCTCGGTCGCCCTCGGCATCTTCCTCGCCGCGATCGGCGTCGTCCACGTCGACGCCACTGACGAGGGCATCGTCGAGCTGATCGAGCTGGCGCTCGTCCTGACGCTCTTCTCCGACGGCATGTTCGTCGAGCGCGAACTGCTGAAACGCCACTGGAGCCCAGTCGCGCGCTCATTGGTAATCGCCATGCCGATTACCGTCGTTCTCCTGGCGCTCGCCGCCAAGGCGCTCTTCCCAGAGCTCACCTGGGCCGAGGCCTTTCTGCTCGGCGCGGTCCTGTCGCCGACCGACCCCGTGGTCACCTCGGCCGTCGTCACCTCGAAGCTTGTCCCCGAATCGGTCCGCCACACGCTCAACCTGGAGTCGGGCCTGAATGACGGGCTTGCCCTGCCCTTCGTCCTCTTCTTCCTGGTGCTCGCCAGCCCCGGCGGGGATCCGGGCGGCGAAGCGCTGAATCTGGCCGGCGAGGCCCTGGTCGGTGCCGGGATCGGGATCGCGCTGGGGCTGGGAGGCGGTCGCCTGCACCGCCATCTGCCCGGCGGTGGGTTGGCCCGCAGCTACGAGGGGATCTACGCGGTCGGCTTCGCGCTCTTCGCCTACGGCCTCGCCGAATCGACGATCGGCAACGGATTGATCGCCGCCTTCGTCTGTGGGATCGCGATGGCCGCCAGCGAGCGCGACGTCCCCGAGGCGTTTGTCGAGTTCAGCGAGAACACCAGCACGATCCTCCAGATCGCGACCTTCTTCGTCTTCGGCGGTCTGATCGTCGCCACCGGCTTTCACCACCCGATCCCGCCATTGGTCCTGTTCGTCGTCTTCGCGCTGGTCGTCGCTCGGCCGGCCGCCGTCCTCCTCTCCTTCCTGCGGACGGGCATCCCCCGAACCGAGAAGCTGTTCATGGCCTGGTTTGGGCCGAAGGGGGTTGCCTCGATGCTCTTCGCCCTGCTGGTGCTGAAATCGAACGTGGCCGACGGCGGCCTGATCTTCGACGTCGCCTCGATCGCGATCATCTGCTCGATCGTCGCCCACGGGCTGACCGACACGGTCGGCGCCCGCTGGATGGGCGACCGAGACTGAGCTCTCGTTAGGCCCGGTACTCGGGGTTGGGGAAGTCGGTGCGGCAGCCGGCATCCCAGGCCGGCCGCTGGTTGCCGTGCGTGGGAATGCCGCCCGCGTCCTTCAGCAGCCGCGCCAGGTGCAGCATGTTCCAGGCGGCGAAGGTGGTGTTGCGGTTGGTGAAGTCGTTCTCGGGGCCGCCCGAGCCCGGGTCGAGATAGGAGGGTCCGGGTCCGGCCTCGCCGATCCAGCCCGAGTCGGCCTGCGGCGGGATCGTGTAGCCGAGGTGCTGCAGCGAGTAGAGGACGTTCATCGCGCAGTGCTTGACGCCGTCCTCGTTGCCGGTGACGAGGCAGCCGCCGACGCGTCCGTAGTAGGCGTACTGGCCGGCGTCGTTCAGCAGGTGGGAGTTGCCGTAGAGGCGCTCGACCACCTGGGTCGCGACCGAGGACTTCTCGCCGAGCCAGATCGACATCCCGAGGACGAGGATGTCGGCGGCGAGCACCCGCTCGTAGATCGCCGGCCACTCGTCGCGCCTCCCAGCCGTGCTCGGTCATGTCGGGCCAGACGCCGGTGGCGATCTCGTGGTCGATGGCGCGGATGCATTCGACCTCGACCCCGTTGCGCCGCATGATCTCCATCGAGACGTCCATCAGCCCCTGCGTGTTCGAAACCTCCGGGCTGCGCTTCAGCGTGCAGTTGATGAAGAACGCCTTCAGGTCCGAGTAGTCGGTGTCGCTCTTCTCGCACAGCTCGGCCTGCGCCGCGGTCAGCTCGGTCATCTCTTCCCCCAGAAATAGCGTGACGGTCTGCCGCCGACGCTATTCCACGCTTGTGACCGATCGATGAACTCGATCTGGCCGAGAATGGTGTTTAATGAGCTCGTTAATTAACATGTTTGTTAAATGACCACCGACCAGCTCGATCAGATCTTCGGCGCCCTCTCCGACCGGACCCGGCGCGCGATCCTCAGCCGTCTCGCCGAGGGCGAGGCGACGGTGAGCGAGCTGGCGGCGCCCTTGCCGCTGAGCATGCCCGCGATCTCCCGGCATCTAAAGGTGCTCGAGCAGGCGGGGTTGGTCGTCCGTGGTCGCGAGGCGCAGTGGCGGCCGACGCGGCTGCGATCCGAGCCACTGGACGAGGCGATGCACTGGATGTCGGCGCGGAAACAGACCTGGGAGTCGCGAATGGAGCGACTCGAGGCGCACCTCGAGGCGAAGGGAGAGCGGCAATGAGTGCTTCCAATCCGGACCAGGAGGTCCTGATCACGCGGATCTTCGACGCTCCGCGCGAGCGAGTCTTCGAGGCCTGGACCAATCCTGACGAGCTGGCGGCCTGGTACGGACCCGAGCAGTTCGAAGCACCGCGCGAGCGGATCACGATCGACCTGCGGATCGGCGGCCGCTGGGAGCTGACGATGGTCCGGCGCGACGGCGGCGGCGAGTTCGCGATCGGCTACGAGATCCTCGAGCTAGTCGAGCCCGAGCTCCTGGTCATGCGCTCGGACCCGATGCCCGAAATGGGCATGGACGAGGGGACGATCCTGCGGGTCGAGCTCCACGACCACGGCAAGAAGACCCGCATGACCCTCAGCGACGGACCGCTGCCGGCGGCCGGCCGAGGTCCCGCCGAGGCCGGCTGGAACGCCGCGCTCGACAAGCTCGGAGCGACTCTCAAATAGTCGCGGCTAGAGCAGATTCGGGTGGCAACTAGACGCTCAGGTCTGGCGGCAACGGCACGTCCTGCGGCGATTTTCCATCGCCCTCCTCTCCCCAGGTCGTCCACGCCTTGGCGTCGCGACCTTCGTGCTCTCCGTAGCCGCCCAGCGCGAGAAGGACGACGCGCTCTCTGGTCGGGTTGGTCACCTGGCGGCGGACCGAGGGGGCGACCCGAGCCAGCTCGTACTTGGCCAGCTTGAGTTCCTCCTCCTCGACGACCAGGGTCAGCTCGCCCTCGAGCACAAGGTAGATCTCCTCCTGCCGCTCGTGGATGTGAACGCGGTTGCGCTGCCCCGGTCTCAGCACCAGGACATTTATTCCGAGGCTCTCGACATCGAGCTCTCGTCGGAGACGCTGAAAGCCACCCTCATCGAGCGAGTTGGGATCGATCTTCGCTCGACTGACCTCAGACATGCGAGAACCTTACCGCCCGATTCTCTGGGAGAGCGCGGCGCGCAAAGTCCATCACCGGAGCCAATATCACAGGATGTCGGCGGTCCTGACGGAGCGGTACTTCCGGAGTTCCGGCAGGGGGTTGCCAAAACCGAAGGCGATCACTCTAAGAGGACCTGGCCCGAGCGACCGTCAAACCGCTGCCAGACGTCATCGATCTGGTCCCGATCCGTCGAAAGCAAGGACCGGCGATCCCCGAGATTTCGGTCAGCGTCACCCATGAACCCAAGCCACGGATAGTTGCCCAAGACCACGAAACGATCGTCGCTTAGGAGAGCTGACTCGTCCGTCTCGGACATGTCGCTCTCGATCATCAGGCTCGGCCAGCCCTCGGCCAGCCCAGCGAGCGCTTCCGCTGCGACTGGATCCGCGCGGACGTCGAGGGCGATTCGCATGGCGGCTCCCCGCCTCGCGGCGGCCTCCAACTTTTTCATCATGCGTCTATCGAGTTGGGCTCTAGTGACCGTGCCGCCGCGTATGAGAAGGCGCGACCGCGCAGAATCGATAGCCGCCTCGAGCAAGCGCTGATGTTCATGAGGCAGGACGGTGCGCGGCGAAACGCCCCCAAGCTGACGCCTTGCATCGCGAAGCTCCCGTTTCGCGCCACGATCGCCCGGCGCCTCCTCCACTGCGGCCTCGGCGAAGCCGATTCTCTCCCGGGCCGTCTGCTCGGCAAGGACATCAACGTTCGGATGCAGAGCCTTCGGTCCGGGAAGCGGGAGGCCTCGGCGCCTGCGGGTGCGCTGCGCTCGCTCGAGTCCGAGTCGCTCGAGCTGACCGGCGTTGGCGAAAGCGGTTTCATGGACCAGAGACGGCTCACCGTCGATCACGAGGGCCAGATGCAGCGCCGCCCTGCCCTGGTTGTCAGCCAACAGAACGGCGGTTGCCGGACGATAGATCCGTTCACGACGGTCCAACCCCCGGATCTCAAGAAGCTCCGACTCTTGGTCCCGACCACCGCGGAGTGTCCGAAGGATCCGGATCAGCTCCCCGCGAGAGCGTCGGAGCTCGCGTATGTCAGGGGGGTGCGCAGGAGTCGGCGGGATCTCGCGGATGCCTTCGGCCTGAGCTCTCTTAGGTTTGATCCCGTTGTCGAAACTCGCGATCGGGCGGCGGACGAGACCGTCGTAGTAGATCGGCACCACCCGCTCCTCGCTGACAATTTCGACCGCCGACTCGAGGACCTCCATGCCGGCCTCGGTGAGCGCGAGCGGCTGATCAGGAGCGCCTTCAGCCCACCCTTCAGAAAGGAGCCCCACAGCCGCACCTTCAAACACGAAGTCGTCGAGACCGAGCAGAAGTTGCAGCTCCGACGGACCCTGGACGCCGAGAGAGATGGCGTTCATCACCGTCTCATGGATCACCGATATGGGTTTCTTGGCGAGGACATCGCAGCGCGCAAGGATGTACCAGCAGGGCAGGCCCACCTCCGCGAAGTCGATTACGGTCATTCCGCGTCGTTCGCGGGCGACTCGGGCGACGATCTCGGGGGCGGTCATGGCGTGGCCTCAGTCAGGTCGCAATCGCCCGGGTTCGCCTCCACGTAGGCGATCACCTCCGCCATCGAATTCTCTCCACGAGCTCTTCGCACCGAGTCCTGATGGCCGACTATGACCAGGAGCTCCCGTGCCCTGGACAAGGCGACGTTGACCCGTGGCCGCTCCCGAGCGAATCCAAGCTTCCCGCTGCGATTCGCCCGCGTGACCGAGTAGATCACCACCTCGGCCTCACGGCCTTGGAATGCGTCCACCGTGGCGACCGTCAGATCGATCGACCCCAGGTCGGCGGGACGCAGGCGCGCTTCGAGCAGGCTGCATTGGGCTCGATAGCCGCTGAGGACCGCGACTTCCACTCTACGACCGTCTGCCGTCGCGGCCTCCGCGAGATTGCGCAAGAGATCTTCAACTACGACGACCTCGCAGGGGTTGGCGATGCTTTCCCCACGCCGCGTCTCGAAGCAACCTGGCAGACGGGTCGTTCCAATCCAAGTGACACGCTTGCCGGCGAGAGCCGTAAGCGGGGCTGACAAAGGCTCGTTAGGGCGCGACGAGGAGAGAGCGTGCGGATAGAACACCTCACCGATCATTCGACCGATCGACCTGTGCATCCGGTGCTGGGTCCGGAGCGAAACTACGTTGGATTCCGGCAGACGGTTCGCCAGGTGCGAGAAGAACGGCTCGGAGACCTCCTCAATGCTCAGCCCGCGAGGTTTCAACACCTCGTCGCGCAGTAGGTCTCGATCGAGATGCGGCGGGAGTTGGCGCTCGTCCCCGACCAGCACGAATCGTTCTGCCCTCGCCATCGGGATCAGCAGCTCGGGAGCGGTGGCGCGAGACGCCTCGTCGATGATGCATAGGTCGAAGCGAACGTCCCGGAGGTTCCCGACGCGACCGAGGCCGACACAGGTCGAGCCCACCACCTGGGCCCGGGCCACCGCCGCCGCATCGAACTCCGGTGCCACCCCGAAGCGAGCGTGCCAGGACCGGAGCAATCCGACCAGCGAGCAGTATCGGCCATTCTTCGCGTCAGGAGTCAACAGCGCGGCCTGTTGGCGAAGATCGAGCGGATCCACTCGAGCCAGACGGGTGTTCCGAGGGATCCTTCCGGCTTCAATCAAGGTCTCCAACCGGGCCCGTCCGTCCATTTCGACTCCCTGTAACTCTTCGCGGATCTCACTGATCTCCGCTTCCCGGATACGGCGCTCCGGCGTGACACCGGTACTTGCATTCTTCGCCGATCGCAGGGCTGAGAGTCCACGCTTGAGCTGGTCCACGCGCTCGCAGGCGCTCGCCAACGCGTCGAGGTCGATACCCGCCTCCAAGTTGACGAGGTCGACCCCGTCGGCCTTCGCCCAACTCCGGAGAAGTGCCCAACCGCTCCGTTCGGCATCGGCTTTCCATTCCTCGAGCTGGGCGTCGAGACGCAGGTCGGAGACCTGCTCATCAACGCGCTCCTCGTCGGCTCGAGCTACGCGGAGCATCCGGATGGTCGGGTCGACCGCGCGGATCCGAATGAGCGCGTTGTCGATGGCGGCGTGGGTCTGGGCCGCGATCAGAATCCTGCTGTCGGGCTCAGCGTGAAGTTGCTGGTAGACCATCTCGGCGATCAGGAGGGTCTTGCCGGTCCCCGGCGGTCCCTTGACCAGCAATAGGTCCGGCCGACCCAGAACGGCCGCCAGGGCCGCCTTCTTGTCATCGTCGAGACGTTGCTTGGGGATGGGCTCGCGGACCGGTTCAGGCTCTTGGGCCTTCGCGGGCTGTGCGAGCAGCTCGGCCAGCCCTCGCCGTTGCGAGCGACCGTGAAGAACGTCCTCGAGCGCGAATTCCTGGCGACGCAATGCCAGCCTCGCGGCTCGGGTGTCGTTCGCCAACTCACCTTCGAACGCCGGGGCGACGGCAGGTCCGGGATCCGGTCGCAGCACCACCTCGTGACCCTCGGCGTTGACGATTTCGCCGACAACCGCGGTGGAATCGTCCGAGGTAGCGATCCGCTTTTGCCCCAGGAGCTCCTGATCCGCGGCCTCGCTGAGCGTAAAGATGAGCGAACCACTCTGGGCCCTCCGAAAGTCGCTGTAGGGCCGAGGATCCGCGTTCGCATCCGTTATCTCCCGTAGGGCCCCCAGAATGTCACGCCACTTCGTGAGAGGGCGGAGTCGGAGCCGCTCCTGCTCCTTCGCGCGCTGCTCGTCACGATGTAGAGCAACCCCTTCAACGAACTGGGCGACTGCGTCTGCGGCCCGTTGCGGATCCTCGACGCGGTCCAAAGTGAAGCGAAGTATGGGACGCCAACCGCGCTCGCGGTCCCACTCGATCTGGAAGTCGGGTGGACGGTAGGCGCCGGTGATGCGCAAGGTGTCCTTGGCAGCGACGACGAAAAGCGAGAGCTCTAAGCCGAGCAGCCGATACTTGCCTTCTTCCTTTGAGATCGGCAGGACCACGGGGTCGGCCACGGTTTGCACGACGAGATCGCGAAGGTCCGCCGATAAGACATCCAATTGGCGCTCGAGTTCACCCTCCACACGGGCAGGCATCATGAGATGGACGGTCTCGAATTCGTGCCCGACTTCCACCGGGGTGGTGGCGGCTAACTCATCGAGCTCGGCCAGAAGCACGGAACCATTAACCGGGCGCGCGGCTGGATCGGCAAAGCAACGAACGAGAGCGGCGGACACCGGATCCGGCAACTGCTCCCGCGAGGCGCGAACTGCCTCGTTCAGCACCACGTAGGGATCGTCAACCGAAACGCAGCGGGTGTAATCGACGCCGCTAACCACGAACGCGGTAAGAGCCGCCCACGCGTGGAGGTCTCGGGTGTAGGTGTGAATGTGATTGTCTGGCTCGGGCGGGGAAAATGGCTTGGATACGTGCTCTCCCAAGGTCAGCCCATGACTTAGCTGCCCTACCAGCTTCGCGACTCCGAAGTCGGCCAGACGAGGGAACCCGTCCTCGACGAGCACGTTCTCCGGCTTCAGGTCCCGGTGCGCGACCTTGCGCCGGTGCGCGTGCGCGAGGGCATCAAGGATCGGGCGCCCGATCGAGGGCCACCACTCTTCCCAATTCATCGTGCCGCGCTGTCGAAGATGCTGGGAGAGCGTTTCTCCCGCCCACGGGAATACGAGGTAGAGGTCGCCACTGACCGGATCGCGCCCGTGCTCGAGGAGGGGAACGATGTTCTGATGGTCGAGCGGAGCGAGTCGCGCTTGGATCTCGAGCTCAAATGCCTTTAGGTCCCAGCGATTCTCCTGGCGCGGTGGGGAAAGAAGCTTCAGGGCGACCGGACCGTGGACATGTTCACCATCGGTCGCCCGGTAGACCTCGGACATGCCGCTTTTGCCGGCACGACGTCCGAGCACCCACCGCGAGTCCACGATTTTCGGCGGCGTCCGCCGCCCGGCCGCAGGCAGGTCGGTCTCTACGCCCGCGTCCGCCTTGGTGTCCGGGTCCCCCGCAGACAAGACGACCAAGAGTAATCAGAAGTGTGCTGGCTCTTCGTTGCGGGAACCAGACGTCGGATTCGTCATCGAGAAGGGGGGCGGCACGGGATCAAGACCCGCAGCTGCTCAAGGCCGTAGTAGCCCCTGCACTGATTGTGGTAACCGCTGGGAACCAAAGCGTCCGCCGACACCTTCAAGCTTGTGGGATGGTCGAACGAAATCCGTTCGAGTGGGTGGCCGACTACAAGCTCCTCGAGCGGTTAGGCAGCGGCGGCTTCGCCGATACCTTCCGCGCCGAAAAAGATGGCGAGTTCTACGCCATCAAGGTGCTGCGAGAGCTGCCAGTCGGCAACGACGCGGTGCGCTTTGAACGCGAGGTCGGGACGCTTCGCCTCGAGCACCCCAACCTCGTCCGCTATGTCGACAGCGGCGTCGACAGCTACGGCGGGCTTCGACGCCCCCACATCGTCATGCCGTATCTGCCTGGCCAAACCCTGCGCGAAGCAATCGACCACTCCGAACAGCCGCTTGCAGTCGAGGAGATCAGGCGTATCGGCGCCGCGGTCGCAAACGGCCTCGCCTTCCTGCACGAGCGAAACATCGCCCACCGAGACCTCAATCCGAAGAACATCTATCTCTGCGAGTCAGGCGAGGTGCTGATCCTCGACTTCGGCCTCGTGAAGCTGCTCGACCACACCTCACTCACCTTGCCCGGACAACTGGTCGGGACCCTGGCTTACTGCGCGCCCGAGCAGCTACGCAATGAAGCCGATCTTCACACCGATCTTTACGCCCTCGGGGCAACCCTCTTTCATGCAGGCTGCGGGCGCCCGCCCTTCCTCGCCTCCAGCCACGTCGCCTACATCGAGATGATCCGTGCCGAGGAGCCCGAGCCGCCCAGCGTGCTTAACGATGCGATTCCCGCCGACCTGGACCGTTTGATCCTCGCCCTGCTTGCGAAGGAGCCGGTGCAACGGCCAGCAGGCGCCGGCGATGTGGCCACCGCACTGTGCGCCCCCATCGGCACCGCGTCCGGCGTCAATCCGACTCCGTATGACCGCGACTCCGACCCGATCCTCGCGGTGCGCGCGACGAGCACGACTGCCGCACGCGCGATCGTCGGCGCTGCAATGCTCGGTGAGGCTCCGCAGATCGCAGTTGCGGCGGTTACCACCCCTTTGGTCCTTGTCGACCTTGTACGCGCTGCCGGCTTTGATGCAAATCTCGCGTTGGCAATCGACACTCGCGTCGAGACGACCTCCGACATCGGCATCGCCAAAGCAGTCTCTTCGCGAAGGTTTGCCCCAGAAGGGAGCGAGCCCTACCGCCACGGCGATCTGCGCGCCGCCGAAGCCAGCAGGCGCGTGGCCCGAGGCGACCTCTTCGAGCAGGACCGCGAGGGCGGCTCGATCTTCCGAAGCGCTTGCTTTCGTTTCGCGCGTTCGGACGACCCTTGGATCAAGCGAGACGCCCGGCTGCTCAGCGATGCGCTGTCTGCTCGAGACGCCATCAATGCCCAGGCGCCCCTCTATGCGACTGTTCGCTGCCAAGTCGATGCAGTACTGCGCGAAGAGGATCGCCTCGCAATAGCCAACCGCTTCAGCCGCGGTACGCCAGACGGCTTTTGGCTCGAGATTTACGGCCTCTCGATTCATTCCCATCCGGAGGCAATCGCGTCAGCTCTCGAGATGTTCCTGCTCCTCCAGGAGCGCGGCGTGGGTTCGATCGCTGTCCTGCCCGGCCCGCTCGTCGAGCTCGCTTGGAGCATCGGAGTGGCGGGCGTCGAGGTCAAGCTCGGGCGTGTCGGCGGCGCGCATGCGCCGACTTCCCGAGCGTTGATGAACGCCGACAACCGTTCCCGCTTCGAGTTGCTCTCGGTGTTCTCCTCATTCGTACCGGAGGATGCAGTGGCGCTTCTGGAGCGCGAGGTCCTCCCCGAGTCGGGATGCGGGTGTCCGACCTGCCGTCTCGGCGGCACTTACGTAGACCGCGTCGCCGATGCCGACTCGCACGCCGTCTTCGCATGGCGCTCCTTGCAACGCGAGTTGAGCGCGCTCACCGTCCCCGAGCGTCTCGAGCGGCTGGAGGGCCGGCTCGGCGAAGCGGACCGGCTTCTCGGTCAAACCCGGGGCACCCTCGAAAAGGGGCGCGGCTCAAAACGCCACCTAACCATGCTGAAGGCAACGCTCGCACGACTTACCGAGCGCCGGATCCTGGCCGGGTTCGGTGCCCTCCGGCGCTAAACCCTGCTCTCGACCAAACCGCTGATGTAGTTCGGCAGCGGCGTCGGCTCGACGGCGGCGCGAAGCTCGCACTCGCGCGCTATGTCCAACTCTACGCTGCTCAATTCAAGGACCGTCGGCAGAGCCTCCGCGGCGTTTCGCGACGAGATGCCAGCGCCTACAACGGCTTCGGGAAGCTCGTCTCCGTGCCCGGGTCCATCTGCGGCTAGCAAGTAGCGCTGCCAGCTGCGCAGTCGTTCGCTCTGGGCAAAGGCAAGCGGCACGGAGGCAAGGGCCGCCCGAAGCGCCTCGTCAAGGTCCGGCCATTCAGCCTCGAGCTTGACCGTCGCGTAAGCGATCGCGATTCCAAGCCAGGCATCGACCGTCAAGCCTCCTTCGATCGCACGCACGCGCAATCGAGCAGCGGTCTCGGGGTCAACGGGAATATCGACCCAATGCTGGTGCCCATCGGGTCGAGCGCGCCAGCGTGGGAAATCTTGCCTGGCGAATGGGCCAAGGGGACGGGGGGAGTCGCGTGCGCCCGAATTATTTGCTTTATCTGCCATATAAAGCAACTAAATGTAAATGGATCAGCCGACGCGAAAATTGCTCGCGCTAATTGGCAGCGATGCCTGCGGCGCGATTTGCGAGCGCCTAGAAGCAGCTCCGGCGACGCAGACCGAACTGGCAGAAGAGCTCGGCCTGCAGGGCCGTGACGTAGCCGCGACCCTTGATCAGCTCCTCCTCGTCGGACTAGTCGGATGGCGCAAGGAAGCAACGGAGGGACGCGGCCGCCCCGCGAAAATCTGGACTTTGGTCCGTGCGGAGGAGCTCGCCACGCTCGAGCGCTGCGTCAGAGAAGTGAGACAACGATTGCTCGAAGCGGGCTAGACCCAACGGGCTCTGCCCGACGGCCGGCGTCTCGATCGAAGGCGCTGCCTGGGCGGTCGAGACGAGGCGATCGTGACAACCCCATCGGTTCCAACCTTCAACGGCTCGGCGGGCGGCAATCGTGCTCGCCTGCAGATCCGACGCCGCTAGCTCGGCCGGCGCGCCAAGGAGGCACAAACCAACAGGCAATTGAGGACACCCCGACACCCGCTGTACGGAGCGCCCTGGCAGGCCTCGTTATGCGCAATCCGCAACTGCGCCGACACGAGCCGCTTTGGCCGGACGCCCGCGTCTCACAGCCATTTGCCCTCGGGCGCCCCTCGATTCCGCCGACGTGGGCGCACACGGCCCGGCCCCGGAGCTACGGGGCGGTGTTCATGGTCTCGTCCTCAGTTGGCAGGAATCCCCAGTCGCCGTCGCCGCTCAGTTGGTGCGTTTCGGCGATCAGGTCGTCGGCGACCGCCCGCCAATCCTCAGCGGTCGTCGCGTAGAGGATCTCCTCGATGCAGGGCCGAAGCGATTCGGCCACGACTGAAGGGTGGTAGCGCCCTTCCACGATATGGGTGAACAGGAGGTCGTTGACCCCGTCGACGACGGCGTCGTCGCTCAGCGTCCGCTTGAGAAATCCGCGAATCATGGCGACCTCGATCTCGTTTCCCTGTTCCGTGGTCCGGATCTCGGGGCTCTCGGTGTGGGTGATCGTGCTCATCGCCTCGGTTCCTTTGGAATCGTCGGTTTCGGACGTGGTAGCTCTGCCCCGCGAGGAAGTCAACGCGCCCAGGCAGCGCCGCCAAAACGAATCGAACGAGAGGCCAGAGCGCTTCCGCGAGAGGCCAAGTAACGGCTTTCGGCGATCTCGCCTCATCGCAGCGGGAACCGCGTGGGACCGAGCTCGGCCGGATTGAGATCCGGGCCACCGAGCCATTCCGCGACCTCGCGGGCGGAAGTTGGGCCGGTAAGGACGATCCTGCCGGCTGCGGGATCGAGGGTGCCGACGACGGTGAGCGCCTCGCGGGGGACTGTCCTGCTCGCGGACGTCGGGCAGCGCATGACCAGCCTTCCCCAGGCGCAAACGGCGCGGTCGGCCAGCGTCGCCATGCCGACCTGGCCGTAGATCGCTCCCTCAAAATAGATCCGCACCTCGCTCTCGTCGGGGTAGGGCTGGCCGACGATCGCCGAGCCGCGGGCGATGCCCTCAGTCGCCGGATGCCCACCGGCCGACACGTAGACGATGATCTCCTGCTGGGCGCGCATCTAGCCGCACCCGCCTCTTTCGTCGACGCCATCCCGGCGCCGTCGCTCCTCGACCGGCGCCGCCCAACCGCGCGTCGGATCGAGCCAAGCCGGCGCCCAGCGGCAGAAGACCTGCCGTGCGAACGGGCTCTTGAGTTCCTGGTGGCGGAGGGCGTAGTGCCAGTGGCCGGCAAGCCAGAGCAGAGCCCCGAGCGCTGCGACAGGCAGGCCATAGACATCGCCCGCAACCGCAACCGCCAGGACCCCGCCGACCACCAGGAGGAGGCCGCCGACACGCAACAGGACGCCGCCGACAAGCCACGCAAAGAGGAAGCCCAGCGCGCCAAACCCGATAAGCATGAGGCTCACTGCGAGGGCTCCATCTGGGTCGGCTCCGAATTAGCGGCTTCGGCTTTCAGCTCACCCAGGTGCGCTGAGCCGGCATCGGTGATCTGCCATAGCCCGCGCGGGGAGTCGCCGCGGATATAGCCGCGATCGATGGCCCGCAGCCGAGCAAAACCGAGGCGATTCGTCCAGCGCACCTCGCCGCTCTGCAGGCGCTGGCGATCGAGCGGAGTGAGGCGATCTTCGAGCAGCTCCTCGACCGCGGTCACGACTTGCGATCGTGTTGCCGATCCCCCTCTCGCGGCGAGCGCTCTCAGGAGCGGCAGGTCGTACTCGCCTTGGTCGAGCAGCTCGCCGGTGCGGGCCTGCGGACGCCGGGGCGTCGTCGGAGCGGAAGCGGGCGCCAGTCGCCTGCGGCGAGTCGATGGCACCGGCGCGCAGGTCGGCCGGTCGCCCGCCGGCAGCCCGAAAACGCGACGAAGGACATCGTTTGGGCTGTCGACGAACGCCTCGGCTTGCACCTTGATCTCGGCGAGAACCTCGGCGTCGATCTCGATCCACTGCGAGCTCATCGCTCCGCACCCTCTCCACGTATTTCGTGGAATTCCTCGATCAGGAGTTCGGCGACGACGATCCAGTCCTCCTTGCCGACGACGTTCATAACGCCAGCGACGAGTTCGGGCAGCAAGACGGCGAGCCCTTCGGGATCGAGCTGACGGCAGTCATCGAAGAAGGCCATCCGCTCGAGGAGGACGTCGTAGATCGCGTCGCTATGCAGCGCCGCCAGCAGGAAATCGTGGACGACGCCGACCGGGATCGTTTCGCCCTCGGCGATGCGGCGAATCTCCGGACCCTGGCTCACGCGACCGCCTTCAGTTCCCGCGGGGCGGTCGGCTCGCATTCACCGCGCTCGCGCCCTCGCTTGCGTCCGCCGCGGCGGGCCTCGGCACGGCCGAGGTCGGTCAGCTCCATCACGCCCCGCGAGGTGCCCGCGAGGAGCGAGCCTCGCTTTACGAGCCTCGCCTGCGCCTTGCCAAAGTGGGTCGTCCAGCGCACTTCGCCGCTCGGGAGCCGCTCCAGATCGGCTGCGCTCATGTGCTCGGCTAGAACCGCCTCGACCGCCGCCATGACCTGCTTGCGAGTGGCGTGGCCGCCTCGTTCCTCGAGCGCGCAGAGGATCGGCAGCTCGAACGCGGCGGTTCCGAGTGGCTGCGGAGCCGGCGTCTCGATGGCGACGATCCGCTCCCCTCGGGCGAGCGCTTTCAGCCTCGCGCGCTCCTCCGGCGATCGGCGCATCAGGTGCGTATAGACGCGCATCGTGAAGCTCGGATCCGTGTGACCCAGCTGCGCCATCACCGAGATCGGGTCCTCGCCGAGCGCGACTAGGATCGAGCCGAAGGTGTGGCGCAGCTTATGAGGGGACAGGCCCCGCGGCAGCGGCTGCTGGCCCCGCTCACGCAGCAGCGCTTCAGCCCGCTCGAAGACCGCCTTCAGGAGCGTGCCGAGGCCGGTGTTGTCACGGCGCCCGCCGCCCTCGGTCGGGAAGGCGCGATCGTCTGGCTCGCCCCCACCCTCGCGGGCCTTATGGGAGCCGAGGATGTCACGCAGAATCGCCATCATCGAGATCTCGCGCAGACCGGCCGAGGTCTTCGAGCGCCCGATGAAGATCCGCCCGTTTGCCAGGTCAATGTCGCGTTCGAGCATCCAGTTGACCTCGTGGGCGCGGGGACCGGCGAAGACCAGGGTCGCGACGATCGCCTCCCGGTCACTGTTGCGATAGCGCGGATCGCGGTCGAGCTGAGCCGCAGCCTCGAGCAGCACTTCGATGTGGGCGGCGCTGTCGAGATACACCGGGGGCTTCTTCTTCTCGCGCAGCAGGCGGCGCCTGCCGGCGGCGACATTGCGCTCGACGTGGTCGTATTCGAGCGCGGTCGCGAGAAAGTGACGCAGGTAGCGGATCGTCTGGTTGATCGTGAACGGCGCCAGAGGCCGCAGCGCCTGGCCCCAATAGTTCCGGCGCGGGCGTCCGCGCTCGATCGCTCGCGCGCGATCTTCAGATTCCCGGACCTTGCTGAGGCGGTAGTCGTCGACCGCTTCGACGTCGATCTCGATCAGCGGCCACTCGCCGAAGTAGGGAAGGAGGTGGCTGAGAGCCCATTCTTCGCCTTGGGTCGTGCTCTCGGAAACTTGGCCCTTGCGCCTGGCGACGAGGTCGGTGGCGAAGGGTCCGAACAGCGGCGAGGCACTGGGCTCCTCACCCCCTCCGCCACTTCCCCGTCCCCTTCGCTTCTGCGGGGGCGCCCAGATGCCGCGCCGGACATCGGCGAGGATGTTTCGCAATTCGTCATCGGCCTTCTTCCGATCCCAGCCTTCGTCCTCGAAGCCGAGCGTCAAGTAGCGGCGCTCGCCATAAGCGCGGAAGCGCAGGGCGAAGCCGCGGCCGCGCTTCCAGTGGCGCTCGATCACCTCGCCCTCCTCGCGCCGAGCCGTCTCCTCGTGGTGGCCCGGTCGGCCGCTTCGGGGGCGTCGCATCTTTGGCGCCCTGGTGGCCACCGCGATCACACCTCCACCAGGGGAGCGCCGTGGCGACGAGCGATCTCCTCGGCTTCGATCAAACCCATCCAGAGCCCGGGTAGAGGGCCGGCTCCGGCTGGGCGCACCTCGCCGCGACGGACGATCGCGATCCGGCCGACCGGCTCGTCGTCGGCTTCGAGCTCAACCTTGAAGACGACGCGGACTACCTCGCCCGCCGCCCCTAGGTCCCGCTGCTCGTGCTTGCCGCCCACATCCGCCTCCTGGCCTTCCGGCGGCCGAGCGGCAGGGGCAACGCGGGGATTCCTGGCGGATACCCTCTTCATTGCGCCGCTTACTCGGCGCCGGGTCGGGGGGCGTTCGCGCGCCGCCCCGGCCGTTTTCTAAGTTGCCGGCCGACCATAGCTCTGCGTCGCAGGGAAAGCGAGTCGGTTCCGCAATCGCCGCGCATCGGCGCCGCTCGCCCCCGATCACTGCGAGCCGGCACCACCCGGGCCGGCTCGCCAAGCCGCTCGGCGACCTCGTCGGGATCGAAGCGGAGCCGTGGCCTGGGGCCGGAGCCGAGACGGCTGGCACCGAGCTCCTCGGCGTGGTCGTAGACCCAGCGGCGGGCGACGCCCAACAGCCGTGCCACCTCCGCGGCCGTGATCCACTCGCCGTTCCCGCCGCGAGCCGCCGGCGCCGATCCGAGTAGCTCGGCGAGTCGGAGCGCCAGCGCCTCGATGGACTCCGGCGCGAGGCGCAGCTCGCCGGCCACATCGCTTTCGCGCTCCGACATCACCGCCGCCGCCGTCTCACTAAAGGGCGGCGGCTGCCGATGCCGCGACCGGCGTCCCTCGCCCAATGGACGATGCGCGCCTCGGAGATCTGGAGGTAGAGCGGCTCCATCTCGATGCCGACGAAGTCCCGGCCCTCGAGCACCGCGGCGACACCGGTCGTGCCCGAGCCGCAGGTCGGATCGAGGACCAGGCCGCCGGGCGGGCAAGCGAGTCGAATCAGCCAGCGCATCAGCTCGATCGGCTTCACGCAGGGGTGCGGGTTCCGCGCGTCGCCGCTGGTGCCGGAGTTCGGAAAAAGGTCGAGGGCGCGGGCCGGAAGCCGCTCGCAACCAGCGTCGCGCTCGCCGCGGCGAGCCTTCGGCGAGTAGAGGAACCGGCTCGGCGCGATCCGACCTGGCGGGCCACACTGCGCCGCGCGTCGATCGACCGCGCTCGCCGTGCAGCCCGGCGCACAGCTCGACTCTTCGCAGCCGGGCTCATGGCCGAGGATCACGTTCGCCGGATGGCGCTCGCCGACTCGGCAGGCCTCGGCGTTTAAGGCACCGGTGCCGTAAGCGGCGATCGTCTCCTCGGTGGTGCCGTCGAGTGCCTTACGGGCGAGAACGATCGGCTCATAGGCCGGCTTCAGGGTGGTTGCACGCCCGCCCGGGTAGCGATGCGACTTCGACATCCCCTCGCCGTAGAGCCACATCAGCGTGTCGCGGATCTCGAGGCCGGCGTCCTCAATTCCACTGGCGAGCCGGTGGGCGGTCCGCGGCGAGCCGAACGCGAGGAGATATGCGCCGGGCTTCATTACCCGCACGCACTCGCTCGCCCAGAGCTGGGCCCAGACCTCGAACGCCTGTGGCGGGCTCAGCCGCTCGCGGCCGGTGCGGGCAGCGGTCTCCCGGATCGCCGCCGAGTCCCAGCGCGCGCCCTGGAAGCCGATGCCGTACGGAGGGTCGGTGACGATCGCATCGACACTCTCGGCCCCTAGCCCCGCCATCTGCTCGAAGCAGTCGCCCTCGAGCAGCCTGACCTTTGGCCGCCGGTTGCCGGTGCCCTGGCAACGGCTTTGAGACCGGCCCCGGCCTGCGTTGGCGGTGCTTCGATGAGCCGACGTCATCGCAGTGACCTCGCCGAGTCGAGCCAATCAACCGGCTGCCCTGGCTCGCGCAGGTCAGTGAAGATCGGCGTGAAAGGGCCTCGCCGCTGAAGGTCCTCGGCGAGGCAGATGCGGACCTCGACCTCCGGCGCCAGCGACATCTCCGGCTTTGCTCGCAGCAGCGCGAGGGCGGTGTCACGACGGCGTTCGAGCCGTCCACGCCCGGCTCCGGCGAGCACGCAAAGAACCACCGGGAGGGTCGGATAGCGATCCCGCCAAGACGGTTCGCCTAGCTCGTTCTCGAAGCGATGAAGGCGTGCGTAGCGACCCAGCTCGGAGGCGAGCGCCTCGATCGACATCGTGGCCCGGTCGAGCTCGAGGAAGCACTGCTCGACGAAGACCTCCTCCTCGGTCAGCCGTAGGTAGGTGAAGACGGCGTCGGCAAAGAGAGTCTGCCGCCGAGCGCCGCGTCCACGGTTCAGCGGGTGGGCCACCTCATGGCGCCAGGAGAGCGGCCCGAACTCGTCGCCACGCTCCCGAGCCGCTTCGAGGAAGCGGATGCCGACCTCGTTGACGGCGACGGTGTGGGCCTGGAGGGGACCGGCGACCTCGGCGCTCGACAGCGCTCGCGGCCGGGCATCGAGCGCGGCCGCCGAGAGCGCGGCTTCGACTCCCGCCGGGGTCGCGAACCAGAGGCGCCGCGGTGCGCCGGTCGCCCGCGCGTGGTCTGCGAACCCGGCTTCATGGAGCCGCATTAGGACCCGCTGCGCCCACCGTTCGCCGCTTTCGGGCTGGTAGATGCGTCGCACCTGCTCGGAGGAGAGCGCGCGATGCTGGGCCAGCGCGGCGACGATCTCGATCGTCAGCGCCGGCAGGCGCGGCATCGTCGGGGACCCCGCCTTCACTGCGCCCTCCTGCGACCGACGCTGAGGGACCGTGGCGGTCGAGGCGCGGGCTCCGGCTCGAGCCCAGCGCCACCGCTCTTGGCGAGACGGCGCAGCTCGCCGAGGATCGCCCCGTCGAGCCTCTCCTGGTGGGCGTGAACATCGCTCGGATCGCGGCGGCGCGCCACGGGGGTACCACCGTGCCTTCTCCCCGAGCTGCACGTCGCCCGGGTCCCAGCCTGGGCGCAGGCACGTTTCTCGGTGCGGCGCTGGCGACCATCGCTGCCCCCCGAAGACGAACGTCGCCGCGCCACGCACTCGCGGGTTGAATCACGCTGCGAACGAGGCGTCTTCGCCGCCGTCGGCTCGTTATATAGGTCGTCGACCCGGATCCCGCCGAGCGCGAACGGCTTCGAGAGCTCTCCCTTATGAGTGACCTGGGCGATGAAGCGGTAGCGCGGCAGGCGCGGCAGGGCCACCGGGCTGACTTCGCCGCCCCACTCCTTCGTCAGCAGCCCGGCGGCGTGAGAGTTGAGCGCCGTCGCGATCAGGTGCGAGCGGTTGGTGGTCAGCGCGTTCAAGGTCGAGGCGCTGAGGCGCTCGGGGTTCTGGTTGAGGAAGATCCCGCGCAGGCCGAACTTCGCCGTCTGCTCGATCAGCGCCGCTAGGTTCGCCCCCGATCCGCCGTCGAAGGTCTGGATCTCGTCGAGGCAGGCGTAGAAGACCTTGCGCTGCTCGGGCGGGAGCTGGCCGCGGCTCATCGCCGCGTGGAAGAGGTCGAAGACGATCAGGTTGGCGAGGAGGCGGTCGCGCGTGCCACCCGAGCCGGGACAGGCAAGAACGATCAGGCCCCGGTCCATCGCGTCGCGGGCGCGGTAGCTGCTCTCGCTTTGGCCAAGCAGCGTCGTCGCCGCCGAGGAGGCGCGGAGCCGATCGATCATGTTGGTGACCGGGGTGATCGCCTCCTCGCTGAGACGCCCGAAGCGATCGACCCAGAAGCGCTGAGCGGCGCTCGGCAGGAACGGCAGGGCCGCCTCGCGCCACTTCTCGTCGGTCAGCAGCGTCGGAATCTGGAAGATCGTCGGCGCGATCTCCGCCGGGACCATCCTGGCGACTGCCGCCAGGGCGCTCGCCGCCTGCGTCGTCAGGTTGATCGCGCGGGTCGAGCGATCACCCCATTCGAGTGCCGAGGCGAAGGCGTCGACGACTGATTCGACGCGCGCCTCGGTTTCCCCGGCGCTGCGGCCGCGCAGCTCAAAGAGGTTCCAGCCGGGCTGCGCCGCTCCTACGCTGCCGGGGCCGAGGTCAATCTCGACCACCCGGCGGGCGACCTCCGGGCCGGAGAGATATGGCTTGATCCGCTCGAGCGCGTCGCCGTGCGGGTCGAGGAAGAGCCCGCCGTTGCCACTCCGGACGAGGTGGACGAACTGCGCGATCGCCAGCTCGGTCTTGCCGTAACGCGAACGGCCGGCGATGTAGCTGAAGAAGCTGTCGGCGGCGCGGACGCCGACCATCCGCTCGCCCGTCTCGCCCGCGACTCGACCCAGCGGGATCACTGCCGCCGAGCCGCGCTCGAAACTCGGCAGCGGCGGCGCGGGGGCAAGCAGGGCGCCGGAGCGAAGCACGTTCTCTGCCCGGCATTTCTCCGTCGGCGGCTTCATGAAGCCGGCCAGCTCGCGGGCGGTGAGGATCGTCCGGCGGGCCGGCCGGAAGAAGCCGGTTCGGTGGCGCCGTTCGAAGCTGCGGCGCCGGAGGATGAAGTCGGAGCCGAAGAGGAGTCCGACCCCCGGGATCGCCAGCCCGGAGACTCGCAGCCAGTTGCGCCCGGCGAGCGGAGCGAACGCCGCGAGCAGCGTCTGCATCGTGACCTTCGCCCGGGGACGGCTGCTCGCCTCGACCCGCAGGAGAACCTGTGCCTCGAAGAGCGCGCCCGAGTCGCGGAGCTTGGCGCCGACCGCACCGAGGACGTCGCGGCGCTCGACCAGCTCGGCTGGCTCGTGGGCTGAGTCAGACCCGTCTCGGGCGCCGAGCAGCTCGGCGAGGCTAGGGCCACGTCGCCGATGACGTGACCTGGCCTGGCGGCGAAGCCGCCTCTGCAACCACGCGCTCCGAAGTCCGGCGGCGGGAAGCAGGTCGATGCAGACGCTCGCGCGATCGCCCTGCTTAGGAGCGAGCGAGGCGAGCGCCGCCGCGAACGGCTGCAGCGGATCGGGGTCGAGCTGGAGCCGCTCGAGCGGCTCAATGCTCGGCCGTGCCAGCACCAGCTCGGTGCGGAGCACCGTCCACTCGGCCTCGTCCTCGCGATCCGGGTCGCCGACGTCATCCACAGCCTCCTCCCCGGCGGCTCCGAGCACCGAGTCGACGTCTCGGAGCTCGACGCCCTCGTAGGTGCGAAGAGCACTTCGAATCGTGGCGAGGGACTGCTCCCGCGCTTCCAGCAGGTAGACCAGGCGGCCGTCGCAGTCGGAGGTGAGGCGAATCCGCAGCGCCCTCGCGCGGCGGTCGATCCAGCGGGTGAGGCTGTGCTCGGGCTGCGTCAGCTGGGCGGCGAACCGCAGGACGGCCTCGGCGCCAGCGTCGAACTCATCCGCCGGCACGAGCGCGACGGTGCGCCTGCGGCGCAGCGCGCGCCGAGTCGCGACGAGCCGCTGAGTCGTCAGTGCCAGGGCGATCGCGGTCGCGCCTAGTGCGATCGGCGTCGCCGAGGCGATCACGGAGGAGAGCGACGGCACCGCGAGGTTGGAGAGGAGCCTCCAGGCAGAGAACACCGCGATGCCGGCGACGAGCGCGATCAGAGGCCGAGGGTCGGAGCCGTCACGCTTCGAGTTCACGTGCCGACCTCGATGTGATGCAGAGACCTCTGGAAAATCGAAGCGCGGCAATCGGCAGCGCAGCGCCGAATATGCGGAATCGGAGCCTCGACGACCCCGACCGCGTGGCCGACCAGCTGGCCGACCTCGTGGCCGACCAGCTCGCCGACCACCGAATTCCCGCGGCCGGCGATCATTTCGCCCTCCGCGACGAAATGAAGACCGAGATGTAGCCCTCGCCGCTGTCGTGGAATCGCCGCAGGAATCGCCGCCACGCGGCTCGCCCATCATCGGCGCTCGGCGCCGTGACCCGCAGCACCGCCATGCCGCGGCGGGCGTTCGCGAGGACGATCGTCGCCTTCGCGGTACGGAACGGGACCTGCTGCAGCGCGCGATGGCTCCGAAGAGCCCGATCAGCCCGCCGCGACCACCGGGTTCCCGGCCAATCCTGCGGGTCCTGTCGAGGACGCGGGACCCGGGTGCTGTCGTTCGACTCGACGGGCCTGACGGAAACGGTCTGCTCGCCGGAGCCGTCTCGGTCGGTGCGGCGCGAGCCTTCATCGCCCGCGGCCAGACTCAACAGCGCGAGGAGGACGTAGCCGTGGGAGACCGCGGCAGTGAGAACCAGCACCGCCTGCGCGGCGCGCCGAGACAGCGGCGCGCCGAGGAAGTCGAGGAAGCGGTCAATCACCTTCGCCGACCTCCGTATCTGCCGCCGGTGGTTGGGCGTAGCCGAAGATCGGCGCCGGCTCGCCGGAGGTGGCCGCAGCCGAGGGGAGAAAGGGGCCGACGCGAGCGACCCGGTCGCCGAAGTTGCCGTCGATCGTCGTGATCTCCCCGTCGGGGAAGACGCGCTCGACGATGCCGATGTGGTCGGAGCGCAGGATGCGTTCCACCTCGCCGTCTGCGGCCCGGACGACGTAGCCGAAAAGGACGGCATCGCCCGGCGCCGGAGTCGCGCTCGGCGGCAGCACTCGAGCGCCGTTCGTCTGAGGCTCGAGGAACGGGTTCTCGCCGGGCGCTCGCTTACCCGGCAGGCCGCCGGCTTCGTGTGCCTGCGCCCATTCGTAGATCGAGCCAGACCAGGCGAAGGGCGCCGTGCCGCCGTGCAGCGGAACGCCAGCCTTCTCCCAGACCCAGGCGACGAAGAGCGAACACCATTCGACGCAGGGGCCGTACTTGGTGCAGTTCGAACCGAGCGGGCTCTCCGTTTCGCCGAGCTGGCTCTGGGCGATGCGGACGATTTCGTTCCCCGAGGCAGAGCCGGTACTCGCCCCGCAGCTCGGCCCCTGACCGTCGTAGCCGGCCGGCTCGGACGCTGCCGCGGACTCGGGAGCTGGCGCCCCCTTGCCGCTGAAGCCGTATTCGACGGCACGCGCCATCACCTCGTCGGCGTAGCTGACGATCGAGTCGGCGCAGGCGCCGTAGTAGTTACAGGCGGCCTCGCGGTAGGCGGCGTAGGCGCCGCCGATCGGCGGCGCCCCCATTACCACCCGCAGCAGCCTGGCCGCGGTGAAGATCGCGTCGGAGAGGGTGAAGGGATCTGCCTCTCCGTCCCCGTCGGCGTCGACGCCGTAGCGCTCCCAGATCGTCGGCCCTGAGCCAGGGCTGCAGGCCGATTCGCGCTCGATCGCGATCTGCATCGGGCCGCCGCAGCCCGACGGATAGACCTGAGCGCAGAGCCCCGTGCCGCACTCCTGGGTGCCGATCGAGGCGAGCACGGTCCAGTCGACGTCGAAGCGCCGACCCGCCTGCTGGTAGAGACGAAGGCGCCTCGGCGGGATCTCCTTCACCGCCGCCCGCGTCGCCGGCTCGAGCAACCTGGTGGTGCCGCTGCCCGACAGACAGCTGAGGTTGCCTCCGAGGATCGCCATCAGGGTGCCGGCGATGACGGCAGCGAGGGTGGCGGCGATCGCCGCCACCGAGACAACGAGCACCGGGCCGGAGCGACGAGGTGAACGCGTCATCGGTCGGGTCCCTTCCGCTCACGGCCAGGAGCCTGCGACCGCGGCGCGCCCGCGTCCCGCTCGCCACCATTCGCCCTCGGCTTGCGCGAGCGCCTGAGCGCCGAGTGCTCCCGGCGCAGCTCGTCGCCGAGGTCAGGCTTCGCCGTTCGTCTCGGCTTCGTCGCGGAAGGCTTGGCGGCGCCGCCTCCTCCTGCCGGCCGCCTCCGCGCCGGCCGCGTGGTACCGCCGCCGTCGACCTTAGCGCTGGCCGTAGTCTTCTTATCGTCGGCCTCACTGCCTTTCGGAGCGGTCCGCTTCGGCGCCTTGCCGACCGTTTTGCCTCGAAGCAAGCCGGTCGAGTCGCCTCGGCGATCACCAGCGGTACGCCCTCTCCCGGAGACGGCTCCGGTCTTCCTCGACTGGCTCGCATCGCCCGACGGCGACGACGCTTTCGCATTTCGCGACCGCGGCGTCTGGCTGCTCTCGTTCGGATGCGACGGCCGCTGAGGGCCCACGGCAGCGTCGCGTTTTGGACTGGCAGCCTCACGGCCGCCCGTGGTCGCGGTCGAGGAGCCCGAGCCGGCGCCTCGGCGACCAGGCGAGCCGCCACGGAACACGCGCCGCGGGGCCGCAGCCGCCGCGCGCGCGCCGCGGCGAACCGGACGCAGAGCGCGACCGGCAGCCCCCGCTCCGGCGTAGAGCGCGAGCACCCGCAGCGATGCCTCACGGCCAGGCGCCCGTGGTCCGGTCGCGATCCCGACAAGGCCCTCGGTGAGCGTCTTTCGCTGTACGAAGACCGCCCAGAAGAAGAGTGCCTGCAGCCCGAACGACATCAGCCACCCGAGCTCGCTGGTCGCGCTCGCCAGCGCGCCGTTCACCGCCAGCAGCGTCGCCAGGATCAGCGAGTAAGCCGCCTTTCGGAGCAGGTAGCCCGCCAGCTTCTCGAGCCAGCTCTTGAAGAAGTCGTGTCCGCGCCCGGGGATTGCCGCCGCGACCAGCGCGACCGGGGCGAAGGCGAGGAGGAGGAGCAGAAGTACTTGGGCGAGGATCACCCCGATCGAGAGCGAGCCGAGCACCAGGAAGGCACCGAGCTCGCCGACGAAGACGACTATCGCGATCAGCAGGCGCTGGTACTGGCCACCCTCCTCCATCGCGTCGGTCGCGGGCTTGTCGGCGACGCCGAGGCGGTAGTCGGCTCGTTCCCGGTCGGCGTCGGGCAGCTTCTCGACGTCGCCGTGGTTCAGCGCGTCGTACTCGGCGTCGCGTTCGTCGGAGCCGAGACCGAAGTGGAGGAAGTGGTCGCCGTACTTATTGGCGTTGTTGACGCAGGTCTTGCCATCAGCCGCCACCTCCGTCCCGCCGGCGAGGCGGCGGCCGAGCTCGGCGTCGCGCTGCGGGCTCGACGAAAGCGGACGGACCGGCGCCGATTCGGGATCGGAGTCCTCGTCGCCGGTGCCGTCGACGGCGCAGTGTTCGAGCCCGCCGAACTCGAGGACGACCCAGGGCTTGTAGACGAGCAGTTCGAAGAGCTGGTTCGCGGCGGCATCCTTCGCCTGCGCTTCGCCCCCCGGCTCGCCGTGATCGGCGATCGAGAGGAACGCCCCCGACATCTGATTCGTCAGCTTCGAGGCGGTGCCGATCGTCGTCCCCGGCTGGGCGACGAAGAAGAGAGCGACGACGATGTAAATCAGGGAGAGCGCGAGGGCGCCGGCCGTCTCCGAGTAGCGCCGTTGCACGAGCGCCTTCCACATCGCCCAGATCCCGACGATCGCGAAGGCGAGGACCAGCCAGGGCTGACCGAAGACGTTGTCGTAGATCTCGTGGATCGCCCGGGAGACCGGCGCCAGGGCACCGGCGCCGCCGGTCGCCGCCGAGCCGTTTACGAGGTCGAGCGAGAACGCGAAGCTGAAGAGCGAGATCAACGAGTTCGCCAGGAAGCTCGTCAGCGCCCAGAGGATCGAGGCGAGGAAGTAGGCGATCATCGGCGGCACGCCGGAAACGTCGACGCCGCCGGTCAGCGAGGCCGAGACCGCGTCGAAGTGCTGATCGAGCGAGTAGTGGTCGAGCGGGTAGCGGTTGAAGAGCCCGCCGGAGCCGAGCGGTGAGGCCGGCGCGACATTAGACCAGAGGTCTGAGCCGGCGAGCGCGGCCGGATGCGCGAGCACGACGAGGAAGGCGGCCAAGGCGGCCGCCCCCACGCCGAGCCGAAGGGCTCGCCGCCTCACGCGAGCGCCCTTCCCGGCGTGTTGTCGAGGACGGCGAGGAGGTCGGGCAGCGGATCGATCTGCACCTCGCCGATCCGCCCGTTTAGGTCCCGCACCAGACAGCGTCCCGTCCGGAACTCGGCGAGCCGCGCCGCCAGCGCACCGTCGTCGGGCTCGATCCCGAGCGCTTCGAGGCCACGCTCCGCCTCCCGCCGCGAGTCCTGGCCGAAGAGAAAGAAGCCGCCGACAAGGTCGGAGAGCTCGCCGAGATCGTCGAGGCGCTGACTGACCAGCAGCACCGTCGCGTTGAATGCCCGCCCAAGCCGGACGATCCGGTTGAGGAGCGCTCGACCCTGCGAGGAGGAGAAGAGCACCCACGCCTCGTCGAGCAGCACCACCTTGTGGCGCGAGCGGTCGGTCGCGATCAGGCGGAGCGCCAGCGCCGCGACCAGAGCCAGGGTCGCGACTGAAACCCGCTCGGATCGCGTATATGCCTCGCGCGGCGTGCCGGGCTCGGGCAGGCTCAGCCCGGGCGTGCGGATCGTGATCACCCGCGGGTCCGCCATCAGCTCGCCTCCTCGCCCTCGGCGAAGCCGAGCCGGGCGAGCCCGAAGTCCGAGATCACCTCGAGCGCATCGGCGGCCTCGGCGGCGCCGGGCGCATCGGCAGCTCGGAGCCGCGCGACCACCAGGTGCAAGCTCTCCTCCCCCGCGCGAACCGAGTCGCGAACCGCGCGATCGATCGCAACCTCCCAGGAGGGCGGCGGGTCCCGCAGCAGCTCCAAGAGATAGGAGGAGGCGAGCTCCTCGCGCAGCTCAGGCAGGCCGATCCGCAGCGGATCGAGCTTGCCGCGGTGCTCGGGATCGGCGGATAGCTCGATCACCTCGCTCTCGCCCTCAAGCTCCGGGACGGCGTCGAGGTGGTGATCGGGCTTCGGATCGAAGTCGACGACGAGGCTGCCGCGGAGCGCCGCCGCGTGCGCGATCGCCTGCGCGGCCACCGTCTTGCCGGAGCCGAGCGTCCCGGCGATGAGGATCGCGGAGGGGCGTGACTCGCGTGGCGCCTCGGTCGGGTCATAGCGGAACGGGCGCCCGCTGGAGGTCTCGTAGCCGAGATAGATCCCGGCCGGGGAGCCGACCTCCGCGCTCGCCAGCGGCACGCTCGCCGCAGCCTGCTCGACCGTCATCTGCCGGCGGTAGTCGCCGGTGGCGCCGCCGTCGGGCCGAGGGAGATGGTCGAGGTAGAGGGCGTGCTGCAGCCCCCGCGGCCGGTGCAGCACGATCTCGCCGTAGCGCTCGCGCAGGGCGCCGACCCTGCGCTCCAGCTCCTCGCGATCGCCCGCCCCGACCGCGAGCGAGATCCAAGCCCGGAGCATCGGCGGTCGCGCGGTCGAGGAAAGGAGGGCCTCGTACTCCCGGGCCAGCTCGCGGTCCTCCTCAGCAAGCGCGCCGGGTCCCGCGACCGAGCCCGAGAGCTGCTCGCGATAAGCGTGCTCGACGTCGAGCACCCGGCGGCGGACCTGGCCGAGCGCGTCGCGATTCGCCACGACGTCGGCGTGGAGGACTGCGTCGACCGGCCCGGCGCCTTCGATCGGGGCGAAGAGGAGCTCGGCGGAGCCGGGGAAATCCGCCTCCTCGGCGAGCGCACCCAAGCAGAGAAACGCCTGGAAGGAGGTCCCGTCCTCCGATTCGACCACGAGCGATGGGGGCTCTGCGGGCTCCTCGGTCATCGCCGCGTTCGCCAGAGTCCAGATGTCTGACTCGAGCGGCTCGTAGGCGATCTCCGACTCGGCGCCGCCGACGATCAAGGCGTCGGGCTCCCAGTTCCGATCGAGCATCGGTTCGGCGATCCCGCGACAGGCGGGCCGCCGCAGGAGCCACTGCAACTCGGCCGTCGTCGCCCGCCGCAGCGCCAGCACCGCCGCCGCCCGCTCGAAGGTGCGCTGCTCGGCCTCGGCGAGCGTGCGCAGCTCGGCCGCGGCGATTGGGCGCGGGGCGCCGACCCCGGCGATCTCCTCGAACCGGCGCCGGGCGCGGTCGAGCGAGCGGAGGGTCCCGCCCCGCCGCCGCTCGCTAAGCGAAACCGCAAGGTAGACCTCGGGCAGATAAGAGACCAGGCCGGCGATTCGCTCCTGCTGGGCCTCGAGGTAGCCGCGCCAGCGGGCCCCTTGGGCGTGGCGGCGGTCGGCGAGCGAGGCCAGCTCCTCGGCGTAGCGCTCAGCCGGGTAGGCGCGGGTGACCCGCCAGATCGATACATCGGCGCCGAGCACCGTCAACGAGCGCTCGAGCCGGCGAAGGAGCGCCCACTTCTCCGCCGCCGAGAGGAAGGGGTAGCTGGCCGTCTCCACCCGGTAGAGCGCGGCCGCCTCTCCCCCCGGGCCGACCAGGAGGTTCCGCCGCGCGTAGCGCAGGGGGAAGCGGATCATGGCCGCACCTCGAGCGTCTCCCCCGCCTCGATCGAGAGCCGCCGCAGTCCGCCGTCCGCCACTGGGCGGGCGACGAGATGGTGGCGGCGGACCGCCGCCCGCCGCACGGCCATCGGGCTGGCGAACGAGAGGATCGCCGGCCCGGCGACGCGGGAATGCCGAAGCGGTCCGTGGCAGTCGGCGTCGACCCACAGGCGCCCTGCGTAGACCTGCTCGCGGCCGGTGCGAGGCAGCGCTCGGCCCAGGGACCGGCGCGCCGGAGCGAGCCGCAACGCGAGCCACGATGCCGCGAAGCGCTCGGCGCGACGACCGTCTGGGGTCGCCTGGGTCGCCGCCGTAGCGATCGCCGCCGGCAGGACGATCAGCCGCAGTGGCCAGTCGAGGAACCCAAGGACCAAGCCGGCGAGAAAGGTGCCGACGAGCGCCGCGGCGGCGGCCAGGAGACCGGCGGTCCGATCTGAGACGGCGAGGCCGCCTGCTCCTGCCGCCGCCGCCGCGCACACCGGCACCAGCGCCGAACCCGACCCGAGCGCGAGGACCGCGAGGAGCGATCCAAGCGCCCAGCCGAGCCAGCGCAGTGGCACCCCACCGGGGACCGGAAGCTGGCGACCCTCGATCTGGTGGATGCGCCGCTCGGGGGTGAAGATCCGCTGGTAGGAGCGGATCGTGCTCAGCTCGTCACTCACGGCAGCACCTGCTTCGCGATCGCCCGGGCGGCGTCGGCGACCTGACCGGGAGCGAAGACGAGCCAGCCGACGACGAGCGCCACGCAGAAGAAGAGGACGAGCTCGGTGAACTTCCTGTTGATCAGGAAGACGAGCGCGACCAGCGCGACGATCCCGGTGTAGAGCTCACCGGCGTACTGCCGCGCCAGCGAGGAGAGATTCGACCCGAGGTCGTTTCCACCGGCGGCGAGCGCCACGCTCGGAGCGGCGAGAGCGATCGCCGCCACCAGAGCGAAGGTGAGGATCTTCCGCAGAGTGCCCCTCACGCGATCGCCCCCTCGACGGCAGCGACGAACCAGCCCACGGGGCGCTTCACGACCCGCAGGCGATACGTCAGCGGGAAGGTCGCCTCGCCAGCCAGCTCGCTCACTTCGACCGAGGCGAGCACCTCCCGCCTACCCCCCGACCCCTCCCCCAGCTGGCTCACGGTGCCGATCGAGGCAAGCTCAACCGATCCTCCGAGCGGGATAACCCTCGCCTCTGGCGTCATCAGATAGCCCAGTTCCGAGCTGCTGACCGCCGAGAAATAGGCGGGCAGGAAGCGGGAGACGAGGTCGCCGATCTCCTTCGCCGCAGGTCCGGTCAGCGGCCGAGGCTGCTCTGCAGCAGCCCCGACCGCCGCCGGTACCGCGACTATTGCCGGCGCACCCAAAGCCGCCGCCTCGCCCGGCCCGAGCCGGACGATCGGGACGGCCAGATAGAGAGTGCGCGAGTCGCGGAGCTCACAAGAGACGGTCACGATCACGCGCCCGTCGCCGACCTCGGCGCTGCGCACGACCGCGGTTTGGGCGACTTCGACGCCCCGCGCCGACGACGGCCGCCCGGCGCCGATCTTGGCGCCGGCAGCGAGGAACGGACGGAGCGCCTTCGAGGAGGGGTCCTCGAGGTAGAGCCGGGCGAAGCGCTCCGCCGTGGCGGCAATCGCCTCGTCGGGTCGGTCGCCCTCGACTCTTGCCGGTTGATCTCCGGCGGGGGCGAGCGTAGTGACCAGCCCCCTCCCGAGCAGGAACGCGACAGCTCCCCAAAGAGTCACTCGGCCGCAGGTCCTCAGCAGCCTCGCGACCGTGGTGTCGCCGCCGCCGGTAGTTCGTTTGCTGCTTTCTCTCGTCACCGTCTCTGCCTCCTGCCGGGCGGCGCGACCGCTGTCGGCCGCCCGGCGCTCGTGTGTGATGGGGCAGGGGTAACTCGCGCCCGGCGAGATGGCTACAAGCGCGCTTAGGCGCCTAAGCGGCTAGGCGAGTGGCCGGCGATTCCCGCTAGTGCCAGGCAAATGACCTGCAAATCGGTGCCCCGAGGACTCGGAGAATCGAGACGGAACTACTCCTCGGGAAGTGAAGCGACCAGACCCGAGATCTGCTTGACGACCCACCACGCGCTCCAGTCCTCGAGCCGGTAGATCGTCGTCGACCCGTCGCGACGGCGGGCGAGGATTCCGGCCCGGCAGAGGATCGCCAGGTGGTGCGAGGCGTTCTGGTGGGCGACGCCGACTCGATCGGCGAGCTCCTGGACGCTGGCGCCGTCTCCGCCCGAGAGCTCCTGCAGCAGGGCGATGCTCTTCGGCTTAGCGAGAACACGCAACCGCTCTGCGGTGGCTTCGATCACCTCGTCGGAAAGTTGCTCCACACCCTGCTGTCGTCAGCGAAGCCTTCCGCCCGGCGAACTCGAAAAAAGGTGCCGGATTCCCGCCGCTCGTTCGACAGGGATGTAGAGGCGCCGTGTTCGGCGGCTCGGACCTTCACGAGAAGGGTGTCTGAGTGAAAGAAATGGGTACAGTGTGAGAAAAGGTTCTCGGCATGAAGGAAACTGAGCAGGAGCGGCCGCTTGGAAACGGGGCGCTGCGAGAAATCGAGCGCTCCCTTCGCCGCAAGCTGCGCTCGCACCGCCTTTCGGAGTCCTTCATCGACCGCTACGGCGACGACGCACTGCAGAAAGGGCTCGTCGAATACCTGCGTGCGCGGAAGACGGGCAAGGAGATCCACGATCCCGGCGGCTTCGTCGTTCAGGCCGCTTTCCGCCGCGCGATCGACGAGCTGCGCCGCGAGGCACGGGAGGCCGACGGCGCCGCGGTCGATGCCCTGCTCGAAAGCGGTTCCTCGGCGGCCCCACCCGCCGAGGAGGTCGCAATCGCACAGATCAGCGCCGCCGAACTCCACGACGCGATCGACCAGCTCCCCGCAGAAGAGCGCCAGGCGCTGAGCCTCTACTACTTCGAGGAGCTGAGCAACAACCGGGCCGCTGAAGTCCTCTACTGCAGCGAACGAACCTTCAGGAGAACGCTGAAGACTGCGCTCGGCCATCTTTCGCGGGCAATCGGGGCACCGGCACCCGAGCCGGGCTCAGACCTCGCGCTCGAGGTCGGCGTCATCTCGTGGGTCAGCTTGGCCGGCGCCAAGGTCCTCATCTCGGCGCACCCACTGGCGCCACTCACCGGCGCGCTTGAGTCGGGGGCGCAGTTCATCGCCCGGCAGTTCGACCGGGTAAGGGATCCGGCGACTCGCCTCTCCTCCAACGGCACCTCCGAACAGATCAGCGCTGTCGCAAGCGGACCGGCTGGAAAGGTGATCGGCGGCTGCGCCGGGGCCGCGATCGTCTGCGCACTGACCGGCGTGGTGGCCACGAATGTTGACCTCAGCGGCGAGCCTTCCCCCGCGCGGGAGAAGCGCCCACCGGCGCGGCACGCCGCTGCTATCGAGCCGTTTGTCCCACCGGAGCATTCGGCTACCCCGAAACGCGCAACCGAGGAGATCGAACCCCCTCCGGCCACGACGACCCCCTCTCGAGAACCGAAGCCGCAGAAGTCCACCCAGCGCGATCACGCTGTCGCCGGGGTCGAACCGCATCAGCCGACCCGGCGCCATGACGCCGAAGAACAGCAGGTCGAAGAAGAGATGTTGGGCATCACCAAGGCGGCGCAGGAAGCTGAAGTGGAGCCCCCACCCAGCGCCAGCGAAGCGGCCCCGGTCGAAGCGGCGCCTCCCGAAAGCGAAGCGCCGAAATCGACCTCTTCGCCATCGGTGGCGAAGGAAGAAAAGCAAGTCGAACAGCAATTCAGGGGGCCGCTGGCGCCATGAATCGCAGCGTTCTCAGACATCAGAGGGTTCGAAGATGAGATTTCACTTGAAGTGTCGGTTGGCGTTGATCGCCGCTCTCCTCGGCATCTGTTTTGCTGCTCCGCCTCCCGCACACGCAACGCCGGCAGTGTTCACCGTCGAGTACTGCGACTCAGCGCTGCCGGGCGGCAACCCACCTCAGATCGATTTCGTCAAACCCGAGGGCTACGGCCTAATCCAGACCTGCGCGTCCCCCGGCGGCGTGCTCGGAATCACCGAGCTCGGACTTGTCGCGCACGCGGCCTCCTGGATTCAAGTGAGCATCCCGGAGACGCCCGGCGGCATCATCGAAGACGAGACGATCTCCGGCTACGTCTCAAACCTGCAGCCAGGGAACGAGCTAAGCCACATCGCCTACGACGGATGGCCCCTCAGCGGAGGCGGCGATACCGCCCGCAAGTTCATCGTCCGTGGCACCCCGGGCCAGCTGGGTGGCTATGGCGGCACCTTCACCATCGTCATGACCTGTGGCAACGACCCGTGTAACGGCGGCGGCACGGTCGCCGCTCACTACATCGCAGTGACGCAGGTCGACCCCATCCCGCCTGTCATCCCCAAAGTCGAAGGGTCCCTGCTGAGCGGCGAGGTGCTGCGCGGACACCAGAGCTTGCTTGCGCTCGCGGGAGACACCGGGGGAGGAATCAGCCGCATCGACGTGCTGGTAAACGGACTGCCCGCGACCGTACCCGCCGCAGGTGCGTGCGCGATCGCCTCGGTGGCCAACTCGAGCGTCAGCGGGCTCGTGGCTACGTCGCCGAGCCCGTGCCCCGCTTGGCTTCCCGCAAGCTGGGCCCTCGACACCGCTGCCTACCCCTTTCACGACGGAGACAACACCGTTCAGCTCTGCGCCTCGGACCTAGCGACCGTTGGGTCGCCCAACACCGCATGCTCGGCGGTGCAGACGGTGAAGGTCAACAACACCTGCGTCGAGTCCTCAGTACCGGGCGGACAGGTCCTCAGCGCCAACTTCGCCGCGTCGAACTCGGAAGCGGTCACGGTGCCCTATGGATCACCAGCCGACGTCCACGGCCAGCTCGCAAACAACGCTGGGGACCCGATCGCGGGGGCGACCATCTGCGTCCAGGCGCAGACCGAAGGAGATCCGGGTGAACCGGCACCGCTCGCCACGGCGACGACCGACGCGAGTGGGCAATTCAGCTACCAGCTGCCAGCTGGGCCAAATCGCCGCCTCCTAATCGGCTACCGGCACGACGCCTTCCAGGTCGGCCGCATGATCAGCTTTGCGTCCCACACCAAGCCAACGCTCAAGCTGAGCCGGGGCCGAGTGCATGCGGGCGATCGGATCGGGATCACCGGCTCCCTTCCGAACCCGGGCGCTTCAGGGCGCGTCGTCGTCCTGCAGGCGAGCGCCCTGCACGGACGGCGTTGGCTCACCTTCCGCCGGGCGACCACGGGGGATCGCGGCGGTTTCCGGGCGACCTATCGTTTTGGCTCAACGTCGAGCACGATCACCTACAAACTCCGCGCCGTGGTGCCAGAGCAGAGCGGTTATCCCTACGCCGCCGGCCACAGCAAGCCAGCGCTGGTAAAGGTGCGTTCCGGCAGCAAGCTCCGCCACCACCACGCTCACAAGCCAGTTGCGGGGTCTCGAAGCGATCGGCGCAAGAGCCTCGAAATGGTGCGCGATCAGGGCAAGATAAGTGAACGAATCCGCAGTCAGGTGCAGACCGACGATCAACTCAGGAGGACGAAATGAGGAAGTTGAAGGAAAGAACATCACAGCCGTGACGGGGTCCTTGGACTTGCCGCGTTGATCGTTGCAGTGATGGCTCTGTTCGTCTGCCGTCGTCGGTGTTGCCGGTGCTGCCCCGACTCAGATAGTCGTCCACAAGGGCGACATTGCACCCGGCGCGGTGACTGCGAAATCGCTCGCGAAAGGCGCGGTGACCGCGAAGAAGATCCGCAAGAACGCCATCACCGCTCCGAAGCTCGCGAAGGGAGCGGTTCAGGGACGGAATCTCGCCACCGCAGCAGTCAGCCTCAAGGGCTCTTGGCAGTGAAGCCGTCGGCACCGCAGCGCTCGCCAAGAGCGCGGTGACGGCACCGCAACTGGCTCCAGGCTCGGTCTACGGTGGCTCGCTCCGTGACACCAAACCAGTGACCACGCCGATAGCCGACCTCGACGCAATCGCTCACAACGGGGAATGGACGCCGTCCAATACGGAGGCGGCGTTGTGCGCGACTGGCGAAAAGGTCATCGGCTCTGGCTTCGCGCTCAACGCACCCGGCGGACAGGCAGCAACGTGGCTGCAGGCTTCCCCGATCTATAGCGGCGACCGGCAAGGGATCGTCGGCAGGATCAGTACGGACGCTGGCGGCACGGCGACGGCGACGATTACGGCGGTCTGCCTGCCGTGAGTCGCCAGAATTGCGGCGGAGGGCGGGCTGCCAGCTACCTGATGACGATCTCCTTGAGCGCTTTCGGGTTGTCGACTTCGTAGACGAGGATCTCCCAGTAGAAGATGTCGCCAGTCGGGAGGCGGATCTTCTCTGCGGCTTCGCGGGCTTTCTCCTCCGTCGAGAAAGCGCCCTCTACGGTGCCGCCCTCATGAGCCTCATTATGGGTAAGGACGTAGATGTTCACGCGGCCCACGCTACGCGAAGCTCGGCAGCTATGGCCCGACGCGCGACACGTCCGGTGAAGCACCAGGCGCTAGCCGCCGAACGGAAAGGTGACTGCTGCGGGTCCGTGCGGCGACCGCAATCGCACTAGGGCCGGTTTCACGCCCAGGCGTGATCCGTCGACGACCAGTCGCGGCGGGCGCTCCTGCCAATCCACCCCGGTGAAGAACTCCTCGACACTGACTCCAAGTGCACGCGAGAGTCGAGCCAGCACTTCCGCTTGTGGCTCGACCTCCCCGCGCTCGTAGCCCGAGATCTGGGTCCGATGCACGTCTGCGAGCAACATCAGCTCTTCTTGGGAGAGACCGGCTCCCTTACGAAGACGCCTGAGATTCCTTCCGAATTGGACTCGGAAATTCACAGTGTCTGCTCGGCTCGTTAGCTCTCGAATGACCCACCGCCGCTTCCGTCAGGCACCCAGTGAACCCCGGCAAGGAGATCCGCTGGCTCAACGCCTAGCGCCCCGCCCAGCTTGACGAGCGTGTCTATCTGCACGACCCTTTCGCCGTCGAGAATCAGCATGAGGTGATTGCGGGCGATGTCCGCCGCTGCGGCAACCTCAGCCGGAGTCAATCCATTCTCCGCGATTAAACGACCCAGGTTTAACGCGAGCTGGTCGGCCGGATCATTCGGGGCGTCGCCCTGCGAGAGTGGCTCCCCCGGCATCTTCACTCGTCCTTCGGAAGGTCGAATTCGCGGGGCTTCTTGTTGACGATCACCGCCCGGTCGCTGTCCGTCAAGCGCCCGAGGCAGTTGGCGACGGCGCCGGAGGAGCGCTCGATCCTCTTGCCAATACGGCTCGCGGTGTGCGGGGCGTCAGCCCGGTGCTCGCGCATATCGGTGAGCACGAGACCATCGAGCTCACCGGGACCGAGGCGATCCTTGGTCGCTGGCGCCGGTGACTTCGTTTTCGGCGCTTTGTCGCGGCGCTTTCTTTTCGCCGCCGAGAAACGGTCAGGTCGCTTACGCCCGCGCTCGCGCCCTCCCTCGATACGATTCAGTTTGGCGGCATCGACCAGCCCAGCGAGGTACTTCCGGGCGGTACTGCGGGTGACGCCTACCGCAGCGGCGACCTCATCGGCGATCGTCTCTCCCTTCTCTTCAACGAAGGCGACGATCCGTTCTTCGAGTTGCTTCCGCCTCTCACTCATCTCGTGCTCCTTTGCTTTGACTGCCATCACTTGCCAAGTCATGAAGCCGGCTGAGGAGCTCGGCGCAGGTGTGCGCGGCGAAAAGAAATGACTCCTCTCGCGCCGCCCGCTCGTCCTCGCTCTCCTCGCCATCGGGCCGCTCGCCGAGGTCGCGTGCGTCGTCGCGGGCTCGCCCGAGGGTTGCGGCGAGCTCTATATCCGTCAGCGCCGTCAGCTCGTGCTCCTCCTGCTTGGCGCCGGGAATCCCCAGCTCGTCACGAAGCTCGTGGTCAAACCAGCCGAGGTCGTCGAGCAGGCGCGAATCCTCATCAAACTCGCGGGCAAGCTGATCCCGCGTCGCGCCCTGCTCGCGCACCCGGCGCAGGCGCAGCTCATCAGCCGCAGAGAGACGGTAGGCGATCAGAAATGCGAGCCAGGCGCGCTCCGAGCGGTTGATTGTCAGGCTCATCCGCGACGCCCCCGGAGCATGAAGAACGCTCGGCGCCCGGCCGAAGCGACGTCATCGCGATCGACATCCCGACGGGCATCGTCGGGCTCGGGCCACTCGCGCAGGCAGTGGACCGCGATCCCCAGTTGCCGGAACTCTCGCCCGAGGCGCTTACCAATCTCGAAATGCGCTGTGGAGTCGCCGGGGGGCTTCTCTGAGCCGCCCAGGACCTCATCGGCCTCCGCAAGCGCGGCCAGCACCTCGCCGCAGATCTCCTCGAGGCGCTCGGCGGCCGTTTCGCGGGCGTGTCGCCAAGTCCGGTGCTGCGGCGACTCGGGCAGCGGCTCGACCGTGCCGCGACGGCGTGCCGCGGCAAGACGCCCGCGGCCGCGCCTGGTGATCGCCCAGACCTGGCTCCGGTGCCAGCTCTCGCTGGCGAGTGAGCCATCGACGTCGCGCAGCGCTTCGAGCTGGGGCCGAAGACGGCGAGTGGTTGCGGGAGTGTCCTTGAAGCCCAGGTGCTGGCTGACCTTGCCGAGGACAACGCTGTCGCAGTGGCGCTGCGCCCGCTCGACCGCGGCGAGAATCTGCAGATCTGACGCCGGTCGATGTGGCCCGAGCTCACAGCTCTCGACGTTCATCGCGCTTCGACCCGAGCGATGAGCTCAACGCAAACGCCCTGCGCGCGGCGATGGCGCTCGAGCACCTCGTCGTCCGCCTCACGGCCAAGGCGAATTTCCTCGGGCTCCTCGACGCCGCCTTCAGCGTCGACCCGCAGCCGCCAGAGCGTGGCGAGAAAATCCTCGGCTGGGACGGTTACGGCGAACGTCTCGCGCCCGTCGTCTGGGTCCCAGCCGAGGTCGTTCAGCAAGCGGACGTCAGCGGCGAATTCGTTGCCGAGACGCTCGGCGGCCTCGAAGTCGCCTCGTTCGACCAGCAGGCCGGGGTCTTCGATCCCCGACAGGCGCTGGAGGAGTAGGCCGTGAAGCGCTTCGCGCTGGCGGCGGTCGATCCTGGTCGTCGTCTCTGACAACGGGTGCCCCTTTCTATCTGGGGCACCGAAGAGCGGCTCCGCCGATCCCGCCCCGCTTGGGGAGGACTCGCGGGAGTACCGTCTCTCGCGGGCATCGAAGGGGCTTGATCTCTTCGGTGCCTGCCGTGGGGGCGTCTTCAGCGCCTCCACGGCCTTTATTCATCTGTCAGCGCGGCCGAACGTAGCTCCGCCGGCTCGCGGAAGCGAGTCGGAATCGAAGGAAATCGAGGGCTAATCGGCGCCTATCGCCGGTATTTCAGCCACTAGTGGCTGAAATTGTGGGAAGAAACGGGCCGGTTAGAACTGGCGTGGCCGCGGCCGAGTTTGCGTTTTGCAGGGCTTCTTGGTGAGAGCCCCCCGCCGGGATCGAACCGGCAACCTCCTGATTACAAATTGCTCCGAGCGCTTTGATCGTTGCTGGAAAAAGGGCTATTTTCCAGGTAATTTTATCGCGTAAGTAGTCAGACGCGTTCCAGTGATATGCGCGGATATGCGGCGATTCGTCCCCGATTTGGCCACTAGTGGCGAGGAGTGCCCACCCGAAGCGGGGCGGTTAGAACGCACTGGGCCGGCCACCGGCTGGGAGCGGCCCACCGCGACTCGTTTCGGCCAGCGAAATGGACCCCAGCCCGCAGGGAAGCACCACACACGGGGGTCCGACCTATAGCGGCGGGATTCAAACTCGCGACCTTCGGATACGAGGCCGAATCCGTAGTTCGGCTGGAATGCGTGGAGCGCTTTCCATTTAGGCTTTTCGCGAAAGCAAGTTCGGCTGAGATCGGCTGGAACCTGTGGGAAATCTTGCCCAGTTCTTGCCCCATCCATGCGAACCCAACGGTCCGTGATCGATCAGGCGCCACTACGCCCGCGAGAAGATGGAGAGGAGGTTCCCGGGGGTGGCGGGACCATCATCCGCGGGCGTAATGGCGCCTGATCGATCACGCCGATCTACGGAAGCAATCGTTCCGGTCGAGCACGAAGCCAGGTAAGGCAGGAGCGAAAGGCCTCCGCATATTTCACCCCACACTGCATTCCGCGAAAGTTCGCCTGGATCTCGATCTGCTCGCAGATGTCCTGGTCATAGCGCTCGCTCAGCCACTCCTGCTGACTCTCGTGAGCTCTCAGCATGCTCGCTTTGGTCGCGAACTCGGAGCTGATGTCCACGAACTCAGTGGGCTCGAAGCCGAGGCCCGCGAGGGTATCCATCCAATAGAGCGCCGGGACCTTTGGAACGGCGGGCAGGTCTCGGTCTCTGAGCGGCACGGTTGCATGGAAGGAGGCCTCGCAAGCCCGTCGATAACGAGACCGACGTTCACCACTCCGAGCACCAGCGCTCCGACAACCGTTCCGAGAACGCTGCCGTAGCCCCCGGTCAAGCGCGTGCCTCCGATCACGGCGACGGCTACCATAATATCGAATACGGCGATTGTGAAATACATTTCGAGCATGCAATGAGCGAGGAACGGACTTTCCGGTCTGCGCTGATCACGGGTGGCGCGCGCGGCATCGGCAAGGCAACCGCGATCAAACTGGCACGGTCGGGATGCGGCGTGGTTGTCCTGGATCGTGATCCCGAGGCCCTCACGGCAGCCGGTGTCGAGTTCGAGGACCACGACGTCGAAATTCACTGCGTGGCCGGGGACGTCGTGTCGAGGGCCGACGTTCGATCCGCCCTTGATCGATGCGCCCACCTCTTCGGTCCTGTGGACGCGCTCGTATCGAACGCAGGATTGGCCGATATCACCCCCTTGCTGGAGATCACGGATGAGTCATGGGAGCGGGTGCTCGCGGTGAATCTCACCGGCACCTTTCGTTGCAGCCAAGAGGCGGGGCGGAGAATGGCGGCCTGCGGTCGCGGGACGATCGTGATCGTCTCCTCGACCAACGCCTTCTATCCAGAGCAGAACCTAGCGGCGTACAACGCCGCGAAGGCGGGCGCGTTGAATTTCGTCCGCGCCGCCGCGCTGGACCTCGCACCCCTGGGCGTGAGGGTGAATGGGGTGGCTCCGGGAATGGTCCTCACCGAGGGCTCCGCGTGGTTGACCGAGGACCCTGACCTCGGCCCCGCCTATCTCGATACGATCCCGACGGGCAGGTTCGCACTGCCTGACGATGTCGCCGACGTCGTCGCCTTTCTCCTCTCGGACGCCTCGAGGCACATGACTGGTCAGACGCTGGTCATCGACGGCGGGCACAGCCTTGGCGTGATGTTCCCGAAGCGGCATGTCTCGTCTCCATGGGGCGGCGCTGCGACTGACGAAGGGGACCACCGGGCCGATCCGGGCTGAGCGACCCGCCGCTCGGGTCCTGGCGAGCCGCGTCGATCGCCGACTGCGCCGCGGCGACGCGCGCGATCGGCACCCGGTACGGGGAGCAGCTGAGGTAGTCGATCCCGGCGCGGTCGAAGAACTCGATCGACTCGGGGTCGCCGGCGTGCTCGCCGCAGACGCCGAGGCCGAGGTCGGGCCGCGCCTCGCGGCCGACCCAGGCGGCGAGCCGGACGAGCCAGCCGACGCCGGGCTTGTCGATCGTCTCAAACGGGCTGCGGTCGATGATCCCGGATTCGATGTAGCGGTCGACGATCAGGCCCTCGATGTCGTCGCGGGAGAAGCCGAGCGCGGTCTGGGTCAAGTCGTTGGTGCCGAAGGAGAAGAAGTCGGCGATGGCGGCGATCCGGTCGGCAACGAAGCAGGCGCGGGGCAGCTCGATCATCGTCCCGATCTCGAGCTCGGCGGCGTTGCCCTCCTCGGCGGCGACCCGCTCGATCAGCTCGCGCATCGTCGCCAGCTCCTGCTCGTAGGCGACCAGCGGGATCATCAGGTCGACCTTTGGCGCCGTGCCGGTGCGCTCGGCGACGCCACGCGCCGCCCGCAGTAGCGCCCGCGCCTGCATCTCGTAGATCTCCGGGTGCAAGAGGCCGAGCCGGACGCCGCGGGTGCCGAGCATCGGGTTGGTCTCCGAGAGAGCGTGGACGCGGTCGAGGATCGGCTCGAGCCGAGCCACCGCTTCGGCGTCCTCCTCGTTGCGAGCCTGCTCGAGCTCGCGCGCCAGATCCTCGGCGCGGGGCATGAACTCATGCAGCGGTGGGTCGAGCAGGCGGACCGTGACCGGCAGTCCCGTCATCGCCTCGAAGATCCCTTCGAAATCGCCTTGCTGCATCGGCAGCAGAGCGTCGAGCGCCTGGCGCCGGTCGTCCTCATCCTCGGCCATGATCAGCGCCCGCATCAGCGGCTGCCGCTCGGTTGCCATGAACATGTGCTCGGTGCGGCAGAGGCCGATCCCTTCGGCCCCGAACTCCCGCGCGCGGGCGGCGTCGGCGGGGGTGTCGGCGTTGGTGCGGACGCGCAGGCGGCGGATCGCGTCGGCCCACTCGAGCACGGTCTCCAGGTCGGGGCTGATCTCGACCTCCTGCAACGGCACCTCGGCGGTGGTCACGATGCCCTCCGAGCCGTCGATCGCCAGCGCGTCGCCCTCGCGCAGGACGGTCTCGCCGACGGTCACGGTGCGCGCTTCGAGGTCGATTTCGAGCGTCCGGGCGCCGGAAACGCAGGGCTTGCCCATGCCGCGGGCGACCAGCGCCGCGTGCGAGGCCTTGCCGCCTTCCGCCGTGACGATCCCGCGCGCCGCGTGGAAGCCAGCGACGTCCTCGGCCTCGGTGAAGGGGCGGACGAGGATCACGTCGCGGCCCTGGGCGTGGGCGGCGACGGCAGCGGTCGAGGTGAAGACGATCGCGCCCGCGGCGGCGCCGGGCGAGGCGGCGACCCCGCGGGCCAGCACCTCGAACTCGGCGTCCGGGGCGAATGTGGGGTGGAGGAGGGCGTCGAGGCGACTGGCGTCGATCGTCGCCAGCGCCGCCGGGCGGTCGAGCAGGCGCTCGCCGACGGCGTCGACCGCGAAGCGGACCGCGGCCTGGGCCGGGCGCTTCGCGCTCCGCGTCTGCAGCATGAAGAGGCTGTCCTCCTCGACCGTGAACTCGGTGTCTTGCATGTCGCCGTAGTGGCGCTCGAGCGTGCGCAGGATCTCCAGCAGCTCGGCGTGGGCGTCGGGCATCAGAGTCGCCATCTCGGCCAGGTCACGCGGGGTGCGGACGCCGGAGACGACGTCCTCGCCCTGGGCGTTGACGAGGAAGTCGCCGCTCGGCTCGGGCCCGCCGGTGATCTCGTCTCGCGAGAAGGCGACCCCCGAGCACGAGCGCTCGCCCTTGTTGCCGAAGACCATCTGCTGGACGTTGACCGCGGTGCCCCACTCCTCAGGGATGCCGTTGATGCGGCGGTAGGAGACCGCGCGGGCGCCGCGCCAGGAGTCGAAGACGGCGGCGATCGCGGTCCGCAGCTGCTCGCCGGGGTCTTGCGGGAACTGCTCACCGGTCTGCTCGGTGTAGAGGGCCTTGAAGCGCTCGGTCAGCGCCTGCAGGTCGGCGACCGAGAGCTCGACGTCGTCCTCGACCCCCGCCTCGCGCTTGGCCGCGGCGATCAGCGCCTCGTAGTGCTCGCCGGGGATCCCCTTGCAGACGTTGCCGAACATCTGGCAGAAGCGGCGGTAGGAGTCCCAGGCGAAGCGCTCGTTGCCGGTCGCGGCGGCGAGCCCGGCGACGGCGCGGTCGCCGAGGCCGAGGTTGAGGACGGTGTCGAGCATCCCTGGCATCGACTCGCGGGCGCCGGAGCGGACCGAGACCAGCAGTGGGTCCTCGGGGTCGCCGAGGGTGCGGCCGGCCCGATCCTGCAGGCGCGCCAGTGCCGCGGCGACCTCGTCCTCGAGCCCGGCCGGCATCTCGCCGCCCGAGCGCAGGTAGGCGACGCAGGCCTCGGTGGTGATCGTGAAGCCGGCGGGGACGCGCTCGGCGCCAAGCACCCTGGTCATCTCGGCGACGTTGGCGCCCTTGCCGCCGAGCAGGTCGCGCATCTCCCGCGAGCCCTCACTGAAGTCGTAAACGAGCTTGGGCGCGGCGCTCATGCCGGAGCCTTAGCCGCCGGAGGGCCGGTGGTGGCGACCACGATCGAGCATCCGATCAGTATCGCTCCGAGCAGCTGCAGCGTCGCGGGCTGCTGAGAGAGGAAGAGCAACCCGATCAGGATCGCGCCGATGGGCTGGAGCAGGAAGAGGACCGAGCCGGTGGAGGCGCGCAGGCGCGGTAGCGCCGAGGAGATCAGGAGCCAGGCGACGACGTGAGAGCTGATCGCGGTGATCGCGAGGCAGGTGATCGCCGAGGGCGGCGGCACCGCCTCGAAGCGGCCCAGCGCCAGCGCCGCGACGAGACAGACGAGCCCGGCGACGGCGGTCATCTCGGTGACCATCAGGTACGGCAGGCCTCCGGACCCCTGGCCACGGCCTTTGATCAGGATCAGGACGACCGCGAAGGCGGCCGCCGAGCCGATCCCAAAGGCGGTGCCGGCGAGGGGATCCGACTCGAAGCCCGGCTGCTCGATCACCCCCGAGAGCAGCAGAACCCCGACAAGCAGCCCCGGCAGGGCAATCAGGAAGCGCCGCGACGGGCGCTCGTCGAACGCGATCCAGGCGATCGCCGCGACCAGCACGACCTGAAGGTTGGTGAGCATGGTCGCGACACCGACGCCGACCGTGAAGATCGATCGGTGCCAGAGGATCAGGTCCACGGCGAGGAAGACACCAGCGACGACGGCGTAGAGATGGTCGGACGGCACAGTCGACAGCCACGATCGCCCGCCGCGCCCCGCCGGCCCTGCCTGCGGCCGGTGGAACCACCACAGGGCTGCGAGCAGGGGCACCGCGAGCAGGCAGCGGTAGGCCGCGCTGGTCTCCGGGGTGGTGTTGGCAAGATCGATCAGCGCCGGCGACGGCGCCGTCAACGCGATTCCCCCGACCGCGACCCAAAGCGGATTTAGGCCCCGAATTTCGATATATTCATAATAGCCTTTTAGCCGCTCGAGGCAGTGCTTTCGGCTCCGACGGCTATCGCTTCCGGTGCATGGCGGGCGACGGCTTCTGCGATCTGCTCGGGATCACGCGAGGCGATCGCTGCGACCAGCCTGCGGTGGACGTTGAGGTTTTCCTCGGCGTCGAATGCGCTGTCGCCGGAAACGTCGTCGAGCTCGCCCTCGACAAACTGCAACAGCGCCAGGTAGATGCTCTGCAGGGCCACGTTCTTGGTGATCGCCGCGATCCGGCGGTGGAGCGACCAGTTGACCCGCAGGAACTTCTCGGGGTCGGCGACCGCCTGCTCCATCTCGGCGATGATCTGCCCGAGGTCGAGCAGGTCATCGCCGGTAGCGTCGCGCCCGGCGTCGTCGCAGATCAGGGGCTCGAGGGCGTTGCGGACGACCAGGCAGTCGGACACCGGGGTGCCGTCGAGCCGGAAGCCGAGGATCAGGTGGCTGAGCCTGACCTGGGAGGAAGGTTCGGTGATGAAGATGCCGCCGCCGCGCCCTGGCCGGGTGCGGATCCTGCCGCGCGTTTCCAGCAGTCGCACGAGCTCGCTGATCGTCGCCGGCGCGACTTTGAAGTGGCGAGCCAGGTCACCCTTGGTCCCGAGCCGGTCCCCAGAGGTGAGAACCCCCGCCTTGACGGCCTCTTCGATTCCCGCGGCGAGGCGCTCGGAAAGCGAGTTGGGTTGGGAGCTCTCCTGCAGCGCCGGTATCTGAGCCAGAGGACTGTCGATTGCACTCATATTCCATCGATTATAGTGGTTGTTCCTGACGCTCCGGCTAGCCCATGATGCGGCCGCCGGTGACGTTGATCGCCTGGCCGGTGATGAACTCGGCCTCCTCGCTGACCAGGAAGGCGACCGTGGCGGCGATATCACTCGGCCTGGTCGGCCGGCCGAGCGGGATCTCGCTCACCGCCGACGCCTGGAGGTCCGCGACCGCCATCCCGGTGCGGCCGGCTTCCTCACTCACTATCTGCTTCATCATGTCCGTTTCGGTGATCGCCGGGCAGACGGAATTCACCGTCAGCCCCTGCGGGGCGAACTCCATCGCCAGCGACTGGGTGAACCCGACCACTCCGAACTTCGAGGCGGCGTAGTGGCTGATGTCCGCCTCGCCGCGCTTGCCGACGTCGGAGGCGATGTTGACGATCCGCCCGCAGGGGCTCTCGAGCAGGGCTGGGGCGGCAGCGCGGCAGCAGAGATAGACGCCCTTCAGGTTCACGTCGAGGACCCGGTCCCACTCCTCCTCGGTGATCTCGGCGAGGGGGTGGATCGAGATCACCCCGGCGCAGTTCACCAGTACGTCGAGGCGGCCCATCTCGCCGGTCACGGAGTCGACCAGCTCGCACACCGAGGCCTCAGAGGTGACGTCGACGGGGCGAGGCCGAGCGGAGTCCCCGATGGCCGCTGCCGCCTTCTCGACCGTCGCCGAGTTGATGTCGGCGACCACCACCCGCATGCCCGCTGCGCAGAGCCGCTCCGCGACGGCGAACCCCATTCCCCTTGCGCCGCCGGTGACGATCGCCACCCGCTCGTCGAGACTCGCGTTCATTGGACCGCTCCCTCCTTTCGCTCGCGGATCCGGAGGGGCTCGCCTCCGATCCGCATCTGAATCGACTTGATCTCGGTGAACTCGTCGAAGCCCTCGATGCCCTTCTCGCGCCCGGTCCCGCTCTGCTTGAAGCCGCCGAACGGCAGCTGCAGGGCGCCGTCATTCGAGGTGTTGACCCAAACGGTCCCGGTGCGCAGGCGCCGCGCCATCATGGTCGCCGTCCCGATGTCGCTGGTCCAGATCCCGTCGGCGAGGCCGAAGCTCGTCGCGTTGGCGAGCGAGACCGCGTCCTCTGGCCCGTCGAACCGCGTCACCGTCAGGACCGGCCCGAAGATCTCCTGCCCGAAGGCGGTCGCGGTCACCGGGACCTCGGCCAGCACGGCCGGCTCGACGTAGTTGCCCTGCGCCCGCGCCCCGTCGGTGAGCTGGCGCCCGCCGGCGAGGAGCTCGGCGCCTTGGCTGCACGCCGCCTGCACCGAGGAGAGCACCTGTTCGAGGTGCGATCGGTGGATCAGCGCCCCGACGTCGGCCGCCTCGTCGAAGGGATCACCGACCACCAGCTTCCCGACCCGCTCGGTGAGCAGAGCCGAGAACTGCTCGGCGACCTCGCTCTCGACCAGCAGGCGGCTGCCGGCGCAGCAGATCTCGCCCTGGTTGAGGTAGGCGCCGAACAGCACGCCCTCGACGGCGCTCTCCAAGTCCGCGTCGGCGAACACCACCGTCGCCCCTTTGCCGCCGAGCTCGAGCGCGCAGCGCTTCAGCTGCGCCCCGGCCTGGGCCGCGATCACCTTTCCCACCGCGGTCGAGCCGGTGAAGGAGATCATGTCGACAAGGGGGTGGTCGACCAGCGCCTTTCCGACCTTCGGGCCCGCGCCGAGCACCAGGTTCAGCACCTCGGGCGGGATCCCCGCCTGGTGGGCGAGCCGGGTCAGCTCGAGCAGCGAGCCGGCGGCGAACTCGGACGGCTTGACCACCACCGCGCAGCCGGCGGCGAGGGCAAACGGGACCTTCTGGGCGAAGATGACGCTGGGGACGTTCCAGGGAACGATCGCCGCCACCACGCCGACAGGCTCGCGCAGCGTCAGCCCGAGGTACTCCGGTCCCAAATTGTCGTAAGCGCGGCCGTGCTGGTGCAGCGCGAGGCTGCCGGCGTAGTCGATCAGGGCCGCGGTCTCCTCGAGATCGGCGCGGGCGAAGCGGATCGGCTTGCCGACCTCCTCAGCCTCGATCCGCGCCAGAGGCTCAACCTGGTGGCGCAGCAGGGCCGCCCAGCGGCCGATCGCCTCGGCCCGCTCGAGCCCCGAGCGGCGCCTCCACTCTTCGCGGTCGAAGCAGGCCCGGGCCGCGCTCACCGCGGCGTCGACCGCTTCGGTGCCGCCGTCGGCGAGCTCGGCGACCAGGCGGCCGTCCGAGGGACGGTGGCGGGCGAAGGAGCCGTCCTCGCCGAACTCGGCGTCCCGCCCGGCGATCAGGTGGCGGTAGCCTCGGGGCTGATCAGGTCCCATCGGAGCCACGCTCTTCGTATCCGGCTTCCTCGGGACCAGCGACGCCGCCGAAGGCCGAGAACACGATGATCGGCTCATCCGTGTCGTTCTCGAAACCGTGCCACTCCCCCGCCGGGATCAGCGCGACCTCGCCCTCCTGCTGGCGCACGCGCTCACCATCGGGCCCCAGCCGTACCCCCGAGCCGCTGACGAGGAAATGGATCTGCTCTGCGTTCGGGTGGCGGTGAACGATGTGGACCGCCCCCGGGTCGAACTCGGTCAGCTCGCACGCCACTCTCTTGGCGCCGCACTCCTTCGCTCCGAGCAGGCGCCAGAGGGCGAGGCCCTCCGCCGGGTGCGCGACCTCGCCGTCCGCTTTGCCTCTGATGATCACGCTGCTCACCCCTCGCCTTGCTCTTCGCGGGTCTCGAAGCCCGCGCTTTCTCTGCCGGCGGCGCCGAGATAGCCGTACGCCATCGAGCAGCCGCTGCCGGCCGGGGTGACCACGCCGTGCCACTCGTCGTGGGGGATGAAGGCGATCTCGCCGGCGCGAACCGGAGTCTCGCCCTCGTCGTTGGCGTGCAGCATCTCGCCGGCGGTGATCAGCACGAACTCCTCGGCGCCGAGGTGACGATGAAGGGGCTGGGTGACCTCGGCCTCGTACTCGGAGGTGCCGAGCACCAGGCGCTCGGACGCGACGGTCTGGTCCGACACCAGCCGCTGCACGGTGAACCCCTCGTACTCGGCGATCGGCGCCCCCTCCGGGTCGGACGGGTCGGCCGTCACCCTGCGGGACTTACCGGCGGCTCGCGGTACGCCACCCTCGGGGAGCTCCTCCAGGCGCTCCTCGGCGACTAGCAGGCGCGCCGGCGCCGCCCCGGGGTTGCTCAGCGTGCAGCTCGTCGCCGGGGGCAGATAGGCGGCGGCGCCGCCCGCGAGCCGCAGCTCCTGGCCGTCGGCGCTCCGCATCGCGACCTCCCCCTCGAGCACGAGCAGGGCGCTCTCGCCGTCCTCGTGGAGGTGCTCGGTCGCGGCCGCCGGCCCGAGGCCGTAGAGGGTCACCAGCCCGCGCCGGGCGCCGGTCTCGGCGTCAACCAGCACCGTTCGCCGGGCCTGCTCCCGCTCCAGCTCCTGCGTCAGCGGGCTGCTCACGTCGCTCTTATTCATCTCCGTCCTCGCTCTCGAGTCGATCCCAGCTGAGGAGGATCTTCGGCCGCCGCTGCTTGCGAGCGACGAGCTTTTCCAACGCTTCCTGGGCTTGGGTCACGGGCACGACTTCCTCGATCAGCACGCGCGGCTGGACCACGCCGGTCTCGAGGAGCTTGATCGTCCGGGCGTAGTGGTCGATTCCGTCGAGGACCGCCTCCATGGTCAGGTCCTTCAGGGTCAGGCCCGACGGGGTGAGGCCGTTCACCTCCTGGTGCACCATCCCGGCGAGCGCGACCCGCGCGCCCGGCGTGGCGATCCGCGGGAAGAGCTCCCACGATGCCGGCGCGCCGGCGACCTCGATTACCACCGAGTAGTGGTCGGAGGGAGCGTCGTCGGGTTCGCAGGCGCGGTCGGCGCCCGACTCGAGCGCCAGCTCGAGGCCCGCCTCCTCGATGCCAATCGCGTGCACCTCGGCCGCCACCTTGGCGGCGACCTGGACCGCGACGAGCCCGAGGGTGCCGGTGCCGATCACCGCGACGCGGTCGTCGAAGCTCGGGTTGACCCGGGCGAAGACGTGCGAGACGACGACGCTCGGCTCGATCAGCGGCGCCTCCTCGAGACCGACGCCCTCGGGCAGCGGCAGGCAGGCGCTGAGCGGCAGCCGGACGTATTCCGCGGCGCCGCCGTCCATTCCCCGGATCCCGGGCTCGAGGCGGTTGGTGCAGCCGGTGCGGTAGCCGCGTTGGCAGTACTCGCACTCGCCGCAGGCGATCAGCGACTGGGCGACGATCGGCTCGCCGACGCGGCTGGCGTCCTCGCCGGTGGTGGCAACGATCGTTCCCGAGAACTCGTGGCCGAAGACGTGTGGGTAGCGGACGTACCCTTTCTTGATGTAGGTGCTGGTGCCCCGGAACAGGTTCACGTCCGTGGCGCATAACCCCACGTGTGAGGTTTTCACCAAGGCGTGCCCCGGAATCGGCTCGGGCACCGGCATCGTCCCGAGCTCGACGCTGTCGGGCCCGGTCATCTGGGCCGCTCGCATCTCTCCGCTGGGCCACTCGCCCTGCGTCAGCGCGGTCGACTTCAATCCACTCTGTATCACTCTTGCTCCTTGTCCAGGTTGACTCGGCGGCCCGCTACTTGACGGAGCCCGCGGTCAACCCTCGTATGAGATATCGCTGGACGATCAGCGCGAAGATCAGGACCGGGACCACCGCGACCACTCCGGCGGCCGCGAGGCCGCCGTAGTCGGTCTGGATCTTCCCCAGGAACGTCGCGATGCCAACCGTCACGGGCTGCGTGTCGGGCGTCGAGGTGAGCACCAGTCCGTAGACGAACTCGTTATAGGTGAGGATCCCGGTGATGATCGCCGTCGCGGCGAGGCCCGGGGCCACCACCGGCAGGACCACCGTTCGCAGGGCGCGAAACCGTGAGGCCCCATCGGTCAGCGCGGCCTCTTCGATGTCGGCCGGGATGTCCTGGAGAAAGCTGCGCATCATCCAGATCACGATCGGAAGGTTGAACGCCGCGATCACCAGCGCCAGGCCCAGGTAGCTGTCGGTCAACCCGACCTTCAGCACCATCAGGTACACGGGCACGATGAGGACGATCGGCGGCAGCATCCGCACCCCCAGGGTCCCGCCGCTCGCCGCCGCGCCGACCCCCCGCGGCAGCTTGCCGCGGGTCAGCGCGTAGGCTGCGAAGCAGCCGGTCACCATCGCCACCGTCACCGAGATCGTGACGATGAAGATGCTGTTGCGCAGGTAGTCGCCCATGAACCCGGTTTCGAACACCTTGGAGAACTGTTCCAGGGTCGGGTCGCCGGGGACGAAGCTCGGCGGGTAGGAGCGCAGCTCTTCGCTGCCCTTAAGGGCGGTGATGATCAGCCAGTAGATCGGGAAGAGCGTCCAGACGGCGAACAGCCCCAGCCCCAGCCGGCGGAACCAAACCATCAGGCCGCCCTCCTGCGCCGGTCGCGCAGGAGCCCGGTGAGGGCGACGCAGATGATCACCATCGTCACCAGCATCGCCACCGTGATTGCGGCCCCGTAGCCGATCTGGGCGAAGGTGAACGCCTGGTTGTAGGCGTAGAGCCCGAGCACCTCGGTCGAGGTCCCCGGCCCGCCGTTGGTGAGCACGAAGACCTGATCGAAGACCGCGAGCCCGTCGACCACCCTAATCAGGAGGACGACGAGGATCACCGGCTTCAACAGCGGCAGGGTCAGCTGGGTGAAGATCTGCCAGCGGCTGGCGCCGTCCATCCGCGCCGCCTCGTAGGGCTCGTCGGGCAGGCTCTGCAGGCCGGCCAGCAGGAAGAGGAAGACGAACGGAGTCCACTGCCAGACATCGACGAGGATCACCGCGGGGAGAGCCTGCGTCGACGAGCCGAGGACGTTCAGGTGCTCGAACCCGAGCTTCGAGGCAAGGAAGCTGATCGGCCCTTCGCTGACGTAGAGCAACCGCCAGACCACGCCCGCTACGACCGGCGCCGCGATCATCGGCAGCAGGAAGATGATGCGCAGGCGACCGGCGAAGAGGCGGCTTTCGTTCACTGCGATGGCTAGCGCCATGCCGAGGATCAGCTCCAGCGAGATTCCGACCCCGCAGTAGATGAGGGTGTGCTTCAGTGACTCCCAGAACCGCGGGTCCGAGAGAAGGTTGGAATAATTTTCCAGCCCGATGAACTGACTGACCGAACCCACCCTACGATCGAGGCTGAGTCGCAGCGAGTAGAACAGTGGGTAGACGGCGACAGCAAGAAGCAGGAACGCCGCCGGCGCCAACATCAGGTACGGCCCGAGGCGCCCTAGGAGCATCCCGCCGGTCCGAGGGTCCCTCGCCTCAGGCGGTGACGGCGGCTCGATGCCCTTCCACAGTCCCTCCAGGGACTGTGGAAGGGCGGTGGCGGATTCGCCACCGATCTGCGAGGCGGAGATCAAGAGTAGTAGCCCGCCCTGTCGAGGATTTCGGTCCCGCTATCGGCGGCGCGGTCGAGGTAGGCCTGGGCTCCGTCCTTCCCGCCCTGGGTCAGCGCCTTATTCAGTTCGATGCTGAGGTATTCCTCGACCTGAGCCCATTCGGGGGTTCGCGGCCGCGGCTGGCCGACACCGAGCGACTGGCCGGCGGCGGTCAGATAGGGAGCGTTCTGCTGGGCCTGCTTGTCTTTGAAGGCAGCGGGCCGGACCGGCACCCCGCCGGCCCGGGCGTAATCGACCTGGATCTCGGGCGAGGTCCACCACTGCAGGAAACGGGCACCGCCGGCCGCGTTCGAGGCGCCTTTCGGGACCGAACCCATGAAGAGCCCGATCAGCGAGGAGGATTTCGTTTGCGCAGGCGGCGTCGTTGCCCCGGTCTCGGGGACGAACTTCGACTGCGCGGAGTCGAAGAGGTTCGCCATCCAACCCTGAAAGAAGCTGGCCGAACTGAGCTCGCCACGGATCATCGAGGCGCCCATTTGGTCCCAGCTCCAGCTGGTCATGTCTCTCGGGGCATATTCGGCCAGTTCCATGTGCCGTTCGAGCGCTTCCACCCCGGCCGGGTTGTTGTAGATGATCTTCCACTCGTCGTCGACGAACTCACCGCTGTAGGAGAAGAGGGTCGCGGCGAAGGCGCTGGTGTTGGAGGCTCCGACTTCGCCGGGGTAGGCCCAGGCGTAGCGGCGTTTGCTTTCGTCGTACCATTCCTTGGCGACGGCGATTACCTCATCCCAGGTCTTTGGGACGCCCGAGTAGATGTCGGTCCGGAAGGCAGTGCTCATCACGTCGCCGATCATCGGGACCGAGATGAAGGCTGGCGTTTCACCCTGCGCGGTCGGCGGGACCGGGCCCGAGCGCGGCGGCCAGTAACCGAGGTCGAGGGTCTCGCCGACGAACTTCCCGTCCGCGGTCATCCCCAGGTCTTCGAGTGACTGCAGGCTCGCCTGCGAGGCCATCTGCGGGATCCACGGGTCGTCGAGGATCATCACGTCGAAGGTGCCGGTGCCGCTGCGAGCCTCGAGCGTCGCCTTCTGGAACCAAGCGTCGTAGTCGGTCTGCACCCAGCGAGCCTTAATTCCAGTCTCTTCGGTAAACCTCGTCAAGAAGCCGCCGTCGCGAATGAGTTCCGCAGCGGGATCGGCGAACGCGCCGATCGTGATGTCACCCTCCGCTTCCCCGAGGTTCGCAACGGTCGAGGAGCTGGAGCTGCTGCCGCAGGCGGCTAGCACCGTGGCGCTGGCCGCAAACGCCATCGCGCCGCCGAGGATCTCCCTGCGGCTCATTCCCGTGGGACCCGACAGTTTGCGGGCTCGAGCGGCGAGGACGCTCGGCAGCGACTCTCGAAACTCATCAGGTGGGTTCATCTCTTCTCCTACTCGGCCTAGCGCTGTTCAAGCACCGGCTGTGGGCTGATCTCTTGCTCGCCAGCAGGGCTGGCGTCTATGTCGGACGTGGCGAGCAAGCTGCCGCCGTCGTCCATCGAGAAGTAGTGGAGGCGGCGCGGATTGAAGGAGAGCCGCGCCGGCGCGCCCATCGTGAACTGCCGCTCGACATCGAAGCGGCCGGTGACCCGGCAACCGCCAAGCGCGAACGTGACCAGCACCTCGTGATCGAGCTGCTGCACCGAGTAGACCTCGCAGTCGAGTCCAGGCTCCGCCTCCGAGACGGCTTCGATGTGCTCGGGGCGCACCCCGAGCTCGAGCTTGCGCCCGGTCCCCCGCCGTTCGAGCGCCGACAAGGCTTCGGGGGCCATCGGCACCGCGCCCTCGACGCCGGCGATACGCATCTCGTTGCTCTCGATGTCGACCTCGAGGAGGTTCATCGCCGGGCTGCCGACGAACGAGGCGACGAAGCGGTTGGCGGGTCGCTCGTAGAGCTCGCGCGGCGGCCCAAGTTGCTCGAGCCGGCCGGAGCACATGACCGCGACCCGGTCGGCCATGGTCATCGCCTCGGACTGATCGTGGGTGACGTACACGGTGGTCACCCCGAGGTCGCGCTGCAACCGCTTCAGCTCGCCGCGCATGTGGACGCGCAGGATCGCGTCGAGGTTCGAGAGCGGCTCGTCCATCAGGAACACGGACGGGTGCCGGACGATCGCCCGGGCCAGCGCCACCCGCTGCCGCTGACCGCCCGAGAGCTCGCGCGGCCGGCGATCGAGCGTCTCGCTCAGGTTCAGGACCTTGGCGACCCGGTCGATCACCTCGCGCCGGTCGGCTCGCGAAACCTTCCTGATTTTCAGCGGGTAGCCGATGTTCTCGGCCACCGACATGTGCGGATAGAGTGCGTAGCTCTGGAACACCATCGCGATGTCCCGGTCCTTCGGGGCGAGGTCGGTGATATCGCGCTCGCCGATGAAGACGCGGCCGGCGGTGGGGCGCTCGAGGCCGGCTAGGATCCGCAGGGTCGTCGTCTTGCCGCAGCCGGAGGACCCGAGCAGAGCCAGGAACTCGCCATCCGCGATGTCGAGGTCGAGCTCGTGTAAGGCGTGCACGGAGCCGAACTGTTTCCTTACACCGTCGTAGCGGACCTCCATGAGTCGATCATTCTCCTCAGCGATCGTTACCCGGCTTGGCCGCCGCCCCAGGCGAGGCCAAATTCCCTACAGTGATTCCACCCTAATCGATATAGTCTTTGTCGTCAAGGGTGTTTTTACGACTAATCTCATTACCGTTCAAAGAGTGTTCACACGGTTGACGAGGTACTCGTAGACCCGCACCATCAGTGCACCGCCGGCCGCTTGCCAGCGCTCGATCTCGGTGTCGTCGAGCGCCTGCGGCTGGCCGAGCGCGACGGCCCGCAGATGGAGCCGCGCCGACCTCTCGAGGGCCCACATCCGGACCACCGCCTCGGCGGCGCTGGCACCGACCGTGAGGGCGCCGTTGCCGCGGAGGAGGAGCGCGGAGGAGCCACCGAGGCTGGCCGCGACGCACCGGCCCGACTCCTCGCTGCGGACCAGGGTCGGGTCGGCGTGGATCGCCACCTCGCGGCCGAGGAAGCAGCCGTGGCCGTCGAGTGGCCGCAGCGCCCTTCCCGACACCCCGAACGCCTGGGCGCGCTGCGGCTGGGCGCGGCAGACCCAGGCGACGTCGGGCCGGGCGTCGTAGATGCACCAGTGCAGCCAGGCCTCCCCCGGCGCGCCGGAGGGAAGCTGGCCGGCGCCGAGGTCGACCTCGATCGCCGGCGCCGACCCTCGCGACCACTCCCCGAGCGGGACGGGCGGCGTGATCGAGAACCCGCTGCCGGAGCGGAAGGAGACGTGGCCAAAGGCGTCGACCAGCCCGGCCGCAGCCAGCGCGGCAGCGGCCGGGCGCAACTCGCCGTCGCTGCTCACGCAGGCGCGCCGCTGCGGAGGGAGGAGACCTCGGGCTCCCGCCCCAGGTCCGCGATCGGCGTGCCATAGGTGAGGTAGCTCTCCGGCATGCTCGATCCCCACAGCTCAAGGCCGGTCGCCGCCGTCTCCGGGCTCCACTCGATCGGCGCCCAGTCGGGCTCGAAGATCAGCATCCCGCCGGTCCACACCTCGACCCGGTGGCCCGAGGGCTCGAAGCAGTAGAGGAAGATGGCGCCGCTCGTTCCGTGGCAGCCGGGGCCCCACTCGATCCGGGTCCCGCTCTCGGCCAGGATCGTCGCCGCCCTGACCACCTCGTCGGGGGAGTTCGAGTAGAAGCCGACGTGGTGCAGGAAGGAGCCGTCCTGTTTCTTGTTCCGCATCAGCGCGATCTCGTGGGAGACGCTGGTCCGGCTCATCCACGACCCCAACCGTTTCTCGCCCTCGCCCAGCAGGTAGTACCGATGGTGAATCCCGAGCTGGTCGGTGAGCCACTCCTGCTCGGCCGCGACGTCCGAGACGAGGCAGTTGACGTGGTCGAAGCGACGCGGCGCGACACCGCGGCCGGTGTACTTCTGCGGATGGCTGGGCAGCACCGACTTGAGCTCGTCGGAGCTCTCGACGTAGCGATCGACCTCCCAGTAGAGCTCCATCGGCACGCCCGACGGGGTGCGAAAGCGAACCGCGTCGCCGTGCCCCGACTCCTCGGCCCCACCCTCGACCCAGGTGGACTCGACGCCGCTGCTGCGGAGTCGCTCGGCGGCGGCGGCGAGCTCGGGTTCGTCGGTGACGCGCCAGCCGATGTGGCCGAGTGAGGACGACTCACCTCGGGTCAGGAGGAGGGTGTGGTGGTCCCGGTCCTGCCAGGAGCGCAGGTAGACCCGATCGCCGGTTTCGTCGCTGACGTACAGGCCCAGCACGCGGGTGAAGAAATCCGCGCTTGCTTCCAGATCCGAGACGATCAGCTCGACGTGACCGATATGGGCGACTGACATCTTTTTGTTCTCCTAACCCTTTGAAATCGTTACTTTCGGCCTTCTTTGACGACAACCGCGCGCGGCTCGGTGAAGAACTCGCGCGAGTACTGCCCTCCCTCTCTGCCCAGACCGCTGCGCCGCTCGCCTCCGTACGGTGCCCGCAGGTCGCGCTCGAAGAAGCAGTTGACCCACACCGTTCCGGTCCTCCAGCGGGAGGCGAAACGGTGGGCGCGGTCGAGGTCCCGCGTCCAGAGCATTCCGGCCAGCCCGAAGTCGGAGTCGTTGGCGATCGCCAACGCCTCCTCCTCGCGCTCGAACGGGATCACCGATAGAACCGGGCCGAAGATCTCCTCGCGGGCGGTGCGCATCGAGTTGTCCATCCCGCGGAGGATCGTCGGCAGGTAGTAGCTGCCGACGAGGGCGCCGCCTTCGGGCGCTGAGCCGCCGGTGAGGAGGTCGGCGCCCTCCTCGCAGCCGAGGCGCACGTAGCCGTCGACCTTGTCGCGGTGCGAGCCGTCGACGAGAGGGCCGATGTTGGTCGCCTTGTCCTTGGGGTCGCCGACCACCAGGCCGCGGGTCCGCTCGACCAGCTTGGCGAGGAACTCCTCCTCGATCACCCGATCGAGGAGCAGGCGGGAGCCCGCCAGGCAGACCTCGCCGTTGTTGGTGAAGATCGCCCTGATCGCGCCGTCGACCGCGGCGTCGATATCGGCGTCGGCGAAGACGACGTTCGCCGACTTGCCGCCGAGCTCGAGGCTGATCGGGATCAGGTTCGCCGCCGCGGCGGCCATGATCTGGTTGCCAGTCGCCGACTCGCCGGTGAAGGTGATGCGGGCGACCCGCGGATCGCAGGTCAGCGCTTCACCCGCCTCGTCGGGACCGAAGCCCTGGACCACGTTGAGGACGCCCTCGGGGAATCCGGCCTCGAGCGCCAGCTCGCCGAGCCTGGCCGCGGTCATCGGCGTCTGCTCCGCCGGCTTGAGGACAGTCGTGTTGCCGAAGGCGAGCGCCGGGGCCAGCTTCCAGGTCGCCAGCATCAGCGGGAAGTTCCAGGGGCTGATCGCGACGCAGACGCCGGCCGGCGGGTAGAGGACGTAGGTCAGCCGGCCGTCCGCCGGGTACGCCTCGTTGGCGGCGAGGTCGGCGTAGTCGGCAAAGAACCGCAGGTTTCTGGCCACCCGGGGCATGTCGTGGCCGCGCGCCTCGCGGATCGGCTTCCCGGAATCGCGGGTCTCCAGCAGCGCCAGCTCCTCGAGGTGATCTTCGACCAGGTCCGCTAGCGCGTGCATCAGCCGGCGTCGCTCGGCCGTCGACATCCGCGGCCAGGGCCCGTCCTCGAAGGCGCGCTGCGCGGCGGCGACGGCGCGCGAGGCGTCCTCGCGGTCCCCGCGCGCGACCTCGGCGAGCAGCGAGCCATCGTGAGGATCGTGAGTCTGGAACGTCCGCCCTTCGGCCGATGGCACGAAGTCGCCCCCAATCAGGTGTTGCACTTCCGCCGTGGCGGGGCCGCTGGTAACGGTAACGCTCATTGGATCCTTTCCTTTGGTTTGCCTCCAACCGCCCAGTGGGTCGCCGGCAGCTCCTGAATCAGCACCCTCACCTGCGAGGCCTCGACGCCGAGCGACTCGACCGCCGCGCTCGTCAGGCGGGCGGCGAGATCCGCCAGCTGATCGCTGGACCGCCCCTCGAGGATCGAGACCTGGAGGATCGGCATCGCTAGGCGCACCTAAGCGTCACGGTTCCGAGGCTGGTGAACTCTGCCGCGATTACCGAGCCGGCCCGCAGCGGGACCGGCGCGGTCAGGCCGCCCGAAAGGACGATGCTCCCCGCCGGGATGCCGCCGCTGGCGTTCGCGGCGAAGGCCACCGCGGCGGCAGGGTGCCCCATCACCGCGGCGCCAGCCGCCGTGTGGACCACCTCGCCGTCGGCGCGCATGACCATCCCCTCGCGGCAGACGTCAAGCCGATCGGGCGGCAGTAGGCGACCGCCGAGCACCAGCTTCGCAGCGCTGGCGTTGTCGGCGATCACGTCCGCGAGGCCGAAGTCGAAGTTCTCGAACCGCGAATCGAGGATCTCAAGAGCGGCGCAGACCCCCTCGGTCGCGGCGAGGACCGCGGGCACCGTCACCCCCGGGCCCTCGAGGTCGTCCTCGAGCAGGAAGGCGATCTCGGCCTCGACCCGCGGGTGGATCAGGCAGCCGACCTCGAGCGGCCGGTCCTCCTCCCAGATCATCGAGGTCGAGAGGAGGCCCCAGAGCGGCTCGGCGACGCCCATCGCCTCCTGCTTTGCCCGCGAGGTCAGCCCGAGCTTGTAGCCGATCGACCGCTCGCCCTCGGCGCTGCGAGCGGCGAAGAACCTGGCCTGCACCTCGTAGGCGAGGTCCGGGTCGAGATCGGGGTCCTCGCTGGTCAGCCGCGGGATCGCCCGGCGCTCTCGCTCGGCCTGGAGCAGGCGCTCGGCCAGGGCCGCGACCCGGGAATCCCGCTCGGCCCTCGTCACGGCTACCGGCCCTCCGAGGCGCCGCCAACGGGCTCGATCTGCTTGCCAGCCATCGCTGCCGCGACGTCGACGATCATGTCCTCCTGACCGCCGATGGTCCCCCGACGGCCGAGCTCGATCAGGACCTCTCGGGCATCGACCCCGTAGCGCTCGGCGGCCCGCTCGGCGTGGAGCAGGAAGCTCGAGTAGACGCCGGCGTAGCCCAGCATCAGCGAGCCGCGATCGATCACCTGCGGGCGCCGCAGCAGCGGCGCGACGAGGTCCTCGGCAACGTCGGTGAGGGCGAAGAGGTCAGCGTTCGTGGCGTACCCCGCCCGGTCCAGCGCCGCGCAGAGGACCTCAGTGGCGGCGTTTCCGGCGCCGGCGCCGAGGCCGCGGCAGGAACCATCGACATAGGAGGCGCCCGCGGCCGCCGCCGCGAGGGAGTTGCCGATTGCGCAGCCGAGGTTGTTGTGCGAATGGAAGCCCACCTCGCAGGCGAGAGCGTCGCGCAGCGCGTCGACCCGTTCGCCCGCGGTGCGCGGGACCAGGGCGCCGGCCGAGTCAACCGCGTAGACGACGTCGGCTCCATAGGACTCCATCAGCCCCGCTTCGGCCGCCAGCTCCTGCGGCGAGACCATGTGGCTCATCATCAGGAAGCCGATGCTCAGCATCCCGTTCTCCTTGGCCCAGGAGATGTGCTGCTGGGAGATGTCGGCCTCGGTGCAGTGGGTGGCGATGCGGGCGACAGTCGCTCCCCTCGCCTTCGCGTCTTCTAGCGCCATCACCGTTCCGATCCCCGGCAGCAGCAGAACGGCGACGCGGGCCCTGGAGGCGGCGGCGACGACGGCGTCGATGTAGGCGCCGTCCGCCGCGGCGGCGAACCCGTACTGGTATGAGGAGCCGCCGAGCCCGTCGCCGTGCGCGACCTCGATGATGTCGATGCCGGCGTCGTCGAGGCCGCGGGCCACGACCGACATCTGCTCGGGAGTCAGCTGGTGGGCGAGGCTGTGCATGCCGTCGCGCAGGCTGGTGTCGACCAGCGTCAGGGCCCTCACGCTGCGACCTCCGCCCCGTTCAGCCGCTGCGCGACGCGCTTGCCGACGCGAGCCGCGGCGGCGGTCATGATGTCGAGGTTGCCCGAGTAGCGGGGCAGGAAGTCCCCGGCGCCCTCGATTTCGATCATGATCGTGACCAGGGGCCCGTCCAGCTCGCAGAGGATCAGGCGCAGCCCGGGGACGTAGGCGCGCAGCTCCTCGACCATCGCGGCGACCGAGCTCTGCAGCGCGGCCTCATCGGCCTCGCCGACGCGGGCGTAGATCGTGTCGCGCATCAGGATCGGCGGGTCGGCCGGGTTGAGGATGATGATCGCCTTGCCCTGACCAGCGCCGCCCACCGCCTCGAGACCCTTGGCGGTGGTGACGGTGAACTCGTCGATGTTTTGACGGGTCCCCGGCCCTGCGCCCTGGCTGGCGATGGTCGCGACGATCTCGGCGTACTCGACCGAAGCGACTCGATGCACAGCGTGAACGAACGGGATGGTCGCTTGACCGCCGCAGGTCACCAGGTTCACGTTGGGTGCGTCGAGATGCTCCTCGAGGTTCACAGACGGAACGACGTACGGCCCGACGGCGGCGGGAGTAAGGTCGACGACGCGCTTGCCGGCGTTCTCGAGCAGCGGCGCATTGGCGATGTGGGCCGCGGCCGAAGTGGCCTCGAACACGAGCTGGATGTCGTCGCGCTCGAGGATCGCGACGGCGCCGTCGGCGCTGGTCTCGACCCCCATCTCCCGAGCTCGCGAGAGCCCGGGCGAGTCCTCGTAGATCCCGACCATCAGGACCGGATCGACCTCGTCGATTTGCCCGAGCTTGACGAGCAGATCAGTGCCTATGTTGCCGGGTCCGAGAATCGCTGCTCGGACTGGAGTGGGCGTCATCCGAAATTCACCTCGATCTGGCCTAGTTGTTCGAAATCGGCGATCACGCATGAGCCCGCCCTCACCGGCAGGGCACGCGCAAGCGCCCCCGGCAGCACGACGTCGCCCGCGGATAGACCCTCGCCGAATCCGGCGAGGACGTTGACGAGCCAAGCCACCGCATTTGCGGGATGCCCCAGCACGTCGCGACCGTGGCCGGTGACGCGATCGCCGTCGCAATCCATCTGCATCTGGATGGAGCCGAGCTCGAAATGCGCTTCCAAGGGCATCGGAGGACCGACCACGGCGATGCCACACGATGCGTTGTCGGCGATGGTGTCGACGATCGTGATCTCCCAATCCGCGATCCGCGAGTCGATTACCTCGATTGCGGGCGCGACCCCGCTGGCAGCGTTCAAGACCTCGGTCGCGGTCACCTCCGGGCCGGCGAGATCCGCGCCCAGGACAAAGGCGATCTCTGCCTCGACGCGGGGCTGGATCAGTTCCGCGGACGGCACCTTGGCGCTGCGCCCGCCAGCCAGCCGAACCATCGAGTCGAGGAGATAGCCGAAGTCGGGCTGCCGGACGCCGAGCATGTCCTGCATCGCCCCGCTGGTCAGCCCGACCTTGCGTCCGACGATCTGCGCTCCGTCTGCGAGCCGGAGCTCCCTGCCGGCGAGCTGGACGGCGTAGGCGTCCTCGATCGTCAGTTGAGGCGATTCCTTGCTCAGCGGACCGATGGGCGCCGCGTCCCGCTCCGCGGCCAAAAGGCGCCCCGCGAGCTCCTTGGCCCCCTTGGGATCTAGCTCTTCCGCGCTAACCACAATATCGATTGTAGCGAATTAACCGGCGCGCGGGAAGAGAGCCCGAAGCGCTGCCTCCGCCTCGAGCAGATCCCCGACCACGAGATCGGCCCCGCTGAGGAGCTCGGCGGGATGCGTCGTGCCAACCCCGATCGCGGTCATTCCCGCCCGCTTCGCGGCTTCGATCCCCGCGGGCGAGTCCTCGATGACGATGCACTCGCCTGCCGGCACCTTCAGTCCCGTGGCGGCCAGCAGCCAGCACTGGGGGTCGGGCTTTCCAGCGCTGACGTCGTCCGCGGTGACGAGGACCCCGGGCACGGGCAAGCCCGCGGCCCCGAGGCGGCCGAGCGCCAGCTCCCGTCCGCCCGAGGTCGCGATGGCCCACTTCTCTGCCGGCGGATCCGCGGTCAACTCCGCGGCGCCGGGGAAAGCCCGCATGCCGTCCACCGCCAACCTCTCTCGCTCCTCGATCAGTCGCGCTTCCGCGCCGGCGTCGACCTCGGGCACCAGCTCGCGCAGGAGATCTTCCGTACGGCGACCGTGCGCTCGCTCCAACAGCCGCTCGACCGGGACGCCCCGTTCGGCTGCCCATCGCTTCCACTCCTGGAGCACGACGGCCGTCGAGTCCACGAGGATGCCGTCCAGATCAAAGAGGATCGCCCGAGGGCGACCGATCTTGTCGTTCAACTCAGCGTCCGCTGCTAACATCATATCGATAATAGCGTTATTCTCCAGCCTGCCGTGCGAGGCGCGAGCGCCGGCCTCGAGGGCGTGAGACATCTGATGGACGCAACCAGACACGCGGTGCCGATCGCAGCCAACGTCGCGTTCGCAGCCGGCCCCGCGATCATGGGCACGGCCGGGTGTCTGTCTCGGTGGAGATGAACGCGCGACTCGCGGGCAAGGTGGCCTTGGTCAGCGGTGGCAGTCGCGGGATCGGGCTCGGAATCGCGCGCAGGCTCCTGGCCGATGGCGCCGCCGTCGCCATCGGCGCCCGCAGCCAAGCGAACCTGAGCGCTGCCGTGAAGGGCTTGGCGACCCTTGGCGAGGAGGCCCAAGGGCGGCTCCGAGCCTTCCGCTGCGACGTGACCAGGGAGGAGGAGGTTCGCGAGACCGTCGCCGCCTGCTCCGAGCAGCTCGGGGCTCTGGACATCATGGTGGCGAGCGCGGGGATAGCGGGCGGGGGACGGCTGCTCGACGCCTCGACGCAGGGGTGGACCGAGGTGCTCGACGTCAACCTGCTTGCCTGCATGCGCCAGCTGCGTGCGAGCGCGGCGACGATGGTCGCGCAGGGGCGCGGCGGCCGCTTGATCGTCGTCACATCGACCAACGCGTTCTGGCCCGAGCCCGGCCTCGGCGCTTACAACCCCTCGAAGGCCGGAGCTTGGGCGATCGCCCGAACGGCGGCCCTCGAGCTGGCCGAGCACCAGATCACGGTCAACTGCGTTGCACCCGGCCTGGTCGAGACCGACATGACCGAGCGGCTTCTCGCTGATCCAGAAGCCGCGCGTGAATACCTGCACCAGATTCCGCTGAGGCGCTTTGGGCGCGCAGAGGATGTCGCCGGCGCCGTCTCGTTTCTCGCCTCCGAGGAAGCCGGCTGGATCACCGGTCACCAACTCGTCATCGATGGCGGCCAAACTGCGGGGGCTTCAGTCGCTCCCTTCCGTCGGCCGGAGCAAGGCAATGTCGGATAGACCAACGGAGGATCTGCTCGAGGGCATCCTGACCCTCGATCCCTACCCTCTCTACCGCAGGGTCCGTGACAGCGGCGCCCTCGTGCGCTCGGAGCAATTGGACTGCTGGGTCCTATCCCGCTTCGACGACGTGCAGGCGGCGGCGCGAGACTGGCGCTCGCTCTCGAGTGCGACCGGGATCGACCTGGATGGCGAGGTCGACCGGATGTTTGGCCCCGGCGTGTTCATCGCCAGTGACCCTCCGCGCCACGACGAGCTTCGCCGGGCCCTCCGCAGCTGGTTCACTCCAAGAGCGATCTCAGAGCTTCAAGGCCAAGTCGCAAGCGAGGTGGACGTCCTCATCTCGGCGGCTCTGGAGAAGGGCACTGCCGACCTCGCCAAGGACCTGGCTTGGGCACTCCCGGTGAGCGTGGTGTCCGCGCTGCTTGGGATCCCACGATCAGATCGCCCGCTTCTTCAGCGTCTCGTCTTGACGGTCGAGAGTAGGTCCGAGGACGGAAATCAGCGCGGAAGATCACTTCAGGCAGCGGAAGAGCTGCGCTCGTACCTGGAAGCCGCTTTGGCAATTCGCCGTCGGTCAACCCGAATCACATCGGAGGACATCCTCTCCCGCCTCGCCCGGCGAGATGTCCCCCCTGACGACGCGATCGGAATGGCCTATCTCGTGATGGTCGCGGGAATCGAGACGACCGCCGGCCTGATCGGCGGGGCGATCCGCGCCCTGTCCATGGTTCCCGACCAGCGAATGCGACTGCGTGAAGATCCATCGCTTATGCCGCGCGCAATTGAGGAGCTGCTTCGCTACGTCTCCCCCATCCAGGGCCTGATCAGGACGGCTGCCATCGATGCCGAAGTCGGAGGAGAGACGATCTCCCAGGGAGACACCGTGCTGCTTCTCTACGGGTCGGCGAACCACGATGAGCGACGGTTCACAGACCCGGATGAGCTGAATCTCGAACGACTGATTCCGCGACACCTGGCCTTCGGCGACGGCATCCACTTCTGCCTTGGCGCGCCGCTGGCTCGGTTGGAGGCAGCGGCCGCCCTCTCCGGGCTACTGCGCCGAGCACCGGAATGGAGCCTGGCAGGCGAGCCGGCGAGGCTGCCCAACCCCACCGCATGGGGCCTGCTGAGTCTCCCGGTGAATCTCGAACCTTTGCCGCAGTACCACTGACCCAGTGCAAACGAGGAAGGAACTCACATGCCAGGAAATATCGGCCCAACCGAGATCTTGATAGTGCTCGCAGTCGTCCTGGTCGTATTCGGCGCGAAGCGCCTCCCCGAACTGGGTGCCAACCTGGGTCGCGGGCTCCGTGAGTTCAAAGGCGGCATCGTCGGTGAATCGGAGCACCCCGCAGAAGAGGATGGCGACTCGTCGAGCGGAGGCGCTCTGCCGGTCGGTTCCACGGGCACGAAAAGCTCCGACGCAGAGCTCGGAAGTGCTTCGACGGCGGCGGTCGGCGCGAACCCCGAGAGCAACCAGGACCGATAGGGCAACCTCGATCCTGCGACGGCGTGCGAGCTGAAAAGCGCTCAGGGCAAAGCCCGCGGCGCGAGCCTCCACCAGCACCTCCTCGCGGGTCTCCCCGCCCTCGATCTCTCTGTCCTCGCACACGTTTAGAGGCTACGCGAGGGCCTGCACGAAGCCTACGCGCGCCTAACTACGGTGGCGAGGACCGAGTAAGTCTCACATCGGAGGTGATCAAGATGAAGCCCAATACCCTCAACCAGCCCGCGCCCGCTCTTGCCCTAGCGCTCGGGGCGGCGCTGCTCAGCCACAAAGCGACCGGAAACGCCGCCCGCGTCCTCGGCGTCCCGGTCGCCGCCCTCTCGCTGCTGCTGGCCGGAGCGCTGGTGGTCGGCGGCCTGCGATCCGGCTAGTCCTCGACGTCCGCTGCTGCCCCGGGGCCGAGCCCGCCCGGGGGCAGCCGTGGTGCGTGAGATCGTTTTCCCCATGAGCGCTGACGAGGGGAACGCAGCCGAACTGCCCGGCCCATCCGACGATGCGCCCGACCTGCGCTTCGCCGCCCTCACCGGCAACTCGCAGGAGGTGTTGGAGACGCTGGGGCGACAGAACGGGCGGGCTGATCAGTTCTACGAAGGCGCGCTGCGAGCGCTTGGGGACCCATCGAATCCGGTCGGCGCCGAATCGGCCGCCTACTTCCTGCGGGAGCTGATCGAAGAGCTTTAGCGGGCGGCCGTCGCTCCGAAGGCCGGACCCGGTCTCGGCGAGCTGTTCGATGACTTCCGGCCGTTGAGATCGGCGCGGATGGCGCTGAGCCAGTTCGACGCGCAGCGCCCGTCCCGGCGCGCCGCCCACGAACTCGCGCAGGAGCCGCTCGGAATCAGCGAGCGGCCGAGCGGAGGATGAGGCGGCGGAGCGGTTCACCACCTCAATAAAGGGATGGGAGCGCAAAGTGCCCCCCTATTCGCCGAAACTGACATCTACTCCGACCTCCGCTAAATGCTCTACGGCGGTCTACCGCGAGGGAATAGCCGATCGCCGCAAAGTCGCTATACCCAAAGCTGAGGCTCCCAATCAGGGACTACTAGTGGCTCGTGGAAGAGGTGAGCGGTTGACCGAAAAGCAGCGGGATGACGCTCAGCCGCCAAACGGAAAGGTGGCCGCTGATGATCCTTGCGGCAGCTGCGGCCGAAACGACTGCCGGCCCGGGCATTCGCCGAGTTCGCCGACGACCAACCGCGGAGGGCTGGCCTGCCAGTGGACGCCAGCGAAGAATTCCTCGGCGCTAACACCGAGCGCGCGCGACAGCCGGGCGAGCACTTCCGCCTGCGGCTCGGTCTCGCCTCGCTCGTAGCATGAGACTTGAGTCCGATGCACGTCCGCGAGGTTCATCAGCTCTTCCTGTGAGAGGCCGGCTTCCTCGCGGAGCCGGCGGAGATTCATCCCGAGTCGATCTCGAAAATCGACGGAGGACCCTGCTTCGCAGTCACACCTCGAATTCGCCTCCGCCTGTCCCGTTGGACACCCATCGGACTCCGGCGAGCAGCTCTGCCGGCTCGACGCCCAGCGCCCCAGCCAGCTTGACCAGCGTGTCTAGCTGCACGACCCGAGCGCCGCGAGAATCAGACTGAGGTGGCTGCGATGGACCTCAGCTGCCGCGGCAACCTCATCTGGCGTCATTTCCCGCTCTTCCATTACGCGGCTGAGGTTGGCGACGAATTGGCGGGTCGGCTGTGGAGCAACGCCCGGAGAGTTTGAGTCTCCCTCATCAACGGCTCCCTGGCGCGCGATCCGGCGTAGGGAGGTCGAACTCGCGGCGGCGATTGACACGACGAACGGCGTCCACGTGTCGATCACCTCCTCGCCTCTACCGGCCTCGGCTGCCGACCGCCGCCCGGAGCGCCGACCACCATCTCCGTCGCGCTCGCCATCCCTACTCGCCCTCCGGCAGGTTGTAGGCGCGGGGCTTCTCGTTGGCGAGCACCGCGCGGTCGCTGTCGGCGAGCCGCCGCAGGCAATTGGCGACGGCCCCGGAGGAGCGCCCGATCCCCTTGGCGATCCGGCTCGAGGTGTGCGGAGCGTCTTCGCCGTGCTCGCGTATATAGGCGAGCACGAGACCGTCGAGCTCACCAGGACCGAGGCGGTCCTTCGGCGCTGGCGTCGACGGCGTCCCTTTCGGCTCCTTTCCGCCGCGCTTCCCATTCACCACCGAGAAGCGGTCGGGTCGCTTGCGTCCGCGGTCGCGCCCTCCCTCGGTGCGTTTGACCTCGCCGACATCGACCAGCCCCGCGAGGTACTTCCGGGCCGTGCTGCGGGTGAGGCCGACTGCGGCGGCGACCTCGTCGACGATCGCCTCTCCTTTCTCTTTGACGAAGGCGACGATTCGCCGCTCGACATCTTTCCGCTTATCGCTCATGCTTCTCCTCCTTTTGCTTGGACTGCAACCTCCGGCTGCTGGAGACGGGCGAGGAGCTCATCGCAGGTATGGGCGGCGAACAGGAACGACTCCTCTCGCGCCGCCTGCTGCTCCTCGCTCTCCTCGGCCTCAAGCCGCTCGCCGATTGCACGCGCGTCGTCGCGGGCTCGCCCGAGGGTCGCGGCGAGCTCCGCGTCCGTCAGTGCCGTCAATTCGTGATCCTCGTGCTCGGCGCCTGGTATCCCCAGCTCGTCACGGAGCAGCTCCGACACCGGCCGATATGGCCCGAGCTCGCGGCCTCGACCTTCATCACGGTGTCTCCCGCATCAGCGGAATTGGCACTCATGCCGAACCCTGCCCGGGGAGTTCAACCCGACCGATCAGCTCGGCGCAAACGTCCCGCGCGCGGCGGTGCCGCTCGAGTACCTCGTTGTCGTCCTCGCGGCCGCGGCGGACCTCCTCGGGCTCATCGACGCCGCCTTCGGCGTCGACCCGCAGCCGCCACAGCGTGGCGAGGAAGTCCTCGGCCGAGATCGTTACGGCGAAGGTCTCGCGCCCATCGCCCGGGTCCCAGTCGAGGTCATTCAGCAAGCGGACGTCGGCGGCGAATTCGTTGCCGAAGCGCTCGGCGGCGACGAAGTCGCCCCGTTCGATCATCAGGCCGGGATCGCCGATCCCCGTTAGCCGCTGAAGGAGTAAGCCGTGAAGCGCCTTGCGCTGGTGGCGGTCGATCCTGATCGTCGTGTCTGACAACGGGTGCCCCTTTTCTGTATGGGGCACCGAAGAGCGGCTCCGCCGACCCCGCCCCGCTTGGGGAGGACTCGCGGGGAGTACCGTCTCTCGCGGGCATCGAAGGGGTTGTGCTCTTCGGTGCCTGCCGTGGGGGCGTCTTCAGCGCCTCCACGGCCTTTATTCATCTGTCAGCGCGGCCGAACGTAGCTCCGCCGGCTCGAGGAAGCGAGCCGGGATCGAGGGAAATCGGTGGCTAATCGGCGCCTATCGGCGCGCGTTTAGCCACTAGTGGCTGAAATGGTGGCCAAGAAGGGGGCCGGTTAGAACTGGTGCGGCCGAAGCCAAGTTTGCGATTTGCAGGGCTTCTTGGTGAGAGCCCCCCGCCGGGATCGAACCGGCAACCTCCTGATTACAAATCAGGTGCTCTCCCAGGTTGAGCTAGGGGGGCGTGCTGCCGACAATTAGGCAGATATGGATGCTGCTGAGGTGAACTTCCGGTTCCTGGACTCCTCTGAGGGTACCGTGCTGACGACCGCGATCGAAGCGGCCTATGGGCAGAGCTACGACGTGCGCTGGGTCTACGACCCCGAGGAGGTGGCAGCGCGGCTGGCGGACGGGCGCTATTTCTCCTGCGTCGCCGAGAGCGCTTCCGGCGAGCTGCTCTGCCACGAGGGGATGGCGGTGGTCGAAGCCGGCGACAAGGTTGCTCACTCGGGACAGGCGGTGACGATGCCGGCGGCGCGGGGGCAGCACATCTTCACCCGGACCAAGCGCTTCTTGATGGACTGGGCGGGCGAGGACGGCTTTGCCGGGATGTTCAGCGAGGCGACCGCCGCCCATCCCTACAGCCAGCGAGCCAACATCGAGCTCGGGGCGCACGAGACTGGCTTCCTGCTCGGCTGGATTCCAGCCTCGGTCGCCAACGACGCCGCCAACGAGGCGGCCGGTGGGGGGCAACGCCAGTCGGCGGCGCTCTTCTACACGAAGCTGAACGACGGCCTCGACCGCCCCGTCTACGCGCCCGAGCGCCACCGGGCGATCGTTGCCCAGACGATTGAGCTCTGCGAGTTGCGGGGCACCCTCGCCGAGCCGCCGGCGGAGTTCGAGCTGGCGCCCTGCACCGATCTGCACGTCGAGCTCGAGGAGGACCACAACTTGGCGCTGATCACCGTCCGCGAACCGGGCGCCGACCTCGAGCAGGCGGTCGCCGCCGAGCGCCACCACCTCTTCCACCACCGGCACCTCGATGCGGTCTACGTCGACCTGCCGCTGCAGACGCCGGCGACCGCCCAGGTCGCCGACCACCTGGAGCGGCTCGGGGTCTCCTACGCCGGCGTCTTCCCCAACCCCCACGCCGACGGCGACGTGCTGCGGATGCAGTCGCTGCACCGGGTCCGAGTCAAGGCCGACGACATTGCCGTCGCCTCGGACCACGGGCGCGAACTCCTCGACTACGTGCTGGCCGATTTGCCCCCGGGCTGCGTTGCGACCGTCTGAGGTCGGCCGGCCAAGCAGATCAAGGACGCAGGGAGCGTGGCGTGCTCTGCACGCGAGCGACCGAGGACGCAGATATGCGCCGGTCGGACGGCCTCAGACCGCCACCTCGCGTGAGGACAGGTGGGCGCCGACCTTGCGCTTGACGCGCTGCAGGGCGTTGTCGACGGTCTTGGTGTCGCACTCGAGCCGCTCGGCGATCGCCTCGTAGGAGTGGCCGTCGAGATAGAGCGAGAGGACGCGGCTCTCGAGGTCCGAGAGCACCCCGGAAACCCCGGAGAGACAGGAGACGAGGCTGGCCAGCTCTTCGGTGGCGATCACCTGGTTGACCGGGTCGTGGACGCTCGGACCGGGCAGGATCTCGTCGAGGGTGGTGTCGGTTTCCCCGCTCGCCGCCGGCGTCTGACTGAAGGAGACGTACTGGTTGAGGGGGGTGTGCTTGTTGCGAGTCGCGGTCTTCACCGCGGTGATGATCTGACGGGTAATGCAGAGCTCGGCGAAGTTGCGGAAGCTCGACTCCCGGTCGGTGCGGTAGTCGCGGATCGCCTTATAGAGACCGAGCAGGCCCTCCTGGATCAAGTCATCGGACTCGCCCCCGAGCAGGAAATACGAGGAGGCCTTGAGCCGGACGAAACCGCGGTAGCGGCGGATGATCATGTCGTAGGCGTCGGTGCGCCCATCCTTGGCGAGCGCGACCAGGTAGTGATCATCAAGCTCAACTTGAGAGTTAGCTTGATGAGCAGCAGGCGTACTAAGGGCCACAGATCCTTCTCCTTGATGAAGGGTCGTGGCGCCACTTACCTCCCCCGAGGCGCCCCATTATCGACGGGCAAACTCAGACTCAACCTGAGGTTCACCCTTGTTGCCGAGGCAGTTTACGTGTGCGCAGAGTTCTGTCAACCCCAAATTGCGAATTCATTCAACCGCCGTTGCATGTGCAGGTCCCCGCGCAGACCCGAAATCGCGACGCCGAGGTTGCCGTTTGACCCGCTATCCGGGTCGAACGGCAACCTCGGCGTCAGGAGCGTTGGCGGAGGGACTCGAGGAGGAGGGCCGTCGCGGCGGCGCTGACATTCAAGGAATCGATTTGGCCACGGCGGGGGAACGCGACGAGGCCGTCGCAGCTCGCCGCCACGCGGGGGCGGAGGCCTTTGCCCTCGCCGCCGAGCACCAGCACGGTCGGGCCGGTGAGGTCGGTCGACCAGGGCGTCGCCTCGGCGTCGGCATCGGCGCCCCAGATCCAGAAGCCCGCCTCCTTCGCCTCGGCCAGCCAGTCGGAGAGGTTGCGGACATGGGCGACTTCGAGATGCTCGACCGCCCCCGCCGACGCCTTGCAGACCACGGCCGTCACCGCCGCCGAGCGACGCTCGGGGATCACAACGCCCGCGGCCCCCGCGAACTCGGCCGAGCGGCAGACCGCACCGAGGTTGCGCGGGTCCTGGACCTGGTCGAGCGCCACCAGCAGCGCGCCCTTCTTGCGCAACATCCCGACCGGGTCTCCGTACGGATACGGATCGACCTCGGCCACCACCCCCTGGTGATCGGGCGACCCACACAGCCGCTCCAGCTCCTCCGCTGCCGTCTCCGGCGCCCGCCAGACCCGGTGCACTCGCCGTCTCCCCCGCTCCGCCTCGGCGACCGGGTTGCGCCCGTAGATGATCTGGTTCGCCACGCCCGCCGCCGCTAACCCTTGGAGACCAGCGGCACCAGCGTCGCGCCCCCAGCCGAGTCCCGCACTTCCCAGCCCCGCGCCGCCAGCTCGTCGCGGATCGCGTCCGCCCGGGCGAAGTCCTTCGCCGCCCGCGCCTCCTCCCGTTCCCGCATCAGCGCCTCGGCCCCCTCGTCCGCCCCGGCCTCAGCCTCGGCGATCGAATCCAACCCGAGCAGGCCCAGCATGTCCCGCACGGCCTCCGCCGCCCCCGCCACTTCGTCCCGGTTCGCGTCGCCAACGAGCTCAAACACCTGCGCCAGAGCCCGCGGCGTATTGAAGTCATCGGCCAGTGCCCCAAGAAAGAGCTCCCGGCGCTCCCCGGGGTCGGACTCGCCGGACTCACCAGCAAGCAGGTCCGGCGAGTCCGACCCCGGCGTCCCCGCCGCTCCGGGCGTCCCAACCGGATGCTCCCGAAAAAAGTTCCGCAAGCGCTCCACCCGCGCAACCGCCTGATCCATCTCATCCGGCCCGAACGCCAGCGGCTGCCGATAGTGCCCAGAGATCAAGAAGAGCACGACCGCCTCCCTGCCATACCTGTCCAAAGCCTCCGACAGCTGGAAGATGTTCCCCTCGCTTTTCGACATCTTCTCGGCCCCGGTTTCGACCATCCCGTTGTGCATCCAGAGCCGCGCAAAGGGCCGCCCCGCCGCCTCCGACTGGGCGATCTCGTTCTCATGGTGGGGGAACACCAGGTCCGAGCCGCCACCGTGGATCGCAAACGCCTCGCCCAGCTCCTGCTCGGCCATCACCGAGCACTCGATGTGCCAAGCGGGCCGTCCCGGGCCCCAAGGCGAGTCCCAGCTGGTGTCCTCACCCTCCTTGTTGGCCTTCCAGAGCGCGAAGTCGAGCGGATCCTCCTTCAGCGAGGCGGAGCCCGACTCCTCGCCCTGGTCCATGTCCTCGGTGCGGCGGTTGGAGAGCTTGCCGTAGCCGTCGAAGCTGCGAACCCGGAAGTAGACGTCGCCGCCCGACTCGTAAGCGTGGCCACCCTCGACCAGCTCATAGATCAGGGCGATGATCCCGGTGATCGTCTCGGTCGCCAGTGGCTCCGCGTCGGGCCTCCCCAGCCCCAGCCGGTCGGTGTCGGCGAAGTAGGCCTGGGTCATCGCCGCCGCCCACTCGGCCGAGGGCTTGCCCGCCGCCGCGGCCGCCGTATAGATCTTGTCGTTGACGTCGGTGACGTTGACCACCAGCCGCGCCGCGTAGCCCTCCGCCTCGAGAAACCGCCGCAACAGCGAGAAGACGACATAGGGGCGCGCGTTGCCGATGTGGATGCGGCTGTAGACGGTCGGACCGCAGGCGTAGATGCCGACGACGCCGTCCTCGCCGGCCTCGATCTTCCGCGGCTCACCGCTGAGCGTGTCCCTGATTCGCACCTCGCGCATCGGCGCGAGGTTAGATGAATCCCGCTGAGCGAGGGCGCCGGAGCGCCTAGCGGGACTAGAAGGTCCGGTAGCCGGCGGTCGGCGCGCTCGACTCCTCGCGCCGTAGCCAGTCCGGCGTCAGGTCCTGCGCCGCCGCCTGGGCCTCGCGGCGGGCGCGGCTGACGCTCGCCTTGACCTCGTCCTCGGTGGCGGCACGAACCCGCTCGGCGCGACGCTCGTTCTGCACCCGCAGGCGGTCAGTCTCGGCCTTGACCTGGTCCTCGGCGCGGGCACGGGCGGCCTCCTCGGCCTCGCCTTCGACCCGGGCGACCAGCCGCCGCACACTCTCCTCGGCTTCGCGGCGGACCTCCTCGGTGCCCTCCATTACCCGGCGCTCGATCTCGGTCTCGATCCGCACCGCGGTTTCGTGCGACTCCTCGGCCGCGCGTTCTGCTTCGGCGGCGCGCTGCTCGGCGCTAGCGATCCGGCGGTCGGCCTCGGCTTCGATCCGCTCACTCGCCTGCTTCACCTGTTTCTCGATCTCGGCTTTGATCTCGAGGCGCGCCTCGGCCACCTCGCGCTGCGCCTCGTTGCGGGCCTCGGCCTGCGCGGCTTCGGCTTCGGTGCGGGCCTCGCCCGTCTGTCCCAGCAGCCTCTCGCGCTCGGCGTCGGCACTTCGCTGCTGCTCTTCAAAGCTCTTCTCGGCGCGGTCGCGAGCGGCCTCGGCGACGACGATCTTCGCCTCCTGACCCTTCAGCTTCGCCTCCGCAGCCTGGCGCGCCTGGCGCTCGGTCTCGACCTTCGCCTTCGCCTCGGCCGAGAACTTGCGCATCGTCCCCAGCGCCCGCTCCTTCAGCTCCTCACGGACCTTCTCGCTGCGGGCCTCAGCCGCGGCGACCCGCTGCTCGGAGACCTTCAGCCACTCGAGCGCCTGCCCGGCGACGCCCTGGATCTCCTCGCGCGCCTCGCCGACCGCTTTTAGCTGCACCGCGGGGTTTCTTGGCGTCCGCGCCGGTTCACTCATTCTCGGGCACACTACTGCCCCCGGCGGCGGGCGCGCGATCCCGGAGCACGCGCTTTAGGACCTTTCCGGTCGCGTTGCGCGGCAGCTCCTCGAGGAACTCGACCTCGCGCGGTGCCTTGTAGCCGGCGAGGTTCGACTTGACGTGCCCAACCAGCTCCGCTTCGCCCAGCTCGGCCCCCGACTCGAGCACGACAAAGGCCTTCAGCCGCTGGCCGAACTCGTCGTCCTCAACCCCGATTACCGCCACCTCGGCGACCCCGGTGAGGTCGGCGAGCAGGTCCTCGATCTCGCGCGGGAAGACGTTCTCGCCGCCGGAGACGATCATCTCGTCGTCGCGGCCGTCGATGAACAGGCGCCCGCCCTCGTCGAAGTGACCAACGTCGCCGGAGGAGAGCAGGCCTTCGATCGCCTGCTTGCCCTCGCCGCCGGTGTAGCCCTCGAAGGCCAATTCGCTGCCGACGAAGATCCGACCGACCTCGCCCGGTGCCACCTCGCGCCCCTCCTCGTCGAACAGCCGCAGCGCCGTCCCCCGCGGCGGTTTGCCGGCGGTGCCGGGGGCGGCGCGCAGGTCCTCGGGCGTGGCGACGGTCGCGACCGAGACCTCGGTCGAGCCGTAGAGGTTGTAAACGGTGTCGCCGAAGCGGTCCATCCAGCCCAGCGCCAACTCGCCCGGCAGCGCCGAGCCAGAGATCGCCGCGACCCGCAGGGTCGGCAGCGAGTAGCGCGCCAGAGTCTCATCGGGCAGGGCGAGGATCCGCTGCGCCATCACCGGCACCAGGGCGACCACGTCGGCGCGGCTGCGCTCGACCGCGCGCAGCGTCTCCTCGGGGTCGAAGCGCCGCCGCAGCACCATCGTCCCCGAGGTCGGCAGGCTGACGACGAAGTGAAAGAAGCCCCAGGAGTGGAAGAGCGGCGCCGCGATCATCGCGGTCATCCCCCTCCGGTAGGGGATCTTGTCGAAGATCGCGGCGAGCGTGAAGAGGCCGTCGGGGCTCGAGCGCTGAGCGCCCTTCGGGCTGCCGGTGGTGCCCGAGGTGAGGATCACGAAGCGCGCTTTGTCGGGCGGTGGGCTGTGGTCGGCCTCGCTGCCGGCAGCGATCAGCCCGTCAATCGTCAGCTCGGCGGTCGCCTCCGCGTCGTCGACCCAGCCGACGACGCGAGTGACGTCAGCGGGGACGGCGCTGAGCAGGCCAGCAAACTCCTGGTCGTAGACCAGCGCTTTCGGCCCCTCGCGTACCGTCACCTCGGCCAGCTGCGGGCCGGCGAACATCGTGTTCAGGTAGAGGGCGCTGGCACCGAGCTTGGCCGCCGCCAGGGTCGCCTCGATGAAGCCGCGGTGGTTGCGGCACATGATCCCGATCCCGTCCCCGCTGCCGATCCCGAGCCGGGCGAAGCTGTCGGCGAGGGCGTTGGAGCGGCGGTGCAGGCGCTCCCAGCTGAGGGCGCCGCGTTCGTCGATGATCGCGATCTCGTGCGGATGCTCGATCGCCGCGATCGTCACGCCAGTCGCCGGCGAGGCGCCCCAGCGCAGGAAGGTGGAGCCGACCCGCAGCGCCTTGTCGGGGCGCAGCGGCGCGACGACGCCCGCCTCGTGCAGGGTCTTCAGCTCGAACAGCGCGTCCGAGATCGACCCTCGCACCCCCTCCATATTGGCGCCCGCATTCGCCATCGAACCGTGAAGACTATTCGACCTCGATCTGGGCGACGGCGATGCAGGCGATCCCCTCGCCGCGGCCGATCCAGCCCATTCCCTCGTTGCTGGTCGCCTTGACGCTGATCCGGGCCGAGGTCGCCTCGCCGAGGATCCGCTCCATCTCCGCCTTGTACTCGCCGAGCCGCGGCTGCTCGCAGATCACGGTTGCGTCGACGTTGACGATCGGGCCGGCGACGGTGCCGACCACGGTGCGCAGCATGTCGATCGAGTCGGCTCCCTCCCAACGGGGGTCGTCGTCGGGGAACATCGTGCCGATGTCGCCGCCGTTGCCGGCGGCGCCGAGCAGGGCGTCGATCACCGCGTGGGTGAGGACGTCGGCGTCGGAGTGACCGGCGAGGCCGCGCTCGTGCGGGATCTCGACCCCGCCGAGGACCAGCGGCCGACCCTCCGCAAATCGATGACTGTCGTAGCCGACGCCGATCACGCGCTAGCTCCGCGACGCCGGGGCGCCGACGCCGACCGGGACAAGCCGCCGCTGGCGGCCCTCGAAAACGCAGATCTCGCCCACCCCAAGCGAGTCGAGCAACTCCAGCGCGCGGTCATAACCGAAGCCGACCTGCTCGGGCAGGTGGGCGTCGGAAGAGAGGGCGAAGGGGATGCCCGCCTCGGCGCAGAGCCGCGCGAACTCGGGCGCCGGGTAGAGCTCGCCAACCGGCTTGCGCAGGCCGGCGCTCGAGAGCTCAACCGCGGCGCCACCGGCGAGGATCGCCTCGACCGCGGGCTCGTAGTAGGCGCGCAGGTCCATCTCCGGCTGCGGCCGCCCCTGCCCCCAGACCTTGACCAGATCGGGGTGGGCGAGGATGTCGAAGAGGCCGGAGCGGGCGCAAGCGGCGAAGGCCTCGAAGTAGCGGCGCCAGACCTCGTCGGCATCGGCGGCCCGGTCCCAGACGTCGAAGCCGTCGTGGTCGACGGCGGCGTCGCCCTCACCGACGAAATGGACCGAGCCGACCACGTAGTCGAACTCACGCGCATCTAGCAGCGCCGCGGTGCGCTCCTCGGCGCCGGGGACGTAATCGCACTCGATCCCCAGCCGCAGCGGCGAGGCGGCGACGAACTCGCAGTAGACGTCGATGTCGTCGACAGCGTTTTCGACCCAGAGCGGGTGGCTCCAGAGGTCAAGCGCAGCGGTGAAGCGGTAGACGTGCTCGGAGACGCCGAGCTCCTCGATCCCGCGCTCGCGGGCGGCGGCAAGGTAGCGCTCGACGTTCTCGACGGTGAAGTAGGACTCGAATGCGGTGCCGTCATCGTCGGGCCGCAGGTGGAGGTGGTAGTCGGTCAGCATGACCTCAGCCTAGACTTCGGCGCGCATGGGCCGTCAGCTGCTCATCCTCGCGCTGGGCTTCGCGGTCGGCACCGCCGTCGCGCTGCTGCTCGGGGCGAAAAACCTCGGCACCGCCTTCGGCGTCGGCCAGCTCACCTTCGCCGCCACCCTGGTCTGGGTCCTCCTCCGCAGCGACTAACGCCGGGCTGTTCCTTATGTCGGAATGGCAGACATAAGGAACAGCTCAGCGCGCGCGCAGGAGGAGCTCGGCGAGGCGGAGGTCGTGCGGGGTCGTGACCTTGAGGTTCTCGGGGCCGCTGGGATGGATCAGGACCGTCCCTCCCGCCGCCTCGATAAGCATCGCCTCGTCGGTTGCGGCGTCGCGGACCGCCTCGTCGACCGCGAGCGCGGCGCGGAGCTCGGTGGTGCGGAACACCTGTGGCGTCTGCGCCGCCCACAAGGTCGAGCGGTCCTCGGTCCCTTCGATCGAGAGGACTGCATTCGCTACCCCCTCGGTAGTCGATGCAGTTCTCGTCCGGTCAGCCGGCGCGGTCCGCTTGATCGTGTCGGTCACCGGCGCGGCCGGGATCACCGCCGCCGCCTGGGGATTCGCCTCAGCCACGCCGACCAGCGCCTCGACCAGCGCCGAGGTCACGAGCGGCCGCGCCGCGTCGTGGATCGCCACGAGCTCAGTCTCGACCGCGGCCAGGGCGTTGGCGACCGACTCGGCCCGAGTCGCGCCGCCGCCGACCACCCGCACGCCGTCGCCGAGCTCGCAGGCGAGCCCGGGGGGCGCCGCGACCACGACTGCCTGGACGGAGTCGCAACCGCGGAACGCCTCTAGCGACCACTCGATCATCGGTCGCCCCGCGACCGGCACGAAGGCCTTCGGGCCACCGGCCCCGAGACGCTTCCCGGAGCCGGCGGCCGCGATGACGGCGGTTACTGCGACAGAACTACGCGGTGGTGGCGAAGCGCTCCTCCAGGAGGCCGTCGAGGTATTCCTCCGCGCCATCCTCGTCCTTGTCGAGCGCGTACATGAACTCGGAGGCGAGGATCTTCTTCGCCCGCGTGTACATCTGCTTCTCGCCGGTCGAGAGGCCCTTTTCCATCTCACGAATGGCCAGGTTGCGGACCACCTCGGCGAGCTCGAAGACGTCGCCGGTCTTGATCTTCTCGCGGTTGTACTTGAAGCGCCGGTTCCAGTTCTTCGGCATCTCCGAGACGTCATCGGTGAGGACGTCTGTGACCTTCTTGATTTCGTCCTCGTCGATGATCCGTCGCAGGCCCGCCTTGCCGGCGTTTTCGGTCGGGACCATCACCGTGAGTTCGTTGTGGAGGATTTTGATCGTGAGGTACTCACGCTCGGCCCCCATCAGCTCACGAGATTCTTTCGTCATTACCAATCCAGCACCGTGATGGGGGTAGACGACCTTGTCTCCCACCTCGAAGTCGCAGATGTACTCAACCTCTGCCTCGAAAACCTCGTCCACGATGGCCTCGTCTAGCTCGGGAATGGGGTGACTCCTTTCGTCTCGACGGCAGGGTGATGCCGTCAGCTGTGCAAGTACCTATCGACCAGATCGACCTCCTGGAGCCGGCGCAGGCCCTCGCGGATGTCCTTGGCCCGCTGCGGCCCGACTCCGTCGACGGCGGCGAGGTCGGCGTCAGAGGCCGCCACGACCTCCTCCAACCCGCCCAGCTCCTGGGTGATCTTCTGGACGACAAGCTTGGGGATGCGCGGCACGTGGCCGAGCACGCGGTAGCCCCGCGGGGACACCGGGAAGTCGAGCGTGTTCAACTTGCGGTCGTAGCCGAGCAACTCGGCGAGCCGACCGAAGTCGAGCACGTCCTCGTGCGGGAGGCGACTGAGCGCCTGCAGGACCGCGGCGAGGGTTTGCTCGGAGTCTTCGACGCTGTAGTCGCGGACCAGCGCCGCCTTGTCGGCGGCGACGCCGACCATCGTCTCCTCCAGCTGCATCTCGACCAGCCGGCCCTCGGTACCGAGCTCGACGATGTAGCGCTCGACCTCGACTGCCATCCGCGTCACCAGCTCGGCTCTCTGCAGCGCCGAGAGCGCGTCGTGGAGGACGGTGCGACCCTCGAACTCGAGCCGGGTGAGGCGCGAGGAGACCTGGTCGAGACGCTCGCGGTACTTCTCCAGCGTTGCCAGACCCTGGTTGGCCTTGGCGAGGACGGCGGGAATGTCTTGCAGCTTGTACTTGGTCCCCTCGACGTAGAGCGAGACAACGTCGCGGCGTTGGCTGATCGCGATCACCAGCGCGTCAGTCTGCTTCGAGACGCGCTCGGCGGTGCGGTGGCGAGTGCCGGTCTCCGAGGAGAGGATCGTCGGGTCGGGCATCAGCTGGACATTGGCCCAGGCGATCTTCGTCGCCTCGGCATTGAGCACAATCGCGCCGTCCATCTTTGCCACCTGGTAGAGCATCGCTGGCGTGTAGTCGACGTCGAGCCGCAGCCCGCCGGAGAGCATGTGCGAGATGTCATCCAGGTCGCTGACGACCAGAAGGCCACCGGTCCGCGCGTGGACGATGCTGTCGATTCCCTCGCGCAGCGCACCGCCGGGGGCAACGACGTCCAGTGCTCTCAGTAGCCGAGGATCTTGACGTTCTGAAAGCTCATGGAGCTCACCCTCGGACATTGATGACATCGCTTCTGATTGTGGCAGAAAGCGCTCTGGAATGCGGTTTAGACGATATCCTTGTGGACAGGTCGGGATTACGTTTGTCAAGGGCGCCCGGCGAGCGCCGCGGCACAATACCCGCCGGTACCCTTCGCGAGGTTGCCGTTTGCCGCTTCATAGGCGGAGAAAGGCAACCTCGCGGCGTTAGAGGTGGAAGCGGCGGTGGTGGGTGTGGTGGTGGAGCTGGTCCGCCGGAGGTTCCCCCGCCACTGCCGGATCCGGTCCGGGCGTCTCCGGGTCGCGCACGAAGGCCCAAGTAAGCGCGGTGCCGACGGCGAGCAATGCCACCAGCAGCCAGGTCGAGTCGGCGATCGAGTCGGCGAAGCCGTGGCTCCCAAGCAAGGCGTGGAAGATAGCGCCCGTCCCCGCCAGTGCCACAGCCCCAGCGAGGACGCGGAGCATCGCCAGCACCCCGGCGGCGATCCCCACCTTCTCGCCCGGCATCGCCGCCATCGCCGCGGTTGACATCGGCGCGTAGACGAGCCCCAAAGCGACGCCGAACAGCAGGTAGCCAACGAGCAGCAGCGCGTAGGAGGTGTCGCTGCCGATCTGGGTGAGGACGAGCAGGCCGAGGGTGCCGCAGGCCATCCCGACCGTCATCAGGCCGCGGGCGCCGAAGCGGGCGATCAGGCGCCCCGAGAAAGGCGAGACGAAGACCATCGGCACCGTGATCGGCAGCACCAGCAGACCGCAGGCGATTGGGGTGTGGCCGCGCACGTCCTGGAGGTACTGCGGCTGGAAGAACATCACCGCCCAGTAGGCGCCGACCAAGGCGAAGGCCGCCGCGCTGGCGCCGAAGTAGGGCCCGTTGCGGAAGAGGTCGAACTCAACGATCGGCTCGCGCACCCGGTGCTCGATCGCCCAGAAGGCGGCTAGCGCAGCGATCCCGAGCGCGGCCAGGGCGATCACCACGCCGTCGCTCCAGGCGCGCGACTGGACCAGCGCCAAGACGACCGCGGTGAGGCCGACGCTGAGCGCCGCCAGACCGGGCCAGTCGAGCTTGGTGCCGGCGCCGGGGTCGGTCGACTCGGGCGCGGCGCGGGTGGTGATGAAGACGCCGAGCGCGGCGATCGGCAGGTTGAGCCAGAAGATCACCCGCCAGTCAATTTCGATCAGGATGCCGCCGACCAACGGCCCAATCGCCAGCGCCACCGCCGAAACCGCCGCCCAGATCCCCAGCGCCCGCGGCCGCTCGGCGGGCGGGAAGACGTTGACGACGAGCGCCAGCGAGAGCGCCAGGCAGGGGGCGGCACCAGCGCCCTGCAAGACGCGGCCAAGGATCAGGACGTTGGCATCGCCGGCCGCCCCGGAGACGACCGAGCCGAGCGCGAAGCCGACCAGGCCGAGCAGGAAGACGCGCTTGCGGCCAAACATGTCGCCGAGCCGTCCGGCGGTGACGACCAGCACCGCGATCGTCAGCAGATAGACGTTCATCACCCACTGCAGCTGCTCGGCGCTGGCACCAACATCGCCACGAATCTCCGGCAGCGCGAGGGCGACCACGGTCGAGTCGAGCATCAGGATGAAGAGGCCAGAGCAGGAGCCGACGAGAGTCCACCATTTGCCTTTCACGCCGCCACCCTACGGCGAGGGACGGAGGTCTAGGCGATGGAGGGGCGTCGGTGTGCCTCCTGAAAACGCTCCGCCTTCGGCTCCGCTTGAGTGTTTTCAGGAGGCACCCCGACGCCCCTCCCCCACCGAGCACCGGCAAGCGCCAGGGGATGGGATCACACCTTTCCTTTTGAGCTGACTAGGGACGAAGCTGGCCGGCCAGATCCGGTCGGCAGCCGCCAGCGCCCGTCCCTTGTCAGCTAAAGAAAAAGGGGTGGGGCCACTCCGTTTCGTTGGGTGAGCGCCGCCGCCAAACCCTGATCCCTAGCTAGCGCTCCCGACCAGGTCCCGTTCAGGGTCGATCCCCCAACGCCCAGCCAACGCAGCAAGCTCATCGTCCAACCCCCACCGATCCGGCTGCTCCTCACCCTCGTGCCCCGGATTTGCCCCCTTCAGCACCATGCGCCCGGTGTTGTCCCCGATCGACCGGATCTCCTCGACCTCCCCCGCACCCAGCCGCTGCTCACCCGGCACCGCCGCCAACTCGGTTCGCTTCTCCTCGATCGGCCGCGCCTCGGGCCCGACCTCCTGGATCAGGGTCGGGGCGCAACAGGCGACCGCCGGGTGGGCGAGGTTCCATTGGCAGGCGAGGCCGATCAGGCTGAGGTCGGCGTGCTCGGCGAACGGGCGCAGCCGCTCGAGCTTCTCCCAGCCGGCCTCGATCCAGCCGGCCGGGCGGAAGGAGCGGTGGTCTGAGCGCTCGAGCTCGGCGCCGGGCCGCAGGTCGCCCCAGAAGAGGCCGCCGTAGTCGACGACGCGGGTGATCACCTCGACCTCGTGCCGGGCGGCGGCGTCGAGGACGAGCTCGCCGGGCCAGGGCTCGAGCGGGTTAAGGATGACCATCGCCCAGTCGATCCGCTCGCCGAACCGCTCGAGGCAGGAGATCAGGTCCAGGGTGAAGCCGTTGGCCGGGCCCGGGGCGACGCCGATCCGACTGGTCAGGCCGGCCTCGCGCAGCGCCGCCATCCCGTCCCAGACCGCCTCGCTCGAGTAGCCGGTGCGGTCGGGATTGTGGAGCAGCAGCAGATCGAACTCGGAGGCACCGATCCGCTCCAGACTCGCCTCGGTCGCCATCCGCAGGTAGCTGGCGTAGTCGTCAACCTTGCGGAGGGATGGATCGGTGAAGCGCGGGAAGCCTTTCGGGCCGTTGCGCTCGCCCTCGTAGAAATCGTGACCGACGGCGCCGACCAGGCAGTAGTCCCCGCGCGGCACTCCCGCCAGCGCCCGTCCCAGCACGCGGTCGGCCTCGCCCTGGCCGTAGGCGTCGGCGCTGAGGACCGTGTCGATTCCCCCATCCGGGCGCAGCAGCGCGGCGAGCCGGTCCTCATCGACTGGTGCGCCGAAGTGCAGGAAGCGGCCGCCCGACCAGGTGCCGATCGCGGCGCGGCCGAGCTCGCGACTCATCGCAGGGCGCGGAGGCGCCGGCCTAGTGGCCGGCGTCCTCGTGCGGCGCGGGAGCCTCGCCCTCGGGACCGGGCTCGGGGTCGCCGCCCTTGGCGCCGACCCCGACCTTCTCGGGCTCCGGCTCCTGCGGCTCTTTGCGCGGCGGTTTCTTCGGCACGATGATCTCGAGGCTGAGCGGTTTGTCCTCCTCGTCGCCGCTCTCGTCGCGGTCGATCATCACCGTCGAGCCCGGGGTCATCGGACCGGAGCGCAGCACCTCGTCGGCAAGTGGGTCCTCGATATAGCGCTGGATCGCACGGCGCAGCGGACGGGCGCCCATCGAGGGGTCCCAGCCTTTCTCGACGAGCAGGTCCTTGGCCGCGTTGGTCAGCTCGAGCTGCAGTTCGTGCTCGGCCACCTGGACGCGGACCCGGTTGATCATCAGGTCGATGATCTCCTTGACCTCCTCCTTCGCCAGCTTGTGGAAGACGATTACCTCGTCGATCCGGTTGAGGAACTCGGGCCGGAAGACTTTTTTCAGGTCGCCCATGATCCGGTTCTTCATGTCGTCATAGGACATCCCGGTCTCGTCGGAGACGGTGAACCCGATCGAGGTGTTCTTCGAGATCTCCGAGGCGCCGATGTTCGAGGTCATGATCACGATCGCGTTGCGGAAGTCGACCGTGCGGCCCTGGGCGTCAGTCAGGCGCCCGTCCTCGAGGATCTGCAAGAGAATGTTGAAGACGTCCGGGTGGGCCTTCTCGATCTCGTCCAGGAGCAGCACCGAGTAGGGCTTGCGACGCACGGCCTCGGTCAGCTGACCGCCCTCGTCGTAGCCGATGTAGCCCGGGGGTGAGCCGACCAGGCGGCTGACCGCGTGCTTCTCCATGTACTCGGACATGTCGATCCGGACCATCGCCTCCTCGTCGCCGAAGAGGAAATCGGCGAGGGTGCGGGCGAGCTCGGTCTTGCCGACCCCGGAGGGGCCGAGGAAGATGAACGAGCCGGCCGGCCGCTTCGGGTCCTTGATCCCGGCGCGCGAGCGGCGGATCGCTTTCGAGACGGCGGTGATCGCGACCTCCTGGCCGATCACCCGCTTGTGGAGTTCCTCCTCCATCCGGATCAGCTTCTTGGTCTCGGCCTCGGTCAGTTTGAAGACCGGGATCCCGGTCCACATCGAGACGATGTCGGCGATCTCCTCCTCGCCGACTTCCGGTCGTTCGCCGTTCTCGCCCTCGGCCCACTCGTCTTCGAGCTGGCGCTTGCGGGTCGTCAGTTGGCGCTCGGTGTCGCGCAGGTTGGCGGCTTTTTCAAACTCCTGGGCCTCAATCGCGGCCTCCTTCTCGCGCCGCGTCGTCTCGATTTCCTCCTCGAGATCGCGGTAGACCGGCGGCGTCGACATCGACTTGATGCGCATCCGCGAGCCCGCCTCATCGATCAGGTCGATCGCCTTGTCGGGCAGGAAGCGGTCGGAGATGTAGCGGTCGGCGAGCTCGGCGGCGGCTTCGAGAGCGTCGTCGCGGATCGTCACCCGGTGGTGCTGTTCGTAGCGCTCGCGCAGCCCCTCGAGGATCCGGACCGTGTCCTCCGGCGAGGGCTGGTCGACTTTGATCTGGGCGAAGCGACGCTCCAGCGCCGAGTCGCGCTCGAGGTACTTGCGGTACTCATCGAGCGTCGTCGCGCCGATCGTCTGCAGCTCGCCGCGGGCCAGGGCCGGCTTCAAGATCGAGGCGGCGTCGATCGCCCCCTCGGCGGCGCCAGCGCCAACCAGGTTGTGGAGCTCGTCGATGAAAAGGATGATGTCGCCGCGCTGGGTGATCTCCTTCATCACCTTCTTCAGGCGCTCCTCGAACTCGCCTCGGTACTTCGAGCCGGCGACCAGGGCGGCCAGGTCGAGCGTGTAGATCTGCTTGTTCTTCAGCAGCTCCGGCACCTCGCCCTTATTGATGCGGGCGGCCAGGCCCTCGACCACGGCGGTCTTGCCGACCCCGGGCTCGCCGAGCAGCACCGGGTTGTTCTTGGTGCGGCGGGAGAGGATCTGCATGATCCGCTCGATCTCGGTCTCGCGACCGATCACCGGGTCGAGCTTGCCCTCCTCGGCGAGGCGGGTCAGGTTGCGCCCGAACTGGTCGAGCAGTTTCGAAGACTTTTTGCCCTCGCCCGAGCCGGAGCCCGAGCCGCTGCCCTGGCGACGACCACCGGGGCCGGAGAGCATCCGGATCACCTCGTTGCGGATCTTGTCCGAGTCGGCGTCGAAGTCGAGCAGGATGCGGGCGGCGACGCCCTCGTTCTCGCGCACCAGGCCGAGCAGGATGTGCTCGGTGCCGATGTAGTTGTGGCCGAGCGAGAGCGCCTCGCGCAGGGCGAGCTCGAGCACCTTCTTGGCGCGCGGCGTAAACGGGATCTGGCCGGAGGTGACCTCCTCGCCGGAGCCGACGATGCGCACGACCTGGGAGCGCACCCTTTCGACCGTGATGTCCAGAGACTCGAGGACGCGGGCAGCCAGGCCCTCCTCCTCGCGGAGCAGGCCGAGCAGGATGTGCTCAGTCCCGATGTAGTTGTGCTTGAGCGTCCGAGCCTCCTCTTGGGCTAGGACGACTACCTGACGGGCTCTCTCAGTGAACCGCTCGAACAAACGAAACCTCTTCTCGATCGAAACCCGGGTGGCCCGAGTCACTCCTGCTGGCACCCAATCGCTTTCGGAAGGCGCCTATCTGTCCTCCTACTCTACCGAGCCCGGCAGCCCGGCCTCGGGCCCCGGACGCTCGCTAAGAGCGGGGTTTCAAGGGTAGCCGCGGAGTTCTCGGACAACAATCGCGTCAACTGGCCTATACGTCCGTGATTAGGATCACCCAGTCCTGCCGGCGCAATCGCTCGGGTTCGCCGAGGCCACGGCCTGCTACCGCGATCGCAGTTTGGCGGGGGCGATCGCCGGCAGGACCCCCTCACTCGCCCTCACGAACCTCATCCTCAAAAGAGCTCTAGCGAGCGGCCCAAGGTTAATTCGCCCCATATCTCTTTGAGCTTGAAAGGGACGGGGGCTGGGTGGGGAGATCCGATGAGTTGGCGGCGAGCCAGCCGCCCGGCTTGGCTTTCGTGTCGCCGCCCGAGCTGTTCTTATCCGTGCCATACCGGGTAAAGAACAGCTCCCGCGATTCTCGACTGACCTTGGTCCCTTCAGCTTCTAAGCCAAGGGGGTGGGACACAGACGGATTCGTTGGGTGAGCGCCCCCACCAAACCCCGATCCCTAGCGTCCGCCTCAGCTCCTCATCGCGGGGAACAGCAGGACCTCGCGCAAGCTCCGCGCGCCCGTCATCAGCATCACCAGTCGGTCGATCCCCAGCCCGACACCGCCCGTCGGCGGCATTCCCACTTCCAGTGCCTCGACAAAGGCCTCGTCGTAGGGCTGCGCCTCTTCGTCGCCGCGCCGCCCCTCGGCCGCCTGCTGCTCGAAGCGCCGCCGCTGCTCGTCGGGGTCGTTCAGCTCGGTGAAGGAGTTGGCGATCTCGACGCCGCCGGCGAAGGCCTCCCAGCGCTCGACCAGCCCCGGCTCGGAGCGGTGCGCCTTGGCGAATGGCGAGAGCTCGGTCGGGTAATCGAAGAGGAAGGTCGGCTGCACCAGAGCCGGCTCGACATCGCGTGAGAGCAGCCCGTCGACCAGCTTGCCCCAGCCCTCGCTCGGGTCGACCTCACCGCCGATCGCCCGCGCCAGCGCCTCGCGTTCGGGGTGCTCGGCGATGTCGACGCCGGAGCGCTCGAGGATCGCCTCGCGCAGGGTGAGGCGGCGCCAGGGCGGCGCGAAGTCGATCTCTTCCTCGCCGCGTTTGACGACGGTGGTTCCAAGCACCCGCTCGCAGACCTCGGCGACCAGCTGCTCGAGCTCGTGCGCGGTGACCTCGTAGTCGACGTAGGCCTCGTACCACTCGAGCATCGTGAACTCGGGGTTGTGCTTGTGGGAGACGCCCTCGTTGCGGAAGTCCTTGCCGAGCTCGTAGACCCGGTCGAGGCCGCCGACGATCAGCCGCTTGAGGTAGAGCTCGGTCGCGATCCGCAGGTAGAGGTCGCGGTCGAGCGCGTTGTGGTGGGTGGTGAAGGGGCGCGCCAGGGCGCCGCCATAGAGCGGTTGCAGGACCGGCGTCTCAACCTCAACGAAGCCGTGCTCGTCGAACCAGCGGCGGATCTCGGCGATCGTCCGCGCCCGGGTCGCGAACAGCCGGCGGCTCTCCTCGTTGGCGATCAGGTCGAGCTCGCGGCGGCGGAAGCGGGTCTCGGTGTCCTCGAGGCCGTGGAACTTGTCGGGCGGCGGCCGCAGGCTCTTGGCCAGCAAGCGCCAGCGGTCGATCGCCAGCGAGAGCTCGCCGCCGCGCCGGGTCGCCATCGCCGTCCCCTCGGCGCCGATCAGGTCGCCGAGGTCGAGGTCCGTCAGCAGCTCATAGGGCTCGGGGCCGAGCAGATCCTCGCGGGCGTGGAGCTGGATCTGGCCGCTGCCATCGCGAAGATCGAGGAAGGCGTTCTTGCCGTGACCGCGGCGGGCGACGATCCGCCCCGCGACCCGGTGCCGCGAATCCGTCTCGATCCCCGGCGCCAGCCCCTCGTGCGCCGCCCGCACCTCGGCGATCTCCTCCCGCCCCGAGAACTCGTGCGGAAACGGCTCGATCCCCGCCGCACGAATCCGCTCCAGCTTGGCGCGGCGATCGGCGAGGACGTCGGAGAGTTTCGGCTCCTCTGGCTCGCTCATGACCGGGCGAGCCTAGCGACGCTCAAGCGGTCTCGATTTTCGTGATTTTGAATTTTTTCTTCGGCCCGCGCGGAGGCTCGACGGTGACGATGTCGTTGCGCTTCTTGCCGACCAAGGCTTTGCCGATCGGCGACTCGTTGGACAACTTCTGTTCGAGCGGGTTGGCCTCGGTCGAGCCGACGATCTGGAATTTCTGCGAGTCGCCGGTTTTCTGGTCTTTGACGTGGACGATCGAGCCGAAGCCGACCTCGTCGGTCCCCAGCGCCTTCTCGTCGATCACAGTGGCGCGCCGCAGCCGCTCCTCGAGCTGGGCGATCCGGTTCTCGAGCAGCGCCTGTTCGTTCTTGGCGTCGTCGTATTCGGCGTTCTCGGAGATGTCGCCAAATTCGCGCGCTTCTTTGATTCGCTCCGCAACCTCGCGTCGCTTGGTCGTCGAGAGGAACTCGATTTCCTCTTTCAGCTTTTCCAAGCCCTCGGGGGTTATGACCGCCTGACGACTCACCAGTGCTACCTCGCTTTTGCTTTCCGGAGCCGTGGATTCGGCTCCCCGACCGAAAAAAACGCCCCGGTGCGGCTAGAAGGGCGCCACACCCGGGCCAAAGAGCGCGGGATTATAGCGAGGCCAGATCGCCGGCTGGACGGCATTTCCGAACCGGTCGCAGATGGCTCCAGAAGCGGGTTTCAGGCGACGACCAGGGGAGGCGCCAGGGCTGCGACGAGCTCCCTCGCTCGGGGCAGGTCGGCGCTGCGCTGCAGCTCGTCGACGACCGCCGGAGGCGCCTCGAGCCGAACCATGTACCAGGGGTAGAACTTGCGCAGGTAGCGGGTGGCCCGCTCGGCACCGAGGTGATCCTCGGCGCGGTCGATCACCCAGAGCAGCTCGGCGGCGACCTCATCGCGCGGCGGCGGCTGTTGGCGGCGACCGGTCAGTTCCTCGAAGACCCAGGGATTGCCGAGCGAGCCGCGGGCGATCATCACTGCGTCGGCGCCCGACTCCTCGTAGGCGTGACGCGCGGCGTCGGCGTCGGCCAGCCCGCCGGAGACGATCACCGGCACCTCGACCCGCTCGACCAAGCGCCGGGTCAGCTCGTAGTCGGGCTGGCCCTTGTGTCCCTTGGCGGCGGCCCGCGGGTGGAAGGCGAGCGCCGCGACCCCGGCCTCCTCGGCGAGCCGCACGGCGAGGTCGAAGCCCGAGGTGTCCCCCACCTCGACCCCGGAGCGCAGCTTCACGGTGACCGGCAGGCCACTGCCCTCGCCGGCGGCGCGCGCCAGCGCCAGCGCCAACTCGGGGTCGCGCAGCAGCTGGGCACCGGCGCCGGTCTTGCGCACCTTCGGCACCGGGCAGCCCATGTTGATGTCGATCAGGTCGGCGCCAGCCGCGGCGGCGATCGCGGCACCGGAGCGCATCACCTCGGGGTCGTGCCCGAACAGCTGCAACGAGACGGGATGCTCGTCGGGGTGAATGCGGAGCAGGTCGCGGAGGGTGCGCTCGTTGCGGTAGTGGAGGGCGAAGCTCGAGACCATCTCCGAGACCGCGAGCCCGGCGCCGTGCCGTTTCGCCTGCAGCCGAACGAACCAGTTGCCGATCCCGGCCAGCGGCGCCAGCAGCACCCGGTTGGCGATCCGGATGCCGCCGATCTCGAAAGGGTCGGTGAGGGCCGGCCTGTTGCTCATCAGGACAAGTTGCGCTCGTGGATCAGCCGCAGACCGGTCAGCGTCAACAGGTCGTCGACCTCGTCGATCGTCTCGGTGAAGGGGACCACGGCCGAGGCATATCCGCCGGTGGCGAGCAGCTGCGGACTTGGCAACTCCGCTTCGATCCGGCGGACGATGCCGTCGATCAAACCGGCGAAGCCGAAGATGAAGCCGGAGTTGATCGCCGCCCGCGTCGATCGGCCGATCGCTTCCTGCGGCTCTTCCAGTTCGATCCGCGAGATCCGGGCGGCGCGGTCGATCAGCGCGGTGAGCGAGGGGGCGAGGCCGGGGCCAATCGCGCCACCGAGGTACTCGCCTTCGGCGGAGACCGCGTCGATGTTGATCCCGGTGCCGAAGTCGACCGAGATGCAGGCCGCACCGAAACGGTCATAGGCGGCGATCGCGTTGACCAGACGGTCGGCTCCGACCTCGATCGGGTTCTCGATCCGGATCGGCATCCCGGTCTTCACCCCGGGCCCGATCGTCAGGCACTCGGCTTCGAGGTAGCGCTCGCTGAGCCGCTCGAACTCACCGCCGAGCGGCGGCACGACCGAGGAGACGCAGACCGAATCGACTTCGGTGAACGACATCTCGCTGAGCGAGAAGAGTCCGTCGATGCGCTCGGCCAGCTCGTCGCCGGTAGCCCCCGAGCGGGTCTGAAAGCGCCAGTGCTCGACCAGCTCCTCGCCAGCGAAGGCGCCGAGGTGGGTCTGGGTGTTGCCGACGTCGACCGCGAGCAGCATCGACGGATTATTGCCTTCGGCGCAACCTCTGCATAGGATCGTGTCGTGAAGGCAAGGCTCTTTGTCATCCCCGCGTCGCACCCGGCCATCGCCGCGGCGCTGATGCTCGACCGCAAGGGCATCCCCTACAAGCGGACCGATCTGCTGCCGGTGATCTCGAAGCTGGTCCTCCGCGCAGCCGGCTTCCCGGGGGTAACGGTGCCGGCGCTAAAGATCGACGGGACCAAGATCCAGGGCTCGCGGCCGATCGCCCGCGAGCTCGATCGCCGCGTCCCCGAGCCACCGCTCTTTCCCGCCGACCCGGAGCGCCGCGCCGCGGTCGAGGAGGCCGAGCGATTCGGTGACGAGGAGCTGCAGCACCCGGTCCGCCAGCTGCTCTGGTGGGGGATCAAGCAGGACAAGGAGCCGCTGCGCAGCTACTCAGAGGGGGCGAAGATCGGCCTCCCGATTGGGCTGGCGATGAAGACGGCGGCCCCGATCGTGGCGATGTCGGCCCGCTTCAACGAAGCCAGCGACGACAATGCCCGGGCCGCGCTCGCCGCGCTCGCCGGCCTGCTCGACCGGGTCGACGCCTATATCGCCGCCGGCACGATCGGCGGCGAGGAGCCGAACGCCGCCGACTTCCAGATCGCTCCATCGATCGGCCTGGCGCTGACGATGGCTGACCTCCGCCCGGCGATCGAGGGCCGCCCCGCTGCCGCCCTGGCGGAACGAATCGTCCCCGACTACCCCGGCCATACCCCGCCGATCTTCCCCGCCGCCTGGCTCGACGTGCTGGGCGCTCCGGCCTCTGCCTAGATCGACCCGACGCGCTCGACGCGTTCGCCCTCGCCGAGCGCGGTCAGGGCGCTCTTCAGGCTGGTTCCGTCGGGCAGGCTGAGGCTCGGGTCGAGCTCGAGCAACGGGACGAGGACGAAGCGGCGGCTCGTCACCTGGGGGTGCGGCAGAGTGAGGCGCTCGCTCTCGAATTTGAGGTCGCCGAGCAGCAGCAGGTCGACGTCGAGCGGGCGGGGGCTGTGGCGGGGCGCGTCGAAGGAGCGGCCGCGCTCGGCCTCGATTTCCTTGCAGGCTTCGAGCAGTTGCTCCGGCTCGAGCTCGGTCGAGATCCGGACTGCAGCGTTGAGGAAGTCCGGCTGGTCGAGGATCTCGCCGACCGGCTCGGTGACGTAGGTCGAGGAGATCGCCTCGACCTTGATCTCGTTCTCCGGCATCAAGACGATCGCCGCGCGCAGGTGGGCGGCGGGGTCACCGACGTTGGAGCCGAGGCCGAGGTAACCGCTGCGGCGAGGCATCGAGCCTGACCGCGAGCTAGCGCTCGCGGCCTTCGTCTTCGTCGTCGTCGACCGCCCGCTCTTGGCTGACCTCGACGGCGATCTCCTGGATCGCCAGCGGCAGCGGCGGCTCCGGCTTGGCGGCGCGGACGCGGACGCTCTCCGAGCCGTAGCGTTCCATCAGCCGCTCGCCGACCACCTGGCAGAGGCGCTCGAGGGTGCGGTAGCTGCGCTCGGTCGCGGCAAGGGCGACGATGTCGCAGACCTGCGCGTAGTCGACGGTGTCCTCGAGCCGGTCGGTCAGCAGCGCGTCGCAGTCGGGGACGTCGAAGGAGATGTCGAACTCGAGGCGCTGGCCGATCTCCTGCTCGGCGTCGGTGACGCCGTGGTGGGTGTAGATCGAGAGGCCGCGGATCTCGATCTCCGCGCTCGCCTCGATGCCGTTGCCGTGAGCCTCCATCAGTGACCCGCAAACTCGCGCGTGCGGCTGGCGAGTGCCGCACCGAGCGGGGCTGGGACGCAGGGAGGCCGAATGGCAGCGCCATTTGGCCGACCGAGGACGCCGCCCCGCGAAGTGTGTGCGGCGCCGCCAGGCGTGCGTGGGGGTTTGCGGACGGTCACCTAGGTGGAACCTACCCCAGCACGGCGTCCGCGACCCGCAGGGCCTGGCGCATCGCGGCAACGTCGTGGATGCGGAGGACGGCGGCGCCATTGGCGGCGGCGAGCAGCGAGGAGGCGACCGTGCCGCCGATCCGCTCGCCGGGCGGCGAGCCGTCGACCCGGCCGATGAAGCTCTTGCGCGAGGTCCCGATCACCAGCGGCCGGCCGAGCTCGGCCAGCTCGCCGAGCCGGCGCAGCAGCGCCGCGTTGTGCGCGTCGGTCTTGCCGAATCCAATCCCGGGGTCGAGCCAAACCTGCTCCGCGTCGATCCCAGCGGCGCTTGCGGCGGCGAGCCGCTCGGCAAAGAACTCGCGCACGTCAGCGACAACTTCGCGGTACTGCGGATGGTCCTGCATCGTCGCCGGGGTTCCCAGCATGTGGGTGAGGACGACGATCGCGCCGCGCTCGGCGCAGAGCGCTGCGATCTCCGGGTCTCCCCGCAGTGCCGTGACATCGTTGACGATCCCCGCCCCGGCGTCGAGCGCCGCCGCCGCGACGGCGGCCTTCGAGGTGTCGATCGAGACCGTCGCCCCCGCCCCAGCAAGTGCCGCGACCACCGGCTCGACTCGCGCCAGCTCGACCTCCGCCGCCACCGGCTCGGCCCCCGGCGCCGTCGATTCGCCGCCGACGTCAAGAATCTCCGCCCCCTCGGCCAACAGCTGCCGCCCATGCTCCACGGCAGCTTCAGGATCGCGGTAGAGCCCGCCATCGCTAAACGAGTCGGGGGTCACATTGACGATCCCCATCAGCCTCACGTCCATCGCCGGAGTATCGCCTGCGCTGGGAGCGGACGCGGGGTGGCCCTCGAGCGGGCGGATACTCAAAGCGCCGGGCTAATTAGCCCGGCGCTTGTCCGGGCGAGGGCCACCCCGTGGCCGCTCCCGTCAGCTTGCGTCGCCCGTCAGCTTGCGTCGCCGCCGGCAAAACCGGGCCGCGGTCGCGGAGCAGGGCGAGCGGCGCGGGGAGCCGGTTCCGGCTCCGGGGCGGGCTCTGCCGGCCCCGTCGGCTCCTCTTCGTCGTCCTTGAAGGCTTCCTCCGCGGTCTTGCCTTCGAGCAGCGCGACAAACTCGTCGGCATCGATCGTCTCCCGCTCGAGCAGCAGTTTGGAGATCCGCTCGAGCTCCTCGCGCTTTTCGCTCAGCAGGCTCTTCGCGGTCTGGTGCGCATTCTCGACGATGCGGCGGATCTCGCCGTCGATGTCGCGGGCGATCTCGTCGGAGTAGTCGGGCTCGGAGGAGAACTCGCGGCCGAGGAACGGCTGGCCGCGGTCGTGACCGAAGACGCGGGGCCCGAGCTTCTCGCTCATCCCGAACCGCATCACCATCTGCTTCGCCGACTCGGTCACCTTTTCGAGGTCGTTGGAGGCGCCGGTGGTGATTTCGCCGAAGACGATCTCCTCTGCGGCTCGGCCACCAAGGGTCATCGCCATCGTGTCGGTCAGCTCGGCGCGGGTGGTGAGGAACTTGTCCTCGGTCGGCAGGCTGATCGTGTAGCCGAGCGCTTGGCCGCGGCTGATGATCGAGATCTTGTGGACCGGGTCGGTGTTCGGCAGCAGCTGGCCGACGATCGCGTGGCCGACCTCGTGGTAGGCGGTAACCAGGCGCTCCTTCTCGCTCATCACCCGGGTTTTCTTCTCCGGGCCGGCGATCACGCGCATGATCCCCTCCTCGAGCTCCTTCATCGTGATCTCGCGCTTGCCAGAGCGGGCGGTCAGCAGGGCCGCCTCGTTGATCAGGTTGGCGAGGTCGGCGCCGGTGAAGCCCGGGGTCTGGCCGGCCAGGGTGTCGAGTTCGATTTCGCGCCCCAGCGGCTTGCCGCGAGTGTGTACCTCGAGGATGTGTTTACGGCCTTTGCGGTCCGGCCGGTCGACGACGACCTGACGGTCGAAGCGGCCCGGCCGCAGCAGCGCCGGGTCGAGGATGTCGGGACGGTTGGTGGCGGCGATCAAGATGATGTTGTCCTTCATCTCAAAGCCGTCCATCTCGACCAGCAGCTGGTTCAAGGTCTGCTCGCGCTCGTCGTGACCGCCGCCCATGCCGGCGCCGCGGTGGCGGCCGACCGCGTCGATCTCGTCCATGAAGATGATGCAAGGCGAGTTCTGTTTCGCCTGCTCGAAGAGGTCACGGACGCGGCTAGCGCCGACGCCGACGAACATCTCGACGAAGTCGGAGCCGGAGATCGAGAAGAACGGCACCCCCGCCTCGCCGGCGACGGCGCGGGCGAGCAGCGTCTTACCGGTGCCGGGCGGGCCGTAGAGGAGGACACCCTTCGGAATCCGGGCGCCGAGCGCCTGGAACTTCTTTGGGTTCTCGAGGAATTCCTTGATCTCCTCGAGCTCCTGCACCGCCTCGTCGACGCCGGCGACGTCGCGGAAGGTGATTTTCGGCGCGTCCACCGACATCCGCTTGGCTTTCGATTTGCCGAAGTTCATCACCCGTGAACCGCCGCCCTGCATCTGGTTCATGAGGAAGATCCAGAAGCCGAAGAAGAGGACGAAGGGCAGCACGTAGGTGAGCAGCGAAAGCAGGCCCGAGCTGCCAGTGCCATGGACGACGGTCTTCGTCGTCGCAGCGTTGGCTTCCAGCAACTGCATCAGGTGGTGTTCGTCGTTCGGCGGGTAGCCGGTCGAATAGCTTTCGTCGTTGGTCTGCTTGACGTCGAGCGTCGAGTCCTTGACGTTGACCGAGACTTCTTTGACCTTGCCCTGGGCGATCAGCCCGTTTTTTTCGTTGACGATTTCGTTGTAGGACGGCGCCTTGTCGCCCGAATCGCTGGTGATCACGCGCTGCGCGATGAACGCCAGGATGACGACGAGAAGGATCGGGAATGCCGCGCTTTTGAAGAAACGCCTCAAGTCAATGACCTCATGGGCAAAAAAGCCTTGTGGGTAGGGGATTCAGCGTACCAGGGCGGTTTCGCCCGCTATAGGCGGCAATCGCTACTGAGCCAACGCGGCCACGTAGTCGAGGTTGCGGTAACGCTGTGCGTGATCGAGCCCGTAGCCGATCGCGAAGCGATTGGCTATCTCGAAGCCGATGTAGCGCGGTGAGAGATCGACACGCAAACGTTCGGGCTTGGTCAGCAGCGAGCACACCTCCAGCGAGGCCGGGTCGCGGGCGCGCAAATTGCGCATCAGGTACTGCAGCGTCAGGCCGGAGTCGATGATGTCCTCGACGACGAGCACGTCGCGGCCGGCGATCGAGGCGTCGAGGTCCTTGAGGATGCGGACGACGCCGGAGGAATCAGTCTGCGAGCCGTAGCTGGAGACCGCCATGAAATCGACCTCGCAAGGGACGTCGATCGAGCGCATCAGGTCGGCGAGGAAGAGGACAGCGCCCTTCAGCACTCCGACCATCACCAGGTCCCGGTCCTGGTAGTCGCGGCTGATCTCGGCGCCGAGCTCGCCGACGCGCCGCCGCAGGTCCTCGCGGGAGACGAGCGTCTCTCCGATCGCGGGATCGTCCACGGGCGCCAGTCTAGGTATGGGGGGCACTAAGCGTCGGGCCGCTCGAGGGTGAGGATGCCTCCGCACTCCAAAACTGCATTCGTGTTCTCCTGGACCCTCGATGCAGCAACGGTCCGGTGAACTCAGCCGTCCGGGCGCTCGGCGCGGAGGATGCCGCGCTCTACGACGGCGCGGACGCCGCCGCCGAGGTCGAGCATCGCAACGCCGGTGCGGCGCAGCGCCACGACCTGCTCGGCGTAGTTGGCGGCGCCGGCGAGCGGGCGGCCGGCGGCGGCGTCGGCGAGCCGCTGGACGACCAGCCGGCGCAGCGCCGGGTGCAGCTCGGCGAGGCGCTCGAGGGAGATCGTGTTGCGGCCGCCCGGGCTCTCGGCGAGCGCCTCGTCGACGGCAGCGTCGAGCAGCTCGGCCTCGGCGCGGAGCAACTCGGCGGTGCGCAGCACATTGGCCGCCGCCGCCGGGTGGACCCGTTCGAGCTCGGACAGGAGCCCGTGACGGATGCGGTTGCGGGCGAAGGTGGGGTCCTGGTTGGAGCGGTCCTCGCGCCAGGGAATGCCACGCTCTTCAAGGTAGGCAGTGATCTCGTCTCGTCTGGTGCCGAGCAGCGGCCGCGCCAGGCTGCCGTCCTGGGCGCGCATTCCCAGTAGCGCCCGCCGGCTCGGCGAGGAAGCGAGTCGGTAGAGGATCGTCTCGACCTGATCGTCGGCGGTGTGGCCGGTGATGATCGTCGCCCCGCGCGGCGCCGCCAGCGCCACCGCGGCGGCGTAGCGGGTGTCGCGGGCCCAGGCCTGCAAGTTGCCGGGACCCTCCGGCCGCCGCGGCCGCTCGACCGCCAGCTCAACCCCAAGCCGCGCGCAAAGCTCGGCGCAGAAGCGCTCGTCATCAACCGAGTCGTCGCGCAGCCCGTAGTCGACGTGCAGCGCGGTGACCTCCTCGGCGCCGCGGTGGCGCACCGCGAGGTCGAGCATGCAGACCGAGTCGCGGCCGCCGGAGAGCATCGCCACCAGCGGCGCCGGCGGCTCGATCAGCCCTCCGGCCGCGACCCGCTCGAGTAGCTCCGCGGCGAGTGCCATCAGGTCTCGGTGCTGCGGACGATGAACAGCTCCGTCGGCGCTGGGAAGCCTTTGAGGCTGACCGCACCGATCGACTCCAGCTCGAGCCCCTCCCGCCCCTCGACCGACTCGGCGACCCGGTCGGTGACCAGCACCTCGCCGGCCAGCGCCCGGTTGACGACCCGGTGGACGAGGTTGACCTGGGAGCCGAAGTAGTCGCCGTCGCGGTAGACGGCGTCGCCGACGTGGATCCCGACCCGCGGCTGCGGCCGCCGCGAGAAACGGCCGAGAAAAGAGACCGCCCACTCGGTCAGCGCCGCCGGGTCGGGCGAGACGACCATCACCTCGTCGCCGATCGTCTTCACGATCGTCGCTTCGCGCGGCAGCGAACCCTCGACCTCGGCGACGAAGCTCTCGACCAAGTCGAGCGCCTCGAGGTCGCCCTCCTCCTCGGTGTAGCGGGTGAAGCCGGTGAGGTCGATGAAGCAGACCGCAACGTGGACGTGGCCGAGCTGCATTTCGGCGGTGTCGACCAGCGCCGTGTCGGACTCCATGTGGCCGACCACGTCCTGCTCAACGTAATAGCGCAGGTAGCGGTTGTGGAGGTACTCGGTCAGCGGCGCCGCCAGCGGCAGCACCTGACCGGCGAGCTCGCCCATCTCCTCGGCCATTTCCAGCTCGGGGACGCCGTCGCGGATCAGCGGTTCGTGGACGTAGAGGTGAAAGAGGCGGACCTCGGCCTCGGCAATCCGCCGCAGCGACTGCACGTAGACGCGGACCAGTTGCAGGAAAGCAACCAGCGGGAAGCCGGTGCCGAGGACGCGGGCGCACTGTTCGATCGCCATCGCGTCGGCCTCGCTGAGCGCATGCTGGCGGCCCTTCGGGGTGCCAAGGGTGACCAAGACCCGCTCGACCAGCTCCGGCTCGAGGCCGCTGCGCTCGGCCACCTCGTGGACCGAGAGCGAGCCGTCCTGGCTCGGCAGCACCTCCTCGGTGATGCCGAAGGCGAGTTTCCCCTCGCGGCCGGCGGCCTTCAGATCCTCGAGCGAGTAGCCGCGGTCGCGCATCCGCGCCACCACCCGCGCCTGCGCCGCCGCCGCGCCGGTCCAGCGTCCCCGCCGCACCGGCACGATCTTCTCCTCCGCCCAGCGTTTGAGCGTGGAGACCGGCACCCCCGAACGGCGCGCCGCCTCGCTGAGCGAGATCCGCTCCTCTGGCATGGCGCCGAGGCTAGCCGCCCCCGCGGGCGCAAATGGGCCGATGGGCCGATAACGGGAACATTGCTCCCGAAATCGGCCCATCGGCCGGTGTGGTGCGGGGGCTAACCGGGGACTTCGGAGGACTCGTGAAGCTGCAGGACCTCCGCGCCGTCCTCGCCGGTGCGGATCCGGATCGCTTCCTCGACGGGGATCACGAAGATCTTCCCGTCGCCGACCTCACCGGTCCGGGCGTGGCGGAGGATCGCCTCCACCACCAGGTCTTTGTCTTTGTCCTCGACGACCACCTCGAGCTTCAGCTTCGGCCGCACGTTGACGGTCAAAGTGGAGCCGCGATAGTGCTCGACGATCCCTTTCTGGCGGCCCGAGCCCTTCGCCTCGGTGATCGACAGGGAGGGGAACCCCTTGTCGAGCAGCTCGGCACGGATCGGCTCGAACGCCTCGTGGCGGATGAACGCCTCGATCTTCTTCATCAGGCACCTTCCTCGGTGTCAGTGGACAGCGTCGGGCTGACCGCAGCCGTGCCCGGCGAGCCGGCGATGCGCGGCAAGGCGCTGCCGGCGCTTGGCAACCCGGTCGAGTACTCCGGCTGCGGGATGAACATCTCCGGATACCCGTACATGCCGTGCGAGCTGATGTCGAGGCCCGCGTCCTCCTCCTCGGCCGGCACCCGCAACCCGATCGTCTTCTTGATGAAGGCGAACGTGGTAATCGAGATCGCGAACACGACGACGATGGTGAACACCACCGCCAGCGCCTGGACGCCGAGCTGACCGAAGGCCGAGCTGAACGACTGGTCGCCGAAGATCGCGTACCAGAGACCCGAGCCGGCGCCTTCGGACGACCAGCCGCGGCGAGGCGAACAACCCGACCGCGAGGGTGCCCCAGATTCCGGCCAATCCGTGCGCCGAGAGGGCGCCGACCGGGTCGTCGACGAACTTGTCGATCGAGAGCACCGCGTAGACGACCAGCACGCCGGCGACGATGCCGATGATCGGCGCCGCCCAGTACTCGACGAAGCCCGACGGAGCGGTGATTCCGACCAGCCCGGCGATCGCCCCGTTGCCGGCCATGCCGACGTCGAGGTGCTTGTTTTTCAGGTAGGCGGCGATCGAGGCGCCGACGACTCCGGCCGCGGCGGCGAGCTGGGTGTTCAGCATCACCTCGCCGAAGAAGGAGGCCGACGTTTCGAAGGTCGAGCCGCCGTTGAACCCGAACCAGCCGATCCAGAGAATGATCACGCCGAGGCCCACCAGCGGCATCGAGTGACCGGGGATCGCCCGCGGTTTGCCGTCCGGCCCGTACTTGCCGATCCGCGGGCCGAGCAAGAGCAGCGCCGCAAAGGCGCCGACCGCACCGGTCAGGTGGACCACCGAGGAGCCGGCGAAGTCCATCACCGGCTTGCCGCCGATGTCGGAGAGCAAACCGCCGCCCCAGACCGCGTGGGCGATCAGCGGATAGATGATCGCGCCGAAGACGAGCGCGTAGATCGCGTAGGCGCCGAACTTGATCCGCTCCAGGGTGGTGCCCCAGACGATCGCCAGAGAGACGGCACAGAAGGCGAGCCCGTAGAGCATCAGCATCGCGTCCGGCCCAGCGACGTTGAACGCTTCTTCGCCGCTGCCGATCGTCTGATCGAAGTGGAAGAAGAAGCCGCTGGTCCCGAAGAAGTCGTTGCCGGGACCGTTGATCGCATAGCCGACCGCCCACCAGGCGAGCGTCACCACCGCGAAGTTGACGAGGATCTTGGCGACCCCCGTGCCGGCGTTCTTTCCTCGTGAGAAGCCGATCTCCAGGAACATGAAGCCGGCCTGCATGAGGAACACCAGCACGCAGGCGACGGCAACCCAGACCATGTCCAGCTCGATCGACTTGGCTTCGAGCATTTCTCCAACACTTGCCGCCGATGCCACCCCTGGAGCCACCAGGGCCAGCAAGGCGACCAGGGCCATGGCGAGGCCCGCCTTTCTCTTCATGACTTCCTCCTACGCCGCAACCTGGCCGCGGCTATTTGCCTGGGACGAGATATCGCCGGGCCACCGTTTGGACGACCCACCGAAACCGTAGGAGCGGTCCGGCGCCGCGCCCTTGTACAGGTGGAAGAAATGCGCGCGTCCAATTTCGACGTGGGGCGAACCGCAGGCGTGGGCGACGGCTAGGGTCGCGGCCGACGATGCCGGCGCGCCTCCGCCCCACCGCTCCGATAGCCCCCGCGGCGCTGCTGGTCGGCGACCCCGGGCGGGCCTTGGCGCTCGCCCAGGAGCTGCTCGAGACGCCGAAGATGAGCAACCACGCGCGGGGGCTGTGGGGCTATTCGGGCGAGTCGCTCGCCGGCCGGCCGCTGACCATCCAGTCGACCGGGATGGGTGGGCCCAGCGCGGCGGTGGTGCTCGGCGACCTGGCTGAGCTCGGGGTGCGGCACGTGGTGCGAGTCGGCAGCTGCACGGCGCTGCGCCCGCAGCTCGAGCCGGGGACGCTGGTCGCGATCGCCGAGGCGCACGCCTGGTCGGGGCCGGGCGGCGGTGCCGGCGAGCCGGTGGCGCCGGACGCCGAGCTGGCGGCGACGCTGCGCGAGGCGCTCGGCGCTGGGGCGCAAGTGGGGACGGCGGCGAGCCTCGACGTGCTGCACGGCGGCGGCGCCCCACCCCCGGTCGCGGAGGGCGACGTCGCCGACATGCAGACGGCGGCGCTGCTGGGGACGGCGCGCGGGCTCGGGATCGCCGCGGCGGCGGTGCTGGTGGTCAGCGAGGGCGCTGGCGGCGAGCGCCTCGGCGACGAGGAGATGGAGGCGGCGGCAAAGCTCGCCGGACACGCCGCGGCAACCGTACTCTAACTCTCAAGTCGAGAGTTAGCCTTGGGCCGCTTTCGGTTTCTTCGCCGGTTTCTTCTCACCTTGGTCGTCCTTCTCGGCGCGGTCGGCGGCCAGCTGACGCCGCAACGTGCTGAGTTCCCGGTTCGCATCGTCGAGCTGCTCCTCGACCTCCTCGAGCCGCTGCGAGAAGGAGCGCAGCCGCCGCTCGATCCGTTCGACGTCGCCGGCCGAGGGCAGGTTGAGCGCGCTCATTGCCGCGTGTTGCGCCTCGATCGCCTTCTCGCGGGCGCCAAATGCGGCGGCGATCGCGTTGTGGACCGTGGGACTCTCGATCAGCGCCTGCGCCAGCTCGCCGATCGCCTGCTCGGAGCGGGCGCGGATCCCCTCTTGGTCCGCCCGCAGCGAATCCTCCTGCTCATCGTCGTAGCTCAAGTCGCCCGCCTTTCACATCTCGTTGACCTACCGTTAACGACCTCATCCGGTGTGCCTGAAAGTCTGGCACCTGCAGGCATGACAGGGGGATTGATTAAGGACTTGTTGGGCGGGCCTCACCGTCGTTGCGTGCCCCCTAGGGAGTGGGTAGCTTGCCCTGGACGGGTGTTCGGGGAGGGAACGGCTGCGGGTCCGTTCAGGATCGGCCGACACCGAGGCGCAACGGGATGAGAACCAAGATCGCAACGATCGTCGTGCTCGTCGCCCTGCTGGGGGTTGCCGCGCTTGCGGGAGCAGCCGGGGCCGGGGCCGACCAGACTGCCAAGGGCACCAAGGGCAGCCTCTCCGAAAGCAACGCCCTCGCCGTGCCGTCTGGCGAAACGACGACGATCGTGCCGCTCGCTCCCCCGGCCTGCGCCAACAGCGTCGACGACGACGGCGACGGTCTCGTCGACAGCGCCGACCCTGACTGCGAAGACCCCGAGGACACGACCGAGGAACCGGCTCCCGCCATCCCGCCCGCCGGCGGCGAAACGACGGCGCCGAGCACTCCAAGCGCTCCCTCCACCCCGGCCGCTCCAGTCGAAATGGAAGCAGACCAGGCGAAAGGCGAAAAGCAGAAGAGCGGCGGCCTGAAGCAGGGTGAAACGATTGGCGGCGGCAAGCAGGCGGAAATCCGCGGTGGCGTCACCCACAACGACGACCTCGGCGACGCCAGCGGCGGCAGCTCGGGCGGCGGTGCTGGGGCGGTGAAGGCACCGAGCGCGACCGGTGGCGGCGACCAGCCGCTGGATGACAAGGAGGATGGCGACGGCGGTTCGCAGTTCGAAGCGGGCGGCGCCCCCACCCTGGCCAACCCAACGACGACGATCGCGCCCTTCGGGCCGGCGCCGATCGGGGTTCCCAACTTCGTCATCGACTCGTTCGAAATCCCGCCCTTCCTGCTGCCGATCTACCAGGCCTGCGGCACCGAATACGGGATCCCCTGGGAGGTGCTCGCCTCGATCAACAAAATCGAGACTGCCTTCGGCACCAACACCAACGTCTCCAGCGCCGGCGCCGTCGGCTGGATGCAGTTCCTCCCCTCGAGCTGGGAAATGTACGGGCTCGACGCCAACGGGGACGGCCGCAAAGACCCCTACAACCCGGTCGACGCGATCTGCGCCGCGGCCCATTACCTCAAGGTCGCCGGTGGCAGCCACGACCTCTACCAGGCGATCTTCGCTTACAACCACGCCGACTGGTACGTGCAGGAGGTGCTGCTCTACGCGCGCGCCTACGGCAAGCTGCCGAGCACCCTGGTCGGCTCCTTAACCGGCCTCACCGAGGGCGCCCACTTCCCGGTCGCCGCCAACGCCCGCTACGCCGACGACGTCGCCGCGCGGGCGGCGATCGCCAAGAACGGCGGGGCACCGATCTCCGGATCGGCGGCGGAAATCATCTCCTCCTCGCCGACCCAGCGCGGAGTCAACATCTTCGCCAAGAAGGGCTCCCCCGTCGTCGCGGTCAACGACGGCGTGATCCGCAAGATGGGCAAGAGCGCAGAGCTGGGCAAATTCGTCGTCCTCGAAGACACCTACGGAAACCGCTACACCTACGCCGAACTCGGCAAGATCGTCCGCGGCCACCGCTCGGTCGTGCTGCCGAGCGGCGAGGAAGAACGGGTCCCGATTGAAACCCAGGACCTGAGGCCGAGGTTGAGGGCGCTGCCGAAGCGGGCCACTGAAAGCAAGGGCGGCGACGCCAAGGCGAGCGCCGGCAAGTTCGCCGCCGGCAACGGCCAGCACGAGGCCGAACCCGAAGTCCTGCCTGCCGATGGCAAGCTGCGGGTCGGCGCGAAAGTGATCGCCGGCACCGTCCTCGGCCGCATCGGCTCCGCCTCACAGGACATCGATCCGCACCTCAACTTCTCGATCCGGCCGGCCGGCAAAGGGGCGCCGCGGATCGATCCGAAGCCGATCCTCGACGGCTGGAAGCTGCTGGAAGCGACGGCGATCTACCGCGCCAAGGGGAAGAACCCGTTCAACAAGCGGCTCAGCGGCGCCGGCATCCTGCTGCTCTCCAAGGAAGCGCTGATCCAGCGGGTGCTCGCCGACAAGGGGCTGAACATCTACCCCTGCGGCCGCGAAGACATCGAAACCGGCCAGATCGACCGGCGGATCCTGGCGGTGCTCGAGTACCTGCGCGCCAAAGGCTTCGACGAGCTGACGATCACCGCCCTGAAGTGCGGCCACAGCTACCTGACGACTTCCGGCAACGTCTCCGAGCACACGACCGGCGACGCCGTCGACATCGCCGAAATCGACAATGTCCCGGTCACCGGCCACCAGGGCCCGGCGACCCTCACCGACCAGTTGATCAAAGAGGTGCTGACGCTGCAGGGGACGGTGGAACCGCACCAGGTGATCTCGCTCGAGGACCTCCCTGGCGAAGCCAGCTTCGCAATGGCCGACCACTTCGACCACGTCCACATCGGCTTCCGCCCAATCGAATCCGGCAACCCCTTCGAATCGCCGGCGAACGCTCTGCTCGACCCGGACCAGTGGCAGCGGCTGATCGACCGGTTGGGTCAGATCGAAAACCCCGAAGTGCCGATCGCGCCGTCGAAGTTCTCCGAACCCGACCGGACCGAGAAGAACCCGGCGACCGGGGTCTTCTCCAGCGGCGAAGACTGAGCCGCCGCTAGGGCGTGCACTCGCCCGGGATCAGGGTTTTGCGAGGGAGGGGTGCCGGGGTCCTCTCCCAAAACGCTCCGCCTTCGGCTCCGCTTGAGTGTTTTGGGAGAGGACCCCGACGCCCCTCCCCCACGAATCCGTTAGGGACCCCACCCCTTGGTTTAAAAGCTGACAAGGGACCAGAGTTTGTCGTAGTCCGCTGGGGCTGTTCCTTTTGTCGGGATGGCCGACAAAAAGAACAGCTCGGCGGCGACACGAAAGCCACACCGGGCGCCTTGCTCGCCGCCAGCTCATCGGATTCAGCCACCCAGCCCCCGTCCCTCACAAGCTCAAAGAGAGATGGGGTGGGTTGACCTTTGCCCGGACCGGTTTCGTTGGGCGAGTGTCGGTATCACCCTCTGAAAACACTCAAGCGGAGCCGAAGGCGGAGCGTTTTCAGAGGGTGATGCCGGCGATCGCCCCCGCCAAACCCTGATCCCGAGAAACGCCTCTACCCCCGCAACACCCGCCGCCTTCGCAACACCCGCTCGCACAGCCCCAGCAACTCTTCAACCTGCACCAGCCGCTCCGGCGGCAAATCACCAGCGAGCGCCGCGTTCGCGGCCTCCCCCGCCTCGCGCCGATTCTCGCTCAACGTGTCGAGGTCCCCGGCGTGCCCCTCGTCGGCCTTGGTGTCGCCGAGCTCGGCAAGCAGCGCCTCGAGGCCGATCCGCAGCTGCAGCGCAGCCTCTCGCTGGCGACCGGCGTCGAAGTCGGCGCGGGCCCGCAGCAGCAGGGTCTCGCAGACGTCAAACCGCTCGCGACCGCCGAGCACGGCGGCGACCCGCTCCTGCGGCCACATCCCTTCCTCGCGGCGGCGCCGGCGTGAGGCGCCGGTCGCCCAGACGTCGACCTCGCGCGCATCGCTGAAGCGGCCGTCGGCGACCTCCTCGCCGGCGCCGAACCCGATCCGCACCGCGACCGCCCGCTCCGGGGTCAGCTCGGCCGAGTGCGGCTCGGCCGCCGCCACCCACTGGGCGTGTAGCGCCCGGTTCAGCAGGGCGACGGCATCGGCGACGATCTCGTCAGCGGTCTCCTCGGCCTCGGTCGCCGCATCCAGCCAGCGCCGCGCCTCGTCCTCGTCGGCGAACGGGGCGAAGGCGCGGATCGCGGTGACCCGGGCCAGCGGCAGCGGCACGGCCGCCGGCTCCGGCTCGACCCCCTTCGCCCGCCGGCGCCGCCGGTGCGGCTGCGGCGGCGAGCCAAGCGTCCTCGTCACCAGCACCTGCTCTTCGTCACCGCGCTGGAGATAACGGCCATCGGCGAGTGGGAGCGTCCCGGCAAAGTCCAACTGAGTGAACCCGAAGAGCTTGGCCATTGCCCGATCCTCGCCTACAGGACCAGCTGGGTGGCGACGACTTCGTCGCGCAGGCTGTCGGCGAGATGGTGGGCTTCGTCGAGCGCCAGGCCCTCGATCGAGGGGATGCCGATCACCGTCAAGCCGGCGGCGACCGCGGCGGCGACCCCGCTTGGTGAGTCCTCGAGCGCGAAGACCGTCGGGCCGGGCTCGATCCCAAGCCGCCGGCAAGCCTCGAGGTAGGGATCGGGGGCCGGCTTCGGCGCCCCCACTTCGTGAGCGCTGAGGATGACGTCGAAGGAGTCCTCGAGGCCGACGATCTGCAGCGAGCGGCGGACAAAGCGAATCGGCGAGTTGGACACCAGGGCGAGCGGGGTGTCGCGCTCGGCCAGCGCCGCCAGCAGCTCGCGGGCACCGACCATCGCCTCCACCCCGCGCTCCAGCTCGGCGACGACGAGCTCGTTCAGCTCCTCGATCAGCTCCTCCGCCCGGCCCGGCTCGCCGAGCCGGCGCTCGAGGATGGCCCCGGCAATCGCCGCCGAGGTGCCGACCAGCTCGAGCTTGTCGGCGGCCGTGAACTGCAAGCCGCGGCGCTCGAAGAGGTCTTCCTCAGCCCGCGTCCAGACCGACTCGGTGTCGAGCAGGAGGCCGTCGTTGTCGAAGATCACTGCGTCGGGGAGGGTGGCGCCCACCGCCGGATCATTGCGGAAGCGGTAGCGTCGCGGCCGATGGCCTTCCACATCGAGATCACCACCGGCATCAACCACGCTCGGGCCTTCAACCTCAGCGAGGCGGTCGTGCAGCGCTCGATCGTCGCCCCCTGGCTCGACAAGCGGCCAATCGAGCTCGGCGACCGCAAGTGGCAGCCAGAGGAGGCGGAGCTGCGGATCCTCGAAGGGCCGGAGCTCAGCAACCCGGAACTCTCGTTCGGCAATGGCTGGTCGAACGCCGAGCGCCGCGGCGAGTTCGTCACCAAGCGGCTGCTCGATGAGGCGGTCCAGGCGCGGCGGGAGGGGACCGCGGGCCCAGCCGCGATCGTGATCGAGACCGACTCAGCGGTGCAAACCCTGGCCGGGCTGGTCTCGGGGCAGCAGACGCAGAGCGTCAGTCTCGAGGACGTCAAGGCGCGGCTGGATGGCGGTGATCCGTCGGTTGCGGCGGTGATTCTTGTGGTCCAGAGGGATTCGAGGGTCGGGTAGGCGGATTCGAGGGCGGCGCTAGGGGGTCACCCTCCCGGGCTGGGTTGCTCGCCTGGATCGAATCGCGGCCCGTCCGACGGAGAGCGCCGGTGCGAGCAAGAGGACGCCGCTCCGGGAGGGTGACCCCCTATCCCCGCCAACGGAGCGAGCCCCGAAGGTTCGGACAGTCCCCATTTTTCTTTTAGCTTCTTCTCCTTGGGGAGCTTGTGGCGACGCGGGCGAGCCCCGAGTCCTAGGGTCGGCGCCGAGTCCTCGGCGAGTCCGTTGCCTTTCTCCCCACCGGTTGCGTTTGTCCCCGGTATGCGGGGAAAAGTGCAACCGGTGGGGAGAAGTGCAGACAGGGGGGAGCGCGTCGAGTCTTGGCGCCCGCCGACAGGCGCCATGCGCGCAGCCTCGATCCCGCGGCCAGAGCGGAGCGCGCTCCGAGTCTTCGGCGCTTGCTCGAGACCCCAAACCGGGAGGTCGCTCTCCGCCCCCGTCCCTTGAACGTTTGGCGGAGCCCAATCCGAGAGTGAAGAGCGCCGGGGGGAGACCCCCCGGCGCTCCCTTCGCGCATCAAGGGCGGACGCTGGATCCCCCGCTAGAACTCCAACGTCACCCCCCGCGGCACCACCAGAACCGGATAGTTCGCCGCCTCCACCGCATAGTCACTCCTCGCACTCAGCACAACTTTGCCGGCCGGCGCCTCCGGCCGCGAGCCGACCACCAGCAGGGCGAGCTTGCCGGACTCGTACTCGGCGACGGTGGCGCCGAGCGCCGCCGCCAGGCTCTGCGCCGTCTCGCGAGCGGCGGGGTCGCCCTCGTCGATGACGCCGACCGTGCTGACGCTGACCGGGCTCTCCCACAGGCCGGCCGGCGCGACGGCGATCGCCGAGGCTCCGCCGAGCAGCAGTTTGTGGGCGGAGATTCCCGGCTTCAGAGTGCCGCGCGCGGTCCGGTACTCGGAGCCGAAGACGATCACGTCGGTGTCCTCGCGCTCCGCCAGTTCCATCAGGCCGACGCTGGTCGCCGGGTTGACGACGACGTGTTTCGGCATCGCCGGGCTGCCGATCGAGTCGGCGCCGCGGTCGAGCAGTTCCTCCGCCTGCTTCTGCTCCAGCGATTCGCCGAAGGAGTGGCGGACGTAGGCGAGCCCGAGCTCGGCGCTGCCGACCGCCAGCAGTTGTCCAAGCGCGAGGGCGTCGCGGTCGTTGTCGGTGTCGTCGTAAGAAACGATGATCTTCAGTGCCATCTCGAGTGCCTCCTGTAGGTCTCGGAAGTCAAGTCTTTAGCGATGGTGACGTTCGCCGGCCGAACGCGGAACCGCCCCCGGGAGGAATGTCGGGGGCGGTTCCGTGCGGCTGGCTACTCCGGGCTTCGTCTCTAGGAGGCCGTTCCCGGAGCCGGGGACGGCGGCGTTGGTGGCGCCGGCACCCCGGAGGGGTAGCCGAGGGAGGGCACGTCGGAGGGGTAGACCTCGTGCCCGTGGACGGCGATATCGCCCGTCTCCATGTCCGCCTCGGACATCCGGAGTGGTACGACCAGGCCGACCAGCTTGAGCAGGATGAAGGTCCCGATCGCCGAGAAGGCGATCACCCAGGCGGCCGTGTAGGCCTGCACCCAGAGCAGGTGGAGGCCGCCGCCGGAGATCAGGCCTTCGTGTTCGCCGGCCATCAGGCTGTTGGCGAAGATGCCGACCATCAGGCCGCCGACGACGCCGGCGAAGCCGTGCGTGTAGACGACGCCGAGGGTGTCGTCTACATTGCGGAACGGCCGCACCCGGCTCAGGTAGTTGAGCGCCAGGTAGACGATCACCGAGGCGACGATGCCGATGATGATCGCCGCCCAGCCGTTGACGAAACCGGCGCCGGGGGTGATCGCGACGAGGCCAACGATCATCCCGTTGACACTGCCGATCAGGCTTGGCTTGCGCCCGGTCAGGTAGTCCATCGCGACCCAGACCAGGAAGGCAACGGCGACAGCGATATTGGTGTTGAGGATCGAGGCGGAGGCGATTTCGCCGGCGCTGTACCAGTCACCGCCGTTGAACCCGTTCCAGCCCATCCACAGCAGCCCGGCACCGACCGCGACCATCGCCAGGTTGTTCGGCGCGTCGACCTCGCGGTCGCGTTGCAGCCGCGGCCCGATCACCGCCGCGGCGACGAAGCCGGAGACCCCGGCCGCGAGGTGGATCACGTAACCACCCGAGTAGTCGAGGGCGCCCTGCTGGGCGAAGAAGCCGCCGCCCCAGATTAGGAAGGCGTTGATCGTGTAGACCAGCAGCGTCCAGAGCGCGACGAACGGGATCCAGGCCTTGAAGTTGAAGCGCCCCAGCACCGAGCCGAGCATCAGGATCGGCGTGATCGCCGCGAAGACGATCTGGAAGTACGCCAGCGTCGACATCGGGAAGAGGAATTCTTCTTCCGCCAACTCTGGGATGTGCGCCTGTTCGAGCAGGCTATGGCTGTTCAGGATCGAGGCGGGCTGGCCCCAAAAGTGCGCAAAAAAGCCACTATCGGCGAGGTGAATCGGGGTCCCGAAGGCCATCTTGAAGCCAACCAGGACCCAGAGGACCAGGACGATGGCGAAAGCGACGAAGGCCATCATCATCGAGTTCACCGACCAGCGTTTCTGCATTACGCCGCCGTAGAGGACGACCAACCCGGGGACGCTCATCAAGCCGACCAGGGTCGCGGCGGTGAGCTGCCATGAGTTGGCGCCTTCGCTCAACCATTCCATTTGTCCGCCTGCTTCCTTTCGTTCTTTGGACTTGCTAGTCGGACGAGACTCGCGAACGAAACCCTGCCGCCGGGAAGCCGGGGCGGCCACGTACAGGTGTCTAAAGATCGGCACCGATTCTTCGCCCGAGTGGCGGTATCGCGGTCACGAGCGGCGGATTAGGGTGGCGCCATGCCACTCGAAGGACACTACGAGCGACAGACGACCCCCCTCTACAAGCTCAGCGGGCGCGAGCTGAAGGCCGCTGGCGCGGCCCTCGTCGTGACCGTGGTCGCGATGCTGGCGATCGTCGTATTCACCGTGAGCGACAGCCGGCCGGGACCGGCCCAGGGCTGCATCCGCTCGACGGTCGCCGGCAAGGTCGGCGCCGAAACGGTCAGCGGCTGTGGGCAGGAAGCGGTAGCGCTCTGCTCGCACGCAGCGAACTTCACCGGCGAAAGCGAGCGGGCCCGGACGGTCGTCGCCGACTGCAAACAGCAGGGCGTCAAGTTCTGAGCTTCTGAGACTGCCCCCCGGCTAGGCGAGGGCGGCGAGGAGCGCGGCCAGCTCCTCGTCGACCTCGCCCTCGAGCTTGACCGCGGCGAGCTCGTCGTAGGGCGTCGGGCCCTGGGTGACGATCGCCAGCCGGCCGCCGCGCTCGAGCGTCACCTCGGGCAGCCCGGCAACCGGGTAGACGGCGAGCGAGGAGCCGACGCAGAGCATCAGCTCGGCCGCTTCGGCCAGCTCCTGCGCCCGCGCCATCGCCGCTTCCGACAGCAGCTCGCCGAAGAGGACGACGTCAGGTTTGACCGGCCCGCCGCACGCGGCGCAGATCGCCACCCCGGCCGCGTCGAACAGATCTTCGACCCGCTCGAGCTCGTAGCTCGCTCCACACTCTCGGCAGCTGCTCGTCTCGATTGAGCCGTGCACCTCGACCACTTCGCGCGAGCCGGCGGCGCGGTGCAGGCGGTCGATGTTCTGGGTGATGACGCCGGCCAGCAGGCCGCGCCGCTCGAGCTCGGCAAGCACCTCGTGGGCGGCGTTCGGCTGCTTATCGCCGAGCGTCTGGAAGCGCGGCCGGTAGTAGCGCCAGAAGCGTGCCGGGTCGCGTTCGAAAACGGAGATGTGGGCGACCTCCATTGGGTCGACCTTCTCCCACAGGCCGGTCCCCGGGCTGCGGAAGTCCGGGATCCCTGACGGCACCGAGACCCCGGCGCCGGTAAGCGCCACCGCCGACCGAGCACCGCACAGGAGCTCGGCCAGCGTCTCGACCTCGGCGCTCGCTACTTGCCGCTCCATTTCGGCGTCCGTTTGCCGAGGAAGGCGGCGATGCCCTCCTTGGCGTCCTCGGAGTTGAAGGCCGTCGCGAAGCCCTGCTTCTCGGCCTCGATCCCGGCGTCGAGGTCGCCGTTGGCGGAGACCTGCTTGATCTGCCCAACCGCGATCGGCGCCTGGGCGGCGAGCTTGCGGCCCCACATCAGCGCCGTCTCGAACAGCTCGTGGTCGGGGACGACGCGGTTGACGAGGCCAAGTTCGAGCGCCTCCTCGGAGAGGACGGCGTCGCCGACCAGGTTCATCTCCAGCGCCTTGCTCGGCCCGACCAGCCGCGGCAGCCGCTGGGTGCCGCCGAAGCCGGGGATGATCCCGAGCTTGATCTCGGGCTGGCCGAAGACCGCCGCCTCGGCGGCGATCCGCACGTCGCAGGCCATCGCCAGCTCGCAGCCGCCGCCGAAGGCGATCGAGTTGACGGCGGCGATCGTCGCCACCGCCTCGCTGCCGAGCTCGCGCAGCAGCGCGTGGCCGGAGTGGATCAGCTCCTCCCCGGCTGCCTCGTCCATCGCGGTGAAGGCTTTGATGTCGGCGCCGGCCGAGAAGACGACCGGGACCGAGGAGGCGATCACCATCGCCCCGACCCCGTCGGCCGCCTTGACCCGGTCCCAGACGGTGCGCAGGTCGCGGATCACGTCGGGCGAGACGGCGTTCATCGGCGCGTTGGTCAGCCAGGCGATCGCGACCCCGTCGCGGGTCTCCAGCTTCACCGTGTCCGGCTGCTCGCCGTCGTCGGGTTGCGGGTAGGGGTAGAAGCCCTGGCCGCTGGCGATCCCGATCCGGCCCTGGGCGACGAGGCGCTGCAGGGTGACCGGCGGCGCGAAGCGCTCGCCGTATTTCTCCTCCAAGTTCTCCATCCGCTCGAGCACCTTGTCGAGCCCCTCGACGTCGGCTTTCCAGAACGGCGGCAGCAGGCCGCGGCGCGGGTCGAGGCCAGCGCCGGCCATCATCCCGAGGTCGACGTCGCGGACCGAGCAGACGCCTTCCTCGACCAGCAGGCAGGACTCGATCAGCGCCCGGCAGGTGAACATCGCGATCAGCTCCTCGGCGTCGGGCTCACCCTCGCCGGGGATCGTCTGCTGACCGTCTTTGAAGAACCCCTCGCCGCCGCTCTTGGCGCCGAGCTTGCCTTCGCCGACGAGGCCCTGCAGACCCTGGTGGACGTAGAAGGTCTCGCCGTAGGAGCGGTTGAGGTGTTCGGCGACGTGGAGGACGGTGTCGAGGCCGAGCAGATCGGTGAGGAAGAACGGCCCCATCGGCGCCGCTTTCGCCTCGGCGATGACCTTGTCGATCGCGGCGAGCGAGAGCCCGTGCTCCTCCTGGGCGCGCCAGATCTCGCCGATCGTCGCCATCAGGATTTTGTTGACGACGAAGCCGGGGACCTCGCCGCAGACGATCGGCTGCTTCTTGATCGCCTGGGCGAAGTTGTAGGCGGCGGTCGCCGTCTCCTGCGAGGTGTCCTCACCGACGATCACCTCGACCAGCGGCATCACCGAGGCCGGGTAGAAGAAGTGGAAGCCGACGACCTTGTCGGCCCGCAGCGTCGCTTCCCCGATCTCGGTGATCGAGAGCGAGGAGGTGTTGGAGGCGAGGATCGCGTGGCCGGGGGTGGCGGCGTCGATCTCGCGGAAGACCGACTGCTTGATCTCGATCCGCTCCGGCACCGCCTCGACCACAAAGTCGACGTCGCCGAACTCGTCGTAACTGGTGGTGCCGGTGACGTTGGCCATCACTTCGGCGAGCCGGGCGTCGGCCTGCTCCTGGGTGATCCGCTCCTTCTTCACCTGCCCCGCGAGCTGACCCTCGGTCACCGCGCGTGCTTTCTCCAGCGCAGCGTCGACGAACTTCTGGTCGATGTCCTTGACGACGACGGGGATGTCGGCGGCGGCGATCGCCTGGGCGATCTCACCGCCCATGGTGCCGCCGCCGACCACGGCGGCCTTGGAAACGAACATCTTGCGGTCTTCCTCCCGGTTCGCGAGCTTCTGGCTGGGCGGCCAGCGCCGCCGCCGAGGAGGCTATCCGTTCGCGGCCGGCAGGCGCGGCGGTAGCGTTGGCCGATGGCCGCCGAGGCAGCGCTCCGCGCCACCGCCTACGGGCTCGAAGCCCGGATCGCCGCCGCGGTCTGCGACAGCGAAGAGGTCGAGGACTGGGGGCGGATCTACCTGACCCCGAGCCTGCCGCTGGTCTGGGACGCGAGCCTGGTCGAGCTGACGGCGACCGGCCTGGCGATCGGCGAGGTGGTCGAGCTGGCCGACGCGGCCCTCGGCGCTGCCGGCTTCGCGCACCGCACGGTGGTCGTCGCCGCCGAAGCCGAGGGGCGGCGCCTCGCGGCGGACCTGGCCGCGGTCCCCGGCTGGAGCGCCGAGCAAACGCTCTACATGGCGTGGCAGGGCACCGAGCGGCAGCCGCAGGCGACAGCCCGCGAGGCACCGCTGGCCGAGATCGCGGCGTTGCGCCGCGAGCTGATCGAAAGCTGGCTGCGGGCGGCGGACCCCCGGGAGGAGACGGTGGCGCAGCTGCTCGAGCGCGACCGCCGGCTCGGTGAGTTCGCCGGCGACCGCTGGTTCGTCGCCCCGGCAGCAGGCGAACCGGCCGCCGCCTGCCGCCTGTTGCGGGTGGATAGCGTCGCCCAGGTTGAGGACGTCGGCACGCTGCCGCGGGCGCGCCGCCGGGGACTCGCCCAGGCCGTCATCCTGGCGGCGGTCGCGGCGGCGCGGCGCGACGGCGACGATCCGATCGTGATCGCCGCCGACGCCAACGACTGGCCTCATCAGATCTACGCCAAGCTCGGCTTCGAGCCGGTCGGCGAGGCCACCGTGCTGCGCCACCTGCCTTAGGGCCCGACCTCCTCGGGCTGCTCCGACTCTGCCTCGGCCGGCTTGATCCGCCCGTAGGCGAAGGCGCCGGCCAGCAGCAGCAGGCCGAGGCCGACGAAGGAGAGCACCCGGGCCAGCTCTTCGAGCTCGGCCAGGTCGTAGGTCCAGACCTTGACGATCGCCGCTCCGAGCAGCGCCAGGCCGGCGAGGCGGACGTTGCCCTTGCGGCGGATGAGGCCGAAGATGACAGCGCCCAGCCCGGTCACGGTCCAGAAGGCCGAGAGCCAGACTTGTCCCGCCTGGGTGACATGCCCTTCGGCATCGAGACCGGCGGCCGCCGCGATCGCTACCGAGCCGAGGTAGACGAGCGCGGTTGACCCAGCGATGGCAGCCGCCCGCGCACCCTCCGGCTCCAGCTCGCGGACGTAGCGGGCGAGGACGAAAGCCGCCGCGGCGCAGGCGGCGATCGCCGCCAGGGCACCGCCGAGGTCGTCGACGCCCTCGAACAGCGAGGTGGGCGGCGCTTCGACGATCAGCGTCCGGCAGATCGCCAGCCCGAGGAAGACAGCGGCGGCGATCAGCAGCCGCTGCCGGCTCGAGAGCGCCGGGTCGGCGGTCGCGTCGAGCCGCGAGGAGAGCGCGGCAAGCACCGCGGCCTCCGCCGCCCAGGCGGCAACCAGCGCCGGCCCGTCGAGCGCCGCCGCCAGGCCGAACGCGGTCAGTGCCAGGCCGAGGCCGATCGAGAGTGCGCCGATCTCGCGGTGGACGCGGAAGCGGAGTGCCAGGGCGCCGAGCGCGAGGTAGACGGCGGCGAAGCCGAACAGCCACGCCACCGCGCCGGCGTCAGCGCCAGCGTCGGACAGACGGTCGTAGCCACAGCCGACCACCAGCGCGCAGCTGGCGAACAGCAGCAGCCAGGAAGAGACCGGCAGCGCTCGCGGCAAGCGCGAGCGCAACTGATAGCCGACCGCCGCGAAGGTGTAGAGCGCCCAGAAGGCGAGCAGGAGGGCCAGCGCAGCGCCGAGGCCAAGATCGCTGCTGGATTCCCCCTCGAGCGTGATCGGGCCGAAAATCATGACTGCGAGCTGCGGCGCCGAGACGACGAAGGCACCGAGCGCGAGCCAGTCCCAGCGGCGCCAGACGAGAATCGCCACCGTCGCTGCCAGGGCGACGAGGACGAAGCCGACCGAGTCGCCCGCCCCGAGCCCGACCAGCGCCGGCGTGCAGAGGGCGCCGAGCGAGCCGACCGCGGCGACGACCGGCGAGTCCCAGCGGATCGCGACCGCGAAGCCGGCGGCGGCGACGGCGCCGGCGAGAACGAGGCCAAGCTCGGGCGGGATCAGGTCGTAGGCGTGGGTGGCGACGGCGATCGCCGCGAACAGCCCGGAGATGCCGGCGGCGACCGCAGCCTGGGCGGCCTCGGTGCGGCCGTGGCGCTCATGCAACCAGACGCCGGCACCGGCCAGCGCCAGCGAGGCAACGGCGGCGATGATCGTCCGCGCCTCCTCGTTGATCCAGCCACGGCTGATCGCCATGCCAACGAAGAGAACGGCGGCGAAGAGCATCGCTAGGCCGCCGATCCAGGCGAGCACACGGCCGCCAAAGAGCTGCTCGAAGTCGAGCGCGCTGACGGAGGAACGGCGCGGCTCGCGGACGAGCGGCTGCGAGACGCGGCCGCCCTGCGGCGCCGCCGGCCGCAGTGGTTGCTGCGGCCGCTCCTGCCGCCCGGGCGCTTGCGGCTCGAGCGGCGCTCGCCCCACCGCCCCCACTCCCGCCTCGAGTTCAACGCGGCGGAGCCGCGCCGTCACCTCGGCTAATTCGTCTTCGACCCGGTCGAGCCTCGTCTCAGTTGCCATCAGGCGTCTCCTTCCGCTGTTGACCGACGGTCGATAACGCTAACACTCCTACTGACCAGCGGTCAACTAGTGGGTAGAATCTGGCGATGGCCGCTCCCTCCTACCGCCGCCTCGACGTCGACGAGCGCCGCCGCCAGCTGCTCGAACGGGGCGCCGAGCTGTTCACCAGCCACCGTTACGACGAGCTCTCGATGAGCCGCATCGCGGCCGAGGTGGGGATCTCGAAATCCCTGCTCTACCACTACTTCCCGAGCAAGCGGGCGTTCTTCGAGGCGACCCTCGGGGCGTGGGTCGAAGAGCTGCGCGAGCGGACCGAGCCCAACCCCGAGCTGCCGCCGCCCGAGCAGTTGAAAGCGAGCTTGGAAGGGTTCCTCAGCCTGGTCGAGGAGAACGCCGTCGCCTACCGCAACCTGATGGGCAGCGCGACCGGGGTACCGGAGATTCGCGACCTGATCGACGAGGTCCGGCGGCGCACTGCCGAGCGCATCCTCGCGGGGCTCTACCCCGACGGGGCGACGCCGAAGGCACGGACCGCGGTCAGCGGTTGGCTCTGGTTCATGGACGGCGCCTGCCTCAGCTGGGTCGACCACCACGACCTCGATCGCGAGGAGCTGCGCGACCTCCTGCTCGGGGTCCTGATGGGAGCGCTGATCGCCGCCGGCGCGCCGCCGCAGCTCGCCCCCGAGCCCAACCCCAAAACCGCGTAGACGAGCGTCCAGGCCGCGTAAAGGCTCGGCTGGCCAGGCCGATGTCTCCGGCATGCGGTTTCGGCCCAGGATCGCGGCGCTCTGCGCGCTGCTGGCGATGAGCGCCCTGCTCGCGGTGGTTGCCTCGGCGCGCGGCGAAGTGCCGTCGGCGCACTTGCTTGACCGCGTGGTTGTCCTTCGTAACGGATGCCGTTACAAAGGACAACCACGCTGCGGATTCCACCGCGTACAACGCGCTTCACGCAACGCTGTACGGGCGTATAAAAGCCCCTTCAAGCAACCACCACTACGATGATTTGGCTCTTTAATGGGGACGAGCTGAAACCAAACCGGCCCGGGACTCTGGGCTTGCGCCAAAAGTGAGGAACTGACGTAGAGATGACTCGCATCCGCCAGCAGAACGTGACCGCCGCGCAGTGGAGCTCCAACGGCGGGGCTCTCGGCGCCGTCGACCTGACCCTGCCCGAGAACGACGTCTTCGGCGTCGACGTCTTCAGCCCCACGGTGCAGCGGGAGCGCCTGTCCGAGGACGTCTTCGAGAAGCTGCAGTCGAGCCTCTCGAGCGGCGAGGCACTCGACCCGGCGCTGGCCGACGAGGTCGCCAAAGCGATGATGGAGTGGGCGCTGGAGAAGGGCGCGACCCACTACACCCACATGTTCCAGCCGCTGACCGGCTCGACCGCCGAGAAGCACGACTCGTTCTTCGAGCCGGTCGGCGAGGGGAAGATGATCGCCGGCTTCTCCGGCAAGGACCTGATCCAGGGCGAGCCTGACGCCTCCTCGTTCCCGACCGGCGGCGTCCGCGCCACCTTCGAGGCCCGCGGCTACACCGCCTGGGACCCGACCAGCCCGGCTTTCATCCTCGAGAACCCGAACGGGACGCTGCTCTGCATCCCGACCGCCTTCGCCTCCTGGACCGGCGAGGCGCTCGACGGGAAGATCCCGCTGCTGCGCTCGATGGACGCGCTCTCGCGCTCGGCGATCAAGGCGCTGCGGCTGCTCGGCGACGAGGAGGCCCACCACGTCTTCACCACCGTCGGGCCCGAGCAGGAGTACTTCCTGATCGACGAGCAGTACTACTTCGAGCGGCCCGACCTGATCTCGACCGGGCGCACCCTGTTCGGCGCCCAGCCGCCGAAGGGTCACGAGCTCGACGACCACTACTTCGGCTCGATCCCGGAGCGGGTGCTGGCCTTCATGATGGAGTCGGAACTGGAGATGCGGAGGCTCGGCATCCCGGTCAAGACCCGTCACAACGAGGTGGCGCCGGCCCAGTACGAGATCGCGCCGATCTTCGAGAACTCGAACGTCGGCTCCGACCACCAGCAGCTGCTGATGCAGACGCTGCAGAACGTCGCCCGCCGCTACGGGCTCGTCTGCCTCCTGCACGAGAAGCCGTTCGCTGGCGTCAACGGCTCCGGCAAGCACAACAACTGGTCGATGGGCACCGACACCGGCGCCAACCTGCTGAACCCGGGCGACACGCCATCGGACAACATCCACTTCCTGTTCTTCTGCACGGCGGTGATCCAGGCGGTCAACAAGCACCAGGGCCTGCTGCGGGCCTCGGTCGCCAACATCGGCCAGGACCACCGGCTCGGGGCCAACGAGGCGCCGCCGGCGATCATCTCGATCTTCCTCGGCGGCGAACTGGAAAGGGTGTTCGAGGCGATCTCGACCGGCGAGGGCGATCCCAACACGCCGGCCTCCTACCTCGACCTCGGCGCCACCGTGCTGCCGCAGCTGCCACTCGACGGCGGCGACCGCAACCGCACCTCGCCGTTCGCCTTCACCGGCAACAAATTCGAGTTCCGGGCGCTCGGGTCGAGCATGTCGCTCGCCTTCCCGAACACGGTCCTGAACACGATCGCCGCCGAGGCGATCGATGAGCTCGCCGGCCAGCTCGAGGAGAAGCTCGACGCCGGGACGGATATGCCGGAGGCGGTGATGGAGCTGGTCAAAGACTCCTACCTCGCCAACAAGGTCGTCTGCTTCAACGGCGACAACTACTCCGAGGAGTGGCACGCCGAGGCCGAGCGCCGCGGGTTGAAGAACCTGCGGACCACGCCCGACGCGCTGCCCGAGGTGATCTCCGACCAGACCGTCGCGACGTTCGAGAACTACGAGGTGATGAGCAAGCGCGAGCTCGACTCGCGCTACGACGTCTGGCTCGAGCAATACGCGATGCGGGCCAACATCGAGGCCGAGGAGGCCTACGCGATCGCCCAGACGATGATCCTGCCGGCGGGCCTGCGGCAGCTGCAGCTGATCGCCGCGGCCGGCGTCTCGGCGCTCGAGGGCGAGGTCCGCGAGCTGGTCGACGAGCTGGTCGCCGGGCTCGGCGAGCTGAAAGCGGCGAACGCCTACCCGACCGAGATGGAGGGCCTGGAGCTCGCCGAGTACGCCCGCGACAAGCAGCTGGCGACGATGGCCAAAGTGCGGGAGACCGCCGACAAGCTCGAGCGGATCGTCGCCGACGACCTCTGGCCGCTGCCGAAGTACGAGGAGATGCTCTTCATCAAGTAGGGCCGCGGGCTTGAGCTGTTCCTTTTGTCGGCTATCCCGACATAAGGAACAGCTCAGTGGGCCTCGCCCTCCTCGGGCAGCTTCTTCGCCTCGGGAGGTTTGACGGCGTGCCAGATCACGGCGCCGATCAGGACCAGGCCGACGATCGGGATCAGGCCGCCGAAGACGGCGAACCACGTCTCGCCGAGCGCCAGCGGGATCACGGCGCCGCCGGCAAGCCTGGCCCGCCGTTCAGCGGGTTGAGGTCGGCGAGGCACTCGACCAGCGCGGACAGGGCTCTTCGTCGTCGATCACGATCGCCGTGCCGGGCCAGGCGTAGCGCAGGTAGCGGGCGTAGGCGGCCCGCGAGCCGAGCTCGGGCTCGTAGATCCAGCAGCCGCTGTTCCAGTAGCGGGTGGGGCCGCCGCGGGCCGAGCGGACGTTGGCGAGCGGCTGGTGGGTGTGGGCGAAGACGATCTGCTCGGCCTCCCGGTCCCAGCCGAGGTTGGCGACCACCGTGGCGAAGGCCTCGAGCGCGTGCTCGGCCGGGTCGCTGCGCGAGATCACCGTCGGCTCCGGGTAGATCGGGCGCCCGAAGGGCGGGCCGATGAGCGGCTGCTCGCGCGCCTGGCGGGCGGCCTCGTCGCGGACCACCGCTTCGAAGTGCTCGCTGCTCGGCAGCGCTCCCGTCGCCGGCGAGCCTGCCCCACTCCCCGTGAGCGCAGCTCCTCGGCGAGGCGGCGGGCGCCGCGGACCGGCGCCGAGAGGGTCGAGCCGAGCCGGCCGGCGCGTTGGGCGGCGCGGAAGACGTTCTGCTGGGCGTGGGTCCCGTGCGGCATCTGGGCGGCGATGTAGAGCCACTCGGTCAGCAGCGTCATCGTCGACTCGTAGTCCTCGATGCAGGTCGGCTCCTCCGGCCCGCCGGAGGCGATCTCCCACAGCGCCCAGGTCAAGAGCCGCGAGCCGCGCGAGCCGCTCATCCGCGCGTGCGGATCGAGGTAGTGGCCGTGGGTGCAGAGGACGCCGCCGAAGCTGTAGGTCGGGTAGGCGATCTCGACCTCGACCCCGGGCAGCCGCCGTTCGAGGAAGGACTGGAAGAAGGTCGGGCCCGGCGGCTCGATCGCTGGCGAGGCCTCCGGCCCCGGCACCGCCCCTGCGGCAAGCGTCGCCTCGAGCCGGTTCTCGGCGTCGCGGTGGACCAGATGGTGGTCGTGGTTGCCGGCGAGGAAGACGAGTCGCTTGCCGGCCATCTTCTCGGCGATCAACGCCAGCAGGCCGGTCGAGGACTCGACCGCCTCGCCGAGCGCTCCGAAGAGGAAGTCGAAGAGGTCGCCGAGGAAGATCAGCTCGTCGATCCCCTCGAGCTGCGGCTCCAGCCGCTCGAGGAAGAACTCCTCGCGCAGCAGGTCGCGACCCGTCCAGGCGCCGAAGTGGGTGTCGGAGATGACCAGCGCGCGCAAGGGCGGCGGAGTCTAAGCGGCGCCCTGAGCCCGCGGCGCGACCCGCATCCGCAAACCGCCGCGCGGCGAGAGGGTCGGCATCTGGCGGACAGTCATCACCCGGCCGGGCAGGGCTTCGAGTCGCAGCCGCTGCAGCAGCATCGTCGTCACCAGCTTGACCTCGGTCTGGCCGAAGCGTTTGCCGATGCAGACGCGCTGGCCGCCGCCGAAGGGAACGTAGGCGCCGCGCGGCAGCGCCGCCTTGCGCTCGCGGGTGAAGCGCTCGGGGATGAAGGCCTCGGGCTCGGGGAAGACCTCGGGCAGCCGATGGCTGGCCCAGGAGGAGTAGTTGACGTAGGCGCCGCGGGGGACCGAGTAGCCGCCGAACTCGAAGTCGCGGACGGCGCGGCGCGGGCCGATCCAAGCCGGCGGGTAGAGCCGCAGGACCTCGTCGACGACCATGTCGAGGTAGGGCAGCTCGCGCTCCAGCTGCTCGGCGCTCGGCGGTGAGGTGCCCAGTACCCGGTCCTGCTCCTCGGTCAGGCGCGTGAGCACGTCGGGGTGGCGCGCCAGCTCGTGCAGGGCGAAGGTGACGGTCGAGGTCGAGGTGTCGTGGCCGGCGAACATCAGGGTCATCACCTGGTCGCGGATCTCGCGGTCGCTGAACGCCTCGCCGTCCTCGCCGCGGACGGCGACCAGGAGGCTGAGGATGTCGCGCCGGCTCGAGTCGGGAGCGGCGCGGCGCGCCGCGATCTCAGCGAAGACGATCTCGTCGAGCACCTGGCGCGAGGAGACCAGCTTGCGCCAGGGGGTCCCTGGCCCGCGCAGCAGCCGCAGCCCGTAGTCGATGCCGAAGAAGCCGAGCGCCCGCTCGAAGTGCTCGGCGGCAAGGGCGCCCTTGCCGGCCTCATCGGGATCGAGGCCGAGCAGAGCGCGCATCGCGATCCGCATCGCCAGGTTGCGCATCCAGTCATAGATGTCGACCACCCCGCCTACCGGTAGAGCGGCGATCGCCGCCGCCGTCTCGTCCTCCATCGCGTCAACTGCGGCGGCCACCTGTTCACGGTGGAAGGCCGGCATCATGATCGCCCGGGCGCGGTCGTGGTAGTCGTCGTCGACCGTCAGCAGGCCGTCGCCGAGCAGCGGGATCAGATCGCCGAAGCTCGACTCGCGCCAGTGGAAATTCTGCGGCGAGCCGACGGTGATGAAGTAGTTCGCTGCGGGGCCGAGCATGAAGACGACGCGGGTGTGGAGCAACCGCATCGAGAAGATCGGCCCGTGGCGTTCGTAGTGCTCGAGCAGCAGCGGCAACGGGTCGTGGGCGATCTGGTGGGTCCGCAGCCAACTGAAGTCACCGGGGCCGGGCGGGAACCTGCCCCTCCCCCGCCACTCGGCAGCGAGGTCGCCGAAGACTCGCCGCACCGGGTTCGCCGACATCTGCGGCGGCCGTTGCACTGGCATCGTTCGATCGACCGTGGCCATCGTTGCATCGTAACTGGCTAGCTGGCCAATTTTGCCCCCTGACCTGGGTCAGGCGGCGGAGGCGGCGAGCTGGCCGCAGGCGGCGGCGATCTCGCGGCCGCGGGTGAGGCGGACCGTCGCAGTCAGCCCCGGCTTGGCGGCGAGGATCGCGCGGAAGCGCTCGATCGCCTCCGGCGGCGAGCCGTCGTAGGCGCCGGTCGGGTTGTAGGGGATCAGGTTGACCTTGTAGGCGCGGGGGTCGAGCAGCGCGGCCAGTTCGCGGGCGTGCTCGGGGTGGTCGTTGACGCCGTCGAGCATCACGTACTCGACGAAGACCTTGCGGCGGCGGCGCGCGATGTAGCGGCCGCAGGCGGCGAGCACCTCGGCCAGCGGGTAGCGGTCGTTGACCGGCATCAGCTGCGAGCGCAGGCCGTCGTTCGGGGCGTGCAGCGAGAGCGCCAGCGCGACCGGCAGCTCGCAGGCGGCGAGCCGGTCGATCCCCGGCACCCAGCCGACCGTCGAGATCGCCGTGCGGCGGTGCGAGACCCCGACCTCGGGCAGCCGCTCGCAGGCGGCCAGCACGTTGTCGATGTTCATCGTCGGCTCGCCCATCCCCATGAAGACGACGTGGTCGATGTCTTCGACCCGGCGGAAGTGGAGCGCCTGGTCGAGGATCTCGTCGGCGCTGAGGTTGCGGCCGAACTTCATCTGCCCGGTGGCGCAGAAGGTGCAGGTCAGCGGGCAGCCCGACTGCGAGGAGACGCAGACCGAGCGCCGGCCGTCGCGGTAGCGCATCAGCACCGCCTCCAGCGGGCGCCCGTCGGCGGTCTCGAACAGCGTCTTCACCGTCCCGTCATCGGCCTTCGCCTCCTCGACCACGCTCAGGGTCGAGAGCGGCACATCCGCCGCCAGCCGCTCGCGCAGCGCCGCCGGCAGGTTGGTCATCTCCTCGTAGGTCCGCGCCCCGCCCACCAGCCAACGCCACACCTGGTCGGTGCGGTAGGCGGGCTCGCCCGCCGCGGCGAGCGTCTGCTCGAGCAGCACGCGGTCCATCGGCCGAGTGTAGGGACGCTGCGCTGTTCCTTATGTCGGGATAGCCGACATAAGGAACAGCTAGCCGTGGATCTTCTCGCCGCGCTCGAGCATGGCGACGAATTTGCGCAGGCGGCGCTCGCGGGTCTCTAGTCGTTTCGCCTCGTCGAGGCGGTAGAGGATCGCGTAGCGGTTGGCGCCGTCGAGCTCGGCGAAGAAAGCCGCCGCCTGCGGATTGGCGTCGAGCTCGCGCTGCAGGTCCTCCGGCACCTTGGCGCTGCGGGCGCCGGCGTAGGCGGCCTCCCAGCGGCCGTCGGCTTTCGCCGCCTCGATCTCGGCCACGCCGGCCGGCCGCACCGCGCCCGACTCGATCAGCGCTTCGCATTTCTCGCGATTGATCTTCGACCAGCGGCCGCGGGGACGGCGGGGCGTGAAGCGCTGCAGGAAGTGCTGCTCGTCGAAACCGCGCTTCTGGCTGTCGATCCAGCCGAAGCAGAGGGCGAGCTCGAGCGCCTCGGCGTAGCTCACGCTCGGCTCCGTCGCTCCTTTCTTGGCGATCTTCAGCCAGACGCCGTCCGAGTCGGAGGCGTTCTCGCTCCAGCCAGTCCTCCAGCTCGGCCGGGCCGGCGAAGCGGATCGTCGGCAGCTCGTCGGCCAGCTCAGATCCCCGCTGCGTCGGCGAGCAGGTCGACCTGCTCGGGGTCGGCGGAGCTCGGGAAGAGGATCAGCTCGTCGCAGCCGACGGCCTCGAAGGCCTGCAGGTAGGACTGCACCGTCTCCGCGTCCTTGGCCGCCGAGTTGGCGATCCAGTTGGCGACCTCCTCGCCGAGAAAGGCGTAGTAATCGGTGAGGTAGGCCTTGGCGTTCGCCTCGGCGTCGTCGCCAAGCGAGAAGTAGGCGAGACTGGCGAGCCGCGGCTCGCCCTCGCGACCGGCAGCCGACCACTCGGCTTTGACCTTCTCGGCGGCTTCGGCGAAGACCTCCGGCGGGGCGCCACCGGCGATCCAGCCGTCGCCGAACTTGGCGGCGCGGATGAAGGAGGCGTCGACGCCGCCGCCGACCAACAGGGTCGGGCTGTCGGGGACGTCGGGGCCGACCAGCTCGTGGTCCCAGACCTCGCGGATCTTGCCGAGCATCTCGTCGATCGCGGCGCCGCGTCCGTCCATCGCCACCTCGGCCAGCTCGTAGTCGTCGTCGCGGCCGCCGAGGCCGATGCCGAGCGTCATCCGCCCGCCGGAGAGGGCGTGGATGCTGAGTGCCTGCTTGGCGACCGAAGCAGCGCCCTCGCGCAGCGGGCCGAGCAGGACCGAGGTCGAGAGGCCGATCCGCTCGGTCACCGCAGCCGCGGCGGCGAGCGCGACCAGCGGCTCGTAGTTGCCGTAGACGATCCGGTCGATCGTCCCCAGGGTCGAGAAGCCGCGCCCGTCGGCGCGCCGCGCCCACTCGGTCAGCTGCTCGCCGGTAGTCCCCGGCACCGCGTTCGGAAGCCCGATTCCGACGTCCATCCCAACCTCCCTCGTCAGCGTTCAGCCCATTGGCATGAAACCTAGCCAACCGCGTGCCCCGGCCTTCACACCGGCTCGGGGAAATGCTCGAGCAGGCCGCGGGCGTAGTCGAAGCCGCGCCGGTCGCCGCTGAGCCGGAAGCGGGCGTTGGCGCCGAGCCCGGCGGCGTAGAACTCGAAAGCGAAGCGGTCGGGATCCGGGTGGCCGGCGGCGCGCGCTTCGGCGGCGATCAGCGCTAGCCAGGCGTCCATCGCGGCGGCGATCGCCTCGCGGACGGGGCCGGGCCGATCGTCGTACTCGGCAGTAACCGAGAACCAAAAGCAGCCGCCGGCATAGTCGTTGACCCGCTCGAGGTAGCCGTTGCCGATCGCCCGCAGCCGCTCGGCGCCCGGCGGCAGCGCCAGCGCCGGCTCGATCACCTCGGCCCGGAAGCGCTCGCCGGCGGCGGCGACCGTCGCCAGCTGCAGCTCCTGCTTGGAGCCGAAATGAGCGAAGAGGCCGCTCTTACTCATCCGCAGCTCGGCGGCGAGGCGGCCGATCGTCAGCCCCTCGAGTCCCTCGGCGGAGGCGAGTTCGACCGCACTGTCGAGAATCGTGGCGCGGGTCCGCTCGCCCTTGCTGTCGACCGTGACGCTTGCGCTCATGCCTGCCATCATATAAAAAGCACGAACGTTCGTTTAAAATCTCAGGTGGGAGGCGCGACTGATGGGCGACTACGCGGTGAAGCAGGTAGACGCGATGGAGACGACCTACATGGGCGGGATGAAGAAGGCCCGAGCCGAGCTCGGGGTGGAGTCGTTCGGGATGCAGGTGATCGACCTGCCGCCGAACTTCGACCGCTACCCGGCCCACGATCACAGCGAGAGCGGCCAGGAGGAGGTCTTCGTGGTGCTGCGCGGTGGCGGCGAGATCGAGATCGGCGGCGAGCGGGTGGCGCTCGAGGGCGACAGCTTCGTGCGGGTCGGTCCAGCGGAGACGCGCAAGGTGGTCTCGGGCCCGGAGGGCATCCGCCTTCTCGCCCTCGGCGGCACCCCCGGCCAGGTCTACGAGGCGCCCGACCTTACCCAGCTGGGGGCGCCGGACCCGATGGCGCGCTAGCGCCATCGGCGCGCGGCTCGAAGCCGGCGCACTCGAGCACCGGCAACCGCGGGTAGCGGGGGAAGCGCTTGTCGGTGCGGGAGCGCTCGCAGAGCGAGAAGACCGAGCCGCGCGTGTTGGGGACAAGCCGCTGATGGCGGCAGCGCTCGCAGAGGCCGGCTTCGGGGCGGGCGCTCATGCAGCCGCGGTTCGCTCGGCCCGGCGTTTGACCGCGGCGAGAATGCGGCGGGTGACGAGGACGTGGCCGCGGCTACCGATCACCAGCGCCCGGTAGACGGAGCCCTTCAGCCCCGGAAACTCGGCGCGGGTCTCGGCCCGGACCCGCGAGCTGTCCGCCGCCATCGGGTCGATCCGGAAGATCAGCGCGTAGCGGGAATAGCGGTGGCGGCCGACGAGAGCCAGTTCGCGCTCGGGCTCGGAGTGGGCGACGTGGAAGCCGCCCTCGTCTTCGCAACCGAGGAGACGGGCGATGCGGGCCACCCGGGCGCCGCCGAAGGAACGCTCGACCGCGACCAGCAGCGCCTCCCAGGTCTCCCCTGCAGCGGCGGCGACTTCGTAAGCGTGCTCATCGACGTAGGGCAGCGCCGCAAGCGCCGCCACGCCCTTGCTCTCCCCAACTCCCCGCATATTGCGGCACGCTACCGGTCCGCTCCCGCCTCGACTGGGGCTAGCTTTCGTGCGTGACCATGACCGCGACCCTCTTCGACGCCGACGCCGCCTCCTACACCGGGACGGTCGAGGTGCTGGGCGTCATCTTCCGCGCCGAGGACGACGGCTACGCGGTGCTCGAGGTGCAGGAGACCGAGGGCGGCGACGGCTTCGCGCTGGTCGGGCCGGTCGCCCACCTCGGGGCCGGCGACCGGGCCGAAGTCAGCGGCGAGTGGCAGACTCACGCCCGCTACGGCCGCCAGCTGCGCGCCCAGGGGGCGCTGCCGATCGACCCCGCCGACCGCGAGGGTCAAATCGCCTACCTGACCTCGCTGCGCCACATCGGCAAGGCGCGCGCCGAGCGGCTCGTCGACCAACACGGCGAGAGCGTGCTGCAGGCGATCGCCGCCGACCCGCAGCGAGTCTTCGCCGCGCTCAGCGGGATCGGTCCCGACCAAGCGGCGGCGGCGGCCGAAAGCTGGCACGCCAGTCGCGCTGTCCGCGACCTCCACGTGCAGCTGGCGCCGCACGGTCTCGCCCACCTGGCGGCGCCGATCCACGCCAAGTACGCGGAGCGCTCGATGACGGTCCTGCACGAGGACCCCTACCGGCTGACCGAGGTCGCCGGGGTTGGCTTCGCCCGCGCCGACAAAATCGCGCTGGCCGCCGACGTCCCGCCCGAGTCGAACCGGCGCGCCCAGGCGGCGGCGGTCTACGCGCTGAGCGAGGCCGAGCAGCAGGGCAACAGCAACTTGCCGCTCGAGGAGCTGGCGCGCCGCGCCGCCAAGCTGCTCGGGCTCGCGCCGGACCCCGAGGTGCTGGCGACGGCGCCGGGGTTGCTGCTCGACGAGGGCCGCGCCTACCGCGAGCCGACCCATGCCTCGGAGCTGGCCGTCGCGGCGACCCTGCGCGACCGCGTCGCCGCCCCTGCCCACCTCGACCACGACCCCGGCGAGGAGCCCCGCGACAACCTCACCGACGAGCAGTGGGCGGCGGTGCGTGGCGCCTTCGCGGCACGGGTTTCGGTCCTCACCGGCGGCCCCGGCGTCGGCAAGACCGTCTGCACGCGGCAGATCGTCGCCGAGGCCGAGGCGGCCAATGCGACCGTCGCCCTCTGCGCCCCAACCGGGCGGGCGGCGCGGCGGCTCGAGGAGGCGACCGGACACGAGGCGAAGACGATCCACCGTCTGCTCGAATGGTTCCCGGGCCGCGAGGCGGCGTTCCGACCCGGCCGGCCGCTGCCGGCCGACCTGGTGATCGTCGACGAGTCCTCGATGCTGAACCTGCGGCTGATCGAGGTGCTGTTGAGCGGGCTGGCCGAGACGACCCACATCGTCTTCGTCGGCGACGCCGACCAGCTGCCGCCGATCGGGGCCGGCAAGCCGTTCGAGGATCTGATCGCCTCGGGGGTCGCGCCGGTCGTACGGCTGAGCCAGATCTTCCGCCAGGCGGCGCGCTCGATGATCACCACCGCCGCGCACGAGATCAACCACGGTCGCGAGCCTCACACCGAGCCTGGCCCCGACCAGGAACGCGACTTCTTCTTCATCGACCGGGCCAGCGGTGAGCGGGCGCTGGAGACGGTGGTCGAGGTGGTCGCCGAGCGGGCGCCGGCGAGCTTCGGGGTCGACCCGATCCGCGAGGTCCAAGTGCTGGCGCCGATGTACCGCGGGCCGGTCGGGATCGACGCCCTCAACGAGCGCCTGCAAGCGCGCCTCAACCCGGCCGGCAAGCGGGCGGTTAGCGAGCGGTTTCGGGTCGGCGACCGGCTGATCCAGACCCGCAACTCGCATGAGCTGGGGCTGATGAACGGCTCGATCGTCTTCCTCCGCAGCGACGACCCAGGGGAGGAAGTGATTCACGTCGACACCGACGATGGCGGCTCGCTGCTGATCCCCTACGAAGAAACCACCTACCTGCGCCTCGCCTACGCGATCTCTGTCCACAAGGCACAGGGCTGCGAAGTGCCCGTCGTGGTCGGCGTCTGTCACCGCTCGCACTCGCGGATGCTGACCCGGCCGCTGCTCTACACGGCGATCACCCGGGCCCGCAGCAGCTGCGTGCTGGTCGGCGACCGGGCCGCGCTGGCCAGTGCGGTGCGGCGCGACGACGGCGGCGGTCGCCACTCCGGCCTGGCGGCCCGCCTGCGCGACGGCTGACGGCCAAGCGCTTACCTTTCAGGAGTGGAACGCGCTCGTCCCCGTCTTCCCTGGGCTGAGATTGGGCTGACGATCGCCGGGATCGCCTTTCTGGCGGCGATCGTCCTCCTGGTGCCGGAGCTGCGGCGCGCTTTCGAAGCCGCGATCCAGGGAGACACCGACGAGGTCCGCACCCAGATCGACAGCCTCGGCTTCGGCGGCCACCTGCTGATCCTCGCGCTGACCTTGATCCACACCGTCGTCCCCTATCCGGCCGAGATCGTCAACGCCGCGGCCGGCTTCGCCTACGGCTTCTGGGAGGCGCTGGCCCTGGTCACCGTCGGCTGGATGGCCTCGGCGATCCTCTGCTGGGCCTTCGGCCGCAGCGTCGCCCGGCCGCTGCTCGACCGCTGGTTCGGCGCCGAGCGCTTCGAGCGGATCGAGGGGATGATCGAGCGCGGCGGCGTCACCCTGCTGCTGGCGGTGCGGCTGATCCCGATCGTCCCCTTCAGCCTCGCCGGTTACGCGGCCGGCGCCGCCCGGGTGCCGCTCTGGCGGTTCGTCTGGACGACGCTGGTCGGCTACATGCCGATCACCGCCCTCGCCGTCTACTTCGGCACCCGACTGGAAGGGCTCTCGCTGACCGACCCGCTGGTCTTCGGCAGCGTGGTCGTAATCATCGCCCTGCTGGTGCTCGGTCACTGGATCGTGCGCCGGCAGGCCGGGCGCGAAGCGGCGGCGAGGGCCGGCGGCGCCGAGCCTGTCAGCGACGCAGAGTCCGCTGCCCGCTCTGATCAGTTGGAAGGCTCCGAGCGACCCTGAACCGGAACACCGCCGCGGTCGGGTCGGTGGCAGCATCCGAGCTGATCGCCTGGACGCGGACGACGTGCTGCCCAAGCCCGAACCAGCGCGAGACCTGCGCCTTGCAGGCGCGCCAGGGAGAGCCGTCGAACTGGCAGCGGAAGGTGGCGCCGACCGGGTCCGAGGCAAAGCGGAAGACGACGCGGGCGAGCGCCTTGCCGGTGCGGACGAGCTTCCGCGGGTGGGTGCGGATCGAGGTCGAAGGCGGCGTCTTCGTCGTCGGCGGGTTGGTCGGCGGGTTGGTCGTCGGCGGGTTGGTCGGCGGGTTTTCCGGTTTCATTTCCGGTTCTTTTGGTTTTTCCGGTTCTTCGGGTTCTTTTGGTTTTTCCGGCGGCTGTTCGAGTCCCCATTCGCCGGCCGCGCGTTCGACCGGATCGGTGCTGTTCGGCGGGCTGCAGGTCGGTGGTGGCGTGGTCGGACCACCATCGGCCGCTTCCACCGCCGTCAGCGCGTCGAGCAGCCCAGCGCCGGCGGCGCACGCCCCGAAGGTCCCGACCGTCCTGCCGGTGCCCTCGAGTGCCGCCGCGACTTCGTCCGGCCCGCCGGCCCCGGCTTCGAGCGCCAGCGCCGCGATCCCCGCCGCGTGGGGTGCCGATGCCGAGGTGCCGCAGAAGCGCCAGATCCCGGGTTCTTTTTCCGGTTCAAAGGAGAAGAAGGTGGTGCGGCCGCAGTCGGTGGCGGCGATGTCGGGCTTCGAGACCACTTCGGGCGAGCCGAGCGGAGGCGCCGAGCCGCTGCCTATGACCGGCCCGTAGTAGTGCGTCACTGGACCGCGCGAGGAATAGCGCTCGACCCGGTTCGAGTTGTTGTAGGGCACTGCGCCGACGGTGATCGCCGCCTCGGCGCCGGCGTGGCCGTAGATCGCCGGCCCGACCACGTCGCCACCGCCTGAGCGCGGGTACTCGGTGCCGCTGACACCGCCCCCGTTCTGCAGCAGGATCAGCTTCAGCCGTGGGTTGCTACCGACGAAGCGGTTGACGACCAGCTGCACCGTCTGTTCGACGCTGCTGATGTTCGTCCACTGCAGGACTTCGACTGGCTTTTTGGCGCTGACGTTGTTGATCGGCGTTTTGACCAGCATCCGGCCTTCGGCGTCGAGCAGGAAAGCGTCGAGGTCGGTGGTGACTTTGTTCCACGGCTGCGCCCACTGCAGGTCGACGGTCAGCGTCTGACCGGGCTGGACTTTGATCCCGAAGGTGCGGTCGACCGGCGCTTCCGGATCGAAGTCGAGGCAGTGCGTCGCGTTGAAGCCAATCAGCGAGCGGACTTCTTTGGGGCAGTCGCCGGAGTCGCGGAACACCGGCGCTTCCCAGGAGGCGAATTCGTCGTTTTCAGCATTGAGGAGATTGTCGTTGCCGGCCGAGGTCAGGTAGGTGACGCCGTCCGCGACGACTTCGTTGATCGCCACCGCCACCGGTCCATCCTGGAAGAACGGCTCCGCGAAGTAGCCGACGTCGTCGACGATCACGTCCGCTTCGGCACCACCGACGCCGCTCGGCGCGGCCAGCTTCCTGATCCCGTCGGCGAAGTCGAGTTCGCTGTTGAAAGCGCTGTAGAAGGCAAGCTTCGCTTTCGGAACGATGTCGTGGAGGATCTGCAGCATCGCCCGACCCTCGTCGGTCGGCGCAAAGCCCGGTTTCGACGGGTCCCATGGCTCCAGTTCCTTGACTGGATCTTTCTCGTCTTCGCAGCTGCTCGCTTCCCCGGGCAGCTCGTTGGCCGCTACGTCTTCCGGCTGCTGGGTGGCGATTTTGCCGCCGCCGACCGCTTCGGTCGCCTGCGCCATCGAGTCGGAGAGGACGCCGACCGTCAGCCCTTCGCCTTCGTCCGACGGGGCGCCGAGTTTCGCTCGCGCGGCTTCGACGTTCAGCTGCGCGATCCCCTCCGTGATCACCGTGCCTCCCTGACATCCCGGTTCCCGTACCACCGGCGCCTGGACCGGCAGCACGGCGGCCAATCCCGGCACCTCACCCAGCTCGCGCAGGTCGCCGTAGGGCACGCTGACCGTCGCCGCCTGGTAGCGGTGGCTGCTGAGCAGGACTTCGCCGCCCGCCGCTTCGACCGCCGGCAGCTGCGCGATCGCGCCGGGTTCGAACAGGGCTTCGACCAGAACCCGGCCGTCTTCGCGGAGCAGCGAGCCCGGGCCGCTGGCGGCAATCCCCAGCAGCTCCGCCTGCTCGGAGCTTGGCAGCGCGCGGACGCTCGGCTTCGCCAGTTCCTGCAGCGACGGCGTCAGCACTTCACCGTCGTCGGCGGCGTGGGCGGCGGCCGGGAGCAGACCGATCGCGCAAACGATCACGGCCGCGGCCACGGGCAAGCTCCGGCGAATTGCAGTCACCCACGCATTATCGACACCTCGCTTAACTCGTTCAAATAAAGGAGCTGCGCCGGAACCAGACGAGCAGGATGACGATCGAAATGAAGGCACCGCCTACACCAAACACAAGAAAGTCCGTCTCGCTGCTGATGTTGCGAACCATCCAGCCGAAGTTCTGACCGAAGAAGCCGACCAGGAATGAGAGCGGCAGGAAGATCGTCGCCACCACGGTGAGCTGGGTGGTGATCTGGTTGAGGCGGTTGGAGACGGTCGAGAGGTAGGCGTCGCGGCTGCCGGAGAGCAGGTCACGGAAGGAGTCGATCTGCTCGGAGATGCGGATTGCGTGGTCGTAAACGTCGCGGAAGTATTCGCGCGAGTCGGACTGCAGGCCGGGGATTTCGAGGATGTCGTCGGTGCCGCGGGCGAGCAGGTCGCGCTGCGGGGTAGCCACCCGGCGCAGCTCGACCAACTGCCGGCGCAGCTGGGTGATTCGCTCGAGATGGCGTGGCGAGGGTTCGTCGAAGATTTCCTCGTCGAGCCGTTCGAGCTCGTCGTCGAGCTGTTCGAGCACCGGGAAGAAGCTGTCGGTAAGGCCGTCGAGGACGCGGTAGACGACGAACTGCTCGGAGCGTGGCGGCTGCCCCTCGAGGTGCTTGCGAGCTTCGGCGAGCGCCTCGATCGGGCCGCTGTGGGCGGTGACGATGTAGCCACCGCTGATGAAGGCGTGCACCTCCTGGAGCTCGACCTCACTCTCGCTCCCTGCTTTTTCGCGGGCGCCGTAGTAGACGAGAAAGACGTAGTCACTGAAGTCCTCGAGCTTGGGGCGCTGGCCGCGCTTGCTCATGTCCTCGAGCGCCAGCGGGTGGAAGTGGAAGGCCTCGGCGAGGAACTTTTCCTCCTCTTCCCCCGGTTCGTCGAGGTCGAGCCAGAAGTACTCGTCGCGGGCCAGCAGCTGCGGGATCGCCTCGCGGTCGACACGGTCGAGGAAGCGCACACGGCAAAGCTAGATCCGACCGCGGACGGCGCGAGACTCGGTCCGATCAATTTCATACGCAGGGGCCGGCGATCCTGCTACCGTGCCCAGCGTTAAGGCCGGAATAACCGGCGAAGTTTGTGTCTAGCGCTCGCAGTCGTTGCTTCATGCATCCTCTGGGTTCGCAGCACACGAAGTGGAGGCAATGCATGCCGACCGGAACTGTCAAGTGGTTTAGCGACGACAAGGGCTACGGGTTCATCACGCCCGACGACGGCTCGAAGGACGTTTTCGTCCATCACAGCGCAATCCTGGGAGAGGGCTTCAAGAGCCTGACCGAGGGTTCCAAAGTGAGTTACGAGTCCGAAGAAGGCCCGAAGGGTCCCGCTGCCGCGAGCGTCCAGCAGACCTCGTAGCACCGCTCTTCAGATCTGTCGCGAAGCCCGCCTAGTGCGGGCTTCGTCATGTTTGGCGTCGCGCTCCGGCGTCCTCGGTCGCTTGTGTGCAGAGCACACGGCGCTCCCTGCGTCCTTGGATCGCTTAGCCAAACACCGCCAGGCTCTACCCTGCTCAATCCACCATGACCCAAACACGAGACGACCTCCGGAACATCGCGATCATCGCCCACGTCGACCACGGCAAGACGACCCTGGTCGACGCGATGCTGTGGCAGACCGGCACCTTCCGCAAAGGGCAGGAGGTCGCCGAGCGGGTGATGGACTCGATGGACCTCGAGCGCGAGAAGGGGATCACGATCCTCGCCAAGAACACCGCCGTCCACCACGACGGGGTGAAGCTGAACATCGTCGACACGCCCGGCCATGCCGACTTCGGCGGCGAGGTCGAGCGGGCGCTGACGATGGTCGATGGGGCGCTGCTCCTGGTCGACGCCTCGGAGGGACCACTGCCGCAGACCCGCTTCGTGCTGCGGAAGGCCCTGGAAGCGAAGCTGCCGGTGATCCTGGTGGTGAACAAGGTCGACCGCCCGGATGCGCGGATCGGCGAAGTCGTCGACGAGGTCTACGAGCTGTTCATCGAGCTCGACGCCGATTCGGAGCAGATCGACTTCCCGATCGTCTACACCAACGCGAAAGCGGGCTGGGCCGCGCTCGAGGAGGGGGTCGAGGGGAGCGACCTGCAGCCGCTGCTCAATCTGATGCACGAGCGGATCCCGGCGCCGACCTATGAGGAGGGAGCGCCGCTGCAGGCGCACGTCACCAACCTCGACGCCTCTCCTTATGTGGGGCGGCTGGCGATCTGCCGGGTCCGCGAGGGGAAGATCCGCGCTGGGCAGCCAATCGCTTGGTGCCGGGCCGACGGCTCGATCCAGCGGGCCAACGTCTCCGAGCTATACGTGACCGAGGGGCTCGAGCGGGTCAGCGCCGAGGAGGCCGGCCCAGGCGAAATCATCGCCGTCGCCGGGATGGAAGAGGTGACGATCGGCGAGACGCTCGCCGACCCCGACGACCCGCGGCCGCTGCCGGTGATCAGCGTCGACGAGCCGTCGCTCTCGGTGGTGCTCGGGATCAACACCTCGCCAATGGCCGGGACCGAGGGCGGCAACAAACTGACGGCGCGGCAGATCCGGGCGCGTCTCGACCAGGAGCTGATCGGCAACGTCTCGATCCGGGTCCGCGACACCGAGCGTCCCGACGCCTGGGAGGTGCAGGGCCGCGGCGAGCTGCAACTGGTTGTGCTGCTGGAGCTGATGCGACGCGAGGGCTTCGAGCTGACCGCCGGGCAGCCACGCGTCGTAACCCGAGAGATCGAAGGCGAAGTCCACGAGCCGGTCGAGCGGCTGGCGATCGACGTGCCCGAGGAGCATGTCGGCGCGGTGACCCAGATGATTGCCGGGCGCAAAGGGCGGCTCGAGCACATGGGCAACCACGGCACCGGCTGGGTGCGGATGGACTACCTGGTGCCGGCCCGCGCCTTGATCGGCTTCCGCACCGAGTTCCTCACCGAGACCCGCGGCAGCGGCATCATGCACCATGTCTTCGACCGCTGGGAGCCGTGGGCGGGCGAGCTGCGGACGCGGCAGACCGGCTCGCTGGTAGCAGACCGGCGTGGCCAGACCGCCGGCTACTCGCTGATGAGCTTGCAGGACCGCGGCACGCTCTTCGTCGGCTCGGGCGAGGAGGTCTACGAAGGCATGGTAATCGGCGAGAACGCCCGCTCCGACGACCTCGACGTCAACCCGACCAAGGCCAAACAGCAGACCAACATGCGGGCCGCGAGCGCCGACGTGTTGGTCCGGCTGGCGCCGCCGACCCGGCTCTCGCTGGAAGCCTCGCTGGAGTTCCTGCGGGCCGACGAGTGCGTCGAAATCACCCCCGACTTCGTCCGCCTGCGCAAGGTCGAGCTCGACAAAATCAAGCGGGCGAAGGCAGCGAAGCGCGGCGACGCCGCGCCACGGCCGGTCTAAGCAGCGAGCAGCGCCGCCAGCTGCCGGGCGACGCCGGCGGGGTCTTCGATGAGGCGGTGTTCGGTTATCCGGACGACCCTGATGCCGACCACCGCGAGCTCGAGGTCGCGCTCGCGGTCGGACTCGAAGGAGGCACGCGTGCCGTGCGTCTTGAAGGTGTCGAGCTCGACTGCGAGGCCCGCGGCGGGCCAGTAGGCGTCGAGTTCGTAGGGGCCGACGATGTAGTTGGTCGCCGGTAGGGGCATGCCGGCCGTTTCGACGAGGGCGAGGAAGTCCCGCTCGACGTCGGAGCGGGTGAGGCGCGGCTCGGGCCGATACAGAGCGAGCGCCTTGGTCAGTGGCTTCGCCCCTTCGTGCCCACGGCTGCGCTCGCAGCAGGCGAGGACCTCGTAGAAGTCGAAGATCTTCAGTTCTTCCCCGCGCTTCAGCAATTTCGGCAACCGGCGCGCCTCGATAACTTCGGCGAGGTCGAGATAGGTGCGAGCCGGCGAGGTGACCGGAATCCCCTCTTCCAACCGTCGATCCGCGTCGACCAGGTTCCGCGCCCGGTGCACCCTCACCGGCGGCCGATCCCGCAATCGCCGCGGCCCCGTCGCCGTGACATGGAACGGCTTCCGCCAAGTCCCGATCAACCCCCACAGCCACCCTGCGGACCAGTAGCTCAACAACGACCCCGGCCCAACAGCGAGCACTGCTCCCAGACACTCCCCGTGCCTCGAGAGCTCCGTATGCCCCACCGCGTAGACGCCGTGATGAATCCGATGCAACCGCCCCGCCGTCACCGCTTCGTTCACCCCGGCCTCCGAGTACCCGAGCAGTTTTCGCAGCTGTCGAATCGACACAACGCCGTGCTGCCGCGCAGCGAGCGCCGCCAGCCCCACACCCCGCGAAACGCGCTGTGGTTGTCCTTTCTTCGGCGCACCATCTGGTGGTTGTCCTTTCTTCGGCATGCCCGAAGAAAGGACAACCACGCCCCGGTTCGCCCCCTAGTGGCGGGGCGGTTCGTCCCTAGAAATCGCTAGGTGCGGGGAGGGAGGTTGGCTTCGATGCCGTCGAGGAGGCGTTTGAGGCCGCGCTCGAAGCGGCCCTCGGTGGTGATCAGCTCGATCACTTCGGCGATGCCGGCGTTGGCGTCGTCGCCAAAGAACTCGCTGATCAGAGGGTAGGCGCCGGTGTCGAGTTCGCGCTGCAGGAACTCGACGACCTCCGCCGGCCAGCCGCGCTCGTGCTCTTCGAGCTCCTGTACCTCACGCAGGGCGTAGCCGAAGACGTAGTCGTCGACCTGCCCGATCAGGTCGAAGACTTCGTCGCGTTCGACCTCGAGTGAGGAGACGGCGGCGAGCGACTGCTCGAAGTGGCGCAAGCCGTTGGGGCCCGGCCGGCCGTCGCCGAAGCGGTCGAAGATCCAGCGGTGGTCGGCGAACACCTGCCTGGTCCGGGTCGCGATCTGGGTCAGAGCGGTACGCCAGTCGTCCGACAGCTCGTCCTCCGGAACCAGGATCTCGCCCATGATCGAGTCGCTCATCAGGCTGATCAGCTCGTCCTTGTTGCGGACGTAGTGGTAGAGGGTCATCGTGCCGGCGTCGAGCCGCTGGGCGACCCGGCGCATCGAGACCGCCTCGAAGCCTTCGGAGTCGGCGATCTCGATCGCGGCGCGGGCGATGTCGGCGCGGCTGTGGGCGGGGCGCCGCGCCGCCGGCTCGTCGCGGAACCAGATCAGCGTCTCCCCCGCTATGTCGCGACCGCGCTCGACCTGCTCGCGCGCCCGCTCGACCTCCCGCGCTGCCCGCTCGGTCGCCTGTTCGACCTTCTCGGCGGCACGCTCCGTCGCCCGCTCGACCTTTTCGGCCGCTCGCGCTTCGGCCCGCTCCCGCTCCCGCTCGGCGCGCTCGTCCTGGGACTGCTGTTTCGACCGTGGCGACATTTCGTACATCGTACTGCTAAGGTCCTCGTACGCTGTACTACAACAACGTACGAGGTACGAAATGAATCAAACCCAGCATTCAGACACGAGCGTGGTCGCCACCGGGCTCGGCAAGCGCTACGGCGAGCACTGGGCGCTGCGCGAGTTCGACCTCGCGGTCCCCTCCGGCTCGGTGCTCGGCCTGCTCGGCCACAACGGCGCCGGCAAGACGACCGCGATCCGCATCCTCACCACCCTCGCCGCCCCGACCGAGGGCGGCGCCAGCGTCGCCGGCTACGACGTCGTCAGCCAACCGGCCGAGGTCCGCGAACGGATCGGCCTAACCAGCCAGGCGGCGACCGTCGACGGGCTGCTGAGCGGCGCCGCCAACCTGGAGATGATCGGCCGCCTCTACCACCTGCCGACCAAGGTCGCCCGCGCCCGCGCCGCCCAGCTGCTCGAGCAGCTCGAGCTCGAGGACGCCGGCGACCGCCTGGTTCGCGAGTACAGCGGCGGCATGCGCCGCCGGCTCGACCTCGCCGCCAGCCTCGTCGCCTCGCCGCCGGTGCTCTTCCTCGACGAGCCGACCACCGGCCTCGACCCGGAAAGCCGCAACCAGCTCTGGGACCTGCTGCGGCAGCTGGTCAGCGGCGGCACCACCCTGATCCTCACCACGCAGTACCTGGAGGAGGCGGACCGGCTCGCCGACGACGTCGTCCTCCTCGACCACGGCCGGATCGCCGCCACCGGTTCGCCGACCGAGCTGAAGGCGCGCCACGGCGGCGAACGGGTCGTCGTCACGCGTCGACATCGAGACCGAGCTGCCGGCGGCGGCGACGGCGCTCGAGCGGGTCGCCGCCGGCGCCCCCGAGGTCGACGCCGAGGAACTGCTGGTGACCGCTCCGGCGAGCGAATCGACCCGCCTGATCGAGGTCGTCCGCGCCCTCGAGGAGGCCGGCGTCGACGCCCACGATGTGCGCCGCCGCGAGGCGACGCTCGACGACGTCTTCTTTTCGCTGACCGGACCGCGCGCGGCCAAGCCGGCCGGGTCCCCCCACCCCGACACCCAGGAGGAGGTAACCGCATGAACGCCGAGTCGATCACCGCCACGCTGCCGCGCACCCCCGCCGGGCCGGCGCGACTGCGTTGGCTCGCCAGCGACGCCGCCGTGCTCGCCAAGCGCCAGTTCGCCCACATCCGCCAGATCCCCGAGAAGCTGTTCGACGTAACCCTGCAGCCGCTGATGTTCGTGCTGCTGTTCAGCTTCGTCTTCGGCAACGTGATTGCCGTCCCCGGCGGCGGCGACTACCACGAATACCTGATCGGCGGCATCCTCGTGCAGACCCTGGCCTTCGGGATGATGGGCCCGGGCATTTCGATGGCGACCGACCTCGGCGAGGGGATCATCGACCGCTTCCGCTCGCTGCCGATGTCGCGTCCGGCCTTCCTCCTGGGCCACCTGACTGCCGAGTTCTCGGCCACCGTGCTGGCGGTGGCGATCATGGTCGTCAGCGGCCTGATCGTCGGTTGGGGGATCTCCTCCACCCCGCTCGAAGCAGTAGCCGGCTTTGGGCTGGTCCTCCTCCTGGCGATCGCGATGATCTGGCTTGGGACGCTGGTCGGCGTCATCGTCCGGACCCCGGACGCAGTGCAGGGGATCGCCTTCGTGGCGGTCTTCCCGCTGACCTTCGTCGCCAACACCTTCGTCCCGGTCTCGGGGCTGCCTGACGGGCTTCGCCAGTTCGCCGAATACAACCCGGTCAGCGCCTGGTCGGCGGGGATTCGGACCCTGTTCGGCAACCCGACCGCGATCCCCGACGGCTCCGCCTGGCCGCTCGAGCACTCGGTCCTCGCCTCGGTGCTCTGGTGCGTGCTGGTGCTGGCAGTGACGGTGCCGCTAACCGTGCGCGCCTACCGCCGCCGCACCACCGGCTGACGCCGCTGTGGTTGTCCTTTCCGCCGCATCCGGTGGGGAAGGACAACCACGCCCCGGTGGGGCTCAGGCGTCCTCGGCGGTGACCCGGCCGGAGTCGATCGCGTCGAGCAGATCCTGGTGGTCCCGCAGGTTCTGCTCGGCGTAGTCGGCGGCGAAGGAGCAGATCGCGCGGTCGAAGCTGTCGCCGCCGCCGAGGTAGGAGGCGATCGCGAAGCGGTTGCCGCTCCGCGCGTGGGCCCGGGCCAGGGTCCAGCCGCAGATCCGCCCGTAGACCTCGAGCCCCGGCGCCGAGAGCCGTTCGACGTCGGCCGAGCGCTTCCAATCCCAGAGCTGGCGCACGTAGAAGTCGCGTTCGCGGCCGTCGAGACCGGTCGCCCGGCACCAGCCGAGAAAGATGTCGCTCGCCGCCTGCATTAGCCGCTGCCCCTCGACCACCCGCTGACCGTGGTTCGACCACTCGCTGGCGCCCGCGTAGGGCTCCATCACCGAGGCCTCGGCCTCCTTCGCCTGCAGGAACAGCGGGTCGCGGTCTCCCGGCCCGGTCAGCAGAATCACCCAAGCGCGGGTGCCGACGCTGCCGACCCCGACCACCTTGCGGGCGATCTCGCGGAACTCGTAGGCGTCGAACAGCACCCGCATCTCGGGCCCAAGCGACTCGCGGTAGGCGAGCACCACGCCCTTCAGCATCTCGAGGATCGGGCGGCCGTCGGCGGCCGCGACGAGCTGCTCGCCCGGGACCAGGAGCGGCGGTTCGGAGCGGAAGCGGATCTGTCCCTCGACGGTTTCGGTCAGGCGGTCGAGGGCGCGCAGGCTGTCCTTCGACTGCGCCTTCTCAGCGCCGCGGCGCACGCGGGCGAGCTCCCTCGCCGCAATCCCGGCCGTTTCCTCTGCCGCCGCCTCTTCGATCGCTTCCTCGACGTCGAGCCGCGCGTACCAGACCTCGAGGTTGCCGAGCGAGGCGAATTCGCGCATCGCCTCGCGGTAGGTGCGCACCGCCCGCATCACTGCCGCCTCGCACTTGGCCGGCTTGAAGCCGCGTTCGCGGGCGGCGATCGCGAAGCTGGCGGCGAGCCGCTTGACGTCCCACTCCCACGGCGCCGGCAGCGTCTCGTCGAAGTCGTTGAGGTCGAAGATCAGGCGCCGGTCGGGAGCCGCGAAGGCGCCGAAGTTGGAGAGGTGAGCGTCGCCGCAGGCCTGTACTTGCAAGCCCGAGACCGGGGTCCGCGCTAGATCCGCCGCCATCACGGCGGCGGCGCCGCGGAAGAAGGCGAAGGGTGAGGCCGCCATCCGCCCGTAGCGAATCGGCACCAGGTCGGGGACGCGCGCCTCCGCCTGGCGCTCGAGGATCGCGACCGGGTCCTCGCGGTCCGCTGCTGCCTGGAAGCCGGCGTGGCTGGAGCGACGTGCCGCCGAGCGCGCCGCCTTTCCCTCGGCGGCGCTCTCGACGACGGTGCTCATGAATCAGACCGTAGCGGCTGCCTGCTCGGCTTGCGAGTCACGGGCGGCGTCGGCGGCCTTCTCCTCGGACTCTGGCGTGCGCTCGTCGATGTTGCGCGGCAGCAGCACCTCTTTGGCGATCACCAGGCGCTGGATCTGGCTGGTCCCCTCGTAGAGCTGCATGATCTTCGCGTCGCGCATCAGTTTCTCGACCGGGTACTCCTTGATGAAGCCATAGCCACCGTAGACCTGGACCGCGTCGGTGGTGACCTCCATCGCCGAGTCGGCGGCGAAGCGCTTGGCCTCAGAGGAGCGCAAGGTGTTGCGGTGGCCCTGGTCGAGCTGGACGGCCGAGTTCCAGGTCAAGAGCCGGCCGGCGTCGACCTTGGTCGCCATGTCGGCGATCATGAACTGGATCGCCTGGTGCATCGCGATCGGCACCCCGAACTGGACCCGTTCCTTCGAGTACTCGGTGGCAAACTCGAAGGCGGCGCGGGCGATCCCGACAGCCATCGCGGCGACACCAGGGCGGGTCCGGTCGAGCGTCATCATCGCCAGTTTGAAGCCGTGGTTTTCCTCGGCGAGCAGGTTCTCGGCCGGGACCTCGACGTCGTTGAAGGAGATCGTCGCGGTGTTCGAGGCCCGCTGACCCATCTTGTCCTCCTTCTTGTCGACGGTGACGCCATCGGCGTTCGCGTCGACAACGAAGGCGGACATGCCGCGGTGGCCGGCCTCGAGGTCGGTCTTGGCGTAGACCGTGAACCAGTCGGCGTAGGTGCCGTTGGTGATGAAGCACTTGGAGCCGTTGAGGACATACTTGTCGCCCTGCTTGACGGCGCGGGTCTTCATCCCGGCGACGTCGGAGCCGGCATCGGGCTCGGTCAGGCAGAAGGAGGCGAGCTTGGCCGATTCGGTCAGCATCCCGAGGTACTTCTTTTTCGTCTCCTCGGAGCCGCCGAGGCCAACCGGCGCCGCGGCGAGGCCATTGGCCATCAGCGAGGTGCCGATCCCCGAGCAACCCCAGCCGATCTCCTCCTCGATCACACAACCGGAGAGGTAGTCGAGGCCGGGACCGCCGTAGGCCTCGGGCACGTGGGTGTTCATCAGCCCGACCTCCCAGGCCTTGTCGATGACGTCCTGGGGCCAGGTGCCGTCCTTGTCGTACTCCCAGGCGACCGGGCGCATCTCTTTCTCGGCGAAGCTGTGGGCCAGCTCGCGGAGGTCTTTCTGCTCGTCGGTCAGGGTGAAGTCAACCACCGGTCGGCTCCTTTAGTCGGTGCTTTTGCGAAGTCGTGGAGCGCCCCCGCGGGGCCGGCGCCAGGCCCGATTGACTGGTCAGTCAACCAGTCACAGAGTAGCGGATATGCCCCCCCTATGCGGGGGGTGTCTAACCTTGGTCCGTGGACCCGGTTCTGGCTCTCTCGGCTGTGCAGAAGGGCGCGGCGGTGCTTGTCTTCACCGGCGTTCTGGCGCCGCTGGCCGGGTTCGTCCTCAAGCGCGCGGTCGGTGGCTGGGGCGGCTACGGCGGCGGCCCCTTCGCGATCTTGAACGAGGCTCCGGAGCGGCGCGACAGCGGGCCCGAGGGCCCGGTCGACCCCGCAATCCAAGCCGCCGAGGTGCGCCAGATGCTGGCTGCCAAGGCGGAGCGCCAGCGGCGCCGCGGCGAGCCGGCGCTCAACGTCGAGGCCGAGACCGAGCGGCTATTGGCAGCGGCGGCCGAGTCTGCCGCACCCAACGTTGATCAGGAGCTGCGGGCAGAGGTCCGCCAACTCGTCGTCCTGCGCAACGAACGGCGCCGGCGCGAAGGACTCGAGCCGCTCGACGTCGAGGCCGAGACCGATCGTCAACTGGCGGATTTCGTAGGATCGCGCTGATGCCGCCGAACCCCGAGGAGAACCTCTACGAGGTCGAGGAGCTGCTGGTCCAGCCGGGCACCTACTTCAACCCCCAGACCGAGGTCGTCGTGGTCGTCGACGACTCGGCCTCGATCGACCAGGAGGTCTTCAACCTCGAGGCCTACGAGGGGGCCGATTGGGTCCGCATCTCCGACGAGACGCCGATCGACGAAGACGGCCGCGACCGGATCCTCGAGACCTTCCAGACCCACTACCACCCGGGCTTCGAAGGCTCGGTCTCCGAAACCGCGCTCGAACAGGGCGACGAAGAGGAGGACGAGGACGAGGACGGCCAGGACCCGGGGCGCGAGGACTGACCCGGCCGGCCGCCGGCCGCACTCAGGTCACGCGGTAAATCCGGTACTCGAGCTCGTTTGGTGCCGAGGATGTGGCCGCGGCGAGGAAGAGGCTCTCGTTGAGCCAGCGGACGCAAATGCGCCTCGATCCCCTCGCCGCGAAGGGTGCCGCTGGTCATCTCCCAGTACTTGCGGGCGCCGGTCGGAGCGCCGTCGCTCTCCCCCAGCGGTCCCCTGGTCCGAAAGTGGTAGGTCATCACTTGCTCGAGGCCGATCGCCGACCCACCCCCACCCCACCAATCGGCTAGCCTCACCGGCCGATGCTCGAGCCAGGCGACAAAGCACCCGCCTTCACGCTGCAGAATCAGAACGGCGAGAAAGTGAAGCTCTCTGATCTGCGCGGCGAGACCGTCGTTATTTACTTTTATCCACGCGCCGACACGCCCGGCTGCACGACCCAAGCGTGCGGCGTCCGCGACCGCTACGACGAGTACGCCGCAGCCGGAGCCCGCGTGATCGGGATCTCGCCCGACGGGGTCGAGGCGATCGCCAAGTTCGACGACAAGCACGACCTCGGGTTCACCTTGCTCGCCGATCCCGACCACGCAGTGGCCGAGAAATACGGCGCCTGGGGCGAGAAGTCGATGTACGGCAAGAAGTACATGGGCGTGCTGCGCTCGACCTTCATCGTCGGCCCCGACGGCAAGATCGCCAAGGTGTTCCCAAAAGTGCAGCCGAAAAAGCACGACCACGTGGTGCTAGAGGCCCTCGCCGGGCTGCCGTTCTTGAGCTGAGGGGCGGGCGGGACGCTCGGCCCTTGGGAGCGCGCAGGGAGCGCGCAGGGAGCTCCGGGGTGTCTCCCCCGGAAAGCTGGGTTGCTCGCCTGGATCGAATCGCCGCCCATCCGAGATCGAGCGCCGGTGCGAGCAAGAGGACGCCGCTTCCCGGGGGACACGGACGGAGAGCACACCCCGGAGTTTGGGAGCTTCGAGCGAGCGCCGGAAGTTCGAAGCGCGCTCCGCTCTAGCCGCCAATCGTTGAGGTTGCCTCCCGAGCACGCGTCTGCGATTCACCGCCTATATGGCGGCAAACCACAGACGCAACTAAAACCCCCCAAGGAGGTATCCCCGAACCTTCGGGGCTCGCTCCGTTGGCGGGGATAGGGGGTCCCCTAGCCCCGCCCTCGAATCCCCCACCGTCAAGCAGTAACCACCACAACCACAATGAACGCCGCGTAGAGCACGAACCAGGCGGCGATCGCGGGAGGTTTGAAACGGCGCGCCAGGTGCAGGCTCTCGTAGGCGAGGAGGCCGCCGACGACGCCGAGGCAGATCGAAAGGATCGCGGTCCCGCTCAGTTCCCAGTCGGTGAACATCAGGCCGATCCCGATCGGGATCGTCGACTGGAAGACCATCGCGCCACTGATGTTGCCGAGCGCCAGCGCGTCCTTGCCTTCGCGCACCCAGAAGAAGCTGTTGACCTTCTCCGGCAGCTCGGTCGCCAGCGGCGCCAGGATCAGGGCCAGAACCAGGGCGTCGACGCCGAGGCTGTCGGCGATCCCAAGCAGCTCCTCGACGAACAGGTGGGCGCCGCCGACCATCGCCCCCAGCCCGACCAGCAGCTGGGTGATGCAGAGGGCGAGCGGCGGATCCTCGGTCGCCCGCTCGGCGCGGCGGTCGAAGATCAGCGGGTCGAGGGTCTCCTCCCCCTGCACCGAGCCGCTGGAGCGCAGGGTGAGGCGGATGTAGGCGAGGTAGGAGAGGAGAAAGACGATCCCGACGCCGATCCGCACCGGCGCCGGCGGCCCCCAGGCGAGCGCCCCGGCGACCGCGAAGAAGGCGAGGAAGAAGAGTAGGTCGCGCTCCAGAGTCGGGGCGTGGGCTTCGAGCCGCACCCCCTGGGCGCGGCGGTCGCGGTAGAGGTAGGCGAAGAGGCCGACCAGCCCCATCGCCAGCGTCGCGAGCAGGAACGGAGCGCCGACGATCGCCCCGATCGCGATGTCTTCGGAGCCCTCCTTAGCGCCGATCAAGGCGACGATCGCGATCAGCGTCTCCGGCGTCGCGGTGCCGACCGCGGCGAGGATGCTGCCGACCGCGCCTTCGCCGATCTGCAGTTTGTGCCCGATCCACTCGACCGCGCCGGTGAACATCAGCGCCCCGGCGAGGACGACGGCGAAGCTGACGAGTAGGAGCAGGTACTCCATCTAGGCGCCCACGGTCACGCGAAGTAGAAGGCGAGGCCGAAGACGACGTAGACGGCAAGCAGCTGGACACCCTCGAACCAGGTCGACTCGCCATCGTTGGTGACGTAGTTGGCGATCATGATCGCCAACAAGATGCCGCCGAGCTCGAAGCCGTTGAAGACCAGCGCCAGCGGATAGGGGCCGATGAAGAAGGAGGCGAGCACCAGCACCGGGGCGACGAACAGTGCCACCTGGCCGCTCGAGCCGATCGCGATGTTGACCGCCAGGTCCATCTTGTTCTTCATCGCGACCAGCACTGCGACCCAGTGCTCGGCGGCGTTGCCGACGATCGCGACGACGATCACGCCGATGAAGAACTCGGAGAGCCCGATCGACTCCGAGGCCTCGGTGATCGAGCCGACCAGGACCTCCGACATCACCCCGACCAAGACGCCGGCGATCGCCAGTGCGATCACCGAGGTCCGCACCGACCAGCCCCAGCTGTCCTCGTCCTCGTACTCGGGATTGAAGATGTCGCGGTGGGTTTTCAACGAGAAGACGAGCCCCAGGCAGTAGGTGACGATGAGGACGATCGCGACCGCGAGCGAGAGGTGCTCGACGGTGCCGCCGTAGTGGACCGCCTCGTCGCTCGGCTTCGGTAGGCCCTGGCCCTCGACCAGCTCGAAGATCGCCGGCATCACCAGCGCCGCCGCGGCCAGCATCAACATCGAGCTCTGGATCGCGGCGCCCGTTTTGCTGAAGGTCTGTTTGTCGCGCCCCAGGCCGCCGGCCAGCATCGCCGCCCCCATGACCAGCAGGATGTTGCCGATGATCGAGCCGACGATCGAGGCCTTGACGACCTCCTGCAGGCCCTGGCCGAGCGCGAAGAGGGCGATGATCAGCTCCGGTGCGTTGCCAAAGGTGACGTTCAACAAGCCGCCGATCCCTGGCCCCGAGCGCGCCGCCAGCTCCTCGGTCGCCCGCCCCATCAACGCCGCCGTCGGGATGATCCCTAACGCTGAGGTGGCGAAGACGATCACCGGCGAGATTCCGGCGAGCTCGAGCACCACCGCGACCGGGATCAGCGGCGTCAGCAGGTAAGGGTAACCCTGCGGCGTGCGCAGGAACGAAGCGTCGAGACGGGGCCGGTTGGACGAGGGACCGGCGTCGGCGGGGCGCTGGTTCACGTCGGCCTACCCTACGGGGCAGGCCGAAGCGACGAAGGGCGCCGCCCCAGGCAACGCCCTTCGCAAGCTCACCGCGGCTCGCGCCCCGGCCCGCTCATTGCGCCAAGTTGGCGCATTTCTGCAGGTCGCTGGCGCTCTTCACTTCCTGCAGGCATTCCAAATACGCTTCCGATTCGCCGCGGTCCGGCACTTCGATTTCAGCCGTGCCTTCGTCGCCGCCGCTCGGGCTGTCGCCGCCGAGCCCTTCGAGCAGCCCCTCGAGACCGCCGCCGCTGCCGAACAGTTCGAGCGGGTTGATGCCGAGCTTGTCCCAGAGCTGTTCGAGCGGTTTCGCCTCCGACGGCGCCGAGATCGACTGCTCCTCGTTGACTTCGCCGAGCGTCAGTTCAAAGTCGATTTCGACTTTGTCGTCGTCTTCGGGAGCAATAGTCGCCTGCGATTCGATTTTGCGGACGATGTTGTCGTCTTCGCCGACGAAGACCGCGACGTGGGCGTTTTTGACGGTTTTGCCGAGTTCGGCTTTGGCTTCCTCGAGTTCGCCCAGAGGCAGCGGCCCGGCCAGCTGCAGCTGCGAGCTGCAGGCCGGGTTTTCGGTCAGTTTGATGATCTGATCGATCGCCCCGGGGAGGTTCAGGTTGCCGCTGATCTCGGTCGTCGAGGTGCCGTCGACGTCGACCCCGCCCTCGTTGGTGAGGTTGTCGACGAAGTTGCCGATTTCAAGTTCGGCCGCTACTTCTTGGCACGCTTTCGCTTCGCCCCCGCCGCCGGTGCTTTGCTGCTGAGCCTGTTCGAAGCTCGACTTGACGAATCCGAAGGTGGTCGGATCGACTTCGTACTCCTCGCCTTCGTAGCCGATATAGGCACGGTCGGAGAGCAGCGTCGCGCCACCTTCGAAGTCGAGCTTTTCGCCCTCGGCTTCGCCGTGGGCGGAGACTTCGAAGTCGGTTTCGGGCAGTTCGCCTTTCGCCCCGGCCTGAAACGGGCCGGAGAGACTGACGTCGATGTTGCCGCTTTCCTGGCCTTCAGATTTGACCTGCAGCGAGAAGTCGAGGGTGCCGCTTTCGATCCCTTCCAGGGTCGCCTTATCGATCACCTGCTGCGGGTCTTCGCTGCTGCCGCTGCCGCTGTCGCCGCCACCGCCGCAAGCGGCGAGAAACAGTGCCAGCGCGGCCACAGTCGCGAGCAGCACGAGAGTGCGGATACGGCTCAAGAGATATGGCTCCTCATCGAATCGGGAACGGGATTCGCTCGAAATCGTAGGGCCTGGGGGCGACGAAGCGGATTAAGAGCGAACGAACGTTGAACAAGAAGCGGCCTGCGTCAGCCGTCGACCGGCGGCGGCGGCTCCTGACCGACGCGGCGCATCCCCGCTTCGATCGCCTCGATCACCAGCCGCATCACCGCGACCCGCGCGTAGCGCTTTGACTCGGCGCTGACCAGGTGCCAGGGCGCCTCCTCGATGCTGGTCCGCTCGACCATCTCCTCAACCGCTGCTTCGTAGTCGGGCCGGCGCGAGCGGTTGCGCCAATCGTCGTCGGTCAGCTTCCAGGCCTTCAGCGGGTCCTCGGCGCGCGCCTCGAAGCGCTTCAACTGCTGCTCGGAGGAGATCTGCAGCCAGACCTTGACCAGCACCATCCCCTCGTCGACCAGCATCCGCTCGAAGCCGCTGATCTCCTCGTAGGCGCGCTTCCACTCCTCCTTGCTCGCGTATTCCTCAACCCGCTCGACCAGCACCCGGCCGTACCAGGTGCGGTCGTAGACGCTCATCCCGCCCCAGCCGGGGAGCGCCGGCCAGAAGCGGTGCAGGAAGTGGTGACGGAGCTCGTCCTCGCTTGGCGCCGCGAACTGGGCGACGCGCACGTGGCGCGGGTCGAGCGGCGCCACCAGGCGCTTGATCGCGCCGCCCTTGCCGGCCGCGTCCCAACCCTCGAAGGCGACGCAGAGCGGCGGCCCCAGCTTGCGCTGGCCGATCAGGCCGCCGAGCGTCAGCCGCAGCTGCGCCAGCCGGCGGCCCGCCTGCTTCAGCTCCTGCTCTTCGTCCTCGCGCGAGAGCGAGAGGCTGAGGTCGACGTCGTCGAGAGCGCCCATCGGTCTCTTCATTATCTATTCCCCCGATTCGAGCTGTGGGAAGTCCTCGCTGCCGGGTGGCTGGTCGGAGCCGGGTAGGCCGGCGGCGAGCGGCAGCAAGAGAGCGCCGAGGAAGATCAGCAGGATCCCGGTCACGATCAGCCAGCGCTGCTTCAGCACGCTGCCGACGATGCCGACGCCGAAGCCGATCAGCAACAGCGCGATGTATGGCCCGTGGGCTTCCGGCAGGAGAGCAGCCAGGGGCGGTCCGAGGTCGAGCACCGCGCCGGATTATCATCGCCCGATGGCAGATGGCTCTGTGGCAGAGGTAAAGCAGGCGCTGGCCGAGGCCGGCTACCTTGCCGACGAGCCAGCCGCGCTGGTCTCCTTCCTGGCCCAGCGCCTGGGCAAGCCGGTGCTGGTCGAGGGTCCCGCCGGGGTCGGCAAGACCGAGCTGGCGAAGGCGATTTCGCGCGCCACCGGCCGCGAGCTGGTGCGGCTGCAGTGCTACGAGGGTCTCGACGAGGCAAAGGCGATGTACGAGTGGAACTACCGCAAGCAACTGCTGCGGATCCAAGCCGGCGGCTCCCAGGGAGACTGGGGCGACGTCCAGGAGGACATCTTCTCGGCCGAGTTCCTGCTCGAGCGGCCGCTGATGCAGGCGATCGCCAGCGCCGAGCCGGTGGTGCTGCTGATCGACGAGATCGACAAGACCGACCAGGAGTTCGAGGCGATGCTGCTCGAGCTGCTCTCCGACTTCCAGATCTCGATCCCCGAGCTGGGCCAGGTCAGCGCTACTTCACAGCCGATCGTCGTCCTCACCTCAAACGATTCGCGCGAGCTGACCGAGGCGCTGAAGCGGCGCTGCCTCTACCTCTGGCTCGATTACCCGGGAATCGAGCGCGAGATCGAAATCGTCCACCTGCACGCGCCCGAGCTCTCGGCGACGCTGACCCGGCGCCTGGTCGAGGTCGTCGACATGGTGCGCGCGCTTGACCTGAAAAAGCCGCCCTCGATCGCTGAGTCGATCGACTGGGCACGGACCCTCGTCCTGATGGGCGCCGACGACATCGACCGCGAGACCTTCCAACAGGCGCTCTCGATCATCGTCAAGCACCGCACCGACATCGACCTGGTGGCCGAGCGGGTCGGGATGAAACTGCCCGAGCGCACCGGCTAGCCCCGCCGGGCTGTTCCTTGTGTCGGCCATTCCGACATAAGGAACAGCTCAGCCGCGGTCGGCGACGGTGTACTCGAAGAATTCTTCGATCGCGCCGGGGTCCGGCGGGCCGTCGTAGACGAGGCGCCCTTCGCGGATGCCGAGGCAGCGACTGGCGGCGGCGATCACGTCGGGGCGGTGGGTGGAGACGACGACCGCGGCGCCCTCCTTGCGGGCCTCGGCCAGCAGCTCGAAGAAGACCTCGCGGCTGGGCGGATCGAGGCCGTCGAGCGGCTCGTCGGCGAGCAGGACCGAGAACGGCCGCACCAGGCCGAGGGCGATCGAGGCCTTCTGCCGCATCCCGCGGCTGAACTCGCCGGGCAGCGCGTCCTCCCACTCGGCGAGGCCGAGCCGCTCGAGCAGGAAGGCGATCCGCGACTCGGGGTCCTCGACTTCGTGCAGGGCGGCGACGTAACCGAGCTGCTCGCCGAGGCTGATGTCTTCGTAGAAGACCGGCGCGTCGGGGATGTAGGAGAGGGCGCGGCGAGCCGCGATCGAGCCGGCCGGCTCGCCTTCGATCTCGACCTCTCCCGAGCTCGGCTCGAGCAGGCCGGCGGCGAGGGTGAGGAAGGTCGTCTTGCCGGCGCCGTTGGGACCAACCAGGGCGATCAGCTCGCCGCGACCCACTTCGAGCGCCAGGTTGACGAGGGCGACGAAGTCGTCGTAGCGGCGGCCGAGTCCGCGGGCGCGCAGCAGCGGCGCCTGGGCGATACGACCAAGCCCGGCAACGTCGGTAACCGAGCTCACGCCTGCACCGCCCGGCGTTTGGCGACCAAGTCGCCGAGGAGGACTGCGCCGACGCCCGCCACAGAGAGCCAGAGCAGATCGAGGGGGATCGCGGCCGCAAACGGCGAGTGGCCGTGCAGCCACTGGGCCCGCGCCACAAGCAGCGGTACCCCGACCGCAATGGCGGCGACGCCGAGCGGCGCGACCGCGATGCCGTAGGCGACCCCGGGCGAGAGGCCGGCGAAGCGGAACGGGTCGTTGGTCGCGCTGAAGCCGGCACAGGTGGCGAGCACCAGTGCCAGGGGCGCCGCGAGAACGGCGCCGAGCTCAAGCGGCAGCGGCTCCTCGGCGATCAGCGCGGCAACGAGCGCGGCGACCATGACCACGGCCACGAGCGCGACCGCCGGCGCCGCCAGGTGGCGGCGGAAGAGTCGCGCGGCGTCGCGCGGCAGCAGTTCAAACCGAGTCGGATGGTCGGACTCCTGGGCGAGCGGCTCGATCAAGTCGAGCGCGGCGACAAAGAGCAGGGCGCCGGGGAGGACGAAGAGAACGATGCTCGCCTTCCAGGCGGCGACCGCAAGCGCACCCGCAGCCGCGGCGAGCACGAGCACGCGGCCGATGCGGACCGGCGGCCAGCGCATGAAGCTCTGCCAACCTCGCCGCCAGACGGGATAAGGCCCAGCCGACGCGACTCGCAGCCAGGGCCGCCGCCGCGGGCGCTCGGAAGCGAGCTGGCGGCGCAGCAGGATCACCGTCCGCAGGTCGGCGACCGCCGCGGTGAAGCGCAGCTCAGCGGCCAGCGCGGCGCGTCGCCGGGCCGCCTCGAGCAGGATGCCGCCGATCCCGAGCAGGCCGAAGCCGACCAGCGCCAAGGCCAGCAGGGCCCCGGCGCCGGCCAGCGCGACTCGCGCTCCGTGCTGCAGCGGCAGCGTCGCCAGCTCGCCGAGCATCGTCGCCGGCGAGGTGGTCAGCCCGAAGACCAGGTCGGCGACCGACCACAGCACCAGCGCGACACCGGTCCCGCCGGCGAGCAGCGACGGCAGCCGCCGCCCGGAGGCGAGCAGCGCTCCGCCCAGCACGGAAACCGGGACCAGCGCCCCAAAGAGTGCCAGGCAAGAGATCCACTCAACCGGCGAGCCGGGGAAGCGGCGGAAGACGAAGTTGCCGACGACGGCGCCCGTCACGGCGCCGACGATTGCCGCGATCCGCAGCTGGGCGAACGCCGCCGGGCGCAGCGCGACGCCGCGGTCGAGCGGCGCCAGCAACGTGTACTGGACCTCGGCCGGCTCGATCGCCAGCGGGCCACCGTGCGAGCCACTGCGCAGTCCGGCGAGCAACCCGAGGGCGAGCGCGATGCCGATGATCGGTGGCGCGTGGACGCGGATCGAGTCGAGCGCCGAGGCGTCGGCCGGCGCTTCGTGGATCGCTCCGCCGAGCACCCCCAGGCCGATCGCGGCGAAGATCGCCGCGACGTAGACCCGGTACAGCACCTCCATCACGTCGATCTCCTCGACGTAGCGGCGCCGCCGCGTGCGCCGGAAATCGAGCAGCACCGCCTCCGCCCCGCCCCGCATCGACCTCCTGATCATCGGCTTCCTATTATCGAGCCCATGAGCTCTGTCACGCCTTACGGTCCCAAGGCCGACCCCGGACCGCCGGGCCTGGCGGCGAAGCTACTCGGCTTCTGCGAGGAGCTGCGGCGCGAGGGGGTCGCGGTCGGAACCTCGGAGATCCTCGACGCCTTCGCCGCGCTCGAGCAGGTTCCCTGGACCGATCCCGACGACTTTCGCGAGGCGCTGGCGGCGACGATCGCCAAGTCGCAGGACGACCGCCGCGCTTTCGAGCTGATCTTCGACCGCTACTTCTTCCGCGCCGCCGAGGCGGAGGCAGTGCAGCGTGGGATCACCGAGGAGGACGAGACCGAGGGGGTCGCCGGCGCCGACGGAGAGGCGGCCAGCCGGCTCGACCTCGACCAGCTGCGCGAGCAGATCCGCGAGGCGATGGCCGAGGGCGACGAGGGTCGCTTGCGCGACCTGGCGCGGCTGGCGATCGCCGCTTTCGGTCGCGCCGAGGGCTCAGGCGTGGTCGGCGTCGACGTGCAGCGGATCCGCCGCACGCTCGGGCTTAGCACCGGCCAGCAGCAGGCCGCCGACGGCGAGGCGCCGCCGCCGCCGATCGACCGCGCCCAGCTCAACCGCTTCGAGCGCCACCTGCGGCGTGAGCTCGAGCGCGACCTGATCGAGCGCACCCAGACCCTGCCCCCCTCCCGGCCGCTGGCCGAGCTCGACCGGGCGCTGCCGACCAGCCCGACCCAGGACCTGGCCGCCGTCCACCGCGCCGTCTCGCAGATGAAGCGGCGGCTGGCGACGCTCGGCCAGGAGCAGCGCGGCCGCAGCCGCAGCCAGGTGGTTGACGTGCGGCGGACGATGCGCTCCTCGCTGGAGACCGGCGGCGTGCCGCTGCGCCTCCGCTACCGGCCAAAGCGGCCGCGGCGGCCGGAGATCTACGTCCTCTGCGACGTGTCCACGTCGGTCACCTCCGCCAGTGTGTTCTTCCTCTCGGTCCTCCATGCGCTCCACGACTCGTTCCGCAAACTGCGCTCCTTCGTCTTCATCGAGCGGATCTCCGAGGTCACCGACGTCTTCGAGCACGAGCGTGATTTCGCCGCGGTTGCCCAGAAGATCTCCAGCGAGGGCGGCGTCGCCGACGTCTCCGGCTACACCGACTACGGCCGCGTCTGGCTCGAGTTCCTGGCCGAGATCTCGGACGAACTCGACCCCCGCTCGACGGTGATCGTGCTCGGCGACGCCCGCACCAACGGCCGCGAGCCGCACGCCGAGGTCTTCGCCCAGGTCGCCGAGCGAGCCGGCCGCCTCTTCTGGCTGAACCCAGAGCCGAAGCTCTACTGGAACTACGGCGACTCGGTGATGGCGGCCTACGAGCGCTACTGCGACGGTGCCTTCGAGTGCTGGACGACCAAGCACCTGGAGAACTTCGTCGACATGGTCGCCGGCGGCACCCGCCGACCGGGATGAGCAGCCGCCGCGCCCTCTTCCTGCGCCACGGCGAGTCGGCGCACAATGCCCACACCGGCAGCGAGGAGCTGGCCGCCGAGGACGGTGACCTGCTGACCGAGGTCGGCCAGGCGCAGGCGCGGGCCGCGGCCGCCGGCATCGCCGCCCTCGGGCTCGGCGTCAACCGCCTGCTGACCAGCCCGATGCGACGCGCCCGCGAGACCGCCGCGGCGCTGGCGGGGCCGCTCGGGCTAGAGCCCGAGGTCGTCCCCTACGCGCACGAGATGGGCGCCGCCGGGGAGACCTTCGGGCAGGCGGTCGGCCGGGTGCGATGCTTGCGGAACGAGCTCGAGGGACGGCCGGCCGAGGAGGTGCCGCTGCTCGTCACCCACGGCATCTTCACCCGCTTCTTTCTCCTCGACGCGATGCTCGGCGAGCGCTTCGAGGATTTACTGCTGCCCCAAATCTGGCACCTGGCCAGCGCCAACTGCGGCCTCAGCACCTTCGCCAGCGGTGTCAGCCGCTATCCCGACGGCAGCTCCGTCCCCGGCTGGACCTGCCTCAGCTGGATGGAGCGGCCGTGGGATCGGCCCTGAGCGCGGCGCTCTCGGCGGTAATGACCCGCACCGGGTCGTCTGGCGAGGTCTGCCACTGCTCGTTGACAACGGCTCCGGGTGGCGGCTCGACTGGGCCCTCGAGCAGTGGGTCCTCGGTCTCGCGCATCCAATTCTCGAGCCGCTCGCGCATCTCGGCCAGCACCGTGGCGCAGCCCTCGTCCTCGACCAGGTTGTTGCCTTCGGCGGGGTCGAGGATCAGGTCATAGAGGCGCTCACGCGGGATCACGCGGTCGCCCCAGCCGGCGGCGACGAGGACGTCCTTCGATTCGCCGTCGTCGCAGTTGGCGAGCACCCTGTGCGGGTAGTCGTCGAAGCGGCGGATGTACTTGAAGCGTTCGGTCCGCACCGAGCGCTGCGGCTCGTAGGCAGCGTGGTAGGTCGTCTCCGCGAAGGTCGCCTCGTGCAGGCGGTCGACCTCACCGCGGACCAGAGGCATCAGCGAGCGGCCCTGCAGCCACTCGGGCCGCTCGAGCTCGGTCAGCTCGCAGAGGGTCGGGAAGACGTCGAGGTGGGTGACCGGGGCGTCGATCACCTTGCCGCCGGTGAAGCCGGGGCCGCGGAGAATCATCATCACCCCGGTGCCACGGTCATGCAGGGTCCCCTTGGCGCTGGGAAAGGCGATGCCGTGGTCGGTGGTGCAGATGACCAGGGTGTTGTCGACGATGCCGAGGTCGTGCAGGGCGTGCAGGACGCCGCCGATGCCGTGGTCAAGGGCGCGAGCGCTGGCCTTGAAGGAGGCGACATCGCGCCGCACCGCCGGCAGGTCGGGGAGGTTTTCCGGCGGCAGCGAGTAGAGGGTGTCGCGGACCGAGGTCGGGGCGAAGAAGTCGCGGTGGGTCTCGAAGAAGCCGACCGACATGAACCACGGCTCCTCGGTCGAAGCGCGCCGCAGCGCATCGATCGTCAGCGGCGCCACATCCTCGGCTCGGGTCGAGTCGACTTTGACTATCTCGTCGTAGCCGATCACCCCGGGATCGGTCGAGATGTGCTGCTCGCCGACCATCGTCGAGCGATAGCCGGCGCGGCGCAGGGTGTGGACCCAGTGCTGGCCGTAATCGTTGAGCCGCCAGCCGCGGTGGGCGAGCCCCATCATCCCGTTGTTGTGGCAGTAGGAGCCGGTAAGCAGCGAGGCGCGGCTGCCCGAGCAGGTCGGCGCGGTGCAGAACGCCTCGCGGAACAGCACCCCCTGGTCGGCCAGCAGCTGGATGTTCGGCGTCGGGACCTGGAAGCCGTAGGGCTGCACGAAGCGGCCAGTGTCGTGCGAGTGGATGTAGAGGATGTTGGGACGGGCCAAGGCTTGGACGCTCCTGCGTCGGGTACTGCACTCACACTAGCGAGAGGCCTGCCGAGCAAGCACATTTCGGACGCTTGTTGATTAACTTACTCGGCAAAGCTAGCCGATGACCACCAACCGCTCATATCTCGTTTGCGCCACGCCCCGTAGCGGCAGCACTTTGGTCTGCCACGCGCTGGGAGAAACCGGGGTCGCTGGACACCCCGAGGAGTACTTCGAGGCGCTCCGCCACTCGGGCCGGCCGCGCCGGCCGGAGGAATACTTCCTCGGCGTCGAGGACCAGTCGATCCGCGACCACCTCGGCGAGCGCTCGATCGGCTCTGAGCCGCCGCCGCGCTCGCCGCTCTGGAGCCGCGCCGCCTACGACCGCTACCTCGAGTGGGCGATGGAGGCCGGCACGACCGCGAACGGCGTCTTCGGCGCCAAGCTGATGTGGGGCTACTTCGGCGAGTTCATCAGCCTCGTCCGCAACGTCCCCAAGTACCGCGACCTGCCGTTGGCCGAGCTGCTGCCAACGGTCTTTCCGAACCTCACCTTCGTCCGCGTCGTCCGCGCCAACAAGGTGCGGCAGGCGGTCTCGCTGTGGAAGGCGGTGCAGACGGCGAACTGGCGCGAGGACCAGGCGAGCGCCAGCGCCGGCACGATCGAGCACGACGGCTCTCCCCCCTACCGCAGCTTCATCGAGGAGCACCGGCCGAGCCTCCGCTTCCACTACAGAGCGATCGACCATCTGCTCGACCAACTGCTGCTCGAGGAGGCATCCTGGGACGCCTTCTTCGAGCACTCAGGCATCCGGCCGATCCTGGTGATGTACGAGAACTTCGCGGCGGACTATGAGCACAGCACGTTGAACTTGTTGGACCGGCTGGATTTGGCGCCGCCGGATGACTTCGAGTTTGAGCCGCGGATGAAGAGGCAGTCGGACGGGATCAATGACGACTGGACTAGGCGGTACAGCGAGTTGAGGCTGGGGACCGACTTCGACTTGGTGCCGACTAAGGCTGGGACGAGCGGCTGAGGGACGGCTGGTTCTTGGGCAGGCGGGGCGATCGGGTGGGGGACCCCCAGACGGAAAACACCATCCTTCGGCTGGTTTCCTCAGTGTCTGGGAGACCCCCACCCGATCACCCCGCTCCCAGGGTCAGGAACGTCCCGCCATACGCCCCCATCCCTAGTCAGCTTTAAACAAAAGGGGGGTTGACCCCCCTTTTTTTGAAGCTTCGTGGGCGAGCTCCGGGGGTTTGAAGCGTGAGTGACTGCTGTGGGGTGGGCGTCGGGGGTCCCTCCCCGGACACTGAGGAAACCAGCCGCAGGATGGTGTTTCCGTCCGGGGAGGGACCCCCGACGCCCACCCCCCACCGCAAACCTAAGAAGAAGTTCGAACGCCCTCTGCGAGCGTCATCCGCTCGGCAACGCCGGTCATCTCCAAGACCCGCGCCACCCCATCCGATCTACTCGGCACAAACCTCAGCCGCCCAGACCCGTTCCTGTCACCCATCGCCCGCACCAACACCGCGATCCCGGTCGAGTCGATGAAATCGAGTTCGCTCAGGTCCACGACCACGCCACCATCGGGCCGCCCCAGCGCCGCCTCCAGCTCCTCCTCGAGGCTCGGAACCGTCGCCAGGTCGAGCTCGCCGCCGACCCGGATCACGCGGTTGCCGGCATCGTCAAAGACCCCTACGGCTAGGGTTCCGGTCGACGCGTCCCTGTACTCGACATCCCCCACTTCGAGGCGAGAGCTTACCGAATTTTGGAGGTCGACTGTGAGCGTTTCTTAACGGGCTGCCCATGAATCGGGCTCGGCGACGTAGTCGCCGACGACGCTCGGCATGTTGCCGGAGGCGAGGTCGGCCAGCGTCACCTCCTCGAGCACCGCGCGGAGGCTGGCGCGGACCGCGATCCAGACCTCCTGCAAGTGCTCGGCGCTGCCGCGGTATTCGATCGCCTCCGGCGGCTGCGACTGCACATTGGCGATCGGACCCTCGACGGCGCGGACGACGTCGGCAATCGAGACCTCGTCGGCCGGCCGCGCCAGCCAGTAGCCGCCCTTGGCGCCGCGGCGGGCGCGGACGATGCCGTGGTGCTTGAGCTCCAAGAGGATGTGCTCGAGGAACTGCAGCGGGATTTCCTGGGCGTCGGCCAGGCGCTCGCCCTTGACCGGCCCGTCCTCGCCTACCGCCGCCAGCTCGACGGCGGCGCGCACGGCGTAATCGGCCTTCGCAGAGACACGCATGCAGCTATTGAATCAATCGAGGCTGAGGGCGCGAGCGGAGGCGGCCTCCTGAGCCGCTTCTTGCTCGTGCTGGCGGCGCCGGCGCTTGTTCAGCCAGTGCGGCGCGTAGAGCACGCCGCCGAGCCCGATTGCGGCGACGCCGGCGGCGATCGGCCAGACGGTCGGGTCGCCCTTGAGCACGGTGACGATGCCGGATCCGACCAGGACGAGGCCGAGCGCGACGCGGATCAAGCCTTGCGGCGCCCGGTCGGAGAGCGCGGCGCCGAGGATCACGCCGGGAATCGAGCCGATCAGGATGTTGCCGGCCAGCCCAAAGTCGATGTTGCCGCCGAAGAAGTGGGCGACCGACGCCGCCGAGAGCAGGATCGCGGCGTGGACGATGTCGGTGCCGACGACCTTCTTCGGCGTCAGCCGGTAGACGGCGATCAGCAGGATCGCGATCACCGTCCCGGAGCCGGCCGAGGTGATGCCGATCACGAATCCGGTGGTGGCGCCGATCACCACCGCGGCGACCTTGTGGCGGGTTTCGACCTCGAAGCGCTCACGCTCGTCGATCAGCCCGCGCAGGATCAGAGCCCGAGCGAGGGTGACGATCCCGACCATCAGGAGGGTGCCGCCGAGCATCGCGTAGAGCAGTTCGTTCAGCCGGTCTTCGGAGACGTGCTGTTCGACCAAGGCGATCAGGCCGACGCCGGCGACCGCCGCCGGGACGCTGCCGTAGGCGAGCCAGCGGACCAGCTCCATGTTCACCGTCCCGAGCTTCAGGTGGCGCCAGCTACCGACGATCTTGGTGATCGCCGCGTAGAAGATGTCGGTCCCGATCGCGGTCGACGGGTTGGTCCCAAAGAGCAGGATCAGCAGCGGCGTCATCAGCGAGCCGCCGCCCATCCCCGTCATGCCGACGAGCAGGCCGATGCCAAATCCGAAGAGGACGATTGCCGGGTCCATGTGTTTGCTCCGCGCCCAACTCTCTCGACTTTCCTGACTGCCTAGGTCAGGAGCGCGGAAACCGGCAGGATACCAGCGATGGAGACCGGCGCCGGAGCGAAGATCGAGGCCGGCGCCGGCGTTGCGATCCGCGGCCTCTCCCACTCCTTCGCCGAGCTCGAGGTGCTTGCAGAGCTCGACCTCGAGGCGCCGGCCCACACGGTGCTCGGCCTGGTCGGACCCTCGGGCTGCGGCAAGTCGACCCTGCTCGAGATCCTCTGCGGCCTGCGCGAGCCGAGCGCCGGCACGGTCGCGGTCGGCGAGGCCGAGGACGCCGCAGGGCGGCTCGCCCGCTGCGCCTATATGCCGCAGCGCGACCTCCTCCTGCCCTGGTACTCGGCGCTCGACAACGCGGCGCTGGCGCTGCGCAACCGTGGCGCCGGGCGGGCCGAAGCGCGCCGGGCGGCCGGCGAGCTGTTCGACCGCTTCGGCCTCGCCGGCTTCGAGCACGAGCGCCCGGATCGGCTCTCGGGCGGGATGCGGCAGCGGGTCGCCTTCCTCCGCACCCTGGTCGCCGGCAAGCCGGTGCTGGCGCTCGACGAGCCGTTCGCGGCGCTCGACGCGATCACCCGGGCCGAGATGCAGGAATGGCTCGCCGGGGCGCTGCGCGAGGATCCGCGGACCGCGGTCCTGGTCAGCCACGACGTCGAGGAGGCGCTCTACCTCTGCGACCGCGTCGCCGTGCTCTCGGCCCGGCCCGGGCGGGTCGTCGCCGAGTTGCAAGCACCGGCTCCGCGAGCCCCCGACCGGGTCGCGGCGGTCACCGACCCGGCCTTCGTCCGCGCTCGCGAAGCGGCGCTGCGGGCGCTGCGGGAGGGCTCACGGTGAGACTGGCTCGGCGGATCCTGCTGCCGCTCTTGCTGATCGCGGCGCTGATCGGCGCCTGGCAGATCGCCGCCGCCAACGGCGCGATCGCCGACGCCCTCAGCCTCGAACCGTTCCTCGTCCCCTCGCCGGCCGAAGTCGGCAGCGCCCTCTGGGAGAACCGCACCCTGCTCTGGGAAAACACCTGGGTGACGCTGCGCGAGATCCTCCTCGGCCTCGCCGTCGGCGTCCTTGCTGGGGTGCTGCTGGCGCTGCCGATGCGCTTCTCCGCACTGCTCCGCGACACCTTCTTCCCACTGGCGATCGCCACCCAGGCGGTGCCGGTGGTCGTCGTCGCGCCGATCCTCGTCGTCTGGTTCGGCTTCGGGATCGTGCCGAAGATCGTGATCGTCGCCTTCGCCTGCTTCTTCCCGGTGCTGGTCAACACCCTCGACGGGCTGCGCGGCGTCGACCCCGAGGCGGTGAAGATGATGCGCACGCTCGACGCCTCGCGCTGGGCGACCTTCCGCCGGGTCGAGGTGCCGACCGCGCTACCTTCGTTCTTCACCGGCTTCAAGGTCGCCGCCGCCTTCGCCCCGGTGGTCGCGCTGTTCGCCGAGCTGGTCGGCTCCAGCGCCGGCCTGATGCACCAGATCCAGACCGACAACGCCAACCTCGAAGTGGCGCGGATGTTCGCCGCGGTGGTGATCGTCACCCTGATCGGGATCGCCCTCTTCGGCCTCGCCGCGCTCCTCGAGCGGTTGGTGGTCCGCTGGCGATAGCGCGAATGGCGCCTTTTCTCGGTATCCGAGACGAATGCGCCAACTGCCCGCGGCGCGCCCCGTCAGCTGATCCCGCTAGAACTCACGGCGTGACCCGCCCCCGCCCCACGGCGATCGCGCTTGCGCTTGCGCTGCTTGCGCTCGCCCTTGGCCTCGCCGCCTGCGGCGAGAAGTCCGAGGACGAAAGCGGCGGCGAAGAGCGGCAGTCGCTGAGCTTGGCGCTCGACTTCTACCCCAACCCCGACCACGCCGGGATCTACATGGCGGAGGAAGAAGGGTTCTTCGAGGAAGCAGGTCTCGACGTCGCGATCAGCTCCCCCTCCGACCCGAGCGCACCGCTGAAGCTCGTCGCTGCCGGCAAATCCGACCTGGCGATCACCTACGAGCCCGAGGTCGTCCTCGCCCAGGAGCAGGGGCTGCCGGTGGTCGCGATCGCGGCCCTCGTCAACCGGCCGCTGACCTCGCTGATCTGGCTGCAGAGCTCGGGGATCAAAGCTGTCGCCGACCTCGAAGGCAAGACCGTCGCGACCGCCGGTATCCCCTACCAGGAAGCCTTCCTGAAAACGATCCTCGAGCGCGCCAAAGTCGACCCGAGCACGGTCAAGCCGGTCAACGTCGGTTTCGGCCTGCTGCCGGCGCTGGTTGGCGGCCAAGCCGAGGCGATGCTCGGCGGCTATAGCAACGTCGAGGGCGTCGACCTGCAGCAACGCGGCAAAGCGCCGGTGATCACCCCGGTCGACCAGCTCGGCGTCCCGACCTACGACGAGCTGGTGGTGATCGCCAACCGCAACACCCTGGAATCCGAACCGGAGCCCTATCGCCTCTTCGTCGCCGCGCTCGAACGCGGCACCGAAGCCGCCGTCGCCGACCCGGCGGCGGCGAGCGCAGCGATCACCGCCGCCAATAACGATCTCGAACCGAAACTGACCGAAGCCGAGATTGAAGCGACGCTGCCGCTGCTCGGCGCCCGCGATGGCGATCACCCCTACGGCTACATGGACCCGAAGCAGTGGGAAGAATTCGCCGCCTGGATGCGCGACGAAGAACTGATCTCGGGGCTACCAAGAGCGCCCGAACTGCTCAGCAACGACTACCTCTCGGGCGTTATCCCCGAATAGCGCAGCGCGTTCTCCTCGATCAGGCGGGTGACCTCGGTGGACGGCATCGCAGCGTGGAAGAGGTGGCCCTGGGCGTAATCGCAGCCGAGCCGGGAGAGCTCGGCGAGCTGCACCTCGTTCTCGACCCCCTCGGCGATCACGTCGAGCGAGAGCGCCCGCGCCATCCCGATGATCGCCTCGACGATCGCCGTCCGCTCCTGTTCCATTCCCAAAGCGTCGACGAAGGAGCGGTCGATCTTCAGCGCGTGGAAGGGAAAGCGGTTGAGGTAGGCGAGCGATGAGTAACCGGTGCCGAAGTCATCGAGAACCAGTCGCACGCCGAGCTCGTTGAGTGCTTCCAGCGAGGTGATCGCGGTCGCCGACTCCTCGACCAGGACGCTCTCGGTGATCTCCAGGACCAGGTGAACCGGGTCAATCCCGGTCAGCGAGATCACCTCCTCGATCGTCGCCGGCAAATCGCGATGGGCGACCTGGCGGGCGGAGAGGTTGACGGCGACGTCGAGCGGGCGGGCGTCGGGACGCTGGTGATGCCACTCGAGCACCTGGCGACAGGCGCGCTCCTGGACCCAGCGCCCAATTGGCTCGATCAGGCCGCTGTCCTCGGCGATCCCGACGAAGGCGGCGGGATCGAGCAAGCCGCGGTTCGGGTGCTGCCAGCGGACCAGCCCCTCGAGGCTCGAGATCTCACCGGTGCGGAGGCTGACCACTGGCTGGTAGTAGAGGGTCAGCTCGTCGCGGTCGAGGGCATCGCGCAGCTCGCGTTCGACCTCGAGTCGCCGCACCGCTCCGGCCCTCATCTCGGCGTCGAAGAGGACGCAGCGGGCGCGGCCGCCTTCCTTGGCGCGATACATCGCCGCGTCGGCGTCGCGGATCAGGAGCTCGGCGTTGGCCGGCTGCTCCTGGTCCTGGCGGGCGACGGCGACGCCGATCGAGGCGGTGACGAAGTGCTCAACACCGTCGATCGTGAAGGGGTGGTCGAAGGCGGCGGCGACCCGGTCGGCGATCGCCAGCGCCTCGCCTTCGTCGGCGAGCCGGTCGATCAGGATCCCGAACTCGTCGCCGCCGAAGCGGGCGACGAGGTCGCCGGGGCGCAGGTGGGCGCGCAGCCGCGGCGCCACCGCACGCAGCAGCGCGTCGCCGGCGTGGTGGCCGAGGCTGTCGTTGATCAGCTTGAAATGGTCGAGGTCGAGGAAGAGGATCCCGACCGGCGAGCCGGAGACGGTCGCGGTACGTAGCCCCTCAGCCAGCGCGTCGACGAAGCTGAGCCGGTTCGGCAGCCCGGTGAGGGAGTCGTGCAGGACGCGGTGCCGCAGGGCCTTGTCGGCGGCGTGGCGCTCGATCGCGTCGGCGAGGACGTTGGCGGCGGCCTGGACGAAGGGCACGTCCTTGGCGCTGAAGCGGTTCGGTTCGGTCGAGTGGACGTCGAGCACGCCGAACGGCCGGTCCTTGCCGTCGATCGTCACCGCCAGGCTCGAGGCGGCGCCAAAAACGCGCAGCACGGGCGGCATCGTGAAGCGTTCCTCTTGGCGCCAATCCATAACGATCGCGTGGGTGCCAGCGTCAAAGGCGGCGCCGGCGTGCGAATCGCGGGCGGCGGAGACACGGCGGCCGGCACCGACCACGTCCTCCTCCAGGCCGGCCCGCAGCTTCAGCCGGCGGCCGTCGCGGCCGACCTCCCAGATGCAGGCGCTGTGGACGCCGTCGAGGCTGCCGATCAGCTCGGTGGCGGCGTGCATCAGCCGCTCCGGGTCGCCGTCGGAGAGCGCCCGTTCGCCGAGCTTGGCGACGACTTCCTGCTGATCGACCGAGTTCTGCAGGTCGACCTCGGCGCGTTTGCGCTTGGTGATGTCGAAGAGGACTCCGTGCCAGACCGGCACGCCCTCCTCGTCGGCTTCCAGCACCGCCTCATCGAGCACCCAGGCGATCTCGCCGTCGCGGCGGAACATCCGGTACTCGATCGGCACCGTCTTGCGGCTGCCAACCAGCGCCTCGTCTTCGACCCCCAGCGCCCGCTCGCGGTCGTCGGGGTGTAGCAGCCGCGCCCAGAGGCCCGGGTCGGAGAGAAACTGCTCGGCGCTGTAGCCGAGAATCTCCTCGACCTGAGGGCTGACGTAGCGCCAGCGACCCTGCTCACCGAGCTCCGAGGCGTAGACGATCACGGGCAGCCGCTCGACCATCCGGCGGTAGTCCTGTCCTCCCCCGCCGGCGATCTGATCGAGGAACTTGCGGACCTCGTCATCGGGCCAGTTGCTCTCGCCTCTATCGCGCATCGCGGAGGTATCGACAAATCCCGCCGGTGCTTGAACCCCGGGGCGCGTGGCACGCGGTCCTGCATCCCTCCAGACCCTCCTGTCAGGCAGACTCGACATTGACCTCTACGTAGATGAGCGTGACCGAGTTCGACTCGCTTGAAAAACCCGTTAAGCGGCGTGTCGGAGCGGTCGCCCAGTGCCGATCGTGCGGTAAAGCCCGCTGAGGGTAAGGGTGCCAACCAACCCGCGGTAGGGCTGGTAGGGCGCGTAGAACTCTTCAACCTCGGGGATCGTCGCGCGGCGGCCGAGCCCGGCGAGGTGGCCGACCAGCTTGATGTAGCCAAGGTCACCGGCGGGCAGCGAGTCCATCTCGCCGCGGCCGAAAAGGGCCAGGCACTGGACCGTCCAGGGCCCGATTTCGGGGGTCGCCAGCAGGCGCCCGTCGCAGTCGGCGTCGGCGGGATCGCAACGGCCGGCGACGACGTCGCCGGCGAGCCGGCGAAGCGCCAGCGAGCGGCCAGCGGAGAGGTCCATCGACTGCAGTTCGGCCGGGGCGCGGCCGGCGATCGTCGCCGGCGGCGGGGCGTCGCGCGGGGCGCGCGGGCCGTCGCCGAGGCGGGCGCCCCAGCGGCCGACGATGCGGCGTTCGATCAGCGCCGCCCGCGAGGACTCGATCAGCTGCTTGACGACGGCCGAGGCGAGCGCCTCCCAGGGCCACGGCGTGCGCAGCGGGCGGAAGTGCGGCTGGCGGCGGATCAGGGCTCGCAATAGCGGGTCGCGGCGGAAGCGGCTGTGGAAGGGGGCGAGGTCGTAGTCGACCCCGAGCGCGAAGCGCATCCGCTCGATCGCGGTGCCGAGCTGGGCGCGGTTGGCGGCTGCCGACTCGTGGGCGCCGGCCAGCAGGCGGATCGCGCGGCCGTCGCGCGAGAAGCGCAGCGCCTCCGGCGGTACCGCCTCGGCCCGCAGCAGCAGGCGGTCGCGGGCGGGCTGCCAGGCGCGGACCAGGACCGGTGAGCCGTCGACGTGGAGCAGCCGCCGCGCCACTCCCCCTTCGACCCGCAGGGTGCCGTCGCTGGAGCCACGCGGCAGCCGGTACGGCGAGGCGGGCCGGACCTCGACGTCCAGGGACCCCACCGCCCCGCCCTACCTCCCGAGCAGGTGGACGTCGACCAGGAAGGAGCGGCTGGCGACGATGTTCTGCGGCCGTTCGCGGCGGCGCAGGCGCCGTCCCGCGCGGCGAGCGAGTGCGGGAGCCGACAGCAGAGACCGCACGCACCGCGGCGACGGTCGCGGCACCGGCGATCACACCGCCGGCGGCGGCGATCGCCGCCGTGCGCACCTCGGCGCGTAGCACCGGCGAGCCCGCCTCCTTGTAGGAGACCGGCAGGGCGCGGACCGGCCCGGTCGCCTCGCGCGGCTCGGCGTCCTCCTCGGAGAGAACCTCACCGTCGATCTCGAACTCGCTCATCCGGCGACTTTAACGACGGTCCAGGTCGCTCCGAGTCAGGTCCGGCGGGATCGGCGCAGATTGCGGATTTCCTCAGTGCTACGGGTCCGGCAGACGTCGTGAATAGACTGCAAACGAATGAGCGAGACCGCGAAGGCTCCGGTCGACGTCTTCGAGAAGGCGCGCAGCCACGACCGCCTCGAGCAGCTGGAAGCGGCGAAGGAGCACGATCTCCTCCCCTACTTCCGCCTGCTCACCTCGCAGGCCGGCCCCGTGGTCGAGATGGAGGGGCGCGAGACGATCATGCTCGGCTCCAACAACTATCTCGGGCTGACCGGCGACGAGCGGGTCAAGCAGGGGGCGCGCGAGGCGCTCGAGACCTATGGCACCGGGGTCACCGGCTCGCGCCTACTGAACGGGACGACGCCGCTGCACCTTGATCTGGAGCGCGAGCTGGCCGAGTGGATGGACGAGGAGGACGCGATCGTCTACACCACCGGCTACCAGTCCAACGTCGGCTGCCTCTCGACGATCCTCGGCCCCGGCGACACGGTGATCTGCGACTCCGGCAACCACGCCTCGATCCTCGACGGGGTCCGCATCTCCGGCGCCAAACTGCGCCCCTTCCGCCACAACCGGATGGAGAAACTGGAGAAGATGCTGGGACGCGCCGCCGAAGATGGCGGTGGTGTCCTCGTCGTCGTCGACGGCGTCTTCTCGATGGAGGGCGACGTCTGTGACCTACCGCGGATCGTCGAGCTCTGCCAGGCCTACGGCGCTCGGCTGATGCTCGACGAAGCGCACGGTGCCGGCGTGCTCGGCGCCCGCGGTGCCGGCGCCGCCGAGCTGTTCGGGCTCGAGGACGAGGTCGACCTGCGGATGGGGACCTTCTCCAAGAGCCTCGCCTCCTGCGGCGGCTTCATCGCCGGGCCGGCCGACGTGGTCGAGTACCTGCGGATCTCCTCGCGCTCCTTCATCTTCAGCGCCTCGGCGGTGCCGGCGGCGGTCGGCGCGGCGCTGGCGGCGCTGCGGGTGATCCGCGGCGAGGGCCCCGAGCTGTTCGCGCGACTGCTCGACAACGCCTCCTACCTGCGTGAGGGGCTGCGCGGGCTGGGACTGCAAGTGGTCGAGCCAGGGACGCTGCCCGACGGCAGCGTGGCGACGACGCCAGTGGTCCCGGTCGTGGTCGGCGACGACTGGCAGGCGGTACTGCTCTGGAAAGCCCTGTTTGACGCCGGCGTCTACACCAACGTCGCGATCCACCCGGCGGTGCCACCGGGCGGGGCGCTGCTGCGCACCAGCCTGATGGCAACCCATCAACGTGACCAGCTCGACCGCGCCTTAAACATCGTCGAAAAGACGATCGCCGAGTTTCCGGACCTTCCCCGCGCCTGACCCAACTGGGCGTCCGCCGGTAACCGAACTTTGACATCCCCCCCTGAGGGTAGTTTCAGGCTTGTTCGGATCTGGACAAGTCCGGCGGCAGGTCGAAATTGTTGCTCTTAGCGGGTGGCCTGGCTGCCTTTTCCGTCCGACCGGGTTGACGCATGCCACTTCGACGGCATAGCTTGGCCACCTCGCCGCAGTGGCCCTTGGCGGGGCGATCGGTCCAAATGGGAAACCGGTCGAGGCCATAGAGGGCCGCAGGCGAAGACCCAGTTAATTCTCCGATTCCTTTTGAAGGGAGGAGTCCAGTGGACGCTGCCGCCACCCTGGCATCCGCATCGCCTGAAGTACCTTCGACCCAGGTCGAAGCCCCCCAACACATGAGGGCGCTCGAACGCGCCAACAGTGTCCGTCTTGCCCGGGCCGAGTTGAAGCGGGCGATCGCCCGCGGCGACCGCGATGCTGCCGAGGTTGTCAGCGAGTGCCCCTGGGAGACGGAGAGCATGACGATCGCCGAGCTGCTGACCAGCCAGCGGCGCTGGGGCCGGACCCGCGCGCGCAAATTCCTGATGCCGCTCTCGCTCAATGAGAACAAGCAGCTGGGAACGCTGACCCCGCGCCAGCGGCGCCTGCTCTCGACCGAGCTCGCCAGCCGCGTCCGCGGCGGCTCGCCTGCGGCGACGATCGCCGCCTAACCAACTGCCCCCCAGCCACCCGCCGTTGATGGGTCGGGAGCCGCCAGTCGCGGTTTCCGGCCCGTTGCCGGCTAACCCTGACGCGCCTGGGCGTCAGCCGCGGAGGCCACCGATCCGGTAGTTGAGGCCGCCCGAGGCGCGCTGGAAGGCCCGGCGGGCGAGGTAGAAGACGAGAAGGAAGCAGACCGCGCCGATCGGCAGCGCCACTGCCAGCACCTGCTTGAAGGCGTAGAAGAGCAGGCCGACGACGACGACGAAGACGAAGCCGGCGAGCAGCGTGGTGTGCGAGCGATAGCCGGCAAAGTGCTCGCGGATCGCCACCTCCATGCCACCGAGGCCGGCCAGCGCGACGCCGACCCCGATCAGCGTTTCGTAGCCACCGAAGATGCCGATCGCGAGGCAGATGATGCCGCCGAGGATCGCCAACTCCGCCAACGGGAAATTTCCCCAAGGGGCCGGCGGTCGCTGGTCGGCGGAGGGTGCGCGCGGGGCTTGCGCGGCGCGCGGCGGCGCCGCGGCGTTCGTCGCCCGCGCTGGCTTCGCCGCCGGCGGCCCCTTGCGCGGGCGCCGTCCACCCCGCTTCTTCTTCGAGCTACTGCTCAACGGCCGCCAGCCGCCCGGCTAACGGGCATCCCGAGGAGACCTTGACCCGCCACCAGCCCATCAGCATCCCGATCAGGCCGTAGCGCGGCGCCGAGCGCCAGCCACCGCAGCCGGGCTCGCCGACGTCGGCGCGGCCGATCTCAAGCCCGCGGTGCTTCTCCGGAGCTTCGAGCAGCGCAGTCAGCAGCTCCCGGTTACGCGCCTCGAACTCAGCCCGCACGGCAAGCGCCTGCCGCGCCTCGGAGATGCGATCAGCGAGCTCGTCGCGGACGCACTCGAGCTCACCGAGGTCGAGGACGCGCGGCGCTGAGGCCGGAGCGTCGACGCGGCAATCGATAGAGAGCCGCGGAAAGGCCTCGGCTGCGAGTTGGCCGAGTTGGCGTTCGAGACGACCGATCTGAGCGCGCAGTTGGGAGCGCGCGGCGCGCTCGTCGGCACCGACGTTCTCCCTGACACTAGCCCGGTCTCTGGTTAGGAGCTGCTGCATGGGCTTAGAGCGAGTGTAAATCACGGCTGGGAGGCTGGGGGAAGGGTTGGTTAAGGGTGAGGGGCGGCGAGGAATCAGGAGTTTGGTGGAGGAGGGTCGCCGGGCTGTGGCTGGCTCGGCGCTGACCAACCGGACCTCCCGGGCCCTCTATCCCGCTTCCAACATCGCCCCCGCCATCCACAGCGCCTCCTCCACCGCAATCTGCGGCACCCCGTTCACCTGCGTCGCCACAATCGCGACCCTCCGACTGTCCCCCACCACCGCCCGCGCCTCCGCCCGCGGACCAAAGATCACCGCCGCCGGACCCTCGTTATCGGCGATCACCAGCGTCCCCTTCGCCAACTCGCCGACGTCACCCAGCAGCGACTCGCCTGGGGCCGAGTCGCGGATGCACAGAGCTCCCTCGAGCGCATCTGCGTCGAAGGTCCGCAGCGCCACGCCCGTCTCGACGATTGCGATCGTCAGCGCGTCGCGCGGCAAGCCGCGGCTCTTGAATCCGCCGTCGAAGAGCCGTTCGAGCGCCAGTTGCTCGACCGGGGTGCGGTCGCGGTCGGGGTTGAGGCCGATCTGGCGGAAGAAGGTGCGGTAGGCCCAGGGGATCGCCTTGGTTCGCATCTGTACCGCGTGCGAGCCATAGAAGCGGTCGGAGAGGTCGCGGAGGCGGCGGCGAACTGGCTCGGGGCTGCGGCGAGGCCGGCAATCGACCTCGGTCCAAGCGAGCCCGAGGCCCGGGAACTCGGCAGCGACGTGGGGCGCGACCCAGCCCTGCTGCGGTGCCGGCACCCAGCCGACCCGGTGCTCGCCCGCCTCCATCAGGGCTCCTCGGCGGCGCGGGTCGCGGCCAGCAGTCCGCGCACCCGCGCTTCCAGCTGCGGCGCGGTGAGGTCGCCGATGCTTGCCGACTGCAGGGTGCCGCCGGGGTAGGCGTAGGCGATGGTCGGGCAGCCGCCGACCCGGTAGAGGGCGGCGACGGCGCCGTCGCGGTCGTAGCCGACCGGCATCTTCCAACCCCGTTCGGCGAGCAGGTCGCGGACCGTGCCGCGATCATCGCGGACGTCGAGCGAGAGGAAGTTCACCTGCCCACGGTAGCGCTGGTAGACCCGGTCGACCACGTCTTGCTGGTCGACGCAGCCGCCCCCCTCGCTGAACCAGAACGAGAGCACCAGTGGCTTGTCGAAGTAGTCGCAGACGCGCAGCGCGCCGGGCGTCCCGATCCGGCAGGCGGGCTTGCGCGGCGGATCTTCCGGGCAGGGGATGCCGCGACTGCCGCAGTCGTCCTGGGCGACGTTGGCGTCGCCTTCGAGCTGACCGGCGGCGACCGGGACGGCGAACTCCGGCAGCGGCCAGCGCGCCTCGAGCTTGTCGAGGCCGAGCGTTTCCTCGTCGCTGCCGCCCGCCCAGCGTCCTGATCGCGACGAAGACGACGAGGGCAAGGAAGATGAGGCCGACGCTGATCGAGTAGCGGTCCCTCATCGCTCCTCCACTGGCGCGAGCGCCGCCGCGCGGCGGTCCTCGAGCGCGACCAGCGCCGCCGGCAGGACGACGAGGACGCCGGCCAGCGCCGCGGCGAGGTCGATCACGGTGACGACGCCGAAGTCGCGCAGCATCTGGATGTCGGAGGCGATCAGCACGGCGAAGCCGCGCGATCGCGGTCAACCCGGAGGCGAGGACGGCGGCGCCGGTGCGGGCGTAGGCGCGCCGCAGCGCCTCGTCGGGCGAGTGGCCGCCGGCCCGCTCCTGGTGGATAGCGGCCGCTGAGGATCACCCCGAACTCGGTCCCGATCGCGATCGTCAGCGCCCCCAAGGCCGCCGACATCGGGTTGAGCGGAATCCCGGTCAGCCACAGGAGCAGCGAGGCCCAGCCAGTGGCGAGGACGGTCGGGGCCAGCGGAATCAGGGCGCGGCGCCAGTCCAGGCGGTAGACGAGGAGCAGCGCGATCGCCACCGCGACGAGGCCGCCAAGCGCCAGCCAGTAGCGGCTCGAGGAGAGGTCGCTGGCCGATTCCGCGGCGATCACCGCCAAGCCGGCGAGTTGGACCTCGACCCCGGGCGGCGGCCCGCCTGCCCGCCCCGGCTCGCCGATCGCAGCGCGGACGCGGTCGACCAGCCGCTGCTGGTCGGCGAGCGACTGGGCGCGGATGCCGAACGAGATCAGCGCCGAGTGACCAAGCTTGCCGTCGGCGGCGAGCGGCGCCACCTGGCGCAGGTCGTAGGGCGAGAGCACCGCCAGCGTCGCGTCGATCCCGGCCCTGGTCGGCTTTCCTTCGCCGCGGGTGAGGAAGTCCGAGAGCGCCGGCCCGGGGCAGACTTCGGCGGTCAGGCAGCTCGGGTCTTCGCCCTTGAAGCCGTTCTCCTGCAGGACGCGGCGCTTGAAGCCCGCCATCCACTCGATCGTCGCCGGGTCGGAGAGGTCAGGGGCTTCGATCGAGACGTCGAGCTCGCCCGAGACCCCGGTCGCTTCCTGCAACTCGTTCAGGTCGTGGACCGCCTTCAGGCTCTGCGGCGCCAGGTCGCGGATGTCGGAGACGGTGCCGACCCGGGTCCCCAAACCCCAGCCAAGGATCGCCAGCGCCAATCCGACGCCGAGGACCGCTAGCGGCTGCTCCAACGCCAGCGACAGTAGGGCCGCCACCGGCCGGGGCGCCTTTCTCTCGCTATCCGAGAGAAAGGCGCCCCGCGACGCCGATCCGAGCGCGAGTGCGGCAAGCCCCGCGGTCAGCGCCAGGACGAAAGCGATCGCGACGCCGATGATCAAGAGCCAGCCGAAGCCGCGCACCATCGGCGTTGGCGAGAGCTGCAGCGCGAGGAAGCCCGCGCCGGTGGCGAGGCAGGCGGCGGCGATCGTCGGAGCGCCGGCCAGCGCCGCCCGGCGCGCCGCCTCCACCCCGCTTACGCCGCCCGCCGCCGCCTCGTCGAAGCGCGCCTGGAACTGGATCGCGTAGTCGACCGCGAGGCCGATCAGGATCGGCAGCGCCGCGATCGAAGCCATCGTCAGCGAGCCGTTCGCGAGACCGAAGATGGCGAAGGCGATCGCCGTCGCCGCCACCGCGACGAGCAACGGCAGCAACCGCAGCCGCGAGCGGAAGACCAGCAGCAACATAAGGGCCATGACCACCAGGGCGACGCCGAAGAGCAGTAGCAGCGCGTCCTTCAGTGCCCGCGCCAGCCCGTCGACGACGACCGGCGCCCCGGAGACCAAGTAGCTGCCCTTGTCGAGCGCGAAGCACGGCTTCGCCTTGCCGCCCACCGCGCACTGCTGGCGGGGCACCGTTTCGGCGGCCAGCTCTTCGATCAACCCGATCGCCCGATGGCGTTCGGACTGGCTCAGGTCGGGTTTGAGCCGAATGATGATCTGCGCCGTGTGGTCGTTCGGGAAGAGGTAGGCGAGGCGCGCCTTCGGCGTCCCCCGCGCCCGCGCCAGGTCGAAGACGACCGTGGCGACGAACTGTTCGTTGTCGATCGAGGGCAGCGAGGTGATCCCGTATTTGGCCGCCACCGTGAGGAGGAATTCCTGTAGTTCAGCCGGCGCGACTTCCTTCGAGAGCCGCCGCAGCTGGGTTTCGATCTGGACCACCGCCTGGTTGAGGAAGGTCGCCGGGCCGCTGACGAACTCGACTGCTCCCGATTCGGCGATCTCCTGGCAAGCGCCCGGCAGCGGCGTCGCCCCCTTCGGCACCTTGCCGGAGAGACAGCCCTCGAGCCGCAGCAGCCGGAGGATGTTGTTGGTCAGCAGCAGCTGCGGCAGTTCGCCCTCGACGAGGACCACCACTGGTTCTTCGCCGAAGACCTGACGGACATGTTCGGTCGCCTCATAGGTCGGATCGCCGGAATCGACCAGGGTGCCAACCCCGGCGTCGGTCGGGATCCGGGAGGCGCCGATCGCGGCAGCGATCGCGGCGACCAGCGCGACGGCGAGAACCCAGCGGGCGCGTCGGGCGGCCCACGCCGCGATGCGGGCGAAAAAGCCAGCCAATTAAAAGACGGTCGCGGGGTCGACCATCTGGATCAGTCCATTGAGAGCGGGCCGGTGACGTCGGCGTGCAGGAACTGGTTGACGAACGGGTTGCTCGAGTCGAAGACCTCCTCTTTCGGCCCCGACTCGACGATCTTGCCGCTCCACAGCACGGCGATGAAGTCGGCGATCCGGCGCGCCGTGCCGAGGTCGTGCGAGATCACCAGGTAGCAGCCGCCGTTCTCGGCGTGGACCTCGCGGATCAGCTCGCAGAGCAGCGCGGTGCGGACCGGGTCGAGCCCCGAGTCGGGCTCGTCGAACATCACGATCGCCGGTTCCAACACCAGTGCCCGGGCAAAGCCGGCGCGCTTACGCATCCCGCCCGAGAGCTCGTTCGGCATCTTGTAGGTCGCCTCGGCGAGGCCGACCTCTTTCAGCCGCCGGTTGACGATCTCGCCGATCTCCTCCTCGCCTTTGTCGGTGTGCTGGCGGAGCGGGAAGGCGACGTTGTCGTAGATGTTCATCGAGCCGAACAGCGCCCCATCCTGGAACAGCAGGCCAAACTTTTTGCGCACCTCGAAGAGTTCGTCGTCGGTCATGTTCGGGATCGACTCGCCGTGGACGAGGACGTCGCCCGAGTCGGGGTAGAGCAGGCCGACGATGTGCTTGATCAGCACGCTCTTGCCGGTCCCCGAGGGGCCGAGCACCATGGAGACCTGGTCCTCGGGCAGGCCGAGGTTCAAACCGTTGAGGATGCGGGCGCGGCCGAACTGCTTGACCAGGTCGATGATCTCGATCGCGTCGGTACCGCCGTGCTCGCGCTTGCGGCCGGTGTGGAAGCGGTAGGGGTCGTGCTCGGCCGGGTCAACCCCGGGGATGACGAAGTCGCGGCCCATGATCCCGCCGTCCTCGGCCACGTAGGGGCCTTCGCCGCCATTGTCCGCCGGACGGGTCGGGGCGACGGCGATCTCGGGCGTCTCTTCGCCGGACTCCGCAGCCTCGTCCTGCAGCTGCTCTTCTTCCCTACGGTTGTCGTCCTCGATCGCCACCTAGCCTCCTATCGGCGCCCTTGGGTTGGCCCCCCAGAATATGAGCGTGCCTAACATCCCGATTATGTGGACCATGACGATGTTGAAGACCATCGACTTCGCCGTCGCCGTGCCCACCCCGACCGGTCCCCCCGAGGCCGTATAGCCGTAGTAACAGCCGACCAGCACGATCACGGTCGCCATCACCATCCCCTTGATCAGGCTGAAGATCAGGTCGGGTGGGTTCTGGAACTGCCAGAAGATCAATAAGTAGCCGCCAGAGGAGACGTCGCCGATCTGTTCGACCACAGCGATGTAGCTGGCCAGGTACATGACGCCGATCCCGACCAGGTACATGAACGGGAAGGCGATCCAGGCGGCGAGCAATCGCGTCGCGCAGAGGAAGGTGACCGGCGGCACCCCCATCACCTCGAGCGCGTCGATCTCGTCGGAGATCCGCATCGCCCCGAGCTCGGCGACGATCCCGGTCCCGACCTTGGCCGCCAGCATGTAGCCGAAGGCGTAGGGGAGGATCTCGCGCAGGTCGCACCAGGCGGAGAAGAGGCCGGCGTAGGCGGGGGCTCCCTGGGCGCGCAGCAGGTAGGCGCCCTCGATCCCGCACTGCAGCCCGAGCACGAAGACCAGCCCCCAGATGATCAGCGCCGAGCCGAGGATCAGGATCCCGGCCTGGCGCAGGCTCTCGCCGAAGAAGCGCAGGACGCGGCCGCTGTAGACGAGGCCGGCGACCCGCGAGCTGAAGCGGGCGACCTCGCCGAAGGAGTCGAGCCAACCGCGGGGGACCTCGAGCCAGGCGTTCATCGCGTCGCCGTCACCGGATCGTCTGCAGTTCGGGGTTGGTCGCGAGCAGCGTCTGAGTGAAGACGTAGTTGAAGGCGAAGACCGCCATAAAGGAGATGACGACGGCCTCGTTGACGGCGCGGCCGACGCCAGCGGCACCGCCGGACGCGGTCATCCCCTTGTAGGAGCAGACGACGGCGATGATCGCGCCGAACAGCGTGCACTTGATCACCGAGCCCCAGAGGTCGGTGATCGAGGCCTGCGAGAAGAGCGTCGCGAAGAAGCCGCCAAGGCTCTGGTGGTAGACGAGCTCGGTGAGGATGCCGCCGGAGAGCCCGAAGACCAGGGCGTAGATGTCGAGCAGGCCGGTGATCAGCATCAGCGCCAGGAAGCGCGGGACGACCAGGTTCTTGATCGGGTCGACGCCCAGCACCTGCAGAGCGTCAAGCTCCTCGCGGATTTTGCGGGCGCCGAGGTCGGCGGTGATCGCGGTGCCGGCGACGCCGGCGACGACGACCGCGGTCACGAAGGGTCCGATTTCTCGGATCGCGGCAAGCACGAAGAAGCCGCCGAGCCGATCGAGGGTGCCGAACAGGGTCAACGCGTTGGCGGCCTGCAGGCCCGGCGCCCCGAAACAGATCGCCACCGTCGAGACCAGCAGCGGGAACCAGCAGAGCTGCAGGGCGAAGATGAACTGGCCGATGAACTCCTCGCCGTAGGGGTAGGGCGCCCGCACTGCGGAGGCGATCGTGCGCGAGGTAAGGATGACGAGATCCCCAACCTCCTCGAACACGCCCCGAGCGGGCCGGAAAACCCTGTTCAGCGTTGCGACCATATCTCCCTCGAGCTGAGCCGCGCCGCGGCACGGCGCCCCACTCGCTGGCCGCAGTCTAGGGGATGCCAGAGCGGCTTCCATTAGCCCAGTGTTGAGATCCGGCTAACCCGCTATCGCCGCCATGGAATGCGGCCGGATGCGGGGTGACCCCGTGCTATGTTCGCCTCGCTTTGCGGGGGGAGGGACAACAGCTCTTCTGGTGCTTCCGGCGCTCCCGTCTGCGAACTGCGGCTACCGGGTTGGCCGTGGTTGCCATCGCGGCGCTGCTGACCGCCTGCGGGGAAACTTCCGCGGACAAGGAACCGGCGGGCGAATTCGACGTCGGCTGTCACCGCCGCCTCCTTCCCGAGCCTGCAGCGGCTGGGCCAGACCTCGCTGCTGAAGCTGAGCGTCAAGAACGAAGGCGACAAGACGGTGCCGAACCTGGTCATTTACTTCTCGGTCGCCGGCAAGCAGGGGGCGAGTGCATCGCTGCCCTTCGGGGTGCACGAAAAGCAGGCCGAACTCGCCAACCCGACCCGACCGGTCTGGGTGCTGGCTGAATACTTCCCGAAGTTGGCCGGAGCGAGCGCCGGCGAAAAAGGCGGCTCCACCACCTCGGATCCGAAGACGTTCGCCTTCGGGCCGCTGAAGGCCGGGGAGAGCCGCTCCGCGGTCTGGAAGCTGAGCGCGGTGCGACAGGGCAAGTACACCCTGCGCTACCAGGTCGGCGCCGGGCTCGGCACGCAAACGAAGGCGAAGACCAACGGCGGTGTCTCTCCCGGCGGCACCTTCGTCGCCGAGATCAGCGCGCAAACCCCGGACACCGAAGTCACTGATTCGGGCGAAATCGTCGAAGTCGGCAAGAACGGGTAGAAGCCGAAGGCGGATGCTCCGCCGCCTGACAACGATCCCGCTCGTCGCGCTCGTCCTCGCCTTGGCGCTGCCGGCCTGCGGCTCCTCTGCTAGCGACTCGAGCTCGACCGGCGCGGTGCCGACCGGGACGGCGACGACCGCCTCCGGTGCGAGCGGCGAAGCCGGCTCGGCGCCGGCCCGGGCCAAGGCAGGCGGGGTGGGGCTGAAGAAGATCGGCCAGTTCGACACGCCGGTCTACGTCGCCGGTGCCCCTGGGGCGCCGCGACTGCTCTTCGTGGTCGAGCAGGGCGGCAAGATCGTCGTGCTGAAGGGCGGCAAGAAGCTCTCGCGACCCTTCCTTGACATCTCTGGAGACATCTCAACCGGCGGCGAGCGCGGCCTGCTCTCGGTCGCCTTCCCGCCCGATTACGCGAAATCCGGGCTCTTCTACGTCTATTACACGGACCCGGCCGGAAATATCCGCATCGACGAGTTCCGGCGGGCGACGCCGACCCGCGCCGATCCCGGCTCGCGCCGCGAGGTGATCGACATCCCCCACCCCGTCAACTCGAACCACAACGGCGGTCAGCTGCAGTTCCTCGGCGACGACCTCTACCTCGGCACCGGCGACGGCGGCTCCGGCGGCGACCCGCCGAACAACGCCCAGAACAAGGATGTGCTGCTCGGCAAGCTGCTGCGGATCGACCCGCGCGAGGCCGACGGCAAGCCCTACACCGTCCCCACCGACAACCCCTTCGTCGGTAAGCCGGGCCGCGACGAGATCTACAGCTATGGGCTCCGCAACCCGTTCCGCTTCTCCTTCGACACCGGCGGCGGGGCGCCCAAGCTGGCGATCGGTGATGTCGGCCAGAACAAGTACGAGGAGCTCGACTTCACCACCGTCGCGGCGGCGCGGGGCGCCAACTTCGGCTGGGACGCGATCGAGGGCCGCGCCCCCTACACCGAAGAGAACGGCGATACGCCCGACCCCGGCGGCACCGTCAAGCCCATTTTCGTCTACTCGCACGACCGTGACGGCAGCTGCACGATCATCGGCGGCTACGTCGTCCACGATCGCTCACTGCCGGGGCTGGCCGGGCGCTACGTCTACGCCGACCTCTGCGAGGGCGATCTGCGAATGCTGGGGTCCCATCTCGGCCGGGCCGGGGGCGACCGCCAGCTCGGCCTGCACGTCGACAGCCCCTCCTCGTTCGGTGAAGACGGCGCTGGCCACGTCTACGTCGCCTCGCTCGAAGGCCCGGTCTACCGGCTGGTGCCGAAGCGCTAACCGGGAGTGCCGTGCCCCTTGGTCCGGAACTCGCCGCCGCCGCGCCCGTCGGAGACCCACCCGACCCCTTCCAGCAGCTGCTCGGGAGGCACATCGAGCGCACCGGCCAGCTTGACCAGGGTGTCGAGCTGGACCATCCGCCTGCCCCGCAGGATCAGGTTCAGGTGGTTGAGGGAGAGCTCAGCCCGTTTGGCGACCTCGGGCGCGGTCAGCTCCTTCTCGGCGATCGCCAGTTTGAGGTTGGAAGCGAGTTGGCGCGTCGGCTCTGGGACGGCAGCGGGCATCGGACTCTCCAAGGTTTGGCGACGCCGTTTTCGCCCCCTCCGCCGTTACCGGGGGGCCGGTTCCCGACAGGAGGAACCCGCTGATAGCGGAGAGGGCAAGCCCAAGGTTATCGTTTGGTACACGCCCAATACGTAGTAACGCTTTGTCTGTGGCTATCCGACCTCTAACAAGGCACAGTTCCCGCCGTGGATCTACGGGACCGATTCGCCGAGAACTTGATCCGCTGCCGCCAAGCCGCGCACCTCTCGCAGGAAGAGCTGGCGATGCGCGCTTCGCTCAACCGAACCCAGATCAGCCTGCTCGAGAATTCGCAGCGCACGCCGCGGATCGACACCCTGGTCAAAGTCGCCGGCGCCCTAGGGGTCGAGCCGGGCGAGCTGCTGCAGGGTATGCGGTGGGAGCCGAGTGTGACGAGGCCGGGGAACTTTGATGTTGACTGAGGGGCGTTCCTAGGGATCAGGGTTTGTGGGGGCGATCGTCGGCGTGCCCTCCCAAAACGCTCCGCTGTCGCTCCGCTTGAGTGTTTTGGGAGGGCACGCCGACGCTCACCCAACGAATCCGTTTGTGTCCCCACCCCCTTGGCTTAGAGCTGACAAGGGACCAAGGTCTGTCGAGCATCGCGGGAGCTGTTCCTTATCCCGGTATGGCATGGATAAAGAACAGCTCGGCGGCGACACGAAAGCCACACCGGGCGGTCGCTCGCCGCCAACTCATCGGATCTCCCTGTCCAGCCCCCGTCCCTTTCAAGCTCAAAGAGAGATGGGGCGGGATTGACCCTGGGCCACCGCGCTTTCGTTGGGCGAGTGTCGGTAGGACCCCCGAACGTTTTGCGCCCTGAGGAGAGGAGCTCCTCCGAGGCGTTAGCCGCACCCTCAACGCCGACGACGAGGGCGAGTGAGGGGGTCCTGCCGGCGATCGCCCCCGCCGCCAACCCTGATCCCTAGCAACGTCCCAAAATCCTCCCCCAGCCGGCTATCCTGGCTACGCAGCCAAACCGGGGTCTACGAAGGGAGCGGGACATGGAGAGCGGCGTCGCCGAGACGGGGACCAAGGCAGGCACCGGCGCGAACGGGGCGGGTGAGCCGGCGATCGAGGAGCTCGGGATCCGCAACCCGGCGACCGGCGAGACGATCGCGACGATCCCGGTTGATCCGCCCGAGGCGGTGGCGGCGACGGTGGCGCGGGTTCGCGCCAATCAGCCCGACTGGGAGGCGATGGGGATCGAGGGCCGCTACCACTGGCTCGGCAAGCTGCGCGACTGGATGCTCGACAACCAGGACCGGGTCCTCGACACGATGCAGCGTGAGACCGGCAAGGTCCGCGCCGACGCCAGCAACGAGCCGGGCTACCTCGCCGACCTGATCAACTTCTACGGCACCCGCGCCGCCGACTTCATCGGCGAAGAGGCAATCCGCCCGCACTCGCCGCTGCTCGCCTCGAAGAAGCTGCGGGTCCAGTACCGGCCGCACCCCGTGGTCGGGATCATCAGCCCCTGGAACTTCCCGCTGGTGCTCTCGCTCGGCGACGCGATCCCGGCGCTGCAGGCGGGCGCCGCGGTGGTGATCAAGCCCTCGGAGTTCACGCCGCTGGGAATCGCCGAACTGGTCGAGGCTTGGAAGCACGAGCTCGGCGCCCCCGACGTCTTCGACCTAGTTCAGGGGATCGGCGAGACCGGCGGCGCCCTGGTCGACAGCGTCGACTTCATCCAGTTCACCGGCTCCGACCGAACCGGCCGCAAGGTGATGGCACGGGCGGCAGAGACGCTGACCCCGGTCAGCCTCGAGCTCGGCGGCAAGGACCCGATGATCGTCCTCGCCGACGCCGACCTCGACCGTGCCGCCAACGCCGCCGCCTGGGGCGGGATGTTCAACTCCGGCCAGGTCTGCATCTCGGTCGAGCGGATCTACGTCGAGGAGCCGGCCTACGACGAGTTCACCGCCAAGCTCGCCGCCGAGGTCGGCAAGCTGCGCCAGGGCGCCGACAACGCCCGCGATCCCAAGGACGTCGGCGCGATGACCTCGCCGAACCAGATCGGCATCGTCGAGGACCAGGTCGACGACGCGCTCGCCCAGGGCGCCCGGGCGCTGACCGGCGGCAAGCGGGTCGCGGGACCCGGCGACTACTTCGAGCCGACCGTCCTGGTTGACGTCGACCACACGATGAAGGTGATGCGCGACGAGACCTTCGGCCCAGTAGTCGGGGTGATGAAGGTGCGCGACGAGGAGGAGGCGCTGCGGCTCGCCAACGACACCCGCTACGGCCTCTCCGGCTCGGTCTTCGGCGAGCGCGACCATGCCGAGCGGGTGGCGCGGCGGGTCGAGTGCGGCGCCGTCAACATCAACGACGTGCTGATCAACTACTTCGCCTCCGACGTGCCGATGGGCGGTTGGAAGGAGTCGGGGATCGGCTACCGCCACGGCGCGCCGGGGATCAAGAAGTTCTGCCGCACCGAGTCGCTGGTGGTCACTCGCTTCGCCGGCAAGCGCGAACCGACCTGGTACCCCTACACGCGCAGCCGCCGCGGCCTGATCGCCCGCCTCAGTCAGCTGATGTACGCCCGCGACTGGCGCCGCCGCCTCGGTCTGCACCGCAAGTAGCGCCCGCCCCTCCGCCGGGCTGTTCCTTATGTCGGAATAGCCGACAAAAGGAACAGCTCGACGCGCTCGGTAGCCTCCTTAGGTTCATGGCGGAGCGCGACTACATAAGGGCGGTCAACGAGCGCGTCGTCGTCTTCGACGGCGGCATGGGCGCGACCTTGGAGCAGTTCGAGCTCAGCCAGGCCGACTACGGCGGGCTCGCGGGCAAATGCCACGAGGCGCTGGTGCTGAACCGGCCCGACGTGATCGAGGGCGTCCACTCCTCGATGGTCGAAGCGGGTGCCGAAGTGGTCGAGACCGACAGCTTCCAGGGCTCGCGGCTGAAGCTCGAGGAGTGGGGCCTCGGTGAGCACACCCTCGAGATCAACACCAAAGCTGCCGAAATCGCCCGCAAGGCGGTCGGCGAAGAGCACTTCGTCGCTGGCTCGATCGGGCCGACCGGCTTCCTCCCCGCCTCGACCGACCCGACCCTCGGGAACATCAGCTTCGGCCGCCTGGTCGAGGTCTTCGCCGAGCAGGCGCGCGGCCTGGTCGAAGGCGGCGCCGACCTGATCATGATCGAGACCGCGCAGGACATCCTCGAGGTCAAGGCGTCGATCTTCGGCGCCCGCGAGGCATTCGCGGCGACGGGCCGCACGCTGCCGATCCAGTGCAGCGTCTCGCTGCTGCCGAACGGCGGCAAGATGCTGCTCGGCACCGACATCCAGTCGGTGCTGACGACGCTGACCGCGCTCGACGTCGACGTCATCGGCCTCAACTGCTCGACCGGCCCCGAGGACATGCGCGACGCGATCCGCTTCCTCGGTGAGACCAGCCCGCTGCCCGTCCACTGCATCCCCAACGCCGGCCTGCCGCTGCAGGGCCCTGACGGCGAGACGATCTTCCCCGAACAGCCGGAGCCGCTGGCGGCAACGCTGGGCGAGTTCGTCGAGCGCTACGGGGTCGGGATCGTCGGTGGCTGCTGCGGCACCAGCCCCGACCACATCCGGGCGCTCCGCGAGCGGGTCGGCGAGGGCCGCGCCCCCGGCGAGCGCCCCGCCGCCGGCCAGATCGAGGTCTCCTCGATGATGACCTCGACCTCCCTGGTGCAGGAGCCGCGGCCGACCTTGGTCGGTGAGCGGGTCAACTCACAGGGCTCGAAAAAGGCGAAGGAACTGCTGCTGGCCGACGACTACGACGGCCTCGTCCAGGTCGCCGAAGACCAGGTCGAAGGCGGCGCCCACGTGCTCGACGTTTGCGTCGCGCTGACCGAGCGCCAGGACGAGGACGAGCAGATGAGCGCCGTCGTCAAGCGAATCTCGCTCTCGCAGCCCTCGCCGATCCAGGTCGACTCGACCGAACCCGAGGTGATCAAGGCGGCGCTCGAGCAGATCCCGGGGCGAGCGATCGTCAACTCGATCAACCTCGAGGCCGGCCGCGACAAGGCCGACGTCGTCGTGCCGCTGGCCAAGGCGCACGGGGCGGCGCTGATCGCGCTGACGATCGACGAGGTCGGGATGGCGAAGACGGCCGATCGCAAGGTCGAGATCGCCCAGCGGATCGTCGAGATCGCCTGCGACGAGCACGGCCTCGACCGCGAGGCGCTGATCTTCGACCTGCTGACCTTCACCCTGACCACCGGCGACGAGGAGTGGCGTCCCTCGGCGGTCGAGACGATCGAGGGGATCCGCCGCCTCAAGGCCGAGATCCCCGGGGTCAAGACCTCGCTCGGTGTCTCCAATGTCTCCTTCGGGGTCAGCCCGCGGCCGCGCGCCGTCCTCAACTCGGTCTTCCTCCACCACTGCGTCGAGGCCGGGCTCGACCTGGCGATGGTCAACCCGAACCACATCACCCCCTACTCCGAGATCCCCGACGAGGAGCGCGAGCTGACCGACGAGCTGGTCTTCAACCGCGCCCCCGACGCGCTCGAGAAGTTCATCGCCCACTTCGAGTCGAAGGGCGAAGAGGACGAGGCCGAGGCGGCCGACCCAACCGCGGGGATGGAGCCCGAGGAGGCGCTCCACTGGCACATTCTGCGCCGCAAGAAGGACGGGGTCGAGGCGTGGATCGACCGCTCGGTGGAGAAGATCGGCGCCGTCCTGACCCTCAACCAGGTACTGCTGCCGGCGATGAAGGAGGTCGGTGACAAATTCGGCGCCGGCGAACTGATCCTGCCTTTCGTCCTGCAGTCGGCGGAAGTGATGAAGCGCGCCGTCGCCCAGCTCGAGAACTACCTCGACCGGATCGAGGGCCACGCCAAGGGCAAGGTCGTGATCGCAACCGTCTTCGGCGACGTCCACGACATCGGCAAGTCGCTCGTCAACACGATCCTCACCAACAACGGCTACAGCGTCGTCGACCTCGGCAAGCAGGTCCCGATCGACGCGATCATCGAAGCCGCGGTCGAGCATGAAGCTGACGCGATCGGTCTCTCCGCCCTGCTCGTCTCGACTTCGAAGCAGATGCCGACCTGCGTCGCCGAGCTGCATCAGCGGGGCCTCCCCTTCCCGGTGCTGATCGGCGGCGCCGCGATCAACCGCGACTTCGGCCGCCGCACCCTCTACCCGAAGGGCAAAGAATCCGACGAGGTCTACGAGCCGGGCGTCTTTTACTGCAAGGACGCCTTCCAGGGCCTCGACACGATGGACGCCCTGGTCGATGCCGAGGCGCGGGCCGCGCTGGTCGAGCGGATCCAGGGAGAGGCCAAGCAGCTGCGCGAGAAGGTGGTCGAGGTGGACGATGGGCCACCGGTCACCGACTCGAGCGCCCGCTCCGCCGCGCGCACCGACGTGCCGCTGCCCGAGCCGCCGTATTGGGGCGTGCGCGAGATCCCAGTGGACCTCGCCGACATCTACCCCCACCTCGACCGCCATGTGCTGTTCAAGCTGCACTGGGGCGGCAAAGGAGTAAAGGGCGAGGCCTGGCGCGAGCTCGTCGAGGGAACTCCGAAGGAGGAGGGCTTTGCGCCGCGACTCGAGCGGATGTGGGCGGAAGCAAGCTACCTGCACCCGCGGGGCCGACTCGGCTATTTCCCCTGCAACGCCGACGGCAATGAGTTGGTCGTCTTCGACCCGGAGAATCCCGAGCTCGAACTCGAGCGCCTCGTCTTCCCGCGCCAGCCCAAGCACGACCGCATCTGCCTCGCCGACTTCTTCCGGCCGCTCGACTCGGACGAACGCGACGTCGTCGCCCTGCAAGGGGTGACGGTCGGTGCCGAGGTGACCGAGCTGATGGACCAACTCGGCCGTGACGATGAAGTGACCGAGCAGTACTACGTGCACGGGATCGGCGTTCAGGCGGCCGAGGGATCGGCCGAGTGGATGCACGCCAAAGCTCGCGCCGACCTCGGGATCGAGCCCGACCAGGGCCGCCGCTACTCCTGGGGCTACCCGGCCTGCCCCGACCAATCCGAGCACACCAAGGTCTGGCGCCTGCTCGGCCTCGAAGAGATCGGCATGACTCTCTCCGACGGCTACGCGGTGATGCCCGAGCAGTCGACGGTCGCAATCATCGCCCACCACCCCCAGGCGGTCTACTTCGGGATGAAGTCCGGGTTTATCCCGGAGGAGAAAGTGAGTGACGAACTGATTGCGGGGACGGAGCGTGGCGGGGAGTTGCCGCCGGAGCAGGAGCCGGACGAGGGTGGCGATGAGGAAGGCGAGAAACCGGCCGCAGTGAGTGCGTAGGGGAGGGACGGCTAGGGATCAGGGTTTGGTGGGGGCGATCGTCGGCGTGCCCTCCCAAAACGCTCCGCTGTCGCTCCGCTTGAGTGTTTTGGGAGGGCACGCCGACGCTCACCCAACGAATCCGTTTGGGCCACTCCCCCTTGATTTAGAAGCTGACAAGGGACCAAGGTCTGTCGAGAATCGCGGGAGCTGTTCCTTGTCCCGGTATGGCATGGATAAAGAACAGCTCGGCGGCGACACGAAAGCCACACCGGGCGGTTTGCTCGCCACCAACTCATCGAATCTCCCCGACCAGCCCCCGTCCCTTTCAAGCTCAAATAGAGATGGGGCGAACTGACCCTAGGCCGCTCGCTAGAGCTCTTTTCGTTGGGGCGAGTGTCGGTAGGACCCCCGAACGTTTTGCGCCCTGAGGAGAGGAGCTCCTCCGGGGCGTCAGCCGCACCCTCACCGCCGACGACGAGGGCGAGTGAGGGGGTCCTGCCGGCGATCGCCCCCGCCGCCAACCCTGACCCCTAGGAAGTCCCTAGCAACAGATCCCTAAACCGTCGTCCGTTCCCCATGCCGCCGCTGCCGCCTACCGTGCCACGGCTCCAACCGCACCGGCGACGTCGATAGCGCCTGCACTCGCAGGTCGCTCCAGGTCAGCCCCTCGCGGACCAAGGCCGGCAATCCCAGCGCCACCGCGGTTGCGATCTCTACCGCCTGCAGGATTACGCCGTAGGCCAGGGCGTCGGCGGTGCTGATGCCAAAGCCGGTATGGAGGACGCTGATCACGGCGAGCTGGAAGACGCCGATATTCGAGGGCGTCGCCGGAATGACGGCGGTGACATTGACGGCGAAGAGGACGGCGGCGGCGGCGCCGATCCCCGCCCTGGTGTCGAGGTTGAGCGCGTAGAGCAGGGCCCAGCAGGCGGCAAGCTGGATCGCCCAGGCGCCGAGCTGGGCGGCGCTGGCGGCGATGCCGTGGCGCGGGTCGCGGAAGACCGCGAGGCCGACACGGACCTGGACCAGAGCCCGGTGGATGGCGGCGCCGATCCGAGCAATGCGGCCGTTGCCGTTGCGCCGCAGTAGCACCGGGGCGACGATCACCACTACCAGGAGGATCAGCGGCACCAGGCTGAAGAGGAAGATCTGCTTGGTGTTTTCGTGGAAGAGCGGGGTGGTCGAGACGATGATCACGCCGAGCAGGACCAGGGCGACGATGTTCAGCATCGTCTGCGAGACCAGCGTCCCCAGCAGGACCGGGAAGGTTTCGCGCATGCGCCCGGTGCGGCGGCTGAGCGCCAGGGCACGGGCGGGCTCGCCCAAGCGGGCCGGCAGCGTCGCCGACATGAGAACGCCGATCATCGTCGCCGAGGTGACGTCGCGACGGCGGATCGGCCGATTGGGCAGCGCCGCGCGGGCGATCCAGAACCAGGAGGCGGCGCGGAAGAAAAGCGATGCAGCCATCAGCGCCAGCGCGATCAGGACCCAGGACAGGTCCGAGCGGACGATGCTCTCGGCCACTTCGTTGACGCCGATCTGCTTCAGCGCCTCATAGCTGAGGAAGGCGCCGAGGATGCCGGCAACGCCAAGCCCGATCCGCCGCGCGACCAGGCGGCCGCGCTTGCCGGCACGGGCCGGCGCCGGGTCGAGCGAGGGCAGCTTCTCGGCCGGGCGGCGAGGACCGCCGTCGGCGGGGCGCACGCCGGCCCACTGGGCGACGCGCTCGCCGCTCGTCTGCGGCACCGGTGAGGCAATCGCCCGCTCGTAGACAGCGGTGACCTGATCGGCGACCCGCGGCCAGGCGTAGCGCTGGGCGCTGTTGCGGGCGGCGACGCCCATCGCGGCCAGACGCTCGGGCTCGTGGTAGAGGCGCTGCAGCTCCTCGGCCAGGCGCTGCGGGTCGGCGGGCGGGACGAGAACGCCGTCGACGCCGTCGGTGACCACGTCGCTGTAGCCGGCGATGCCGGAGGCGACGACCGCGGTGCCGGCGGCAAAGGCCTCGGTCAGGACCATGCCGAAGCTCTCGCCCGCGAGCGAAGGAGCGCAGAGAACGTCGGCACGGTGCAGCTCGGCCCAGAGGTCTTCGCCGGGGACGCGGCCGTGGACGTCGATCGAGTCCATCAGCTCGGGATCGGCGACATAGCGGAGGACGTCATCGCGCTCGGCGCCGATCACGGTCAGACGGCAGGGCACGTGCTCGACCAAGGCGCCGAAGGCGGTCAGCAGGATCGGCAAACCCTTGCGCTCCTCGGGACGGCCGACGAAGAGGATCCGCAGCTCGTCGCCGGGCGGTCTGGGGCCGCTGGGCGGGGCTCCAACGTCGACGCCGTTGGGGACGATCGTGTACTCGCCGCCGAACCAGCGGCGGCCAGTCCAGGCCGCCGCCTCGGAGACGGCAATCCGCGCCGAAAGCCGGTTGAAGACGCGGCGCGCGCCGAAGGCGTTGGCGATGTGGTTGGGGACCGGCTTGGTCGAGTAGGTGTGGAAGGTGCCGACGACCGGGGTCTCGAAGTCGGCGCCTAGCACCGCGTTCCAGCCGACCAGCGGGACCAGCGGCTCGTGCACGTGGATGACGTCGAACTCCCCGTTGCGGACCGCGCGGCGCGGCGCCGCGTAGCCACCGGCGGGGAACGGCGCCAGGTTGGAGACGGAGCCGTTGGCGCCGAACCCGGCGGTGCGGCCGAGCGGCACCAGGTAGTCGGGCATCTCGCGGGCTTCGGGCGCCGCCCGGTGCAGGCCGCGGCTGAGCCGCCCCGGAGGGTCGTAGGGAGCGAGCACGCGGACATCGTGGCCGCGGCCGATGAACTCCTCGGCCATCGCCTCGACGTGCCGGTTCACGCCTCCCCGGTAAGACCAGGAATATGGCGAAACGAGCCCTATGCGCACAGGGAATTAAGGGTAGATGATCGGCCGGCTTTAGTTTGTGAGGCCAGACGCTTGGTTGGTCGTAGATTCGGCGGTTCCACGTCGTTCTTCTACTCCACCTTCGCTACCCGGTTGCACTGACCTGCTCGCCTCAGCCCAGGCGTAAACGGCGAAGACCAGAAGATATGCGGCACCGATCACCAGCAGCAGGGCGCCGGAGTCGTTGGCGAGGGTGCCGACCGCAGTCGCGACAAGGGCGCCGAGCAGGCCGGCGCGCATCGCCGGGCGGTTGCCGAGCCAGGTGGCAAGCAGGTCGCGGCGCCAGATCGCCAGCGCCGCGAGGATCGCAACGAAGGGCAGGAAGATCAGCAGGACCGGGCGACCGAAGCTGCGGACCGAGAGCTGCAGCCGCCGCTGCGCGACCTCGCCGAGGGAGTGCAGGCCGCCAGCGTCGAGGACCGAGCGGGTGAGGTGGGCGTTGGCGCCGGAGAGGAGGTCGAATAGCGCCAGCAAGGCCAGCATTGCGAAGGGGATCGCGATCACCAGCAGGATGGCGCGCCGGCGGCCGCCGGCGACCGCGACCGCCGCCACCGCGGCGCCGACCGGAAAGACGATCGCGGCGCCGACGTCGGCGCCGAAACTGCCGGCCGCGAAGACCAGCGTCGCCAGCAGGCCGACACCGAGGAAAGCCGCCGCGGCCGGGCGGACAGCGACGCGGGGCGCGAAACCGGCGAGCGCGGCGCCGATCCCGCCGATCACAAGGACCGCCAGCAGCGCCTCCAGCTCGTTGCCGATCCCGTAGAAGCGAACGCCGAGACCGGGGTTGGGGCCGAGCAGCGAGAGCGAGGTCAGCGGTGAGCCAGCGACGACATCGATTGCGTAGGCGAGCACGGTGACGCCAGCCGCCACCGCCAAGGCCCGGTAGTCGCGCAGCGCCGCCAGGGTAAGCGCGGCGAGCAGCGGCGCGCCAAGGGCCACCAGCAGGGTTTCCGCCGTCTGCGCTGGTTCGAGGGAGGCGCCGACGAGCAACAGCAGCGGCAGGTAGACGACGGCGAGGACGAGCAGCCGAGCGCCCGCCCGTGCCACGGCCCCTCGCGAGATCGCGATCGCGGCCGCCAGGACCACGAGCCAGGCGAGCAGGCTGAGGCCGATTACCGGCCCACGCCGGTGCGAGATCACCCCCATCCGCTCGCCGAGCGCCGTGATCGCGCCAGGGTCGACCGCACCCTCGGTCGTGATTGGCTGCCCCGACATCTCGCTCGGGACATCGATCCCGAAGCGGCCGAGGACGGTCGGGGCGATATCGGTCGAGAGCACGTAACCGTTCGTGCGGGTGCTGTCGGAGGTGAGGTCGCCGCCGAAGCCACGGCCGGCGATCCCGATCGGCAGCGGGTCATCGTCCGCGCCGGTCGGGCGGGCGATCGCGATCACCAGGCCCTTGCCCCCCGTCCCCCGCGCTGCGGCCCGCGCTTCGCGCAGCGTCGCGTCAGCGCTGAGGAAGTACCCGACCGAGGAGGCGAAGTCGCCGATCATCCCTTCCGAGCCGCCGAACGCGCAGGCCGAGGGCCCAGACCGGGCGACCGCCACGCCATGCGAGTGCAGTTCGATTCCGAGCAGGTTCGGCTCGATTTCGGCCGGCGCGGAAGCAGCCCGGGCGCTGGCCGCTTCGAACCAGTTGGCGCAAGCGGCCTCCTCGCCGCGCGGGGGCAGCGGCGGCAGCGCTTCGTCGTAGAGCGAGTTGAAAACGCGATTCCCCTGGGTGGCGTCGAGGTAGGTCTGGTCTGGCGAGACGGTGCCGAGGCCGGCGCTCATCAGGCCCGGGGAGAAGCCGGCGCCGACCAACTGGTCGACCGTCGTCCCCGGCGGCAGCCACTGCAGCAGCACGTAAGGGTGGTCGTAGACGCCGCCCTTGCCGAACGCGAGCTCGGGGTCGACCCGCGCCGTCGCGGCCCCGGGCAGCAGCAGACCGAGCGCTATCGTGGCCACGATGGCAGACCGCACTTTCGCCAAATTCAGCTTCTTCAAGATCGATCCCGCCTGGCGCCGTCGCGACGCCGAGCTGCGCGCCGCCGACAAGCGCGAGTTCCTCGCCGCTTGCGAGGACTTCGCTGTCGATCGCTCGCTGCGCGCCTACTCAACCATAGGCACGCGTGGCGACGTCGATCTCGTGCTGCTGAGCCAGAGCCCAAACCTCGACGACATCCATACCTTTCACGTCGTCCTCGGCCAGAGCGGGCTGGCGAAGTGGGCAGAGACGCCCTACTCGTACCTCTCGCTGACGAAAGCGTCGCCCTACTCGGAGGAGAAGGCGCGGCCGGAGATCTGCACGACTGATCGCAAGTACCTTTTCCTCTACCCGATGGTCAAGCAGCGGCGCTGGTACGGGCTGCCGCCGGCGGAGCGCGGCCGGATCATGAAAAGCCACATCGAAGTCGGCCGCCGCTACCCGGAGATCACGATCAACACGACCTACTCCTACGGGATCGACGACCAGGAGTTCGTGGTCTGCTTTGAGGGCGACGACCCCGGCATGTTCCTCGATCTGGTCAATGAGCTGCGGCCGACCGAGTCGAGCGAGTACACCGAGCGAGAGACGCCGATCTTCACCTGCGTGGCAATGTCGGTCGGCAAGGCGCTCGACGCGCTCGACGGCACGCCGGCGGCAGTGCCGACGACCGCCGGTAACTGACGATCCCTATATTTCCGCCTTCCCGTGAGCAAGGCAGGAACTGAAGAGAACCCTCTGCGCGTGGCGATCGTCGGCGCCGGCCCCTCCGGGTTCTACGCCGCCGAGCACATCCTCAAAGACGGTGACCTGCACGCCCAGGTCGACCTCTTCGACCGCCTGCCGACCCCGTTCGGGCTGGTCCGCGGCGGCGTCGCTCCCGACCACCCGAAGATCAAGTCGGTGATCCGGGTTTACGAAAAAACCGCGGCGCGTGAGGGCTTCCGCTTCTTCGGCCACGTCAAGGTCGGCCGCGACATCGAGGTCGAAGAGCTCGAGCAGCTCTACCACGCGATCGTCTTCACCGTCGGCTGCGAGACCGACCGTTCGCTCGGAATCCCCGGCGAGGAGCTGACTGGGAGCCACGCCGCCACCGCCTTCGTCGGCTGGTACAACGCCCACCCCGACTACGCCGACGACGTCTTCGACCTCTCCTGCGAGCGCGCGGTGGTGATCGGCAACGGCAACGTGGCAATGGACGTGGCGCGGATGCTGGCGCTGACCGACCACGAGCTGCGACAGACCGACACCGCCGACCACGCGATCGAGCTGCTCGATCGGAAGCGGATCAAGGAGATCGTCGTGCTCGGGCGGCGCGGCCCGGTACAGGCGGCATTTACCAACCCCGAGATCAAGGAGCTCGGAGTGATGGAGGACGCCGAAGTCGTCGTCGACCCCGGCGACGTCGAGCTCGACGCGGCCAGCAAGGCGTTCCTCGAATCCGACGAGGTCGACAAGACGACCAGGGTCAACTACGAGACCTTGAAGGAGTTCTCCGAACGCGAGCCGGAAGGCAAGAAGCAACGGATCGTCCTCCGCTTCCTCGTCTCGCCGGTCGAGATCAAGGGCGACGGCAAGGTCGGGAGCATCGTCATCGGCCGCAACGAACTGGTCGAGGAAGGCGGCGCGCTGCGCGCCAAGGACACCGGCGAGCGCGAAGAGCTCGAGTGCGGGCTGGTCCTGCGCTCGGTCGGCTACACCGGCGTCCCAATCGAGGGGGTCCCCTTCGACGACCGCCGCGGCCTGATCCTCAACGAAGCCGGCCGCGTCTTCGACTCCCATGACGGCGGCCACAAGGTCGGCCACTACACCGCGGGCTGGATCAAGCGCGGCCCCTCCGGCGTGATTGGGACGAACAAGAAAGACGCGCTCGAGACCGTTCAGAACCTTTTCGCCGACGTCGAGTCGGGCACTCTGCTCGCGCCCGAGAAGCCCGAGCCCGAGGCGGTCGAGCAGCTGCTGGGCGAGCGCGGCGTCCGCTACGTCACCTTCGAGGACTGGCAGGCAATCGACGAGGCCGAGGTCGGCCGCGGCGAGCCGCACGGCCGACCAAGGGTCAAGTTCGTGCGGGTCGAGGAGATGCTCGACACCGTCGGCGAGAAACTCGCGGGCTAGCGATGCCGGTCGACCTCGAGGAGCTGCGCGCCATGATCGAGGCGGCGTTGCCTGGCGCCGTGGTCGAGGTCTCGGACGAAGACGGCGGCGGTCAGCACCTGCGAGCCGTGGTCGCCGCGCCCCAGTTCGAGGGCCTCTCGCGGATCGACCAGCACCGCCTGGTCAAGGCGGCGGTCAAAGCGCGCTTCGACGACGGCACGATTCACGCGCTCTCGGTCAAGACTTCGGTCAATCCGTAACCTCGTCTACGATGTAGACGAAAAGTTTCATTTCGTGCCCCACGCGTACGACTTTTCCTCAGTAGCGTCGGAGGCATGGAGACAATGCGAGCGACCTGGACCGACGAGCGGTTGGACGACCTAAAGGACGAGGTCGTGCGGCAGGGTGCACGGATCGAAGGGTTGAGCGAACGAGTCGACGCCCAGGGCGACCGGCTGAGCAAGCGGATCGACGCGCAAGCGGAACGGATCGATGGGCTCAACGAGACGATCCTCACCGTCGGGGGTCGAATCTTCGCCGGGTGCATCGCCATCACCGTCGCGATCATCGGCCTGATCGCCACCCAGCTCTGAGCCGACAGTCCCTCCTAGCTAGTCTTTGGGCCATGGCCGACCCAGAGCTGAAGTCCAAAGTCGAAGAGCTGATCTCCGCCAACCCGGTGCTGCTGTTCATGAAAGGCACCCCGGACATGCCCCGCTGCGGTTTCTCGATGCGGGTGGTGCAGACGCTCGACTCGATCGGCGCCGAGTACGGCGCGATCGACGTCCTCCCCGCCCTGCAGCCGCTGCGCGAAGTGACCACCGAGATCGCCGATTGGCAGACCTTCCCGCAGCTCTACGTCAACGGCGAGCTGGTCGGCGGTGCCGACATCGTCGAGGAGATGTACGAGTCCGGCGAGCTGGCTGACCTGCTCGGCGTCGAGCAGCCCGAGGTTGCCGCAGCCCCGGCACAGCAGACGCCGCAGGGCCCTCCGGGGCAGTCGCCCCCGATGCAGATCGAATAGTCCCTAGCCCGTCCACGCACGGGCGCGAAAACCAAGCAGGTCGGTGGACGCAGGGAGCGAGGTGAGGGGAGCGCACTAACAGTGCGTGACCCGATCCGAGCGACCGAGGACGCCGAGATGCGCCGGTTTGCAGCGTCCGGCTACGCAGTCGCGGGCGCCGCGTCCTCCTCTTTCACCTGGAAAGAGGAGCCACAGCCACAAGCGGCGACCACGTTCGGATTATTGACCTGGAAGCCCGCCCCCTGCAAACCCTCCACGTAGTCGACCTCGCTACCGAAGACAAACTGCATCGAGACCTTGTCGACGACGACGGAGACGCCGTCGGCCTCAAAGACATGGTCGTCGGCTTTCCGTTTGTCGAAGGCGAGCGCGTACTGGAAACCGGAGCAGCCGCCGCCGCGGACGGCGACGCGAAGTGCCTGCTCACCGCCGTCGGATTGGCCCGCCAGCAGCTCGCCGATCTTCTCGGCGGCCTTGTCGGTGAGGGTGATTGCGGCCTCTGGCGTATCGCTCACTTCAGTAAGTATAGCCAGGCGCTGCGATCGTCCCGGCTGGCGAGCAACAGCGGCGGGGTGGATTGGCGGGATGGCCAGTTCTGCAAGAATCGCGCGCCGTGACCTCGCTTGCCGAGACCGCTGTCGTCTGCGACAGCACCGCCTACCTGCCGAGCGAGATGCTCGCCGAGCGGGGAGTCGAGATGATCAGCCTCTACGTCTCGGTTGACGGCGAGCAGGAGCGCGAGCTCGACGTCACCGACTATGGCGACTTCTACGGGCGGCTACGCGCCTCGACCGGCGGCGCAACCACCTCGCAGCCCTCGATCGGCGACTTCATCGACGTCTGGGGTCCGCTGCTCGACGCCGGCCGCGAAGTCGTCTCGATCCACATCTCTTCGGCGATCTCTGGCACCTTCGCCGCCGCCAACCAGGCCCGCGAGCGACTGGTCGCCGACGGTCGCGGCGGCGATCGGGTTCACCTCTACGACTCCGAGATGGCCTGCGGCGCGACCGGGCTCTGCGTGCTCGCCGCTAGCGCGGCAGTGGCCGGCGGTGGCGGCCCGCAAGAGGCGATCGCGCGAGCGAGAGAGGCGCGGGAGACGATCAAGATGTGGTTTGCGGTCGACACCCTCGAGTACCTGCGCAAGGGCGGCCGGATCGGCGGCGCCAGCGCCTGGATCGGCGGCGCCCTGAAGATCAAGCCAATCCTCACGATCGACCGCGAGATCACCCCAATCGAACGGGTCCGCACCCGGGCTCGCTCGCTGGAGCGGCTGCGCGATTACACCCGCCAGCGGCACGAAGCCGGCGCCGACGCCTGGGTGATCCAGCACATTCAAGATGAGGAGACGGCCGCAGTCCTCGCCGCCGACTGCCACGAGATCTTCGGCCGCGACGCGGTCTTCATCAACGAGATCGGCCCGGTCATCGGCGCCCATGTGGGGCCAGGCCTGATCGGCGTCGGCTCGATCAGCACCGATCTGCTGACGGCCTGAGCCGTCCCCATGCGGCGTCCTCAGTCGGCCAAATAGCCCTGCTATTCGGCCTCCCTGCGTCCTTGCCTGGAAACGGCTCAGGCCGTCATCGGTTTCGGCGGCCACGCATGAGCCGAATTCCGACCAGGAATCCGACCGCGGCGGCGCCGATGATCAGCTCGCGTTTGTGCTCGCGGGCTTGGCGGCGCCAGTCGGTCAGCTCGTTGACCCTGCCGCGGAGCGCCTCGACCGAGGTGCCGAGCTGCTGGCGTTGCCGGTCGATGTCGCGGCGGATCTCCTCCGCCGAGCGGCCGGGGCGGCCGGTGGAAGGGAGTCGCTCGGGCGTGCTCATTTCTTCGCCTCCTGCGTGGACGGGATCGGCGCAGTCGAGGCGCCCGGCTCCCCAGTCAGCGTCTCCTTGGTCAGTTTCGCCTCCTCGATCGCCTGCTGGGGCACTGGCGGCGAGCCGGCCTTTACCGCTTTGTAGGCGAGCAGGCCGGCGAGGGCAGCGATCAGCAGGAAGATCGCGGCCTCGATGAAGAAGCCGGGCCAGGTCTTGCCGTCGAAGACCTCTTCGTTCAGCAGCCAAGCGATTCCCTCCATCACCAGGATCAGCGCCAGGAAGGCGAAGACGCCAGCGGCGATGCCGACGACCGAGCCGCGCAGCAGCTTGGTGAGTTTTTCGGAGACCTCGGCCTTGGCGAGCTCGATCTCCTCGCGGACCAGGGTCGAGCCGCGTTCGGAGACGTCGACGACGAGGTCGGCGAGCGAGCGCTCGTCCTGGGGCGGCTCGGGCGGCGGGATCGGTGGCGGCGTCGGCGGTGGCGGCGTGGCGCCAGAAGGTGGCGGCGTCGGCGGCGTGGTCGGTGGTTTCGGTGCGTCGGGCATCTGGTTACTCCGGGGGGTCTTCGTCGAAGAGGCGGCGGAAAAGGATCGCCGAGACGCGGGTGGCGACGATGCCGGCGATCGCGCCGCTCGCGGCGAGCATTCCGCTCCAGACCAGCCGCCTGACTATCTCATTGTCCACGCAGTGCGCCCTTTCCCTCGGGAATCTGGCAGTAAACCTACTCAGCGCGGCTCGAGGCCGTCGCAGATCGTCGTCACCAGCAGGTCCTTTGCCCCTTCGAAGCCGGCGTCGGAGCTGGGAATGACGTCGAAGATCCAGCCCGAGAGCAGCTGCTCGATCGCCCCGTAGAAGGCCATCGAAGCGAAGATCGGGGCGACGTCGCGGCGGAACTCCCCTGCCTCCTGGCCGTCGGCGACGATCTTCGCGATCGACTCATAGGCACGGCGGATCTCGGTCAGGTGGGTCTGGCCGAAGGAGTTGGCGGCGCGGGTGACCTCGACGATGATCACCTTCATCAGCTCCGGGTCGTGGCGGTAGGAGTCGATGATGAAGCTGGCGACCGCGGCGAGCCGGTCGCGGTGAGGGCCGCCGGCCTGGTCGGCCTCTTCGATCGCCGCGATCAGCAGCGACCAGCGCTCGACGAAGAGCTCGTTGAGAACCTCTTCCTTGGAGTTGAAGTAGTGGTAGACGAGCCCATAGGCAACCCCGGCCTCGTCAGCGATGTCGGAGACGCGGGTCGCGTGGAAGCCCTGGCGGGCGAAAACGCGGACCGCGGCGTCGAGGATCTGGCGGCGCTTTTCGGCCGGCGGCGCTTTCGCCATCAGGACCGTGCCTCCGCGATCGTCGGCCACTCGTACGCCGCCGGGCGGCGGTTGGCCAGCGAGGGCAGCGACGTGCGCACCCGTTCGCGTTCGCCCAAGTCGAGGTCGGCGGCGACGAAGCACTCCCCCGCGTCGGCGACGGCGAGCAGCCGCCCCCAGGGGTCGACGATCGCCGAGTGGCCCCAGGAATCGAAGTGCGGCGGCGCGGTTCCGACCTGGTTGGGAGCGAGGACGAAGGCCTGGTCCTCGATCGCCCGCGCCCGCAGTAGCACCTCCCAGTGGTCGCGACCGGTGGCGCTGGTGAAGGCTGAGGGGATAGCGAGCAGATCGGCGCCGCGCAGGGCGAGGATCCGGTAGAGCTCAGGGAAGCGCAGGTCGTAACAGACGCTGAGCCCGACGACGAGCTCGCCGGCCGGGGCCGTCGCCAGCTCGTCCCCCGGCTGCTCGTGGGCCGACTCGCGGTAGGCGACGCCGCCGGCTTCGACGTCGAAGAGGTGGATCTTGCGATAGACGGCGAGGTCCTCGCCTTCGGGACCGATCAGGACCGAGGTGTTGAAGGCGCGATCGTCGGTCGCCTCGGGGACGCTGCCCGCGAGCAGGTGGATTCCGAGCTCGCGCGCCCAGCCGCGGGCGGTGGCAAGGCTGGGGCCGTCGAGCGGCTCGGCACCAGCGAGCAGTTCCTCCCCCGCCGCCAGCAGATTCCACTTCTCCGGCAGCGCCACCAGCTCGGCGCCGTCGGCGGCCGCGGCGCGGACAAGCCGCTCGGCGACTTCCAGGTTCCTCGACTTGTCGCCGTTAGAGTTCAGCTGTACCGCGGCCACTCGCAATGTCGCCCTCCGCGCTGGTTGATTGACGAGTCAATCGGTTCTTCCAGTATAGGTGGAGGAGGCGTCGCGGCGGGGCGATCGGACTCAGCGCAAGCCCAGCTGCCCGCCGACGAGCCGGTCGAGCAGCGGGGTCGGGATCAACGGCACCAGGCGGGCCTGGAGCTTGGCGTCGAGCCCCACCAGGTAGCGGCTGCGCGGGCGCTTCGATTCGAGCGCGTGGACGATCGCCTTCGCCACCCGCTCGGGCGGGATGCCGCGGTCGGCAGTCTGGCGGACGACCTTGCGGAACTTCTCGATCGCTGGACCGTAGAGCTGCTCGGTCTGCGGCGCGGCCGCCAGCACTTGGTCGGCGTTCTCCTCGCCCCGCGACCAGATCGGCGTGTCGATCGAGCCCGGCTCGATGATCGAGACCCTGATCCCCCACCCCGCCAGCTCCTGGCGGAAGACGTCGCCGACTGCCTCGGTTCCGTACTTGGCGGCGTGGTAGGCACCGTTGAGCGGGAAGGTAACGCGACCGCCGATCGAGCTGAGGAAGACGACGCGACCGCCAGCGCCACGGATTTGTGGCAGGAAGGCCTGGGTCATCGCGACGTAAGAGACCAGACCGATCTCGAGCTGGCGGCGGAATTCGTCGAGCGGCAGCGTCTCGAGCGGCCCCGGCACCGCGATCCCGGCGTTGTTGACGAGGCCGTGCAGGCCGTTCTCACTCGCGGCGGCAACCTGCTCCGCCGCAGCGGCGATCTGCTCGGGCGAGGTGACGTCGAGGATCAGCGGCGAGAGTCGCTCGGAGGCCGCGGCGCGCAGGCCTTCGGCGTCCTCCTCGCGGCGCACTCCGGCGAACACCCGCCAGCCACGCTCGTCGAGAGCGAGGGCAGTGGCCCGACCGATGCCGGTGGAGGTTCCGGTTACCAGCGCCGCCCGCATCGACTCAGCCTACCGGCGTACCCCACTACCCTTAGTGCTCGTGGCGGATCGCACCAACGACGACGCCGAACGCAAGCAGGTCACCGTCCTGTTCGCAGATGTCAGCGGCTCAATGGACCTCGCTGAGAGCCGTGACCCGGAGGAGTGGCGGGCGATCATGCAGCGGTTCTTCGCGATCCTCGCCGACGCGGTGGCCGAGTTCGAGGGCACCGTCGACAAGTTCACCGGCGACGGGATAATGGCCGTCTTCGGCGCCCCGGTCGCCTACGAGGACCACGCGCAGCGCGCCTGCTACGCGGCGCTGCGGATGCTCGACCAGGTCGCCGAGTACGCGGCCGAGCTGCGCCGCAATCCGGGCCTCAACTTCTCGACCCGGATCGGGATCAGCTCCGGCGAGGTGGTGGCCGGAGCGATCGGTGGCGGCGACGGCGCCTACACGGCGATCGGCCATTCGGTCGGGCTGGCGCAGCGGATGGAGGCGCTGGCCGAGCCCGGCAAGGCCTACGTGACCGAGGGAACCGCGGCGCTCGCCAGAGGTTTCCTCGCGCTCGAGGACCTCGGCGAGTTCGAGATCAAGGGGGCGAGCCGGCCGGTCCGGGTCTACGAGCTGGCCGGGGTCGGCAACGCCCGCTCGCGGCTTGACCTGGGGCGCGAGCGCGGGCTGACCGAGTTCGTCGGCCGCGCTACCGAGATGGCGGCACTGGAGGAGGAGCTGCGGCGGGCGCACGCGGGCGAGGGTGGCTCGGTGGCGATCATCGCCGAGCCCGGGGTCGGTAAGAGTCGCCTCCTGCACGAGTTTGCCGAGCGATGCCGCAGCGAAGGGATCGAGGTCTTCGAGGCACAGGCGCAGTCCCACGGCGGCTCGATCCCGTTCATGCCGATCCTGCAGATGCTGCGCTCCTACTACGGGCTCGGCGGCCGCGAGCCCGACCAGACGGTGCGCGAGCGGATCGCCGGCCGCACCTTGCTGCTCGATCCCGAGCTGGGGCCGGAACTGCCGCTGCTCTTCGACTTCCTCGGCGTCCCCGACCCAGACCGACCGGCGCCGCCGATGAGCGCCGAGGCGCGGCGGCGCGAGCTCGGCTCGCTGATCTGCCGGCTTGCCAACGCGCCGGGGCGGACGAAGACGATGGTTCTGGCGATCGAGGACCTGCACTGGCTCGACGAGGCGAGCGAGGCGATGCTGGAGGAAATGGTCGACTCGCTGGCGGGAACGAAAACGCTGGCGGTCGTCAACTACCGGCCCGAGTACTCGCCGCCTTGGGCGGAGACCAACCCCTGCGTCGAGGTCTTCCTCGCGCCGCTGGCCGGCGCCGACACCGCCGCGCTGCTCCGCCACCTGGCCGGCTCCGACCCCTCGCTCGACGGGCTCGACGGCTCGATCCACGAGCGCACCGGCGGCAACCCGTTCTTTATCGAGGAGATCGTCCGCGAGCTGGCCGAGTGCGGCTACCTCGAGGGCGAGCGCGGCGCCTACCGACTGGCGCGACCGATCGAGGACGCGCCGGTGCCGCCCACCGTGCAGGCTATTCTCGCCGCCCGCATCGACCGCCTCGACCCGGAAGCGAAGGCTCTACTGCAGGTCGCCTCGGTGGTCGGCAAGGAGCTGAGCGAGGCGGCGCTGGCGCTGACGGCGGAGCTCGAACCGGAGACGATGGAGCCGGCGCTGCAGCCGCTGCTCGATGGTGGCTTCCTCTATCGGGCCGAGCTCTACCCACGCCGCGTGCTCGCCTTTCGTCACCCGCTGACCCGCGAGGTCGCCTACGGCGGCCAGCTCGCCGAACGGCGGGCGGCCACCCATGCGGCGGCGGCGCGGGCGACGATCGAGCTCGAGGAAGAGCGCTTGGAGGAGCTGGCCGGCCTCGTCGCCCACCACATGGAGGAGGCCGGCGAGGACCGCGAAGCGGCGCGCTGGTACTCCCGCGCCGCCCACTGGGCCGGGCACAGCCAACCGCGCGAGGCAATGCGGCTGTGGCGGCGGGTGACCGAGCTCGCCGACCGCCTCGAGCGCGACCCCGAAGCGATCCGGATGTCGCTCTTCTCGCGGATGCTGCAGCTCGAATTCGCCTGGCGGCTGGGGCTCGACCGCGAGGAGTTCGAGGCGCTGGTCGCCGAGACGGTGGCGATCGCGACCGAGCTCGAGGACTTCAACGCTCTGACCCTGCTGAAGCTGCTCGTCTCGGCGCGGCCGGGGGTCGACCAGAACTCGGAGGAATGGGTGGTGGCGATCGACGAAGCGCTCGAGCTCGCCGAGCGCTCTGGGGAGCCGGGGCTGCAGGTCGCGGTGCGGGCGGCGGGCGCCTACGCATTCATGTGCAGCGGCGATCTCGACCGGGTCGAAGCGATTACCGACGAGATGCTGGCCTTGACCGCGGCCGAGCCAGAACTCGGCGCTGGCTTGGTGATCGCCAGCCCGCGCGCCTGGGCGCTGACCGCGAAGGCTATGGCGCGTCGCGAGCGCGACGAGTGGGCCGACGCTGAGGAGCTGATCGAGCGGGCGCTAATCGAAACCGCCCAGCGCGGCGACCTCGAGACCGAGAGCTGGGCGCTCGGCGTCAAGGCCCAGTTGATCGCCGACCGTGGCGATATCGAGGCGGCGCTGGCGCTGGCTCTGCGCAACCGCGAGCTGACCGACCGCCTCGGCGACGTCTTCTCGCAGACGGTGGCGCTGACGATGCTTTCCTACGTGCGGCTCGAGGCAGGCGAATTCGAGCAGGGCCTGGCCGACATCGAACGGTCCGATCGCGAGTACCGCGAGGCGATGGGAACCGGCGGCGAGATGGAGGCCTGGCGGGGGACGCTGCTGACCAAGGCGCTGCTCTGCTGCGGCCGCACCGAGGAGGCGCTGGCGGCGGCCGAAGCGGCGGTAGCGGCGGCCCGCCGTCGGGGGATGGGATGGGCGCTACCGATCACCCTGCACGGTCTGGCGGCGGCCCGGGCGATGCTGGACCGCGATGACGTCGCCGCGGCGCTCGACGAGGCGGCGGCGCTCGCTGGCGCCGGCGGCCACACGATGCTGCTGCGGCGGATCGAGGAATCGCGGCCCGAGCTAGTCACGGCCTGAGGTTGTGTTCAGTGTCTGCGGCGCTCTAACTCGGCGACCAGGAGCTTGGTGTGGAGGGCGGCGATGAAGTCCTTTAGCGGCTGGGCTCCGGCTTCGAGCATCGCGACTACGCGCTCGGGCGAGACCTCGCCGGCCAGCCGGCCCATCACCACGTCGACCTCCTGGCGGACCAGCTCTTCGAGCGCGGTTTTGTAACGCAGGGTGTCGTAGACGGTGAAGCCGATTTGCTCGTCGTAGCCGCCGGCACGGAAGCGGCTGATCGCCTCGATGATCGTCACGTCGGAAGGCGTGTAGCCACGGCTGTTGGGGGTCAGGACGCCGAGCTCGGCGAGCCGGTCGAGAACATCGCGGGGGACGCCGTAGCGCTTGCGAACCTCGGCGGCGCTGGTCCGCGAGCGCTCGCCGGCGAGGGCGCGGTCGAGGATCTGGTCCTCGAGCTCGAGCAGCGCTTCAGCCCGCTCGGGATCTTCCTCGAGCACCGCCTTGATCGCCTTCAGCGGCATGAAGCGCTCCTCCTGCAAGCGCTTGATCAGGCGGATCCGGTCGACAAAGTCGGGCGAGTAGTAGGCCATGTTGCGGCTGGTCTTGACCGGCTCTGGAAGTAGACCCTCGCGCAGGTAGTGCTTGATCGTCGGCGCCGGCACACCGGAGGCCTCGGCCAGCTCGCCCATCCGCAGCAGCTCCTGCGCCTTGGCGGCGCTCATGCCTGGAACTCCACCGCGCCAGCGCCGTCGGGGCCGGCGGCGGCGCCCGAGGAGAGCAGCTCCGCGACCTCCTCGTCGGAGTAGCCGGCCTCCCGCAGGACCGCTGCGGTGTGCTCGCCGAAGGCCGGCGCCGGCCGGGTCGGATCGCCAGGGGTGCGTCCGAGCTTCAGTGGCAGGCCGAGCTGGCGCACCGGCCCGAGCCCGGGCTGGTCGACCTCGACGACCATCTCGCGAGAGCGGACGAGCTCCGAGTCGAGCGCCTCGTCGAGGTCGAGGATCGGCTCGATGCAGCAGTCGCGCTCGTCATTGAAGGCGCGCCATTCCTCACGGGTGCGTGAACGGAAGACCGCGGCGACCTCGCGCCAGGCCTCCGAGCCAGGCGTCTCGAACTGCTTCTCGACCAAGTCGGAGCGCTCGACGCCGTGGCAGAAGGCCGCCCAGAACTTCGGCTCCAGCGCGCCGCAACTGACCCAGCCGTCGGCGGCCTCGTAGGGCAGGTAACAGAGGATCCCGCCGGAGAGCTGGCCGTCGCCGCGGCGCGGCACCTCGCCGTCGCAGAAGTAGCGGCCGGCGACCATCGCCAACCAGGAGAGAGCGCCGTCGGCCATCGAGATGTCGACCGCCTGCCCTTCGCCCGAGCGGCGGCGCTCGTGCAGCGCCGCCAGCACCCCGACCGCGGCCATCAGGGCGCCGCCGCCGAGGTCGGCGATCTGGCCGCCAGCCTGCACTGGGGGGCCGTCGGCGGCGCCGGTCAGCCCAAGCAGGCCGATCAGGCCGAGGTAGTTCTGGTCGTGGCCGGCACGCTGCGCGTAGGGGCCGTCCTGGCCGTAGCCGGTGATCGCGCAGTAGACGATCCCCGGGTTGGCCTCGTGCAGCCGCTCGTAGCCGACCCCGAGCCGGTCGAGGACACCGGGGCGGAAGCCGTCGAGGACGACGTCGTAGTGCTCGACCAGGCGCAGGAAGGCCTCCTTCCCGCGCTCCGATTTGAGGTCGAGACGGACCGAGCGCTTGCCGCGGTTGAGCGAGAGGTAGAGCGAGGAGCGGGTGCCGAGCGGGTTCTGCTCATCGCTGCCGTAATAGGGCGGCGCCCAGCGAATGTAGTCGCCCATCCCCGTGTCCTCGACCTTCAGCACCTCGGCACCGAGGTCGGCGAGAAGCAACGAGCAGAAGCCGCCCGGCAAGAGCCGGGTGAGGTCAAGGACCTTGACGTCGCTAAGCGGCAGTTCGGTCATCGTCCCTCAGCGGCACGCTCAGCAGCTCCCGCGCCTCGGCGATGCTCGCCGGCCGGCGGCCGACGTCTTCGGCCATCTGCCGCGCCTTGGCGATCAGCTCGCCGTTCGACTTCGCCATCTCGCCGTCCGGCAGGTAGAGGTTGTCCTCGACCCCGGCGCGGACGTTGCCGCCGAGGACCAGCGAGGAGGCCAGCAGCTTCCACTGGTCGCGCGAGATCCCGATCACCTGCCACTGGTTCGGGCCTTCGGGGCCGCCGGGAATCTGGTCGCTCATCAGGGTGACGTTGCGCGGGGTCGGGCGGATGCCGCCGGTCACCCCCATCACCAGCGAGATCTGCAGCGGCGGCTGCAGCAGGCCCATGTCGAGCAGCGGATCGAGGTTGGCGACGTGGCCGGAGTCAAAACACTCGTGCTCGGGCTTGATCCCGAGCTCTTTCATCGTGGTGATGAACTCGACGATCGTGTCGAAGCTGTTCTCGAACACAGCTTTGAAGACGAAGTCTTTGCGGCGGCGCGAGTACTTGGCGTAGTTCATCGAGCTCATGTTCAGGGCGGCGACGTCGGGGCGCAGCTCGCGCAGGTATTCGAGCCGCTTCTCGATCGGGATCCCGATCGCGCCGGTCGAGTAGTTGACGATCACGTCGGGGACCTCGGCGCGGATCGCTGCCGTAATCGCGCGGAAGTCCTCGACCTCGTAGGAGGGGGTACCGTCGGGTTTGCGGGCGTGGATATGGATCTGCGAAGCGCCCTCGTCGACCGCCCGCCGCGCCTCCGCCGCGTACTCCTCGGGGGTGTAGGGGATCGCCGGCGACTGGTCGCGGTTGGCAAGCACGCCGCTGATCGAGCAGCTGATGATCACCGGATCCTCAAAGCGGCTCATTGGGTCTCCTCTCCTCGCCGCGAGTTCAGACCGGCATCACTCCGTGCCGTTTCTTCGGCTTCTCGACGTGCTTGGTGCGGGCCATCCGCAGCGCCTTGGCGATCGTCGGCCGGGTCTCGCGCGGGTCGATCACTTCGTCGATCACCGCGTTGCCGGCGGCGATGTAAGGGTCGATGTTCTGGCGCACCGCGTCGAGCATCGCCTCGCGGGTCGCCTCCGGGTCGTCGCTGGCCTCGATCGCCGAGCGGCCGATGATGTTGACCGCGCCCTCGGCCCCCATCACCGAGATCTCCGCCCCCGGCCAGGCGACGATCAGGTCCGGCTCATAGGCCTTGCCGCACATCACGTAGTAGCCGGCGCCGTAGGCCTTGCGGACGATTACCGTCACCTTCGGAACCGTCGCGCGGCTGACCGCGTAGAGCATCTTGGCGCCGTGGCGGATGATCCCGGCGTGCTCGACCTTCGAGCCGACCATGAAGCCGGGGACGTCCTGAAGGAAGACGAGCGGGACGTTGAAGGCGTCGCAGAGGTTGATGAAACGGGCGGCCTTGTCGGCCGAGTCGTTGTCGAGGACGCCGGCCAGCTGCTTCGGCTGGTTGGCGACGATCCCGACTGGCTGGCCGCCGAAACGAGCGAAGCAGGTGATGACGCTGCGCGCCCAGCGCGGCTTGAGGTCGAACCACTCGCCGTCGTCGACGATCTCGGCGATCACCTCGTACATGTCGTAGGGCTTGCGCGAGGACTCGGGGACGATCTCCATCAGTTGCTCGGAGCGGCGCTCGACCGGGTCGGCGGTCTCGATCACGGGCGGCTTCTGCTCGCAATTCGTCGGGAAGAAAGAGAGATACGTCTTGATCGCGGCGATGCACTCCGCGTCGTCCTTCACTTCGAGGTCCCCCACTCCCGATTTGCGGGTGTGGACCTTGGCGCCGCCGAGCTCCTCCATCGAGATCTCCTCACCGGTCACCGCTTTCACCAGGTGCGGCCCGGCAAGCGCCATCGCGCCTTGGCCGGCGACCATCGGCACGAAGTCGGCGAGCGCCGGGATGTAGGCGGTGCCGGCCGCGCAAGGGCCCATCATCGCCGCCACCATCGGCACCACCCCCGACATTTCAACCTCCTCGCGGAAGAGCTGGCCGGAGCCGGCGAAGAGCGAGCCGGTCGCCTCCTGGATGCGGGCGCCGGCCGAGTCGAGCAGCCAGATGAACGGCATCCGCTTGCCGAGCGCCATCTCGCGCATCCGGCCGACCTTGAGCTCGCCGGTCATCCCCATCGAGCCGGCCATCACAGTGAAGTCGTAGGCGGCGATGCAGCATGGGCGGCCGTCGATATCGCCCCAGCCGGTGATGACCCCGTCGGCGGGGGCGTCGACCCCGTCCATCGCCCGCTGGGCGAAGTGCGGCCGGCCGTGCAGCCCGAGCTCGACGAAGGTCCCCTCGTCGACCAGCAGCTCGATCCGCTCACGGGCGGTCATCTTGCCGCGCTCGTGCTGTTTGGCGATCTTCTCCTCGCCGCCGCCAAGCCGCGCCTTCTCGCGGCGCTCGAGCAGCTGCTCGGTCAGGTCGTCGAGCGGCGCGGTGCCGGGCAGCAGGTGCTTGGGCTCGTCGCTCACGAGGTTCCGACCCTTCTTCTATGGTCGGGGGCATGCGGATGCTCGCGGCAATGATCGCCTGTCTGTTGGCCCTCGCGGCCGGCGCAGTCGTGGTTGCCGCAGCGCCGTCGCCTGCGCCGGAGCGGCCGCCCGCCTACGACTTCCAGCTGATCTACAGCCGCAGCGGCGGCTTCGCGCCCAGCACCCGCGGCCTCGTTGTCGCACCGGGCCAGTTCGCGATGGTCGAGACCACCGAAACGGACGGCGATAAACGCCACACCGAGTTCCGGCTCAGCGGCCGTCGCATCCACGCCCTGGAACGCGGTCTGCGCCGCGCCCACTTCGGCTCGCTCGAGAGCCCAGGGCCGAGCGGTTGCGCCGACTGCTTCGAATACATGCTCTTCTACCGCCAGCACTCCATCAAGCTGGACCAGTCGCAGATGCCGCGGCGACTGAGCGCGGTGATCGCCCAGATCGAAGCGATCATCGACAATCACCTCGGTCCGCCCGACGCCTGAGCCCCACACGGTTCAGCGCCCCTTCCACTCGGGGTCGCGCTTTTCGAAGAAGGCTTTGACCCCCTCGACGATGTCCTCGGTCGAGAAAGTGAGGCTGAGCTGCGAGCGCAGGAACTCGAGCGCGTCATCGAAGGCCATGTCCTGCTGGCGGTACATCGCGTCGTGGCCGAGCCGCATCAGCACCGGGCTCTTCGAGGCGAGCGCGGTGGCCCAGTCGGCAACGGCGGCGTCGAACTCGGCCTCCGACACCACCTTATTGGCGAGGCCGTAAGTGACCGCTTCCTCGGCGCTCAGCCGCTCGCCCAGCAACATCATCTCGTTGACCTTCTTGCGCGGGACGTTGCGGTAGATGATCGACATGATCATGTAGGGGAAGGCGCCGACGTTGATCTCCGGGGTGCCAAAGCTGGCTCCCTCTTTGGCGATCACCAGGTCACAGGAGAGGGCAATGCCCATGCCACCGGCGAGGACGTGGCCGTTGACCGCGGCCATGGTCGGCTTGCCGAGTCGCGGCATCAGGCGGAAGTAGTCGAGGAAGAGGTCGGAGGCGAAGTGTTTGGAGACCAGCGGCACGTCCTGAGCGAAGCCGCCGAGGTCGGCGCCGGCGCAGAAGACCTTGCCCGCTCCGGTGAGGACGACGGCACGAACCTCCGCGTCGCCTTTTGCCCGGTTCATCGCCGCGACCAGCTCGGCGAGCATCTGCCCGGAGAGCATGTTGCGCTTCTCGGGGTCGTTGAGGGTGACGGTGGCGACGCCGTTTGCGACCTCGTATGCGACCTTCTCGAACTGCCCCTTGCTGCTCAAGCCTGGCCCTCCTCTCCGTTCACGCCGGGCACGATAGCGGAGCTGTGTTGAAAGTGGGAAGTGCTACTGTCTACTCGGCCTTGGCGGGGCATGGGGCTCCCGCCCACCGAGAGCGAGGAGAGAACAGTGGCGAGCGTGACCGGCGAGAGCTCCGGAGTCATCAAGCCCGACCATGCGGCCGGGCGCAAGCACTTCATCTTCAGCCAGGAGCACGAAGACCTGCGCGAGTCGATGCAGTCCTGGGTCAAGGCGGAGCTCTGGCCCCACCGCAACGAGTGGGAGGACACCTACTGGCCGACCTCGGCGATGCGCCGCGCCGGCGAGCTCGGATACCTCGGCCTCTGCTTCCCCGAGGAGTACGGCGGCCAGGGCGGTGACTACTTCTACTCGCTGGTCCGGGCCGAGTGCATGAGCTACTCGGGCTCCGGGGGGACCAACATGGCCTTCGCGGTGCAGAGCGACATGACCCTGCCGCCGATCCACCTCCTCGGCACCGAGGACCAGAAGCGCAAGTACCTCGAACCCGGCCTGAAGGGCGAAAAGGTGGCATGCCTGGGGATCACCGAGCCCGGCGCCGGCTCCGACGTCGCCGGCATCCGCACCACCGCGCTCCGCGACGGCGACGAATACGTGATCAACGGCTCCAAGACCTTCATCACCAACGGGCCGCGGGCCGACTTCATCGTCCTCGTCGCCAAGACCGATCCGGAGGAGCGCCACGCCGGCATCACCTTGTTCGTCGTCCCGCTGCGCGACGAGAACGGCGAGAAGGTGGCGGGCTTTACCGTCTCGGCCGAGCTGGAGAAGATGGGGATGCACGCCTCCGACACCGGCGAACTCGCCTTCGACGACGTCCGCGTCCCCGCCGACGCCGTCCTCGGCGAGGTCGGCAAGGGCTTCTACCACATCGCCTGGGAGCTCCAGGGCGAGCGGCTAGTCGCCGCCGCCGGCTGCCACGCGGGGGCGGAGCGGATGATCGAGAAGACCCTCGAGTACGCCAAAGAGCGCGAAGCGTTCGGCCGCCCGATCGGCAAGTTCCAGGCGATCCGCCACAAGTTCGCCGAGATGGCGACCAAGACCGAGGCTGCCAAGCAGTTCACCTACGCAACCGCCTGGCGCTACGCCAACGGCGAGTACCCGGTGCGCGAGATCACGATGGCGAAGCTGTTCGCCTCGCGGATCGCCTGCGAGGTCGCCGACGAGTGCGTCCAGATCCTCGGCGGCTACGGCTACATGAAGGAGTACGAGATCGAGCGCGCCTACCGCGACGTTCGCCTCAACCGCATCGGGGCCGGGACCGACGAGGTAATGCTCGACGTGATCGGCCGCAGCTACGGGCTGTAGGCGGCCATTGGCGCCTTTTACATCTATGGGATGCAAAAGGCGCCAAATGACCGTCGTCAAGGACAGCGGCGCGCAGGCGGTTATGCCGCCCTTTGGTGAGGAGCACGAGGAGCTGCGGGAGACCGTGGCGCGCTTCGTCACCGCCGAGATCGCGCCCCACGTCGATGAGTGGGAGGCAGCGCGTGAATTTCCCCGCGAGCTCTACGCGCGCTGCGCCGAGCTGGGCTTTCTCGGGCTGAAGTTCCCGGAGACCTACGGCGGCCAGGGCGGAACGCACCTGCACGACGCGGTCTGGGTCGAAGAGCTGGCCCATTCCGGTGGCTCGGGCGGCGTCGCCGCAGGGCTCAACGCCCACACCTCGATCGCGATGCCGCCGATCTTCAACTTCGGCACCGAGGAGCAGAAGCAGCGCTGGCTGGTGCCGGGAATCGCCGGCGAGAAGATCGGCGCCCTGGGGATCACCGAGCCGGGCGCCGGGTCAGACGTCGCCGGGATCAAGACCACCGCCCGCCGGGACGGTGACCGCTACGTCGTCAACGGCGCCAAGACCTTCATCACCAACGGCGTCCGCGCCGACTTCCTCGTCTGCGCCTGCAAGACGACCGAGGAGGGCGGCCACGGCGGCATCTCCTTCCTCGTCCTCGAGCGGGAGATGCCCGGCTACGAGGTCGCGGCCAAGCTCGAGAAGATGGGCTGGCACTCCTCCGACACCGGAGAGCTCGCCTTCACCGACGTCGAGGTCCCAGCGGAGAACCTGCTCGGCGAGGAGAACGGCGGCTTCAAGCTGATCATGGCCAACTTCGCCTGGGAGCGGCTGCTGATGTCGATCGGCGCCATCGGCGCGATGCGCCGCCTCATAGAGACCACCGTCGCCTACGCCTTAGACCGCGAAGCCTTTGGCCGCCCGATCGGCAAGTTCCAAGCGATCCGCCACCAAGTCGCCGAGATGGCGACCGAAGCCGAAGCCGCCCGCGCCCAGACCTACGACGCGCTCCGCCTCTTCCACGAGGGCCGCGACTGCATCAAAGAGGTCTCAGTGTCCAAGCTCCTCACCCAACGCACGGTCCTCCGGATCGCCGACCAGTCCCTCCAAATCCACGGCGGCTACGGCTACATGCGCGAGTACGGCATCGAGCGCGCCGTCCGCGACGCCCGTCTCGGCCCGATCGGCGGCGGCACCGACGAGATCATGAAGGAGATCATCGGCAAGACGATGGGGCTATAAGCCGACCGTGCCCCACTCGGCGCGCTCGAGCGTTTGCGCGTCGTCCAGGTCGGGCCTGCGCCAGATCACCTCGGCGTAGAAGCCGTCGGGGTCGTGGAAACCCTGGATCCACATCGTCCCCATGTCGCGGACCTCGCCGTCGGCAGCGTTTTCGGCCTCGATGCGGCGGCGGATCTCAAGGAAGGCGCCCTCGGACGGAGCGAGGAGGGCGAAGTGGTCGAGGCGGCCGCGCTGGAACATCTCGCCGGGCGCAGGCGGCAGCGACGGTCCGGCGAGGATCTGGAAGGGATGGATGACGGTGGTCGGGCCGACCGCGATAAAGACGTGGCGGACGCCTTCCTCGGTCATGTCGAGCGTCTTGGTCGCGTCGAAGACGCGTTCGTAGAAGCTGGTGAGGCGGTCGAGGTCCTCGCTCAGGAAAGTGACGTGGTGGACGCCGTCGACGAGATGCATCTCGCGATGACGCTAGTCGGAGCGCCGCGATTGCGCCAGGGCGGCTTAGCGCCGGGGGCCGAAATCGCAGCTGTGGGACTTGCCGCGCCCGGGTAGGCCGTCGCAGTAGTCGCGGCCACGGCCGCCGTAGAGCTGGTCGGACGCGGGGCCGCCGTAGAGGCGGTCATTGCCGCGTCCGCCGTGGCAGCCGTCGTGGCCGCGGCCCATGATGCAGATGTCGTTGCCGGGACCGCCCCAGCAGCCGTCGGAGCCGTTTCCGTGTTTGCAGTAGTCGTTGCCGGGGCCGCCGACGCAGTCGCTGTTCCTCTCGCCGGTGATGCAGATGTCGCGGCCGGCGCCGCCGACGCAGCGGTTGCGGCGGGAGCCCTGGGAGTAGCAGGTGTCGTTCTCGCCATTGCCGATGAACTTGTCCGAACCGCCGCCGAGGTAGGCGGTGAGGGGTATCGGGAGGGCGTTCTTGACCCGGACGAAGTCGCCGTGGTTGCCCAATTTCAGTTCGATCCGGCCGGCGCGTGAGAGATCGCAAACGGCGCGCAGACGGCGCTTGGTGAAGTGGCAGCCCTTCGGCTTGTGGCGCGCCTGCCAGCCCTTGACGATCAGCTTGCCGTCGTGCTTGTGGAGAACGAGGTGGGTGCCGGAGGCGCCCCCGTAAATGGTGATCTGGCCAGCGGTGTTCGCCGCGGCGGGCACGATCAGAGCGATCAGTGCCACAAGCCCCACGGCCAGCGAGCGGCGGCCGGGTTTGAAGATCATGTGAGCGGAAGCTAACAAACCTCCGGGACGGATGCGTTGCGGTTTCGTGAAAAATGGAGACATGCTCTACCTACTTCGGCACGGAGACGCAGAGCATGAGACCCGGGACGACTTCGCCCGGCGGTTGACGCCCAAGGGCGAGCGCCAGTCGCAGGCCGCCGGCGCCGCGCTCGCTGCTCTCGGCGCCGAGATCGAAGCCTGCCTAACCAGCCCCCGAGTCCGCGCCGCCGCCACCGCGCGGCTCGCTTGCGAGTCGCTGCCGGGAATCGAGCCCGAGATCGCACTGCAACTCGGCGGCGGCGGCTTCGACACGCTCGCCCTCAGCGCAGGCCGCGGCAACGTTCTCCTGGTTGGCCACGAGCCTGATTTCTCCGACGAGGTCGCCCGGCTGACCGGCGCCAAGGTGAAGCTGCGCAAGGGCGGCCTGGCGATCCTCGAGCCCTCAACGCTCCACGCTCTACTGCGCCCGCGGGACCTGCGACGGATCGCCGGTTCCTAGAGAGACCTAGCGGGCGAGGATCTCGATCACACCCCGGACCCAGAGGAGGAGGCCGAGCGCGATTGCGACGTGCGCCGCCGCCCGCCGGCCATTGCGGGCGAGCCACTCGCGGAAGTTGGCGATCGCCCGCTTTGCCGGCTCTGGCCACAGCGTGTAGGCGATGATCGGCACCTCCAGCAGCGCCTGCTGCAGGACGCAGACGCCAAGCACGATCAGCACCAGCCACGGGTCGGCGATCTCGAGCTTCGCGGTTTTCGTCAGCGCCGCCAGGTAGGAGGCACCCGGAAAGCTGAGGAGAACGCCGACGAAGAAGGCGATCCGCGGGTCGCCTTTCCCCAGCAGCCGTTCGGGCAGCGATTTCTTCTTCGCCCCCGCGGCTTCCTTTTGGGCCTGCTTCCGCTCCCGTCGCGCCTCCATCCGCTGCCCTCTGAGGACCAACCCGGCGATGATCAGCAGGGACCCGATTGCGAGGTTCTCGATCGGGCTGAGCGTCCGTTTGGTCGTGCTGACGGCCTCCGAGCCGTGCAGCTCGAAGACGACCAACAGCCCGATCGTGAAGCTGGTCAGGAAGGCGCCGACCAGGTACCCCAGCATCAGCCGCTTCGGGTTCGGCAGCAGCAGCATGATCGTCACCGCCGCCAGCAGCGTCGGGTTTGCAGCCGACATAAGCGCAAAGAGAAAGATCGACAGCGGGTCGCTCACGGCGCGATTCTCTCCCCTCCCAGCGGACGTGCAACCCGGCACCTGTGGTGGCCCACCATCGAAAACCGATTGGCCAGTCAACCAGGATTGTTTTCCCTGTAGCCTCAGGCCCGACTTCACGAGCGGAAACGGAGGAGAGATGGGACTTCTGGACGGCAAAGCGGCGATCGTCACCGGCTCGGCGCGGGGGATCGGCCGGGCGACGGCCGAACTCTTCGCGGGCGAGGGGGCGAAGGTGCTGATCAACGACCTCGACGCCGACGTCGCCGAACAGACGGCGACTGAGATTGACGCCGAGACCGCGGTCTATGGCGGCGACCTGACCAAGACCGGCGCCGCCGACGAGCTGGTCGCCGCCGCAGTCGACGCCTTCGGCAGAGTCGACATCGTCGTCAACAACGCCGGCTACACCTGGGACGGCGTCGCCCACAAAATGACCGACGAGCAGTTCCAGGCGATGCTCGACATCCACACCGTCGTCCCCTTCCGGGTGGCGCGGGCGGTCGCTCCGCACTGGCGCGGCGCGGCAAAAGCCGAGCGCGAGGAAGGCAACGAGGTCTTCCGCAAGCTGATCAACGTCTCCTCGACCTCGGGGATGATGGGCAACGCCGGCCAGGTCAACTACTCGGCGGCGAAGATGGGCGTGGTCGGGGTAACCAAAACCCTGGCCAAGGAGTGGGGCCAGTTCAAAATCAACGTCAACGCGGTCGCCTTCGGGTTCGTCGAAACCCGCCTCACCGCCGCCAAAGAGGCGGGCGAAGAGATGACCGCGCCGAGCGGCGAGAAAATCGAGCTGGGGATTCCAGAGCAAATGCGGGCGATGGCCTCGGCGATCATCCCGCTCGGCCGTCCCGCCACCCCGATCGAGGCCTCGGGTCCGGTGCTCTTCCTCGCCTCGCCGCTGGCCAACTACGTGCACGGGCAGGTACTGGACATCACCGGCGGCATGTTCGGGGGGATGTACACCTGAGCGCACCAGCCGCCGGCCGCACGCCGCCGCGCTACCTCGACGTCGCCGACCGGATCTGGCCGGTCCTGACGAGGGCCGCGGGCGCCCACACCTTCCTCTATCGGAGGACGGGTGGGCGCATCGGCCGGGTGATCCCCGGCGTCCGCGGCCGGATGCTGCTGCTCGATCACGTCGGGGCGAAGTCGGGGACGCTGCGGACCACGCCCCTACTCTTCGTCGACGATGGCGACGATCTGCTGCTGATCGCCTCCAAGGGCGGCTTCCCGAAGCACCCGGCCTGGTACCACAACCTGATGGCGAATCCCGACACGACCGTCCAAGTCGGATCGGAGCGTCGCCCGGTCCACGCCCGCGTGGCGCGGCCCGAGGAGCGCGAGCGGCTCTGGGAGCTCGCCGACGCCTCCTACAGCGGCTACAAGGACTACCGCGCCCGCGCCGGCCGCGAGATCCCGCTGGTCGTGCTCGAGCCCCGCACGGCCTAGACCGCGCAACGCCCCCGCGCGTCGGGCCCCCGGCGTGGCCCCGGCGTGGTTGTCCTTCGATCCGCTATCCGGCCCTAAGGACAACCACGAAGGCGCGATCGGACCTAAGGACGACCACGGCGCTCCTCGGCGACCGGGGCGCCCTCGTCGGTCGCCAGGGCCGGTGGCGGCCACGGCCCGGCCCAGTTGTCCCTCGCGCCGTCGATCGTGATCGTCGTGCCGGAGAAGAAATCGCCGGCCGGCGAAGCCAGGTAGGCAACGAGCCAGGCCATCTCCTCAGCGCGACCGGTCCGCTGCAGCGGGATCGAGCGGGCGACGTTGTCGACGACGGCCTGCGGATACTTGGTCAGTAGCGTCTCGGTCGCGAAGTGTCCGGCGGCGAGGGCGACGGTCTTGATCCCGAACCGTGCCCACTCGATTGCCAGCGTCCGCATCATGTTCTCGACCGCGGCGCGGGCGGCGCCGGAGTGGACCATTCCCGGCATTCCGTTGTGGGGCGAGAGGGTGACGCTCAGCACCTTGCCGTCGCCTTGTGGGATGAAGGCCTTGGTCGCGGCGGCGTGGGTCATCAGCCAAGTGCCCTCGACGTTCAGCTCGATCACGGTGCGGAAGCCCTTCGGGGTGATCGCCTCGGCCGGGCTGAGGAACTGACCGCCGGCGTTGTTGACCAGGACGTCGAGGCGGCCATGGCGCTCGAGCACCCCATCGATTAGCGCATCGACGGCGTCCTCCTCGCGGATGTCGAGCTCGCGGTGCTCGAAGGAGCCAGGCAGGCCGGCAGCCAGCTCGGCGGTCTCCGCCAGCGGCTCGGCCCGTCGCCCGCAACCGATCACGGCGCCGCCGAGCCGCGCCAACTCCAGCGCGATCTCCCGCCCCAGTCCCGACCCGGCCCCCGAGACAAGGCAGACCTGATCCTCGAGCAATCCCTCCCGAAACACCTGCGAACGCGAGCATTCAGCCATTCCCAAGAGAGCCTATCGGCGTGCGCTCAGCTTAATCTGGCCGCTCATGGCAGTAAGCGTCGAACCACAGCCACTGCACGAGCCGCTCGCCGGCGGGACCCAGGGAGCGACGGTCGCGGTCGAACCGCTGATCGCCGGCCACGTCTCGTTTGCGAAATCGCTGATGGTCAGCCCCGGCGGCCCGATGCTGAAAGCGAAGCTGCTTTGGGCGCTACTGCGCGGCAAGCCGGCCAACGAGGTGCCGGTGCCGGCCTTCCTGATCCGCCACCCGAGCGCCGGCGCGATCCTGGTCGACACCGGCCTGCACCCCTCGATCGCCAGCGACGGCCGCCAGAACTTCGGCGGCCTCGCCAACCGCTACGGCAAGCCGACGCTCGAGGCGCGAGAAGACGTCCCCTCGCAACTGCGGGCCCGCGGCATCGACCCCGGCGAGGTCCCGATCGTCGTCATGACCCACCTCCACCTCGACCACAGCTCGGCGATCTCAGAGTTCCCGCGCTCGACCTTCGTCGTCTCCGCCGCCGAGTGGCAGGCAGCGGCCTCGGGCGGAGTTAGCGACGGCTACCGGCGCTCCCACTACGACTATGCCTTCGAGTACCGCACCGTCGACTTCAACCAGGCCGCGGTCGGCTCCTACGCAAGCTTCGCCCGCACCTTCGACCTCTTTGGCGACGGCTCGGTCCGCCTCGCTTTCACCCCGGGCCACAGCGCCGGTCACGTCGCGGTCATCTGCCATCTCGGCCAGCGCGACTTCGTGATCGGCGGCGACGCCGTCTACTACGAGGGCCAGCTCGACGACCTGGCTCCCCCGCCCCGCCCCCAGGACGCCCACAACTGGCGCCGCTCGCTACAGGAGCTGCGCCTCTTCCGTGCTCAGTTCCCGGACGCGGTGATCACGCCCGGGCACGATCCGGAGTTCTACTCCCGGATCGAGCGGCGCTACGAGTAGCTAGTCCCCCGTAGAGATCCTTGACGCGGCCGAAGATCTCGGTCGCGGCCTCGAACTGGCGCTCGGGGGTGACTTCTTTCTCAGCCGGGAAGGCGAGTGGCTCGCCGAACTCGATCGTCACCTGTGGGAAGCGCAGCCGCTTCCATTTGCGGACACCGGCCGAGCCGTAGATCGCGATCGGGACAACTGGGGCACCGGATTCGAGCGCGATCCGGCCGATCCCCCGTTTCGGTTCGCCCAGCTCCCCGCTGCGCGAGCGGCCGCCCTCGGCGTAGATCAACACCATCTCGCCCTGGTCGAGCAGGGTAAAGGCGGTCTTCATCGCCTCCTCGTCGCGGTGGCCGCGGCGAACCGGGAAGACGCCACCGTGCTTGAGGATCGCGGTCAAGACCGGCGGCCCAAAGAGCTGCGATTTGGCCATGAAGCGGATCTTCCGCGGCAGGTAGACGCCGGCGAAGAAGTGGTCCATCTGGCTGAAGTGGTTGGGGGCGAGGATCAGCGCGCCGTGCCGCGGCACGTGCTCGCGGCCGATCACCTTGAGCCGGAAGAGCAGGACCGTCGGCAGCGTGCAGACGATCCGGGCCAGCGTGTAGACCCAGGTCGAGCCGCTCCGCGCCGCCTGGTGGAACTCGTCGAAGTACTCCGCCGGGCGCGGGTCCTTGTAGACCTGTGGCTTCATCTCGGCCATGGGAGAAACGGCCGCAGAGTCGCGCCGCCGCTGCACCCTACAAACGCGGCAGGCGCCGGTTACTCGGTGCCTGCAGAACCCGCCGAACGGGGGTCCGCCCAGCCGCGCGAGCGCTCCAGCGCCCGGCGCCAATCTGCCAGCAAGCGCTCGCGCTCGCTGGCGGCCATCCGCGGCTCATAGCGAGCCGCCTCGCGCCAGCGCTCGGCCACCTGCTCGAGCGTCCAGGCGCCGGTCGCAACCCCAGCCAAGTAGGCGGCACCGAGTGCCGTCGTCTCCGCCACCTCCGGGACGACGACCGGGACGCCGAGCACGTCGGCCTGGAACTGCATCAGCCAGCGGTTGAGGACAGCGCCGCCGTCGGCTTTCAGCAGTTCGAGGGGCCGCTCGGCGGCGGCTTCCTGGGCGCGCACCGCGTCGACCGTCTGGTAGGCGATTGCCTCCAGCGCCGCCCGGGCGAGATGAGCGCGGCCGCTGCCGCGGGTGAGGCCGACGATCGTGCCGCGCGCGTAGGGGTCGAAGTGGGGCGAGCCGAGCCCGGTCAGCGCCGGTACGAAGTAGACGCCGTCGTTCGACTCGAGCGAGGCGGCAAGCGGCTCGGTCTCGGCCGCCGCGGCGATCACCCCGAGCCCGTCGCGCAGCCACTGCACGGCGGCGCCGGTGACGAAGATCGAGGCCTCGAGCGCGTAGGTGACCTCGTCGCCGATCCCCCAGGCGACGGTGGCCAGCAGGCCCTCGGGCGCAGGCGGCACCTCGGCGCCGCAGTTGAGGAGCACGAAGCTGCCGGTGCCGTAGGTGTTCTTCGCCATCCCCGGCTCGAGCGCCGCCTGCCCGAACAGCGCCGCCTGCTGGTCGCCAGCCACACCCGCGACCGGCACCTCGCCGCCGAACTCGGTGGTGGTGCCGAAGACGCCGGCGGAGGGCAGCGGCTGAGGCAGTCGCGCTGGGTCAATCGCGAGCGCCTCGCAGAGCTCCGGGTCCCAGCCGAGACGGTGGATGTCGAACAGCATCGTCCGCGAGGCGTTGGTGTAGTCGGTGACGTGGCGGCCGGTCAGCTTGAACAGCAGCCAGGCGTCGATCGTGCCGAACACCGCCCGCTCGATCCCCTCGGCGTTGCGCAGCAGCCACTCGATCTTGGTCGCCGAGAAGTAGGGGTCGAGGGTGAGGCCGGTGCGTTCGCGGACCAGCGGCTCGAGCCCGGCGGTGCGCAGCTCCTCGCAGCGCTCGGCGGTGCGGCGGTCCTGCCAGACCAGGGCCCGGTGCAATGGCTCACCGCTGTCGGGGTCCCAAGCGACCACGGTCTCGCGCTGGTTGGTGATCCCGATCGCCTCGAGCCCGGCGCCGTCAACGCCGGCAGCGGCGAGCGCCTCGCGCGCAACCTGCCGCGTCACCTCCCAGATCTCGGTCGCGTCGTGCTCGACCCAGCCGGGCCGCGGGAAGAACTGCTCGAACTCTGAGTAGGCGCGGCCGGCGATCCGCCCCTCGGGGTCGAAGACGAGGCAGGTCGTCCCGGTCGTCCCTTGGTCGATCGCGAGGATCACCGCACCACTCCCCCACCCCGGACCTGTCCCCCGCCCCGACCGCGCCGCGCCCGGCTGAGGAAGACGCGGACGAAGTCGCGTAGCTGCACGCCCCGGTGGAGAAAGCCGGCGAGATCGCGGCCGGTTGCCCGGTGCTCGAGATCGAGCTCGTACTCGCCCAGCCGGTAGCCGGCGCGGACCGCGTCGACGGTCATCCCAATCTCCATCCCGAACCCCTTGGCGAGCGGCAGGCAGGCGCGCAGCGTCTCCGCCCGCAGCGCCCGCTGGCCCGAGATCGGCGCCGCGACCGTCGCCCCGCAGAGCCGCCGCACCGCCCAGTGGGCGAAGGAGAGGGCGACCCCGAAGCCGCCGCCGACGCGCCGCGAGAAGGTGGCAACCGCGAGGTCGCACTCGTCCGCCTCGACCGCCGCCACCAGCGGCCCCAGCCGCGCCGCCGAGGCGCCGAGATCGCCGTCGCAGAGCAGCACCAGCCGCGGCGGCGGCTCGACCCCCAGCGCCGCCTCAGCCGCGGCGGTCACGTTGGCCCCCTTGCCGTGGGGGCGGCGGCGGTTCACCACCTGAGCGCCGGCGACCAGCGCCGCCTCGGCGGTGCCGTCCTCGGAGGCGTCGTCGGCGACCCAGATCGCCGCCGCCGGGAAAGCGCCGCGCAGCGCCGCCACCGTCGCCCCAACCCGGTCGGCCTCGTTGCGCGCGGCGACGATCGCCGCCATCGGCCACTCGTCCTCGGAAGTCGCGCCACTGCTCTCGGGTCCCATCGCGCGGCTATTCTCCCCGCCCATGCCAGACATCGAGGCGCACATCACCGGCAGCGTGTGGAAAATCGAGGTCGCGGTCGGCGACCAGGTCTCAGACGGCGACACCGTCGTCATCCTCGAGTCGATGAAGATGGAGATCCCGGTCGAGGTCGAAGACGACGGCGTCGTCACGGAGATCCGCTGCGCGGAAGGCCAGTCGGTGAGCGAAGGCGATGTCCTCATCGTCCTCGAGTAGCACCGTGGAAGCTCCGGAGTAGCCCGCGTGGAGACCGAGCGCCTAGCCGGCGGCAAGCTGCTCCTCGACCGCCCGGCGGAGGCGGTGGCGCGGCTGCGGATCGCCAACCCGGAGCGGCGCAACGCGCTCGACCACGAGATCCTCGACGCGCTGACCGAGACGCTGCGGCGCCTCGACCGCGGGATCGAAACCCGCTGCGTGCTGATCACCGGCGAGCCGCCGGTCTTCTCCGCCGGATACGACATCACCGCGATCCCCGAGGCGACCTTCGAGCGCGACGCCGAGGCGCTCGTCGCCCATCCCTTCCAAGCCGCGATGGACGCCTTCAGCCGTCACCCCTGGCCAACGGTGGCGGCGATCAATGGCCACTGCCTCGGCGGCGGCCTCGAGCTGGCGGTCAGCTGCGACCTGCGGATCTGCGCCGCCAGCGCCGAGCTGGGGATGCCGCCGGCGCGGCTGGGGCTGATCTACGGCCACACCGGGCTGCGCAAGTTCCTCGACACGATCGGGCTGCCGCGGACCAAGGAGCTGTTCCTCACCGGCCGCAACCTCGGGGCCGAGCGGGCCGAGCGGATTGGCCTCGTCAACGAAGTGGTGCCGGACGAGCGGCTGGAGGAGGCGGCGGTCGAGCTGGCGGCGCTGATCGCCTCCAACGCGCCGCTCTCGGCGCGCGGCAACAAGAGCGCGATCGACGTCCTCAACTCGAACCCGATCCTCAGCGAGCAGCAAGAGGCGGGGCTGCTGGCGCTGCGGGAGAGCTGCTTTGCCTCCGAGGACCTGCGCGAGGGGATCCGCGCCTTCGGCGAGAAGCGGCCGCCTCGCTGGACAGGGCGCTGAGCGCCGGGAGGCTGGGCCGATGAGCGCGCAGAAAGCCGCCGCCGCCCGTCGCGCCCTCGCCAAGAACGACCCGACGATGGCGGCCCTGATCAAGCGGATCGGCAAGATCGACATCGAAGAGCGGCTGCGCCGCCGTAACGAGGAGCGCCCGGCGGACGCCTACGGAGCGTTGCTGCGCTCGATCGTCGGCCAGCAGGTCTCGACCAAAGCGGCGCGAGCGATCTACAACCGCGTCCTCGAGCTGTTCGGCGGCAAGACCCCATCGCCGCAGGAGCTGCTGGCGGTGAGCGAGGAGGAACTGCGCGGCGCCGGCCTCTCCGGCCGCAAGGTCGAGTACATCCGCGACCTCGCCCGGCACGTCGTCGATGGCGAGCTCGAGCTCGACCGGCTCGAGCAGCTCGACGACGAGCAGGTGATCGAGGAGATCGTCGCCGTCCGCGGCCTCGGCCGCTGGACCGCCGAGATGTTCCTGCTCTTCCACCTCGAGCGCCCCGACGTCCTCTCCGGCGGCGACCTCGGGATCCGCAAGGCGATCCAGATCGAGTACGGCATGGAAGAGATGCCGACTCCGCAGGAGACGGTCGCCTTCGGCGAGCGCTTCTCACCCCACCGCAGCCTCGCCTCGATCTACCTCTGGGAGTCGCTGGCGGCGGTTCCGAACGAGTAGCGCTGCTGCGCTCACAGGCGGGGCTGAGAGCGGAACTCGGGCGTTTCCGCTGCACTTCCTTGATCGCGGTGTTCCAGGCGTCACCGCACGTGTCTTCCCAGATTGAATGGCGGCCATGCACCAGACCGAGAACTCACGCATGCGACTTCGGTTCGTAATCGGCCTGCTGTGCGTGCTGCTGATCGCCGCCGGCTCGGTGGTGGCCGCGATCGTGGTCCGGGCCGACGACAAGGCCGACTTCGAAACGATGCAGAGGGACGAGGCAGGGCGCGCCGCCCACCAGGCCGAGGCGATGGCCCAGCTCGCGGTCGGACAGCTGGCCAGCGCTGCCGCCTTCTTCCAGGTCGAGGGGCGGATCTCAGAGCACGAGTTCAAAGTCGTCAGCAACGCGCTGCTGAAGCAGGACGTGCTGAACGCCGCGGTGATGCTCGACCGGGTCCCGGGCGCCGAACGCGCCGCCTACGAACGGCAGTACGGCTTCGAGATAACCGAACGCGCGGGGAATCCGGGGGAAGGGATCCTCCGCCGGGCGCGCGAGCACGACCACTACTTCCCCGTCACCTACATCGCCGCGAAAGGGCCGTCGCTGGAAGCGCTGGGCTTCGACGTCGGCTCAGAACCGAAGCGTGCCCCGTACCTCGAACGCGCCCGCGACACCGGCAAGCCGATCGCGACTCCGGTGATCAAGCTGCTGCTCGGCGGCGCGGGATTCAACGTCTTCCAGGCGATCTACCGCGACGGCGCCCCCACCCAGACCGTTGCTCAGCGACGCCAGGCGCTGATTGGGTTTGCCGCCGGGTCGCTGCGCGTCGCCGACCTCGCGGCCAGCGTCAACGAAGTCCTCCCCGAGCACACGGTCGAGCGGTTCGACACCGACGGAGCGCCGATCTCGGGCCAGGCGGCTGAGCTCGACGACCCGTCGGCGGCGCCGGTCCAGATCGCCAACCGCAAATGGCTACTGGTGGTCAGGGACCCGAACCGGCCGGACATCAGCCTGCCACTGCTGCTAGCGGCGATCGGGGTCGCGATCTCCTCGCTGTTGGGGGCGCTGATCCTGATCTGGAGCCGCAACGAACAGGTGCAGCAGCTCGAACGCGAGGCCGGCGAGGACGCGCTGACGGGGCTCAAGAACCGGCGCCGCTTCGAGGAAGAGGTGCGAGCGGCGATGGCGCGGCGGCGGCGCGACCGCGGCACCGCAGCGCTGCTGATGATCGATCTCGACCACTTCAAGGAGGTCAACGACACCCACGGCCACCCGGCTGGCGATCGGCTGATCGAGGAGGTGGCGCAGGTGCTGCGGCGGCGAGCCAGGGCCGGTGACATCGTCGCCCGGCTCGGCGGCGACGAGTTCGCGGTGGTGCTGCCCCGCAGCACCCCGGCCGAGGCCCAGATCGTCGCCGAAGCGCTGGTAGCGGCGATCCGCCACCACGACCCGACCCTCGATGGCGTCGACCCGGTCACCGCCTCGATCGGCGTCGCGATGTTCAGCGGTGACCCGCGGATGTCTTACGCCACCCTGGTCTCCGAGGCCGACACGGCGATGTACGCGGCCAAGGACGCCGGCCGCGACGGAGTCCGCGTCTTCGACATCGAAGCGATCCGCGAAGACGCGCCCGACTCCGTCTAGACGCTGTGTCTAGCGCGGTAGTTCGGCGCGGAGGTTGAGGACGCGGTCGGCGCCGGCGAGAAACTCGGCGCGATCGAGCTTGCCGGCCCGCAGCTTGGCGAGCAGAGCGCGCTGCGCGCTTTCGGCGCCGACCAGGTCGTTGAAGAGCAGCAGGTCGACGCCGGCGCGAGCCGCGGCGACCCCGGCCTGGCCGGGGCCGCCGAATGCTTCGACGGCGGCGGTTTCGAGCGCGTCGGTGATCGAGACGCCGCGGAATCCGAGCCGGTGCCGCAGCTCGCCGGTTGCGATCGCGCGGGTGAACGCGGCGGGTGCCTGCGAGAAGGCCGGGTAGATCGCGGTGCTGAGCATCACCATCCGCCCGCCGGCGCGAACGTAGGCTTCGTAGGGCGTCTCGTCGACCAACCGCAGCCGCGCTTTCGAGAGCTCGATCCGCTGCACCGCAAAGTCGGTGTTTTCGTTAGCGGCGCCAAGCCCCGGGAAATGCTTGGCCGTGGCGACGACGCCGCCCGCTTCGAGGCCCCGCGCGAACGACACCGCGCTGATCGCGACCTGGCGCGGGTTGGAGCCGAAGGAGCGTTCGGTTGCGGCGATCACCCCGCCGGGGCGGCCGACGTCGAGCACCGGCGCCAGGTCGACGCCAACACCGACGTCGCGCAGGTTGGCGGCGGTAAGGCGGCCCTGGCGGCGGCTGAAAGCGCCGCCGCGTTCGCCCATCTCCCGCGCCGATGCGCTCGGCGCTCCCGAGAGCCGCACCACCTGCCCGCCCTCCTGGTCAACCATCACCAGCAGCGGCGCGCTCAGCCCCCGCGGCCGCGGGATCGCCTGCAGCTGGCGGATCAGCCGCCGGCCCGCCGCCCGGCTGGGGAAGTTTTCGGCAAAGAGGACGACCCCCGCCAACCGCCCGGCGCGGATCGCCTGGCGCAGCTGTGGCGAGACCGCGGTGCCGGTCACCCCGGCGACCAGCCGCTCGCCCGCCAACTGCGCCGGCGAGAGCAGCCGCGCCAGCCGCAGCTCAACCTGCGCTGCCCGCTCCTCGCCTGGCCCCGCGCCGAGCGCGATCCCCGAGGCAAGGCCGAGCAGCGCCGCTAGGGCGAGACCTACAAACGCGACCCGTCGCCTGCGAGCCGTCGCCCGATCCATGCTGCGATGCTACGGCCTGTCCGGGTCGGCACCTAGCCTCCCGATTTGGTCCACCTCCTGGAAGAAGGGCACCGATGGCATCGCTGATCACCCCCTCCGAAGCGCTCTCCTACGGCCTTTTGACCGACCACGAGGAGATCGAAGCCCTGGTAGAACGCGCCTGGGAGGTGCGCCAGGAGAACTTCGGCGACTCGACCGACATGTGCTCGCTGGTCAACGCCAAGTCGGGCGGCTGCGCCGAGGACTGTGGCTTCTGCGCCCAGTCGCGCTTCGCCGACGCCGACACGGTGATGCACGCGATGATGGAGCCGGAGCAGATCCTCGAGCACGCGCGGGCCGCCGAAGCCGCCGGCGCCCACCGCTTCTGCATGGTCACCCAGGGTCAGGGGCTCTCCAAACGCGACTTTCAGAAAATCCTCGAAGGCGCCGAAATGGTCGCCGAGCAAACGAATCTCAAGCGCTGTGCCTCGATCGGCCACATGTCGACGGAGCGCGCCCAGGCGCTGAAGGATGCGGGCATCCAGCGCGTCCACCACAACGTCGAGTCGGCTCGCTCCTACTACCCGGAGGTCTCCTCGACGGTCCGCTACGAGGGACGCCTGCGGACGATCGAGGCGGTCAAGGAGGCCGGCCTCGAGACCTGCGTTGGCGGCATCTTGAACCTCGGCGAGACGCCCGAGCAGCGAGTCGAGATGGCCTTCGAGCTGTCCGAGATCAACCCGACCTCGGTGCCGATCAACCTGCTGATCCCGAAGCAGGGGACGAAGTTCGGCGATCGCGAGGTGTTGGACCCCTGGGAGGCGGTGAAGTGGATCGCGATCTTCCGGCTGATCATCCCCGGGGCGCTCTTCCGCCTCTGCGGCGGCCGGGTCGAGAACCTCGGCTCGCTGCACAAGCTCGCGGTCAAGGCCGGCCTCAACGGGGTGATGATGGGCAACTTCCTGACCACGCTCGGCGCCGAGCCGGCCGAGGACCGGGCGATGTTCGAGGAACTCGGGCTGAACGTCGCCCGCCAACCTGACAACGGTGCCAATCCGCGTCCCGACAACCGCTCCGGCTGGCTCGAGGGGGAGACGCCCGAGACCCCGATGGAGGAGCTGATCGACCACCAAGACGAGGCGCCGATGTGGGATCCGTCCACCCAGCTGCGGGTTGTAAAGAAGGGGAAGGGGAAGCCGTCGTATCCGACGGCGGCCTGAGCCGATGACCGACGTCGCGGCGCGGCTGCTCGACCTGCGCGAGCGGGACCTGCACCGGCGGCTGCGACTGATCCAGGGCCCGCAGGGCCCGACAGTGCGGCTCGATGACCGCGAGGTACTGCTGCTCTGCTCGAACAACTACCTCGGTCTCGCTGACCACCCGCAGGTGCGTGAGGCGGCGGCCCACGCGGCGTTGCACTGGGGTGCCGGGGCGGGCGCCTCGCGGCTGATCTCGGGGACGATGGAACCGCACCGCCACCTTGAGGTCGAGCTGGCCGAGTTCGAGGGCTTCCCCGAGACGCTGCTGTTCGGCTCCGGCTACCTCGCCAACACGGGGACGATCGCGGCGCTGGCAGGCCCGGGCGAGGTCGTCTTCTCCGACGCGCTCAACCACGCCTCGATCATCGACGGCTGCCGCCTCTCGCGCGCCGAGACGCGGATCTACCGCCATCGTGACCTCGACCACCTCGCTTGGTCGATCGAGGACGCCGGCGAGCGGGCGGCGCTGATCGTCACCGACGGTGTCTTCTCGATGGACGGCGACGTTGCGCCGCTGCGCGAGCTCTACGAGTTGGCGCAGCGCCACGGCGCTCGGCTGCTGGTCGACGAGGCCCACGCGACCGGGGCAATTGGCCCTGGCGGCCGCGGCACCGTTTGCGACGCCGGGCTCTCGGGGGAGTCGGACGTGGTCGTCGTCGGCACCCTCGGCAAGGCGCTCGGCTCCTACGGCGCCTATGTCTGCGCCGACCACGAGACGGTCGACTACCTGCTCAACTCGGCCCGCCCATTCATCTTTTCGACCGCGCTGCCACCAGCCGCGGTCGCCGCCGCGACAGAGGCGTTGGCAATCCTCCGAACCGAGCCCGACCGAACCGTGCGGTTGCAGCGCAACGCCGCCGTCCTGCGAGAGGCGCTGGCCCGCGAACAGCTCGCGGTCGGCGACTCGCAGACCCAGATCGTGCCGGTCAGTGTCGGCGAGGCGGAGCCGACGATGCAGCTCACCGAGCTGCTGCTCGAGCGCGGCGTCTTCGCCCAGGGGATCCGGCCGCCTACCGTCCCGAAGGGCACCTCGCGGCTACGACTGACGGTGATGGCGAGCCACACTCCCGAGCAACTGGCGACGGCGGCGCGGACGATCAGCGAGGCGGCGCGCGAGCTCGGGGTCGGCGGCGCCGAACAGCTAGTCCCGGCGCCCTAGCGGCGGCGATGGAGGGCTTGCCCCCCGGTGTCTTCGTCACCGGCACCGGCACGGAGGTCGGCAAGACCGTCGTCGCGGCGGCTATCGCGCGAACGTTGGCGGCCGAAGGGCGAGTGGTCGCGGTCTTCAAGCCAGCGGTGACCGGGCTCGAGGAAGCGGGCGAGCACGACCACGAGCTGCTGCGGCGGGCTGCCGGCTCGGCGCAGAGCGACGCCGAAATCGCGCCCTACCGGTATGAGCCACCGGCCTCACCGCACCTGGCGGCGGCGCTCGCCGGCGAAAGGATTGACCCCGAAGTGCTGCGGGGGGCGGCGCGGGCAGCGGGCGAAGGCGCCGAGATGCTGGTCTGCGAGGGCGTCGGCGGCTTCCTGGTGCCGCTGGCGGCGGATTACTTGGTGCGAGACCTAGCGGTCGACCTCGGGTTGCCACTGGTGGTTACGGCGGGTCCAGGTTTGGGGACGATCAACCACACGCTGCTGACCTTGGAGGCGATACGCGCGGTGGGGTTGGAGGTTCGAGGTGTGGTGTTGACGCCGTGGCCGGAGGAGCCGACCGCGGTCGAGGCCTCGAATCGCGAGACGGTTGCGGAACTCGGGGACGTCCGCGTGCTGACGCTGCCGCAGCTCGATCTCGCTGCGCCGGACGGCTGGCCCGCGCTGCAAGCTTTTGGGGGTCCATAGGCCCCCAAATCGCTGCAGCGCGCTAGGCGGCGACGATCACGTCGAGGTGGCCGGGGGCGAGCTCGACCTTGAAGCCAGCTTTCGCCGCCACCTCGGCGGCGCTCTCTGCGTCCTCCGGCGCCCGCTTTGCGCCGAGCAGCGCCTTCGCGACTTCGCCCCGCACCGCCTTCGCCATATGCGAGACCGGCTTGCGCTTGCCGCCGTCCTCGGTGAAGGCCCGCACCGCCAGCAGCTCGGCCCGTTTCGGCTTCCAGGCCGCCGCGTAAGCGGCCGAGCGCATGTCCACTACCAAACCGCCTTCCTCATCAGGCAGCGCTTCCTTCAGCGCCGGACGCCAGAAGCCCGCCAGGGCGCCGGTCTCGGGCAGCTTCGCTTTCGGCGGCAAGCGGTAGTAGGGGATCCGATCCTCGGGGCGGCTGACGCCCCAGAGGGCGCTGGAGATCAGCACCCGCTGGCGCGCTTTCTTCGGCAGCGCCGCCAGCCCGAGCCGGTCGTAGAGGACGCCGCTGTAGACCTCGGCCGCGGGCGCCGCCGGGGCGCCGCGCAGCTTCGCGTCTACCTCGACCTCACCCGCCTGGCCCGGCGAGACGCCGAGCATCGCCACGGCCCGCTCTCGGGGCTCTGCGGCGAGCCGCTCGAGCGCCGCGAGCAACTTCTGCCTCGACTCCGTCAGCTCGGCGGCGAAGGCGAGCGCCTCTAACTCGACTGGCGGTCCGCTGCTCGGCGCAGCCTTGCCTTCCGACGGTGGCAGCAGGATCAGCATTGCGCGGCGACACTACGCCACCTGCTCCGCGGCGCGCTCGACGCGCTCCTCGGCGGCGACCGCAGATCCGCCTGGGTTGGCGTCCGCCTCGGCCGCCTCCACAGTCGTCTCGCCTTTCGCCTTGGCGCGGATCGCAAAGGCGCCGACCGCGGCGCCGGCGAGGGCGACGACTGCGGCGACGACCATCGCGTTGCTGAGCGCGTAGACGAAGGCTTCGCTCCCGGCGGTGGTCGCCTCCCTGGCCTGGGCCGGGGCGAGCCCGCCCAGAGCGCCGGAGACCGAGCCGCTGCCGAGCGAGTCGGCGATGCCGCTGCGCTGGGCAGCGTCGATACCGCTGCCGCTCAGCAGCGTGTCGAGCTTGGAGCTGACCAGACCCTGGAAGATCGCGCCGGTGACGGCGATGCCGAGGCTGCCGCCGACCATCCGGAACATCGAGAGGACGCCGGAAGCGATGCCGGCTTTCTGCACCGGCACCGCGTTCATCGCGGCGCTGGTCATCGGCGACATCGTCATCGCGATGCCGATGCCGAGCAGCATGAACCCGGGCAGCAGGTCGAGGTAGCTGGAGTCGACCGCGATGCCGCTGAAGCTGAACAGCGAGGCGGCGACGAGCAGCAGGCCGCCGGCGATCAGCCAGCGCGGGCCGAAGCGGTCGGCGAGCCGGCCGGCGATCGGCGCGACGAGGACGATCATCAGGGTCGAGGGCAGGAACCGCACGCCCGCTTCCAGCGGCGAGTAGCCGAGGATGTCCTGCATGTAGAGGGCGAGGAAGAAGAAGACGCCCAGCATCGCGAAGCTGATGATCATCGCGACCACGATCGCGCCGAGGAAGTTGCGGTCGGCGAGCAGGTCGAACTGGACCATCGGCGCCTTGACCCGGTTCTCGACGAAGACGAAGGCCGGCAGCGCGATCACCGCAAGGGCGATCAGGCCAAGGGTCTGAGCCGAGCCCCAGCCCCAGCTGTTGCCCTCGACTAGGGCGAGGACGAGCGCGGTGAGGCCGATCGTGAGGACAGCGACGCCGGGGTAGTCGACGTCGCGGCCGACCGAAGTGTCACGCGACTCGCGCACGGCGAAGAGGGTCGCGGCGACGGCGCCGATCGCGACCGGGATGTTGATGTAGAAGATCGCCCGCCAGCTGACGTTCTCGGTCAGGAAGCCGCCGAGCACCGGCCCGATTGCCAGCGCCAGAGCCGAGACACCAGCCCAGGTGCCCATCGCCTTGCCGCGCTCGTGGGCGGGGAAGGCGTCGGTGATGATCGAGAGCGTGCCCGGCATCATCAGCGCCGCGCCGACGCCCTGGACGATGCGGCTGACGACCAGCGAGGTCTCGTCGGGGGCGAGGCCAGCGGTCGCCGAGGAGAGGGCGAAGATGACGACGCCGATGAGGAACATGCGGCGGCGTCCGAAGATGTCGCCGAGTCGGCCGCCGGTGGCGAGCAAGACGGCGAAGGAGAGGGTGTAGCCGTTGACGGTCCACTCGAGGCCGGAGATCGAGGCGCCGAGGTCGTTCTGGATCGACGGCAGGGCGACGTTCACGACCGTGTTGTCGAGCATGATCATGAACAGCGCAAAACACATCGCCCCGAGCGTCCACCACTTGCGGTTTTCGTCGGTGATCAGGTGGCGGTAACGGGTCAAGCAGGTTCACTTCCCTTCAGGTGCTCATAGGTCTTGGCGATGTCGTCGCGGTCCATCAGCGCCTCGACGGCGGCGTCGAGCTTGCGGCGCTGGGTCGCGCTCAGAGAGGCGGCGAAGGCGGTGACGCCTTTGAGCCGCACGGTGACGATCCGGTCGACCACCTGCCGCCCTTTTGCGGTCAGCTCGATCCGCCGCGCGCGGCGGTCGTCGGGGTCCTCGACCCGGGTCACCAGCCCCTTCTTGACCAGGTCGTCGACCGCCCGGCTCATCGCCGGGGTCGAGGTGCCCAGTTTCTCGGCCAGCTCTTTGAGCTGGCAGCTGGGCAGCACCTGGCCGAGGCCGCCAATCTCGAGAATCGCCTTGCACTGGGTCAGCGAGAGGCCGGACTCCTCCATCACTTTCAGCTGGTTGCCGCGGTCCCAGAGGAAGAGGTGGCGCATCAGCGCGATCACCCGCGCCGCGGTCTCGCGCTCCTCCGGACCCGCCTGTGGGGAGCCCTCCTCGAGGATCTCTTTGACGGCAGAAGTAGCTTGCATGTGGGTAATTGTTGCACCGATGCAACTATTCCTCTACAGAAATCGTTGCGTGCGTGATGGATTTCACACAGAGGCGTAGGATCGGTTCGCTCAATGGATTCGACCCAGCTCACGCAGATCGACCACCGCCACCTCTGGCACCCCTTCACCCAGCAGCAGGGGTGGAGCGAGGAACCGCCGCTGATGATCGAGCGCGGCGAAGGCGTCTACGTGTTCGACACCGAGGGACGGCGCTACCTCGACGGGACCGCCTCGCTGTGGTGCAACGTTCACGGCCACCGGCATCCAACGATTGACCGGGCGATCCACGAGCAGGTCGACCGCATCTCCCACTCGACGATGCTCGGTCTCTCCCACCCCGGCGCGACCGAACTGGCGGGACGTCTGGTCGAGATCGCGCCGCCCGGCCTGACCCGGGTCTTCTACTCCGACTCGGGCGCGACCGCGGCCGAGATCGCGCTGAAGATCGCCTTCCAGTACCAGCAGCAGCGCGGCGAGAGCGGCCGCACCAGCTTCGTGCGGTTGCGCGACGCCTACCACGGCGACACGATCGGCTCGGTCTCGGTCGGCGGCATCGACCTCTTCCACTCCACCTACCGGCCGCTGCTGTTCGAGACCCACGCCGCCGAGCCCGGCGACGTCGGCGACATGGAGCGGGTGCTGGCCGAGCACGCCGGCGAGGTCGCGGCGGTGATCGTCGAGCCGCTGGTTCAGGGGGCGGCGGCGATGATCCTCCACCCACCCGGCTACCTGCGAGCCGTGCGCGAGCTCTGCGACGAGCACGGTCTGCTGCTGATCTGCGACGAGGTTGCGACCGGCTTCGGCCGCACCGGCACGATGTTCGCCTGCGAGCAGGAAGATGTGGCGCCCGACCTGCTCTGCATGGCGAAGGGGATCAGCGGCGGCTACCTGCCGCTGGCGGCGACCCTGACCACGGAGGAGATCTACGCGGGCTTCCTCGGCGCGCCGGCAGAGGCGCGGACCTTCTTCCACGGCCACACCTACACCGGCAACCCGCTCGCCTGCGCCGCGGCGCTGGCCAGCCTCGACGTCTTCGAGCAGGAGCGGACGATCGAGCGGATGCAGCCGAAGATCCGCCTGCTGGAGGAGCTGCTGGCGGGAATCGAGGCGATGCCCGAGGTGGCCGAGGTGCGCTGGCGCGGCTTCATGATCGCCATCGACCTCGGCGAGCGCGACCCAAACCTGCGGCTTGGTCACCGGGTGACGCTGGCGGCGCGCGAGCGCGGCGCGATCGTGCGGCCGCTCGGCGACACGATGGCGATCGTCCCCCCGCTTTCGATCACCGAGGACCAGCTGCGCGAGCTGATGGCGATCACCGCCGACGCCATCCGAGCCGCCGTCGCCTCCCTCCCCACCCCCACCCGCGCCTAGGCCCGGGGCCAAAATGTCGGGTACCGATCTTTAGGCGGCCCCATAGGGCCGCAAATATCGGTGTACCGATCTTTTCCCACTGGGCTGGAGGAAATATCGGGGTACCGATCTTTCCCGGGCTGGGGCCAGGGAAAGATCGATGTGATGGATGGCGGGTGGCGTCGTAGTACCCGCATGAGCCAGGCTGGAGCACTCTTGGCAACGCCGACCGAGAAGCCGCGCGAGGCTGACCTCGCTTTCGACGACCTCTACCGCTCGAGCCGCGACGACGTCTACGCCTACGTCGCCGGCCTGCTGCGCGACTCCGCCGCCGCGGAAGAAGTGACGGCGGTCGCCTTCGAGCGCGCCTACCGCAAGCGCTCCCGCTTCGACCGCCGCCGCGGCGAGCCGCGCGCCTGGCTGTTCGGGATCGCCCGCAACGCGGCGCTCGACGAGCTCCGCCGGCGCGGCCGCCAGGCCGAGCTCACCACCGAGCCGGAGGATCTGGCGACGGTGCCGGCGGTCGAGAGCGCCGAGCGGAGCGAGCGCCGCCTCGCTCTGAACGCCGGCCTCGCCACCCTGGCGCCGCGCGACCGCGAGCTGATCGCGCTCAAGTTCTTCGCCGGCCTCGCCAACGCCGAGATCGCCTCGGTCCTCGGCATCAGCGAGTCGAACGCCGGCACCCGACTGCACCGAGCCGTGACCAAGCTGAGGGAGGCATGCGATGAAGCGCTTTGACGAGATGGGCGACGCCGAGCTGGCCGCGGCGCTGCGCTCGCTCCGCCCCGAGCCGAGCCCGGCCTTCGCCGCCGAGCTCGACCAGCGCGCCGCCGCGGGCTTCCCGCGGCGCTCGCCGCAGGGCGCCCGCAACCCGTTCGCCCGCTTCCTCGCCTGGCTCCGCGGCGGGACGAAGTTCCGCTTCCTGATCCCGGCTGGCGGCGTCGCGATCGCGCTGATCGCGGTGGCGACGGTGGTGGTGGTCGTCGAACAGCGGCGGATCCTCCTCGCGACTCGTGCAGAGCGGCGGCCAGCTCCTCAGCTCGACGGAGCGAAGCCGCCGGCGGCGCCAGCGCCGACGAAACGACCTCCGGCGCCGCCGGCGCGACCGAGCAGAACGGTTCGGCCATGAAGGCCGCGCCGAGCACCGGCGCCGCGGAAGAATCCGCCACCGCCGGAGAAAGCGGCTCCTTCGAAGCTGAAGCGGCTGCCCGACGTCGAAGTCGGAGGCTCCGGCCACCAAGCCGGCAGGGGGCGCCGCCGCCGACACCGCCCACCGCGACGTCGAACGCGCCTCGCAGATCGTGATCGGCACCAAGCCGGGCGACGTCGGCGAAGCGTCGTCGAAGGTGTTCGAAACCGTCCACAACTACGACGGGATCGTGCTCAATTCGTCAACCCAGAACGGCAGCGGCACGCAGGCCGAAGCCAACTTCGAACTGCTGATCCCGAGCGGCAAGGTCGGCGACGCGATGGCCGCCTTCTCGCGGATCGGCGAGGTCGTCAACCGGCACGAGACGACCACCGACATCACCGCGCCGACCGTCGGCACCAACGAACGGCTGCAGGACTCCCAAGCCCGGATCGAAGGGCTGCTCGCCCAGCTCTCCGAGGCGACGACTGAATCCGAACGGGAAGTGGTCGAAGCCGAGCTCGCCTCCGAGCGCCGGCACGCCGCCAACCTGAAGTCGAAGCTCTCGAACCTGCACCGGCGGGCCAACCTCTCGCACGTCTCGGTCCGGATCGTCAGCGGCAAGGGCGCGCTCACCCCGGGCGGCTCCGACGAGGACGGCAGCTGGGGCATCGGCGCCGCCCTCGACGACGCCGGCCACCTGCTCTCGGTGGCCGCCGGGGTGACGATCGTCGGCTTCGCCGTCCTCGCGCCGCTGCTGCTCCTCCTGGTCCTCGCCTGGCTCGCCGGCCGCGCCTGGACCCGCCGCGCCCGCGAGCGCGCCCTGACCTGACCCCCGGCCGCCGAGGTTGCCGTTTGCCGCCTATATCGCGGCAAACGGCAACCTCGCGTGTCGTAGGGTGGGTCGATGGCGGAGGGACGGAAGTTCGCGGAGGAGCGGGAGCTGGGGCCGGCGGAGATGCCGAACTTTGGGCCGCCGTCGGAGCCGCGGTCGGCGGCCTCGATCGTCCTCCTGCGCCGCGGCGGCAAGCACGCCCAGCGGGCGCTCGAGGTGCTGATGCTGAAGCGCAGCGCCGAGGCTCGCTTCATGCCGAGCGTCTGGGTCTTCCCCGGCGGCTCGGTCGACCCGGCCGACGGCGAGGGCGAAGCGGGCTGCCGGGTCTGCGCGGTACGCGAGCTCGCCGAGGAGGCGGGGGTCGAGCTGCCAGCCGAGGAGGAGCTGGTCCTCTTCTCGCGCTGGATCACCCCGGAGGTGGTCGCCACCCGCTTCGACGCTCGCTTCTACCTTGCTCTCGCCCCCGCCCACACGCCTCCCGAGGCCGATGGGGTGGAGACGGTCGAGGCGCGCTGGTTCGAGCCGCGGGCGGCGCTCGAAGCCGCCGACAGCGGCGAGATCGTCCTCGCCTTCCCGACCATCAGCCAGCTCAGCCTGCTCGCCGAGCACGCGACCTCCGACGCGGCGATCGCCGCCTACCGCGAAGCGACCGTTGAAGCAATCCTGCCGAAGGTGGTCGGAACTCGCGAGAACGCCCGCGTCCTCCTCCCCGACGACCCGGACTACCCGCGCTGAGCCGCCTCTGGCGCATTTGTCCCCCACGTAGGGGACTTATGCGCCAATCGCACTAGGCGTCGGGGAACGACTCCAGCCCGGCGTGCCAGGGGCCCGGCGGGTAGGTGTGGATGCCGCTCTCGTCCATCTCCCCCTGCAAGCGCCGGAAGAGCTGGCCGGCGTTCTTCAGCGCCGTTTTCAGTTCTTCCTCGCTGCGCTCTCGCAGCCGCCACATGAACCACAGCTGGCGGTCGTTGATGCCGAAATCGATCTCGCCGCTCATCGTCGTTACCCAGCCAAGGAAGCCGGGGCTGAACAGCTCGCGCAGCGACACCGGGTCGTACTCCTTCGGCACCGTCGTCCAAAACCGTTTGTTGAAGTCGATCGACTCGAACTCGACCTTGCGCGAGAAGCGCTGGGTGACATGCTCGGCCCCCTCCACCGACTCGACGTTGAAGGCGGGGACGACTTTCGCCAGGTCGGGCATGTGCGCCTTGGCGAGCAGCGCGGTCGGCAGCACTGCCTTGTTGAAGAGGCCACCGATTTCCTTTTCGTCGGCGTCGCAGCTCGAGCCCCAGAAGCCCTCGGCAAGCTGACCGGTAAGGCGGTTGACGCCGCCGACGCAAAGCGCAACCGGGCCGTCGACCGGGTTGATGCCCCCCACCTGCTCGTAGCGGAGCTCGTGGCGCTCGCCGTAGCGCCGCACGATCTCAGCCCATTCGCCAGCTTCCTGCTTGGCTCCCATCTATGATGCGCCCGAGCCGGTCCGACTATCAGGAGCGCCCATGACCATCGTCATCATTGTCGTCGTAGTCCTCATTCTTCTCGCGGTCTTCTACTACATCGCGAAGCGCAACTCGATCATCGCCTCGCGCAACCGCGTCGATGAGTCCTGGAGCGGGATCGATGTCCAGCTGAAACGGCGCCACGATCTGGTCCCGAACCTGGTCGAGACGGTCAAAGGCTACGCCGCGCACGAGAGCGAGGTCTTCGAGAAAGCGACCAAAGCGCGGGCCGAGGCGATGTCGGCGCACAGCGTCCAGGACACCTCCAAAGCCGAGTCGAACCTGAGCGGCGCGCTGACCGACCTCCGCGCCGTCGCCGAGAACTACCCGACCCTGCGGGCGACCGAGAACTTCCAGCAGCTGAGCCGCAACCTCTCCGAGCTCGAGGACGAGATCCAGGCCTCACGCCGGATCTACAACTCCAACGTTCAGTCCTACAACACCGACATCCAGCAGTTCCCCGGCTCGATCATCGCCAACCAGGGCAACTTCACCGCCCGCCAGTACTTCGAACTCGAGGACAAAGCCGATCGCGAACCGGTCGCGGTCAGCTTCGATAAATAGCGAGGAGTAGCTGGTTCTGGTGGAGGCGACGACCAAAGACGCGACCCTCTGGATCTGCGAAAGCTGCGGCTTCATCTATGACCCGGCGATCGGCGACCCCGACGGCGGTATCCCGCCCGGCACTGAGTTCGAGGACATCCCGAAAGACTGGTTCTGCCCGGTCTGCGGCGCCCGCACTTCGGATTTCCGCCCGCTCGAGCCGGGCGAGGCCTGAGCTAGAAGTCGGCGCCGAACCGCGCTCGGCCGGCTGATTCCAGCAGCGGCGGGGGCGGCCGGATAGGGTTTGGCTGGTGAGCCAGTTTGACTACGACTGGATTGTCGTTGGCTCGGGGTTTGGGGGGTCGGTCTCCGCCCTGCGGCTGAGCGAAAAGGGCTACTCGGTGGCCGTGCTCGAGTGCGGTAAACGCTTCGCCGACAAAGATTTCCCGAAGTCGACCTGGGACCTGCGTCGCTACTTCTGGGCTCCGCGCCTGGGGCTGAAGGGGATCTTCCGCCTGACCCAGTTCAAAGACGTCGCGGTGGTCAGCGGCTGCGGGGTCGGCGGCGGCAGCCTCGGCTACGCCAACACGCTCTACGTCCCCGGCAAGGAATTCTTCGACGACCCGCAGTGGGCGGGGCTGGAGGACTGGGAGGCAGAGCTGATGCCGCACTACGAGGAAGCGCAGCGGATGCTCGGTGTCGTCGTCCACGAGGACGATGACCCGGCCGACCAGCTGCTGCGCGAGCTCGGCGAGCACCTCGGGGTCGGCGACACCTACCGGAAGACCCCGGTCGGGGTCTACCTCGACAACCCCGGCGAGACCGTCCCCGACCCGTTCTTCGGCGGCGAGGGCCCGGACCGCACCGGCTGCATGCGCTGCGGCCGCTGCATGGTCGGCTGCCCGCACGGCGCCAAGAACACCCTGGTCAAGAACTACCTCTGGCTGGCCGAGCGCCGCGGCGCTCGGGTCGAGCCGGAACGGCTGGTCACAGAGGTGCGGCCGCTCGGCGCCGCTGACGGCAGCGACGGCTACGCGGTGACCAGCGAGCGCTCGGGGATGCTCCCCGGCCGCGGCCGCCGCACCGTCACCGCCCGCGGCGTCGTCTTCGCCGCCGGCCCGCTCGGCACCAACAAGCTGCTGCAGCGCTGCCGGCTCGGCGGCGCCCTGCCGAAGATCTCGAACCGGCTCGGGGAGCTGGTGCGGACCAACAGCGAGATGATCCTCGCCGTCACCGTGCCCGAGGACTACGCCGACGACCTAACCAAGCGGGTGGCGATCACCTCGAGCATCTATCCCGACCCCCACACCCACATCGAGACGGTCACCTACGGCAACGATGGCGACTCGATGAGCGCCCTCTACACGCTGCTGACGGGAGACGGGACGAAAGCGACGCGGCCGCTGAAGCTGCTCGGCCAGATCGTCCGCCACCCGGTCGACTTCGCGAAGGTGATGCGGCCGAAGGGGTGGTCGCGGCGGACGATCATCATCCTCGTCATGCAGACCCACGACAACGCGATCGCCCTGCGCCCGAAGCGCATGCCCAACGGCAACGTGCGGCTAACCACCGAACAGGACCCCGAGAAACCGAACCCGACCTTCATCCCAGTCGCCAACGAGGCGGCCGAATGGCTGGCCGAGCGGACCGGCGGGATCGCCCAGAGCTCCTTCTCCGAGGCCGCCTTCAACGTCCCCAACACCGCCCACATCCTCGGCGGCGCGGTGATCGGGTCAGGGCCCGAGAACGGCGTCGTCGACGCCAAGCAGCGGGTCTTCGGCTACGAGAACCTGCTGGTCTGCGACGGCGCCGCGGTGCCGGCCAACGTCGGCGTCAATCCCAGCCTCACCATCACCGCCTTAGCCGAGCACGCGATGGCCGCAATTCCTCGCGCCACGCACGGGCGCGAAAACCAAGCAGGTCGGGGGATGCAGGTCGGCCGGTGAGGGGAGCGCACAGTTAGTGCGTGACCCGATCCGGCCGACCGAAGACCCCGAGATGCGCCGGTTTGCAGCGTCCGCTAACCGGCGAACCGCGACGCCACGTAGTCCCAGTTGACGACGTTCCAGAACGCATCGAGGTATTCGGGGCGTTTGTTCTGGTACTTCAGGTAGTAGGCGTGCTCCCAGACGTCGACGCCCAGCAGCGGCGTCTGGCCGCTCGAGACCGGCGAGTCCTGGTTGGCGGTTTTGGTCACCACGACGCTGCCGTCGGAGTCCTTCACCAGCCATGCCCAGCCGGAACCGAACTGGGTAATGCCGGCTTCTTTGAACTCGCCCTTGAAGTCGTCGAAGGAGCCGAAGGCGGAGTTGATCGCCTCGGCTAGCTCGCCGCTCGGCTCGCCGCCGCCGTCCGGGCTCATCATCTCCCAGAAGAGGCTGTGGTTGTAGTGGCCGCCGCCGTTGTTGCGAACCGCCGCCTGCTTGTCGGCGGGCAGGGCATCGAGGTTCTGCAGGACCTCGACGACGTCTCTGTCGGCCCACTCGGTGCCCTCAAGCGCGGCGTTGGCTTTATCGACGTAGGCCTGGTGATGTTTGTCGTGATGCAAGTGCATCGTCTGCTCGTCGATCGTCGGCTCGAGCGCGTCGTAGGCGTAAGGCAGGTCAGGTACCGAAAAAGCCATCTGACTGGTTCCTCCGTTGTCGTGGTCGAAAGAAGTCTCTTCTCAGCCTATTCCTTCCCCACTATCGGCCCGTTATTCCCGCGCTACCTTGCGCGACGGCTGCTATTCGGCTGCTTCTTCTTCGGCTTCGCCGAGACCCGGTAGGAAGTGCGCCCGGGGGACGATCCCAGGATCGCCCCCAGTCCAGGCGTTGAACCGGTACCAGGCTGGCTTCGCTTCGCGCTTCTCGGTCAGCAGACCGGCCGAAGCGCAGAACAGGCAGCTGCCGCCTTCGTCGGTCCAGGTGAACCACCAGGCGCCGCGCACGTTCCAGCGGACCCGGTTAGCGGAGAGCAGTTCGAAGGACTTCGAGAGCTCGTTGGCCTGGCCGCCAAGGCCGCGCTCCCAGCGGGTCGGCCCGTCGCTCGAGCCCCAGCCGAGCTCGGTCACGTAGAGCGGCGTCTTGCGGTCGGAGTGGGCGTTCATGATCTGCCGCAACTCGGTCAGCTGCCTCCCCATCCCGCTCGCGTTGGCGACGTAGGGGTGCAGCGCGACGCCGTCGAAGAAGGGCTTGACCTTGCCCGCTTCATAAATGCCCCGCAGGTAGGTGTCGGAGCCGATGTTGGGCGGGATCTGCAGCGGCGTGCCGAAGAAGCCGCCGACCAACACCTGGGCGCTGGCGTCGACCCGGTGGAGGGTGCGGCCAGCGATCCGGATCAGCGTCGCGTATTCGGCCGGGTTCGGTTCGCGCGCCCAAGTGACGAGGTTCTCCTCATTCCAGATCTCCCAGTAGCGGATCGGCAGGAAGGGCAGTTTGGTGTGTTGGCTCCAGAAGGTGCCGAGCGGCCCGTAGCGCCGCGCCGCTTCGGCCAGGAAGCGCGCCCAGCCGCGTTTCTGCCATCCGGTCCGCACCGGCAGCGCGATCGCTTCCGGCGAGATCCAGGGAGGAGAGGACCAGGCGAACGGCATCACCCGGATCCCCGCCTGCGCCGCCAGTTCGACCTCGGTGTCGAAGCCCGACCAGTTGGGCTTCGAGTAGGCCGGGTTGCGCGGCTGGATCCCGTTCCAGTACATCGGCAGTCGCACGCTGTCGATCCCCGCTTCGGCCATCAGGTCGAAGTCCTTGGCGGTGGAGGGATTCTGCGGCGAAATCCCGATGAAACCCGGCGGCAGATAGGCGTGCGCCGACGCCGGCACCACCGCCAGCGCCGCAAGCACGACTAGAACCGCAACTCTGCGCAACATTCCTCCGATCGGAGACCCCGCCGGGGTCCAAAGTAGCGCCGCAAGGCGACGGGCCATCCTCTCACGCCCCCGCTCTGGGATAATCGTCCGTCTCGGGGCGTGGCGCAGCCTGGTAGCGCGCACCGTTCGGGTCGGTGAGGTCCCCGGTTCAAATCCGGGCGCCCCGATGAGTTCTTCGGCTAATGCCTGAAATCACCTTCGCCGCCCATGAGGTCGACCTGCATGGCCACCCCTCGATCTATCGCGAGGCGGGCAGCGGGCCGAACCTGGTCCTGATCCACGGCATGATCAACTCCTCCCGGCACTGGGAGGGCGTGGCCGAGCGGCTCGCCGGCTCATATCGGGTGATCGCGCCAGACCTGATCGGGCATGGCGACTCGGCGACGCCGCGAGGCGACTACTCGCTGGGGGCGCACGCGGCGAGCATCCGCGACCTGCTGGCAACGATCGGAGTCGAGCGGGCGACGATCGTCGGCCACTCGCTCGGCGGCGGCGTCGCGATGCAGTTCTTCTACCAATTCCCCCAGCGCACCGAGCGACTCGGCCTGATCTCCAGCGGCGGCCTCGGCGACGACGTCAGCCCGCTGCTGCGGGCCGCGGCGCTGCCCGGCTCGGGGACACTCCTGCGGCTGGCGGCGAGCCGGCGGGTGGTCGACGGGCTGAACGGGACCGGGATCCGGCTGCGCGAGCGAGGCAACCGCAAAGGGGTCTACCTTGAGGCAGTGGCGCGGGCGCTGCGGCCGCTGGGGGACGAGGGCTCGCGGCGCGCCTTCGTGCAGACCTTGCGCGCGGTGATCGACGCCCACGGCCAACGGGTCAGCGCCCGCGATCGCCTCTACCTGCTGGGTCAGATGCCGACCCTGATCGCCTGGGGCGAGCGCGACCGCACGATCCCGGTCGAGCACGGCCGCGAGGCCGCTGCGGCGATCCCCAACTGCCGCTTCGAGCTCCTTCCCCGCGCCGCCCACTTCCCCAATCTCGAAGACCCCGAGGGTCTCGCCGCCGTTCTCGACGACTGGCTCGCGACGACCGAACCGTTCCGCATCGACGACGCCGACTGGGGCACGGCGCTTGCCGGCCGGCAGGCGGGCTAGTCCCGACTAGCGCGAAGCGGAGCGCTGAGCAGCGCCGCCGCCGCGGTCGCCGCCGCGGCGAGGAGCAGCGCCGGCGGCAGGCTCGAATCCGCCAGCAGAGCGCCGGCGACGGCTCCGGCGAGGATCGCCAGTAGGCCGGCGGCGCGCTCGCGCAGGTCAGCCGAAGCGGCGGCGGCGAGAACGGTCCCCGGCGTCGCCGTGGTCAGGGTCAAGTTGAGGACGGTGGTGGCGAGGTTGGGGCCGGCGGCGCCGCGAATGATGGTGTTGCGCAGCCCCATCGTCAGCGAGAGCAGGGCGATCAGGCAGTAGGCCGAGGCGTGGCCGGGGTCGACGTCGAGGACGGCAGCGAGGATCGCCGCCAGCACCAGTAGGCCGGCCTCGACCCCCAGCCAACGCGGCAGCAAGGCCGCCTGGGCGGCGGGCCGGGCGCGACTGCCGTGCACCACCAGCGCCGCCGCAACCCCGCCGGCGAGGAAGGCCGCCAGCCCGATCAGCGGGGCGAGGAAGGGCGCGCCCTCGACCCCGGCGATGCCGAGGCCGAGGAAGATCACGTTGCCGGTCTGCATCGCCGCGAAGACCTGGCCGAGGGCGAGGAAGCTGGCGGCGTCGATCACGCCAGTGGCGAAGGTGAGGACCAGCAGCGGGCGGGTCGAGAGGCCGGACTCCACCGCGCCATCTTCGCCAGCGCCGCCGACGCCGCCGCGGCGGTTACTTCGAGCGTCCTATTCGAGCTGCTTGATCGCCGCTTCGATTTCCGCCAGCGAGGGACTGTCCTGCAGCGTTTCGCTGCCGTTCGGGCCGCTGATGATCAGCGCCTGCCCGACGCGGATTCCGAGGTCCTGGCCGAGTTCCTCATAGCCTTCGAGCCGCTTGTCGATCGGGCCGCCGGACTGCCCGTTCTTTTCCAGGTCTTCCTTCCATTCGGGGAAGTTGAGTTCCTCGACGCCGCCGGCGACCGATTCGAGGAAGCTCTGGTCGACGCCGAACTTCTCGGCTTCGTCCTGGTTGCGGAAGAAGAGGTAGGTGTACTGCCAGCCGTAGCCCTGTTCGGCCGCCGCCTCAGCGCCGTAGAAGCCGAGCTGCTCGGGGCTTTCGGCATTCGAGTAGTGGCGCCAGTCGAGCTGCACGTCGCCGGGCCGGGCGTAGTCTTCGACCAGCGTCGGGATCGTCGAGAGGTAGGCCTCCTGACAGCTCGAGCACTGCATGTCGTTGAAGACCTGGATCGTGACCGGCGCGTCGGCGGAGCCGACCCGGTCACCTTCCTGCGGTACGCCGCCGAAGAGCCGCTGGGCCTCTTCGATCCCTGCGATCTCGACGACTTCGTCACCCGGCTCCTGAGTCGAGATGTTAACCAGCGCGTAGACGAGCGCGATCAGCCCGAGCGAGAGCAGGAGAACTACCCAGAGGCGGCCCCGGCGCGGCATCGTCCTGACGGCGATTTCAGACATCTACCGCCATTATCGCGAGCCGCCTCCAGCAGCAGTTCGCCGCCCGAGCCGCCGCCGCCGACCGCCGCCGCCAGCGACCTCGCAACTTGCGAAAGTTTCGATTGACACGTCCGCGCCAAGGGATAAACATGGGTCTACCAACTTTCAACTACGTGGAGGCAGTCCATGGCCAATCACCTGACGCCCACCGAGCTTGCCGACCAGCTCAAGATGCAACGGCAGGAGGTGATCGGGAAATGCGTGGAAATGGGCGTCCCGATCTTCCACGGCCGCATCGACCGCACCCTCTTCGAGATGTCGTTGCGGAACTTCAGGGCGCAGGGCTCACTGCAACCGAGCGCCGGAGTCCAGCACTGAACTAGATGACTTAGACTCCCCCCAAATGGAGGGGAGGGGCACTCACTCGAAGACCCTGGCAGATCTGCTGCCGCTGGCCGCTAAGGCCTACGGCGACGCTCCCGCCGTCCGCTACAAGGAGGGCGACGGGTGGGTTGACCGTAGCTACAGCGAGGTGCGGGAGATCGTCCGGCCGCTAGCCCTTGGCTTGACCGAGCTCGGCGTCGAGAAAGGCGACCGCGTCTCGATCCTCGGCAACACCCGCGCCGAGTGGACCTACTGGGACTTCGCGGCGCTCTCGATCGGCGCCACCGTGGTCCCGATCTACCAGACCAACTCTCCCGAGGAGTGCGGCTACGTGCTCGAGAACTCCGACGCCAAGGTGGTCGTCGTCGAGAACGAGGAGCAGCTGGCCAAGGTGCGCGAGGTCCGCGACCGGCTGCCGGCCCTCGAGCATGTGGTGATGATGACCGGCGAGGCCGAGGACGCGTTCTCGGCCGCCGCGATCTCCGAGAAAGGCGCCGCGGTCGACCAGGCCCGCTGGCAGGAGCGCTACGCAGCGGTGACGCCGGCCGACATCTGCACCTTCATCTACACCTCGGGCACGACCGGACCGCCGAAGGGCTGCATCATCAGCCACGGCAACTACCGAGCGATGCTCGACATGGTCAACGGGGTCAACGTGATCGAACCCGAAGACCTCACCTATCTCTACCTGCCGCTTGCCCACTCCTTCGCGCTGCTGATCCAGCTCGGCAGCTTCGACCTCGGCACCACGATCGCCTACTGGGAGGGCGATCCGCAGAAGATCCTGCCGAACCTGGCCGAACTGAAACCGACCTATTTCCCCTCGGTGCCGCGGATCTTCGAGAAGATCTACACGGCGGCGACCAGCGGCATGGAGAAAGCCGGTGGGGTCAAAAAAGCGATCTTCGACTGGTCGCTCAAGGTCGGCGCCAAGATGCGCGAAGCCGAACGGAGCGGCCGCTCACCCGGCTTCCTGCTGCAGCGGCAGTACAAGTTCGCCGACAAGCAGGTGCTGTCGAAAATTCGCAACCTGTTCGGCGGCCGGCTGCGCCTCGCCGTTTCCGGCGCCGCCCCGATCAACCCGGAGATCCTCCGCTTCTTCGACTCCGCCGGGGTGCTGGTGGTCGAGGGCTGGGGGATGACCGAGACCTCGACCGCGGCGACCATCGCCACCCCCGAGGACTTCAAGATCGGCACGATCGGCAAACCCTTCGCCGGCTGCGAGGTGAAGATCGCCGAGGACGGCGAGATCCTCGTCAAGGGCGCCAATGTCTTCCAGGGCTACCACAAGAACTCGGAGGCGACGGCCGAGACGATCGTCGACGGCTGGCTCCACACCGGCGACATCGGTGAGATCGACTCCGAGGGCTTCATCAAAATCACCGGCCGCAAGAAGGACATCATCATCACCGCGGGCGGCAAGAACATCACCCCCGCCAACCTCGAGGCGGAAATCAAGCAGCACCCGCTGGTCTCCCAATGCGTCGTCGTCGGCGACCGCCGCCCCTACCTGGTCGCGCTGGTCACCCTCGACCCCGAAGAGGCCTCAGCCTACGCCAAAGAGCACGACCTCCCCGACGACCCCGTCGCCCTCGCCTCGAACGCCGACGTCAAAGCCTCGATCGAGGCCCACGTCGAGGAGATCAACAAGAAGTTCGCCCGAGTCGAGCAGGTAAAGAAGATCTCGATCCTGCCGCAAGACCTAACCCAAGAATCGGGCGAGCTGACGCCGACGTTGAAGGTCAAACGAGCGGTGGTGGCGCAGAAGCATGAGGATGCGATCGAGGAGCTTTACGCGGCGTAGGACCGCCCGCTTCAAGTCTTATTGCAAGTGTTGCAAGTAGACGCTAAGTAGGTCGTAGGCGCCAAAAAGCACGCGGGTCTCGTGGGGAGTTTCCGACCCATTCGATGATCTCCGCCTCATCGAGTGCGGCAAGTTCCCGCTGGGCGACTGGCCGCGATACACCGAGGAGCTCGACGATCTCGCCAGTGCTCAGGCGCCCGCCATTTCTGAGGGCGGCGGTAATCCGCCTCGCGTTACCGGGCAGCCTCGCCTCCAGCTCACGATCGACCGGCTCGGCGAGCAGAGTCAACTGAACGCTGCCCGAAGTCTGGCGATAGGTCGGATCGCTGAGACCAGCCGTCCGCATCTCCTCGAACATCCGGCGAATTCCCTCGCCCAACTCCTGGCCGAAGTTGAGATCGGCGCAGACCCGAGCGATTCGCGGGTTCCGTGCGAAACGGTGGGTCTCGAGCGGGTTGCTGAGGTCCACCAAGCCGGGAAACCGACCGGGGCTCGAGATCTCGATGCGGTCGTCGAATACCTCGACTCGAATGTGATCCCCAGCGGCGCTGTAGGAGCGGTGAACGGCAGCGTTGACGATCCCCTCCAACCATGCGTCCTCAGGGACCAAGGGCACACTTCCAAATTTGCCATTGGGCATCAGCGCTCTCCGCGTGGGCTGCAGTTCCTCGACGTGTTCGCGCGCTTGCATCAACTGCGCGGGAATCGGGCCCTCGACTTTCACGTCCTCCAGCAGCTGCTGCCTGGCGCCCGTCCCACGCTCGGTGCCGCGCCAGCGCAGGACCCGAACGAAAGCCTCCGGCAAGAACTCCTGGGGCGATGCGGCAAACAGGAGGCACCCGGCAATCGTCAGCTCGTCCTCGGTGGAAAGACCACGAGCGCGCAGCAGACGTCGTCCGTCGGTCGCACCGATCGCTTCGACGTATCCGTCGAACAGCACCTGGTCGAGGTGACCGAAGGTCGCTTCCGGCAGTGGTCGCGCCTCGTAACTCGCCTGGCCCTTGTCGTAGAGCAACTCCTGCCGCTGGACAAAGCCCAGGCGACGGTTCTCGTCACCGACCCGAAGAAACACCTCATCCCGCTGATTGGCGTGCACAAGTTCGCTGGGTGCCACCTCAATCGCGAGCAGTCGATCCGCTCCTCCAGCCTCGTTGACGCAGTCGACCAGCCTGCCACTGGCTCTGACCGGGGGGACGCAGAAGTCGATGTTGGCTTGCATCAGGTCGTTTAGGCGCGCTGGATTCGCGTTCACCCCTTCGACCTGTCCGTCGTGGAGTCCAACGACGACTATGCCTCCATCGGCGTTGGCAAAGCCGATCTGTGCATCGGCTAGATCGCGAGCCGAAATTCGGGCAGACTTTCGCTCGAACCATTGATCCTCCGGGAGCCCAAGCAGGGCCTCCCCCACCGTCTCGGGAGAGAGGTCATTGAGACTTTTTTCTGCAGCGACAGTGCTCATATCTACTTGCAATTATTGCATGTAGATGCATGTAGACGATGTGGTCGGCGGTCGCCCGCCCTTTCGCCTACTTCCGCAGCAACTCCCCCAACCAATCCGACTCCTCACTCAAATCTTCGACTCCCAACGCCGCAATCACGTTCAACCACATCCCGCCACGGAAAAAGTGATCCAACCGCTCCTCATCCGCCCCCGACAAGCTTCTCGCCAGCTCCCCCACCTTCGACCAGTAACCCCGAACCGCATCGCGAATCTCGTCATCCCCACACGCGGCGTACGCCTGCAGCTGCAGGAGCAGTAGATCGCGTTCCTCACCCAACGCCTCCACGTAACGCCGGCCGATCGTCCGCAGCATGTCCTCGCCTGGCGCAGCAGGACCCTCCCGCTCGAACTCCGCCGCCCCGGCTTCGAAGACCTCTTCGATCCGCCCGAAGCCGCGCTCGACGGCGGCCAGGAAGAGGTCGACCTTGGTCGGGAAGAGGGAGAAGACATAGGGCTGGGCGACGCCGACCGCACGGGCGATCTGGGAGACCTTGGTCCCGTGCAGCCCTCCGTGCGCGAACTCGTGCATCGCCGCCTCGATCAGCGCGTCCCGGCGCTCGGCCGCCGGGACGCGTTTGCGAGGCTCCGCAGTTTTCGACCCTCCCTCCACCAGGTCGATCCTAGTTCGACAGGGCGGCGTCCCGGTGCAGCGCCGGGCCGCCGCTGGGCTCGGAAGCACCCTCGCCGGCGGGTTGCCGGGAGGGCATCAGCAGCGCCACCAGGGAACCAGCAGCGAGAACCGCGGCGCCCACCCAGAGGGCTGGCACCAGCCCGTCGACGAACGCCTGCGGCGACTCGTAACCGCCGGCGCTGCTGAACACGGTGGCGAGGATTGCGATCCCGAAGGTGCCGCCGAGCTCGCGGATCGCAGTCGTCGCGCCGGAGGCCTTGCCGGCCTCCTCGGTCCGCACCGAGTTCAGCACCGCGCTCGCCGAGGGGGCGAAGACGAGGGCCATCCCGGCGCCGGCGAGGACGAAGGGCACGATCATGCTCAAGTAGCTCTGGGTGACGCTGGCCTCGAGGGCCAGCCAGCCGAGTGCGACTGCCTGCAGGCCGAGGCCGGCGACCATGAACGGGCGGCTGCCGAACTTCTCCGAGTAGATCCCGGCCAGCGGCGCGACCGCCATCGTCGCCCCGGTCCAGACCAGGAGCTTCAGGCCGGCTTCCAGGGGCGAGTTGCCGAGCACGTTCTGGATGAACTGGCTGAGGAAGAAGATCGAGCCGAACATCCCGAAGTACATCGCCAGCGAGACGACGTTGGTGACCGCGAAGCTGCGGTTGGCGAAGAACCGCATCGGCAGCATCGGCTCGCGGGTCCGCAGCTCCCAGGCGACAAAGGCGCTCAGCAGCGCGACGCCGACGGCCATCGAGGCGAGGACGTCGGTGCTCCCCCAGCCCTCGGTCTGGGCGCGGACGAGGCCGAAAACAAGGCCGAAAACCCCGGCCGAGGCGAAGCCGAGCCCCGGCAGGTCGAGCCGCGCTTGCGGCCCGTGACTCTCGACCAGGCGGCTGGCCGCCAGCGGCGCCAGCGCCAGCCCGATCGGGACGTTGATCCAGAAGATCCAGTGCCAGTCGGCGAGCTCGATCACGGCGCCACCGACCAGCGGCCCGAGCGCGACGGCGACGCCGCTGATCCCCGACCAGACACCAAGTGCGACGCCGCGCTTCTGCGGCGGGTAGGCGCTGGCAAGGAGGGTCAGCGTCAGCGGCGTCACCGCCGCCGCCCCGACCCCCTGCAGCGCCCGCGCAGCAATCAGCAGGTCGGCGCTCGGAGCCAGCGCCGCCGCGGCTGAAGCGAGCGTGAACAGCGAGATCCCGGCAACGAACACCCGCCGCCGCCCGAACCGATCCCCCAGCGCGGCTCCAGTCAGCAGGAAGACGCCATAGGCGAGCACGTAGGCGTTAACGGTCCACTCCAGCGACTGAACCGATGCTCCGAAGTCGTTTTTGATGCTTGGCAGAGCGACGTTCACGACCAGGTTGTCGAGCACGACCATGAACAGCCCGACCGAGACGAGCACCAGAGTCCAGACCCTGCGACTTGCCTCAGACATCTCACGCTCCCTTCTTAGTAGTGACTAATAAGCGTAACTTAGCAGCCACTAATAAGCTCTGCAATTGAGGTTGCCTTTTCCTTCGAATAGCGCGAAAAAAGTCAACCTCGATGGAGTAGGCAGAGGACCTCGCGGATGTCGGGCGGAGCGGGTGTCCGGCGGCTAGGAGGCCTCGCCGGACTGGCGGAGCAGGACTGAAGTCGTCTGCTCCAGCACCCGCCGCCAAGCCGAGGTCTGCTCGGGCTCTTCCTCGGAGGCCCGCTCAACCACTTTCCGCACCCGCCGCTCCGAGATCTCCAAGCCATGGCGCTCCGCGATCTCGGCGTACTTCTCGTAGTCCTTCGCCAGCATCGCCGTCACCGATTCGAACCCGTGCCGGGCGATGTCCAGGCGTCGCGAGTAGTCCATAATCGGCGTCCCGAACATCAGCTCGTCGGTCGGGTCGGGCTCGAGCAGGATGATGTCCACTCCGGGGTACTTCTCCTGCCACTGTTCGACCGCCTGGTGCAGGCGGGCGTGGGCGATCAGGCGGAAGGTCTGGTTGGCGATCGCCGGCAGGCCCATGTCGGAGACACGGCGGACGCGGGTGCCGAAGACGGTCGGGATCGTCCGCTCGAAGTCGTTGATGTAGGGGACCAGCGGGTTGACGACGATGATGAACTTGGCGCCCTTCTCGACCGCGATGTCGACGTTGGTGGTCGAGCGGATGCCGCCGTCGACGAGTTGGCGACCTTTGAGGTCGACCGGCTTGTAGACGATCGGCAACGTGGTTGAGCACTGGACCGCCTTGGAGATCGGCACGTCCTGCCAGCCCGGCTCGCCGAAGACGATTCGCTCGGTGGTGTCGAGGTCGGTCGCGGTCAGGTAGAGCTCGGTGTCGAGCAGGCGGAAGTCGTTACTGCGGCCACCATCGTTGAGCACGCCGGCGATGTAGTCGTCGACACCGTCGCCCGAGTAGAGGCCGGAGGGCAGCGCCTCGGCGAGGCCGACGCCGACGTCGATCGCCGAGAGCTCGCCGAAGCGGGCCAGCGAGCGAACCAGCTCGACCGTGCGCAGCGGCAGCTGCACCGCTTTGGAGATGAAGCCGAAGTAGTTCGGCTTCAGCACCCTGTCGAGGTCGAGGTCCTCGAGCTCGGAAGGGACGCGCTCGTTCAGCACCTGCATCATTTCGTCGGGAGTGACGCCGTTTGCCAACATCGAGGCGACGAAGGAGCCGGCGCTGGTGCCGACGTAGACGTCGAAGTCGTTGACGGTGCTGTTGACCGCGAGCAAGTCGAGCGCACGCAGCGCGCCGATCTCATAGACCCCGCCGGTGAATCCGCCGCCGCCCAGCACCAGAGCAGTCTTCGATGGCTTTTTGCGTTTGCCGGCCCGCCGCCGCGGCTTCGACTCGATGTCGACTACCTTGCCCATCCTTGATCAAGTATCCCAGGGGGATCGGCCGGGGACGCAGGCGGCGACTAGAACGTCAGTTGAATTGGGTAACCGCCCCAGCCGCTACCTTGCGGCGCTGGTGTGTTGGAACGAAGAATGAGACGAGGCCCTCTCGCGCTCGCTGCAGTCCTCGCTGCGGCGTTGCTATTGACTGCTCTGCTGGCCGGCCCAGCGCGGGCAGCCAACGCCTGCGCCCAGATGAAGGCCTACCTCGCCCAGGGGACCGGCAGCGGCGGCGGCCTGCTCGTCGTCGACACCGAAAGCGGCGATGTCGTCTGCGCCAGCGCCGCCAGCACGCCGCGCCCGCTGGCCTCGAATATGAAGCTCTTCACCACCTCGGCGGCGCTGTCCAAGCTCGGGGTCGAAGCGCGGATCCCGACCAAGGTATTCGCCAGCGGTCAGATCACCGCCGACGGCGTCCTGCACGGCAACCTCTACCTGCAGGGTGGCGGCGACCCGGCGCTCGGCACCCCCGGCTTCTACAACGGCTACCTGGCTGGTCTCGGCACCAACCTCTTCGCCCTCACCCCGCAAATCGAGGACGCCGGGATCACCTCGATCACTGGCCGCCTCTACGCCGACGCCTCGATCTTCGACAGCTTGAAAGGGGTCAAGGACTCCGGCTACGCGACCAGCCCCTACATTGGCCCGCTCTCCGGTCTCGCCTTCAACTCGGGCTTCGCCGGCCAGACCAGCAGCAGCGGCTTCGCGGCCGACCCGGCGAAGCTCGCCGCCGCCAAGCTGGTCGGCAACCTGCGGGCGGCCGGCATCGATGTGCCGCCCCAGATCGCGGTCGGGCCGACCCCCGTCGACGCCGACCGGGTGGCGATCGTCCAGTCGCCGCCGTTGACCACGATCGTCAACACCACCGACGTCTACTCGGACAACTTCTTCGCCGAGATGCTGATCAAGCTGCTCGGGGCGCGCTTCGGCGGCGCCGGGACGACCGCTGCCGGCGCCAGCGTGGTCGCCGCCTTCGCCCGCTCGCTCGGCTCCGGCGTCCACGCCGTCGACGGCTCCGGCCTGACCCGCTCCAACCGCGCCTCGCCGCAGCAGGTCGTCGATCTGCTGCTGGGGATGCGCGAGCAGCCGGCCGGCGATGAATTCATCCAGGATCTGGCGCTGAGCGGCAAGGAGGGAACGGTCGACGACCGTATGCACGGCGCCGCCTACGGTCGCTGCCGGGTGAAGACCGGAACGCTGACCGGGGTCAGCAACCTCTCCGGCTACTGCTTCAACACCAGCGGCCGGGTGATGGCCTTTTCGATCCTGATGGGCAGCGTCCCGAGCACCACCCAGGCCCACATCGACCAGGACCGGATCGCCAACCTCGTCGCCTCATATTGAGGTTGCCTTTTGCCGCCAAACAGGCGGTGAACGGCAACCTCGACGTAGGCGGGCCGGCTAGCCGACCAGGGCCTTGAGGCCCTCTTCGTCGAGGATCTCGGTCTCGAATTTCTCGGCTTTGGCCAGCTTCGAGCCGGGGTTGTCGCCGGCGATCAGGTAGTCGGTTTTTTTCGAGACCGAATTGGTCACCTTGCCGCCGGCGGCTTTCACCAGCGCCGCCGCCTCCTCGCGGGTCAGCTCCGGCAGAGTCCCGGTGAGGACGACGGTCTTGCCTTCCAGCGGGCCGCCGCTGGCGCGCCGTTCGGAGGCGTCGGCCTCGAGCTTCAGCCCTTTTCCCTTCAGCCGCTCGACCAGCGCCCAGGTCGGGTCGTCGGCGAGGTTCTCGGCGATCTGCTCGGCCATGATCGGGCCGACGCCCTCGACCTCCTCGATCTGCTCCGGATCGGCCTCGTGCAGGGCGTCGATCGAGCCGAAGTGGTCGGCCAAGGCCTCGGCCGTGACGTAGCCGACGCCGGGCAGCCCGAGCGCGTAGAGGACGCGTTTGAAGGGCCGCTGGCGCGAAGCCTCGATCGCGGCGACGAGGTTCTGCGCCGAGGTCTCGCCGAACCGATCGAGCTCGATCAGCTGCTCCTCGCTGATGTCGTAGATGTCGGCGACGTCGGCGATCACGCCTTTCTCGAGGAAGACGTAGGCCTGCTTTTCGCCCAGCCCGTCGATGTCCATCGCCCCCTTGGAGACGAAGTGTTTGACGTGCTGGAAGGACTGGCCGGGACAGCCGGTTCGGTTCGGGCAGATCGTGAAGACACCGTCCCGCTTCTCGGTCGGCGTCTTGCAGGCCGGGCAGCGGGCGGGCGGCTTCGGTTTGCGGGCACGCTGGTTCTGACCGCGGCAATTTCGGCGAGACGACCTGAGGGATCACGTCGCCGGCCCGCATCACCACCACGTCGTCGCCCTCGCGCACGTCCTTGCGCGCCAGATCCTCCTCGTTGTGGAGGGTCGCGGTGGAGACGGTGACGCCGCCGACGTGGACCGGCTCGAGCATCGCGAAGGGGACGAGGTGGCCGGTGCGGCCGACGTTCCAGACCACTTTGTTCATCCGCGTCGTCGCCGTCGTCGGCGGGAACTTCCAGGCGATCGCCCAGCGTGGCTCGCGACCGACCACGCCGAGCTCGCGCCACAGCGCCCGCTCGTCGATCTTGACGACGACGCCGTCGATCTCGTAGTCGAGCGACTCGCGCCGCTCCTCCCACCAGTGGCAGCGCTTGACAACCCCCTCCACCCCCTGGTGGTGCTCGGTGTCGGGGTTGACCTTGAAGCCGCGGTCGCGCAGCCATTCGATCTCGTCCATGTGGGTCGCGAGGTCGAGGCCGCGGACGGCACCGATCCCGTAGACCCAGGTCGAGAGTGGCCGTTCGGCGGCGAGGTTGGGGTCGAGCTGGCGGATCGAGCCGGCGGCCGAGTTGCGCGGGTTGGCGAAGGTCGGCTCGCCGGCCTCGGCGCGGCGCTCGTTCAGCGCTTTGAAGGCGGCGATTGGCAGGTAGGCCTCGCCGCGCACTTCGATCAGCTCGGGCGCGTCTTTGATCCGCAGCGGCACCGAGCCGATCGTCTTCAGGTTCTGGGTTACGTCCTCGCCGATCCGGCCGTCGCCGCGGGTGGCGCCGCGGACCAGCACCCCGTCCTCGTAGGTGAGGGTGATCGCCAGGCCGTCGATCTTCGGCTCGGTCGTGTAGCTGAACTGCGAGGCGGTGATGTCGAGGCGCTTCAGGTAGTTGGCGAGCCGGTTCTCCCAGCCGCGCAGCTCCTCCTCGTTGCGGGCGTTGCCGAGCGAGAGCATCGCCTCGTGGTGCTCGACCTGTTCGAAGCTGTCGAGCGGCGGCGCGCCGACCCGCTGGGTCGGCGAGTCTGGGGTGCGCAGCTCGGGGTGCTCGGCCTCGATCTCGCGCAGCTCGTTCAGCAGCGCGTCGTAGACGTCGTCGCCGACCGCCGGTTCGTCGAGGACGTAATAGAGGTGGTTGTGGCGGTCGAGCTCCTTGCGGAGCTCCGCCGCGCGCTGCTCGGCCGAGTCCGCCATCGCTCACGCACGCCGCGTGCGCTCGCCGCCAGCATCTCCTCGAAGCCCCAGCCGCGGAGTGTCTCCAGGCCACCGTGATCGGTCAGATCGAAGTGGATCGGGGTGACTGCGATCCGCCCCTCGGCGATCGCGTTCAGGTCGGTCCCCGCGATCTCCTCGAAGCTCGGGTTTGCCAGCCGTAGATCTCGTAGCGCCGCCGGCCCTTGTCGGATTCCTCGAGCAGCTTCAGCTCGTCGTTGTAGATCCGCTTGCCGAGCTTCGTCACCTCGACCCCGCTCGGCTCGCAGGCCGGGACAGTTGACGTTGATCAGCGTCGCCTCGGGCATCGGCTCCTCGCGCAGGCGCGTCGACCAGCCGGCGCGGCGAAGGCGGCAGCGAACGTGAAATCGATTCCTCGCCGCCGCTAGCCGGTTCGCGCGTATCAATCCGACTGCTGCGAGAAGGCGACCGCCGGGATCCCGAGCACGATCCCCTCGAGCGCCGCGGCGACGGTCCCGGAGTAGGTGATGTCGTCACCGAGATTATCGCCGTGGTTGATCCCGGAGAAGATCAGGTCGGGGCGGCCACCGAGCAGCCCCAGCTCGGCAAAGCGGACGCAGTCGACCGGCGTCCCGTTGGTGGCGAATCCGCCGGTCGCCGTCGCCGAACTCGACCTCCTCCACCTCGAGCGGCGAGTGCGAGTAGTGATGCCGCGGCGCGCTGGCGCTGCGGTTGCTGTCGGGGGCGATCACGTCGACGACCACGTCTCGAGCTCGCGCAGCGAGCGGCGGGCGGCCTGCAGGCCCGGCGCCGAGATGCCGTCGTCGTTGGTGAGGAGGATGCGCACCAGCCCGATTCTAGGTGTCGACTGCGGTGGTCAAAGCGTCGTGGATACTGCGCCGGTGCCGACGATCCGGCTCGACATCGAATACGACGGCTCCGGCTTCCGCGGTTGGGCACGGCAGCCCGGGCTGCGGACCGTGCAGGGAGAGCTGGAGGCTGCGCTGGCGGTGGCGCTGCGGGCGCCGGTCACGCTCACCGTCGCCGGCCGCACCGATACCGGCGTCCACGCCCACGGCCAGGTGGCAAGCTTCGAGGCCCCCGGCGAAGTCCCGGGCGACCTGCGCCGAAGCCTCAACGCGCTCTGCCCCGACGACATCGCGGTGAGCGCGGTGAGCGAAGCGCTGGCTAGCTTCGACGCCCGCCGCGACGCCACCTCGCGCAGCTACCGCTACCGGCTACTGACGCGGCGAGCGCCGAGCCCGTTCGAGCGCGACCGCGCACTCTGGTGGCCGCACCGAGTCGACCGCGGGTCGCTCGACGCCTGCGCCGCCGTCCTCGTCGGCCAACACGACTTCACCGCCTTCACCCCCACCCAGACCGACCACGTCCACTTTCACCGCAAGGTGCTGGCCGCGTCCTGGCGGGACGAGCCGGGCGACGTGCTCGCCTTCCGGGTCACCGCCGACGCCTTCATGCGCAACATGGTGCGGGCCCTGGTCGGGACGATGCTCGAGGTCTCCTCCGGCCGCCGCGACGTCGAGAGCTTCGCGGCGCTGCTCGCCGGCGCCCCGCGCAGCGCCGGCGGCGACACCGCCCCACCGCATGGCCTCTACCTGGAGTCGGTCGGCTACGACTGAGGGCACTTGTCCCCACCGGCTGCAGTTGTCCCCGGTATGCGGGGACAACTGCACCGTGCGGGGACAAGTGCAACGGCGGCGCGGCCGTCTGGCACGATTCGGACCGATGACCAGCGCCCTCGCCACCGAGCAGCACCTGCGCGACCTGACGCTGCTGCGCCGGGTCCGCGACCGGATCGACCGCGAGTACGCCCAGCCGCTCGACGTCGAGGCGCTCGGCCGCGGCGCCCACATGTCGGCCGGCCATCTCAGCCGCCAGTTCAAGGCGGCCTACGGCGAGTCGCCCTATAGCTACCTGATGACCCGCCGGATCGAGCGGGCGATGGCGCTGCTACGGCGCGGCGACCTCAACGTCACCGAGGTCTGCTTCGAGGTCGGCTGCTCCTCGCTCGGCACCTTCAGCACCCGTTTCACCGAACTGGTCGGGATCCCGCCCAGTGCCTACCGACTGCGGGCAGCGGACGAGGCGGCGGGGATGCCGGCCTGCGTTGCCAAGCAGGTGACGAGACCGATCAGGAATCGAGAAGCCCCGGTGCCAAGCCGGGTCTAGGGTGGCGGCCATGGACATTCAAATTCACAGCACGATGCTTCCCCACAACGACCCCGAGGCCACCACGGCCTTCTACCGCGACACGATGCAGTTCGAGATCCGCAACGACGTCGAGTACAACGGCATGCACTGGATCACCGTCGGGCCGCCCAACCAGCCCGGCACCTCGATCGTCCTCTACCCACCCGAAGCGACGCCCGGCGTCACCGAGGAGGAGCAGCGGACGATCGCCGAGATGATGGCCAAGGGCACCTACGCCAGCATCAACCTCGCCACGCCGGACGTCGATGGCACCTTCGAGCGGCTGCAAGCTGGCGAGGCCGAGGTCGTGCAGGAGCCGACTGACCAGCCCTACGGCGTCCGCGACTGCGCCTTTCGCGACCCCGCCGGCAACCTGATCCGGATCCAGCAGCTCTCCTGAGACCCGACGCCGACAGCCACGACCTGATCCGCGTCCACGGGGCACGCGAGAACAACCTCAAGGACATCAGCGTCGAGCTCCCGAAGCGGCGGCTGACTGCCTTCACCGGTGTCTCCGGCTCGGGCAAGAGCTCGCTCGTCTTCGCCACGATCGCGGCCGAGTCGCAGCGGCTGATCAACGAGACCTACAGCGCCTTCCTCCAGGGCTTCATGCCGAATACGGCGCGCCCCGAGGTCGATCTGCTGGAAGGGCTGACGACGGCGATCATCGTCGACCAGGAGCGGATGGGCTCGGACCCCCGCTCCACGGTCGGCACCGCCACCGACGCCAACGCGCTGCTGCGGATCCTCTTCAGCCGGCTCGGCAAGCCACAGATCGGCTCGCCCAACGCCTTCTCCTTCAACGTCCCCACGGTGCGGGGCAAAGGAGCGATTACGGTCGAACGCGGCAACGGCAAGACCGAGGCGAAGAGCTTCACCCGCGCCGGCGGCATGTGCCCGCGCTGCGAGGGCCGCGGCAAGGTCTCCGACATCGACCTCGCCCAGCTCTACGACGAGACCAAGTCGCTGAACGAAGGAGCGCTGACGATCCCCGGCTACAAGGCCGGCGGCTGGAACTACCGGCTCTACACCGCCTCGGGCCTGATCGACCCCGACAAGCCGATCGGCAAGTACACGAAGAAGGAACGGCAGGCCTTCCTCTACCACGAGCCCGAGCGGATGAAGATCGAAGGCATCAACATGACCTACGAAGGGCTGGTGCAGCGGGTCCAGAAGTCGATGCTGGCCAAGGACCGGGAGGCGATGCAGCCCCACATCCGCGCCTTCGTCGACCGCGCCGTCACCTTCACCGCCTGCCCGGAGTGCGACGGCACCCGGCTCAGCGAGGCGGCCCGCTCGGCGAAGGTCGGCAAGGTCAACATCGCCGACGCCTGCGCGATGCAGATCTCAGACCTCGCCGAGTGGGTGCGCAGCATCAACGAGCCCTCGGTGGCGCCGCTGCTCGAGGCGCTGCAGGCGAGCCTCGACTCGTTCACCGAGATCGGGCTCGGCTACCTCTCGCTCGATCGGCCCGCGGGCACGCTCTCCGGCGGGGAGGCGCAGCGGACGAAGATGATCCGCCAGCTCGGCTCCTCGCTGACCGACGTCACCTACGTCTTCGACGAGCCGACGATCGGCCTCCACCCGCACGACATCGAGCGTATGAACGAGCTGCTGCTGCGGCTGCGCGACAAGGGCAACACCGTGCTAGTCGTCGAGCACAAGCCGGAGACGATCGCGATCGCGGACCGCGTCGTCGACCTCGGACCTGGCGCCGGTACCAACGGCGGCGAGATCGTCTTCGAGGGCACGGTCGCGGGGTTGCGCAAGGCCAAGACCGTGACCGGCCGCCACCTCGACGACCGCGCCACCCTAAAGGGGGAGGTCCGCAGCTCGACCGCGGCGCTCGAAGTCCGCGGCGCCGACACCAACAACCTGCAGGACGTCGACCTCGACATCCCACTCGGCGTCCTGGTGGTGGTGACCGGCGTCGCCGGCTCGGGCAAGAGCTCCCTGATCGACGGCTCGATAGCCGGCCGCGACGGTGTCGTCGTGATCGACCAGGACGCGATCCGCGGTTCGCGCCGCAGCAACCCCGCTACCTACACCGGCCTGCTCGACCCGATCCGCAAAGCCTTTGCCAAAGCAAACGGCGTCAAACCGGCGCTGTTCAGCGCCAACTCCGAGGGCGCCTGTCCGAACTGCAACGGCGCCGGCGTCGTCTACACCGAGTTGGCGGTGATGGCCACCGTCGCCTCGACCTGCGAGGAGTGCGAAGGCAAGCGCTTCGGCGCTGAGGTGCTCGAGTACCAGTTCGGCAGCAAAGACATCAGCCAGGTGCTGGCCCTACCGGTCGCCGAGGCCGAGGCGTTCTTCGCCGACGGCGAGGCCAAGCTGCCCGCCGCCCACAAGATCCTCGTCCGACTCGACGACGTCGGCCTCGGCTACCTCAGCCTCGGCCAGCCACTGACGACCCTCTCGGGCGGCGAGCGCCAGCGGCTCAAGCTCGCCACCCAGATGGCCGAGAAAGGAGACACCTACGTCCTCGACGAGCCGACCACCGGCCTCCACCTCGCTGACGTCGAACAACTCCTCACCCTCCTCGACCGCCTAGTCGACTCCGGCAAATCGGTAATCGTGATCGAGCACCACCAAGCGGTGATGGCACATGCCGACTGGATCATCGACCTCGGGCCTGGTGCGGGACATGATGGCGGCAGGGTCGTCTTCGAGGGCACGCCCGCGGGTTTGGTCGCCGGGCGGTCGACGCTGACGGGCGAGCATTTGGGTGAGTACGTAGGCGCCTAGGCAATCGAGTCGATGGCACGCCAGCTTGCAAGGAGCTTCAGCTCGCAAGGTGTAGAATCAGGCCGAGCTGCCGCTCGGCCTGGTGCCACATCCCAGCAACGGCCTTAGCTGCGGAAAGGCCGCCTATGAGGTGGTTGTTGTAACGCCGGTCGGACTCGGTGGTTCGCCTCCGGAGGCGGCGGCAGTGATCGTGGCCTTGCCGCGCGAGCCGAGAACCCGATCAGATCGGTAGCGAGGATTGGAGCATTTCGTTCTAGCCGCACTCTGTCTCAGGCAAGGGGGGACAGCGACAGTGCGGCGGAGGACCGAGATTGCTCTTTTCGCCTCTCAGGAGTGGCGCCGCCAGACCTGGGGCTGGCGAGCCAGAACGACGTCGAAGCCTCGCTCGAACGGGACCGGGCGTCACCTCACGTGCGCTGCGCGAGCGTGAGGAAATCGCCAATGAGCGCCAACGCTTCGAGCTATGGCGAGAGAAGGCCTACCTCAGGAGTCGGTGTGGTCGGACCGTTTGTTGCTGAGTTCGTGTTTGCATTGCTGATATTGGCGAATGTTGAGCCGGTGAACCCTACGTGTCCGAATTTGGTTCCGGTCTGGCCTGGAACACAGTGGGACGAGGAAAATTGTCTCGTTACCGCGCCTTCAATACATGTGAACGCCGTCGGACCTGCTGCGCTCCCTGAGCGGCAACAGCGCTGATGACGATCGCACACATCATGCAGAGACCCGAGATAGCTCTACGTCCGGTCATTCTGATTCTCCCTCCGGTTGTTGCCGAGGCCAAAGGGAGCTTCCACCGTGGTCGCTAGTTGGTCAAGCTTTCTAATTCAATGTCTTCTATTCCCGAGCTCGCTCGCAGACCGTGGAGCTGTTCCTCTTCGTCGGCCATTCCGCCAAAGGAACAGCTCCAGCGAGCGTCGCCCTGGTCCCTAGTCAGCTCGAGCAAAGGGCCGGTCGCTCAACCTGACCCCCAGCCCGAGCCGGGCCCCTCTAGACCAGCTCGAGAAAGACCATCTCGGTGGAGTCGCTCCGCCGAGGGCCTAGCTTGACGATGCGGGTGTAGCCGCCGGGGCGCGTGGTGTAGCGGGGCGCCACCTCGTCGAACAGCTTGTGGACGATGAACTTGTCGTTGTGGAGGGTGGCGAGGGCCTGGCGGCGGGCGTGGAGGTCACCGCGCTTGGCCAAGGTGATGAGCTGCTCGACCTCGGGCTTGACCGCCTTGGCCTTCGCCTGGGAGGTTTCGATCCGCTCGTGCTCGATCAACTGCTTCGAGAGGTTGGCCAGGAGCGCGCTGCGATGCGCGGCGTCGCGGCTCAGCTTGTTTCGCTTCTTGCGATGACGCATCGTTCGCTCCTGGCCGTGATCCTACGGTGCTTCTAGTCCTGTTGCAGATCGAGGCCGCGGGCGTGCAGGGTCTCGATCACTTCCTCGATCGACTTCGAACCGAAGTTGGGGATCGCGTTCAGTTCGGCGCGCGACTTACGGACCAGGTCGCCGACCGTCTGCACACCGGCCCGCTTCAGGCAGTTGTAAGAGCGGACGCCCAGTTCAAGCTCCTCGATCAGGATCTCGTCGAGGCCGTCGGCGCCACCGCCGCCACCGTCGCCGTTGGACGGGCCGAGCGGATCGCTCGGCAGCGCCGGTAGCGCGTCGCGGGCGGTCAGTTCCTCGACCCGCTCGGCGTCGGTGAAGATCGCCAAGCTCTTAATCAGGATCTCGGAGGCCTCGCGCAGCGCCGCCGCCGGCTCGATCGAGCCGTCGGTCTCGAGCGAGAGCTCGAGTTTGTCGAAGTCGGTCCGCTGGCCGACGCGGGCCGCCGAGACGGCGTAGGAGGCGCGGCGGATCGGCGAGAAGATCGAGTCGATCGGGATCACGCCAATCGGCTGCTCGTCGGACTGGTTCTCTTCGGCCGGCGAGTAGCCGCGGCCGCGGCCAATCGTCAGGTAGACCTCGAGTTTGGTTTTTTTCTCGAGCGTCGCGATCGGCGCCTCGGGGTTGAGGATCTCGACGCCCGAGGGCAGGTCGATGTCCTTCGCCTTCACCTCGCCGGGGCCAGTCGCCACCAGCGGGGCCTCGACCTCGTCGGCATCGGTGTGCATGCGGACGACGAGCTCCTTGAGGTTGAGGACGATGTCGGTGACGTCCTCTTTGACACCGGGCACAGTCGAGAACTCGTGTGCGACGCCCTCGATGCGGACGCTGGTGATCGCAGCGCCGCCGAGCGAGGAGAGGAGAACCCGGCGCAAGCTGTTGCCGAAGGTGTAGCCGAAGCCCTTGTCGAGCGGCTCGATGGTGAAGGTGCCGGTGCGGTCGTCGGCTTTCTCGGCGATGATTCTGGGGACCTGGAAGTCAGTGGTCATGAGTTCCTTGCGTAGCTGTATTTCTGAAAACCGTGCGGATCCGGGGGACTACTTGGAGTAGAGCTCGACGATGAGCTGCTCCTGAACCGGAGCCGAAATCTCGGAGCGCTCGGGAAGGCGCAGGACTTTGGCGGTGAGGGCATCGTGGTCCGCCTGCAGCCACGCCGGAACGGTCGAGACCAGTTCGGTCGCCCGCTGGATCGTGTCGGTGGCGGATGAGGTCGGCTTGAGCGAGATGATGTCTTCGGGCCGCACCTGGTAGCTCGGGATGTCCACCCGGCGACCGTTGATCATCCAGTGGCCGTGGGTGATCAGCTGCCGCGCCTGGCGCCGCGAGGCGGCGAAGCCGAGGCGGACAAGGACGTTGTCGAAGCGCGACTCGAGCAGCCGCAGCAGGTTCTCGCCGGTGACGCCGTCCTGCCGCGAGGCCTTCTCGTAGTAGGCGCGAAACTGTTTCTCGAGCACCTGGTAGTAGCGGCGGGTCTTCTGTTTCTCCCGCAGCTGCAGGCGGTACTCGCTCTGGCGCAAGCGGCCGCGGCCGTGCTCGCCAGGCGGGTAGGAGCGGCGCTCGACACCGCACTTGTCGGTGAAGCAACGCTCACCCTTGAGGAAGAGCTTCTGGCCCTCGCGCCGGCACTGCTTGCACTGCGGGGAAGTGTCGCGAGCCACTAGACGCGCCTCCGCTTCTTCGGCCGACAGCCGTTGTGCGCCTGCGGGCTGACGTCCTTGACGGTGGTGACGTCGAGGCCGGCGGCCTGCAGCGAGCGGATCGCCGTCTCGCGGCCTGAGCCGGCACCCTTGGCGAAAACCTCGACCCGCTCGAGCCCATGTTCCATGCCCTTCTTGGCGGCCGCGTCGGCGGTCACCTGGGCAGCGAACGGGGTCGACTTGCGCGAGCCTTTGAACCCGGCCGAGCCGGCCGACTCCCAGGCGATCACGTTGCCGTCGGTGTCCGTCAGAGTGACGATCGTGTTGTTGAACGAAGTCTTGATGTGCGCCTGCCCGTAGGTGACGTTCTTTTTCACCCGGCGGCGCGAGCGACCTTTGGAGCTTTTTTTCTCAGCCATTCCTCGTTACCTGGGTTTTTTCTTGCCGGCAATGCTGAGCCGTCGCGGGCCCTTGCGACCGCGCGCGTTGGTCTTCGTCCGCTGGCCGCGGACCGGCAGGCCGCGCCGGTGGCGCAGGCCGCGGTAGGCGCCGATCTCCATCAGCCGTTTGACGTCCTGCGAGCGCTCGCGCCGCAGGTCGCCCTCGACCTCCCGTTTCTCGACCGCGTCGCGCAGCTTGATGACCTCCTCCTCGGTCAAGTCTTTGGCCTGGATGCCGGAGTCGATGCCGGTTTCCTGGAGGATCTGCTGCGCAGTCGAGCGACCGATCCCGAAGATGTAGGTCAGCGAGATTTCGATCCGTTTGCCGTCGGGAATGTTGACGCCTGAGATTCGTGCCACGGCTAACCCTGCCTCTGCTTGTGGCGCGGGTTTTGGCAGATCACCAGGACCGCCCCGTTACGGCGGATCACCTTGCACTTCTCGCACATCGGCTTGACGGAAGCTCGAACCTTCATCGCTCCGGTTTCTGGTCGTAAAAACAGGACACCTGCGGTCCCATGAGACGGACGGCAGGGCGAAACTTGGCCCACTGGGCCGACGGAGAAAGATAGCAGGGCAGCGCACTCGGCAGCCCGCCGCCGGGCGGCGATCGCGCGGTTACTTCACGCGAACGATCGTGAAGCCATCGTAACCCTTGACGCCGACGGTCTGGATCGTCGTCGCTTCGACCCGGGAGTCGCGGGCGAGCTCCGCGTGGAGGCGGCGCTGCGCCTCGACCATCTCGTCCGTCGGCGGGTCCTCGGCGAGGCCGCCGCCGCGGACGACGTTGTCGGCGACGATCAGCCCCCCGGGCCGGGTCCGCTCGATCGACCAGGCAACGTAGGCTGGCGTGCCGACCTTGTCGGCGTCAACGAAAACGAGGTCGAACGGCCCGGCTCCCTCGGCCTCGAGCTCCGGCAGGCGCTCCAGCGCCGGCCCGACCCGGATCTCGACGACGTCGCCGAACCCGGCCCGCTCGATGCTGCCTCGAGCGACCTCGGCGTGGTGCGGGCTCGAGCTCGAGCGTGTAGAGCCGGCCGCCGGGCTCCAGGCCGCGAGCCAACAGGATCGTGCTGTAGCCGCCGAGGGTGCCGAACTCGAGGATCGTCCGTGCCGCGACCAGCCGCGCCAGGATCGTCAGCAACCGCCCTTGCGCAGCCGAGACCTGGATCGCCCGCAGCCCCGCCGCCTCCGCGGCCTCGACGGCCCCGCGCAACGCCTCGTCGTCGGGCGCCAGCGTCGCCTCGACGAACTCGTCTACCGCCGCGAACGTCTCCTGATCGATAGGCACGCCGCACATTCTTCCGGACCCTGGCTCAGCGCGGCAGTTTCTGGGTCAGCGTCACGACCTGCTGGAAGGTCGGGCGGTTCTGGAAGGGGAAGGGCCCGAGTTCGACTCCGCCGGTCACCGTCGGCCGGTTCTGGTCGTAGCAGGAGGGCTGCGGGTTGGCGGCGCAGGCACCGTTACCGCCGCCGTAGAGCTGTTCCGGCGTCACCTTCAGCGCCGCCTTCAAGGTTCGTTCGAGCATCGCCTTGCATTTCGCCTTCGAGCCGCCGCCGCAGTAGGTGCGGCTCCACGGTGCCTGCGGCTTCGGCCCGTAGAGGTCGCGCAGGTCGCGGTCGACGTAGCCCCACCAGCCGTCGAAGAAGTCCGGCGCGTCGGGAGAGCCACCGGTGTGGTCACCGATCGCCAGCATCCCTTCCAGCCGCTCGAAGGCCTGCTTGCCGAGCGTCGGCCGGAACTGGCCTTCGACCAACTTCGGCCACCAGGCGTCCATCAGCTCGATCGCCGGCGTTTCCTCGTCTTCGCCGTTGCGGTCGAGGTCGCGGCGGTGGGCGCCGTTCTGCGGTGCCAGGTCCGCAGCGTCGCGATCGCTTCCTGCAATTTCGCCGACTTCGGCTTGCCGATCGCCTTGAAGATCGATCGGCAACAGCCGGTAGCCGCGCAGGTCGGTGGTCGCCGGTTCCTCCATCGCCTGGATCAGCTGGGCGATCGTCATCTTCTTCTTGCCCTTGATCCCCGCCTTGACCCGGTCGGAGATCATCTGCGAGCGGAACAGCGGGCCGTAGGCGTACTGGTCGTCGGCCGCCGCCCATTCCGGCGCCTGCTTGTTGTTCCAGGAGACGAGGAAGTCGGGGTCGACCGCCTGCGGATGCTTGGCGAACGGCAAGTAGTCGGCCATCTGCGTCTTCGGGTCGAAGCCCTGCCAGTCGTACTGGCCGGTGCCGAGGATCGGGAAGTCGGGCGAGGTCCCACGGGCCCGCTGCGGCATCGCCCCGGAGAGCGCGTAGGCGATGTGGTTGGCGTCGACGTAGCTCCAGTTGAAGAGGAAGTTGATGTCTTCGACCGCCTTTTTGAAGCCCTTGACGCCGGTCACCACGCCCGGTTCGTTCAGCTTCGCGAAGCCGATCACCGAGTCGGCCTCGTGGAAGTAGCTGCTGCGCTGGTGGGCGAAGGCGACCCTCTTGCCGTCAACTTTGCCGCGGGCGAAGACGATCCCGTGCACGGTCCGGAAGGCGGTCAAGCGCTGCTTGCCCGCGGGCGTCGCGTCGATCTGGTTCGGGACCCATTCCTCCGTCTTCGTCAGCTTTTCCATCGCTCGGCACTTGCCGTTGTAGAGGTAGTGGAAGCGGTCCTTGCAGAGGACCTCGGCGAAGGTGTCGACGTTGTCGGAGGTCGCCGTCGTCGCGCTCCAGGCGTAGTCACGACCGTGGCCGAGCTCGACGAAGAGGTTGACGCCGGCGAAGGCGGCGCCGCGGGCGTCGATCCCGGGACCGTGCAGGTCCTCCTCCATCAGGATCTGCGGCACGTAGTAGCCGACCTGCGGCCCCATCACCGCGATCGGGTGGCCGGTGGCCGACTTGCGGGCCGAGACGAGCTCCCAGTTGGAGGCGTGGCCGGCCGCTTCGAGCGAGGCCTGCAGGCGGCCGCCGACGCGTGCTCAGGTCGGGGCCGGCGGCCGAGGCGCTGGCCGCTTTTTCTTCGTGCACGCTGTTCGGTTCGGGCAGCGCCAGCCCGCGCTTGGCGAAGGCGCTGCGGGTCTCGTAGGGGAACGGCTTTTCGATCGTCGTCGGCGCTTCCGGGTCGTTCTTCGAGCGGAAGCCGAGCCAGGCCGCCCGTCCGGCCTTCTTGCCCATCCGTTCGACCATCGCCTCCATCGTCAGCGCCGAGTTCAGCTCGTTGCCGCCGCCGCGGCCGAAGATGCCGCCGACCAGCGAGGCGATCGCGATGATGTCGGTCGGCTTCCACGGTTCCATCGGCTGGTTCAGCAGCGTGTATTCGGCCGGTTTCAGCAGCGGGTTGGTAGCTGGCGGCGGCGACGTAGGCGTTGATCCCTTCGACGTAGGCGTCGAGGTCTTCAACCGCCTGCTGGCCGTCCTTGCCGTAGAGCTTCGGCATCTGCTTGATCTGCTTTTCGAGGTCGGCTTCGGTGTAGGGGGCGAACTGCCACTGGCTGGCGTCGGCGGCGGCGTTGGAGCCCCCGAGGAAGGAGGCGAGTTCGGCGCGGCCGGTGTGGCGCAGGACGTCCATCAGGAAGAGGCGGTCCTGGGCGCCGGCGTAGCCGGCGCCGAACATCGTGTCGGCGCGGGTTTCGCCGTAGATGTGCGGGATTCCGTAGGCCTTGTCGCGGACGATCGTCACCCCCGGCCGGGGGTCGATCGAGGATTCGACTTCGCCGGCGGGACGCCGAAGGTGGCGTCCTTGAAGTAGAGCGGGATCTGCTCTTCGGTCAGCGTCGGCGAGCCGTAGACGAGCCCTTCGTAGAGCTGCTGCTGGTCGGCGTAGTGCGGCGGCAGGATGTGTTCGAGGCCGCGCGCTTTGAGCAGCTGCGACGCGGTCAGGAGGCCGTTCTCCCCCGGCGGCAGGACGTTGCGGAAGCCGCCCGCGTCGTTGGCCCCGTAGGGCAGCACCGTGGCGGCTGCGGCCGAGGCCGCGAAGACCGTCGCCATGCTCAGCGCCACCAAACCGAGCGCCAAGATCGCACGCAGGGAACGCCAGCTGTCCAAGTCAACCTCCTCCGGATTTCCGGCGGCCTCCCGTCCGCACGGGCAGCATATGCCCTTGGGAGGCAGTTTCCTAACCGAAACCGGGTCTCAGGCCTCGTGCCAGGGGGTGAGGACGCGAGGGCCCTCGGGGGTGATCGCAACGGTGAACTCGAAGTGGGCCGCGAGCGAGTCGTCTTCGGAGTAGACCGCCCAGCCGTCGTCGCCCATCCGCACCAGCGGCCCGCCGGCGTTGACCATCGGCTCGATCGCCAGCACCATCCCCTCTTCCAGCTCCGGCCCGCGGCCGGGCTCGCCGAAGTTCGGCACCTGCGGCTCCTCGTGCATCTCGCGGCCGATTCCGTGGCCGACCAGGGTGCGGATGATCGACATCCCCTCGGCCTCGACGTGGCGCTGGATCGCGTGGCCGATATCGCCGAGGTGGTTGCCGGGGCGGGCCTGCTCGATCCCGGTGAAGAGCGAGCCCTTGGTCACGCTCGAGCAGCTTTTCGGCCTCCGGCGAGATCGGCCCGACCGGCACGGTCATCGCCGCGTCGGCGACCCAGCCGTCCTTGATGACGCCGACGTCGATCGAGAGCACGTCGCCGCGCTGCAGCGGTTGCGAGTCGGGGATGCCGTGGACGACCATCGAGTTGGGCGAGGCGCAGATCGAGCCGGGGAAGCCGCGGTAGCCCTTGAAGGCCGGTTCGGCGCCCTGCGAGCGGATGAACTTCTCCGCCGCCTCGTCGAGCTCGAGCGTGGTGGTCCCGGCCCGCGTCTTCGCCTCGAGCATCTTCAGGCAGCGGACGAGGACCTCGCCGGCAGCCGCCATCTGGTCGACCTGCTGGGGCGTCTTCCGGATGATCATCCGGTACACGCTAGCACCGGTCCGGCATGGCGAGCACGCTCGGACCGGCCTCGTCTCTGCTCAGGCGCAGGGTCGAGAGGGTGCGACGGATCTCGGCTTCGACCTCGTCCGGGCTCCTGCTCGCCGTCGATCCGGCGCAGGACGCTGCGGCTGTCGTAGTAGTCGACCAGCGGCTCGGTCTTCTCGTGGTAGGTCACGAGCCGCTTGCGGATCACCTCGGGCTTGTCGTCGTCGCGGACGATCAGCGGCGAGCCGTCGATGTCGCAGACGCCCTCCTGCTTCGGCGGGTTGAAATCGACGTGGAAGACGTGGCCGCCCTGCCTCGCAGGTGCGCCGGCCGCCGAGCCGCCGCACGACCTCGTCGTCGGAGACGTCGATCAGCAGCACCGCGTTGACCGCGCGGCCGAGCTCGGAAAGCTTGGCGTCGAGCGCCTCGGCCTGGGGCGTGGTGCGGGGGAAGCCGTCGAGGATGAAGCCGTCGCGCGCCTCCTCGGAGTCGAGCGCCTCGGCGATCACCCCGACGATCACCTCGTCGGGGACGAGGTCGCCGGCGTCCATGTAGCCCTTGGCGGTGCGCCCCAGCTCGGTTTCCTCCTTCACCGCGGCGCGAAGGATGTCGCCGGTCGCGTAGTAGGGAAGCCGCAGGTCTTCGTTCAGCCGCTCACCCTGCGTGCCCTTGCCGGACCCCGGCGGTCCGAGGAGAACGAGGTTTAGCTCAGCCATCAAGCAAGTCTATTTACAACCGGAGGACGGACCAGCCGGTTGCCGCGCGCTATTTGAGGAAACCCTCGTAGTTCCGCATCATCAGCTGAGCCTCCAACTGCTTGACGGTGTCGAGCGCAACGCCGATCACGATCAGGATCGAGGTGCCGCCGAAATAGAAGTTGGCCGAGGTCTGGCTGATCAGGATCGTCGGCAGCGCCGCCACCGCGCCCAGGTAGAGCGCGCCGGGGAAGGTCAGCCGCGAAAGGATGCGATCGAGGTACTCGGCGGTCGGCCGCCCGGGCCGCACGCCGGGAATGAAGCCGCCGTATTTTTTCAGGTTGTCGGCCTGGTCGACGGGGTTGAAGGTGACCGCCGTGTAGAAGTAGGTGAAGACGATGATGAAGAAGACCTCGCCGACCACGTAGGCCCAGCTGTTGGGGCTGAAGAAGCTGGCGAAGTCGAGCGCCGCCGGGGTGTTGAGGAGCTGGCCGATCGTCGGCGGGAAGGCCATGATCGAGGCGGCGAAGATGACCGGGATGACGCCGGCCATGTTGACCCGCAGCGGCAGGTAGGTCGAGCCGCCCGAGGTCATTTTCCGCCCGACCACGCGTTTCGCGTACTGGACCGGGATCCGCCGCTGCCCCTCCTGGACGAAGACGATCGCGACGATCACCGCCAGCGCGATGAACGGCATCAGCACGACGAAGACCTGATCGGGGTTGTCCCACCACTTGGTCATCCCGCTCGGGATCGAGGAGGCGATCGAGGCGAAGATCATCAGCGAGATCCCGTTGCCGATCCCGCGCTGGGTGATCAGCTCGCCCAGCCACATCAGCAGGGTGCAGCCGGCGGTCAGGCAGATCACGATCAGCATCGTTTTCGGCGAAGGTCAGCTGGCCGACGACGTTGGCGCCGGCTTCTTCGCCGAAGGACCGGAAGAGGAAGACGTAGCCGAGCGACTGCATGAAGGCGAGGCCGACGGTCAGGTAGCGCGTGTACTGGGTGATTTTCTGCTGCCCGACCTCGCCCTCTTTCTGCAGGCGCTCGAGCGAGGGCACGACCACGGTCAGCAGCTGCAGGATGATCGAGGCCGTGATGTAGGGCATGATCCCCAGCGCGAAGAGGCTCAATCGCGAGAGGCTGCCGCCCGAGAAGAGGTTGAGGAAGCCGAGCACGCCCGAGCCGCCGAAGTTGCTCGAGATTTCCTTCACGGCGTCGACGTCGACGCCCGGCGCCGGGATGTAGGCGCCGAGCGCGGTACAGCAAGAGCATCGCCGCGGTGAAGGCGAGCTTCTTGCGAATGTCCGCAACGCTGAACGCGTTGAGAATAGTTCTGAGCATTACGGCTCCAGAGTGTGACAGGAACCGCCGGCCGCCTCGATCTTCTCTTTGGCGGCGGCGCTGAAAGCGTGCGCTCGGACCGTAGTTTCTTCTTGATCTCGCCGCGGGCGAGGATCTTGACCGGGTCCTTGCGGGTCGCGAGGCCCTTCTCCTTCAGCGACTCGACGGTCACCTCGGCGCCGTCGTCGAAGCGCTCCTCGAGGTCGGCGAGGTTGACCGGCTGGGTCTTGGTGCGGAAGTTCTCGAACGGCATCGACTGCTTTTTGTGCGGGCCGCGCAGCTTTCGCATCCGCATGTGGATCGGGTTCTGGCCGCCCTCGTAGCCGGGCTTGCGCTTCGCGCCCGCGCGCGAGCCGGCGCCCTTGTGGCCGCGGCCCGAGGTCTTGCCGCGCGAGCCCTCGCCGCGGCCGATCCGCTTGCGGGCCTTTTTCGAGCCCGGCTTCGGCTTCAGGTTGTGGAGGCCGATCTCCTCGGCGCGGTCGCGCTCCGCCGTCGGCCATTACTCGCTCACCTCGACCAGATGCGAGACGACGCGCAGCTGACCCTGCAGCTGCGGCGAGTCCTCGCGCTCGACCGACTTCCCGATCCGCCCCAGCCCGAGCGCCTTCGAGGGTCGCTTTCTGCTTGGGGCTCGGTCCCGTTCGGCGACTTGACCTGGGAGATCTTGACAGCGCTCACGACGATTTCTCCTCGCCCGAGGCAGCCTCCTCGGCAGCCGGCGGCGCAGCACCCTCATCGGCGGGAACCGGCTCGGCGCACGGCGCCGCATCCTCGGCGGCCGGCACCTCGGGCGGCGGCAGCCGCAGCGTCCTCCGCCGTCGGCTCGAACCTCATCAGCTTTCTCCGCGACAGCGGCCGGGGCGTCTGAGCCTCGGCGGCACGGCTCGGCCGGCCCCTGATCCGCAGCGGTCTCTGACGCGGGTGGCGACGGGGAGGGATCCTCGGCCGGCAAGGCCGAGGAGGTCTCACCGGCGACAGGACCCGCGTCCAGGTGCTCCCCAGTCCCTGCGCCGTTCCCGTTGCCCCCGTCCAGCCCAAGCACCTGGGTCACCGTCAACCCCCGCAGCTCCGCAACCTCCTCCGGCCGCCTCAAGTTGATCAGCCCGTCCATCGTCGCCTTGACCAGGTTGATCGGGTTCTGCGTGCCGATCGATTTGGTCAGCACGTCGCGCACCCCGCCGAGCTCGAGCACGGCGCGGACGCCACCGCCGGCGATCACCCCGGTACCGGGGCTGGCCGGGCGCAGGACGACGTGGCCGGCGCCGAAGCGGCCGATGATCGGGTGGGTGATCGTCTGGCCGTATTTGGGCACGCGGATCAAGTTCTTGCGGGCGTCCTCGACGCCCTTCTGGATCGCCAGCGGGACCTCGCGGGCCTTGCCGTAGCCGATCCCGACCACGCCCTCCTCGTCGCCAACGGCGACCAGAGCGGTGAACGAGAAGCGGCGGCCGCCCTTCACCACCTTGGCGACGCGGTTGATCTCGATCACCCGCTCCTGCAGGTCGAGCCCACGGGGGCTGACCGTCTCGGCGTTTTGCGCAGTCATCTTCATAAGCGGCAGGCCAGGGTAGCGGAGCTACTCAGAAAGCCAGTCCCCCCTCTCGCGCGCCCTCGGCCAGCGCCCGGACGCGGCCGTGGTACTGGTAGCCGCCGCGATCGAAGACGCAGGACTCGATGCCGGCCGCCTTGCCGCGCTCGGCCAGCAGTTCGCCGGCCTTCTTCGCCTGCTCGGTCGGGGCGAGCTTGCGCAGCTCGGGCTCGATCCAGTTGACCGCGGCCAGGGTGCGGCCGGCGCGAGTCGTCGATCAGCTGGGCGAAGAGGCCCTTGTTAGAGCGGTAGACGGACAGCCGCGGACGCTCCGCCGTCCCGACCACGCGGGCACGGACCCGGCGGCGGCGGCGCAGCCGCGCCTGGCGCTTGGTGAGGACGGTCATGCGCGCTTACCCACCTTGCGCAGCACCTGCTCGCCTTTGTAGCGGATGCCCTTGCCCTTGTAGGGCTCCGGCGGGCGCCGCTTGCGGATGTCGGCGGCGGTCTGGCCGACCAGCTGCTTGTCGATCCCGCGGACGATGATTTCGGTCGGCTGCGGGACCTCGAACTCGATCCCGTCCGGGGCCGCGATCGAGACCGGGTGCGAGAAGCCGAGCGCCAGCTCGAGGTTCTTGCCTTTCAGGTTGGCGCGGTAGCCGACGCCCTGGATCTCGAGGCGCTTCTCGAAGCCGTCGGTGACGCCCTCGACCATGTTCGCGATCAGGCTGCGGGTGAGGCCGTGCAGGGCGCGGTGCTCGCCGCGGTCGGTCGGCCGGCTGACGACGATCGTGCCGTCCTCCTGGGCGACCGCCATGTCCTGCGAGAAGACCTGGTTGAGCTCGCCTTTCGGCCCCTTCACGGCGATCGTGCCGGTGCCGATCTCGACCGAGACGGCCTCCGGCACTGCGACTGGCTTTCTTCCGATTCGACTCATCGTGTCTCGCTCACCAAACGTAGGCGACTACCTCGCCGCCGACGCCTTTGCGGCGCGCGTCGTGGCCGGTCATCACCCCGACCGAGGTGCTGACGATCGCGGTCCCGGTGCCGCCCTGGACTCGCGGTATCTGCTTGTGGTCGACGTAGCGGCGGCGCCCCGGGCGCGAGACCCGTTCGATCCCGAGGATGACAGGCCGGCGGTCCTCGGTGTACTTGAGGGCGACGTTGATCGTCTCGCCGACCCGCGCCGGCTTTTTGTGGAAGTCGGTGATGTAGCCCTGCTCCTTGAGGATCCGCGAGAGCTCCATCTTCAGGTTCGAGGCAGGGATCTCCACCTCGTCGTGGCCGGCGCTGATGCCGTTGCGGATCCGGGTCAGGTAATCGGCTATCGGGTCGGTGTGCATGCGTCCTACCAGCTCGACTTGGTCATGCCGGGGATGTAGCCCTCGTGGGCCGCCTCGCGCAGGCAGATCCGGCAGAGGCCGAACTTGCGGTAGTAGGCGCGCGGGCGCCCGCAACGGCGGCAGCGGTTATAGCTGCGCGACTTGAACTTGGCTTTGCGGCCCTGGCGGACCTTCTGGGAAGTCTTGGCCATCTCTCTCTCTTAACTCTGCTCGCCGGAGCCCTCGCTGGCTCCGTCCTCGCCACCCTCGGAACCCTCGCCCTCGCCGTCGGCCTCCTCGGCTTCGGGCTTTGCGTATGCCTCCGGGTTCTCTTCTTTCAACTGCTCCAGCGCGGCTTGCTCGACTTCGGCCTTCTGACGGGCCTCCTCTTTGCGCTGCTCCTCTTCTTCTTCGGCTTTGCGTTCTTCGCGCTCGGCCTGACCCGGGCGGCCCCCCTCGGCGAACGGCATGCCGAGCCCGAGCAACAGCTCGAAGGCCTCGAGGTCGGTCTTGGCGCTGGTCGTGATCGTCACGTCCAGACCGCGCACAACGTCGACCGAGTCGTAGTCGATTTCCGGGAAGATCAGTTGCTCTTTGACGCCCATCGAGTAGTTGCCGCGGCCGTCGAACGAGCGCGGGTTGAGGCCGCGGAAGTCGCGGATGCGGGGCACCGCGATCGAGGTCAGGCGATCGAGGAACTCCCACATGCGGGCGCGGCGCAGGGTCGCCGAGACGCCGACTGGCATCCCCTCGCGCAATTTGAACGAGGCGACCGACTTGCGGGCGCGGCGCACGTTCGGGTACTGGCCGGCGATCGTCGCCAGCTGTCCCTGTGCGGCTTCGAAGGAGCGTTTGTCCTGTTTCTCGGTGCCGAGGCCCATGTTGAGGGTGATCTTCTCCAGGCGCGGGACCTCCATCGGCGTCGAGTAGCCGAAGCGGCTGGTCAGCGCCGGCATCACCTCGCCCTCGTATTTCTCGCGCAGGCGCGGCGGCGGTGCCGCCTGCTGGGTCGGTTCCACGGTGCTCGCCTCCATCAGTCGATCGCCTGCCCGCTGCGCTTCGCGTACCGGACCCGCTTGCCGCCGTCGTCGCGGCGGACGCCGACCCGCGTGCCCTTGTTCCCTTTCGGGTCGAGCAGCATCACGTTGGAGACGTGGATCGGCCCCTCCTTCTCGACGATGCCGCCAGGGTTGGCGGTCGCCATGTCGCCGGTCGAGCGCGGCCGTTCGTGGCGCTTGACGATGTTCAGGCCCTCGACGAAGACGCGCTGGCGCTTCGGATCGGTCCGCACCACGCGGCCGGTCTTGCCGGCGTCCTTGCCGCCGATGATGACGACCTGGTCGTCGGTACGGATGCGCATCGACTTGGCCATGGCTAGAGCACCTCCGGGCGCGAGCGAGATGATTTTCATGAAGTTGCGGTCGCGCAGTTCGCGGGCGACGGGGCCGAAGATGCGGGTGCCGCGCGGGTTGTTGTTGGCCGGGTCGATCAGCACCGCGGCGTTCTCGTCGAAGGAGATGTAGGTGCCGTCGGGCCGGCTCAGCGGCTTGCGGGTACGGACGACAACCGCCTGGACGACCTCGCCCTTGCGGACGCCACCCTGCGGGCTGGCCGATTTGACGGTCGCGGTGATGACGTCGCCGACGCTGGCGTAGCGACGGTGCGAGCCGCCTTTGACGCGGATGCAGAGCAGCTCGCGGGCGCCCGAATTGTCGGCGACTTTCAGTCGTGACTCCTGCTGGATCATCAGGCGGCGCCTCCTTCCGGCGCAGTGCGACTCAGCCGAGCGAAAACCAAGCCGGGCGAGGACGCAGGGAGCGTGGCGTACTTGAAAAGTGCGCGAGTGACTGAGGACGAGGATCCGGAGCCGGTTTGCAGCCGGCTGAGGCGTGCTGAGCTGGGAGGAGGCGCCGCCATGGCCCTAGCGCGCTTTCTCGACCACGTCGACCAGCCGCCAACGCTTGGTCTTGGACAGAGGGCGGGTCTCGACGACGCGGACGACATCGCCCTCGCCGGCCTCGTTGCGCTCGTCGTGCGCGTGCAGCGTGCGCGAGCGGCGAACGATCTTCTCGTAGGTCCGATGGCGGCGGGCGATTTCGATCCGCACCGTGATCGACTTGTCGCCCTTGTCGGAGACGACGATGCCCTGCCGCACCTTCGCCGCGTTGGCCTCACGCTCGGCCGACGGAGTGCCGGTGCCGGCCGTCCTTGCCGACTTGGTGGCATCACGTTCTTTGCGGCGTTCGGCAGCCTTGTGCTTGCGGCGCTGCTCACGAGCAGCCGCGCGCTCCTCGGGACTCTGCTGCGGCCCAGCCTCATGCGACTCGCGCGACCGCAAAATCCGCCGCCGCTCCTTCCAAGGCAGCTCGCCAAGCGGATCAGGCTCGCTCGGAGCCTCGTCAGCTTTCGCATCATCGGAGCCAGACGAGCCCTCCTCGGCAGCCGGAGCGTCAGCCTCAGCCGCCTCTGACGCGCTCGTCTCGTCCTGAGCCGCCTCGTCCTGAGGCGCCTGCTCAGTGGTCTCGTCTTTTTTCGTCTCGTCGTCGCTCATATCCGTCGCGTCTCTTTCTCCACATCGATCCCGCGCTGGCGAGCCACGGTCAGCAGCCGCGCAATGTCCCGCTTGGACGCGGTCAGGCGCGAGGTGTTCTCAAGCTCGCCGGTGGCGTGCCGAAAGCGGAGGTTGAAGGCCTCCTGCTTGGCGTCGATCAGTTTCTCGACCAGCTCGTCGTCTTTCAGATTGTGCACCTCGGCGGACTTCACTGGTGCTCCGCTCCCTCGCGCATCACGAATTTCGTTTTCACCGGAAGCTTGTGGCCGGCCAGGCGCAGCGCTTCGCGGGCCAACTCCTCGGGGACGCCGGCGAGCTCGAACATCACCTTGCCGGGCTTGACCACGGCGACCCAGCCCTCGGGGTTGCCTTTGCCGGAGCCCATCCGGGTCTCGGCCGGCTTTTTCGTGTACGGCTTGTCGGGGAAGACGTTGATCCAGACCTTGCCGCCACGTTTGATCTTGCGGGTCATCGCCACACGGGCGGCCTCGATCTGGCGGTTGGTGATCCAGCCGCGCTCGAGCGCCTTGAGGCCGTACTCGCCGAAGGCGACGTTGCTGCCGCCCTTGGTGTAGCCGCGCATCCGGCCGCGCATCTGTTTGCGGTGCTTGACCCGTTTCGGCATCAACATCAGCGACCACCTCCTCCACGGCCCCGGCCGCCGCCGCCCCGGGCCGCCACCGCGACCGCCGGGTCCTCCGCCACGACCGCCAGGTCCTCCACCGCGACCACCCGGGCCGCCGCCTCGGCCGCCGGGACCGCCGCCACGACCACCCGGACCGCCGTCGCGCCCACGACCACCGCCGTCGCGCCCGCGCCCACCGCCACCGCCGCTGGGGGCGCTGTCGCTCTCGGAGACGAGGTCGGAGCGAAAGCCCTCGGGCATCACCTCGCCCTTGTTGATCCAGCATTTGACGCCGATCCGGCCGGTCGTCGTGCGGGCCTCGAAGAAGCCGTAGTCGATGTCGGCGCGCAGCGTGTGCAGCGGCACGCGGCCGTCCGAGTAGCTTTCGGTCCGCGCCATCTCGGCCCCACCGAGCCGGCCCGAGACCTGGACCTTGACTCCCTTGGCGCCGGAGCGCATCGCCGAGGTCAGGGCGCGTTTCATTGCCCGCCGGAAGGCAACGCGGTTCTGCAGCTGCTCGGCGATCGACTGGGCGACCAGCTTGGCGTCGAGCTCGGGGCGTTTGACCTCGCGGATGTTGACTTTGACCGGGCTACCGGTGAGCTTGTGCAGCTCTTTGCGCAGGGCATCAACTTCCGAGCCCGATTTGCCGATCACGATGCCGGGCCGGGCGGTGTGGATGTCGACCGCGACCTCGCCGCGGCGCTCGATCGTGATGTCCGAAAGGCCGGCGTGCGAGAGCTTGTTGACGATGTGGTCGCGGATCTGCAGGTCTTCCTGCAGGACGTCAGCGAAGTTTTTCTCCTCGAACCAGTTCGACTTCCAGTCGTGGATGTAACCAACGCGGAAACCCTCGGGGTGGATCTTCTGTCCCATGCTTCTCGAACCTCAGCCTTCTTCGTCGGGAACTAGGGCCACGGCGATGTGGCTGGTTCGCTTGTTGATCGGGGTCGCTCGGCCGAGCGCGCGCGGGCGGTAGCGGCGCAGGGTCGGGCCTTCGTCGACGGTGATCGAGGCGATGCGCATCTCGTCACCGACGAGGTCATGGTTGTTCTCCGCGTTGGCAGCGGCTGACTCGATCAGCTTCTGGATGTCCTGGGCGGCACCGCGCGGCGAGAACCGAAGCAGCGCCAGCGCCTGCTCGATATGCAGGCCGCGGACCTGGTCGGCGACGAGGCGGACCTTGCGCGGGGCGACGCGCACGTAGCGAGCCCGGGCGCGGACGACGGGCGGCACTGCCGGCGCTTTGGCTTTGGCGGCTTTCGCCGGCTCTTTTTTGGCGGCTTTTTTGCCCTCGCCTTTTTTCGACTCGGCTTTGGCGTCGGCTTTTTTGCCTTTGGCCTCTTTTTTGGCTTTCGGCTCTTTTTTGGCGGCTTTTTTCGGCTCGCCTTTGGCAGCTTTTTTCGACTCGGCTTTCGGCGCGGCGGCTTTCGCCTCTTTTTTCGCGCTCGTTTTTTTCGACGAGGACCCAGCTTTCGCCGGCTCTTTTTTGCCAGACGTTTTTCCCTCGGCTTTTTTATCAGCCGTTTTTTTGTCGTTCTGGGTGTCGTTTTTCTCGTCGGCCATCGTCAGTCAGCTCAGTCTTTGCCGCCGGAGTGGGAGCGGAAGGTGCGGGTCGGCGCGAACTCGCCGAGCTTGTGCCCGACCATCGACTCCGAGATGAAGACCGGCACGTGTTTTTTGCCGTCGTGGACGGCGATCGTGTGGCCGACCATCTCCGGGAAGATCGTCGAGGTCCGCGACCAGGTTTTGACCATCTGTTTTTTGTTCGCCTCGTTCAGGGCGGCAATCCGCCCCATCAGGCGCTCTTCGACCCACGGGCCCTTTTTCGTCGACCGGCCCATCAGCGACCGCCCTTGCGCTTGCCGCGGCGTCGTTCGCGGACGATGTAGCGGCTCGACTGCTTGCCCTTCTTGCGGGTCCGGTAGCCGAGCGTCGGCTTGCCCCACGGGGTGACCGGGTGGCCACCGGGGGTGTGGTGGGCCTCGCCGCCGCCGTGCGGATGGTCGACCGGGTTCATCGCCACGCCGCGGCTCTGCGGGCGCTTGCCCTTGTGGCGGTTGCGCCCCGCCTTGCCGACCTTGAGGTTCTGGTGCTCGGAGTTGGAGAGGACGCCGATCGAGGCGCGGCACTCGGCGCGGACCAGCCGCATCTCCGAGGACGGCAGCCGCAGGGTGACCATCTCCCCCTCCTTGGCCACAAGCTGGATCGCGGTGCCGGCGGCGCGGCCCAGCTTGCCGCCCTGACCGGCGATCAACTCGACGTTGTGGACGACGGTACCGGTCGGCATCTGACCCAGCGCCATCGCGTGGCCCGGTTTGATGTCGGCCTCGGGGCCAGAATTGACGACGTCGCCAACTTTCAGCGCCGCCGGGGCGAGGATGTAGCTCTTGGCGCCGTCGGCGTAGTTGAGCAGAGCGATGTAGCAGGAGCGGTTGGGGTCGTACTCGATCGTCGCGACCTTCGCCGGCACCCCGTCCTTGAGCCGCTTGAAGTCGATCTTGCGGTAGCGCCGCTTGGCACCGCCACCACGGTGGCGGGCGGTGACGCGGCCGTTCGAGTTGCGGCCGCCGGACTTGCGGAGGCCCTCGGTCAGCTTCTTTTCCGGCTCGCTCGCAGTCAGCTGCTCACGCAGCGGGTAGGTCGCGAAGCGGCGGCCGGGGCTGGTCGGTTTGGTTTTGCGGTTCGGCATCTCTTTATCTCCTAAGCGGTCTGGCCGCCCTCGAACAGCTCGATCCGTTCGCCCGGGCGCAGTTGGACGACCGCCTTCTTCCAGGCGCGGCTGCGGCCTTTGGTCAGGCCGCGGCGCTTTGGCTTCGCGCGCACCTTGGAAGTGCGAACCGCGGCGACGCCAACCCCGAAGACCTCTTCGACCGCCTGCGCGACCTGGGTCTTGTGGGCGCGATCGTCGACGCGGAAGGTGTACTTGCCCTCGGCGATCAGCGCGTAGCTCTTCTCCGAGATCACCGGGCGGATAAGAATCGTGCGGGCGTCCATCAGGCGCTCGTCTCCTTCGCCCCGAGCCGCTCCTCGAGCACCTTCAGCGCGTCTTCGGAGATCACAATCGAGGCGGCGCCGATCACGTCGGCGACGCCGGTCGCGCCGACCTCGAGGACGGTGATGCGCGGGATGTTGCGGAAGCTCTTCATCGCGCTGGTCTCCTCGGCAGTGAGGACGATCAGGATCGGGCCGCGGGCGCCCCATTTGGCGAGCGCGGTGGCGGCGTTCTTGGTCGAGGGCGCGTCGAAGCTCGAGCCGTCGAGCACCGCGATCGAGTCGCGCTCGGCGTGGACGGCCAGCGCCGAGCGCATCGCCCGCCGGCGCGCTTTGCGGTTGACCTTGACCGTGTAATGGCGCGGCTTGGGACCGAAGGTGACGCCGCCACCGAAGCGGCTGGAGACGCCGAGTGCGCCGACGCGGGCGCGTCCGGTGCCCTTCTGCCGCCAGGCCTTGGCGGTGGTGAAGGCGACCTCGCCGCGGGTCAGGGTCGAGGCGGTGCCGCGACGGCGCGACGCGAGGTCGGCGCGGGCGGCCTCGTGGACCAGCGACTGGTGGAACGGCTCGGCGAACAGCTCCGGCAGGTCCGCTTTGGTCGATTTGCCGAGCACGGAAGCTTTGGTCTAGCCATCGCTTCTCACCTCGACGATCGAGTTCTTGGCGCCGGGGACCGAGCCTTTGATCAGCAGCAGGTTGCGCTCGGTGTCGATCGAGGCGACTTCGAGCCCGCGCTGGGTGCGGCGCTTGTTGCCCATCTGGCCCGGCATCCGCATCCCTTTGAAGACGCGGGCCGGGAAGGCGCTGGCGCCGATCGAGCCCGGAGCGCGGACGTTGTGCGAGCCGTGGCTGACCGGGCCGCGGGAGAAGTTGTGGCGCTTGATCCCGCCCTGGAAGCCCTTGCCGATCGAGATCCCGGCGACTTTGACTTTCTCGCCGGCCTCGAAGCCCGCAACGGTCACGTCGTCGCCAATCTTCGGACCATCGCTCTCCTCGCCGTCCTCACCGGCGGATCCACCGAGGTCGACGTTGCGGAACTCGACCAGGTGGCGCATCGGCGCCGCACCGGCCTTCTTCAGGTGGCCTTCCTCGGCCTTGGTCAGCTTGCCCTGCTTGACCTCGCCGAAGGCGAGCTGGACGGCGGCGTAGCCGTCGCGCTCGGTGTCGCGGATCGCGGTCACCTTGCAGGGGCCGGCCTCGATCACCGTCACCGGGACGACGGTGCCGTCCTCCCGAAAGATCTGGGTCATGCCGAGCTTCTTGCCAAGGATCGCCGCCATCCCGTCACCTAAAGGCGGATCTCGATGTCGACGCCCGCCGGCAGCGAGTCGAGGCGCTGCAGCGAGTCGACGGTTTTCGGCGAAGGCTGGAGGATGTCGATCAGCCGCTTGTGGGTGCGGATCTCGAAGTGCTCGCGCGAGTCCTTGTCCTTGAACGGCGAGCGGATCACGCAGTAGACGTTTTTCTCAGTCGGCAACGGCACCGGTCCGGAGACGGTGGCGCCAGTGCGCTCCGCGGTCTCGACGATCTCGCGGGCGGCGCGGTCGATGGCGTCATGGTCGTACGCCTTCAACCTGATTCGGATTTTCTGTGCCGCAATGGCTGCCACTTGGTCTTCTCTTGCTCTCTTGTCTTCTTCGGTTTACCGCGCAAAGAGGGCGGGGCCCCAGTGTTTGGGGCGCCGCCCCGGTCGTATGTCCTTGCAGTTGTCCCGCCCTCGGCGAGGGCGGCGCGGGGCGGGCTTGGGCCCGCCCCAGGGGTGGGTCGCTACTCGACGATCTCGGCAACCACCCCCGAGCCGACGGTGCGGCCACCCTCGCGGATGGCGAACCGCAGACCCTGGTCCATCGCGATCGGCTGGATCAGCTCGATCGTCATCTCGACGTTGTCACCCGGCATCACCATCTCCGTCCCCTCGGGGAGGTTGGCGATTCCGGTCACGTCGGTCGTGCGGAAGTAGAACTGAGGCCGGTAGCCCGAGAAGAACGGGGTGTGACGGCCACCCTCCTCCTTTTTCAGGCAGTAGACCTCGGCTTTGAATTTGGTGTGCGGCGTGATCGAGCCCGGCTTGCAGAGCACCTGGCCACGCTCGATCTCCTCGCGCTTGGTGCCGCGCAGGAGGGCGCCGATGTTGTCGCCCGCCTGACCCTGGTCGAGGATCTTGCGGAACATCTCGACCCCGGTGACGGTGGTTTTCGAGGTATCCGGGTGGATGCCGACGATTTCGACCTCGTCGCCGGTGTTGACGATGCCCTGCTCGACGCGGCCGGTGGCAACGGTGCCGCGGCCGGTGATCGAGAAGATGTCCTCGATCGGCATCAGGAACGGCTTGTCGAGCTCGCGGACCGGCTCCGGGATGTAGGAGTCGAGCGCCGCGGCCAGCTCGAAGACGGCTTTCTGCGCGTCCTCGTCGCCTTCCAGCGCCTTCAGCGCCGAGCCCTTGATGATCGGCGTCTCTTCGCCCGGGAAGTCGTATTCGTTGAGCAGGTCCTTGACCTCCTCTTCGACCAGCTCGACCAGCTCGTCGTCGTCGACCTGGTCGATCTTGTTGAGGAAGACGACGACGTGCGGCACGTTCACCTGGCGGGCCAGCAGGATGTGCTCGCGGGTCTGCGGCATGACGCCGTCGGCCGCGGAGACGACCAGGATCGCGCCGTCCATCTGCGCGGCGCCGGTGATCATGTTCTTCACGTAGTCGGCGTGGCCCGGGCAGTCGACGTGGGCGTAGTGGCGGTTCTCGGTCTGGTACTCGACGTGCGAGGTGGCGATCGTGATCCCGCGCTCCTTCTCCTCCGGAGCGTTGTCGATCTCCTCGAAGCTCTGAGCCTCAGCGCCGCCCACGGTGGAGAGGGTCTTGGTGATCGCGGCCGTCAGCGTCGTCTTCCCATGGTCGATGTGACCGATGGTGCCGACGTTCACATGCGGCTTATCGCGCTCGAATTTCTCCTTAGCCATCTCTTTCCGTTTCGCCTTTCGAAAGTTGGGTGTGTTCTGTCTGGTCTGGGTGCTTCAGTGTGGGTGGCTCTGCGTAAGCAGGGCGCTCTGCCCTGCTTACGGGCGAACCTGGGAAATATAGCCAGGTGCGCCGCTCGCCGTGGTCCCGGTGTCGGCCTTGGGTTCGTGGGGGCGGCCCGGCCGCTATGCAGCCCCCACCGGTTCACCCGAGCGGCTCTCGACGATTTCCTCGGCGATGTTGCCGGGGACCTCTTCGTAGCGCTCGAACTGCATCGTGTAGTTCGCGCGCCCCTGGGTCGAGGAACGCAGGTCGGTCGCGTAGCCGAACATTTCGCCGAGCGGCACGAATGCCTGGACCGCGAGCGCGTTCCCGCGCTGCTCCTGGCCCTGGACTTTGCCGCGCCGCCGCGAGAGGTCGCCGATGACGTCGCCGAGGAAGTCCTCCGGCGTCACCACCTCGACCGCCATCACGGGCTCGAGCAGGACCGGGTTCGCCTTGCGCGCGCCCTCCTGGATTGCCATCGAGCCGGCGATTTTGAAAGCCATCTCCGAAGAGTCGACGTCGTGGTAGGAGCCGTCGACGAGTTCGGCTTTGACGTCGACCATCGGGTAGCCGGCCTTGACGCCGTTCTCCAGCGCCTCCCTCATCCCCTGCTCGGCGGGGCCGATGAATTCACCGGGGATGACGCCGCCCTTGATTTTGTTCTCGAAGACGAAGCCCTCGCCGGGTGCCGGCTCGAGGTTGATGACGACGTGGCCGAACTGGCCGCGGCCGCCGGTCTGGCGAACGAAGCGAGCGACGACCTTGTCGACCCGCTTGCGGATCGTCTCCCGATAGGCGACCTGAGGCTTACCGACGTTGGCGTCGACTTTGAACTCGCGCAACATCCGGTCGACGATCACCTCGAGGTGGAGCTCGCCCATCCCGTGGATCAGGGTCTGACCAGTTTCCTCGTCGGATTCGATCCGGAAGGTCGGGTCCTCCTCGCCGAGCCGGGCTAGGGCGTTGCCCATCTTCTCCTGGTCGGCTTTGGTTTTCGGCTCGATCGCGACCGCGATCACCGTCTCCGGGAATTCGATCGACTCCAGCGCGATCGGCGCGTCGGGGGCGGCGAGGGTGTCGCCGGTCCCGGTTTCCTTGAGGCCGACGCCAGCGCAGATGTCGCCGGCGTAGCACTCGTCGATCTCCTCACGCGAGTTGGCGTGCATCATCAGCAGCCGGCCGATCCGCTCGGTGCGACCGGTTTTGACGTTGAGGACGCGGCCGCCTTTTTCGAGCTTGCCGGAGTAGACGCGGAAGTAGGTGAGCTTGCCGACGTAGGGGTCGGTCATGACCTTGAAGGCGAGGGCGGCGAAGGGGCCGTTGTCGTCGGCGGGACGCTCGCCCTCGCTGTCCTCGCTCTGGCCCTTGCCGGCAGCGATGACGCCGGTGACCGGCGGCACCTCGAGCGGCGAGGGCAGCAGTTCGATGATCGAGTCGAGCAGTGGCTGAACGCCCTTGTTCTTGAACGAGGTGCCGCAGAGGACCGGGGTCACCTCGGTCGCCAGCGTCGCTTTGTTCAAGGCGGCGATCAGCTTCTCCTCGGAGATCTCTTCTTCGCCGAGAAAAGCTTCCATCAGCTCTTCGTCGTGGTCGGCGCAGGCTTCGATCAGGGCGGTGCGGTACTCCTCGGCCTGATCCCGCAGATCCTCGGGGATCTCGACCGTCTCGTAAGCGGCGCCGAGCTCGTCGGTCCAGATAAGGCCTTTCATCCGCACCAGGTCGACGACGCCTTTGAAGTCTTCCTCGGCACCGATCGGCAACTGGATCGGCAGCGCGTTGGCACCAAGCCGGTCTTTCATCGTCTGCACCGAGTAGAAGAAATCGGCGCCCGTCCGGTCCATCTTGTTGATGTAGGCGAAGCGCGGAACGCCGTACTTGTCGGCCTGGCGCCAGACGGTCTCCGACTGGGGCTCGACGCCGGCAACGGCGTCGAAGACGGCGATCGCGCCGTCGAGCACGCGCAGGCTGCGCTCGACCTCGACCGTGAAGTCAACGTGGCCGGGCGTGTCGATGATGTTGATCCGGTGGCCCTTCCAGTCGCAGGCGGTGGCGGCGGAGGTGATCGTGATCCCGCGCTCCTGCTCCTGCTCCATCCAGTCCATCACCGCGGCGCCCTCGTGAACCTCGCCCATTTTGTGGGTGCGGCCGGTGTAGTAGAGGATGCGCTCGGTCGTCGTCGTCTTGCCGGCGTCGATGTGCGCCATGATCCCGATGTTGCGGGTCTTATCGAGGGGGAAGCTGCGTGGCATGGTTTTTGCTCTGAAGTCTCTTGGGTTCGGTTCAGGATGAGTCGGGAGCGCAAGCCCGCCGAAGGCGGTGACCGGCGCAACCGGCGCGACAAGCGCGTTGAGCGCAAAAAAGAGGCCCCACGGGCCCCGATCAAGCGCACCGCTCGCAAACTGCCTGAGCGACGGCCGATGATAGCAGCGCCGACGCGTCGCGTTGGCACGGCGCTGAGGCGGGGATCGGGGCGGCTCGACCGGCTCGGAAACCGAGCTCTGGAGCGGGCTCACCCGCCGCTGCGGCGGACCGGGCGCGCGGCCGCGCCGGCGGCCCGGCGGGTGCGGGCGGTGGCGGCACCGCTGCTGGCCTTCCTGGCGTTGCTCGGGCGGCGGGCGCTGGGACTGCTGTTCAAGGCGCTCGCCGCTGGAGAGCGCGTGGTGCGGGCGACGCTGCGGCTGGCGGTGCGCGGGGCGACCGCGCTGAGCGCGGTGGTGACGCCGCGACGGGCGCTCGCGGCGACGATTGTCGCTGCCGCCGGGGCCCTCGTCGTCTCCCAGTTCATCGACTACCGCGGGGTCGAGATCGGCGGCGCCGCCTACGCCGGCCTGCCCGATGCCGCACAACCGCCGGCGGTCGCGGTGAAGACCGCGGGCGAGGCCCACGCCTTCCTGCTGGTGCCGCTGGCGGTGCTAGCGGCGGTGCTGGGAGTCTGGGCCGGGACCGCGCGAGCGCGGCCACGCTTGGGGTTGCTGATTGCGGCACTGGGGCTGATCGCGCTCGGCGTGATCCTGCTCGTCGACCTGCCTGCCGGGCTCGATGTGGGGAGCCAGAGCGAGCGTTTCGCGGGCGCAGCGGCGGTGCTCGACGACGGTTTCTATGCAGAGCTGGCAGCGGCCGCGGGACTAGCGAGCGCTGGAGTGCTCTACTATGCGCGGCCGTGCCGAATACGAATCAGCTCGTCAGGAAGGGCCGCAAGCGCCCGAAGAAGAAGACCACGACGCCCGGACTCAAGTCCGGCCAAGGTCGCAAGAAGGGCGTAGCTGCCCCGCAGCGGCGCGGCGTCTGCACCCGCGTCGCAACGGTGACGCCGAAGAAGCCGAACTCGGCGCTGCGCAAGATCGCCCGTGTGCGGCTGACCAACGGCATGGAGGTCACCACTTACATTCCCGGCGAGGGCCACAACCTGCAGGAGCACTCGGTGGTCCTGATTAAAGGTGGTCGCGTCAAGGACCTGCCGGGCGTCCGCTACAAAGTCGTCCGCGGCACCCTCGACGCTGCCGGCGTCGCCGATCGCAAGCAGAAGCGCTCGCTCTACGGAGTCAAAGCTTCCTAATGCCGCGCCGTTCCGCTGCACAGATTCGGCCGGTCGAGCCCGACGCGCGTCACCGCAACCGGCTCGTCCAGCAGCTGATCAACAAGGTGATGAGCCACGGTAAGAAGTCGCTCGCCGAGCGGATCGTCTACGACTCGCTGGCGATCGTCGCCGAGCGCAGTGGAGAAGACCCGATCGAGGTGCTCGAATCGGCGGTCAAACAGCTGACCCCGGTGCTCGAGGTCCGCTCCCGCCGGGTCGGCGGTGCCACCTACCAGGTCCCGGTCGAGGTGCCCGCGCGACGCGCCCGTACCCTCGCCGTCCGCTGGCTCGTCCAGTTCGCCCGCGCCCGCCGCGAGTACTCGATGGCGGAGCGGCTGGCCAGCGAGATCCTCGATGCCAACCAGCAGCAGGGCAGCGCCTGGAAGCGGAAGGACGACATTTACCGCATGGCCCAGGCCAACAAGGCTTTCGCCCACTACCGCTGGTAAGACGGCATGGGACGGCGCCTGGCGGCGTCCTCGGTCGTTCGGTTTCGGGTCACGCACTAGAGTGCGCTCCCCTCGCCTCACTCCCTGCGTCCTTGCCAGCCACCGTCCCATGCCGTCTAAGCCTTCGGAAACCCCTCACCTCGGCTCGGCTCGGCTGACTGATGACTAAGCCGATCCTTGCGGTCGATGTCGACGGGGTCATCTCGATCTTCGGCTTCGACGATCCGCCCGGGCCCGAGATCGCTCGCTTCGAGCTTATCGACGGCGTCGTTCACTGCATCTCACTGCACGCGGGCGGGCGGCTGCGGCGGCTGGCCGAGCGTTTCGAGCTGATCTGGGCAACCGGCTGGGAGGACAAAGCGAACTTCTACCTGCCGGAACTGCTCGAGCTGCCGGAGCTGCCGCACCTGACTTTCGATGGCGCCGCCCGCTTCGGCTCGGCGCACTGGAAGCTCGGGCCGCTAGAGGAACACTGCCGCGGGCGGGCGCATGGCCTGGCTCGACGACAACCTCGACGAGAGCTGTTACGAGTGGGCGCGCGAGCGGCCGGAGCCAACCCTGCTGATGCCGACGCGCTCGGCGCGGGGGCTTGAGGACACCGAAACCGAGGCGCTGCTGGCCTGGGCCGAGGGCCTCGAATCCGAGGCCTAGGCCGCGGAAGCCGTGGGTAGACTGACCAGGTGACTGGCTTCTGGCCGATCTTCTTCCTGGCGGTGGTGCTGAAGATCCCGGTCCTCTATGGGATCTGGCTCGTCTGGTGGGCGAGCAAGGCGCCGGAGATCGAGGAAGAACCCGAGACCGACGGCGACAGCTTCAAGCGCCGCCGGCCGCGGCCGAAGCTACCTCGCGGCCCGCGCCGGGGACCCCACGGCGGCGGTGCCGCCGCGCAGCTGCCGGCCTGTCCGCCGGGCGGCCGCACTCGGGTCGTCAAGCCGGCGCCGCAGCCCGCTTTCGCTCGCGCCGGATCTCACGCAGATAGGGATAGAAGTCAACCTCGACGGTATGACGCTTAGAGGCGATGAAGCGCTTGGCCTGGCGCGATTCTTCGGCCTCGATTTCTTTCCGCATCTCTCCCACCGCAGGCAGTGAGGAGCGGCCGGCGAGCAGGTCGGCGACCCATTCCGACTGCGCCTCGGCGAGCGGCATGATCGGCCCCAACGGCTGGATGAAGCCGATGAAGTAGAGGTTCGGGCGCTCTACCGAGGCCACCCGGTGGTAGAGCGGCATCCGGTTGTCCGGCGCCGAGAAGACCTGCGGGTCGAAGAACGGGAAGGTGATCTTGTAGCCCGTGCAGTAGACGACGAGGTCGATCTCCTCACGGCTGCCGTCAACGAAGCGCACCGTGCGGCCGCCGTCGTAGCGCTCGATGTTGGGCTTGGCGGTGATGTCGCCGTGGCCGAGCCGCGGCAGCAGCTCCGAGGAGACGGTCGGGTGCGCCTCGAACAGCTTGTGGTCGGGCTTCGGCAAACCATAGGTCTCCGGCTGGCCGACCGCGATCTGCAGCGCCCGCTTGGTGAAGAAACGCTGCAGCGGGATCGGCGCCAGACCGGTGATCGGATTCAGCGTCTCGTCGATCGGCTTGCCGTTGATGTACTTCGGCAGCACCCAGGCGCCGCGTCGGGTGGCGATGAAGGTCTTCTCGGCGATCCGCGACGACTCGACCGCGACGTCGGTCGCCGAGTTGCCGATCCCCAAGACCAGCACCCGCTTGCCCTCGAGCACGTCGGACTCGCGGTAGTGGTGGACGTGGATCTGCTCACCCTCGAACTCCTCGGCGCCGGGGAAGGCCGGTTCGGGCCAGCGCGGGTCCCAGTGGTGGCCGTTGGCGACCACTAGCGCCCGGTAGTGGTTGGTCTCCTCCCCCGCGGGCCCGGCGACGGTCACGTCCCACCCCCCGGCCCCGCCCTCGACCGGCTCGGCCCGCAGCACCTCGGTGTTGAAGCGGATCTTCTCCCGCAACCCGAAGTGGTCGGCGAATTCGTCGAAGTAGGCCGCCATCTGGAAGTGGTCCGGGTAGTCGGGGTAGTGGTCGGGCATCGGCAGCGTCTTGTAGGCCATCACCCGCCGCGAGGTATTGATGTGCAGCGACCGATACGCCGACGACATCCCGTTGTCGTTCTCGTAGCGCCAGTTGCCACCAATCTGCGACCCCTTCTCGAAGATCTCGTAATCGATCCCCCGGGCGCCGAGGACCTGAGCGGCAACGATGCCTGAGCTCCCGGCGCCGATGATGCAGACTTTTCCCTCCGCTGGCATGGCGGGAATGTATAGGACTGGCTGGGTAGCCAGGTTGGGGCGTGGGACGGTGGGGCGGATTCGAGGGCGGCGCTAGGGGGTCACCCTCCCGGGCTGGGTTGCTCGCCTGGATCGAATCGCGGCCAGTCCTAGTGCGAGCGCCGGTGCGAGCAAGAGGACGCCGCTCCGGGAGGGTGACCCCCTATCCCCGCCAACGGCACGAGCCCCGAAGGTTCGGGCAGCCCCCGTTTTCTTTTAGCTTCTTCTCCTTGGGGAGCTTGTGGCGACGCGGGCGAGCCCCGAGTCCTAGGGTCGGCGCCGAGTCTTCGGCGTGTCCGTTGCGTTTCTCCCCACCGGTTGCGTTTGTCCCCGGTATGCGGGGACAAGCGCAACCGGTGGGGAGAAGTGCAACCGGACAGGGCTGCGCCAGCCCTCGAGGTTGCCGTTTCCCGCCCGATAGGCGCCAAACGGCAACCTCAACGATCCGCGGCTAGAGCGGAGCGCGCTCCGAGTCTTCGGCGCTTGCTCGAGACCCCAAACCGGGAAGTAGCTCTCCGCCCCCGTCCCTTGAACGTTTGGCGGAGCCCAATCCGAGAGTGAAGAGCGCCGGGGGGAGACCCCCGGCGCTCCCTTGCGCTCCCAAGGCGGGCTGCTTCGAGACATCGGCCTATAAACACGGAACGGCCGGGGCTCTCACCCCGGCCGTTCCGCATTGACTCGCAATCTCAGGCAGTCGTTCTTATACCCACTTTTCGGTTCCTAAACCAGGCCACCGAAAAAAATTGGCTATTTGTTCGACTCCTCGGAGGTCGACTCGATCTCCTGGGCCAGCTCCTCGAGCTCCTCGGCGAAGGAGAGGCCGAACCCCTCGACCGGGGCATCGACGCCGTCGACCCCGAGCTCGGCGGCCAGCTCGTCTTCCTCGAGCAGGTCCTCGTCGCTCGGCGGTTCGATCGCCACCGCCGGCTCGATCGCCACCGTGCGGTAGTGCTTGAGCCCGGTGGCAGCCGGGATCAGCTTGCCGATGATGACGTTCTCCTTCAGGCCAACGAGGCGATCGCGTTTGCCCTCGAGGGCGGCGTCGGTGAGGACCTTGGTCGTCTCCTGGAAGGAGGCGGCCGAGAGGAAGGACTCCGTCGCCAGCGAGGCCTTGGTGATCCCGAGGATCACCTCCTCGGATTTGGACGGCGTGCCGCCTTCTTCCTTGGTCTTCTTGTTGAGCCGTTTGAGGGCACCGCGATCCTCGAGCTGACCCGGCAGCAGGCTGGTCGAGCCTTTGGTCTCGATCCGCGACTTGCGCAGCATCTGCCGAGCGATCAACTCGATGTGCTTGTCGTTGATGTCGACGCCCTGGGCGCTGTAGACCTTCTGCACCTCTTCGACGAGGTAGACCTCGACCGCAGTGCGGCCGCGGATCGCCAGCAGGTCCGCCGGGTAGAGCGAGCCGTCGTTCAGCTGCTGGCCGATCTCCACTTTCTCGCCGTCGACGACGTGGAGGCGGGTCCGCAGCGGGAACGAGTAGCTGTGCTCCTCGCCGCTCGACTCGGTGACGATCACTTTCAGCGCTTTATCGGTCTCTTCGATTCCGACTTTGCCGGCGGCCTCGGCCATCTGCGCCAAGCCCTTCGGTTTGCGCGCCTCGAAAAGCTCGACGATCCGCGGCAGACCCTGGGTGATGTCCTGGCCGGCGACGCCTCCCGTGTGGAAGGTCCGCATCGTCAGCTGGGTCCCCGGCTCGCCGATCGACTGCGCGGCGATGATCCCGACCGCGTCGCCAATGTCGACCATCGACCCGGTCGCCGGCGCGACGCCGTAGCAAGCCCGGCAGACTCCGGTCTCAGCCTCGCACTTGAGCGCCGAGCGCACCGGGATCGCCGTCTCCTCTTCCTCGCCGAAGGCCTCGGCGATCTGCTCGACGTCAGCCGCGGTGATCTCCTGGTTGCGCTTCAGCAGCTCACGACCGCGTTTGGTCTCGAGCTTTTTCGCCGCCAGGCGACCGTAGAGGTTGTCATTGAGGCTGCCGTCGTCCTTGCGCAGCGCCATCTCGATGTGGTCTTTGGTCTTGCAGTCCTCCTGGCGCACGATCACGTCCTGGGCGACGTCGACCAGGCGGCGGGTGAGGTAGCCGGAGTCGGCCGTACGCAGCGCCGTGTCGGCGAGTCCCTTTCGGGCACCGTGCGTCGAGATGAAGTACTCGAGGACCGATAGCCCCTCCATGAAGTTGGCCTTGATCGGCCGCTCGATGATCTCCCCTTTCGGGTTGGCCATCAGGCCGCGCATCCCGGCCAGCTGGCGGATCTGTTTGAACGATCCGCGCGCTCCCGAGTTGGCCATCATGAAGATGGGGTTGAGCTCGTCGAGGTTGTCCTCCATCGCCTGCGCGACCTCGTCGGTCGCCCGGTTCCAGTGCGCCGTGACCGCCTCATGACGCTCCTCAGCGGTGATATAGCCTTCGTCGTACTGGGCCTGGATGGCAGCCGTCTCTTGCTCGTAGCGCTCGAGGATTTCGGGCTTCTCCGGCGGCGAGACGACGTTGTTCTTCGAGACCGTGATCCCCGCCTTGCTGGCGTACTGGAACCCGAGGTCCTTGAAAGCGTCCAGCACCTGCGAGACCGCCGGCGCACCGTGGGCCTCGACCAGTCCGGAGACCATCTCGTTGATGTCCTTCTTCTTTAGCGAGTAGTTCTTGAACTCGAACGAGCTCGGGTCGAATTCATCTTCGAGGGCAACAGCCAGCGCCCGCTCGATCTTCTCGTTGAAGATGATGCGGCCGACCGTGGTCAGGAAGTGGCTGCCTTCGCGCCGATACTCGGCCTCGTCCTGCAGTTTGCAGCCGCCGTTCTCGTAGACGAGCTCGGCCTCCTGCGAGGAGCGGAACACCTTCACCGCGCCCGCGCCGTTGCGGCTCTTGCCGGCGGTGAGCTCCTCTTCCTTGGCTTTCAGCTCCGCCTCGTCCGGACCATAGGTCAGGTAGTAGATGCCGAGCACCATGTCCTGGGTCGGCGTCGCCAGCGGCGCCCCGTGGGCCGGGGAGAGGATGTTGTTCGCGGACAGCATCAGGATCCGCGCCTCCGCCTGGGCCTCGGCCGAGAGCGGAACATGGACCGCCATCTGGTCGCCGTCGAAGTCGGCGTTGAAGGCGTGGCAGACCAGTGGGTGAACCTGGATCGCCTTGCCCTCGACCAGCACCGGTTCGAAAGCCTGGATGCCGAGGCGGTGCAGGGTCGGCGCCCGGTTCAGCAGCACCGGATGTTCGTGGATGACTTCCTCGAGGACGTCCCAGACCTCGGGGATCATCGACTCCACCATCTTCTTCGCCGCCTTGATGTTCTGCACGGCTTTGCGCTCGACGAGCTGGGCCATGATGAACGGCTTGAAGAGCTCCAGCGCCATCTGCTTCGGCAGCCCGCACTGGTGCAGTCGCAGGCTCGGGCCGGAGACGATCACCGAACGGCCGGAGTAGTCGACGCGCTTGCCGAGCAGGTTCTGCCGGAAGCGGCCCTGCTTGCCCTTGAGCATGTCGGAGAGCGACTTCAGGGGACGGTTGCCGGGACCCGTGACCGGGCGACCGCGACGGCCGTTGTCGAACAGCGCGTCGACCGCCTCCTGCAGCATCCGCTTCTCGTTGTTGACGATGATCTCCGGGGCGCCGAGGTCGAGCAGCCTTTTCAACCGGTTGTTGCGGTTGATCACGCGCCGGTAGAGGTCGTTCAGATCCGAGGTCGCGAAGCGGCCACCGTCGAGCTGGACCATCGGCCGCAGCTCCGGCGGGATCACCGGCACCGCGTCGAGGATCATCCACTCCGGCCTGTTCTCCGAGTGGAGGAAGGCCGAGGCGACTTTCAGCCGCTTCACCGCACGGGCCTGTTTCTGGCCTTTGGAGGAGTTGATGATCAGCTCGAGTTCCTCGCAGTCCGCTGCGAGGTCGACCTGTTCGAGCAGGTCGCGCACCGCTTCAGCGCCCATCCCACCGCGGAAGTACTCGCCCCAGCCGAACGGCGAACCGAACCGGTCCTTGAGCTCACGGAAGACCGTCTCATCGTTGATGACGTCCTTCGGCTTCATCTCGGTGAAGATCTTCCAGACTTCCTGCATCCGCTCACCGGCCTCCTCCAGGTAGGCCTCGGTGTCGGCGATCTCCGCGTCGAACTGTTTGCGCAGCTCTTTGATCATTTTGCCGCGCTCGTCGTCTTTGAGCTTGCGCAGCTGCGCCGTCGTCAGTTTCAGCGAGTCGGCCCAGATGTGGTCCTCATCGTCGAATTTCGACTGCTCGCCAGTCTCCAAGTAGGCGACTCGGCGCTCGAGCGACTCGTTCAGCTCCTGGGTCCGTTTCTGCTGTTCGGACTCGTAGGAGTCGACGACTTTTTTGACCTCTTTCTCGAGTTTCCCGATGTCCTTGTCGCGAGCCTCCTCGTCGACCCAGGTGATCATCGAAGCGGCGAAGTAGAGCACCTTCTCGAGCTCTTTCGGAGCCATGTCGATCAGGTAGCCGATCCGGCTCGGGACTCCCTTGAAGAACCAGATGTGGGAGACCGGCGAGGCCAGGTCGACATGCCCCATCCGCTCGCGGCGGACCTTGGAGCGGGTCACCTCGACGCCGCAGCGCTCACAGACGATGCCCTTGTAGCGGACGCGCTTGTACTTGCCGCAGTAGCACTCCCAGTCCTTGGTCGGACCGAAGATGCGCTCACAGAAGAGGCCGTCTTTCTCCGGCTTCAGCGTGCGGTAATTGATCGTCTCGGGCTTCGTGACCTCGCCCCAACTCCAGGAGCGGATCTTTTTCGAAGACGCGAGCCCGATCTCGATCGCGTCGAAATTGTTGATGTCGATCATCAGTCCTCCACCTCGGCCGGTGCGGCCTCCTCGGTCGCTCCGGCACCATCATCAGTTCCTGCCTCGCCCTCGGCGACGACCTGCTCCTCCTGCTCGTCGGCCGCGTCGGGCTGGTTCAGTCCATCGCCGTTAGCTCCCCCGTCGGCGCGGACGCCGGTCAGGTCCATGCCGAGCTCCTCGGCCGCTTTCAGCAGGTCGTCCTCCTCGTCGGAGATTTCGACGTCGGTCCCCTCGGAGACCACATTGGCGTCGAGCGAAAGGCTCTGGATCTCCTTCAACAGCACTTTGAAGGACTCCGGGATCGAGGGCTCGGGGATGTTCTCGCCCTTGACGATCGCCTCGTAGGCCTTGACGCGCCCGACCGTGTCGTCGGACTTCACCGTCAGCATCTCCTGCAGGGTGTAGGCGGCGCCGTATGCCTCCAGCGCCCAGACCTCCATCTCGCCGAATCGCTGGCCGCCGAACTGCGCCTTGCCGCCCAGTGGCTGCTGGGTGACCAGCGAGTACGGACCGGTCGAACGGGCGTGGATCTTGTCGTCGACCAGGTGCAACAGCTTGAGGATGTACATGTAGCCGACCGTGACTTTGCCCTCGTAGGGCTCGCCGGTGCGGCCGTTGTAAAGCTGCGCGGTACCGGACGCCTTGGCGCCCTCGCGACCGTTGAGATCGACACCGATGTCGACTCCACGCTCTTCGTTTTCGGCCTGCCAGCTAACCAAGGCGTGGTCAACGTCCTCGACAGTGGCGCCGTCGAAGACCTGGGTGGCCACGTAGACGCGGCCGTCGCCGTCCTCGGAGTGCGCCTCCTTGTAGGACTCGGAGCCGTCGTCGTACCAGCCGTTCGCCGCGACCCAACCAAGGTGGGTCTCGAGGATCTGGCCGATGTTCATCCGGCTCGGCACGCCGAGCGGGTTAAGGATCACGTCGACGGGGGTCCCGTCGGCCAAATGCGGCATGTCCTCCTCGGGCACGATCTTCGAGATCACACCCTTGTTCCCGTGACGGCCGGCAAGCTTGTCGCCCTCGGCGATCTTGCGCTTGGTCGCGACGTAGACACGGACCAGGTCGTTGACGCCGGGCGGCAAGTCGTCGCCGTTGTCACGCGAGAAGGTCAGCACCTCGATCACGACCCCGCCCTCGCCGTGCGGCACCTTCAGCGAGGTGTCGCGGACCTCGCGCGCCTTCTCCTTGAAGATCGCGCGGATCAGCTTCTCCTCAGCGGTCAGCTCGGTCTCGCCCTTCGGCGTCACCTTGCCGACCAGCAGGTCGCCCGAGTCGACCTCGGCGCCGACGCGGACGATGCCGCGCTCGTCGAGGTTGCGCAGGCTCTCCTCAGAGCGGTTCGGGATATCGCGGGTGATCTCCTCGTCGCCGAGCTTGGTCGTGCGGGCGTCGATCTCGTACTGCTCGATGTGAATCGAGGTCAGTTCGTCGTCCTTGACCAGGCGCTCGGAGAGGATGATCGCGTCCTCGAAGTTGTAGCCCTCCCAGGACATGAAAGCGACCAGGCAGTTCTTGCCGAGGGCGATCTCGCCTCCGCCGGTGGACGAGCCGTCGGCGAGCACGTCGCCGGCCTTCACCTTCTGGCCCGTGTTGACGATCGGGCGGTGGTGGATGATCGTTCCCTGGTTCGACCGCATGAACTTGTGCAGCGGGTACTCGTCGTTTTTCGAGCCGTGGCTGACAACGATCTGCTTGGCATCGACCTGGGTCACTTCGCCGTCGTTATCGGCGAGGACAACGTCACCTGAGTCGATCGCGGCGCGGCGCTCCATGCCGGTGCCGATCAGCGGCGGGTCCGGTTTCAGCAGCGGCACTGCCTGGCGCTGCATGTTCGAGCCCATCAGCGCCCGGTTGGCGTCGTCGTGCTCGAGGAACGGGATCAGCGAGGTCGCAACCGACCAGATCTGCGACGGCGAGACGTCCATCAGGTGGACTTCCTTGGGAGTCGCGGTCGCGTACTCCTGCTCGCCGGCACGCACCAGTACCTGCGGGCCTTTCAGCTTGCGTGATTTGCGATCGATCTCGGCGTTCGCCTGGGCGATCACTTTGTCCTCCTCCTGGGTCGCATCCAGGTGGACGATCTCCTCGGTAACGACGCCGTCCTCGACCACCCGGTAAGGGGTCGTGACGAAGCCGTGCTCGGAGACCTGGGCGTAGGAGGAGAGCGAGCCGATCAGGCCGATGTTCGGACCCTCCGGCGTCTCGATCGGGCACATCCGGCCGTAGTGGGTCGGGTGCACGTCGCGGACCTCGATCGGGGCCCGCTCACGGGTCAGACCGCCGGCGCCGAGCGCCGAGAGCCGCCGCCGGTGCGTGAGCCCAGTGAGGCTGTTGGTCTGGTCCATGAACTGGGACAGCTGCGAGGAGCCGAAGAACTCTTTCATCGCCGCCACTACTGGGCGGATGTTGATGATCGTCTGCGGCGTGATCGCGTCGGAGTCCTCGGTCGTGAGCCGCTCGCGGACAACGCGCTCCATCCGGTAGAGGCCGATCCGGAACGCCTCCTGGATCAGCTCGCCGACCGTACGCAGGCGGCGGTTGCCGAAGTGCTCGTACTCATCAAGGTGCTCGTAGACCGCCTCGCGCGGGTAGGTCAGGGCCTCCGCGGCATAGTCTTTGATCGGGTTCTCCTCGTCGACCTCCTCGGGGATCCCGAGCAGCTTCGGCAGCGAGGTCAGCTCCTTGACCAGGGCGATGATGTCGTCGTGCGTGAGCACCCGGGTCTCGAGGTCGATGTCGAGATCGAGGCGCGCGTTGAGCTTGTAGCGACCGACCCTGGTGAGGTCGTAGCGCTTGGGATCAAAGAACAGCTGGTCGAGCAGGCCGCGGGCGGCGTCAACTGACGGCGGCTCGCCGGGTCGCTGCTTTTTGAACAGCTCGATCAGGGCGCCCTCTTCGGTCCGGGTCGCCTCGGTGTCCGCCTCGATCGTGTGCCGGATGTAGATCGAGTTGTCGAACAAGTCGAGCAATTTCTCGTCCTCGACGTAGCCCATCGCCCGCAGCAGCACGGTCACCGGCAGTTTCCGCTTGCGGTCGATGCGGACGAAGACTTTGCCTTTTTTGTCGACTTCGAGCTCCAGCCAGGAGCCGCGGGCCGGCATCAGGTTGGCAATGAAGACCTGCTTTTCGGGATCCTTCGGGGCCATCACATAGGCGCCCGGGGAACGGACTAGCTGCGTCACGACGACGCGCTCGGTGCCGTTGATGATGAAAGTCCCGCGCTCGGTCATCCACGGGAAGTCGCCCATGAAGACGGCCTGCTCACGGATCTCACCGGTCTCTTTGTTCTGGAAAGCGACCGTCGCGGTCAGCGGCCGCGAGTAGGTCATGTCCTTCTCACGGCACTCTTCGATCGTGTTCGGCGGCTCCTCGAATTTGAACTGGCCGAAAACAATCTGCAGGTTCCCCGTGTAGTCCTCAATCGGGGATATGTCGTCAATCGTCTCCCGGAGGCCACCGTTGATCGGATCGGTCAGTTCCGCGAAGGAACGACGCTGGATGTCGATCAGATGTGGGACCTCTGGTGGGTTCTCTAGGCGGGAAAAGCTCCTACGGGTTACAGGGGCAGCGTTTGAACGTGCCAAAGTCGGCGACTCCTCGGGCGGTCAGAGGGACGTAGATACAGCGCAAATATGGGCAGGGAACACAGTTGGCGCGCGACCGCGAAACATAGCAGGCGGACGCACCCGGCCCCAAACCTGGCTCCCTGAGCGGGATCAGGCACAGAAGCTTAGCGCGTGACGGGCGAGACGACGCCCGGTCGAGCTATTTGAGCTCGACCGTGGCGCCAGCCTCCTCGAGCTCGGCTTTGAGTTTTTCAGCCTCCTCGCGCTCGACGCCCTCTTTGACAGGGCCGGGCGCGGCGTCGACCACGGCCTTGGCCTCTTTGAGGCCGAGCCCGGTCGCGTTGCGGACGACTTTGATCACCGGCACTTTCTGGCCGCCGACCTCGGTGATGACGACGTCGACAGTCGAGGACTCTTCCTCGCCGCCGCCGTCCTCGCCCCCGCCGCCACCGGCCGCGGCCGGAGCTGCGGCCGCAACGGCGGTCGCGGAGACGCCGAACTCCTCCTCGAGCGCTTTGATCCGCTCGGAGAGCTCGAGGACCGAGATGCCTTTCAGCTCCTCGATCCAGTCCTCGGTTGAAGTTTTGGTTGCCATCGGTGCTACTCCTCCTTATCAGTTCCGGCCGCGTCCTCAGCTTCGCTTCCGGGCGCGTCCGGGTTAGCAGTCTCCTGCTCAGCTTTCGGTGCTTCCTCGCCCTCCGCCGAAGAATCAGGCTGTGACGGCTCCGGGCTCGTGTCTGCCGTGTCCTGTCCACCCTCGGCCGCTGGCTCCTCGGCGGGTGCGTCCTCCGTTGAAGTCTCGTCTGCCGGCGCGGCCTCCTCAGCGGCCGGGGCCGCCGGCGCCGGCGCCTCGCCGCTGACCAAACCCTGCTCGGCGATCTGGCCGAGCTGCAGGGCGAGGCCTCCGATCAGTGAGCCGAGGCCGCGGACCAGTCCGGTCAGCGGGCTGGCGACGACGCCAGCGAGCTGGCCATTGAGGACGTCGCGTGAGGGCAGTTTGGCGATCGCTTCGAAAGCCGCCTCGTCGAGCGAGGTGACGTCCATGAAGCCGCCCTTGTAGGTGAGGACGTCGTGCTCTTTGTTGAAGGTGGTGATCGCCTTCGCCGCCTGGGCGGTGTCGCCGCGGACGAAGGTCAACGCGGTCGGCCCAATCAGCAACTCCGCCAGTCGTTCCTCGCCGACCTGGTCGGCGGCGATCTTGGTCAGCCGGTTTTTGACGACTCGGAAGCTGGCGTCGGCTTCGCGCAGTTTGCTGCGCAGCTCGGCGGCCTGAGAGACGGAGATACCGCGGTAGTCGACGGCGAAGATCGCTTCAGCGCCCTCAATTTGGGCGGCGATCTCTTTTATGGCTGCTGACTTTTGGTCGCGGTTCATGGTCTCTTCCTACACCGGGCTTATGGGAGTGTCCCCGCCGGTGGTCTGGGGTTGAGCGGCGACGCAGTGTAGAGGATGGGACCGGGGAGCGGGGTGCCCCTCCCCAAAACGCTTCGCCTGCGGCTTCGCTTGAGTGTTTTGGAGAGGGGCACCCCGCTCCCCGGTCAACACTCTGGGCGTCGCTGGCTTACGCGGGTACTGGCTCGGACTCAGCCGGCTCTGATTCAGAGCTAGCTGGCGTGGAGTCGCGGTCTGCTTTCGAAGCGGCGTCGACGCGGATGCCGGGGCCCATCGTCGTCGCCAGGGTGACCGAGATCAGGTATTTGCCTTTCGAGCCGGCCGGCTTGGCGCGGACGATCTCGTCCATCACCGCGTCGTAGTTGTCGAGCAGTTTCCCCGCCTCAAAACTGGCCTTACCGATCGCCAGGTGGACGATCGCCTGACGGTCGGTGCGGTATTCGACTTTGCCCGACTTCGAGTCGCCGACCGCTTTCTCGACATCCTCGGTGACGGTTCCGACTTTCGGGTTCGGCATCTTGCCCTGGGGGCCCAGGATGCGGCCGAGCTGGCCGACCACCGGCATCATGTCCGGGGTCGCGATCGCGACGTCGAAGTCGGTCCAACCCTCCTGGACTTTTTCCGCCAAGTCCTGGCCGCCGACGAAGTCGGCTCCGGCCGCTTCGGCGTCGCGGGCCTGCTGGCCCTGGGCGAAGACGGCGACGCTGACGTCTTTGCCGAGCCCGTGTGGCAGCGCCAGGGTGCCGCGCAGCTGTTCGTCGGCGTGGCGGACGTTGACGCCGAGCAGCACGTGGAGCTCGACCGTCTCGTCGAACTTGGTGCTCGCGGTCTCTTTGATCAGACCGATCGCCTCGGCCGGCGGGTAGGCGTGGTCGCGCTGGACCTTCCCGTACTGCTGGCGGTATCGCTTGCCGTGGGCCATCGTGGAGCTCCTAGGCGACGTCGACGCCCATCGAGCGGGCGGTGCCGGCGATGATCTTCGAGGCGGCGTCGAGGTCGTTGGCGTTTAGGTCGGGCATCTTCCGCTCGGCGATCTCGCGGATCTGGTCCTGCGTGATCGTCCCGACCTTGTTGACATGGGGCTCGCCGGAGCCCTTCGGGATCCGGATCGCTTCCTTGATCAGCACTGCGGCCGGCGGCGTCTTGGTGATGAAGGTGAACGAGCGGTCCTCGTAGACCGTGATCTCGACCGGGATGATCGTCCCGCCCTCGTTCTGCGTCTGCGCGTTGAACGCTTTGCAGAAGTCCATGATGTTGACGCCGTGCTGACCCAGCGCCGGGCCGACCGGCGGCGCCGGGTTGGCGTTGGCGGCCTGGATCTGCAGCTTGATGATCGTGAGGACTTTTTTGGCCATGAGCGGGTTCGAGAGTGTAGCTGGCGCGAGAACCAAGCGATTCCAGGACGCAGGGAGCGCCGTGTGCTCCGCACACAAGCGACCGAGGACGCCGAAGCGCGCCGGTTATCGCGCCAGCTAGATCTTCTTCACTTGGTCGTAGCCCACCTCGACCGGCGTCTCGCGGCCGAAGATCGAGACCAGGACCTTGAGTTTGGCCGCGTCCTCGTTGATCTCGGCGATCTCGCCGGAGAAGTCGGAGAGCGGACCGGAGATGACTTTGACCGATTCGCCGATCGCGAACTGGGCCTGGGTGCGGGGCCGCTCGGCGGTCTCGCGATGGAGCAGGCGGTCGACCTCCGGTTTCGAGAGCGGCACCGGCTTGTTGCGCGAGCCGACGAAGCCGGTGACTCCTGGGGTGTTCTTGACCAGCCCCCAGGCGTCGTCGGTCATCTCCATGTTGACGAGGACATAGCCGGGCATCGTCCGTTTCTCGGTCTGGACTTTCTGCCCGTCCTTCATCTCTGAGACCTGCTCGGTGGGAACGACGACCTGCCGCACGTTGCGGTTCTGGCTCATCGTCTCGACCCGGTGCTCGAGGTTGTGCTTGACCTTGTTCTCGTGCCCGGAGTAGGTGTTGATTACGTACCAGCGATACAAAGCAAGAAGCCTTTTTCTTTCGGGACCCTCGCTAGAGGATCTGCTTGATTAGCCAACTGAAGAGGGCGTCTAGGGCGCCGAGATAGGCGGCGGCGACGGCGACGAAGAGGATCGTGACAGCGGTCGCCTGGATCAGGGTCTCGCGGTCGGGCCACTGGACTTTCTTCAGCTCGGCCCAGCAGGAGAGTAGGAAACCAATGACGCCGCCGCGCTGGTGGCTTGACGTGGTCTGTTTTTTCGCCGCCGCTTTCTGTCGTTTGGCCAGCTGCTCGCGCTCGTGCTGGCGCTGTTGCTCTTTCTCGCGTTTCTGCGCGGCTTTCTGCTCTTTCGCTTCGGCCCGGCGCTCGGAGCGCGAGGGCTTCGTCGACTCCGGTAGCTCGAGCGCCTCCTCGGGGACGCCCTCGGCCATCCCCTCCTCGATCGCTTCGATCTCGCGGATATCGCCGGAGACCCCTACCTCGGTGTCGTGCTGGGCGCGCGCCTCACCGCGGCGGTCGCCGCCAGCGCCAGTGCGTTTCCGCCCCTCGGCTTCCCGAGCCCGGCGCTCGGCCTTGCGCTGTGCGCGGCTTTTCGCCATCGGGGACTACCGGGTCTCTTTATGAGGGGTGTGACGGCCGCACCAGCGGCAGAACTTGCGCAGCTCGATCCGGTCGGGCGAGTTGCGCCGCGACTTATTCGTCTGGTAATTCCGCCGCTTGCAATCCTCGCAAGCCATGGTCACCGCGATGCGGACATCTCCGCGAGCCATCTTTACCCTCGCTCCTGAAAGGCTTGATTACAAAAGAAAACCTCGGGCCCGGGGCGCGAGGCTCGGCCAAGGATAGCGACCTCTCGACCTATTTGAGCTTCAGCGCGCGCTTCGTCTTCATAGCGGCGCCGCCAACCTGGACAGTGCTCGCGGTCGCGGTGGCGCGGGCGGCCTCGAGACCGTCGAGCAGCTCGAGGTCGGAGCCGAGCGGGACGACGACGTACTGGCGCCGACCTTTGCCGATCGAGTAGGGAACCTTGTGGACGGCGCCGGCGGCGCTCAGCGAGAGGGTGCCGATGCAGCGGGCGGCGCTCGAGCCGGTGCACTTGACTTGAACCAGCGCCCCCGGGCCGGCGATCCGCGCCGTGGCGCGGGTGAAGCTGAGGGTCATCCGTTTGCTCAGCGGGATCCTGAATTCGCGGCGAACCGGACGGGGCGCCGACAGCGTGGTGGCGATCGCAGTCGGCGCCGCCGCCGCGACCACCGGGGCCGGCGCGGCGGCGGCTTCGACCGTGAACGCCGGCTGGCGTCCCTCCCAAGTTGCGGGCGCTGCCTCGAACCCGAAGACCAGTGCGGCGCCCGTTTCGGCGGGGGTCGCGGCGCGGTAGACGCCTTCGGCTTCGCGCGGGTTGGCGCCGACTGCGGCGGGGCCGGCGAGCGCGACGCCGACCGCGTCGGCCGGACCGGCGAGGCCGGTCGGCTGGTAGCCGCTGGTCGCGGTGTCGAAGGCGACCGTGAAGATCGCTTCGGCGGGCAGCGTCACCCCAGGCAGCTCGAAGGCGAGCGACTGCGGACCCTCGCAGGCGAGCTGGAAGGTCTTGGTCTGGTCGGCGAGGAGGGGGCCGGGCGAGCCGTCGGCATTGACCGCATAGATGCCGAGGGTGGCGGGCAGCGCGAAGCTCGCGCCGGGGGTTGCGCAAGCCGGCTCGGTCGATCCTTCGCCGCAGGCGTCGACGACGGCTGCCACGCTGACCTGTGGGTCAAGCCGGGCGGCGCCGGCGAGACGGACGAGAGTGCCGAGCTCGGCGGTACCGGTTTCCTCGAAGCCGACCGCTTCCACTTCCCCCGCGGCGGGTGGGTTGTCGTATACGACCTCAGCGCTGGCGCTGGCGGCGAGGGCCGCGAGCGCGAGCAGCGCGGCGGCAAGCGCGAGGAGCGGGATGCGAATCGCCCGCGTGCGGTGGGGAAGCTGTCGTCCGTTGCTCGCCATCTGGTCCTCCCGACCGTAGATCAGAGCCACAACGTTCGTACGAGATCGCTCCTCGTACATGCGTTGATTTGTAACGAGAGGGCTAAAGATCCGTTACGGATCTTTAGGCGTGGGAAGGATTTCCCGGCTGCGCGTCGACGGCGTTGCGTTTTTCCCCACCCGACGTGTTTGTCCCCGCATAGCGGGGACAACTGCACCCGGTGGGGATAAGTGCAACGAGAAGGGTTAGAGGCCGAAGGTTTTGGCGATGATGTTGCGCTGAATCTCCGAGGTGCCGCCGTAGATCGTCGAGACCAGCGAGTTGCGGACCAGACGCTCCATGTCGTACTCGGACGAGTAGCCGTAGCCGCCCATCAGTTGCATCCCCTCGAGCGCCGCCCGCTTCACTGCCTCGGTGACGAACAGCTTCACCATCGAGGCCTGCTGCGGCAGCATCCGGTCCGGGTCTTCATCAGTCAGGCTCGCAACCCAGTAGGTCATCAGCCGCGCCGCCTGCAAGTCGGTGGCGATATCGGCGATGCGGTGCTGCAGGGCCTGGAAGGAGCCGATCGGGCGGCCGAACTGGCGCCGCTCCTTGACATAGGCGAGGGTGTCGTCGAGGGCGCGCTGGCCGACCCCGAGCATCGTCGCCGCGAGGATCAGGCGCTCGACGTTGAGGCCGGCCATCAGCTGCGTCCAGCCCTGGTCGACCTCGCCGAGGACGGCGTCGTCGGACGCCTCGCATTCGGTGAAATAGAGGTGATTGGTCTCGCGGCCGCCCATCGTCTCGATCGGGACGACCTCCATCCCCTCCGCCCCGGACGGCACCCAGATCATCGTCATCCCCTCGTGCTTAGTCCCGCCGGGAGTCGTGCGGCAGACGACGAGGACGTGGTCGGAGAGGTGGGCGTTCGAGCAGAAAACCTTCTGACCGTCGAGCACGAAACCGCCGTCGACCCGGGTCGCCTTGCAGCTCAGCGCGCCGACGTCGGAGCCGGCCTCGGGCTCGGTCATCGCGATCGCCTCGGCCGAGCCGGTGGCGATGCCGCCGAGGATCTCCGCCTTCTGCTCCTCGCTGCCGAAGCGCTGGGTGGCGCCGGCGACGATCAGCGTCGTCGCGTAAGCCGAGATCGGCGCCAGCCCACGCGAGGTCTCCTCCATGAACAGGCAGGCCTCGAGCATGCCGCCGCCCGAGCCGCCGTAGGCCTCGTCGATCCCCACCCCGAGCCAGCCAAGCTCGGCCATCTTCCCGTAGATCTCGAAGTTGTGATGCTCGCTGTAGCCGCCGGTAAGACGCTCGCGCTGGTCCTGAGTGCCGCACTCGCGATCGCAGAAATCGCGAATCGCGGCGACGAAGTCCTGCTGCTCGTCGGTCAGCGTGAAGTCCACGGCGGCCACCCTATAGCGCGAAACCGGTCCCTGGCTGCCCAGCCAGCGCTGGTTGAGGCCGTTGGCATCGTCTAGATTCGGAGCCCCGACCGAAGGAGCCCGCGATGAACCTGAAAAGCCTCTTCAACAAAGGCAAGAAGATCGTCGACGAACGAGGCGGCGTCGATTCGCTGAAAGAGGACGCGACCGAGCTGAAAGACATCGCCAAAAGCAAGGGCTCGCTGACCGACAAGGCCAAGGACGCGGCCGCGGCAGTCAAAGACCCCGGCGCTCCTGGCGGCGAGGAGAAACCGGCTGGAGCGGGCAAACCGCACGGCGAGGGCCAGCATCGCCCGCAAGGCGCTCAGGGCGGCGGGCAGAACCCGCAGCAGCCCTAGCCGCAAGAGGTGAGCGGAACGGCGGTAGTCGAGCGGTTCCTGAGCGCTTTCTCGGCGGCCGACTTCGAGGGGATGCGGGAGACGCTTGCCCCCGGCCTGGTCGCCTGGGTGACCAACTCCGAGGGCACGATGGACCGGGTCGAGGGCCGCGATGAGTACCTCGGCCGGATCGAGGCGATGGAACTGCCGGCGGCGCGCTTCCGAGTCGAGCTGACCCAACGACCGGTCGCGATCGACGCCGATCGGGTGTTGGCGATGGTCGAGGTCCACGCCGATCGGGGCGGCCGGACGCTGCACAACTTCGCGGCCCACTTGGTCCGCCTCGAGGACGGGCGGATCGCGGAGTGGTGGATGGCCGACGCCAAACCGGCCGAGAGCGACTCGTTCTGGGCAGCGGCCGCCGCATGAGCACCGACCCCACAGCGGCGGCGCGCGAAATCGTCGATGCGAACCGGTACATGACGCTCGCCAGCGCCGACGGCGCGGGCGAGCCCTGGGCTTCGCCGGTCTGGTTCGCGCACGCCGGCTACCGCGAGTTCTTCTGGATTTCGCGACCCGGTGCGCGTCACTCGCGCAACATCGCGGTGCGGCCGCAGCTGGCGATCGTGATCTTCGACTCCACCGTGCCGGAGGGCGAGGGAGCGGCCGTCTACCTCGAGGCGCGCGCCGAGG
>CAVSMQ010000005.1:0-359886 GCA_963729055.1 uncultured Actinomycetes bacterium | reverse complement strand
CGACATGCAGGGCACCTTCGCCGTCGCCGGCGACTCGATGATCTGCGTCAACTACAAGGGCGAGCGGCCGCTGAACGAGAAGCTCCCCTACAACGAGTTCATCCAGCGGATGTACGACTGGGACCCGCTCAACTGCGATTTCCCGAACCGGGTGCTGGTGCAGATCTGGGACCAGCACTCGCAGGACGGCTCGGCGATCGACTACTTCGGCAACAGCATCGTGCCCGAGGGCGTCGACGACTCGCACGTGATCAAGGGCGAGACGCTGGAGGAGCTGGCGAAGAACGTTGGCGAGCGGCTCGAGCGCTTCCGTCACGAGACCGGCGACCTCACCCTGGCGCCGGACTTCCTCGCCAACCTGCAGGCGACGGTCGCCCGCTGGAACGAGATGTGCGGGGACGAAGTCGATGAGGACCTCGGCCGCGGCAGTCGCGAGGTCGAACTGACGGTCTTCGCCGGGCCGCTGGCCGACGCCGACAAAGAGTCGAAGAACCCGGTCATGCATGCAATCTCCGACCAAGGGCCCTACTACGCGAGCCTGCTCACCGGCGGCACCCTCGACACCAAGGGCGGCCCGCGGATCAACACCTACGCGCAGGTGGTCGACGACCGCAACGAGCCGATCCCCGGGCTCTACGGCGTCGGTAACTGCGTCGCCTCGGCCTCGGCGCGGGCGTACTGGGCGGGCGGCGGAACGCTCGGCCCGATGATCGCCTTCGCCTACCGCGCCTCGCAGGCGATCGCCGAGCAGCCCGCCCGCGAGCTGGGCCAGGAAGCAGCGACAGCCTGAACCTCCTCGGGCGCGGCTTAGGGAGCGGGGCGGACGCGGCCCTCGCTCCCCGGGCCGGGCTTGCATACCGATATTTCCCGTGCCCCAACCCGGGAAAGATCGGTACCCCGATATTTCCGCCCCTCAGTCGAAGGCGTTGCGGGTTTCGCCGGCGCGGCCGATGATCGTCCAGACGACGACGGCGGGCTCGTCGCCGACCGTCCAGAAGCGGTGCGGGCTGCGGGCTTCAAAGACGATCGAGTCGCCGGGGCCGAGCTCGTAGCTCTCGAAGCCCACGGTGGCGCCGATCCGCCCCGACAGCACCAGTCCGTACTCGCGGCCGCGGTGGACCATCATCGCGTCCGGCGGGCAGGACTCACCGCCGACGTCGTAGACCACGTAGAGAAAATCGACGTCCTCCTCGTGCCGGGGGGTGAGCCGGTACCAGGTGACACCGGTCTCGAGCTCGAGCGCCGGCCGGTTCTCGGGGCGCAAGACTGGGGTCCCTGGACCGGAGCCGGAACCGGCCACAGGTGGCGACGGCACGGCGTCGGCGAACAGCACGTCGAGCGAGAGTTCGAGCTCGGTGGTGATCGCGACCAGGGTCCCGACCGAGGGGTTGACCTTGCCGGTTTCAATCTGCGAGACGAGACTGGGGGAGACGCCGATCCGCCGCGCCAGCGTGCGGATGCTCATTTCCCTCTCCTCGCGCCGTGCGCGCAGCCGGGCCAGTGCCGGCGGCGGCATCAGCTCGTTCCTGCGTCCCCGGGACTCGGTCTGAGCCATCGGACCGAATCTAAGTGTGGAGAGTCATCCCTCGAAACCCTCCGTTCGGAGGTGCCGCGGCCCAAATCGGCGGACCTATGCTCGCCGTGGTCCCCCGATCGCCGACGCCCCCGTGTGCGTCGGCGAGTTGGGGGGACTGACGCGGAGGCCATGGCAAACGTGACCCACTTCGATGCAGAGAGGCGACGGTGAGCGATCCGAAAGCGGGCGGTCTCGACGCGAGCGTGCTCCGCACCCTGCAGGAGTTCCGTTTCACCCCCGCCTGGGTGATCACCGGAGTGGTGGTACTGCTCCTGCTGTTCTCGCAGTTCATCGTCACCAGTAACTTCTTCACCCAAAGCACGATGTCGACCCTGACCCCGCTGGTCGGCATCCTGATCCTCGTTGCCACCGGCCAGGCCTTCGTGATCAGCACCGGCGGCATTGACCTCAGCTTGCCGGCGACGATGACCCTGATGGGGGCGATCGTCCTCAAGCAGTCCGAAGGCCAGAGCGACAAGCTATTCGGGGCTCTCGTCTTCTGCGCCGTCGCCTGCATCGTGATCGGCCTCGTCAACGGCATCCTCGTCGAGGGGCTGCGGCTCAGCTCGCTGGTGGTGACTCTTGCGGTCGGCCAGTTGGTTGCCGGCTACACCCAGCTCTACCGCGGCGACGTGCCGAGCATCCAGCATGTCCCCAACAACATCTCGGATTGGGCCAGCGCCGACCTCGGCGGCGTCAGCTACATCCTGATCTTCTCCTTCGTCCTCGCGGTGATCGCCACCTTCTTCCTGCACCGGGTGGTGATCGGCAGGCGTTTGGTCGCCAGCAGCACCGCCGAGCGCGCCGCCGTGCTCTCGGGCGTCAAGGCGCCCGCCTACCGGATTGCCGCCTACGTCGTCGCCGCGCTCGTCTACGGGGTCGGTGGTGTCCTCGCCGCCGGTCAGATCCAAACCCCGGACCTGACCCTCGGCGAACCGTACCTGCTGACCAGTGTGGTGGCGGTCGTACTCGGCGGCGCGGTACTGACGGGCGGCAGGGTGAGCCCGATCGCGACCCTGATGGGTGCCGTCTTCATCACCGTACTCGACTTCGATCTGCGGGTGGAAGGCTATTCCTCGGGCGCCCGCATGATCATCCAGGGCGCCGTCCTGGTGATCGGACTTTCACTCATCTATGTGATTCGCAATCGGGCCTCGATTGGCAGAGCGCTGCGGCGGTCTGGGCAATTGACCCCTGACCGCACCGAACCCGCCAAGTAGGGAACAACAGGAGGAGAGATATGTCGTTCAGTGGAAAGTTCGATCGGCGAAGGGGGTGGCTCAAGGTGACCCTCTTGATCGGCGCAGTCGCAGTCTTCGCTGTCGTTCTGCTCGCCGGTTGCGGTGGGTCGGATGACACCACGGGCGGCTCCGAAGAAACCGCCGCCGCCGAAACGGAAGAAGCGACGGGCGAAGAAGCGTCGGAAGAAGGCTCCGAAGAAGCGGGTGAAACCACGGTCTCTGAAGCCGAACTGCAGAAAACGGTCAACCAGGCGCTGGAAACGGAAGAAATCAAAGCGTCCGAACTGCCGCCGCTGATGGCCGAAGCGCTCGAACTGGCGACCGGCGAACCGTCGCAGGAAGAAATGGACAAAGCGTTCGAATGTTGGAAAGGCACCTCCTGCACGATCGGCGACGGTCCGATCACGCTCGCCCTCGCTGACGGCTTCGGTGACAACACCTGGCGCCAGTTCTCGAAGATGAACGTGATTCTGCAGGCGATGAAATATCCCGAAGTCGGGAAGATCATCACCACCAACGCGCACGGCGAACTCGCCACCTTCCAGGCCAACTTGCGCAGCCTGACCGCGCAGGGGGCGGAAGCGATCGTCGTTTACAACGACTTCGGTCCCGCCGCCTACCCGGCGATGCAGGCAGCGCAGCGCGAAGGCGCGGCGATCTCGACCTTCGTCAGCCCGGGCGACGGGGCGCCGACCTCGGCGATCAACACCCGGGTCCAGCCGGACATCTGCGAAGCCGGCCAGGAAATGGCGAAGGCCACCGAAGAAGCGATCAAAGCCCCCGGGCCGGTCGCCTACTTCGAAGGCACGCCGGGCAACCCGCAGGACGAAGGCTGGAAGAAGTGCGCCTCTGAAGCCGGGATCGAAGCCGACTTCGAAGCGGAAACCGAATGGACCCCAGCCGGGGCCCAAAAAGCCGCCTCGGCGCTGGTCGCATCGGGCAAACCGGTGAAAGCGATCCTCTACAGCTATTCGAACCCGGTCCCGAGCATGGTCAACGTGTACCTCCAGGCCGGCAAAGAAATCCCGGCGATCATCACCTGGACGCAGAACAACGAAACCACCTGTCAGTGGATCGAACACCCGTACACGCTGTACCAGACCAACGCTCTGAACTGGGCGGCGCGGGTCTCGGTCGACGCGGTGGTGAAGAAAACCGAAGGCGAAGAAGTGCCGCCGGAAGTTATCTACCCGCTGCCGTTCAGCGCGGCGAAGAAATCCAGTTGTGACAAAGGCAAACCGGCCGAATATCCCGGCGCCTCGGCGCTGGTGCCGGATGCCCTGACCGAAAAAATGCTCGCCGGTCAGTAGCAGCGAGCGAAGTAGATGCCGGACCCCGCAATCCCAGCGAGCAGCACCCAGCCGAGCCCCGCCGCCGCAACGGCGGCGGGGCCGGCATTGCGGGCGACCGACGTCTCGAAAAGCTACGGCGTCGTCAAGGCGCTGCAGCCGGCGACGCTCGAGCTCGCCGCCGCCGAGGTCCACGCGCTGGTCGGTGAGAACGGCTCCGGCAAGTCGACCTTCGTCGGGATCGTCAGCGGCACGGTCACCCCTGACACCGGCACGGTCGAGATCGGCGGCAAGCATTGCCGCAAGCACACCCCCTGGGAGTCGCAGCGGGCCGGAGCGCTGACCGTCTTCCAGGACGGCTCGGTGATCCCGGAGCTGAGCGTCGGCCAGAACCTCTACCTCGGCACCCCGGCGGCGAATCGCCCCTCCTACCGTGAGGTCAACGGTTGGGCCCGCGAGCGGCTCGAGGAGTTCGGTCTCGGGCGGATGTCACCCCGGCTGGCGGCCGAGAAGCTCTCCGCCGCCGACCGCCAGCTGCTCGAGATCGCCCGGGCGATGATGGCGCGGCCGACCGTGCTGCTGCTCGATGAGGCGACCTCGGCGCTCGACTCCGCCGGTGTCGACGTCGCCCTCGAGCTGATGCGCAAAGCCGCCGCCGGCGGCTGCGCTGTCCTCTTCGTCACCCACCGCCTCTCCGAGGTCTTCCGCGTCGCCGATCGCATCTCGGTCCTCCGCGACGGCCAGTACCGCGGCACCCACGATCCGGCGACGATCGACCAGGCGGGCCTGGTCGAGCTGATGGCCGGGCGCAGCGTCAATGTCGAGTTTCCCGAGGGAGCCGAGCAGGTCGGTGTTCCGATCCTCGCCGCCCGCGGCCTCGCCGGCGAGGGCTACGGCCCGCTCGACCTGCAGCTGCAGCGCGGCGAGATCCTCGGCATCGCCGGTGCCGACGGCAACGGCCAGCTGCAGCTGCTCGGCGGCCTGGCGGCGATCGGTGACCCGAAAGGCGACCTCAGCATCGACGGCTCGGTGGTCAAGACCTTCGGCCAGGCCGGGGACGCCGGCGTCTCCTACCTCTCCAGCGACCGCCGCAACGAGTCGCTCTACCAGACCCTGGCGATCCGCGAAAACCTCGTCGTCAGTGTGCTCGGCAAGCTCTCGCAGGGCGGGGTCGTGACCAAACGCCGCGAGAACCGCCAGGTGCACGAGTCGATCGACCGTTACGGGATCCGGCTCGGCTCGCCAGAGGACCCGATGACCTCGCTGTCGGGCGGCAACCAACAGAAAGTCGCGCTCGGCAAGGTGCTGGAGACCGAACCGCGGGTGCTGCTCTGCGACGAGCCGACCCAGGGCGTCGACGTGCGCTCGCGGCTCGAGATCTATCGGATGCTGCGCGACAGCGCCGAGGCTGGGCTGGCGGTTGCCATCGTTTCTTCGGACGCGGCCGAGCTCGCTGGTCTTTGCGACCGAGTGATCGTCCTCTCCCGTGGCCAGGTGGTCGCCGAGCTCTCCTCCGAGCGCGCCTCCGAGGAGAGCATCGTCCACGCCTTTACCGGCCACGAGTCGCGGCGCGACGGGGCCGTCGCCGTCGCCGTCGAGGAGCAGGCAGCCGGGCCCTCCCCCTGGGCGCGACTGCGGGAGGCGGTCAACCGCCACCAGGATCTGGCGCGGCTGGGCCTGCTGGCGCTGATCCTCGTCCTCCTCGGCGCCTACACCCAGAGCCAGGAGTCGAGCTTCCTCACCCCAGCTGGCATCTACAACGTGCTGCTGCTGGCCCTGCCGCTGGCGGCGGTCGCGGCGGCCCAGTTCGTGGTCATGTTCATCGGCGGCATCGACATCTCGGTCGCCGGGACGATGGGGGTGACCGTCTGCCTGCTCTCCTTCTGGGTGCAGAGCGGCTCGACCGTGGTCGCACTGATCCTCTCGCTCTTGATCGGGATCGGGGTCGGGATCCTGATCGGGATCGGCAACTCGACCCTGATCGAGCGATTGCAGATCTCGCCGGTGATCGCGACGATCGCGACCCTCGGGATCCTGCAGGGAGTCGGCCTCACCCTGCGCCCAACCGCCGACGGCGTCATCGACCTCGGCCTGACCGAACTGCTGACCAAGAAACTGTGGGTCTTCCCCTGGCCGCTGGTAGTCATCGGGGTGCTGTTCCTGGTCGCCGACTGGCTGATGCGCTCGACCGGCATGGGCCTGCGCCTGCGCGCGGTCGGGCTCAACTCCCAGTTCGCTTACCGGTTGGGGGTCAACGCGCCGCGGTTGCGCCAGCTCAGCTACGTGATGTGCGCGGCGCTGGCCGGCGTCGCAGGCGTGATCCTCGCCGGACAGGTTGGAATCGGCGACTCGACGGTGGGCAACCAGTACATCCTGCTGGCCATCGCCGCTCCGATCATCGGCGGGGCCAGCCTGCTCGGCGGCCGCGGCACCTTCTTCGGCTGCGGCCTCGGCTCGGTCCTGCTGGCGCTCGGCCTCACCCTGCCGACCACGCTCCAGCTCGGCGAAGGCTGGAACTTCATCCTCACCGGCGGCCTGACGCTGATCGCGCTAACGATCTACACCCAGGGCGTCTGGACCGCGGTCAGCCTCCGCGCCCGCAGCTTCGTCCGCTGGCTCTCCTCGCTTGGCGGCAACCGCCGCGCCGCCTCGGCCAGCTAACCGCTCGAGCTGTTCCTTTTGTCGGGATGGCCGACAAAGGGAACAGCCCGACGGGTCAGCGGGCGACGAGGATGGTGCCGGCGACGAGCAGCGCCGCGCCGGTGAGGCGGCGGGGACTGAGCGGGCGCGGTTCGAGGTCGAAGAGGCCGATGCGGTCGATCGTCAGCGAGGCGAGCATCTGACCGGTAACGGTTGCGGCGGCGACCGTGCCGGCGCCGATGTGGTCGACCAGGGTCAGCGCGACGAGGGCGTTGACAGCGCCGCAGAGGCCGCCGCCGAGGTAGACCCAGCGCACCCGCGTGACCCCGGCCAACCCCCGAACCGAGCCGGTGAGGAGGAGGGCGAAGGTGAGGACGATGCCGCCGGTGATGAAGTTGAGCAGGCCCGAGGCGAGGTCGCCGGTCGACTGGGCGAGCAGGCCGTTGAGCGGGATCTGGATCCCGACCAGGGCGCCGGCGAGGACCATCGCGGCCAGCGCCGGCAGCGTCGCCCGGACCGGCTGCTCGCCGTCGCGCCGGCCCTGGCGCCAGGGTAGCCCGGCGACCATGTAGGTGCCGGCCAGCACGGCGACGGCGCCGATCAGCACCCGCCATTCGATTGGTCGCTGCTCGATTCCGAGCAGGCCGCCGGCGTCGATCACCACCGATGAGAAGAGCTGCCCGGTGACGGTCCCGGCGGCGAGTCCGCTGGCGCCGATCCGGCGCACGACGAGCAGGGCGGTGAGGACGTAGATCGCTCCGACGCAACCGCCGAGCGCGTGCCACCAATCGGGCCCGATGCGGCCGAGGCCGCCGAGCTCGCCGGCGGCGAGGCAGGCGATGAAGAGCAGCGTGAAGCCGACTGCGAAGTTGACAAAGGCGGCCGGGATGGCGCCGGTGGCGCGCGAGAGGCCGCGGTTGAGCGGTGCCTGCTGGGCGAGCAGGACACCGACCAGCGCCATCAGCACCGCCCCAGCCGCGGGGCTCAAATGTCGCTCTTCTCCGCCGTGCGCTCGAGCCTCGCCAGCTGCTCGGGCGTGTCGACGTCGGCGGAGTCACCGAGGTCGCCGCACTCGATTGCCTCGAGTCCCGCTTTGCGCAACAGCGCCGCCGGGTTGGCGTCGGGCGGCGCGGTGATCAGCGGCGCGAACAGCTGGCGCTCGATCAGCACCGGGTGGCCGGGGCGGCCGTCGTAGCTCGCGCGCAGGGCGGCAAGCCCCGGGCGCCGCGCCGCCAGCAGCCGGCGGCTCGCCTCGGGCGGGACGAATGGCACATCGCCGAGGGTGACCAGTGCCGCGGCGACGTCCCGCTCGAGCGCCGCCAGGCCGGCTCGCAGCGAGGCGCCCTGGCCCCGCTCCCAGTCCGGGCACCGGACCACGCCGGCCCCGCCGAGCTCGACGCCACGCTCGATCTCCCCCGCATCCAAACCCAGCACCACCAGCGTGGCGTCGCTCGGCGCTGCGCCGGCCGCGGCCAGAGCGTGCTCGAGCAGCGGCCGCCCGAGCAGCGGCGCCAGCTGCTTGCGCCCGCCAAAGCGGCGCCCGGCCCCGGCGGCAAGGACGATCGAGACGACCCGCTCCGGCGCCGCGCCCGGCGGCCGGCGCCCCTCCATCTAGCCGCCGATCGCGCTCATCGTCCGCGCCGGTTGGCGGAAGCCCGGCTCGGCGATGTGGTGCTTGAGCTCCTTGCGCCAGATCGCCTCGCGCAGCACCTGCTCCAGCTCGGTGTCGTCGTCGCTGCCGCGCATCGTCGCCCGCAGGTCGGTCTCGTGCAGGCTGAAGAGACAGGTGCGGAGCTTGCCGTCAGCGGTAATCCGGATCCGGTTGCAGTCGGCGCAGAACGGTTCGCTAACCGGGTTGATGAAGCCGATCGCCCCGGCGCCGTCGGCGAAGCGGTAGGTGCGAGCGGTGGCGTGCGGCTCGCGCGGGATCGGCTCGAGCGGGTACTCACTCTCGATCACGGCCCGGATCTCGGCGCCGCTGAGGACGCTGTCTCGGTCCCAGGCGTGGTCGGCGTCGAGCGGCATGAACTCGATGAACCGCACCTCGTAGGGCCGCTTCCGCGCGAACTCGGCGAAGGGCAGGATCTCCTCCTCGGTGAAGCCGCGGATCGCGACGCAGTTGACCTTGATCGGGAAGAGCTCCGGATAGGCCTCGGCGGCGCGCAGCGAGGCGAGCACCCGGTCGAGGGCGTCGCGCCGGGTCAGCTCGAGGAAGCGATGGCGGGCGAGCGAGTCGAGCGAGACGTTGATCCGCCGCAGCCCCGCCGCGACCAGCTCCGGCAGCTGCCGCTCGAGCAGGTAGCCGTTGGTGGTCAGCGAGATGTCCTCGAGCCCGGCGATCGGCGAGAGCCGCGCCAACAGCTGGGGGAATTCGCGTCGCGCCAGCGGCTCGCCGCCGGTCAGTCGCAGGTCGGTGACACCCATCCGCGCCAGCAGCTGCACCAGCCGCTCGATCTCCTCGAAGCTGAGCACTTCCTCGCGCGGCAACCAGTCCATGCCCTCCGCCGGCATGCAGTACTGGCAGCGGAAGTTGCAGCGGTCGGTGACCGAGACGCGCAGGCTGGCGATCGGCCGGCCGTGGCCGTCGCGGAGGGGCTCGAGCGGCTGGGTGGACCTAGAGCGCTCCATATAGAGACGAGTGTACGAGCGCCGCTCAGCTGCCGCCCCCGCTGATCGGAGGGTCGCGATCGGATTCTCGATCAGGGAGCGGTGGCGGAGCGCATCACGATCCGCGTCTCGGTGGCGGCGGCGCCAGCTTCGCGGCGGATCGCGCGGACCGTCTGGTCGAGCTCGTCGGCGTCGCGGCAAGCGAGCCGCAGCTGGAAGTCGAAGCGGCCGGTGAGGAAATCGACCTCGCGCACGGCGGGCAGGCGCAGCGCTTGCCGCTCGAACTCGTCGGGGTCGGTGCTGGGCAGCAGACGGATGTCGAGCAGTGCCTCGAGCCCGCGGCCGAGCCCGGCCGGGTCGATCTGCGCCGTGTAGCCGCGGATCACGCCATCGCGCTCGAGCCGCCGGACGCGGTCGGCGGTGCCGTGCGGGCTGAGCCCGACTGCCTCGCCGATCGAGGCGAACGAGGCCCTGCCGTTTTCACTGAGGATGCTGAGGATTTGTGTGTCGATCGCGTCCATTGCTGTGGATTACGAGAACTCTAGTACCTCAATCTGGATTTTTCGCGGGCGGGATGGGTCAATCAGCTCGAATGTGATGAACGAGAGGAGGGCATCGATGCGGATCGGGGTTCCAACCGAGATCAAGACCGACGAGTACCGGGTGGCGCTGACCCCGGCCGGAGTGCGCGAGTTGATCGCGCGTGGGCACGAGGTGCTCGTCCAGGCCGGGGCGGGCGAGGGCTCGGCGATCGCCGACTCCGACTACCTCGCCCAGGGCGCCGGGATCGCCGTCGATGCCGAGGAGGTCTTCGCCGGCGCCGAGACGATAGTCAAGGTCAAGGAGCCGCAGCCCGCCGAGGTCGCGCTGCTCGAGCCGCACCACACCCTCTTCACCTACCTGCACCTGGCGCCCGACCCCACGCTGACCCGCGGCCTGCTCTCCTCCGGGGCGACCTGCATCGCCTACGAGACGGTCACCGACCGCGCCGGGCGGCTGCCCTTGCTTGCCCCGATGAGCGAGGTCGCCGGCAAGATCGCCACCCAGGCCGGGGCCTTCATGCTGGAGCGCCCGCTCGGCGGCCGCGGCGTCCTGCTCGGCGGCGTCCCCGGCGTCGCCGCGGGTGTGGTGATGGTGATCGGCGGTGGGGTTGTGGGCCAAAACGCGGCCAAGGTGGCGATCGGTCTCGGCGCCGACGTCTTCGTCTACGACCGCTCGATCGACCGCCTGCGCGAACTCGACGCGATCTTCGACGGCCGCGTCTCCACTTGCTACGCCTCCTCGCTCGAAGTCGAGAGCCGCCTGCCCGAGGCCGACCTGGTGATCGGCGCCGTCCTCGTCAAAGGGGCGAAGGCTCCGCACGTGGTTACGCGCGAGCAGCTCGCGCTGATGAAGAAGCGCGCTGTCCTCGTCGACGTCTCGATCGACCAGGGCGGCTGCTTCGAGACTTCCCGCCCGACCACCCACTCCGAGCCAACCTACGAGGTCGACGGGGTCACCCACTACTGCGTCGCCAACATGCCGGGCGCGGTGCCGATCACCTCGACCAGCGCCCTGACCAACGCGACGATGCCCTACCTGCTGGCGCTTGCCGACCACGGCCCGCGCGCGGCGCTCGCTGCCGACCCCGGATTCCTCGCCGGCCTCAACGTCGCCGCCGGGCAGCTGACCGAACCCGCCGTCGCCGAGAGCCAGGGTGCGGAGTGGACCGCGCCCGAGCAGGCGCTCGAGCTGATCGGCGCCGCGCCTGCGCTGAGTATCTGAGCAGCCGCCTCCCGAACGGGAGGCGGCTGTACCTGCTTACTCCTATGTAAGGGTGATCGCCTCGCCACCGCCCGACATATTGATTGTGGTCGCACTCTTGAGTCCCGCATTTACACCGCCGAACCTCAGCGTGTTCTGAGCTGTGACTCCCGCGGTGGTCGTGGTCGCTGTCGCACCGCTGACGTCGGCCACCACGCTACCCGTGAGCGAGAACGTGTTGTTCAGCGGAGGGATATCGCAATTGTCGATCGTGATGTTGGCCAATAGCGTTCCGACCGCGGGTTCGACTTTGAGCTTGCCCGCTGCCTGTCCGACGGTCGTCCCCCTGAGTTCTTGGGAGATGATTGTGCCTCCACTAATTGTGCAGCCGTGGCCGGGCGGTGACTCAACGATGCAGCCGGTGAAGTCAAGTACGCCCGTACCGGTGACTGACGCCGCTGCGTTGGTGAGCGACCCCGTGCCAGTCATGCCAGTGCATTCGATCGCTACCTCGAGTCCGGCAATTGTGGCCTCCAGTGTCCACGGTTCCGCCGCGCTTGTTCCCGCGGCGGTTTTGGCATTGGTCATCGTGATTGATGTTGCAACGCCGTTGGCTATTTCGACATGACCGAAATTGCTGCCCCCACCGGTGTTGCAGTGTGCATCAGAAAAGGTCTTCGTCGGCGCCGTCGACGAGCATGTGAAGGCCCGTTGGGCCGCCGAGGCATTCCCAGCCGCGAAGGCGCAGACGGCAAGTGCACAGAGGACGGACAGGCCGAGGATCGATCTGAGGTTGCGCATGTCAATGCTCCCGTGTGTCGGTGATCCGCATTTCGGATCTGTACGGCGAGCTTGACGAGTGCCAGACCTAAAGGCAAATATATCTGAGTATTCTTATAGGCGGCTCCAGCGGACGCGTTCCAGCGGTGGGGCGCCTTTCTCTCGCATACCGATAGGAAGGCGCCCCAACGCGCTCGCGCTAGACCGCCGCGAGCTCCGTAACCGCCTCGCGATACGTCTCCAACTGCGAGGCCACGCTCTCGCCGAGGAAGGCGTCGATCATGCCGAACTCTTCGACGATCGTCGCCGCGCGGATGTTCATTCTCATCACGTCCTCGCGCTCGCGCACCGCGGCGATCTGTTCGCGCGAGCCTCGCACGAGGATGAAGCCGGCGAGGCCGCCGCCGTGCGGAGCGAGCAGGACGACCTCGAAGCTCTCGATCGCCCCTTCGTCCTGCAGTCTCGCCTCGAGCGTTAATGCCTCTTGGAAGACGTCGAGCCCTCTCTCCTCCCTGCCCCGCACCGGCGCGCCCCAGCCGATGAACAATCCTGCATCAGCCATAAAATTCCTCCTGAGTTGCGGGTTTTCTGCAGTAGAGACCGGCGGTTGAGCCCCGGCCGTTCCAGGAACCGCGGCGTCTGGCCCTACCGCAGTGCCGCCGGTGGCACCGCGAGCACCTCGATCGCGTCGGAGAAGGCGAATCCGGGGCTCGGACCACCCTCGATGGCGTAGACCCGGTGGCCCTGGGCGACGCCGCCGAGGCCGTGCCGGGGCGTCCGCATCGGGGGCAGCGAGCGCCAGCGCGGCCGCTCGGGATCGAAGAGTTCGACCTCCTCGATCGTGCTGCCGCCGGGGTCGAGCTCCTCGCCGCCGAAGACCAGTGGTCGGCCGGCGACGGCGACGGCGGCGAAGCCGCTGCGCGGCGTCCGCATCTCCGGTAGGCGCGACCAGCGTCGGGTCGCCGGGTCGAACCGTTCGGCGGTGGCGAGTTCGCCTGCGTCGGAGCGGCCGCCGAGGACGTAGACGCCGGCCTCGGTGGCAACCGCGGCGAGGTGCTCGCGCGGGGTCGCCATCGGTGGCGCTGGCAGCCAGCGGCGCCGCGCGACGTCGTAGACCTCGAGCGTGGTCAGGGCGCCAGCGAAGGTGCCGCCGACCGCGTAGAGCTTGCCGTCGCGCGCTGCCAGCGCCGCCGCGGCGCGGGGGCTCGGCGAGGGAGGCAGCTGCTGCCAGCGGCCGCGGCGCGGGTCGAAGCGCTGCAGCGCCCCGGTGACCGGGCCGAAGCTGGAGTCGGTGTAGCCGCCATAGACGTAGAGGTAGCCGTCGAGGGCGGCGACGGCTGGGTGGTTGACGGCGATCGGCATCGGTGCCAGCCGTTGCCAGCGGGCGCGGGCGATGTCATAGCGCTCGACCGCGGCGACGGTCTCCGTTGGCGGCAGGAAGCCGCCGACCACGTAGATCGAGTCGCCGATCCGCGCCGCGCCGACCTCGGTGCGTTCAAGCGGGGCGCTCGGCAGTGGCCGCCAGCCACTCGCCTCTGAGTCGGCCGCCGAGTCGCCGCCGCCGCAGGCCGCGATCGCGACGACCGGGAGTAGCAGGACGGCGAGGACGAGGCGGGCGGTGAAGTTCATCTGTCCATCTATACCCGGCCCACGTTTCGGTCGCCAACCGACGGGTATGCGCGCAAGCGGGAGAGAGTAGATAAGGAGGACGAGATGGCGATCGGACGGAGGACGACGGTCGGGCTAATCGTCGTGGCCTTGACCGCAATCCTCACCGCCGGCGTGGTGGCCGGCACGCGACCTACTGACCACGGCCTACCGGCCGCTCGGCACGGCGGCGGTCACGACCACGGCAACGGCAGCATCGACCACAAAGTCGATGCCCTGGTTCGGCAGATGACGACGGAGGAAAAGCTGATGCAGTTGCAGCTCCTCTCTGACGGTCAGATCTCAGACGAAGCCGCCGAAGAAGGCGTCGGTGGCGTCTTCAGCCTCACCGACCCGGAAGAAATCGACCACTACCAGCACGTCGCGGTCGAAAAATCACGCCTTCACATTCCGATTCTCTTCGCTTACGACACGATCCACGGCTACAAGACGATCTTCCCGATCCCACTCGGCGAGGCCTCGAGCTTCGATCCTGAAGTCGCCGCTACGGACGACCGGATCGCCGCCCGCGAGAGCGCCGCGGTCGGGATCAAGCAGATCTACTCGCCGATGATCGACGTCTCACACGAGCCGCGTTGGGGCCGGATCTCCGAGGGCTCGGGTGAGGACCCCTACCTCGGCTCGGTCTTCGCCGCGGCCCGGGTGCGCGCCGCCCAGGGCGACGACTACAGCGCCCCCGACAAGGTCGTCACCAGCCCCAAGCACTACGTCGCTTACGGCCAGCCCGAGGGCGGTCGCGAGTACAACACCACCGACATGTCGCGTCAGCGGCTCTGGAACATGTACCTACCGCCGTTCAAGGCGGCAATCGATGCCGGCGCCGACACCGTGATGTGCTCGTTCAACGCGATCAACGGCGTCCCCGGTTGCGCCAACCCGTTCACCGAGACCGAAATCCTCAAGGACCAGTGGGGCTTCGACGGCTTCATCGAGAGCGACTACACGGCGGTCGCCGAGCTGCGCGCCTGCCCGCCGGTCAATCCCGACGAAGGCCCATGCGGCCACGGCGTCGCCGCCGACGGCCCGGAAGCGGCACGCGCCGCGCTTGAAGCCGGCACCGACCAGGAGATGGTGAGCGAAAACTACGTCGACTTCGGCCAGCAACTGCTTGACGAAGGCAAGCTCTCGATCAAGCGGGTCAACGATGCGGTCCGTCGCATCCTCACCGTCAAGTTCAAGGCCGGCCTCTTCGATCACCCCTACGTCGACTTGGGACAGATCGCGGAAAAGACGATGCAGCCCGAAGACCTCAAAGCCGCCCGCGACGCGGCGGCTCGCTCGATGGTCCTGCTGAAAAACGAGAACGGCGCCCTGCCGCTCTCCGACGGTCTCAAATCGGTCGCCGTCGTCGGCCCGCTGGGCGACAACAAAGCCGATCCGCTCGGACCGTGGTCGGGCAAAGGCGAACCAGAAAAAGTCGTGACGGTGAAAGCGGGGATCGAAGCCGCGCTCCCGGGCGCGACGGTTACCGCGGCCGAAGGCTGTGACCCCGAATGCACCTCAGAAGCCGGCTTCGCGGCAGCAGTGGCGGCGGCCGAAGGGGCCGAAGTCACGGTGCTGGCGCTGGGCGAGTCGGCGGCGATGAGCGGCGAGGCATCCTCGCGCGCCAACATCGACATCCCCGGCCGCCAGCAGCAGTTGCTGGAAGCGGTGGCGGCGACCGGCAAACCGTTCGTCGTCGTGCTGATGAACGGGCGGCCGCTGACGCTGGAAGAAGTCGACGCCAAAGCGCCAGCGATCCTCGAGGCCTGGTTCCCCGGCACCGAAGCCGGCAACGCCGTTGCCGACGTCCTCTTCGGCAAAGTCAACCCGGGCGGCAAGCTGCCGGTCACCTTCCCGCGCAGCGTTGGCCAGGTCCCGCTCTACTACAACCACGAGCCGACCGGGCGGCCCGCCGACCCGAACAACAAGTACACCTCGAAGTACCTCGACGAGCCGGTGACGCCGCTCTACCCGTTCGGGTTCGGGCTCAGCTACACGAGCTTCGAAATCTCGAACGTCAGCCTCAGCTCCTCGACGATGTCCTCGCACGGCAGCGTCGAAGTCAGCGCCGACGTCACCAACAGCGGTGGCCGCGCCGGCGACCAGGTCGTCCAGCTCTACATCCACGACCCTGTGGCCAGCGTCTCGCAGCCGGTCCGCCGCCTGCGCGGCTTCCAGCGGCTGACGCTCGAACCGGGCCAGACCGAAACCGTCAAGTTCCGGCTCGGTCCGAGCGACGTCGGCTTCTACGACGAAAACGGCGACCTCGTGCTCGAACCGGGGGAGATCGAAGTCTTCCTTGGTGACAGCTCGGAAGCGCCGCTGGCCGGGACCTTCGAAGTCACCGGCTAGCAGCGAACAGCGGCTAGGCGCCCCGGAACCTTCCCGCCGCTCAGAGCAGCGGGAAGGTTCCGAGAGTGCCGTCGACCAGGGTCACTTTCAGCCCTGCCGGCGCAGTGCCGGACTGGTACAGGGAATCGAGGCGACCGAGTGCCGTTTCGAGCACGATCGCGTTGACGTGCCCGGCGAACGGCGATTCGTAGCCAGGGATGAGGCCGAGGATGTCGCCGTCGAGGGTCAGGCCCGGCGGCGTTTCGGGGGCTTTGAAGACGGACGTGTAGAAGTCGGTCGGGATGCCGGCTAGAGCGAGGGCAGCAGCCATCGCAACGCTCTGGTCGGAGGTGACCTCGCCGTCGAGCACGCCGTGGGCGATGACCACGCCTTTCAGCCCACCAGATTTCATCGTGCTCGCCTTCAGGACCGGGCTGCGGTTGAGGTAAGTGGGGAGGGCGAGGAGCGGCAGGCCGCCCATCTCGGCCTCGATGTCGGCTTTGGCGTTTTTGCCGATCGTCTGGATCGAGCCGAGCGGCGCCAGCGAGATCACGGTGGCGTCGGCATAGGTCTCGATCGGGTTGGTCACCCCGGAGACGTCGAACCAGTAGTCGAAGAGGCCAGTGCCGTCGGCCCGTTTCGCGTTCTGGGAGACGGCGAGCCCGGTCATGTTGCCGCCCATGCTGACCCCGAAGGCGGTGTTGACGAAGCGGGGGTTGCCTATCTGGAGGCAGGTGGATTCGAAGGATTTCACCGCGGCGATCGAGTCTTCGGCCCCCTCGGCGACCCGCCAGCCGCGCGAGGTGGTCCCGGTCGGTCCTTCGAGGTCGATCGTGCCGCGGTAGTCCATCGCCACCGCGATCACCCCGTCGCGATCGGCCATCCCCGGCAGCAGCGGCACCATCGACTGCGCCGTCTGCGGGTAGCCGTGGCCGACTACGACGACGCCTTTCGGGGTCCCGGCCGGAACCGAGTAGTAGCCGTAGGTGGGGGTGCCGGCGACGGTGATTTCGAGTTTGTGGACCGCGCTCGGTTCGCCGCTGCAAACCGGCGGTTCGGCCTGGGCGCTGGCGGCGAAGACCGCCAACGAGGTGAGCACGGACAGCACAGCGACGACGACGACGCGCAACCTCGACATCTCCCTACCCCCTTGGACCCGGCCGTGGCTCGGGTCTGAAATCGTTTGACCGCTAAAGAGCCGCTGGCCAGTGTAATCATTTCGGTACGACCCTGGTCTGCGGTGCCGATCGTCGAATGCGATTCCCACACCCGGAATGGGGTCCGATCGGCGGTAAAAGCGACGCAGTGGGAGCGGCTAGCTTCGACCCATGACTACCACCCGCCGCATCGCCGCTACCGCCAGCGAGTGGCTGCGCGAAGGGCGCCGGGTCGTCGCCGCGCTCTTGGTCGGGATCGAGGGCTCGGCGCCGCTGGAACCGGGGGCGCTGATGCTGATTGCCGAGGACGGCGCGATCGAAGGCTCGATCACCGGTGGCTGCGTCGAGGCGGCGGTGGTCGGCGAGGCCAAGGCGATCTTCGCCGGCGCCGACCCCCACACCGTCACCTACGGGATCTCCGATGAGCTGGCCGGCTCGGTCGGGCTGACCTGCGGCGGCACCGTCCACGTCTTCGTCCAGGAGCTCTCCGGCGAGGAGGCCCGGGTCGAGGCCGAGGCCCGCGATGCCGTCGCGGCCGGGCGGCCGGTGGCGATCGCGACCCTGCTCGACGGCCCCCAGGCCGGCCAGAAGCTGGCGGTCGTCGATGGCGAGGTCGACGGCGGCTTCGGCGGCCCCGAGCTGCTCGACCGCTCGGTCTCGCGCGACGCCGAGGGGATGCTCGCCCAGGGCCGCAGCGGCGTCCGCCGCTACGGCGCCGACGGCGCCGTCCTCGGGGCCGACCTCGGCGTCCACGTCCACGCCTTCGCGCCGCCACCGAAGATGCTGATCTTCGGCGCGATCGACTTCTCGGCGGCGCTCGCCCGCGTCGCCTCCGAGCTCGGCTACGAGGTGACGATCGCCGACCCCCGCGCGCCGTTCCTCGAGACGCCGCGCTTCCAGCGCGCCGCCACGACCCTGCTGCTCTGGCCGGACGAGGCCCTCGAGCAGGTCGAGCTCGGCCCCCGCGACGCGGTCCTCATCTTCACCCACGACCCCAAGTTCGACGGGCCGGCGCTGATCGGCGCCCTCGGCACCGCGGCCGGCTACGTCGGCGCCCTCGGCTCGCGCAAAACGACCGCCGACCGCGAGCGGCGGCTGCGCGAGAGCGGGGTGGGGGACGAGGAGCTGGCCCGGGTCCACGCCCCCTGCGGCCTCGACATCGGCGCCGCCACCCCGGAGGAGGTGGCGGTCTCGGTCCTCGCCGAGATCATCGCCGAGCGCTCCGGCCGCGCCGGCGAGCCATTGCGCCAGGGCAGCGCGGCAATCCACCCGCGCGAGTCCCACGCCCGCGCCTAACCCCTCGCCCCACCGTCGAGGTTGCCTTTCGACCCGCACAGCGGGTCATTCGGCAACCTCGCCGGGCGGGCGGGTCTCTCAGGCCAGGATCTCGCCGAGCTGGTCGAGCGCCCGCTGGCGGTGGGCATCGAGCTCGGCGACGAGGCGGTCGGCGTCGCCGTCGCGTAGCGCGGCGACGATCCGCTCGTGCGCCCGCACCGCCTCGGTCCGCTCGCGCGGCGAGTTGTAATAGAGCGCCCGGTAGGTTTCGGTCGAATCCCAGAGCAGCCGGATCAGCCGCAGCGCGTGGGTCTGGCCGGGGGCGTCGAGCAGGGCGAAGTGGAAGCGGCGGTTGGCGGCGAGCTCGGCGGCGACGTCGCCCGCTTCCGCCGCCTCGACAACTTCGCGCGCCGCCAGTTCGACCCGCTCGAGCGCGTCCTCGTCGAGCAGCGGCGCCGCTCGCCGCGCCGCTCGGCCCTCGAGCAGCGCCCGCAGCTCGTAGATCTCGCGCAGGTCCTCGAGCCGCAGCTCGGTGACGAAGTAGCCGCGCCGCGGTTTGTAGGTGAGTTGGCCCTCCTGCTCGAGCGCCGCCAGCGCCTCGCGGACCGGGGCGAGGCTGACGCCGAGCCGCTCGGCGATCTCCTCCTGGCCGACCCGCTGGCCGGGGCGGAGGTCGCCGGCGACGATCGCGCGCCGCAGCTCCTCGAGCGCGTGCTGGGCGGTGGTGCCGGGTGGCTTGGTGGTGGCGGTCGGCATCCAGGTGCCCCGCTCAGCGGAAGGCGTTGATCCCGGTCAGCGTTTCGCCGATCACCAGTGCGTGGATGTCGGCGGTGCCCTCGTAGGTGACCACCGACTCGAGGTTGTTCATGTGGCGGATCACCGGATACTCGAGGGTGACGCCGTTGGCGCCGAGCACCTGGCGGGCGGATCGCGCAACGTCGAGCGCCGCGTTGACGTTGCCGAGCTTGCCCATCGAGACGTGCTCGGGACGCAGCGTCCCCTCGTCCTTCATCCGTCCCAGGTGTAGGGCCAGCAGCGTCGCCCGGTTGACCTCGAGCGCCATCAAGGCGAGTTTCTGCTGCTGGATTTGGAACGAGGCGATCGGCTTGCCGAACTGGGTCCGCTCCTTGGCGTACTCGAGCGCCGCTTCAAAGCAGGCGCGGGCGGCGCCGGCCGCTCCCCAGACGATCCCGTAGCGGGCCTCGTTCAGGCAGGAGAGGGGGCCGCGCAGGCTGTTCGTCTCGGGCAGCCGGGCCGAGTCGGGGAGGCGGACGTCGTCGAGCAGCAGCTCCGAGGTGATCGAGGCCCGCAGGCTGAGCTTCTTGTGGATCTCCTGGGTGGTGAAGCCGGGGGTGTCCTTGGGGACGAGGAAACCGCGGACGCCGTCGTCGGTCTGCGCCCAGACCACGGCGACGTCGGCGACCCCGCCGTTGGTGATCCACATCTTCTGCCCGTGCAGGACCCAGTCGTCGCCGTCGCGGCGGGCGCGGGTCCGCATCGAGCCGGGATCGGAGCCGGCGTCGGGCTCGGTCAGGCCGAAGCAGCCGATCGCCTCGCCCGCGGCCATGCGGGGCAGCCACTCTTGCTTCTGCTCCTCGGAGCCCCATTTCCAGATCGCGAACATCGCCAGCGAGCCCTGCACCGAGACCAAGCTCCGCACCCCGGAGTCGCCCGCCTCGAGCTCCATGCTGGCGAGGCCGTAGGCGGTGGCGCTGGCGCCGGCGCAGCCGTAGCCCGTGAGGTGCATGCCGAGCACGCCCAGGGCGCCGAGTTCGGTCGCCAGCTCGCGCGGGATCGTCGCTTCCTCGAACCAGTCGCCGACGTTCGGCGTCACCTTGTCGCGAACGAAGGCGCGCACCGTGTCACGAATGTCGCGCTCCTCGTCGGAGAGCAGGCGGTCGATCGCGAGGTAATCCTCGGGGCGGGTCTTGGCCGGGGCGGTGGCGCTGGTCATGCGGGTCCTTTCGGGCGACTCGGCTGATCGTCGATTATCGAAAATCTGTCAGGATTGAACCAGATGGCGGCTGATCAAGCCAGTTCCTCGTCGACCGTTCGCCCTTTTTCCCGCCTGGCGGGACAAGCGGCGAACGCAACGGAGCGGCCGGGCGCGCTCGGAGAGCTGAAGATCCTCGATTTCTCGCGCGTCCTCGCCGGGCCGCTGGCGACGATGGTCCTCGCCGACCTCGGCGCCGAGGTGACCAAGGTCGAGCGGCCGGGCGGGGGGGACGAGACCCGCTCCTGGGGTCCGCCCTACGACGAGCGGGGGGAAGCGACCTACTTCCAGTCGGTCAATCGCAACAAGGGCAGCGTGGTCCTCGACCTTGCCGCCGAGAACGGCCGCGCCGAGGCCCAGCGCCTCGCCCATCAGGCCGACGTCGTGGTCGAGAACTTCCGGCCCGGGGTGATGGAGAAGGTCGGCCTCGGCTACGAGGAGCTGAGCGTCGCCAACCCCGGCCTCGTCTACTGCTCGATCACCGGCTTCGGCGCCGGCGAGGCCGGTGGCGCCCTGCCCGGCTACGACCTCCTGGTCCAGGCGCTGGGCGGCCTGATGAGCGTCACCGGCGAGCCCGACGGGCCGCCCCTCAAGGTCGGCGTCGCCCTTGTCGACGTCGTCGCCGGCCTCTTCTCCGCAGTCGGCATCCTCGCCGCCCTCCGCCACCGCGACCGCAGCGGCCGCGGCCAACTGGTCGAGGTCGACCTCCTCTCAGCCCTGCTCGCCGCCCTCGTCAACCAGGCCTCCGGCTACACGGTCGCTGGTGCCGTCCCCGGCCGCCTCGGCAACGCCCACCCCAGCATCTCGCCCTACGAGCTCTACGCCACCGGCGAGGGCGACCTCGTCCTCGCCGTCGGCAACGACCGCCAGTTCGCCGAGCTCTGCGCCGAGCTCGACCGCGCCGACCTCATCGAGGACGCACGCTTCGCGACCAATCCCGCCCGGGTCGAGCAGCGCGTCGCCCTCCGCGCCGAGCTCGAGGTCGCCCTCGCCGCCCGCTCCGCCGCCGAGTGGGCCGCCGCCCTCACTGCCCGCCGCGTCCCGGCCGGCGTCGTCCACGATCTCGCCGGCGCCTTTGCCTTCGCCGAGCAGCTCGGCCTCAACCCCATAGTCGACGTCCCCCGCCCCGATGGCGGCCCGCCAGTCCCCCTCACCCGCAACCCAATCCGCCTCTCCGAGACCCCGCCCACCTACCGCTCCGCCCCACCGCCGCTGCCCGAGTGAGGGGGCGTGGACAGTGCCCGCGCCGGCGTCCCGCCGCAAGAGGACTGCATTGACGTGCGAGGGGAACATCGATGCAGTCCTCTTGCGCTCAGGGGACCCGGGCCGGCGAGTCCGCTGCCGGCGCCGCGGTGGCGGCAAGCTCCTGCAGCGCCTCGAGGTGGGCGGCGAAGGCGCGGCGGCCGGCGGGGGTGAGGCGGAACCAGGTGCGGGGGCGGCGGCCGACGGCGCCCTTGCGGACCTGCAGGTAGCCGGCCTCCTCGAGCGCCCGCGAGTGCCTGGAGAGGACCGAGTCGCTGATCTCGACCGCCTCGCGGACGGCGGCGAACTCGACCCAGTCGCCGGCCGCGGCGAGGACGGCGCAGATCGCAAGCCGCTTCGGTGGGTGGATCACCGGGTCGAGGGCGGCAGCCCTCACCGCGGCCTCGTGTGTCCCGCGCGGATGTCGTCGAGCGTTGCCTCGGTGACTCCAAGCCGCAGCCAGGTGGAGAGCGCGGCGAAGAGGATCCCGATTGGCAGTGAGGCGATCCAGGAGATCTCGAGGGCGACGATCCAGGTGATCGCGGCGCCGACCAAGGCGACGCTGCCGCTGAGCAGCAGTGCCCGCCGCACCGAGGGGTAGGCGTGGGCGCGGTTCGAGCGCAGCCGCACGCCGCGACGGCCAAGCAGCTGGTTGTCGAGCAGCAGCATCGTCAGGACCGCGAAAGCGATCGGCAGGAAGAGCGCGGCGCCGCGTAGCTCGTGGCCGGGTCGGCTGGCGATCCCCGGGAGCAGGAAGAGGATCGCCTCGGCGAGGGCCAGCAGCGCCAGGTGCCAGGCGGGCATCCGCAAGCTCGCGGCGAGCGAGTGGCGACCGCGCTCGGCCGCCAGCAGCATCTCGCTGGCTTCCTGGCGCGAGGGCTGTTTTGTCATCACTTCAACCTCCGGTGAAACTAGTTTCCATATGGGAAACTAGTTTCTAGCAGATCGCCGCCAAGGCGGCAGGCGGGGCCCGCGCGGGGCGTGTCGCGCCGCGCTGCAAGGGTTTGGGGGCCTATAGGGCCCCAAAGTGCTGCAGCGCGAAGAAACCCGCGCCTGCGTCAGCCGCTGTTAGTGCGGTAGAAGAGGCAGCGGAAGCCGTGTTTGGCCGAACCGGCGCCGAGCACTTCGCGTTTGGTCTCGTCGCTGGTCACTACCTGCTCGATGTCGCCGACGCTGACGTCGGCGACATCGGCGGACCAAGTCTGTTCGCTGACCTGGGTGCCGTCCTGGAGGACGTAGGCGATCAGCTCGCTGACCGACGGCAGGCGCCCGCCGCGGTCGCCGCATTCTTTTGCCGCGATGACCCAGAAGACCGACGCCCGTGGCTGGTCGTCCCAGCACATGCCGCCGAACAGGGTGGTGTCGGCGGGACAAACGTCGGTCAGTTCGGCTGCGGTCTCGCCGTCGACGGTGTCGGCATCGCTTGCCGTGTCGGCGTGGTCTGCCGTGCCGGCATGACTCGCCGAGGTCGCCGTGTCCGCACTCGTCGCGTGGCCGGCCGTGTCGGCGCTGGTCGCGTGTTCGGCGTCAGTCGCCTTGGCCGCGGTTTCGGCCGAGGCCGCCTTCGTCGCCGTGCCTGCCGTGGTCGCGCTGTCGGCGGTCTTCGCACTGTTCGCGGTGTTCGCCGAGTTGGCGGTGTTGGCGCTGCCCGCGGTCGTCGCACTCACTGCGCTCTGCGCCGAGGGCACGGTGGTCAGCGTCGAGATATCGATCACGCTCGAGTTGAGCGAGCCCTTCTTGATCTGCCTGCTGGTGATCGTTTCGTTCTTCAGCTTGCCGCCGCCGATCGACTGCTTGGCGATGCTGTTGCCGTTGATCTTGCTGCCGGCGTAGGCGCTGCCGCCGAGGGCGACGAAGAGCGCCAGGCAGGCGACGATGTTGGCGAAGGACAGGTGACGACGCAGGCGGCGGAGGCTCATGCACTCCGCATCGACTCCGGCGGGCCGCAGCGGGAGCGCTGAAGCTGCCGTTGCATATCTGAGCCATATTGACCTGATTGTGATCGATGAATTGGAGGAAGCGATGATCGAACGAATTGAGGCGATGCCAGCGGGGACGTTCGGCCTGCGGGCGAGCGGCGAGCTGACCAAGGACGACTACACGGAGGTGCTCGAGCCGGTGCTGGCGGAGGCGGTCGTTGGCGGCGAGGTCCGGCTCGTCTTCATCCTCACCGAGTTCGACGGCGTCGCCCCGGGCGCCTGGATCGAGGACGTCAAGACCGGTCTCCGCAGCTGGGTTCGCGACCACCGGGCCTGGCAGCGGATGGCCCTCGTCACCGACGTCGAGTGGGTGGCCAAAGCGATGCGCGCCTTTGCCTGGATGGCCCCCGGCGAGATCCGCACCTTCGACCTCGGCGAGGTGGAGGAGGCGAAAGCCTGGGCCGCCGCGGCTAGCTGAAGCTGCTCGGCCTCCGTACGCTCGGGGGCGGTGGCGCCCCGGCAGAGAAGCAGTCATCCCTTTGCGGTCACCGTCGCGCTGGCGCTGGCGGCGGTGGTCGGAGCTTTCGCGATCGCCGCGATCTGGGCCAACCAGCAGCTGCTCGACACCCGCAGCTGGGTCGCGATCAGCGGCCGCATGCTCGACAGCCCCGACGTTCGCCACCAGGTCGCCGCCTTCCTCTCCGCAGAACTGATCGAGGAAGCCGAAGGGCGGCTGAACGCCGCCGGCGAGGACGACGTCGCCGCCGAAGTTCTGCCGCCGCTGCGCCGCCGCGGGCCCCGCCTCGCCGAGCAGGTGATCGCCTCGCCGCCGTTCCGGGTCGTCTGGCTGCGGGCCAACCGCAGCGCCCACCGGGCGCTGTTGCGCGTCCTCGACGAACAGAGCGCGGACGGCGCCGTGGTCGTCAACCTGACCCCGGCGCTGCGCGAACTCGCCGACTCACTCAGCGATACCGAGCTGGCGGAATCGCTCGAAGTCGGCGACCTCGGCAGCCTGATCGCTCCGGGGTCGGCGCGGATCGAAGTGCTCGAAGCCGACGAGCTCGACCAGGCGCAGGACGCGGTGCGGGCGATCCGCTCGCTGCCAGTGCCGGCGACGATCGCCACCGTCGCCCTGCTCGCCCTCGCCCTCCTGCTCGGCCGGGCGGCGCTCGCCCGCACCTGCTTTGGCGTCGGCCTCAGCCTCGCTGCGGCCGGCGGCCTCGCCCTGCTCGCGCGCCTGCTCGCCGGCCACGAGGTGGTCGATGCCCTGCTCGCCGGCAACGCCGACCGCGAAGCGGCCGAGGCCGCCTGGCGGATCGCCACCTCGACCGTCGTCGACCTCGCGGTCGGCGCAATCTGCCTCGGCGGTTTGATCGCGCTGTTCGCGGTGCTGGCGGGGCGGAGTCCCCCGGCGGTCGGCCTGCGGCGCGCCCTGGCGCCGCCGCTGCGCTCGCCGATCGCCGCCGTCCTGCTGCTGGTGGTTGCGGCCCTGCTCTTCCTACTGCTCCTCGCCTGGGCCCCGATCGCAGCGCTCGAGGACCCGCTTGCCGTTCTCCTTTTCGCTGCCGTTTTCGCTGCCGGCGCGCTGGCGCTGGCGCGCAAGACGATCCGCGAGGAGGAGGCACAGTGGTGACCGCCAGCGCTCAATCGCTCGCGGATGGCCGCGTCTCGCGGCCGACCCCGCGCCGCAATTGCAGACCCCACCGCACTCTCGATACGCTCGGCGAGTGATCGGCGTCGCACGCGTCAACTGGGCCGTGTCTCTGCTGGCAGCACTCCTTTGTGCCGCCCTTGTGGTGCTTGCCTTGGCGAGCGACGCGAATGGCGAGAACCCCGCCCCGCGGATGGATGACACGCCGATCTGGCGGACCTGCGAACCGCCGCCCGACACTTTCTTCTACCGCCTTCGCGCCAAGGGGGTCAGCTGCGAGACCGCCCGCCGGGTCGTGATCCATGGAAGGTGCCTCGATCAGGCCTGCGCACTAACCCAGTTCGGACCCTGGCGCTGTCGAATGGGCAGCTCGGTCGTCGATCGAGCCAAAGTCTGCCATCGCGGTTCGAAGCAAGTCATCGCCCGCGCCGCGGGTGACTAGCGCGGGTTCTGTCTAGCGGCGGCGCCCAAGGCGCAGCATTCCCCACGGTGGCGGGAGGCTGGACGATCGCCCGCCGCAACCGCCCCCAGCAACGATGCTCGGCCCGCGCCGTCCCCCGGGCCGCCGCGAACCGTTTGTCGGCGCTCCTACAAGAAGGGGTAGATGAGCGAAATCCAGAGCGACAGCGAAGCGATCGCCGCCTCCCTGGCGGACCCGAGTGCCTTTGGCCTCATCTTCGAGCGCCACTACGACGCCGTCCACGGCTACCTGCAACGGCGCCTCGACGGGCCGTTCGCCGACGAGCTCGCCGCCCAGACCTTCCTCGTTGCCTTCGACAGCCGCTCCCGCTTCGACCGCAGCCGCGCGGACTCCCGTCCCTGGCTGTTCGGGATCGCCACCAACCTGGCCCGGAACCACCGCCGCCGCGAGGTAGTCGAACTGCGGGCGGTCGCGGCGATGGCGCCGGAAGGCAGCGCCGGGGTCGACGGGGTGGAGGCCCGGATCGACGCCGAGCGGATGCGCGGTCTGCTGGCGCAGGGGCTGGCCGATCTCCCGCCCGAGGAGTCGGAGGTGCTCTGCCTCCTCGTCTGGGCGGAACTGAACCAGGCTGAGATCGCCGACGCTCTGGCGATCCCGCTCGGCACCGTTAAGTCCCGACTCTCCCGCGCTCGCGGGCGCTTACAGAGCGCCCTCGGACTACTGCCGGCGGCCGACCCGGTCGCCGCCAACGCAACTTCGAATGGAGGTAAGTGATGGACGACCTGACCCTGATGCGGAGCTTCCGCGCCGAGCGCGTCAAGCAAAACCCCACGGCCCGAGTGGCGGCGTGGCGGGCGCTCGAAGCCCACTTCGAGGCGGCCGCGGCGAGCGCCCCGGCCATCGCTACCTCGGCCCCGCGGCGGCGCTTCCTGCACCGCCGGCGACTCTTCGCCTTTGCCGCTGCGACCGCGGTCGCAGCGATGATCGCGGGGATCCTCGTCCTCGACTCGGGGCCGACCGCCCAGCCGGCCGCCGCTGAGATCCTGCACCGGACCGCCGCGGTCGCGACGTCGCCGGCGGGACCGGCGACGTCGCCGCTGCCTGTCCCCGGGCAGTTCCTCTACAAGAAGTTCGAGCGCCTCGAACTTCAGAGCTGGATCCCTGGCGGAATGATGAGCGGCGGCGGCCTGCTGGGCCGGCCCAACGCGTTCAGCGCGCTGATGCCGACGACGCAGGAGTGGTGGCTCGCTCCGGACGGGGCCGGACGCACCCGAGAAGTCGCGGGAGTCCCACGATTCCTGACGGAAGCTGAACGGACTCGCTGGGAAGCGGCGGGATCGCGGCTGCCGGCCCCCTTCGACCCCGAATACCAGCGTCAGCACCAGGTCGCCTACGGCGATGCCCTCGAGGCGCGCCGCGGCGTGGTCGACACCGAGCACGGGGCGATGGAGGGGTTCCATTTCCCCGACACCTCGAGCCTGCCGACCGAGCCCGAGGCCCTCCGCCAGACGATCGAATACCACCTGGTGCGGGGCGCCGAGCTGGACGAGTCGACCGCGAGGCCGCTCAGCAGCGAGCAGACGATCACCGGCCTGTTCGACATCCTGGTCGAAGGGTTCGCGCTGACGCCGCAGCTGCGGGCCGCCGTCTTCAACGCCCTGGCTGAACTGCCGGGCATCGAGGTGGACACCGAAGCGACCGACTTCCTTGGTCGTAAGGGCTTCGCGATCCGCTCGCTTCGCAGCGGCGGCGGGATCGAATTCATCTTCGACCCCGACACCGCCGAGATGCTGGCGCAGCGCGACTTCCTCACCGAGCCCGGGCAGGGCCCGTATGGGCAGGGACTCCCGGCCGGCCTGACGATCCGCGAGACCGCCTACCTCGAAACCGGGGTCGTCGACTCGCGGCGCGAAACGGCCGCCGAAGCGGGCGCCGGCGAACCGGTGGCGACCGGGCCGGCCTACCGCAAGTAGGCCCCGTGGCAGCGGCGTGCCGCGCCGCCTCAGGCGGTGCGGCTGCGCGCGCTGGCGCCAAGCCGGGCGACGCCGCGCTCCAGCAGCCAGAGGATCAGGCCGAGGGCGAGGAGGGCGCCGGCGCGGAGGAAGGTGATGCCCTCGACCTGGGTCATCACCCCGATGCAGGCGCAGATGCCGAGCACCGGGAAGACCGAAGGGACCTGGAAGTGTTCCTCCTCGACCGGGTCGCGGCGCAGCACGAGGACGGCGATGTTGACGGTGATGAAGACGCAGAGCAGCAGCAGAACGGTGGTGTCGGCGAGCGCCCCGAGGTCGCCGGTGAGGATCAGGCCGATCGAGATCGCGGTGGTGAAGAGGATGCCGACAACCGGCGTACGCCAGCGGCTGAGGCGGGAGAAGGCAGGCGGGACGACGTCTTCCTCGGCCATCCCGTAGAGCAGGCGCGAGGCCATGATCATGTTGATCAGGGCGCCGTTCGCCAAGGCAAGCAACCCGATTGCCGAGAAGACCTTGGTCGACATCGCCAGCGGGCCGAGCTGGACGACCTCGAGCAGTGCCCCGTCCGATTCGGTCAGCGTCTGGGTCGGGACCGCCATCGAGGCGATCACCGTCACCGCCATGTAGATCAGCCCGGCGACGCCGAGGCCAAGGAACAGCGCGGTCGGATAGTTGCGGCGCGGCTCCTTCGTCTCCTCCGAGATGTTGACCGAGTCCTCGAACCCGATCAGGGCGTAAAAGGCGACGGCAGCGCCGCCGAGGATCGCCATCACCGGTCCGACTCCCTGCTTGAAATCGACCGCTCGCGACGGTTCGCCGATCCCATCGCCGAGCGCCACCGCACCGATCAGCACCACCAGGATCAGGCCGCTCAGCTCGACCATCGTCAGCACCACGTTGAGCCGAACCGAGAGCAAGATGCCGACCAGATTGATCACCGCGACGATGCAGATGAAGGTGATCGCCGCCACTGGCACTGAAACGTCAACGAATTCGGCCAAATAGTCGCCGCCAAACGCCCGCGCCAGGGTGCTCGCCGAAGCGATCCCCGAGGCCATCACCGCAAACGCGATCACGAAGGCGACCAGCGGGTGCCCGAACGCCTTCTTCGCATAGAGCGCCGCCCCGCCCGCGCGCGGGTACTTCGTCACCAGCTCGGCATATGAGGCCGCGGTCAGCGCCGCCAGCACCAGGGCGAGTAGGAACGCGGCCCAGATCGCCCCGCCGGTCTCGCCGCCCACTTCCCCGACCAGCGCGTAGATGCCGCCGCCGAGGATGTCACCGAGGATGAAGAAGATCAGTAGCGGTTTAGTGACGACCCGCGCGAGCGCGGTGTCTTCGCTGGTCGCTTCCACCCTCGCCTCTCCAGACATACGGATTCAATACCCATTTTCTGGTCATCGACCCGCACGGATGGATGCACCGCCTTTAGCGGCGCCAGGGCAAGGGGCGCGGGTCTTCGCCGCGCCGCTCGCCGAAGATCGGCGTCGTCCGAAGTCCGATCTCGGAGAGGACGAAGATCAAGATCGCGACCCAGGCGGCCACCTCGATCCATTTGCCGAGGTTGCCGGGGACGATGAGGCCCACGGCAACCGCCGCGGCCAGGACGGCCAGCACGAACAGGGTGATCTTGTTGAGCCTCAGGCGTCCCATGGCGAGGTCACGTCAGCATCAGACCTCGACGAATTCGTGTTCAACGTCGCCCGGGGTAATGAAGATGATCCCCCGCACATCTTCGGAGCCCGGGTTCCACGCGGTGTGTACGGTCCCGCGCGGGACGAAGACCAGGCCCCCCGCCGCCACCGTCAGCTCCTCGTCGCCGAGCTTGAACGACGCCTCGCCCGCCGCGCAGTAGAACGCCTCGTCCGTGGTTGGGTGTTCATGAAGGGCCGGTGCCGGGGCGCCGGCAGGGATCGTCCCGATCAGCGCCGAAAACGCACCGCCCGTGTCCTCTCCCGTCAGGTTGAAGATCCCGTCGATCTCGGACGGGTCTACAACCGTGCATCCGTAGATGTTTTTCATCGACACGCGCCTCCCTCGCCTTCCCTTGGTCAGCTTGTCGCCAGCCTACTTCGCTCCCAAGTCTGATCCGGGCTGGAATCCAATCGCCAAGTGGGGGAGGGCCGGTCAGCGATTACCCTGGATTCACCTTGCGCATCCTGAGCGAAGCCCCCACTGTGCAGGGGACTTCTGCCGATGATCGGTGCCGGTTCGTCAGTCTGTCCTTTACGCTAGAGTAAAGGCATGCCACGCATTTCCAGAAAGCACCAGGTCACCCTGCCGGTTGAGAGCCTTGAGGCGGCCGGCCTGCGGCCGGGAGACGACGTGGTGATCGAGGCCGAGGGAGCAGACCGGATCGTTGTGCATCGGGCGGCCCCGGATTTGGCGTCTGCGCTCGGCGTCTTCGACGGCCTCTACGGGCCCGACTACCTCGAGAAGCTTCGCTCCGAAGAGCGCGGCTGAGAACGCCGGCGTCTCCGTGGCAACCTGCGTTCTCGACACCGACGTCGTGATCGCGGCGCTCGACCGTGCGGACGCGCACCACGCTGCCGCTGCCGCGGCCTTCGAGCGGTTCACCACCCGGAGGACCGAGCTTGTGATCTGCACTGTCAACTACGCCGAGGCCCTGGTGCGCCCGGCCGAGGATGAGCGCAGCCTTCGTGCCGCCGTCGACGCGATCGCCTCGCTCAGTATCCGCACGTCATCGCCCGACGCCGCCCTGGCCCGCGTCGCGGCACGGCGTCGCGCCCTCGGCATCAGCCTTGCTGACGGCTTCGCGCTTGCGACTGCCGAGCGGGTGGGCGCTGACCTTGCCAGCTTCGATCTGCGGGTGCGTCGCGCGCTCGAGAGCGTTGACGTGCATCTCAGTTCGGCGTTGATGAATTGAGAAGGCGCTCCTGGGAATGGAGCTAGGCGGATTCGAACCGCCGACCTCCTGGGTGCGATGTCGCGGCTCTGGCCGACGGTTCGGCGTTAGAAGGTGATGGCCGTGCGGCAGGGCGCCTTGAAGACAGACAGGGTGCGGTCGGACGATCTCAAAGTCACAGGGGAAGCCGTTCTGCTCTTGAGACTTTCGGGAATGTCGCTATCATGTCGCAACATCCGACCTAATCAAGACATCACCTAACGCCTCCAGGAGGTGACATGCCCGATCTCCTTTCCAAGCCGGAGCGCCAGCAGCTCGAGCGTTTGGAGGACATGATCGAGAGTTGGCAGGCGCAGCTGCGAGATGAGCTCACTCAGGATGGAGGCGAGCACAAAGACGGTTCGCCCTTCGATATCGCTTACACGGAGCGATTCGTCCGGACGGCCCAGCGACTTTCCTCGCAGGTCAACAAGGAACTACCGCCGGACCTTGATCCCGAAGCGTTGGCCGAGATCCGTGGGCACCTGATCAACGGGCTCGAGGCGCTGAACGAGATCGACGAGAACCGGCCTCTTGACAGCATTGACAGCTTCGTGGTTCACGCCGAAGCTGTACGGCACATCGTTCGGGATGCGCTGGATGGTCAGGCTAGGGGAGACGAGGCTGACGCGGGCGCGCTTCTCGAGGGGCTTTCAATGCAGCTTCCCGGCGTTACGCGAAAGGAACTGTCAGAGCTCCTCGGAATCGGAGAGCGACAGGTGCAGCGCTTGGCGAAAGGTGGCTCGAGACCTTCCGATCGGCTTCGGTTGGTCTCTCGCCTAGTCGCTCTGTTGTGGCGAGCTTGGACGCCGGCAGGTGTTGTTGCCTGGTTCTACCGCCAACGACGCGACCTGGACGGCAAGCCCCCGATCGACGTCTTGAATGATCCGGACTACGAGCGTGGCCTAATGATCGCTGCGCGTCAGGGACGCGCGCAGCATGGCTCCTAGTCCAAATCCCGAGCCGGTCGAATTCGACGAAGTAGCGTTTCGCTACTCAAACTACGACACGCCCTTTTGGGCGCGTCCCAACAGTGAACTCGGCCGCTGGCATAGAGTCGGCGACGAGCCAACCCAGTACCTGAGCACGACGGTTGAGGGAGCCTGGGCAGAGTTGATCAGAACCGCCGAGATCTCCTCCGAGCCTGAGGTAGCGCTGGTCAGGATGCCGATGTGGGCTGCCCAGATCCACCTGAACTGTCTCGCCGACTACGGGACCTTCGAGCAAGCCGCAGCAGCAGGATTCCCCCCGGACGCACTCGTCGATGAGGACTATTCCCGTTGCCAGGAGGAGGGTCAGAGGTTGCGAGCAGCGGGTTTCCAAGGCGTTCTTTCTCCTTCCGCAGCCCTGCCTGGAACGACCAACCTCACGATCTTCGGCGCGCGCATCGCCTCGTCTTGGAATGCCAGCCCGATCCTCGCCTCGTCTATCCCTGCCACGGAAATCGCAGTTGGTTCTCCGCCGGAGGGGATCGTGGACCGAGTGCGTCAACGCGGGACGAGCCACGCGTCGCTAGAGGCCTATCTTCAGGCATCGCGCCGCGGGGGCGACCGATCGGACAGGGAGTAGGGCCCCGAACGCGGCCGGGGCCCGGCCGGCCTTGTCGTAAACCAGCGCGGCCATAGCTCTGTCGCCCTCCAGATGCAAGCTGGGAAGCGGCGCCAACCGCGGCGGTTGGAAAGCCCCTGAGAAGGCGGCACCCCCCACGTGCAGGGACATCAAGCGATGGAGCTAGGCGGATTCGAACCGCCGACCTCCTGGGTGCGATCCAACGGGGCGAAATCGGAGCGGTAGCTTCAGAAGTCCGCGATTAGCAGGGAATTAGCCATACCCCGCGACCGCTCGGCGCGCCGGCATTTCGCAGCGGATACGCAGGGATATGCGGCGATATGCAGGGAGTCGGGCACTCCTGGCGAGAAGTGCCCGAAATTTGCGCAGGGCGGTTGGAGACGCCCAATGTCCGCGAAACCCAAGCTATACTTTGGCTATGCATGACGAACCCGATATGCGGGGACTTGAGGCGACCGCCTACTCCCAGCACGGCTACTTCACCACGAGCCAGGCCCGCGAGCGTGGCTTTAGCAGCCAGCTTCTGAGTCACTACGTGCGCGGGAACCGGTTCGAGCGAGTGCGGCGCGGGCTCTATCGCCTGCCCGGCTTTCCTCGCCCGGAAGACGACGAGATGCGTGAGAAATGGATGGCGGTTGGCGCCGAGAAGGCCGTCCTCTCGCACCAGAGCGCGCTCGCCCTCCTCGATCTCAGCGACAACATTCCCAACGCGGTCCACCTGCTCCTCGGACGCCGATATCGGGGCCTGCGCCGCCCCTCCGGCGTCGTTATCCACACCCGCCCCGACGAGGAAGAGGTCGACACGGTCTGGCGCGAAGGGCTCCGCCTAACCGCCCCGGCGCGAACGCTCGTCGACGTAGCCGGGGAAATTCAGCCCGAGCAGCTGGAAATGGCCATGCGGCAGGCACTTGGCCGCGGGCTGCTCACGGCGTGGGAACTCGAAGAGGAGGCACGACGGCGCGGTCGCTCCGACGCACTGAGCGGCGCCCTTGCGGCGGTGGCTTCGTGAGATATGAGAGCGCTGTCGCGTTTCGCATGGCGCTGGAGCAGCGGATGAAGTCCGAGGCCGAGAGAACCGGATCCAACCTCGCGCGACTTCGCAAGCGAGTCGCTTTCGAACTGTTCCTCCGACGCCTCGCCCAGGCGGCGCCGGATCGCTGGGTGCTGAAGGGAGCCCTGGCGCTCGACTTCCGTTTGGGCGGTGCTTCGCGCTCGACCAAAGACATCGACCTCGGGCGCGACGACGACGAGAAGGCCGCGATCGAAGACATCGCCGCGGCGCAGCGACTCCGCCTCGATGACTTCTTCACCTTCACGGCAAGCAGAACCGACGCGTTCGACGAGGTTGACGAGTTTCAAGCGATTCGCTTTCACGTACGCGCCGAGCTGGCGGACCGGGTCTTCGAGCAGTTCATCGTGGATATCGGCTTCTCGAAATCAGCCAACTCGGAGCCAGACAGAGTGCGCACGTCGGACTTTCTCTCCTTCGCGGGCATCGAGCCACTTGAGCTTCCCGCGATACCGCTCGCCCAGCACTTGGCCGAGAAGATCCACGCTTGCACGCGGAGCTATGGCACGGCGGGCAGGCCCAGCACGCGGCCCAAGGACCTGATCGACATCCTGCTCATTGCGGACTCCCAGTCGCTCGAAGCCGCCGCAGTGCGAGAGGCACTGAAGCACACCTTCGAGACCCGCGGCCGCCAAACGCTCCCTGGAAGCCTGCCCGCCCCACCGCCCGAGTGGGCACCGGACTATGCCCGCCTCGCGGAGGAGGTTGGTCTCGAGTCCGACCTCGCAGCGGCTTTCGAGCGCGCCGCAACCTTCCTCAATCCGGTGCTCTCAGGCGAGACACAGGGGAGCTGGGATGCAGCACTCAGCACGTGGGCCGTGTAAAGCTCTGGGCGACGTTTCGCCGACGGGAGGAGAGTTCATGCGAAGAGTAGCCGTGCTGGCCTGTCTACTTGCGTGCGCAAGTTCTTGTTCGATCTTGGCTCAAGCTAACGCGAGCAAGCTTCAGACCGTCCGAACGTGCCCCAACGTGAAGACCAAGAAGATCACGGGGCGGGACGTGGAGGTCTCTGCCGGTTTCGGATGTTCTGGCGCGCGGAAGGTCATGAGGAGGTACTTCCACCTCGTGGTTGCCACCGGACAGACGGTGGGCGGCTGTGCTCAGAAGCGGAGCACGAAGGGCTGCAAGATCATGAGATACCGCTGCTTCACGAAGTACTTGTCCGCCACCAGTGAGCTAAAAGGCCACTGCAATGGCCCGAAGGGCATCGTCCGATTCATCGAGATCGACCGTGGGCCCAACTGAGGACCACCATGGCTCATCGATCGCTACAACTACCAGTGCTAGCACGCTCCCTCGCCCGCCGGTGACTCGCCTCCCCAACGAGCTGCTCGGGAACAACCTGCTCGGGAACTACACCTAGGTCATCCCCCTGGGTTCATCGGGAGATGACCATATAGTCAGGCGCAATGGTGCACTGGATTCAAGAGGTTGAGCTGCCTTTCGGCTGTGAGGCGAAGTGATCAAACTCCCACTTCGCCTCAGGGTGTCCTCCTCGCGTTGCTATCCGCGTCGTTCCGGTTTGCCCGCTGTCTTTGGGCTCCTACTGACGCGGGCCGAGAGCAAGGACTGACTCGATGACCGATCTACTTCGGGCTGCGGAGTACATCGACGATCATTCGATCGAAGAACTCGGCCAAGACGAGTTTCGCCATGAGGATGTCGTGAAGGAGCTGGCGCACCTCGTCCGCGAGTGCGGTAGGCAGGCCAATATCGCTCTGTTCGCGCCGTGGGGGAGCGGCAAGTCCGGAATCTCTCACTTGCTGAGAGGCGAGCTGGAGGACAAGGGCAAGAAGCAGCGCTATGTCTACTTCGACGCCTTCAAGCATCGCGAGACTTCGTTGCGTCGGAGCTTTCTACGCACGGTCGCCGCTGAGCTCGACCCCGACGCCAGGGCCAGGGTCGATGAAGAGGTCTACGGGCAGGAGGTGACCCAGACCCTGAACCGATCCAATCGCAAGAAGCTCTTCTGGTTGATCGCCAGCGGGATCCTCGGGGCATTCGTCCTGGCTGGACTCCTGACCTTGGGACTGAGCAAGCTTCATCCCGGCCCCTTCAACGAGGACTTTCCAAATCTGTTTGCGCGTACGAGTGGGGTTCTTGCCCTCGTCGGTGGCCTTATCGGCGTCGCCTTTACCACCGTCATCAATGGCTACTCGGTCACTAAAACCACCACCCCGATCGCCGAGGACGACGAGTTCGAGCGCGAATTTCGCAAGCTCGTTGAGGGTGCGGAGCGAGTGGTTGTCTTCATCGATGAGCTCGATCGCTGCGCCGCGGCCGAGGTGGTGGCGGCGCTTGAGACCATGCGGGTCTTTCTCGACGTCGAAAATTGTATTTTCGTCGTCGCCGCCGACCGCCAGGCGCTTGAGCAGGCGCTCCGCCTCAAGGCGCGACAGGAGACCCCGGCAGACGATGTGCATCCCTACTTCAGCTCGGCCGGCGCCTACGTCGACAAGATTTTCCAATACCAGTTGGCCTTGCCGCCGCTGCGCTGGACCGACGCCGGCGAGTTCGCCGAGAACCTGGTCAAGAACCGCGACGGCCTCTGGAAGGACTTGCGTGATTGGGACGAGCTCCAAGGCGTGCTGACGGCGCTGATCCCGACCCACGTCACCAGCCCTCGTCGGGTCAAGGTCCTGCTCAATGCTTATGTGATCGAGCATCGTCTCGCCCAACTCCGAGTGGGTTCAAACCAGATGTCGGCGATCAAAGGGCGAGCCGCCGCGCTCGCCCAACTGGTCTGTCTCCGCACCGAGTTTCCCCTCTTCGCCGACGAGCTCGAGTACCACCCGGAGTTGCCCGCGGCAGCGCGGGCTCTGTCTAACGGCGCGGAAAGTCCGATCCAGCAAGAATCTCCAATCACCTGGTCACGCGCGGACGAATTCATTAACGGTGGTCGTCCGCTCGTCCCACTCCTCTACGACCCGCCTGCACCGCGGTCCTCGGAGTCAGCGCCCTCGCCCTCGCCCTCGCCGCCGACGGGTGATCATCATGAGTGAGCTCAGACCTAGCCCGCTTGCCGAGATCGCCGAGCGCCAGCGCATGCATCTGATCGCCTATCTCAGCCGGGTCCAGAGCCTTCCCGCCCCCGATCGCGACCTTGTCTTCCTGCACAGTGAAGTCGGTGTCGCAGCGGGCATCCCTGCAGCGGTCGGCGACCGCCTGGCTGAGATGGCCCGAAACGGCCAGACCGAAGGACTGGCCGATGTTTTCGCCGATCAATCACAGGCCTTTGAGGAGGCGGTGATCTCGAACTTGGCGCGCTGGGTTGACGCCTTTGGCTTGCTGCCTGAGCGCGAAAACGCACTTAAGGTATTGATCGGCGCAACCACCCTCGCCACGCAGATCGCTCCTCAGACGATGGCCCTATCGGCCGGCACGATCATCGGCTTTCCCGGCCAGCTTCCCGACGGGGCGATCGGGGATGCCGTCCGCGTTGCTCAGAAATGCAGTCCGACGCAGCGGCACCGGTTGCTGACGAAGCTTCGCTCCAGAAAGGATCTCTACGGCGATCCGGCTGCTCGTCTTGCTTTGGTTGCCGCCAGCAATGACCTCGAGACCAACGCTGATCTTGCCCGCGGCGCGCTCCTAACGGCGATATCTGAACGCGACCAGCTGGCCCTCGAAGCTGCTGGCTCCCTAGGGGAGAAAGCTCAGGCAGATCTATTTGCCGGGGTGGACACGCCCGTGCGGGAGTGGGCTAAGAAGGAGCTCGCCGGAGAACAGGAGAAGGCTGCGGAGTCAGAGGAGGAGGCTCCGGGCAGCCAGGTTGTCGACCGGCTGACCTTCGCCTTTGACGTGCTCCAGGACTCTGCGCCGGCATTGGTAATGCTCGCCACTGCATTGCTGGCACTCCAGTCCAATGCGGCTGACGACGAGGTCGGCCACCGCCTGTCGACCCTCAGTCCGGTTAGGGACTCGGCTCTGGCGCTCGCACTCTTGACCCGCACTCGTGCACGCCCTCCATCGGACCGCGAGATCTGGCTCGCGAGCGTCGATCCAAAGGCGGTTAGCGAGGATGCCTCACCGCAACTCGACGCCTTGGCAAATCAGGCCTGGAGCGAGCTAGTTGCACCGGATTCGAACCTGCACGAGTACGACGAACTGCTTGATCTTCTCGGATCGCTGACCCCACCCTCCTCGGAGGAGTACTGGAACTTCCCCGAACTGGAAGCGTCGATTGCTGCGGCATTGGAATCACCAATGCATGACGATGCGACTGCGGCAGAGCGCCTGCGCCTCGTCGAGATCGTCGACCTCTTCATCGCTCGCGACCTTGTTGAGAGGAGTGCGCTAGCCGACCGCTTCATCGACGCCTGCGCTTCAGCAATGGCGGTACTGCCTACGGGCGAACTCGATCAATTGCCGGAGACCCGGCGAGCGGTCGGCAACCTCCTAGCGATCTGGCTAGATGATGCCTCGCCGGACTCTCTTCGTCGTCTGAACGAGGCCGCCACTCAGGAACCGGAGGCCCAGCTCGATTTGACCAAGGCCGAAGCGCGGCTTGGCGCCGTCGGGCAGCTGAGACAGGCTGGCGACGATCTCGATCCTCCTCTCGACCCGGGAGTCGTCGCGCGACTGATTGTCGACCACGGCGAGCGCGCTAAGGGACCAGTGTTGAAATGGCTGCACTACTTCGCAGTGGATCTGCCCCTTTGGGCGCTTCTGCGGCCCCTCTGGCCGATTGAGCTGTCGCAGGACGTCCTCACCGACTTCGATCACGCTGCCCGCCAACTCTCTCCGGGGCCTCACCGAGCGCTGGCCGAAGCCGCGATCGCGGAGACCATCGAGCGCGGCATGCCGCCGGCTGGAAATTGGCAGGCGATCGCGCTCAGGGAGCTGAAAGCCACCTCGCTCGTCGAGATGCTTGCCACCAGTGCGCCTGAGGACGTTAGTGACACCGAGCGCTGGCGGCGCCTGCTGGCAATCTGCCGGGAAAGGGCGCCTGGTAGCAATGCCAAAGTCCTCGTCGCTGAGCGGCTGCTCACGCCGATGATGGAGGGCGATTCGGCTGAGACCTTCGACCTCGCTCTTGAGCACCTCGAGCTGATCGGCAAAAAGAACACCCAGCGACTACTGGAGAGCCTCTCGCTCAGCACGGAGCGACGCGCCCAGGTCGACGCCAAGATCGCTGCGCTCGATTGGAACAAAGGCACCATGTCGCGCTTGCTCGACACCATCCGCGGCGACTCCTCTTAGGTTGAGCCGCGAGGGCTGCCTCGGCCCCGAACTGCGAAGGCTTGGCCGGCGACTGCGGTTGTCGAAAGCATGGTGGGGCCATAGCTCTGCTGTCGCCAAAATGCAAGCCGGGAATTGACAGCAATCCCCGCTTATCCCTTCGCATCCCCGCCATTTCGGGCACTCGTGCCCGAAATAGAGCGCAGATTTTGCGGCGGTTGGAAACGCCTTGAGAAACCGAAGACGCCCATGTGCAGGGACATCCTTCGATGGAGCTAGGCGGATTCGAACCGCCGACCTCCTGGGTGCGATCCAGGCGCTCTGCCAGCTGAGCTATAGCCCCGTGGGTGACGATTTGCAGGGAGAAAAGAACTGCAGAACCGCCGGAACGAAAGCGAGTTTACAGCGGATCGGCCTTGGATTCCGGGCGATTACGGTCCGGTTTCGCCGCTGAGCGCTCGCTCGAGGTCGCGGGCCGCCTGGCGTGCCCGCTTGATTCGACCGGGCGTCGCCGCGTGCCCGGAGAGCGGCTCGGGCTCGACCGTGTAGCGCTCGCCGGCGATCTCGAGGTAGAGGCCCGTCCCGAACGACCAGCGTGGTTTGGACAGGACTGAAACGTCGGTGAGCGGTGCCGAAACGACCGTGCGAGGCTGTCCTCCGTCCACCAAGACCAGCATCAGCTGGCCCGCGGTGACGATCACCGAGCCGTCCATCGTCCAATAGCGCCTGCCGGGGCCGAACGCGGCGGTCAGTTCGATAACCGTCTCCTCGCTAGTTGGCGGCTGGAACGGGGTTCCCTCCGGCGCCGCGACGAGTCTCATGTGACATCAGGGTCGCTGATCTGAGGAGGATCGCTGGTCCAACGCTCCTGTCCATCCCAGGATTCTGGTGTCTCGGTCTACAGACTAGACGGACATCCTCTGTTGTCCGACGGAGCTCGCGCGGGCGGAGCAGGAGGCGGCGCCGGATTTGGCAGGGGCGCCAGGGCGTCGGTGGCTTCTCGCGACGTCCTCGTCGCCGAGCCCGACCCTCCGTCCATCTAGTTGCGGGCATTTCTGCGCTCGGTAATCGAGGGTGAGGTCGTCGTTTCGCTACGGTACCTGGCCTAACTACTACTACGCCTACAGACTAGACGGATGGCCCGCGCCGGCGTCGCCTCAAACGGTCAGCTTGCGCGGCGGCGCGGGGCCGTCCTGATCATGCCCTTGCGGGCAGGTCCATCGCCCTCGCGATCGCGTCGGCCACCATTCGCGCATGCGCGCGTCCGAGGCCGTTCGTCACGCACTCGCTCAGGTCTACGGGGACGCCGGCGGCGAGGCTCGCGGCGATGCGCAGGATCCGCTCGCCCGTGCCCCTGGAGGCGCGCAGCCTGCGCGCCTCCAGCGCTCGCAACGCGCCCCTCCAATCCACCCACGCCATCGGCGGCCCGCCGGTGACGTCGGGATCATCCTCGTAGTCGATAAAGGACCGGAAGGTCGCCATCCGCAGCCAGGTCTGCTCCGCCAGGAGCAGCTCGATCGCGGCTTCGCCATTGAGGTGCCCGCTCACCGCCGCACGCAGCGCGGACACCAGGGCCGGCTCGGGCACCGCGGGCTGACTGCGTTCGTTCGGTCGCTCGCTCACGCCATTCACCTCTTCCGTTGGGCCAGAACCCAGACATCGGCCTGCCGAAGGTCAGGGTGGCCCTCGAACCGTCCGAAGCAGTACCCAGCGCAGATCCCAAACGCCGCGGTCAGGAGCAGGACGACGAACGGCCCAATGACGGCAACAGGGGTTTCGTGCCAGGGGATCGCAGCGGCCATCCCGAGCACGAACGTGGCGACCCCTCGGATCACGTTCCGCCGAGCCCGCTGGAACCACAGGTCAGCGGACTCCGTAACCGCCCCGCCCCGCCCGCGGTACGCATAGGCCCAGCTTCGCGCGCCGAACAGCTGAACCGGGGCCTCGTACGGCGCGAAGGGGGCGAACTCCCGCCTCAGCGTCGAGCGCCAAGGTTGAGAAAGCTGAGTTGCGGTCGCCCCCTCGCACCAGCGGTCGACGTGCACGTCGTCGAGTTGGAGGCACCACTCCGCCCGGACCAAGCCCGGACAGCGGCGGACCGCCTGGTGGTAGTCCACGAACAGCTCGTGCAGCTCGACGATGTCAGCCCCGGCCGTGCTTGCACACTGGAGCATCATCGCCCGCATCGCAGCCGCCGACTGTGCCGACCATTCGAGGTCAGCGGTGCCGCCCACCTTGAACAGCCCGTCGACCAAGAGCTGAGCCGTGGGCACCAGCGACGCCGTCAGGGCGTTCGCCTCCACGGCGGACAGCGTCCGCTCCCCCTCGCTGACGTAATTGATCCGCCAGCGCAGCTCATCGGGCACGGGCGCCGACCACTGCTCGGCGCCTCCCCAGCGGACCTGGTAGCCCGGCAGCGACTCGGCCGGTTCCGTCTCGGCCGGGGGCGTAGCCGGCGATTCGGCGGCGACGAACCTGAGCACGCCGGTCCGCACGTTCAGGACCACCCAGGAAGAGCGATCCATGCCTTCCTCGGCCGGGCGTGAGCCGCCCTTGCGGACCCTTCGAGCAACGACCTTCACCCCGCGGTGACGCGCGGGCACGGCATTCGTCAACGGTCTCTCCTCATCCCTCAGTCGGTTCGATGCACGTGCGGAGCAGCGCGATCGCCTGCTTTGAACCCGCGGCGCCCCAGGTGTCGCGACGCGCGAGGATGACCTCGCGCGCGACGTCAGCGACATCCGGCGCCAGCTGGACCTCCCAGCGCTCGCCGGGCCGCAAATCGAACAAATCAAAGAGCGTCTCCACGAGCTCGATCAGCGTTTGGCCTTCGATCGCGGGCCGGTTGTCGAACGGGTCGGTGAGGACGGGGTGCACACCCACGCGTGGGCCGGTGGCAGCCAAGGCCATCAGCTCGGTGCACGTCCGGTTCGCGAGGACGTCGCCCAATGCGCCGTAGTCCAGCGCCAGGATCACAGACGGCGGCTCGTTCGACGGCGACGCGTCTGGCAGCGTGGAGCGCCCCTCGGCCATGCGCAGGCCGGCGCGCAGCAGCTCGCCGGGCCGGCCGGAGAGCCAGTCAGCGCCGGCGAGCAACGCAAACGAGTCACCGCACGCCCACAGGCGCGGCCGGGGGACCTCGCTGCCGTTTGCCTTCGGGCTGGGCGACGTGGCCTGGCGCCTGACGGCCTCGGCGTGCGCCTCCCGCGTCCCGTACACCAACTGCAGCGGCACGATGTCGATCGCAAATCCCTCGGGCACCTCGACAACGGCGTCGGTCCCCGGGATCGTCCTGCTCATTTGCTCCGCGATGGTCGTCGCCACCGCGAGGAGCGTTTCGTGGCGGACCATTCGGAAACGGCCGTGCATGGCGTGCGGGCGGACGCCGATCAGTCCAGGCGCGGAGATCCAGTAATGGTGGCCATCGCCCACGTCCTCTCGGACCAGGCGCACCAACCGCTCACCTTCGGGCAGGTACTCGGCGCGCCAGCGGTGCTGGGGCGCTACGAACGCCACGTCCAGGCCCCAGCCGAAGTCGGGCCCGCCGGTCGGTGTGACGACGTGCACGTGGTCGGGCCTGATCGCCTTGTGGCTCCGGGACAGGAAGAAGCGCCGGGCGTCGCCGGCGTCGCTGCTGCTGCTCATGTTCATCACTCCGCAGTCGGTGCGTGGTTCGAGGGGGTCAGCGTCGGCTCGAGGCACGAGACGACGACGACCACGTCAGCGGGCCGGCCGAGCCGCGCCAGTGTGTGCAGCGCCTGCAGGTCCTCAGCCGCCAGGTCCAGAAGCTCGCTCTCGTCCAGGTACAGGACGATGCGGAGTCCGTCGTCGACGTCCGTGCTCGCTCGCCGCGCTCGCAGCTGTTCGGCCGCGCGGATCATCTGCGCAGCGTCGTCGAACCGCACACGGTTCGGCGCGCCATCGACAGGCCCGTCCCAGCTGCAGGTCCACGCAGCCGTCTCGCGATCCTTTGGTCGTCCCACAGTCGTGCTCCCTCCGGACGTCGCCGGCGTCGTCATCTTCATCGTCATCGGGCCTCTTGTCCCTCGCTCCACCGACGGGCCCCGGGCGGCGGCGGTGTAAGACGCTTCTCCATCCGGAGGAGCAGGTACCGCGCGAGCGCCGCGGGGAGGCTCGCCGTGTCGTCGACGACGCCGTCGAGCGCACCACGCCACGCCTCGCCGTCAGCGCCGCGGATCGCCGCCCGCAGGCGGCCGCGGGCTGCCTCGAGCTCCGCCGCTTCGCTCCCGGCCTCGAGCTCCATCGCCGCCCGCCAGGCTGAGGTGACACCGTCGTATTGCGCGAGGGTCAGCTGGGTGTCCGACAGCGCCTCCACCACGCCGCACCGCCGGCGGTTGAGCCGACCGGTCCCGGAAGGCCGGTCCGCGGAGAACTCAACGACCGCTCCAAGCTGCAACGTGTCCGGTACGACGTAATGGTGCGGCGAGCCGGGGCCCGTGTGATTCCAGAACTCGCGCCGGAACGGGCCCGGCCCCACGGCTGTGATCGTCGCAGCCCAGTTCTTGGCCTGACCTCCCTTGAACCAGACCGGCGCAGCCACAAGCTCGCGGTCCAGGATCTCCAAAACGACCTGGGTGCCGTTGATCATTCGCGGTAACTCCTCACCCCAGAGCCCGAAGATTTCGGTGCTATTCGGGCCCCCACGCTAGTCATGCCACTTTGGGTGTGTCAACCAACCGCAGTTGACATGGCCAAACATCACCCATCCGCCGCGCCGGCGGCCGTCAAGTTGACAGGCGCAAACCCCCACACATACCGTGTTGACCATCGCACCGAAGGGATGCCCGTGCCGCCTCGTCAGGATCCGGAGATCCCGCCGCTGGTCACCGCGGCCGAAGCCGCGCGTCTTCTCAAGTGCTCGAGGACCTGGCTCTCCCGGCTGATCGACGATGGCCACCTGGCGTCGATCACGGCCGGTCGTACGCGTCTCCTCCTGGCGGCGCAGGTGAACCGCCTCGCGCGCCGCCGTGCCGCTGGCTTTGGCGGCTGGCGGACCCGCCGCCCCCGCCATCCGATCCCGGAGCTTCTCTCCACCGGCGACGCCGCCGAGCGCGCGGACCTCTCCGCCGTCTGGCTGACTCACCTTCATCGCACCGGCGAGCTCGCCGGCGCCGTCGTCGGCGGCCACCTTTTCGTCCGTCCCGAAGAGCTGGCGCGCCTGACTGAGGCGCGTGCCCGGGCCGGCAACGCCGGCGACGAAGGCTGAGTCACAGCCCCTTGCCTATCTGCACGCTACGTCAATAGGATGCAGATTCGGCGCTCCGCGCTGCTCACTCCTCCGGCACCTGCCGCACGAACGGAGTCACACCGATGGCCGACCGTCCCGCCCGCAAGGCCTTGGAGCGGATCGAGCCCCGCGAGGTGATGGAGGCGCAGGCAGTAACGGTTCCCCCGGAGATCGACGCGATCGGTACGCACCTCGGCCACTCGGTCGAACGGGACACCACGCAGCCGCTGTCGCGGGTCCGCCGTTACACGTGCACCAGTTGCGGCCGGTCCGTGCTCGACGACGGCACGAAGGTGTACGGCACGGCCACGACCGAGACCTGTCGGCCGCAGAACTCCTCGATCGCACCTGGGCTCCACCTCGTCCAGGCGCCCGCGGCCGCGACGCCCCGCGAGCCCTTGCACGCGGTCCTCGCAGCGCACGTCGACGCCGGGCATCTCGCCTGGCTGCTTGCTCCGGCCTGGCCTCAGGCGGACGCCGGCGCCCTCATTCCCAGCGACGCCTGGGCACCGGTGTACGACGCGGCCCACGCGGTCGACGCCGTCGTCGCGCAGCTGCAGCAGACCGCCGCGCTGATTCAGCATCGTCTGCGCAGCCGGACGCGGCGGCTCGCCCCGGTACTGACGATCGTCGACGTCCCCAAGGCCACGCACGCGCTGACGCGCCGCGCGGTCGCCGACCCGCTCTTCGACGTCGCGCGCTGGGGTCAGACGACAAACGTGTCCGTCGTCGTTGTGCTGCAGCGCCTCGACCGCGTTCCGCTCGAGCTCGCCAAGCTCGCCGCCCTCAGCACCCTTACCCCATCGGCCGCGAGCCCGCTCCGACCGCAGCGGCTACGCCTGGTGGTGCCAGACGCGTAATCGCTCACCTGGGCTGGGCTAACTGGGTGAAGTCATCCCGTTTCTTGCACCCGCCTCGCGTCCCGTGCTCCCATGCACCTATGCACTCACGTCGTCGACCCTAGGAGCGCATCGTGAAGTTGAGACACAAGATTCCGCTCTGGGCTCTTGTCCTCGGCATCGGACAGGTGCTCGTGACGGGCGGGTTCCCGGTGAAGGAAGAGGCGTCTGCGAAGCACGGAGCGACGCAGCAGGCGGGTCTCCCCGGCGGCGGGGTGATCCCCAGCGCACCGACCAAGCTCTGCCCGGCCGGCTGCCCTCACTACCCCGGCGACCGGGCGCCACAGGCGGCTCGCGCCGCATGGATGGGCTCCGCCGCACAGCACCGCGGGCTGCCCGCGGAGCTCCCGGTCATGGCGTCGCTGGTGGAGTCCAGCCTGCGGAACCTCAACTACGGCGACGCTGACTCGGTCGGCCTCTTCCAGATGCGGGTAAGCATCTGGAACTCGGGGCCTTACGCCGGTTACGCAAACAAGCCCGCGCTGCAGCTCGATTGGTTTCTCGACCACGCCGTCGCCGTCAAGCGCATTCGGGTGGCGCAGGGCCTGCCGCTGACTCCTGGCCACTACGGGCAGTGGGCCGCCGATGTCGAGCAGCCCGCCGCGCAGTACCGCTACCGCTACCAGGAGCGTCTGCCCGAGGCGCGCACGCTCCTCGCTCAGGCCAGTAAGTGACGCACACCAACGAAGGGATAGCGCAATGCGAAACACCACTGTCCGCGCCCGCGGCGGTATGACACTGAGCCGTCTGTTCATCCTCTTGATCGCCCTCGTTGGAGCCGCCTGGGCGGCCGCTGCAGGCCTCGCTGCCATCGCGGCCCTGGCGGTCATCGCAGCCGTGGTGATCGCCGCCGGCGCCCGCTTTCGCCGCCGGCGCTGACCCCACCGCGATTCACGCCGAGGAAAGAGACCCCATGGCGTACCCGCCCCCGCCCAAGCGACGCATCGGCCTCGGCCGTGCGTTGTGCCTCGTGCTGCTCCTGCTCGGCGCAGCATGGGGCGCAGCCGCCCGCATCGATGGCGTCCTCCTGGGCGCCATCGTCGCGGGCGCCATCGTCTACGTCAGCGGCGGCCGGGCCTCCCGGTACTACCGCTGACCCGCTTCTCCAGGAAGGAACACCATGCGCCGCCTTTTACCGATCCTGCCGATCCTCGCTGCGCTCGCCGCGTGCACTCCGCCGCCGCCGATCCAGCATCCGCCGAGCCCCGGCCGCGCCACCGTTCAGCAGCTGCTCGACGCGCTGACCGTGGCCGAGGAAGAGACGGCGATCCGCTACGACCCGGCCGAGTGGGAGGTCGATGCACGCCACGAGACTGAACCGCCGGCGGTGGGGTGCAGCACGCGCGCCGTCCTGCTTTCGAAGGAAGCGCTGGGCCGCGCTCCCCTCGACATGCTCTGCAAGCCCACCTGCGAGGCGACTACCAAGGCGTGCTGGATCTCGGTCTACGACGGCCGGGCGACAAGCGACCCGGACGAGCTCGAGCTCGACCGGCGCGTTTCTCTCCTCGAGGCAGCGCGGTCGCCGGTCGTCGGTAGCGGGCCCGCCGGCGACGCCATGGTGCCCGCTGCGGCTGCCTGGTCGCCGGCGCAGAAGCAGGCCTTCTACCAGGACTGGAGCAACCTCGTCCTTACGACCCCGGGCGTAGTGCACGCCAAGGCCGACTTCGACGCCGGCGAGTGGAAGCCGGGTGCGGAGTCGGCGTGGTGCGAGTTCGCCAGCGCCTACGCGGCGACCAAGGTTCGCTACCGCCTCTCGGTCGACGCGCGCGAGAAGGTCGGCCTGCAGCAGATGCTGCAGCGCTGTCCTCGCGGCTACGCCACCGTTTCCGCCGGCGGACTCGGCTCGTAGCGCTCTCCACACACCTGATCGCGGCGCGGCCTGTTGCCCAGGAGGGTGCAGGCCGCGTCCTCTTTTCGGAACCAAACCCTGAGAACGGAGCCACGATGTCCCGCGAAGACCGCACCAACGAAGAGATCCTTTGCGCCGCCCTCCACATCGCCGGCCACCTGGTCGCGCGCCATCATCTGCGCCTTCCAATCAACCGCCCCCAGCTCTGGCGCAGCGGTCGGTGGCCCTTTCGCATCCGCGTCTACGCCTCGCCAATGCCGGTCCCCGCGGACCTCGAGAGGCAGGACCGTCGGTCCTGCGACCCCTTCTTGGTGGCCACCCTCGCCGGCATCGAGGCCGAAGCGCGGTTCCTCTGCGCGACCCGCGGCGTCTCACTGACTACCGCGCGCCGGCGCGCGGCTCGCTCGAATCGCGACGGCGACGTCCACGTCGTCACCGCGCTTGCGCGGCGCGCTCGACTGTCGCAGCGTGCGGCTCGGAAGCGCGCCGCCGCGATCGTCGAGGATCTGTGGGTGAACATCGTCGAGACCGCGAACTTCCTGGCCACTTCGGAGGTGCGCCGGCGGCGGCGGCGTTGACCTCGCCGCCTGACCACATGGGTCCATGGCGGCCGGGGTGGTCGTCCCCGCCCTGCGGCAGCGTCCGCGCTGGTCACAGCGCCGCCATGGATCATCGAACAGTTGTTCTGCGATCAAGAAACGCACCGACTTGACGGCGTGTCGCCGACTGACGTCACCTTTTTGGGCCCAAGATGGTCCCCATGGCAGCCAAATCCGGACGGCACAATCGCTCCCGTGGCGTCGATGTCACCCGGCTTCGTGTCGCCACTGACGTCGCCGACCGCCTCGAGCGCGCAGCCGCGCAACGGGGCCGTTCCCGCGACAGCTTCGCCGACTTCGTCCTCGAGCTAGGACTCCAGGCGCTCGAGACGGCAGAGCTCACCCTGCCGCTGGCGGCCGAGGAGGTCCGGATGAGCGCCTAACGAGAAGAGGCGATCCCGTCACCAACAGGATCGCCTCTGCGCGGTAGCGGGGTGGATGTCCACCGCCCCCATTCGCTGATCGTCGCCGGGTACCAGCCGGTGAACCATCAGAGCCCGGTTGTCACCCGGGCGTTGAGTTCCCCACTGCCGAAGGGTTCTCGTATGTCCAGGATAAGCCCTGGTGATGACGCGCGCAAAGAGCAGTCCGGCGTGTCGTCATCGGATTCGGGCTGGTGTCTGCCCTGCTACCGGCACCGCCGCGGCCGCAGTCGCTACGTCCTCGCCGCCGAGTGCGTCCGCCACCGCGGCGGCCTGCCGGTGCCCGTCGACCCCAGCACCGGCAGGGAGCACCCGGAGGCAGTCAGGCTCCGCGCGATCGCGCGAGCTCGCGCGACTCGCCGGCGGCCACACACCGGTTCGCCCGCTCCGGCCCGTCCCCGCGCCCTGGCGCGCCGCGACGCGCGCGACAACGCGATCGAACGCCGGGTGATCCGGCCGGACGGTACGTACGCGCTGCCGAAGACGTGGCGTCGCCGTCTCGGCGGCCTGCAGCAGCCGCGCGACCAGCGCGCCGCGATGCGCCTGTTCGACGCCTACGCCGAGCTGCAGCTCGCCGACCGCCGGCAGGACCGCGTCGATCGCGAGCGCCTCGCCTTCCGGGTCCTCGTCTTCCGCGCCCACTGGCGCACCCTCACGAGCTGCACCACGCGCGAGCAGTTGGCCGCCGTCACCCAGGTCTGCCTGGCCACGATCAGCGAGTACCTCGGCGCCTGGCGCGAGGCTGGCCTGATCCGCGTCGTCCTTGACCCGCTGGCGCCGCAGCACGCGCGCGGCCGCGGTCCGTTCGCCGGCGCCGGGCGCGCCCCGATCTACGCCCTGACGTCGACGCCACAGCTCGCGGCCGCGGCCACCTGGTGGAGCTCAACTGACGTCGACGACCCGGTCGCCGGCGTCGAATCGCCCGAGATCAACGACCTTGTGGATGAAAACCCGAACCCTACGCACCTCGGTGCGTCTTGCATCTCAAGTAAGTCAGTGGTCCCCACAAGCACGAGGGGAATTTCAACTTTCAACAACCACACCACATGGCCAGGGAGAAGGATCCCTGTCACGCAACGTGATCGCATCAGTGCAGTACGTGAAATCGCTGGCCGGGCCGGTTGGGGCAACCGCGTGCGGCTCGCCGACCTCGCGGCGGAGCTGGCGCCCTTCTTCGACGCCGGTTGGTGCCTCAGCGCCGTGCTCTGGGCCCTCGATCACCAGGTCGACGGCCGAATTCGCCTCCATACCGACCGGGTCCGCGCCCCACTCCCCTGGGCAAGGCACCGTCTGGCCGCTTGGCGCGACAGCACCGGCAGGCCGATGCCCGCCCCAGTGGCCGCCGGGTAGCTCAGGCCGACTGCGCGCGACGCCCCCGGAAACCCGCCTGATCGCCACGGAGGCGCGCTAACGGCGCTCCCCCGACCACAGACACCCGTCAGCCCGTGTGTGCGGCTCCTAGGCACCTATCGACGTATGCGCTTGACCGGCCTACCGTGGAGTCATGGCGATCGACATCGAGCTCACCCCGCCCTGTCCGGCCCACGTCGCCGAGGCGCTCGGCCGCGCCGGCGTCCAGGTGAGCGCGCTGAGGCAGCACGTCGCCGCCTACGCGGCCGAGGGTGAGCCCGGTTCGATCGTCGAGGCGCGGCGCCTGGCGCGGATCCTGGAGCAGATGGTGAGCGAGGCCACGGGCGACATCGCCGCGCTCGCCGGCAACGAGCTCGAGGTGGCCAGGGCGATCGACATCAAGCCCACGGCGCCCGGTCCGGCCCACGTCGCTAGGGCGCTCGGCCGGGCCGGCGACCAGCTGGATGCGCTCACGCAGCACGTCGCCGCCTACGCGGCTGACGGCAAGCGCGGTTCGATCGTCGAGGCGCGGTGCCTGGCCCGGATCCTGCAGCAGCTGGTCAGCGAGGTCACCCGCGACATCGCCGCGCTCGCGGAGAACGAGCTCCAGGCGCAGCGTCACTCTGCCTGAACGGTCAGAGGTCGGTTCGGTAGTGGAGTACGTAGCGGTCCGCGCGCACGACAATCGGCAGCACGACCTCGACCGGGCGGTGCTCGAACGCATCGGCGTCGTCGCCGTCGCGGCGGCCGAACCCGACGCGGGTGATCTCGAACACCGGTACCCCGTCGGGAGCCCCGAGGATCTCGGTCTCCTCCGGTGTGGGCATCCTGCCCACGACGTCCTCGTCAGTTGCGGTCACCGTCACACCTAGGGCCGCCAGCTCGGCGATGACGCCACCCGGCCATGGCTGCCGCCGCGGTTCGACCATCGGCGTCTCGGCCACGAGGTCCAGCGGGTAGTAGGCGGTGCGGATCCGCATCGCCGTACCGCGCGCCAGCATGATCATGTGGCGCCGGAACACCGGCGCACCGACCTCGACGCGCAGCAGCTCGGCGACGGCGTCGTCGGCCCGCGTCTCGCGGAACCGGCAGATCACCTCGTGCTCTTCCCAAGGCACGTCTTCGTCCTGGGTGAACGCTGACTCCTCCGGCGTCTCGCCCGACCGCAGTTTCGCCAGCACCGCGGCGTAGCGGCTCGAGCTCATCCGGCGGACCGCCGGCGGCTTCCGGACGGCGACGCCCTGCCCGAGGATCGTCTCGACCAGGCCCTCGCCCCGGAGCACGCTGATTGCGCGGCGGACCGTGGCGACGGTGACGCCATGGGTGTGACTCAACGTGGCCTGACTCGGAATCATGACGCCGGGGCCTAAGTCACCCCGCTTGATGCTTCTCCGCAGTATGTCCGCGAGTTGCCGGAACACAGGCCGGTCAGCGTTGCGATCGATCTTCACATGGTCACGGTACGCCGGTGACCGTCTACATGTCACCACCAGGCGGTTAGTACTCGTCCACACATGTACATGAGTAACCCGCTGGCCATTGCCCTGTGTGACTCACCGTGCCTAATATGTATGGCAATGAACCATGCACTGACTTCCGCCCGGTGCCGGATGACTCGGTTCCGGCACCGGGTGGGCACCACCAGCGGCCTGCGCAACACCCCCAAGCCGGGGGTACGTGTTCCTCCGGCTGGCGCCGGCCGCATCCTGGCGAAGCCCGGGTCCGTTGCGTCGACGCGGCGATGCAGCGGCCCGGGCTTCGCCGTGTAGCTCGACCGTCCCACCCCGCAAATGACGAACGGCCCTGCACCTCGTTAGGTGCAGGGCCGCTCTCGCCGCGAATGCGCCGCTCAGGCGCTCACCGCCAGATTGCCGGGGGCGCACTGCCCCCGCTTAGTAGGGTTTCCGCGCTCGTCGAACCCGTGTTCGTTCAGCACGGCCCTCCAGTCCCAGCCCGGATCGAAGCCGCACTGCGCCAGGTCGGCGGCCGCGAACGCGTCGAGCAGCAGCTGCTCTTCGGCGTCGGAGACCAGCGCCGCGTTGTCGGCGTCGACCCGCTCCTGGGCTGCGCGGTCGAGCGCGTCCTCGGCGTCGAGCCGCTGCGACTCGGCCGCCTCACGCCGCTCGACCAGGTCCAGGATCCGGTCGGCGGCCGCCAGCGAGGGGTCCTCGTAGAACTCCTCGAAGCTCCGCTCCACGCTCATCGCCTGGACCTCCCTTCCCGCTCACAGTGACCGGTCGCACCCAGCGTACCCCGCGACCAGCGCATTCGTCACTATCCCGGACCCGCGCCGGCCTACGAGCCCGTGCCGGTGAAGTGCTGGAGATCGCGCGGTGAGGCCCAGGCGCCGCCCCAGCTCCAGCCGATCGCTGCGAAGGCCTTCACCGTTGCGTCGCCGGCGAGGATCATCCCCGGCCGCATGTGGTTGCGCTCGAGGTAGGCCGACGCGAGCTCCGGCAGCACCACGGCGCCCTTGCTGTACGGGTTGCAGAACGGGTTGACGTCGACGGCCAGGCCGTACGCGTGTGCCGACCACTGCGACTGACCGACGACCGGTCGGCAGACGAACGCGGCCGTGGTGTTTCCGTCACCGGTCGGTGCCGCGTCGCGCTCCGCTCGACTGGTGACCCGCATGTCCTCGATCGGGAAGCGCCGAACGAAGAGCTGGCGGAACACCTTCGCGATGCGGGCGGCCGCGCGCACGTGGACGATCATCTCGCCGGTGTGCGCGCGGCCGTCGAACCCCCAGAACGACATCGTCAGGTAGCGCAGCTTGCGCGGGGCGACGGGGCAGCTCGCCTGCCACGTGCTCCGCGCCAGCACCCGGGCGGGCACCGGTGCGATCGTCGCCGCGTAGCGCCCGGCCGCCGGCGGCGTAAGCCGGTCCTGCGTCGGCAGGTGGCGGTTCACCAGCTCCGGCGGAGTCGGCAGGACCTTCCCGAGCCCGTCAGGCCGCAGCGGCAGCGGCCGCGCGCCGACCCGCCACTCGGCGGCCCCCGGGCCGGTCGGCGCCGGCGTGGCCTCGTCCGTCCCGCCGAACACATGCCATCCGGCGCCGACCACCACGATCACGCCCGCCAGCGCGGCCTTCCTGAGTACGCCCATCAGTCCTCCTCCATCCAGCTCACCTGCTCGAGCGCCTGCTTGATCTCGGCCGCCCAGTAGCCCATCGGCAACCGGTTGCCGTCGCGCTTCGGTCGGGTCGGCTTGACGACGTTGACCTCCAGCAGCGCCTTCGTGAGCCGGCGGAACCCTTCGGGCGGCCGCGGCCATTCGAGCACGTCCATCGCCAGCGCCAGGATGTCGGTCGACGGCACCCACTCACCGTGGAGCAGGTCCGAGTTCGCCAGCGTCTGCAGGATCTCGCGTGTGTAGGTCGGCAACTTCGGGTCGATCACCAGCCGCGGGCCCGCGGGCTCTTCCCCCTCCCGGGGGCTGTCGGGGCCCGGGCCGTCCGGTTCCAGCGCCGGCGCCATGAACAGTGCCTCGAGCGCACTGGTCTGCTGGTCGCCCTCGAGGTCCTGCAACCGTGCGGCCGCGGCGATCGCTTCCGTCTCGGTCTCGGCGCCGGCCTGGTCGTCGTCGTCGTCGACGTCCCCGCGCTCCAGCGTCGCCACCGAACCCCGCTCAACGGCCGCGAGGTCCAGCTCCGCCTGCCGCGGCACCGTGCGCACCGCGTTCGGCAGGATCTGGCGCAGGAACGCCTGCTGCGACGGACGCGTCCAGCGCTCGGCGTAGAACTCCAGGCCGTCCGCAGTGGCGTCGTCGAGCGGGTGTGAGTACAGAGTGTGATTGATCGCGGCGTGGGTGATGTCCTCACGGGTCGGGTAGTACGCCTTCGCCAGGATCGGCTGGTAGTACCCGGCCATCTCGACATAGACCTCGCCGGGCTCCAGTGTCGCGAGGTCGACGCCTGCCGTCTGGGTGTTGAAGGTTGCGTTCATCTCGATCGCGCCCGCCTGCCCCCAACCCGCGCGGTAGGACAGCTGCGACTTGATGTCGCCGGCGTCCGCGCCGGTCATCGTCGAGGTGCCGCGCTGCGTCAGGAAGATGATCGAGATCCCCTCGGACCGCCCAAGACGCACGATCTTGAGCAGCAGCTCGGAGAAGGTTAGCCCGGTTTTCTGGCCGGCCTCGTCGTCCTCCTGTTCGGTCCGCCCCTTCCAGTCGTGCGGCTTGACCCTGTACTGCTCGTTGTTCAGCAGGTCCGGCGATTCGTCGATGAGGACCGTGATCCGCGGGTGCTCGACGCTCGGGACCCACTTCTCGTCGGCACTCTCCGCCGCGCTGCGCTGCCGGATCGAGATTGCGCGGTAGACATCCAGGAGGATCCGGCATGCTTCCTCGATGTCCCCCGCGACCCAGTCCAGCACCGGCTCGACAAACCCCGTCTCCGACTGCGGGTGCCGCGTCCCGCGGAGGAACGGGTGCAGCCACGGTGCGAAGCTGCGGACGGGCTTCGCGCCACAGATCATCATCGTGACGTTGTCCTCGCAGCGCGTCAGATCGATAGCGTGCGCGTTGAGGCCTGTCGTCTTTCCAAGGTTCGTCCGCCCGGTGAACATGCCGTGCGGGTCCTCCATGGAGTCCCAGCCGAGCCGGACGCCGTCGACGGATACGCACCAGTAGATCGGGTCATTGACCGAGCGCGGCTCGGTCTCCCGCGGCATCGCGATCGTCTCCTTCATCACGTCCCGCGTCGGGATCACGATCTCGACCTGGTGCGCATAGCGCCGCGGCCGGATCTGGATCGACCCGGCGCGGATGGTCATCTTCAAGCGGTTCGCGGCGATCTTCTCGATATTCGGCACGAAGCCGGGCATCGCCTTGGCTTCCGGTGCCTGGTCGCCGAGCACGAGCGCGAGCGCGAAGCCGGCCGGGAACCTGCGCTCCCCCGCGGTCCAGACGTCGTCGGTCAGCTCCTCCTCGACCCGCACGTCCTTGCAGCCGGCGTCCTCGAAGACGGCTTCCCACGCGTGGCGCTTGACCTCCGCGCGCTCGGTCTCGATCTTCTGCAGCTGTGCCGCCTCGCGCTTGTCTTCGCGGTGGCGGGTCGCGCCGTACACCGGTCCGAGGACGATCGCGCACGCGCCGAGCAAGCCGATCACCCAGGGCGACGCCGGGCCGTGAACGGCGCCGATGGCCACCAGCACGCCCGCCATGGCGCTCCCGACCGCGACGAACGCAAGCGCCGACCGGCGGCCCGAACGCTGCCGGACCATCAAGGCGCCGACAAGCGCAGCTAGCGCCCCGCCAACCGGGAACCACCACCATGGCGCGCGCAACAGGTGCGCGAGCGATCCGGCCGCCAGCACGGCCTCGATCGCCAACAGCGGGTGTGCCACCGCCGGCCGCGGTGCCTGCGCCTCCATCAACCGCCGTGTCAGCGGCCGCTCGCGGCCGCGCGGCGCACTCCGACGCCGCGCGGCGGGACGCGTCGCTTCCGCAGTCGGTTCGAGAACAGTGGTCATCGCCACCGGCCCTCCCTTTCAAGTGAGCGAGTCCGAGCTCGCCTTTGTCCTGTGCGATCTGAGGAAGCCCGGGACCTATGCCCTCGAGCTGGGCTGCGCATTGTTCGACTTGCCCCAGGTCGTCCGCCCGGTGATCACGCGGTGCGGGTCCAACGCGAGGCGGACGCCGGGGGCGCCCGTCCGCGTCGGCTCGGTCTCGTTCTTCGTCGGCTGCGCGAACTCGCGCTTGTCGTCAGTGGTCATCCCACCGGTCCTCCCTTTCAACGGAGCGAGCCCATGCCCGCCTCTGTCCTGTGCGATCTGAGGAGTGCCCCGGACCTCTCGACCCGGGGCACTCGTGGCACATCGCGCACGACACCTTCGGCGGCTAGCCGCCGAGGTTCTTCTCCACGTCGTAGCCTTTCCGGTTGTTGCCGGTCCCCGGGTTGTCGAGGTGCTCGTGCTTCTCCCGGTTGCGCCGGAGGAGGTTCGCGAGGGCGTTCTTCACCGTCTGAGCAGTCCGTCGCCGGGTGCTCGCCAGGTTGGTGAACGTCTCCGCGAGCCCGTTGTCACCCCAGCTGGTGCCGACCTTGTCGGCGAGCACCTTCGACTCGCCGTCGGCGATGACCTCCTGCACTCGCCCCCACTGCTCCATGAGGTTCTTCCTGCCCAGAGCCGTCGTCGCGTCGTGCGAGCGGAGGGCCGCGATCAGGTCGTCAGCCGCGGCCACCACCCGTCCCGACGTAGCGCTCGCGGACGGCGCCGCCGCCGCGCCGCGCCCAGCACCAGCCGGCTTCGGCGCGGACGCACCCTTGGTGCCGCCACCACGCCCGCTCGGAGTCTTCCCTGCCATTGCGACCTCCTCATCTCCGGAGCCACCTGCTCCAGCTCCGCTCGCGACCCTCGCCGGTCCTGCCGGCGAGCCGTCCCCCCAGAACAACCGCATCAGTGCTGCCCAGATGCGCAAGAACCACTGCAACACTCTCGGAACCCACCTCCACGTCCAGGCCCACGAGCTGCCGCTCGCCGCCTTCGCCTCGCTGCCAACCACCATCGGCTCTTCCGCCTTCCGTCGTTCGCCCTTGTGCCGCCGCGGCCCTGTGTCGGGCCCGCCCTTGGGCTTCCTGCCGTCCGTCTCGCCGACCGGAGTCGGCTTGTCCTTGCGCGACCACGGCCGCCGGCCCGGCCCGGTGTCGGGCTCGCCCTTGGGCTTCCTGCCGTCCTTCCCGTCGACCGGGGTCGCCTTGTCCTTGCGCGACCACGGCCACCACCGAGGTCCGGAGCGGGCCGGCTCGGGCCGGTCGCCGGCGCCGGGCCGAGGGATGCGCGGCACCGTTCCCGGGCGCCCGGGCCGCCGCCGTGCGCCAGGCGTGGTCGGGCTCGACCGCTTGTTCGGCGGCTTCCCGGACGGCAGCATCGCGGCGAGGCCAGGCAGGACCGACCGCGACCCGCGGTCGAACGGGCCCGCGCCCCGCGTCCGGGATCGTGTGCCGCCGCCAGGAAGAGCCCCCGGCGGCGTCCGGCCCGGAAGCCGGCTCCGGAGACCGTCGAACCTCGAGGTCCTGGCCCTCGACGGAGCGCTACCGGGCAGGCCGCGCGAGCTCGGGGCGTGGCGCGTTCCGGGCGGGCCTGTCCTGTCCCTCGAGAGGCTCGACAGGCCGGGGAGCCGGCTTCCCGGCGTCGTCGCGCTCGGGCCCCGTCGCGAGCCGGGCGTTCCTGATGGCGCTGGCGCCCTCCGTCCGCGCAGGTCTCCTCCGCGACGCACGGAGGCCGGCGTCCGCCCGCCCCCCGACCCGCGTGCGAGCAACAGCAACACGACCGCCCCCAACACCACGCCGCCCGTGACTCCGGTCGAGATCAGGCGAGTGGCGTCGGCGTACATCCAGCACAGCAGCGTCACGGCGATGAGCAGCGCGTGCCAGAGGAGGTGCGTTCCCAGCGAGCCGCGAGGGAGAGCCGAGCTCGACGGCCTGGACGCGGCGCTCCGCGGTTGCGGGGCAGGCCGCAGGGCCGTGACCGCCGGCTGATCGCCGCGTCCCGTTTCCGGCGTCGCCGTGGTGGCCTCCGCCGTGCCGTCGGCACTCATCACCACCCACCTCGCGGCTGCCCGGCGGCAGCCTGGGGGGCGCGGGCCGGGTCAGCGGCTGCAGCGCGGCGGTTCCGCTCCTCGTGCTCCATCCGGACGGCACGCGAGTACGCGCCCGTCGCCGTGTCCGCCCCGGTGCGCGCCGCGAACAGGACCTCGCTGATGTCCTGCGACGCCTTCGGGTCGAGCACCGTCAGGCCGTCGTCACGGTCGTCCGGCAGGTATTGCAGCGCCTGGCGCGCGATGTTCGCCAGCGTCATCTGCACGCCGGCCCACCACTGGTGGCACTGCTCCAAGGTTGGGGGAGCTTCCTGCTGTCCCTTGCTGTGGTTCATCGCTTCTCCTCATCACACTCGGTGATCACTTCTCGGTGGCCGGACCATGTTGGTCCCGGCCGCTCAAGCCCTACCAGTCCGTCGACGTTTCCCCAGGTCGCGGTCACCCGCATCGTTGCCTCTCTGCGACCGGGCCCAACTTGGTCCCATCTCGCGAACCGCTGCGTTTGCGCTGGTCAGAAGCTGGTTCGGCACCTGGTCCGCTACCTGGACCGGGGCCAGGACCAGGACCAGGTGGGGGACCAGGATCGCGGGCCATCTTGGCCCCGCCGATCCGCCACGCTCCGTGATCGCTTTCGCGGCCCGCTTGCGTCGCATCATCACTGCTCCCTGGTCCTCGGGCACCGGGCTCGCCAGCCCCATGCCTGCTCATGCACCTATGAGTATGACCCACCCGTGTGCGGATCCACCCATCCAATCTTGATCGGTGGTATATCCGCGCACACGGGCGGGCCATATCCGCACTACGACGCCGCCGCATCCAGCGAAAGCTTACGGTCGCGTACCCGCCTGAGGATCTTCGAGACGTGCGGCCGCTTCTGCTCGGCAGGCGCCTCGCCGAACACCGCGCGAGCGACGTCGATCGGCTTGATGGTGTTCACGTCCTCCCCGGCATTCACGCGCCGCCGCAACTCGTTCACGATCCGGTCCTGCTCGGTCGATCCCGCCGAGTCACGGTCACGGTCACGGTCACCGGGGTTCACGCTGCGCCGCCGGTTCACGTTCGCACCAGCGGAGTCACGGTCACGGTTTGCGCCGTTCCTGTTCACGGTGGGGTCACCGTGAACGCTGCGACGCGGGCGCCGGGTGTCACGGCCACCGTGATTCACGTTCCGTGACTCACGGCCAGCAGCGGCTTGGTTGGTCCCGTTGGTGCCCAAGATGCGCCTCCATTCGTCCTCCAGGTCCGTCGAACCCATGTCCAGCTGGTCCAGGATCGACGCCATGCTTTCGCCGTCATTCACGGTTGGAGCCGGTTCACGGTTCACGGTTTCGCCTGCTCCCTGCGCCGTCGGGCTCATGCCGCCGCTCGCCGCACCCGCGGCGGCCGGTTCACGGTTGCGAGGACCTTCCGAGTCACGGTCACGCTTTGAGTCACGGCCAGGTTTCGAGTCACGGTCACGCTTCGAGTCACGGTCACGCTTCGAGTCACGGCCACCCTTTACCCGGCCGCCCGGACCCCACGACAGCGCACCGACCAGACCCGGGCTCACCGTCGCGATGCGGCGACGGACCGTCTCGCGCACGATCGCGCGAACGTCGGTGACGGTCATCGCCTGGGCCAGCTGCCAGGCGAGCTCGCGCCGAGCGCCGATCAGGACCTCGATCCGGTCCGCGCGCCACGAGATCGCCGGAGAGAGGACCCGCTGCTTCGCGGCGACCTTGAGGTCCTCGTAGGTCCGCCCCGACCTCGCCATCCGCCTTACGCCGGTGTAGCTGTGCCAGACGAACGGGCCGAAGAGGCTGGCGAGCCCCATCAGGATTCCCACGGTCCAGTCGCCGATGTGGACGACGCCGTGGGCCGCGTTGACCGCGGCAGCAAACGCCGCGAAGCTCCACATCCTGCGCGTGAACTTGGCGCTGGGCTGGTCGTCGCGGACGCACTTGGCCGCGGCCATCCCCATCCACCAGCTGATCGCCTCGACGCCGATCGGGATCATCCACGCGATCAGCACCGGTAGCGCGACGACCGAGAGGTAGAAATCGACCTGGCCGACGACGGCGATGGCCGCACACGCGGCCGCGATCACGGCCGCGCCGACGAACAGTCGTTCCTTGAACAGCCACCGACCAGCGCGCGCCAGCCGGCCGCCCCGCGGCGCGCCGCCGGCGTCTTCGCGCGCGAGCTCCTCGTCGACGGCCGCCTCGAGCTCGCGCTGGTAGTTCATCTCCGCCAACTGCTCGACCCAAGCGGCCCACCCAGCGAGGGCCGCGCCGATCCTCCGTCGATCGGCACGCACGAGCGTCACGCCGCTCCTCGCCAGTGCTGCGAGCGCGGCCCGAACGCCAGCGGCCTCGTCGTCGGCCGGCGACGCGGCCGGCGCCGGCGCCTGGTCAACGGTTGTCATGACCTCACCTTTCCCTCTTGCTCCGTGGCCGCACGGGCAGTGCGGTTGTGTACCTCGATCGCCTTGTCGACGGCCGAGACCGTCACCCCGAGCGCGGCGGCGACTGCTTCCCTGCCCTGCTGCCGAGTGGCTTCGAAGATCGCTCCCCGGCGGATCTCGCCGTTGCGCCGCACCATGGCCGGGTCGCAGAAGAGCTTCGCCACCTGCGCCCGCACGAGCGGCGGCAAGCCGTCGAGTAGGGCAGTCCACTTCTCCACCACGTCGTCCAGCGACGCGGGTCGCACCTCGGCTGTCGTTGTCATCAACCCAACCCCTTGACCACATGACTACATATGTCACTAGCTCTGACCTACCAGTATGCGAACCCGTCTTCGTATGTCAACACCCTTCACCCACACGCCAGCCGAAACGGACAGAATCAGGTCACCGGTGGACAACACGCAGTGACACGGCCTACGGTGCCATACATATATGGCATGCAGCCTCACCGGAAGGATCACACGTGGAAGAGACAGACGGCACGTACGCGTACGACGGTGCGACCGACGACGACCAGAGCGAGCCGCGGACTTCGCTGGTTGCGGAGGCGCGGCTGTGGATCTTTTACCGCCGGCGGCGTCTCGCCGTCGCGGCCATCGCTGCGAGCGGGGCGATCTGTTTCCTCGCCTGTGCGATCGCCTTCCTGGACGCCACGTGGGAGCTCCCGCACCTGCTCACGCTGCTGCTGCCGGAGGGCTTCATCGCGGCAGCGGTGGGCATCACGCGAGTCGCGGTCAAGCGCGCCACCGACTCGCCGGCACTCGCGACCCTGTGCTTCCGCCTGATGTGGGGCCTTCTCGTCGTGGCCGCCGGCGTCGACCTCACCACCGCGTTCCTCTACGGCTATGGCGTGCTCTGGGGAGCCGTCGTCACCGTGCTGCCCGTCGCGAGCGCTCTCCCGTACCTCGCGTACGGCAGCGCTAGCCCCGTCGCAATCCGGGCCCTGCGCCGCGGCGCCTGAATCCCAAGGGACGCAGCTGATGGAATTTCTCGAGGAATTCGTGTTCCGCGATCTGCGCGACGGCCGCCGCGACGCCGGCATCGTCGTCGCCGTGACCCTGGCCGATAGCGAGGACCTGTACCTCGAGTTCGCGAGCAGTTACGCCAGCGCGTACGGCCTTCGGGTTTCGCCTGACACCATCCGCGAGCTGACGGCAAGCCTCGGAGCCTCCCTAGGAAAGGCGGTGCATTTCGAGCTCAGTTTGGTCGGACTCGACAGCGCGGCGTGCAGCCTCATCACCAGCACCCATCCCGGCCGGTACGGCGCGTACGGCCCCGGCCACGGACGCGAGCCAGAGCTCGTGGTCCTGTTGCATGGCAACGGGTTCGCGCACGCGGCCGTCCTGGACCGGCGCGAGACCAGAGAGTTCCACAACGCCCTCGCCGAGGCGTACGACGTTCTTCACGCGTAGGAGCAAGCCACCGCATATCTCCGGACCGTGCGCCGCAGCGCCTGAATCCCAAAGGACGCAACTGATGGACTTTCTCGAGCAATTTGCCTTCCCGGACCTACGCAACACCCAGTTCAAGGTGGGGATCGTCGTCAGCGTGAATCTGGCCGACAGCGAGGAGGTGTATGGCGAGTTCGCCAGCAGCTACGCCCAGGCCTACGGCCTCCGAGTCTCTCCCGCCACCATCACCGAGCTCACTGCAGCGCTCGGAGCGTCCCTCGGACGATCGGTCGACGTGGAGTTCGGTTTGGTCGCACTCGACGGCGCGGCCTGCAGGCTGATCATCACCACCGATCCCGGGCGGTTCGGCCCGTACGCGCCCGCAGAGGGAGGCGAGCCAGAGCTCCTCGTCCTGTTGCGTGGCAAGAGGTTCGCGCACCCGGCCCTCCTGGACCGGCGCGACACCCGCAACGTCCACAACGCCCTCGCCGAGGCGTTCGACATCGTTCACGCCGCCTAGGAGCACTCGATGCCCTATCTCCGCGCCATTCTCTTGGATCACGTCGACGATGAGGCCCCGCCTGTAACGGTCTCGGTCTGCGCGGAGCCGTCGCAGGACTCGCGTCTCTTCCTCAATTTCGCCAGCCCTTACGACTCCCCGCTCTCGGTGTTCCTCGAACCAGGGGGCGCCATGGGGGTCGCAGGCGCCATCAGCGCCGCGTTCCGACACCCAGTCGATCTAGCCTTTCCAGCCGATCCAGCCTTTCCAGCGCTCGGCGCGGACGCCCAGACTCACATGCTCATTGTCTCGACCAGCCCGGAGTGGTGGGGCAGGTATCGCGAGGGCCAACAGAGGACGCACTATCTCTTTTTCGCTCCGCAGACCGACCGAGTCGAGCACGCGTGTTTCTGCAGCATTGACGACGCGATCGAGCTCCACAACGCAATCGCCGATGGTCACAACTACCTCGCGGGGTGACTGTGGCCACCTGCGTTGCTGCGCAGGCCAGCTCCGCGTCTTGAGCAGCGGCGCCTGAAACCGAAAGGACCGACCGGATGAGCTTTCGCCCGGAATTCGTGCTCCCCGACCCTCGCCGACCCGGCGCCTCCACCGGCATCCTCAGCAGCGTGGATCCGGCTGAGAGGCCGGACTTGTGTCTCTGGTTCGCCGGCAAGTACGCCCCCGAGTACGGCCTCCGAGTCTCGCGCGAGACCATCCCGGAGATCACTGCAGTGCTCGAAAAGTCGCTCGAAGGCGAGGTCGACGTTGAGTTCGATTTGGTCGGACTCGACGGCGCGGCCTGCAGGCTCATCACCACCACTGATCTCGGCCGGTTCGGCGTGTGCGCCAACGTCCACGTAGCCGAGCGAGAGCTCCTGCTCGTGTTGCGTGGTGACGGCTGGGTGCACGCGGCGCTCCTGGACCTGCGCGATACCAGAGAGTTCCACAACGCCCTCGCCGAGGACTACGACACCCTTCACGCCTAGGAGAGCTCGATGTCATATCTCCGGACCATTGAGTTGGACCACGTCGCCGGCGACGGCAAGCTCGTATCGATCTCCGTGCTCGCGGAGCCATCGCAGGACGCGCGTCTCTTTCTCAACTTCGTCAGTGTCCGCGACTTCGCGTACTCGGCGTACGTCGAGGCCGCCGCCGCGATCGAGCTCGCCAATACCCTGCGGGCCTCACTCGAGCACGACGTCGACCTGCAACTTCGCGTCGAGGGACGTCTCGGCCTCCGCGACTCGGCGCTCATCGTCTGCACGGACCTGAGCCGGTACTCGTCGTACTACCCAGTCTTCAACGTCAACGCCAACCACCATGCGCTCATCGCGCCCTACACCACCCGACTCATTCACCCGGCGGTCTGCACCGCGAGCGAAGCCGTCGAGCTGCACAACGCCATCGCCGAGGCTTACGACACGCTTTACGCGTAGGAGCACCCGTGTTGTACTTCCGAACTCTGCGGTTCCAGCACGTCTACCCCGATGTAGACGGAGTGGCGATCTCCGTGATCGTCGACCGCTCCGACGGGCACTGCGTCCGTCTGGAGTTCGCGAGCCACCGCGACCCCGACCAGTGGGTCAAGCTCAACGCCGGCGGCGTCGTCGAGGTCACCCAGGCCTTGGAGGACTCGCTCGACGCCATTGACTTCAACCTCCCTCTGAGCGACTCAGATGGCTCGATCTCCAACCTGATGATCACCACCAGGCCGGAGTGGTACGTGGCGGATCCCCGGCCGGCAAGCAATGACTGGCGCGCCCTCGTCGCCATCCACGGCACCCGGCCCCTTCACCCCGCGTTGCTCGCGGCCGGCGAGCTCATCGAGCTGCACAACACGATCGCCGAAGCGAACGAGTACCTGGCCTGACCCCGCCGGCGCCGCGACCGATCGGAGATAACCGACATGCCAACCTCGACGGCCTGGACGCTCGCCGCGTTCGTCGTCCTCGCCCTCGCCTATGCGATCCACGCGACGGCTCTGCACCGCGAGCTGCCCCGCTGGAAGACGGACGACCTCACCGGCCTGGCGGTGCGCAAGGACTTCCTCGAGCGTGCAGGACAGTCGCTCGCCCGGCCGGGCACCGTGGTCGCGTACGTCGACCTCGACGGCTTCAAGGCCGTCAACGACAGCTATGACCACTCGACTGGCGACGCGGTGCTCGCCGAGGTCGGGCGGCGCATCAGGCAGCACCTGGTGCCCGGCGCCATCGCCGGCCGGATCGGTGGTGACGAGTTCGCCGTCGTCGTCCCGCCCGACGCACCAGCTCACGATGTGCTGGACGCACTGCGCCGCGCGATCGCCGCACCCATCGCGTTCCACGGCGCCGTCCTCTCGGTTGGCGCCTCGATCGGTGCCTTGCAGCTCGAGTCGCGGCCGATCGGCATCGAGACAGCTCTCGGCGCGGCGGAGCGCGAGATGTACGTCGCCAAGCGGGGAGGCCTCGGCGTGAACATCGCCGCCGCCACCCGCCCGCTGCGCCGCCAGAGGCCCCACCCGACCACGCGGCCGGCCCACTCCAAGGGTGCGGAGATCGCATGACGCGCGCGATCTTCACCACGGCGGACTGTGACTTACATATGAGACACTGCTGCCGTGTCTTCTCCTAGCGAGCTGCCCACTCCGCTGACCGTGTTCGACGTTCGGATCAAGTGGGGCCAGGTGCTCGACGCCGTCGTCGCGACGGGCACAGCCGGCGCTATCACGGTCTACCGCTTCAAGCGCCCACACGTCCTCGCGCTCTCGCCGGCGCAGTACGCCAAACACCAGGCCGCGCGCGGTGAGTCCGACACCGCGCCACCAGTGTTGATTCCGCCGGCGGAGGCTTCACCGTGGCGGCCGGACCTCAGCGACCCCAACGCTCCGTCGCGCATCGCGATGGGCAGTCGGGGTGCCCAGCGCTCCTGGCCGGAGATTCACACCAGCGTCAGCCGGCGCCGGATCCACGTCACCGTGCTGCGTGATGGCGAGCCGGCTGCGGTGTTCGTGCCGGTCGACTGGCCACCAACCGAGTAACGCTCGGCGGCTTACTCACCAGCCGATCTACGAAGGGCCCGGGCGCACGCCTGGGCCCTTCTCTCGTAACGCACACAACTCTCTCGTCACTCCAGTATCAGACTTCATCGCCGCACGGGCACCGGGGTACACATCTCGTCCGGACCCTGGCACACTGCTACATAGGTACATGGGTCCGGCGCTCGGATGAACACCATGCGGACCCCCGCACCTGCGCTGCCGAGATCAGCGCGGCAGCTCCGTCAATCACTGGAGGTTCACTTCCCATGACTTGGTCCGACCTTGTGCGGGACCCCAGCGTCGCGCACTACTGGGTGCTGCCCGGGGCGACCATCGCCGCCCTCATTTGTCTCATACTCACCGTCCGATCGCTGCTACGCGGCGAGTACCAGGAGGACTTGTGGGTCGGGTTCCTGGTCGTGGCGAGCATGACCGCCGCCGCGCTCACCTTCTTCGATGCGGAGCCCCCCAACACCTCGTGGCTGCTGGTGACCGTCCTCTTCGTTGGCTCGACGGTCCTCGCCTTCGCGGTGCGGCCTTCGCCGGAGCGCATCGCCGATCACCGCGAGCGCGCCGAGTGGTCGGATTGGTCCTGAGCCGCTTCCCCTGTTTCACCCCGTCCGTCACTAGCTAAGGCCCACCCGAGGCTCTGCTGCCGACAACAGGCGCGGCAGCTACGTCGATCACTGGAGGTTCACGTCCCATGACTTGGTCCGAGCTCGTAAGCCACCCCGACGTTTTGGGCAACTGGATACTGCCCGTGGCGACGATCGTCGCCCTCGGCTCCCTCGTGGCGACCATCCGTTCGCTGCGCCGTCGCGAGTCCCAGGAGAAATACTGGGTTGGCTTCGTGCTCCTGTTGGCTGGGATCGGTACGCCGCTCTGCTTCGTTCCGGAGCCCAACAACCTCTCGTGGCTTCCCTTCACGGCCCTCGCTGGCGTCTCGGCGATCGCCGGCATGGTCGTGCGGCCGCAGCGCATCGCCCGGCGCGAGCAGCGCCTCATGCAGTCCTGAGCCGCCCGGTCTCCGCACCGGCCGGCCGGTGCGGAGACCTCTTCCCCTGTTTCACCCCGTCCGTCCTTAGGAGCTTTCCGTGCCCGTGTCCGCCATCTTCGCCGAGTACTTCGCCCCCAACTGGCCCCTCCTCTACTGCCTCGCCATCGCGCTCGTTCTGGCCGTCTGCGCGGTCGTGAGCATCCGGCTTGTGGCCAAGCCGGGCCCCGTTGTCGTCCTCCTGCAGTGGCTCTTCACCGCCGTTCTGGTCCACGTCTGGGTCAACCCGGCGCCGGACGACGTCGCGTGGTCCATCCCGGCGATCCTCAGCGCCTTCGCCACTCTCGCCAACACGTTCCACCGTCCGTCGTACGAGGAGCCCGCCAGGGTTCCGACGTACGGCTCTAGCACCACGACGACGCGGCGACCGCGCACCCGCTCAACCGCAGCGGCCGTGACGGGGATCCCGCGCATCGAGCGCCTCTGAGTACGTCCCATGGGTTCACCGATCGACCTCATCGAGACGTTCGTCCTGCATGTCCGTTCGACGGTTACCCCCGTCGACGCCACGCTCGGAGTGATTGCCGCGTTCATCGCGGCAGCACTCATCGCACGTCGCTTCCTCGTTTTCGTGGTGCTCAGCTGGACGGCCGCGGTCGTCCTCGTCGCCGTCTGGCTGACGCCACCTATCAGCACTCCATTCGCTATTGCTGCACTGCTTTCGGTCATCACGGCCTTGATGTTCACCGTCACCCGCTAAAGCCCCAACCCGAGGAGGAACCTCGATGGGTGCCAGCCACGGCGGCCCGGAGCTCGTTCGCTTCGCGACGAACCTGGTCCGCGTCTCTACCCACCCGGGGCAACGCCCGTACCCCGTCCTCGACGCCGAGGTCGCGCTCGAATGGCGCGCCACGCACCCCTACCGCGTGGCTGTGCACAGCCGGACGCCGAGCATGGGCGCGGCGGTGGAGTGGCACTTCGCGCGCGAGCTCGTTGTCGACGGCGGCGGCGCCGGCGACCTGTGGATCGACCGCGGCGCCACTCGGGTCACCTTCGTCCTCAACTATCCGGATGGCTACGCCGAGCTGCAGGTCGCGCGTGAGTGGGTCGACGGTTTCACGGAGGCAATGCTCACCGAAATGCCCTTCGGGTCGGAGCCGGCTCTCACCGACCCGACCTGGGAGGCCGCATTCGACGCCCTGCTTGCGACCGCGAGGGGTGACGCGTGATGTACCCGGCCGCCCCGGTCAAGCTCCTCTGGCACGCTGCGCCGACCTTCGGCCCGGTCGACGACGACTACGCCGCCGCCGTCCTGCGTGCCCTCGCCGACGAACGGCTTGTCGCTCCGGTCGGTGTCGTCGCGTGCGGCCGGCCCGCGGCCGAGCGTGCCGAGCAGGCTGCGCAGACGTTGTGGGCTCTCGGCCTCCATCACCACGGCGATCCCGTCCCGGTCGGCATCGGAGCCGACGCCGGCGACGGAAGCGATGCGCTCGCGCCCGGCGCGCCGAGCCGCCTCGCCCTGCCGGCGCTCCCGGCGGGCGAGCTGCACCGCCAGGTCCTCGACGACGCTGACGACCACTCGCTCACCGTGCTCGTTACCGCCGGCCCCTCGGACCTCGCGGACCTCACCGAGCGCCCTGACGCCCCCAGCAAGCTCCGTGCCGTCGTGGTCCTGCTCGACGACGGCTGGACCGGCTGCACCTGGGAACCGCCCCGCCCGCCCCGTGACCTCCCCGGCCGAGACCGAGTGATACGGACGTGGGCGCGCCTGCGCTCTCCGGCATGGAGGCACGTCCAGGTGACCCTCGTCTCGCGCTCCGCCACCCGCGCCGCCGGCCCGCTGGACGTGGACCTGCTCGACCGTCTCGCGGTTCACGGTGAAGTCGCGGCCTGGTTCCGCGAGCGCCATCGCATCAGCCCCAATGCACAGGCGTGCCTGGCCCCGTCGGTGGCGCTCCTGGCGGCGGTTCAGCCCAGTTACTTCGAGCCCGTCCCTGACGGGCGCTCGAGCAATCTCGCCCTGATCGGCGTCGGCCAGCACTTTCCCGGAGTCCCAAGCTCGATGATGTTGGCGCGACGGCTCGCCGACCTGGTCACCGTCGGCCTCGCCCCATAAACCCATGATCGCGCGGCGTTGTCGATTGGTAACTGCGGATAGACAATCGCAACGCTACGTACGTAGGATGCAGATTCGACCGCCAGGCAGGAGGTGGTTCCGGCGTGTGACACACGGAACCGCGAGCCAGCGATCAGCCCGCCCGCTACCCGACGATGATGACGGGAGCTTCATACCGATGATCAGCGAAACCCTCGCTGTCCTGCTGCGACCCAGCGACCAGTGCGATCCCCTCGCCGCGGACACGATCTTCGAGGAGAACGTCGCCGAGCACTTCGGCCAGCTCGATCCCTACGACCGCGTCACCTGCCCGCTGCATGAGACGTGGCTCTATCGCTGCGTCCACGCGGCCGATCACATCGACGTGCTCACCGGTTACCGCTGGTGCCGCGCATGCCGCCAGTTGCTCGAGGTCGCCGTCGACGAACCCAACGGCGAGTTCGAACTGAGGTGCCCGTCCTGCCACCGCGGCCGGCAGACCGCCATGGACGATCGCCTGCTACGCGCCTGCCGGGAGAGTTTCGCCGCGGCCCGGGCGCACGTGCTCACCAACGCCTGATCCCGTTCACCGAAAGGAATCCCGATGCGTTCGCCGATGGTCTTCCCCGTCGCCTCGACGCTCGACCTCCCCGCCAAGCTCGCCGTGGCTGCGCCGCTCGGTGAGCACAACGTGTGCTATCGGCTCAGCGACGCGCGGGTGGCGCTGCATGGCGTCATCGCGGGCGACGACAAGGTCGGCGTCTACGCCCTGCTCGATGGCATCATCGAGCGCGCGCTCCGCGCCGGCGTCGAAGTTAGTTGCCTCGCGCCGGCCGGCGCTCCAAGCGCCGCCGTGGAACGGCTGACGTGGCTCTGGACGACCCCGGGCGAGCTGGACGCCGCGACCGGACTGGCTCGCGACATGGTCATGCGTCGCGACCGCTCCTTCGGGCCCGCGCTCGTGATCCTGGACTACGCCGTTCTGACCCTGGCCGGCGACCGCCTCGAGGCGTGGGAGGAGATCGCGGTCCTCGGTGCCGCCGTAAATGTCTCAGTACTCGCCGTCGCTGAGAGTCTGAGCGACAGTCTCCTGTTGAACCGTCTCGCACGGGGAAACCTCTTCCACTTCCGCAGCCTCGCGGACACCGACGCGGCCGCCGGCGAGCGCCGACTTCCCGGCGCCAGGCTCGACGAACTCCCCGCGCCCGGGGAGCAGAGCTACGGCTGGGCCCGCGACCTGCGCGGCACCCCGATCCCCTTCGCGATCGCCCCCGACCACGCGCTGTCCGGCGCGGCCGCGCACTAGGAGATGAGATGAAAGACGACAGCACCAACGACGTGAAGGACGACGTGCAGGACGACGCCGCCGACGTGAAGGACGACGCCGCCGCCGACGTGAAGGACGACGCCGCCGCCGACGTGAAGGACGACGACGCCGACTTCATGAGCGAAGCGCCACTGCGCCCGCGAAAGCCGGGCGATGACGCGGGCGGACCAATCACCACGGGCGTCCTGAGCGTCGAGGTCGAGGATCCGGAGTTCGGGAGTCGAGGCATGCACGCCTCGCTGACGTGGGACCCCAGCGAGCCGTTCCGGATCGTGATGAGAACGCAGTACAGCTTCTCCGACGAGATCGTCGAATGGGGATTGGCGCGACAACTCCTGATCGAGGGTGGCGGCATCGGCGACGTACGCGTCCTCTGGCACGGCCCAGACGTCACGATCCACCTCGAGGGCGATGAGGGAACCGTGGACGTCGTGCTGCCGCGGGGACGCGTGCAGCGATTCGCGAGCAATACCCAGCGCGCGATGCGGCTCGGTGAAGAGCCGTCAATCGCCAACGCCAGCGACGAAGAGTGGGCCAAGGAGCTGGCCCTCCTCACCGTGCAAGCTGACAACGAAAGTGAGTCGCCATGCTGAGCCTCGACGAAGCGCAACGCGCCCGCCTGGTCCTCATGCACGCCACCCGTCCCCCGGCCAAGGCGACGAACGCGTGCGTCCTCGAGCACGGCGCACTCCGCGCTCTCCAGCTCATGCTCCGCGACGAGGCGCCGGATGCAGTCAACGCCGAGCTGTGCCGCCCCGGCGCCGACATCCGAGGAGACCTCCAGGTCCTCCAGGCCGGCATCGCAAGGTTCGTCACCCCCGAGGACGACGAGTGGCCTACCTCGCTGCTCCCAGCGGAGCCCGGCGAGGTCCCCTTCGCCGCGCCCCTTGGCCTGTGGGTGAAGGGTCGCGCCGCCCTGCCGCCGCACCGCGCGACGCTCGCGGTCACCGGCTCGACTCGAGCCACGGATCGCGGCCTCGCGCTCGCGGCCCGCTTCGCCGGCGAGCACGCCCGGCGCGGCACGACCCTCGTCACTTCGTACCCGTCGGCGATCGGCGGGGCCGCGCTGCAGGCCGCCCTGGACGCCGGCGGCATGCCGATCGTGGTCCTGGCTTGCGGGCTGGGTCGCGCGGGCGACGACCCGCTTCTCGCGCACGCGGTCGACCAGGGCGGGCTGGTGGTCAGCCAGTACCCGACCCTCACGCGCGGGTCGAACCGCCGCCAGCGCACCGCCACGCAGAGCCTCGCGATCGCCCTGGCCAACGCCACCGTGATCGTCGAGACCGATGTCACCAGCCGCGGCCTCCTGCCCGGCGCCGTGGCCAGCACCCTCGGCCGCTCCCTCTTCGCCGTTCCGTGTCCCGAGGACCCGGAGTCCGCCGGGACGAACCGGCTCATCGAGCGCGGCCGCGCCACTGCAGCCGACGACCCGGCCGACATCGGCGACAGCGACGTCTCCGCATGCCCACAGCTCGCCAACCCCGCCTGAGGATCCGATGGCCAGCGCGACCACTCTTAGCACCGGTGACATCGACTTCCTGCGCCAGCAGGCCGACCACCAGGCCGGCCCGTTCCCGGATCCCTCCCGCGTGGCGAGCGTCTGCCGGTGGTGGAAGTTCGAGCTTCGGGAGTGGGCCACGAGCATCGTCGGCCACCCGGTGAACCACCCGCGCACGCTGTCCTGGCGCGACGTGTATTTGCTCGAGCTCGCCCACAGCGCCGAGCCCACACCACCACCAGCACCGGGAATCACCGCGACGCGCGACGCCTACCGGGCCGCCGACGCCGCCGCGGCGGCCGAGCGGGTGGCGTCGCGCGCAGCGAAACAGCTCGCCTGGGCCGAGCTCTACACCGCCCTGCCGGTGCTGGTGGTCGTCGCCCACAACTTCACCAGCCATCGCCACGTCGGTCACTTTGAGCAGGGCGCCGACCACATCATCACGCTCGAACCCATTGCGCGCGGAAGACTGCACCGCGCGGCTCGCGACCCGCTGTGCTGGCGCCCCTCGCGCGCCGACGCCCTCGCCCACTTCCCGGAGCTCAACGACCCGGGACGCCTCCTGCCCACCTGCCGCGAGTGCATCGGCAAGGCCTACCGCCTGGCGGACCGTCAACCCGACCGGGTGCTCCTCCCAGCCGCCATCCGGCGCTGACCACGATGGCCGCGCCGACCGTCCGGTTCAGCCGTCTCCTCTGTGCTCCGTGCCAGGAGACGCTCCGCGACGACGCCTGGACGCTCGACATGTCGCCGGTCCACGCCGGGCACTGTCGCCTGTCCGACGTCTTCCCTTGCCCGGCGTGCCGGGCCGGGGTTCGACGGGGAGCGGCCACCGCCCGCGTGCGCGGGCTCACCGAGCTCAGCGCCCGCCAGCGCGAGCGGCTGACGGCCGTCCACGAAGCCGGCCACGCCGTGCTCGCGATCGTCACCGGCCAGCCGGTCAGCCGGGTCGAGCTGCTCCTGCGTCGCGGGCAAAGCGGCCGCCAGGACGTCGGCGGCGTGACTGTCTTCGACGGCCCGATTCGGGTACCCCTGCCCGAGTACGTTGCGATCTGCTGGGCCGGTCAGCAAGCGAGCCTGCGCTACCTCGCGGCGAAGGGCCACGCCACCGCTGCCAACCGGCTGGACGTTCGCCACGGTGGCTGGGACGACAACCTCGGCGCCCTGGCCGCGATCCGCAGGGACGCGCCGGGTGCGGAGCCGCTCGCCGCGTTCCTTTCCTGGCGAGCCCTGGCCGACGCTCTCCTCGAGGTGCACTGGCCGGCAGTCATCAGGTTGCAGCGCAAGCTCTTGCGCGCCCGCCGGCTTGACCTGCGTGGGCTGCTATACGCCGGCGGGACGAGGGGGGCCCTCGGCGTCACGCCGGCCGCCGGCGATGGCCAGTCCGGCGCCGGCCGCGACGACCGCGGCGATAACCAGGAGCGCGATGTCGTACCCGAGGACGATCACCGTCCCGGCGACAGCGACGCCCATCGCGCTGCCTAGGTTCTGCAGCGAGTTGGCCAACCCCGAGGCGGCCCCGGCGTCGACCTGTGTCGTACCGGCCATCGAGAGCGCCAGCCCCCGCGGATATGCCACGCCCGACCCGACCGCTATCAAGGCGATCGCGGGGAGCACCTGCAGCCAGTACGACGTCGCGCCGATAAGGCAGACAAGGCCGAGCGCCACGGCCGCCAGGCCGAAGCCGAGCAAGGCCAGCGCGCCCACGCGCTGGCGGAGTCGGGTCAGCCCGAGGGGCATCACGACCATCAGGATTACGGGAACAGGCATGATCGCCCAGGCCGTCGTTGCCGCGCCGTAGCCCAGCTCGCGCTGCAGGTAAAGGACCCCGGCGAAGTACAGGCCGGCGAGCCCAAAGGTCAGCAGACCGAGTCCGCCAGCGCCGCTGCGGACCGAGGGTGAGCCGACCAACCACCTCGGCAGTAACGGGTGCGCCTCGCGCGCCTGGCGGACGCCCGCCACCGCGAGCACGCCCGCCGCGAGCGCCCCACTCGTCAGGGTCGGCCATGCGCCCCACCCGCGCTCCGGACCGCTGACGAGGGCGAACAGCGCCAGTAGCAGGCCGGCGGTAACGAGCACACCGCCGAGCACGTCGACGTCGGTGCGAGACCGGCGCGCCGAGCGCTGCAGCAGGAAGCATCCGCTGACGCCGGTTGCCACGCCGAGCGGCACGTTGACGAGAAACAAGGCGCGCCAGCTGACGAGATCGGTGACGATGCCGCTCACCGCCAGCCCGGCCGCGCTGCCGACCGAGACGACAACGCCGTAGTAGCGCATCGCGCGGTCCTTCCGCGCCGGATCGTCGTACAGAGCCGCCACCATCCCGAGCACGACGCCCAACATCAGCCCGGCGCCAACCCCTTGCACCAGCCGGCCCGCGACAAGCACCGCGCCCGAAGTCGCTACGCCACAGGCCGCCGACGCCACGGTGAACACGGTCAACCCCGTCAGGAACACTCGCTGACGTCCGACAACGTCGCCCAGTGCGCCGGCGATCAGCAGCACGCCTCCGCTGGTCACGAGGTATGCCTCAACGGCCCAGGCGATCGCGCTCGTTGTCATCCCGAGCTCGATCCTGATCGTGTTGAGGGCGACGATCAGAATGTTCTGGTCGACGACGACGAGGACCAGGCCGACGAACAGCACGGCCAGCGTGAGCGGCCGTCGCGCCGTGGCTTCTTCGCGCGTCTTCACCACGCGGCCGTGCGCTCGAGCAGTGTCTGTAGCGACTCCGGGCTTCCCGCCGCGGCGACGTTCGCGATCTCCCCGAACGCTCGCGCCAGGGCGGCGGCCGTCGCCGGCGGAATGCCGGGCGTGCGCGTCCACAGGTGGCCGGACACGCCGCCTCCGTCGTCGGCGAAGAGGTTCACACCGAGGCCCGCGCCGCCGTGGAACTCGCGATCGAACTCGCCGCTCTGCCCGTCGATCCACGGCCGCGCCGTCATCGTCACGACGCTGCCATCGATGCCGGGCAGCTCGACCGGCGGCTCCGCCACACCGGCCGGGAACCAGTTGACCGCGAGGTCGTACGCGAGCCCGTGTCCGACACCGGCGCGGCCGCCGACCGCGGCGACGATCGCGCCCAACGGCGCCGGGTGGCGGCATGCCTCCAACCACGCCTCATGCGCGCGTTGCACGAGCGCGGGAAAGGACGGATCGCCGGCGACGTCGACCCGCACTGGCAGCTCATCGGCGAGCTCGCCGATGAGCCCCGCGAAGCGTGGCTCTCGCCGGTTCGCGTGCACGACTCCCAGCACGACGCCATCGCTGGTGTAGGGCGTAAACACCGCGGCGGCGATCGCCCGCAGCGCGGTGCCGAGGCTCGCACCGATCGGAGCGGCGACCCTTTCCAGGGCGCGGACGGCGCGCGGCTCGATGGTCGGCAGGTCAAGCGGCTCGAGGCGAAAGCGTCCGGTCCGTTCGGCGCCGGGCAGCGCAAGCCCACGCCGGCGATCACCCAGCGCATCCCGCCAGTAGGTTCGTTCCGCCGCCGCCAGCGGCCGACGCTGCCAGCGCGCGAAGTCGGCCAGTTGCGCCGGTGTGGCGGCTTGGCGCTCCGACGACCCGCTGACCACCGCCCGGTAGAGCGCCGCGAGCTCCTGGTGCAGGACGCCCTTCGACGCGCCGTCGAGCAAGGCGTGGTGTCCTACGAGCGCCAGCACGTAGGACGTCGGCTGCAGCCGGATCAGGAACCCACGCCACAGCGCCTTGGACCCGGTCAGGTCGAGCCACGCGTCGGCCTCCTCGAGGACCAGGCGCTCGACCTCGACGGCCACCCCGCCGGCGAGGTCCTCGATGGGAAGCTGCACCTTCGCGGCCGGCCACACCACCTGGTGCACACTGCGAGGCCCGCGACGGAACGTCGTCCGCAAGGACTCGTGGCGATTTACCAACCGCTGCAGGGCTTCCCTCAACGCCTCGAGGTCCACCTGGCCGCGGAGGTCCCACACGTACGCGACCGAGCTGTTCGACCGGCCGTCGTTCAGGGCCCAGAGCCACTCCTCCTGCTTGTACGTGACCGGCTTGATTACCGCCGGGCCACCCGACGTGTCGGCCCAGCCGCGGTATTCGCTGCCCATGCCAGCTCCCTCCACGCGCCGCGCGGTTGGCGGCGCGCTCACTCAGCGTCGTCGCTGTCGCGCCACCGCCACAACCCCCAACTGCCCTCTTCCGTGTGCAACCGACCGGCAACTACGGTGAGGAGAGCCTCAGGGACGTCACGGTGTCGGCCGGCCCGGGCCATGTGCTGCAGGAACCACCAGGAAGGATTCCCGTGACGACCAGGGAGCACGCCCCACTACGCGCCTGCATCATCGGCGCCGGCCATCAGGCCAGATACCACGCCATCGCGCTCGCCGAAACCGCCGGCGCGACCCTTGTCGCATGTTGCGACGTCGACGAAGTCCGCGCCCGTCTCTTCGCCGCCGAGCACAACGTGGCGGGCTTCACCAGCGTCACCGACGTCCACGCCAGCGAGGTCATCGACCTCTGGATCATCGCCACGCCGCCGAGCGCGCACATCGCCAACGCGCTCGACATCCTCGCCGGGCCGACCGCGCCCGCCGCGATTCTCTGCGAGAAGCCGCCCACGCTCACCCTCGAGGAACTCGACCAGATGACCGCGGCGGCCGCCACCCGCGACGTCCTGCTCGTGTTCGGCATGCACCTCCGGTACTCGGCGGTGCGTTGGCTGCGGTTGTTGGTGGACGAGGGGTTCTTCGGTGACATCTACCGGATCCACACCGAGTGGATGCGGCGCAACGGCATCCCGGCCCGGGGCGTCTTCACGAACCGCGAGGCCTCCGGCGGCGGCGTTGGCATGGACCTCCTTCCCCACCTGCTCGACCTGGCGCTGTACCTGTACGACCACCCGGCGTGCACCTCGATCACCGCCACGGCGCACGACCGCGTGGCCCAGGACGGCGGCACGTTCCGAGTCATCGACCCAGCGCAGGTCACGGTCGAGGACGCGATCGAGGGGACCATCCAAGTGGCGGGCTCGGGAGCACCGCGCACTATCTCGTTCGCCGCATCGTGGGACGCTCACGTGGTCCGAGACCGCCTGAGGCTGGAGGTCCTCGGAACGCGCGGCGGCGCCCGGTTGGAGCTCGTACAGGAGGACGACCGCGAGCTCCTGGTCCCCTCGGTCCACACCATCGTCGGCGGCCAGGCCGTCGACATCACGCCCGCCGGCGATCCCGGCTTCCCGACAGTCGGCGAGTGCTACCCGCTGCAGCTCGCCACGGTGGTCGAGGCCGTCGCCGCGCGGCGCACTGACAAGCCGATGCCGCCCACCCTGGTCACGGCGGCGCAAGCGCGCACGGTTCTTGCCGGCGTCCTGATGGCCTACGCGTCCGCCTACGACCACGAGAGCCAGGACGCGCCGGCGGAACGGGCGATGCGATGAGGGCCGCACGTCTCTCCGCGCCGCGCTCCGTCGGGTTGGTGGACCGCGAGCTCCCCGCCCTTCGTGGCCACGAGGTCCGGATCGCGATCACCGAGTGTGGACTGTGTGGTTCCGACCTCGACCTCTGGCTTGGGCATGCCCCCGGCAAGCTGCCGATGTTCATCGGCCACGAGCCCGCCGGCGTCGTCGCCGAGATCGGCGAGGAGGTGACAACCCTGCGCCCGGGCGATCACGTCGTGGCGTGGGTCCCTGACGGCGGCTTTGCCGAGCAGGTTGTCGCCGAGGCGGGCTGGTGCGTCCCAATCCGTCCCGACGTCGCCTTCCCGGCGATTGCCGAGCCACTTGGCTGTGCGGTCAACACGGTCGAGCTCGCGCAGCCTCGCCTCGGCGACGACGTGGTGATCGTCGGCGGCGGCTTCATGGCGACGCTGATCCAGCTGCTCAGTCGGCGCAAGGGCGCCCGTTCGGTCACCGTGATCAGCGCGAGCGAGGCGACCAGGGCTCGTGCCCTCACCCTCGGCGCGACCCATGCGCTGGCGCCAGACCAGCCGGCCGACGACATCATCGCCCGTATCGGCGCCGCCGCCGACGTGGTCTACGAAGTCACCGGTGACCCTCAGCGCCTGGTGCTCGCCGGCGACCTGACGCGGATGTCCGGAACGCTCTGCATCGCCGGCTACCACCAGTCGGGCGAGGGCAACCGGACAGTGCCTCTCGCCCGCTGGAACCATCTGGCTTTCACGATCGTCAACGCGCACTTCCGCAACCTCGACACCATCCTGTCGGGCATGCGCGTAGCCGTTCGCCTGCTCGAGGCCGGCGCCATCGACCTCGCCGCCCTCAGTCCCCAGCACTTCGCGCTGAACGACATCGACGCCGCGTTCGCGGCCGCCGCGGCGCGGGAACCAGACTTCGTCAAGGCCGTCGTTCAGCCGTGATCACCGGCACCCCACGACCTCAGGGAGCAAGATGAGCAGCATCCGCAAGCCGGCCATCCTCGGCGGGGATCCGGTCGTCACCGCGGCCGAGACGCCGCCGTGGCCCGCGTCCGGCCTGATTGAGAAGGCGGTACTGAGCGAGATCACCGACGACGGGTTGTGGACCGGGTTTGGCGAGCACCATCCGGCAAAGTGGCGGGCCATCCTCGAGCAGGTCGTGGCTGACACGGTCGGTTACCCGTACGGCGTGGGTCAGCCAAACGGCACGCTCGCTATAGCGAGCGGCCTGCGTGCCCAGCTGCAGCTACGCGGACCTGAGTGGGCGCGGGGTCGCGAGGAGGTCCTCGTCGCCGATCTCACCCACGCCAGCGCGCACTTCGGCGTTCTGGCCGCCGTTGGTCCCCAGCTCGGGCGCGCACCGCGCCTGGTCCCGATCCCGGCCGGCCGCGACGCGACGATGGACGTGGAGCTGGTGGCCGACTACGTCAGGCGCAACGCGAAGCGCATCCTCGCCATCGTGCCCGCGACCATGTACGGCAACTTCGGCGCCCTCGCCCAGATGGTCACCCTCGGCCGCGCCCACGGCATCATCGTGCATCACGACAACGCGCTCGGTGGAGTAGCGCGCTACGACGGCGACAAGCCGGTGACGGCGTCGATCTCGGGCCAAGGCGCAGGGAAAGCCGCCCCGTCGGGCGAGGCGGGGATGACGCTCAGCTCGAATCCGAAAATTGCCGCCCTGTCCCGCGCCGACACCGACTGCGGCGACGGCCCCAGCCGGGTCGATCCGATCCCCTTCATCGAGATGGAGAAGGTCGCTGCCGGCAACCAACGTCTCGGCGAGCACGCCGCGGCGCTCTGGCTGATCCAGTGGCTGCGCTCGTTGCACACGCGCCTGCAGGCCCGCGAAAACCGGCGGCTGATGCGCGAGCTGATCAACGACACCACTCTGTTCCCCGCGCCCGTGCTGTGGAACCCGCCGCTCGACGCCGAGTGGCCGCCGCACTTCTCGCTGTATTTCAATTGCACGGACGCCCTCGAGGAGGAGCTCGGCCTGACGCCGAGGGACCTGCGGGTGACGCTCTTCGCCGAAGGCATGTGGTCCGAAGCAGGCTTCACTCCCACCCACCTGGACCCTGGCTGGCGGCACCACGCCGAGGGCCTGGACCTCCCGTTTGAGAACTCCGCGCGGGTGTTCCAGCGGGCGCTTTTCATCCACACCAAGTTTCTCCGGCACCCGCGTTTCCCGGAGTGGATGCACGACATCTTCGAAGGGATCGTCGCTCACAAGGACGCCCTCAAGGGCATCGGCCAAACCCGCCCGGACCCCCGCTACTGACAACCGCCGACATATACGGAGCACTTCATGACGCTCACCACCGACGTCGTCGGCCGCGCGCCCATCGTGGGGCAGCGCCGGCTCTACCCCGACCCCGGACCCGCGGAGCAGCAGGCGCTGATCGCCGCGTTGGCCGGGCCTTGGGGGAGAGGGTCGACAACCATTGCCGACGCGGAGCGCGCCTTCGCCGTCGCGCACGCCCTGTCGCCCGGCCACGCGCCGACCTTCGTCACCAACGGAACCCACGCCATCGTGATGGCGCTCGAGGCGCTGGGTATCGGCGTCGGCGATCACGTACTCGTACCCGCTCTGACCTGGCAGGCGACGGCCGGCGCCGTCCTCGACGTCAACGCGACGCCCGTGCTGATCGACGTCAGCCGCGAGCATTGGACGATCGATGTCGATCTGGTCGAGGCCCACATCGAGGAGTGCTTGGCCGCAAGCCGGCCTCTCCCCGCGGCGATCATCGCCGTCCATCTCTACCAGCGCGCGGCCGACGTTCTCCGCCTGCTCGCCCTCTGCCAGGAAAACGGGATTTGGCTGATCGAGGACGCTGCGCACGCGCACGGCGCCACCTACTGCGGCGAGCCGCTCGGCACCTTCGGTGCGATCGGGACGTTCAGCCTGGAGTCGACGAAGCCCTTGAGCTGCGGGGAGGGCGGCATTCTCGTAACCGGCGTGCCGTTGCTCGAGCAGCGGATCCGCTCGCAGCGGGACTGCGGCCGGCTCGAGGCCGCGACCATCGCGGCGGGCGCCGACGTACCACGGGCGACGCTCGCCTGGCGGGCGCGCGTCGAGGCGACTCCCGGGCTCGCATCGTCGACGCTGCAGTCGGGCCCGTACCGGCCGACCGCCGTGACGGCTGCGCTCCTCGCGGTCCAGGCGGAGCGCTTCCCTGCAGAGGCAGAGCGCCGCGCGGCAGGCCTGCAGGCCTGCAATGCCGCCCTGGCCGGCTTCGACGGCCTCACCATCCCCGCAGCACAGCCGGAGCTCACCAGCCCCGTCCTCTTCAAATTTGGCTTCACGCTCGATCTGGGCGCCTGGGCCCCGCTACGGCCTGAGCGCTTTCGCGAGGTCCTCGCGTTCCTCCTCGGCGGCTACCTTGTCGACGCACCCTACGAGCCGCTCAGCGCCGACGCCTCCGGCGCTCCGTCGGCGCTGTACCGGCCGGCCAGCAAGCGCCGCCATCACCTCAGCGCCGAGTACCTCGCTGCTGTCGACCCGGCGCGCTATTACGCTCCGGTCGCTTCCGGGATCCATGCCTCGGGGGTCATGATCGAGGGTCCGTTCCTCGGTGAGGTGGGGGCGGCCGACCTCCTGCTCGACGCCCTGACCTGGATCCGGACTCACGCCGGCAAGCTGGCGGAGCTGCGACTGCCCTGAGCGCACGGCGTCCAGCTGATCGGCTCGACCGGAACGCAGCGGCCCGCACCGAGATCGGTGCGGGCCGCTGCGTTGGTCGTTGTCAGCGCGCCGGCGCCTCCCACAACGGCGCCGCGGGCCCCGCGGCGAGCTGCTCGATCACGTCTGCGATCTCTGCGCTGAGCACGGCGCCATCCGGCGTCACGCCATTCGCCACCATCACCGTCACCACGTGACCATCGCGCCCCGCATCAACGTCGACGTTGATCACGCCGTTCGCCGCCCACCATGGGTCCAGGCACTCGTTGCCCCAGTCGTAGTAGGGCAACGCCACCGTCGCGAAGCGCGCACCGTCGACCTCAACGCCCTTGGTGGGGCGGCCGGCGACCTGGCTGCGGTGGTTGACCACGACGTCGAACAGCCTTCCTCCCCGCGTCGGCTCCAGGAATCCGGCCACTGCAGCAAGCGGCACCTGCTCCGAGACGCCGCGCATCACCGCCGCGGCCGCGGCGCGCATGACGTCCGCGACGGTGGGACCGGTTGCGATCCGGCTGGGGATGAGGTCGGCGTAGAAGCCGACCCGGTCGGCGTTGGCCAGCGCCCGGCCGGCGGTCATCATCCCAATGGTGAAGTCCTGCCCCAACGGGAAGTGTCGGCCGAGAACCGCCACCGTGGCGCCAGCCACCACGGCACCCTCGGCGGTGCGGAGTTGCCGGGCGATCGCCGGCAGCGCGTCGGCTGGCACACGCCCGGGTTCGACCTTTGCGTCCCACCCGGGGGCCTCGAGCTCGACGCCCGGCAGGACGCAGCGGCTGCCGGCCAGCGACGCCTGCCAGGCGCGCACCCTGCGCTCGTGTCGACTCGCCGCGACCGTTGCGGCCGGGCCGCCGGCGTCGGCCGAAGGCACGGCCAGCTGGTCGTTGTACGCGCGGACGAGGTCGCGCGCCAGGATCGTGCACGAGACGGCATCGGTCACCAGGTGATGCGGGACGAAGACGACGTGCGCATCCCCGGACGCGGTGACGATCAGCGACGCACGCGTCAGTGGCTGCCCCAGGTCGACGGCGATGCGTTGCGAGCGCTCCGCCTCCACCGCCGCGCGGAGCTCGACCTCATCGCCGACGTCGATACGCCGCACCGCGACGATCGCCGGATTCGCGCGGACCAGTTGCACGCCACCGGCAGTCCGCGCGCAGACGCTGTGCAGCGCATCGTGGTGCGCGATCACCCGCGCCACCGCCTCCTGCAGACGGCCGACGTCGACGACGCCCGTCACGCCCACGACCACCGGCACGGTCGCTAGCGACGCGACGCCGGCGCAGCTGCGATACAGCGACGCCTGCAGGTAGCTGAGGGCCTGGTCGTCGCCGCTCACGGTCGGCGGCTCGCCGTCAGCGGCGGCCGGTTGCACTGCCGCGGCGGTGACCGCGTCGATGTACTTGCCGAGCTTCGGCGCGTCGTACAGGAGCAGCAGCGGCACTTCGACGGCGAGCTCCCGTTGCACCCGTTCGGTCACAGTGACCGCGGTGACGGAACTCGCCCCCAAGTCGTCGAAGAGGTCGGTAGTAGGCGTCAGCACCGCCGTCGGGACGAGTCTCTGCCACTCCGCGCGGACGACCTGAGCGACGTCTTCCCCGGACACCACACCTCCGGCCGGTGCAGCTTCCGCGCCCGTGTCCTCGAGCTGGCGGCGGAGGGCGTTCTTGTCCGGCTTGCCCATCGCGTTGAACGGGATCTCGTCGACCACAACGACCTGTGTCGGCGCGAGCTGGCCGAGGTGCTCGCGCCCGTAGGCGAGCAACGCCGCGGCGTCGAGGTCCTCGTCCCCGACGACGAACGCCAGCGGCAACTCACCCAGGGTCGGGTGGGGGACCCCGATCACGGCGACGTCCCGCACCGGCGCGTGATCCCGCAAGACGGACTCGACGGCCACCGTGCCGACCTTGATGCCACCCACCGACAGCACGTCGCGCTTGCGATCCTCGAAGTACAGGTAGCCGGCCTCGTCGAGGCGTCCGAGGTCGTTCGTGCCAATCCAGCCGTTGGGCCGGAAGACGTCACTGTCACCCTCTGCGGAATCGACGTACCAGCGGCGTTCGCCCGTCCCTCGCAGCTCGATGGATCCGACCGTGCCGGCCGGGACAGGTTCGCCGTGCTGATCGACGATGCGGACTTCCGAGCCGGCGGAGGGCAAGCCGACCGAGTCCGGCCGACCCCGGCTGTAGCGCGCCCTGACGACGATCGGCAAGGCCTCTGTGTTGCTGTAGACGTTGTCGATCTCCGCGTTGGGAAAGGCGGCCTGCAGTGCGCCGAGGTCGCGCGCGTCGATGTACGAGCCGACGACGCGAACGAGTCGCACCGTGCTGACGTCGGGCGGATCCTCGATCACCCGGAGGGCGTCGAGCAGCATCCTCGCCGTGCTCGGAACGAGCGCGAGGGTCGTCACACCATGGTCCGCCAATGCCGCCCAGACGGCGCGCGGGTTGAAGCGCGGCACAACGACCATCCGGTACGGCGCCGCGCTCAGCATGCTCATCAACTGCATCTGGGCGTAGGACGTCCCCGGCTGGGTGGCTTGAAGGATCGTCTGGGGACGCGCCTGCGCGTTCTGGTTCGACGAACGCAGCAAGGTTGCGTACTTGGCGCCGACGCCCTTTGGGTGCCCGGTCGTCGCGGAGGTGTAGGTGATGTCCGCGATGCCTTCCGGGTCGCTCGCATCGAAGCTCTCGGACGACCGCTGCCTCACGTCCTCGAGGCCGATGGTCCGTAGGCCTTCGGGACCGTCGCCGAAGGCCGCGACCACCTGCGCGCTCTGCGCGAGGGCGGCCATCGTGTCGGGCCCGGCCGAGTGGACGACGGGGACGGGCACTGCTCCCGCCCGCTGCACGCCGACGTAGCCGATCGCGTAATCCGCCCAATGCCGTGCGTCGCAGGCCACCAGCACCCGGTCGCCGGCTTTGACGCCGAGCCCTTCCCGGAGCTCTCGCGCAACCTGGCAGGTTGCGGCCCGCCACTCCTCGAACGTCAGCTCCGCCTCGCCAAGCACGGTGAGGGCGAGCTCACTCCCGCGCCGTCGCGCCAACTCATCGAGCACTGACGGAATCGTTGCGGAGCTCATCCGCCGCCTCCCTCGTGATCGCCGTGCGTCAGGTCAGACGCAGAGACCGGCCGGAATGACGCTACGGCCGCCGCGCGCGGGGCCGCAAGGTCGTTGGTGCCGGGATGGGGGTTGACGCGGAGGCGGAAGCCGTGGCAGTCTGGTGACTGCCAGGCAGTCACTTGACTGCCACGTGCGGAAGGGGATTCGGATGACGGTCGTCGACCTCGAGCTTGACCTCCCGATGCTGGCGGCCGACATCGCGAAGATGCTCGGACGCAACGACTACCCGATCGACGCCAGCGCCGAGGACATCCTGCCGGCGCTGGGTCGGTTCGTCGCCGAGATCGTGGCCAACGCCCGCGACAACGAGGGGGCGTGGGAAGAGACCGGCGACGCGGCCACCTGGACCGCAGCGAAGGCGCGCGAAGGCGCGTCGAATCCGGTCACCATGACCGGCCCGGCCCCGGACATGACCTACTACCCGTGGCGCAAGATGCAGAGCGGTGTCGAGCTCGGCGCCACCGGCCGCAACGAGCACTACTGGCGCTGCCCGGTGTGTGGCGCCTGGAACGGCCCCTACGGGGACGGGCTCGCCCCCCAAGGCCCCGGATCGGACCACCGCTATTACGAGCACGACCGCGCGCGCATTCTCCGCAGCGAAGTGTTCCGGATCGCCCGCAAGGCCAGTTCGGAACGGCTTCTCGCGGCGCGGTTCGACGCAATGGTGGGCGAGCTGGCGGCCGAATATGCGCTCGACACCACGACCACCCATCGTCTTCTCGGACGCGTCGCCGGCGCCATCGAGCGCTACGAGCGGGTGCGCGACGCTGTGTCGGACCTGACGCGGGGAGGCTTCGCTGCGGATGAGCTCGCCGCGCGAACGATGCTGGCGGACATCGCCGGCCGCCTCGGACGCGACCGCTGGCTCAACCAACCGGAGCGGTGAGGGCATGACCCCAAGCACAAGGGACCGGCGGCCGGGCGGCTCGTGGGCCTACCCGTCCTGCCCAATGACGCCCCGTGGGTCGACATCCATGGGGCGATCGACATCACCGGACTGGCCGCCAATGCGATCAACTCGCACCTGGCCAAGGCCGGCCCCAAGCGCAACCCGATCCCACAGCCGACACGCGTCGTGGGCCGGCTTTTCTGGCCGAGGGACGAACTGGTCGCGTGGGCCGCGCGCGAGCCGTAAGGCGCGTCGCTCACACCTGCCTGCTCGACCCCATCTGCACGGGAGAACTTCATGACGCTCACGCTGATCCCCGAACGGCTCGATCGGATCCGCCAGATCGGCCTCTCGCCGGGTGGTCACAAGCCTCCTGGCGACGCGGACGATGCGCCAGGCGCTTGCTGCATGTTGGAGGCGGTCACGTACTGCACCGGCCTCGGTTGGTCGGGTTGGCCCGACGTGTTCTGCCCGGCCATCGAGTCGTACCTGAGGGACTTCAACGACCACACGACACAGTCGGCCCGCGACGCAGTCGGCGCCTGGGTGCTCGCAAATCTTGACCGCCTCGAGGTCACGGCCAAGGACGGCAGCGCCGACGCTCGGCGCCTCCTGCTGGCCGACCATGCCGTGGGCGTGACGGCAGAGTGGATGGACATCGCCGGCGCTACGGAGCAGGCGGCCCGGGTTCGCGCGATGCGCCCGATCGACTCGCGGCCGGGCGCGGATGACGCCGTGAAATGGGCGCGACGTCAGCTCGGGGATGTTTGGGAAGTCGCCAGCGCCGACCTCAAGCGCACTGGCCACGCGGCAGTCACCGAGCAGATCGCCCACGGGGAGGCCTCGGTCGATGCCGCGGCGGCGGCGGCTACCGCGGCTGCCCTCGCCAGCATCGACGCCGTCCCCGCGGCCGTCGCCCACAGCGCCGCGATGGAAGGGACCGATCCCTCCGAGAGGCCGATCACGTACGGCGCCAATTTTGCGGCCCTGGCTGTGGCCCGGGGCGCCGCCGATGGCATGCTCGAAGCCTTGGACCTCTGGTCGCCGTGGAAGGCGCTCTTCGACGCTGTGCACACCCAGCTCAAGGCCCGGTTCACCGAATTGCTCCACGAGAAGCGCGTCGAGCACGGCGGCCAGCCGGCGGCGGAGATCGCCGTCGAGCTCCTCGAGGGGATGCTCGCCATCGGCCAGCGCCCGAACACCACCGCCTGATCGCCGGCGCGCACCACCACACGAAGGGAGTCCCTTGTGGACGCCACCGTCCCAGTCCGGACACTGATTGCGGCGGCGCCGCTGCTGCTCGCCTTGACCGGCTGCACCGATAGCGCCGAGACACCCAAGGAGAAATTCTCGAGCGCTGTGTTCGCGCATGAGGCGTGCGTGGCCGGCACGCTGAGCAAGGACGATCGCTCGCTACGGATCACCGGCGGGGCCTTTCTTCCGGTCGAGTCGCCCGGCCACGTCAGCGACGCCGAACGGGCGCAGGCCCATACGGCTCTGGAAGTGCTTGGCGGCGTGGACTGCGTGCTACAGGCCCTGGCCGCCCCGGACGAGGTGGTGATTCGGGTCATGCACACGGCGGCCAGCCCTGGTACGCACACCGTGGATTGGGACACCGTTCACAAGATCCACGCTGCGTGGACGTACTCCGCGAAGGAGGGCGTCGACATCACGTTCACCGATAACCGCTGACGACAGGGCCCGGCCGGGAAGTCAGATCCGGCCGGGCCCCGTCATGTCTCAGGCTGGTTGCGGCCTCAGCCAGCTGCTCGCCGCGCCGGCGCGGCCTCGCCGCCTCGCGGAGACACGCTGTTTCGCAACTCCTGCAGCGAAGGCCGCCGGACAGTTTTCGGGACATCCGGCATGACCAGGTCGCCGACGCGCTCGTGCAAGTCCCGCACCTGATCGGCGATCCGGCGCAACACCCTCGTCCCTCGGCGTATCTGTAGAGAGCTGGCGTACCCGAGCTCTCGGCTCACCCAGTTCTTGCCGAACCCGCGGGAGGTCAGGTCGTCGAGTAGCTGCCACGTCGAGCCGGCGTCGATCCGGTCGTGATCCGCACTCGTCGTCCGGCCGCGCGAGCCCACGCGAGTGTGGGCTCGATCCACCATCGCTTGTGTGACCGCCAGCAACCGCAACTGGTGCTCCTCCTCGATCACGTCGACGTCGCCGGCGAGCACCTTCCGTGCGACGCCCAGCGGCACACCCGCCACGGTGGCGAGCGTCCCGACGGTGACACCCTTGGCCGTGAACTTCTCGAGGTGGCGCCGCGCCCGCGGTGCTGGCGCCGGCCGCTTGGGAACGCGCCGCTTGGCGAGGCGTCGGCGATCCGCTGCCCGCCGCCACTCCAAGCAGGGTCCACATCCGCACTTGTAGTTGTGGAACGCTCCGGCCGTGCCGTGCTTGAGCCCTTCGGGCAGATCGACGGGCGCCGAGGCCTCGACGGTCTGCAGGCTGACCTCCCACTGCCATCCCTTCAAGGCGTCCAGCAGCTCGTCATGACGCTGCTCGGACTCGCCATGCCGGTGGAGGAACCGCTGGCGCCCAGCCCACTGGCCAAGGTCCACGGTGGCGTCTGGTAGTACTTCGCGGTGGTGGCCGGTCACGCGAGCGTGGCCTTCGCGCGCCACGAACTGACGCATTGCGAAGTACCCGAGGCGCCACTGCGTTTCGCGCACCTCCCACTGGAACCTCTCTGCTGCGCGGAACTTCGATGGCGTCGCGGCGAGGATCTCGTGTTCCAACGCAGGCGCAAGGCGCCCGTTCAGCTGCCGCCGGCGGACTGCCCAGCACCAGGCGCCCAGCGGCAACCCGTCCTCTACGTGGTCGTCCGGGACGCGAGCGTGCTTCTCGAACTCCGCGAAGACCCGCAGCGCCTCGACCATTGCGATGTCGTCGGCGGGTAGATGGGCGTCCCACGCCCAGCCCGGCAGTGCCGCTAGCTGCCGCACCTTCCGTTCGCTGAGCGTCCCCAGCCGGTACGCCTGACGCTGCACTGCCTGCCAGACGCCGAGCTGCCGCTGTGGTCGGTCCTCGTCCTTCAAGCCCTGGAAGATCGACGGCCCGGTCGGGTTGTCGGCGACCGTCCCGTGCTCGTCTGCGAAGGTACGCAGGATTTCGCAGGTCAGGTCCCACCGCGCCTCGGCTTTGTCCCATGTCCAGCCGGACACCGCATCGAGCCGGCGCACGCGGTCGGCGGGCAGGGTTCCGAGGCGATACGCGATGCGTTGCTGCTCCGCCCATTCCCCGAGGCTGACCCCGCGCACCTTCGCGTTGCGAGCGAGCACGCGGCGGCGGTTGGCGGACGTCCACTCCTCGAGCAACGCGTAGTTGCGTTCCCAGATCGAGCCGACCTCTTCGATCATTCGGAGCTGGACCGCCGAGAGATCAACGTCCTCGGGCAGGACGAACTGAATTCGCCCCGGCCGCCGGTGGGCCCGCAGACCCCGGTGCGACACGTCGCGGACCACAGCGTCCACCTCTTCGGCGAGACGCTGGTCGTGCTCGCGGAGGCCGCGCAGGACCGCCCACACGTGCCCGAAAGCCGATGCAGCGAGGGCGGAGTCGTCGTCGCCGCCGGCTGGCAGGATCACCGGCAGGATGATGGTTCCGCACGTCTTGCCCGGCGCCGGGCGGAGGGCCCGCCCGATGATCTGGATAATGTCGACGACGCTCGTGCGACCGTCGGCGAACAGCACGCCGTCGACGCCGGGCACGTCGACACCCTCCGACAGGCACCGGGCGTTCGAGACGAGACGAACGCCGCGTCCCTGTGCAGAGTCCTGATCTCCGCCATGGCCATCGAGCCACCGCAGCGTCCTCGTCCGGTCCTTTGCTGGGACCCCACTGTGCAGATGGCGCGCCGTGATGCGGTTCCCGGCCGGCGTCCGTGCACCACTGATCGTCTCGGAGAAACGCGCGGCGCTCGCAACCCGGCTATGGAACGACAGGACTCGACGCAATCCATGCCGGTCGATCGCATCCATCAGGACCGCGGGCACGATCCAGCCCCTGTCGGGCTTGCCCGCCATCTCGTCCTCGCGTACGCCCACCACGAGCACTTTGTAGTCGGTGATCAGGCCCGCGGTGATCGCGTCACCGAAGCTCAGCGTGTGGGCGACCGGGCCGAATACGCGCGGGTCATCCATCGACACCCCGCCGTCGCCCCCGAACACACGTGGCGTGGCCGTCATGAACACCCGCTTGCGAGCGACCATCCCGCGCGAATCGAGCGGAACCCGGAACGCATCACGCGGGCGGCCGGCCAGGCGGTGAGCCTCGTCGCAGATCATCCGGTCGAAGACGACGCCGCTCGCCGCCTGTCCGGCTGCCACCACAGGCGCCGAGTGGTACGTCGAGAAGACGACCTGTCGGCCACCCCGCGTGGGCTGCTTGAGGAAGCGCGCGACGACCGCTGGCTCCGTGGTGACCCGCGTCCGCATGCGGCTCCAGGTGGCACCGTCGACGTCAGCCTCGCCATCGACGCCCCGTTCCGCCTCGCCTGCTCCCGTGGTCGGATCCGAGCACACCACGAGCGCCGAGAATCGCCAGGCGGACCCGTCGCGAGTTCCACGACGGCGCCACTCTCGCAACGTCTGCGCGACCAGCGCCAGTGATGGCACGAACACCACCACACGCTCGGCGTCGCAAGCCTCGGCGTGCCAGCGCGCGACCAACGTTTTCCCTGTCGCACATGCCATCAGGACCTGCGTGCGGTCGTGCACGGTCAACGCTCGACTGAGGTCGGACAGTGCGGTCAGCTGGTGCGGCCGCGGATCCACGCTGTTCAGCGTCATCGCGTTACCACCAGCTCGAGCGGCCGGCGTGCGGGCCGGTCAGGTAGGCACGAGAAGGAGATCGTGTTACACATGCATTGCTCCCTTGTCGGAGTAGGCCTGGCCGGCGGCCGCGCAACTGGTGCCGGCCAGGCTTCCTTTCCACCGCCCGGTTTGACGGTTGCGCTACGTGACTCCGAGCAGCTGCGCCGCCCGCTCGCGCCCACGCTCCAGGACCTTGATCTCATCGGCCAAGAGCGGGCCTGTGTCGGCGACGGCGGCCCCCGCAAGCACGCCGCGGGCGGCGAGAGCCAGCGGCGCGCGGGCGGCGAGACCGCGCCGCACCCCACCCGGCGGCGTCTCGCAGACGCCGTCCCTGCGGAGCAGCTCGAGCGCCGCGCGCAACAGCTCTCGGTCCTCACGGATGGCCACCCGGATGACTTGCGGCGAGACGTTGATGTCCAGTCCCTGCGCAAGTGCCTCGGCGATCGCGCGCCGGCGTACCGCCGCCAACCGCCCTACGACCGCTCGCGCCTGTTCGCCGGCGACCTCCGCGGCCGCGATGCGTTCGACCGGATCCAGGCCGGCGAGCCACTGCATCACGGGGGCGCCGTCGACGCTCGGCGTCGCGCTATCGGTGCTCATGACGCAAACCGTAACCTAGGCTAGCGATCTTCACTAGCCTAGGTTACGGTTACACCGGTACGCCCGGTGATATCACCGCCCGACGCGTCCTTAGGGAGAACCGCATGGCCCTCACGCTGATCCCGGAACGGCTCGGTCGGATCCGCCAGATCGGCCTGTCGCCGGGTGGTCACGAGGCTCCTGGCGACGCGGACGATGCGCCAGGCGCTTGCTGCATGTTGGAGGCGGTCTCGTACTGCACTGGCCTTCCGTGGTCGGCGGCGCCAGGCGTGTTCTGCATAACCGTCGAGTCGTTCCTGAGGTTCTTCAACGACCACACGACACAGTCGGCTCGTGACGCAGTCGGCGCCTGGGTCCTCGCAAATCTTGACCGCCTGGAGGCCACGGCCAGGGATGGCTGGGCTGACGCTCGGCGCCACCTCCTCGACAATCACGGCGTACGCGCGACGGCGCAGTGGATGGAGCTCGCCGGCGCGACGGAGCAGGCGGCCCTCCTTCGCGCGGTGGACCCGATCGACTCGTGGTCGGCCGCGCGTGACGTCGTGAACTTCGCGCGACGTCTGCGCGCCGATCTTTGGCAAGCCCCCCAGGACCAGCTCAGGCGCACCGTCCAAGCGGCCGTCAGCGAGCACATCGCCAGGGGAGGCCTCCGTCGATGGCGCCGCGGCCGCTGCCATCAAGGCTGCCCTCGAGAGCAGGGACGCCGTCCTTGCGGCCGTCGCCGACAACGCCGCGATCGAAGCGACGGATCCCTGCGACACGGCGATCAGGTATGGCGCCGACAACGCCGCCCGGGCGGCCGCGGACGGCGCCGCCGACGCCATGCCCGACGCCCTCGGCCTCTCGCCGGCGTGGAGCGGGCTCTTCGACGCTGTCCACACCCAGCTCAAGACTCGCTTCACCGAGCTGCTCCACGAGAAGCGCGTCGAGCACGGCGGCCAGCCAGCGGCCCAGATCGCCGTCGAGCTCCTCGAGGGCATGCTCGCCATCGGCCAGCGCCCGAACACCACGGCCTGATCGTCGCCGTGCACCAGATACGAAGGGAGTCCCTTGTGGACGTCACGGTCCCAGTCCGGACACTGATTGCGGCGGCATCGCTGCTGCTCGCCCTGACCGGCTGCACGGACAGCTCCGAGATTTCCGAGGAGACAGTCTCGAGCGCTGTGTTCGCGCATGAGGCGTGCGTGGCCGGCACGCTGAGCAAAGACGGGCGCGAGCTACGGATCACCGGCGGCGGGGCCCTTCCGCCGCCGGAGACGCCGGGGCACGTCAGCGACGCCGAACGGGCGCGGGCTCATGCGGCGGTGCAAGTGCTCGGCGGCGTGGACTGCGTGCTGTGGGCCCTGGCCGCCACCGACGAGGTGAAGATCCGGATCATGCACACGCGGGCCAGCCCTGGTACGCACACCGCGGATTGGAACACCGTTCACAAGATCCACGCCGCGTGGACCTTCTCCGTGGAGGAGGGCGTCGACATCACGTTCACCGATACCCGCTGACGGTGAGGGGCCGGCCTGGGCAGTCATACGCGGCCGGCCACCGCCCGAACACCAGCGCCTGATCGTCGCCGTGCACCAGATACGAAGGGAGTCCCCTGTGGACGTCACCGAGCCGGTCGCGCGAAACCTCGCGCGCGTCGTCCGCACCGTCTGCGAGCTCGTTCGCGCCGCCGAGGGCGGCGACACCGCAGCGGTCCACGACGGCAGTCGCAACCTCGTCCTCTCCTCCCAGTGGCTCGCCGGGAGCCTGTCGTCACACGACCTTGCGGATCCAGACGAGTCAATGCCGCTCGACCGCGAGAAGACGATCGACGGCCCCCGGCTCACCGGCCTGCTCGCAGCAAGCGACGTCCCGTCCGCACCGCCCGCCGCGGCCGACTCGGTGCGACGGGCCACCTTGGAAGCGCTCGGCCTCGACCTGATGCTCGCCGCGCACGGCCTCGGCCTCGACCGGCCAATCACCGACCGCGTGTTGGAGTGGATCCGCCGTATGGCCGACGCCACAGAGGATGGGCAGCAATGACCGCCGGCCGCAACGAGGTCCGCCTGGCGCCCGGCGGCAACGCGATCGCGTGGCACCGCCCATTCCCCGGCGACGACCGGGCCTGGCTGGTGATCGAGGAGGACCCGGACATCGGGGTGGAGCACACCTGGCATCGTGACGACCACGTCGCCGACTGGCCGGTCATGTCGTCGGGTACGGTCGCAGGGGCGGCGGAGCGCCGCCCGCCCGGTGCAAGCGCGGGCACCACCGATTGAGGGAGATCGCCAGATGAGGAAGCACCCGAACCGTCCCGTCGTCGGCCGTCCGACCGAGTGGCGCGGCGGTCGCTGACCTCACCGGGGAGAAGAAAACGGCCGGCGGCCGGGCGCATTGCGCTCCGGCCGCCGGCCTTCTTCGTCGGCTGGCTGTCTACCCGTCGCCCGCGCCGGCGTCGGCGGCGGCCAGCACCTGCGCCCTGACCCACTTCGCCGCGCCAGTGACGGTCCTGAACGAGAGGTCGCCGCTGCGGACGCTGTACTGGAGAGAGCGCCGCCGCCGACCGGGCGTCGTGTCGTCGGTCTCAGGAAGCGCCGCGGCCCCCCAGATCAGCGCGCCTTTCCGGCCGCGCCCCTGCCCGATGTAGCCGACGACGTTCTCCGGTTCGACCCGCTCGACCCGCGACAGCGTGCACAGGTAGTCGTCGGGCTCGGCCTCACCATCCGCGAACGGCGGCCCCGGGTAGAGCCACAGTCCTGCCGTCTTGCGGGGCGGCTGCCCGTACCCGAGGTTCGCGGTTGTCGTGCCGCCGATCGCGCCCAGTTCGCCGCTGTAGACCCGCGCCACACCACACGAGTGGCAAACCACGCGCACCGTCAGGCCGGTGTACTCGTTGCCGTGGTTGCAGTCGTCGTCGGGGCAACGGTGGTCGACTCCGTCACCGCGGCTGCGCCAGGCGTCGTACTCGATGCGGTCGTCGACCTCCCACACCGGCCGCTGACAGTCCGGGGCGTGGCGCGCCGGACGCCAGCCGAAATACGCCTGCTCAGCACGACTCACTGTGTCCCTCCTCGTTCTGGGTTTGACCGTCGCGCGCCAGGCGGACGATCGCGACGGCCGCAAGCCCGGCGACCGCCGCCACCGCATCCGGCTTCCTGCGGGCGTAGGTCGCTAGGAAGACGTTCAACCTGCCGATGGACTCCTCGTAGCCCAGCGTCGGCAACATCTCGGCTACCTCCTCGACGAACTCGTCGAGCTTCTCGCTGATCCCCGCCACCGCCTGGTCGATGAGGTGCGCTGCACGCGCGTCCTCGGCGTTCACAGCGGGCTCCCGTCCGGAGGCACTTCGCCGGCGAGCTCGGCGAGCTCGGCGAGCAGCGCCAGCGCCTCTTTGCGTGCGAGTCCGTCCTCGCCCACCGCGTCCTCCCAGCGCTCGCGTAGCGCGGCAACCTTGGCCTTCCACACGGGGCCGCTGCGGCCGGGGCGGCGCCCACCGTCCCCGGTCTGCGCTCCGCTGCGAGGCGTGGTAACCGCAGCGCTTCCGCTCCCGCGGGCATGGTCCTCCTCGCGCGCCTGCCGCGCCCAGTTGTAGACCGTCGAGACCGAGACCCCGAGGTACGCCGCGCAATCGGCGACCGTCAATCCGTACTCATCGCGGAGACGTTCGACCCGTGTTCCGCGCTCCACCGGCGTCATCGGCTTCTTGTGGACGTCGGTCCCGAGCATCGCCAGGAGGACCTCGTCGTCGGGCCGCGGGGGACGGATGAATGCCAGGATCATCTTGCGCCCCGCCAGCACCGTCGCGAGGTACCGCCGGGCGCCGTCGACGACCTCGTACCAGCCGCCGTGGTCCTGGACGGTGATGGGCTGCTCCAACCCTTCCGTCTCCAGCGACGCCGCGAGCTCGCGTAGGTCGCCACGGTCTCGCTGGTTCTCCGGGTGGACCCGGCAGCGGTCGGTCCGGATGCGCGCGAGCCGGGGCGGGGTTCGCGCCTCGACCTCGACCCGCCCCCGCGCCCGGGCGACCTTGTCGCGGCCGCGTCCGGTGACCTTGCCCGCCGACGCCTCGACGGCCAGCTGCACCTGGGCAGCGTCCTCGGTGCTTTCCGTGCTTTTGCCCGCGAGCGTCAGCTCCGGCATGGCTGTGCTTCCTCTCGTTGCGCGGTAGTCCCTCAGCTATGTACGTGTTCGCGTCCGCCCGCGGGGTCGGGATCCGGCACCGGCTCGGGCTCTTCCTCGTCATCGCCACCACCGCCGCCGCGGCGGCAGATCGGGCAGTACAAGGCGAGCCGCTGATGAACGTCGACGGCAAGCCACTGCGCCGCCAGTAGCGCCGCGAGCGTGGCCATCAGGACGTCGCCCGTGTGCCAGGGCAGGAGAGAGCCGAGCGCGAGGCAGTAGGCGAGGCACAGCTGAAACGGCAGCGTCCCGCCGAAATGCGCCGCGAAAAGAGCGAACTGCCGCCGCGATGCGCGCTCCTCGAGGTCCGCGCTCGGGCCGGCCTCCTCGAGGCAACGCTCGCACCACCAGTACCGCCGGCGGCCGTGCAACCGGGCCCCGACCTCGCCCGCGATCACCAGACCCAGGGCCGCAAGGCCGAGGACGCGCGGCACGAGGTGCGGAACGGCGTAGATGAGCGCCAGCGCCCCGTCACCCGCGATCAGCAAGCGTGGGGCCCTGTGGCGCCACCAGCTGCCGAACGAACGACGTCGGCGATCCCTCTTGGCCACCGCTACTCCTCCGCTGCGTCGGTTCGAGTCGGGTCCTGCGTCTGGAGGTCGAGCACCCCGGCGTGATAGGTGTCGCTGACCACCTGCGCCCCGGAGTGCTCCGCCACCTCACGCGCGTGCAAGTAGGTCTGCGTGGTGACCAGGCTGGCGTGTCCGAGGTCCTGCTTGATCTGGGACAGGGGTACGCCGTTCTCCTCGGCGGTGCGCGCGTACGCGTGGCGGAGCTGGTGGGGCCGGATGGTGTCGCGGATCGGCGCCAGCTCGCGCGCAGCGGCCCGCACCTGCGGCTTGGGGTCGTCCAGCTGCGGCCGCCGCGCGATGCGCCGCAGCATGGCCGTCACGTCGTCGACGTGGACCCTGCGACCCCTGACGGTGGTGAACAGCGGCGCCGCGGTACGGCCGGCGCTCACCTGGCCGACGACCGCCACTGTGCCCGCCGGGCCGGGCTGGACCCGCACGGGCAGGTAGGCGTCGACGACGTCCGCGTCGGCCGCGGGGAGCTTCACCCAGCGCTGTTTCTCGCCCTTCCCGTCGAGCCGCAAGAGCGCCGGCCCGTTACCTGCCGGGCGCTGGTAGTCGTCGAGGTCGAGCGACACGAGCTCCTTGGCGCGGCAGCCGGTCGCGGCCAGGACCGCGAGCATCGCGCGATGCCGGTCCCGCGCCGGCCCCGTGGCGATCTCCGCACCGACGAACAGCGCGCGCATCTGCAGAACCGTGAGCGCCACCGTCGCGCTCGGGTCGCTTCCCGACAAGCCCATCGTGCGGCGGTTCAAGAGGTCGTCCGGGTCGCAGCGCACCAGGCCGTCGCGACGCAGCCGCGCGTAGAACGCGCAGAGGGCACCCCAGCGCCGGCGACGGACGCTTTTCGAGCCCGTCGTCTTGTGGAGGGTGTGCACCCAGCTCTCGAAGGTCTCGACGGTGAGCTCGCCGGCCGGGTCGAGGCCGCGCGCCCGCGCCCACGGGATCCAGGCCCACGCCGCCGCCGGCGCCGGCGATCGCGGCCCACCGGGCAGGGCCGCTCGCACCTCGGCCGAGAGTCCGATGTCGATGGCGTACGCGTTGCGCGTCTCCGCGTTGACGTAGCCGTGAAGCCAGCGGAGCGCGCACGTCTCGGCGTGCTGGCGCACCCCGTCGCCCGGTACCGCGCCGACGTCGACGACGCCGGCGGGCACGAGCTCTGTGGCCGTCACACGTCACCCGGTGCGTCCGGTGACCTGACCCCGATCCGTCCCAGCGCGCTGTGTGCCTCGGACAGCGCTTGGTGCGCGCTGGCCACACTGGCGCTCGCCCTGGTCAGCGCGACCATCGCCTCCGCGAGCCGCTCGCCCGCCGCCAGCGGATCGTCGTGGTGATCCTCGTCGTACAGCGCTGGCTGGTCTTTCGATTGCAGGTTGCCGAGATATCGGATCAGCTGATCGAACGTCTGACCGAGCCGGGCCGCCGTGGCGTGGAGGTACCCCACGAGGTCGTAGGCGGTTGCCGGGCCGGGCATCGCGTCGCGAGCGCGGCGGCCAGTGGTGGCGTAGTTCAGGTATCGCACCAGCTCCGACATCGTGCTCGCCGCGGTGGTGGTTTGGTCGGCGCTGTACGGGCCATCCAGCGGCCACTGCTCGCCGATGAACCGGTCGACGTCGAAACCCTCGCCGTCGACGGCGTGGTGGTCGGTGGTCATCGCCCCGGCTCCTGGTCGTGACTCGCGCTGGTCGGCGGGAACGTCAAGCCGCGTCGGGGCTCCCTACCCAGCGAGATGACCCGGTCCGGGTCCGCCTGCTCGGGCTGCAGGACGGCCCGCATCGCGTCCTCGCGGCTCGCGTAGGTGTCGAATCCGCTGCTGTCCAGCAGCCAGCCGGGGCCGCGGATGGCCCAGGTCCAGCCGGACTCTTGCCTGGTGACGATTGCCTCGCTGCCGTCCGGCAGGACGCCCTCGTAGCGCTCCAGCGCGTGCACCGGCGTCGGATCCGCGGCCCGCCAGACGACGCCCTCAACCTCGACCTTCTCGACCGCGAGGTCGGCGATCTCCCCGAGCGCCTCGCCGTCCAGGTAGAAGCCCATGCGTTGGAGGTAGACCTCGACCCCGGCGGTGGACTCGGCCAACAGCGGGTGGGGCTGGATGAGCGTCCCGTCGCCGGCGACGATGAGCTGCACGAAGTAGGACAATTCGCCGTCGTCGTTCTCCCACCACACCCGGCCGACGACCGTGGTGCCGCGCACCAGGTCGTAGCCGGCGTGGTGCGGGTTCGTGGTGCGAAGCGGTGCGTACTCGACGGCGACAGTGGACCACGTCAGCGCGCCGTAGTCGCCGAGCTGCCAGGTGCCGGTGCGGCTCGTGCCGACTGCACGGAGCTCCTCATCGGCGAGCCGCGACCAGGCTTCGGGATCGTCGTGCGCGGGGAACGTCGTCGTGTTGAGGACAGTCCGGCCGGCCGCCTCCGCCCACGCCTCGAGCGTGTCGTACGCCCGCTGTTCGGATCCGGCGGGGGGCGGGCCGTCGACGACGATGCCCGCGGTCCGCCCGTCCGGCTCGACGGGCTCGGTCCTCGCGATCACCACACAGTGAGTGCCGGTGAAGGGCGTGGTCTCGCGCACTACCTCGCCGTACGCGCCGATCCCGATCGTCTCGGCGTACACCGTGGCGTCCGCGCGCTCAGCGCCGGGACGGGCCGCCAGGGCGGGCTCCGAGGTGCCGACGACCGCGGGCATGCAAGCTGCCGCCAGGAGCTCCTGGAGTCGGCGGTTGACGCCCTTGCCGGCCGTCTGCTCGCCGGGGTGACCCAGCAAGTCCGACGCCTCATCGATGAGGACCACGATGTCGTCGGAGGTGTCGCTCGCCGCGGTGTCGTCGCCGGCCAGGACGCGCCTGTTCTGTCGCATGCGTTCGACAGCGGCGCGCAGCTGTGCGGGCAGTTCCTCTGGCGGTGTCGCGATCCAGCCTTCGGGAGCGTCGGCGGACGGCGCCGCGGTGTGGTCGTGAGCGGACGCACCGGTTGCTCCGGTGGGTGTGACCATGCTGTCCATCCTCTGCTTGGCGGCCGGCGCGGGGGCCATGTGGAGGTCGCGCGCCGGGCGCGGCGATAACCGGATATCAGAAGTTATCCGGTGACGGTACACGGGGATTCACCGTAACGTCCAGTGGTGGAGTTTCGTACGTTCCGGTGATTCGGGCAGTTACTCGCACTCGGTTCGCTATGGCCCGATCGGGCTGTACGCTCATCCCATGAGCAAAGACGCGCTCGTTCTCAAGGACGGTGACACCATCACGTCCAACGAGTTTCGGTCCCACTTCGCGGATGTGTGGGTGTTCGTCAACGGTGGCAAGACGTTGTTCGTCTCGGTGAACAACCGGGAGCGGATGGCGCTCGTGCCGGTCTCGACCGGGCGACAACACCTCAAGGAGCGAGAGGCGCGCGAATAGCTCCCGGATCCGAGTCACCCCGCCGCTGACCGTCATCTCCCCGGAGGCTGATCATGGCTCGCGCTGGCCGCAACCTCTTCCTCGTCTTCGTCGCCGTGGTCGGGGTCGGGTACCTCGGCGACCACGAAGACTCCAGCGGGGCCGCCTCACCACCGCGGCCGGCGGCACCGGCGCCGGCGCCGGCGGCCAAGTACGTGAAGCCCGTCCCCGGTCCACTGACGTCAGGCTTCGGGGCGCGGTGGGGCACCACGCACTACGGCATCGACATCGGCGCCCGGATGAACACCCCGATCCGAGCGGTCACGGCCGGCACCGTGATCGAGGCTGGTCCCGCGAGAGGCTTCGGTCTGTGGGTACTCCTGCGTCATCGCGACGGCACCGTGACCGTGTATGGGCATATGAACACGATCGTGCGATTCGCCGGCGCGGAGGTGGTGGCCGGCGAAATCATCGCGAGGGTCGGGATGCGTGGCGAGGCGACCGGACCACACCTTCACTTCGAAGTGTGGCCGGGTGGCATCCGCGCCAAGCGCATCAACCCACGTCCGTGGCTTGTTGACCGCGGCATCCATTACGTAGCAGCGTAGGAGAGGAAACCTCATGCAGGAGATGTCCGCGTCCAGCGGCGAGACGGGGCGGAGGAGGGGCGTCCGTCGCCTACTCCGATCGCCGTTTCTTTGGCTCGGCCTGATCGCCGTGGTTGTGGAGGTGTTGCACCTCTGCCTGCCCGGTTTCTGATCGACCCCTCAACTGGCGCGACCCCCCGGTGGAACCCGGGGGGTCGCGCTTTCTCGTCGTAGGCTTAGCCGGCCCCCGCGGTGCCTTCGGGCGTCGCCGCGGCCGCCAGGACCTGCTCCCTTACCCACGTCGCAGCTCCGCCGACCGACCGGAACGTGAGCTTGCCGCTGACGAAGCGGTACGTCATCGGGGCCCCGGGGCGGCGCTTGTCGAGCTCGGGCACCGCCGCTGCTCCCCAGCGCACGGCGCCGCGGCGGCCGCGCCCTTGGCCGACGATGCCGACGACGTCCTCCCGGCGGACCCGCTGGACCTCTTGCAGCGTGCAGAGGTAGTCGTCCGGGCCGTCCTTGGGGCCCAGCAGCGGCGGGCCCGGGTGGAGCCACAGCCCGCCGGCCTTCCGGGGCGGCTGCCCGTATCCGAGGGTTGCGGTGTTCGTGGTCTCCGTCGACATCGCGCCACCGCAAAAGAGATGGGCCACCGTGCACGAGCGGCACACGAGGCGCACCGTCAGGGCGGTGTAGTGGTCGCCGTGCTCACAGTCGTCGTTGGCGCAGGAGTGGCTGACGCCGTCGTTGCGACCAAGCCAGGCGTCGTGGACGATCCGGGTGTCGATTTCCCATACCGGCCGCTTGCAACCTGGTGCGTGGCTCGGTTGCGACCAGCCCAGGTAGGTGTCGTGCGCGTTCCTCATGTCGTCCTCCTCGTCGCAGTACTTCGTCCCTCACTCGGCGCGTTTCCGCCGGCGGTAGTCACCGACTGTCGTCCCCTCCGTCGGCCATCAGGCCCGCCAGGTGCGCCGCGATCAGCCAGCTGCGCGCGTCGACGCCGGCGGTGGCTCTCTCCTCATCGCTGAGGTCATCCCACTCCGGCACCGACAGCGCGCGCAGACCGGTCAGGCCACGGGCCGCGATCGTCTGCCGCGCCCGCGCGAGCCGCTCGGTTCGCTCCGGGCTCGCCTGGTAGGCGGCGCGCAGGTAGGCGCCGTATTCACGAACGGCGGCGAGGTCGGCGTTCGTCGGCGTTCCGCCGCGCGTGTAGAGGCAGACGGCAGGCACGTCGCCGCTCTCCGGCGGGTCCGGTGCGGGCCTGAGGCCCTCGCCGTCGCGGACCGGCCGGGTGAACGGCGTCGTCCAGGCCGGCCCCTGCTCGGCCGTCCAGGCTTCGTAGTCCGCCATCCGCACGGTGATCACCGGCGCCCTGCACTCTCCGCAGACGCCGATCGCCACGGTGATGCGCACGCCACGCAGTTCGTCGGGCAGCCCGCCGACACCCATCCACGGCAGGCCGCGATAGTCGACGTCCTCGTTTCCCGGATCCCCGACGACCGCCACGACTCGGGCCGCCGGGTGGTCGCAGCGGTCCCAGGCCTCGCGCTGCGCCGGCGTCGGCGTACGCAGCACCAACTCCAGGGCGGCCGCGGCCGTGTCGTCCGCGGTCACGATCGCCGGCTGCGCGGTTGTTGAGCCTCGGCGGCACGGCGCACCATGTTGAGCCAGCCACCAACCTGGCACGAGCCCATCAAGTCGCCCTCGAGACGTTCGATCGCGTCGGCGATGGTGTATCCCAGCGCCTTGATGTGATCCGCGTCGTTCAGGACCAGTGCCACCGCGAGCTGCTCGCCGGTCGACCACGAACCGAAGGGATGCCCGTCGTTTTCGCTCTCGGCCAGCACACACCGCCACGCGGTGCTCTCGGCAAAGCCGTCCATTTGGATTCCTCTCGCTTCGCCGCTACCGCTTGGGCGCGGCCGCGGTCCCTGTTCGTTCATCCCGCTTGCCCAGCAGCGCCGCCGCCCGCTGGCGCGCGCGTTCGACCAAGGCCAGGTCCTCGGCCGAGACACCCTCAGGGTCGAAATCGCGCACGCCGTAGAGCACCGCGCGCGCGGCCCTCCCGAGGTGCACCCGCTGCCCCATGCCGCCGGCGACGTGGCGGTCTCCGTCCGCGCCGACGCCAGCCCGGACCATCACCTCGAGCGCGGAGCGCAGGAGGCGGCGATCGGGCGCGGTCGCGGCCCGGACCACCTGGGGGGACAGAGGCAGCTCGAGGTTGCGCGCGTAGGCCTCGGCCACGGCGCCGCGGCGGAGCTCGGCGAGCTGGCCAATCAGCGCGAGGGCTTCCTTTCGCGCCTGGTCCGCGGCCGGGATGCGCGCCAGCGGGTCGAGTTGGCCCAGTGCCTGTTTCAGATCGGTCGCGTCGATCGCCGGCGGTGCCTTAGCGCGCCGTCCCCGCTGTGTGGGCATGTTGCCTCCGTCTCGTTGCGTGCTCAACGCTAACCTAGGGTTGCGTTGATCGCCAGCCTAGATCAAGTGACGATCGGCGGAGGCGAGCCCCCGTAGAGGTCGATCAGCGCCGGCGGCTGGTCGCCGTCGAGCACGTTGCCGACCACGATGTTGCGGTCCATCCAGCTGATCGGCTGCAAGGCATTCGTGTTCAACCAGAGGTTGCTCTTCGTCAGGTCGACCGCCACCGGGTCGATGTCGAGGCCGAAGAGAAGGCTCGGCGCGATCAACGGCAGGAGGCCCTGGATGATGATCTCCCTGCTGCCGCCGATGCCGAGAAGCTCTTCGATCGTCTTGCGCTCGAGGTCGATGAGCCGGCCCGTCAGCTCCCTCGCCTTTCGCACCAGCAGGATGCCGGCCCCGCAAGCCGGGTCGACCACCACCTGACTCAGCGGGTGGACCTCGGACATCCGGTTCTCCAGGATCTCAGCGGTGAACCTGGCCATGAAGTCAGCGAGCGGGTCGGGCGTGTAGTACGAGCCTTGCTCGCCTCGCTTCTCGCTCTGTTTCCCCAGGAGGAGCTGGTGCATTTCGCCGATCGCCTCGACGCTGCCGGGCGTCGGGAGCTCGACGTCGTCGACGCCTTCCCACGGTGGCGGGAAGAAGCGCGCAGTGGCCAGCTTGTTGACCAGCGCCCGGGCCGCGTGCTGCGGCTCGATCTCCTGTTCGCGCACCTTGGCGGCGACCGCCTTCGGGTTGAACGCGTCATTGCTCGCAGTCATGAGACCAACTCCTCGAGGGTTCAAAGTGGGAACAGCGCCGGCGACTCGGCCGCCGGCCACAGCTCTTCGTCCAACAGGCGGGCCAGCGCGAACCGGATCGCCTCACTATTCATGTCGCCACCGGTGAACCGGCGGCGCAAGTCGCAGCACACCTTCGCGGTTGTCCCCGAGCCGAGAAAGGGGTCGACGACGTGGTCATTTTCGTTCGACAGCGCGTCGACGACCCGGCGCACCAGCCGCACCGGCAGGGCGTTGTCGTAGCGCAACAGGCCCGGCCGGTCCGCGCGGCCGTTGTCGAGCCAGAGGTCGAGTGGGTAGTCGGCGCCGCTGGCGGCCCGCGGAAGGTCGGCCGGGACGTTGAACACGCGGCGCGGATCGTGAAGGTAGTCCTTGACCCGCGGCCGGGTCAGCATCGTCACCGTCCAGTGGGAGTGGGCGAACCGCGACACCGTCTGCAGCGCGAACTCCCTCCGCGCGGCGACGCTGTTGACGTACGCCAGGCCGCAACGCTCCGCGACGTACTGCACCACCGCGGCGCGCTGCGGACTTGTCACCACGGCGATCTGGCCGGCCGGGCGCAAGGCGCGCGCGGCGGCCGCCACCCAGCCCCAGGTGAAGTCTTCGTACGCGGCCGGGTCGACGTCGACGTAGCCGCCCACGACCCGCTCCTGCGCTCGCCGGTACAGGCGGCGGTCGACGCTGGCGCCGGTCCCCCGCCCGAGCCCGTAGGGCGGGTCCGTGAGGATCAGGTCGGCCGGCTCGTCGAGCTCGCCGAGCAACTCCACCGCGCCCTGCACCCGTAGCTCGACCTCGGCAACGGCGCCGTCGAGGTGCACCAGGATCGCCTGTCGCGGCGCCTGAGCGGTCCCCCGGATCACCCACGTGCTGCGCTCGACACGTTGCGCCGCGCCGCGCTTTCGCAGCGCCTGCAGGGCGTTGCGGGCTCGCCGCTTCCAGCGCAAGTCGGTTCGGCCGTGGATCACGTCCAGCCCGTCGTCCCGGCTGACGTCGGCGTGTGCCTCGCACAGCGCGTAGACGTCGTCGAGCGTCATCGTGCCCTTTGCCAGCGTGCGCACGACGTCCGCTTCGGTTCGCAGCATGCATGCACGCTACCCTAGGCTTGCGTAGAACGCTACCCTAGGGGTACGTTCGGGGTGTGCCACCCGATTGCGCCCTTGGAGCGTCGATGCTTGACCGCCACGACTTGCTCGGCCACTACCGCGAGCGGCGGTGGGAGCCCGGCGAGACGTACGAGCTGGACGGCTCCGGGTTGTGGCTCCCGCCCGCGGCGGTGCCAGCGACACCGGCGGCGCCGCTGGGCGTCGAGTTCTTCGCCGGCGCGGGCGGGATGTCGTGCGGCTTCCACATGGCGGGGATCCACGTCATCGCCGCGTCCGAGGCCTGGCACACCGCGGCGATCACCTACCTGCTCAACCTCGGTTCGCCGGACACCCTGATCCACGTCCTCGAGTACGTGCCCGACAAGATGCAGGGGAAGCGCGCCCGACAGCTCCACGCCGAGCGGACCGGGGACACGCTCACCGCTAGCGAGTTCCTCGCCTACCACGGCGTCGGCGCGGCGGCCGGCTCCGCCTGGATCAAGTCGTGCATGGAGCCCGGCCCCGACTCGACTGACGACGAACCGACCAGAGCGACCGGCCTGCCGTGCGAGCACCTCTACGTCGGCGACGTCCGCCAGCTCCACGGTGAGCGGATCCTCGTCGACCTCGGCCTCGACGAGGGCGACATCGATGTGGTCGCCGGCGGGCCGCCGTGCCAAGGGTTCTCACTCCTGGGCAAGCGCAACATGCTCGATCCCCGCAATAGCCTCGTCTTCGACTTCGCCCGCCTGGTGCTCGAGCTCAAGCCCAAGACGATGGTGATGGAGAACGTGCCGGGCATCATCTCGATGGTCACCCCGGAGGGCATTCCGGTCATCGACGCCTTCTGCCGCGTGCTCGAGCACGGCGGCTTCGGTGGCTACGACGCCCTGCGGAAGTCAATCCTCACCAGCGCCGGTTGCGGCGGCGCGCTGCGCGAGCTCCCGAAGAGCCCTCGCCCGCGCCGGAACCCGGCCGCCGAGCAGGACGACGACGGTCAGCTCGACCTCGCCCTGTTTGACCCCGAGTCCTAACCAACCGGAGCCCACGATGGAAGCCACCGATCGCGGCCTCGCTGCCCACCTCGCCGCCGAGCTCCCGCCGGCGGTGCGCCGAGTCGCTGCGTGGACCGCAGCCGAACGCGCGGACGCCGCCGAGCGCTGCGCCGACGTGATCGCCTCCGGCGGCGACGCATTGTGGGCGCGTGACCGGGCATCGCGCGACGGCGGCCGCCGCGCCGGCGAGCTCCACGACGGGTTGGTCACCGGCCTCGCCGTGCTCGCCCACCGCCACGGTGGTGTGCGGTTCGCCGGGATGGAGTGGGACGCCGCGCTCCCGGGGTGCGCCGCTGCTCTGCTCCCCGGCACCTGGTCCGTCCCTGCCCCGACGATCAGCCGAGAGGACCGCGGCGCCGTCTTCACGCCGCGCGAGATCGCCGATGACGTCGTCAGCAATGCGCTTGGCGTCCTGGTTGCCGATCGCCAGGCGAGCGGAGCGCTCGAAATCGAGTCGCTCCGCGTTGCCGACATCGCCTGCGGTAGTGGCGCCTTCCTGGTCGCGGCCGCGCGCTACCTCGCCGACGTCCTGGTTAGCGCCTGGAAGGACGATCCGGAGGACCAGGCCGCCACCCTCGGCCGGTACGGCACCACCGAGCCCGCGGCCGCCGCACGGGCCTTCGTCATCGAGCACTGCATCTACGGCGTCGACGTCGACCCGCTGTCGGTCGAGCTCGCCGGCGTCGCGCTGCAGCTGCTTGCCCCGACCCACCGGCCGCCAGGCGGCCGGCTTCCCGGCCTGCGCGTCGGCGATGCGCTCGTGGGCGGCGCGCCTGACGCGCCGCGGCCGCGGCTCACGTCCCCTTCGGCTGCTCGCCCGTTGCACTGGTCGCAGGCGTTCCCGGACGTCTTCTCGGTTGAGCCGGGCGCCATTCCCGGCTTCGCCGCGATCGTCGGTAACCCGCCGTTCCTCGGCGCCAACAAGCTCGCGGGCGCTCTCGGCGAGGCCTATCGCGAGCACCTGGTCCACGCCGTGGCCGACAGGCAGCGCGGCCGCGCCGACCTCGCGGTCTACTTCTGGCTGCGCGCCCACCAGCTCGTGCACCGCTATGGCGTCGTCGCCCTGGTCGCCCCGGTGAACCTGCTCCGCGGGACGAACGCCCGCGTTGGCCGTGACCACCTCGCGCGTCGCAACTGGCGGACGTACCGCGAGATCCTCAACCTCAAGTGGCCGACCACCACCGCGGCGATCGCGTGCTGCCTGGTGTGGACGCACTTCCTCGCGGATCCGCAGGAACCATTTCGCAACGTGCCGGAGCGTTGGTGATCGGGTCCGGCCGGGCGTACCATCGAGGTGCAGCAACTGCTGTCGATGAGACGTCGAGAGGCGTGCTCAGGTAGCGCGGGCGTAGAGGCCCGCGCCGGCTTTATATCCCTAGTTCGGGGCCCCAAGCTCCGGATGGCGAGCGGCCCCTACGCCAGAGGGGCCGCTCGTTTTTGTCCGCCGGGGCCATACGCAATACCGAGGGTTGCGGCTCAGCGCGCGTCCAGGTTGCGCTGCACCTCGGCCACGAGCGCGTCACGCTCACGCCGTTCGCGCTCGAGGACGGCGTCGTAGACGCTCATCACCATCCGGGCCCGAATCGCTTCGTCGACGATGCGCCCGAGGGTCGCCGGGTCCATCGCTTCGGCCTGGCACGTCGCACCGGCCCAGGTGGCAGAGCGGCTGTCGGACCGCTTCGGCGGCGCCGTGGGGAGTTCGTACTCCTCGACCTGCTGGCGGGTCAGCGCCACCCGCATCGGCTCGAACCAACCCGGGACCTTCCCGTCGCCTCGGACGGCTACCCCCATGTCCGCCCCGACGAACGCCCCTACGTCCTCGGCGATCGCGTTGAAGATGGACTCACCCGACGGGTCGAAGTCGCCGACGTGGAGGAAGGCGGTCGGCCGGTCGGCGCGACAGACACGGTCGGCGATCGCTTTCGTCACCGTCACCGAGCCGAACCCGCCGGTGCTGTAAACGTCGACGCCGTAGCGCCGAGCGACCTGCGCGAGTTGCGGCGCCATGCCGCCGGCCTCACACCACAGTTCGATCCGACAGGGTTGCCCCTCCGAGCGGTCCCGCTGGTAGCCCTGCGCCGCATTCAGCTCGCCCTGCCACGACTCGTCCGGGCCGCTCCATCCGCCCGTCACGTGGGCAACGGTGCCGTCGTCCCTGATCGCGTGCCACCCGATCCAGCCGGCGCGCCGGGCCTTGACGATCGCCTCGCACAACCGCGCGTACGACTGGTCGGTCTTCTCGTAGCCGTACTGCCCGACCATCCGATAGAAGATTTGGCGCGCCGTGAGCGGCAGGTAGTCGGAATACTCGTCCAGCACCAGGCGCACCATGTCCAGCACCGCGATCGTCTGCGGCCGCGGCTGGAAGTCCGTGATGTAGCCCTTTGCCCGCGCGCTGCCCATCGGACCGCGCTCCCTTCCCCTTGGTTACGTGATCCCTACGAGGCCACCTTGCGCGCCTCGTGGATGCGAGCGAACAGCCGCCATCCCGCGTCTCGACCCTGGAGTCCGAGCTGTCGCGCGATCCCCGGAACCGTGGCGCCCTCGCCGAGCATCCGTAGCGCTTGCTCGTGGTGTTCCAGCTCTCTCTGGATCGCCATCCGCGCCCGGTGGCGTAGGTTGGCAACCCTCGTCTCATCGATGCCCAGTTCGCGCGCGATCGTCTTCCGCTTGTCGCCGTTCGCCGTACGGAGCAGGACCTCGCGCTTGTCGTCGTCGAGCACGTCCTCGGCGTGCACAGCCCAGGTGACCGCGGCGAGCGCCATGCGATGGCCGACCAAGCTCTCGGCATCCGGCGCGTTCCGCGCCTCCGGATCGGGCAGCGGCAGGGCGTGATGCCGCGCCGCGTCGACCACGAGGTTGCGGGCGATCCGGCGCAACATTGCCCACGGGTCATCGACCCATGAAGCCGCGTAGGCCTTGAAGAATCGAAGGAACGCCTCCTGCGCCAGGTCCTCGGCGTCGCTCCAGCGCCACTGGAAGCGGATGACCCGCACCAGTTCGTCGAACCGAGCCCGGTACAACGCCTCGAACCTGTCGGTCGTCTCGGCGCACCCGTTCACCGGGTCCTCCCTCCGTCGCCGCGCCCCTGATGGCGCCATGCAGGACACACGATCAGCCCGGCCCGCGCGTTCAACGAGGGGGTGCTGACTGACGCGACGTTACTCACCGAGTTACACTCCGTCAACCAGCACGGGAGTTGCTGCTGAGGTACCAGTGCTTATTTTCGGCATTGGCCGCAAAGCGCTGCGACCAGCGCATTTGGCGTCGATAAGCCATTCCCGGCCGTTGACACACTATATCTCGCGCATTTAGGGTGAATCTGCCCGGGTCATTCTGGATCCGAGGCGCAGCGGGTGACGGTCGGCACTTCCCTGGCCGACCGCCACCCGGCCCGACAGAGCCGGGGAGGGCGACCATGACGACGTACCCCGCACTGCCCCCGCTGCCTCTCGAGCGGGCGCTCGCTCTGGCGCGAAGCGAGCGCCGGCAGGCCGGGGCCGGCGCGGACACAGCCCTTGCGCCGGTGGACGTCGACGGCATCGAGTTCGACGCCGGCGTCGCCGACGACCAGCTCGCGCTCTTCGACGCACCGGAGTAACCCGCCAGTCGCGGCCGCGGCCGCCGGCGACGTACCGTCAGGCTGTCGCGAACCCAGCCAGCGAAGGACCGCAAGTGGCCCCACAGGTCGACACGAGGATCCCCGGGCTGATCACTGCGACAACGGCTGCCAAGCGGCTCAAGTGCACCAGCAGCTGGGTCCACCGGCTGGTCGACGAGGGCTGCCTGTACGGCATCACCGTTGGGCGCCTGATGCTGCTCACCGAGCAGCAGGTGGACTCCCTCGCCAAACACCGTAAGGCTGGCGCGTCGCACTGGCACCCTCCGGATCCCGCACCGCCCGTTCCGCCGCTGGTGTCCAGCACCGAGGCGGCCGAGCTCTTAGGGTTCGCGCAGCCGAAGTCCGTGCGCCGCCTCTACCGCGAGGGCGAGCTCGCCGGGCGTCAGCTGGGTTCGGACCTGGTGTTCCGCCGCGCCGCGGTGACTCAACTGGCGCTGTTACGCAGCGTGGGCTGGTGCACCTGACGATCCGGCACCGCCGGCGGCGGCCCGGTGCATCGACATCACCTTTTGGTGGAGTAGGGATCGCGCTCTTCCGCGCTCAGCCGGTGGCACCGTACTCTGGTGTTGTTGGCGAGCAATCGGCCTTCGCGAATCGCAGAAAGGTTTACCCCGAGGGTGGCGCCTCGGTTTGCAGCAGACGGCCTCCCCCGTTCGACGGGGGAGGCCGTTTTGCGTCTCGCGATCAGGTCACCCTTCCTCGGCGCGATCGAGATCCGTATCGCGCCCGCCGCGACCGCAGCGGCGATCCAGCGCCGGCACCCGCTGCGCGTGCCGGGTCAGCAGCACGACCGCCCGGGCCATCTGCTCGCCGGCCTCCTGCAGCACCGGCTCACCCACCACCGCGGCGGCGTCGAGAGATCCGGCGAGGCGCGCGGTCCAACGCACCAGCCCGATCAGGCTGTCGACGGCTGCAGCCGTTTCCTGGAACTTCGTTGCCACGTCCCGGGCGCACATCTCTCCGGTGGCGGCGCGCCACGTCAGCGCTGACCCGTCCCAGCCGCACGCCGCCAGCTCCGCTACGACGGTGTGCAGCTCTTCGGCGCCCACCCACGTTCCCGTGCGCCCCGAAACGGGCGCCGCATCGAGTGACTTGGCGACGATCCCGATGACGCTCGCGGCGTCGGCCAGCGCCCGGCACGCGTCCCATGCGCGCTCACCCTTCGCAGCGCTCCATCGCGCCTCGAGCCCGTCTTCCAACATCGCCACGAGCTGCTCGCACACGCGCACCGCGCCCGCCAAGTGAGCCATCCGGGCGGCGGCCCCGTGGCCACTCACCCATGCTTGCGCGACTCCGCGTAGTCCGCGGCCGGTCGGCTCGATCCGTGCGGCCACCGCCGCCAGCCGGCGCCCGAGGCCGTCGGCGTCGACGTCGACGCCGGGCCCAGTGCCCGCCTGGCCCTCGTCGCCGTAGAGCGCGGCCAACGCGGCAGTGACGGCGAGCTCCGCCTCGGCCAGCCGCATCGTGGCCGCGTCCACACTCACCAACGCCGGCGGCCACGACGCGTCCGCGGTTCCGCGTCCAGCGCTCTTGACGAGGTCATGCATGACGCTCACCACCTCGCAGAGAACGAGCAACACGACCCCGACGTCCTCCTGGGTGAGCGCCGCGGCGCGCCGCGCGGCCGTCGCCAGCTCGAGGTCGGCCCGCACGGCGTCCACTGCCCGACACACTTCGTCGGCCTCGTCCGTCGCGGCCGCGCGGCCGGGCCGTCCACGGCCGAGCTCGCGCACGTTGATGCCGAGCAGCCACCGCGTCTCGTCCAGCGCGCAGTACGCGGTGTAAAGCGCGGGCCGCACGTGATCGGCCCAGCCTCCGTCACTTGCCAGCGCAAGGCTTCCGACTGACTGACGGAGGGCATCTACCGCCGACCCGACGTGGCGCAACCCGCGCCGCAGGTCGCGCTGCGATCCCCAGCCACCGAAGGTCACCGAGCTCTGGCCATCGTCGGTGGAGTCCATCACCGCCCGGGTCGCGTCCCAGAGACGCTGACGGCTCTGCTCGAGCAATGGAACCGGATGGCCCGTCGGGGTCACACTCATGTCTCGACCCTCTTCCCACTCGCACACCTAGGTACCTGGCCACCCGATCGTAAGCACTCGTTCCCGCGTAACACAGCCCCCGAAATCCAGCGGGTCCACTGTCACTGTCCACAGGGTGGACAGTGACGTCAGGACGCGCGTAGTGTCCCCTCGCGTGACGACAGACTCTGCACCTCGGTATGCGCCAGCGCTCCGCGGCACACGCACTTCGCCGACCACAGGCCGGTACCGACCGCGACACCTCGCCGCGGCCGTCCGACGCCGCGGCGACGTCGTCCTCCTGTCCACGGTGGCCAGCTGCATGCTCCTGATCGTGACCGCGTTGAACCTGCGGCCTGCGGTCACCAGCGTCGGCGCGATCCTCGCGGACATCGTCGACCACACCGGCATGAGTCCAGCGCTGTCGCCCGTCCTCGTAGCCGCTCCGCTGGCGTGCTTCGCGGCAGGTGGATTCCTCGCCTGGCCGCTGCAGGCGTGGCTCGGATCCCAGCGCACGATCGCCCTCGCCCTCGCCACGCTCGCCGCCGCCCTGGTCTGGCGCACCGCCGACGGACCCGTGGTTATGCTCGCCGGCACCGTCGTGGCTTGCCTGTCGATCGCCGTTCTCTCCACCCTGATCCCCGGCGTCGTTCGCGCGGCACCGGCAGGCCGGTCCACCGCCTTGATGGCCTGCTACACGACGTCGATGGGCGCGGGCAGCGGTCTCGGTGCGTTCCTCACCCCATACCTCTCGGCGGCGCTCTCGTGGCGCCTCGGTGCCGCCAGCTGGGGCCTCCTGGCGCTGGCCAGCTGCCTAGCGTGGACCGCCTTTGGCCGGCGGATCGCGCCGCCCGAGCAGCGCACCGGGCCGCGGCCGCGCGTGAACCCCTTCCGCCTCACCCCGGGGCCAACCGCCTGGGCGGTGACCGTCCACCTTGGCATGGTCGCGGGGTTCACCTTCACCTGCATGGGTTGGCTGCGCCGGATCTTCGCCACCGCCGGCGTCTCGGCCGAGACCACCGGCTACCTGTTCACCATCGCGATGGCCCTCGGCGTCGGCATCGCACCGTTCGTGCCGAAGCTCGCCCAACGTCCCAGCGCACAGTCCGCGCTGACCGTGCTTTTCGCCGGGCCCGCGATCGTCGCCGTCGTCGGACTGCTGCTCGACCCCGGACACGCGCCCTGGCGCTGGGCCGTGCTCTTCGGCGTCTCAATGGTGGCGATCGTCCCGGCCCTGGCCTTCATCGTGCTTCGGACGGCCGACCCCGCCACGACCAATGCGTTGTCATCCCTCGCGCACGGCGTCGGGTTCACGATCGCCGCGCTGCTCTCCGCCGCGGCTGGATTGCTCCACACCATGACCGGCTCGTGGACGGCGCCGCTGTGCATGATCCTCGGCGTCCTCTGCGTCCAGCTCGTGACCGGCATCTTCGCCGGCCTGCCGAAGACAATCACGGCGCATTGAGGAAATCGACACACTGGGGGACGCGACGCGTGGCGCGAGAGCTCGGCGTCGCGACGAACACTGTGACGCACTGGATCAGCCGCTACGAGGCCACGACCATCCCGTTCCCGGAATCCGACATCACCATCGACGACGGCGCCGGCGTCACCCGCGGGTGGCTGCCAGAGCGCTTGCCCGAGCTCAAGCAGTGGGCCACCGTCGAGCGACACAAAGCCCTGCCAATCGATAGTTGAGAAGGAAAGGATCAAGATGCGCACGATGCGATACAAGCTCCTGGGTAGGAGCGGGCTCGCGGTGTCCGAGTTATGTCTCGGCGCTATGACATTCGGCGAGGAGTGGGGTTGGGGCGCGTCGGAGGAGGAGTGCCGACGGATGTTCGACACGTTCGCCCTGGCCGGCGGGAACTTCATCGACACGGCGCACTTCTACACCAACGGAACGAGCGAGCGCCTGGTCGGCCAGTTCATCGCGCGACAGCGTGACCACTGGGTCCTCTCGACCAAGTACGGGTATTCCTCCCGGCCCGGCGATCCGAACGCTGGCGGTGCCCACCGCAAGAGCATGGTCCAGCAGGTGGAGCAGAGCCTGGCGCGTCTCGGCACCGACCGGATCGACGTTTACTGGGTCCACGGGTACGACCCGCTGACGCCGCTCGAGGAGGTCGTCGACGGCCTCGACGACCTCATCCGCTCCGGCAAGGTCCTCTACGTCGGCATCTCCAACACCCCTGCGTGGGCCGTCTCGCGCGCGGTGACGCTCGCCGAGGAGCTCGACCGCCGCTCGCGCTTCGTCGCGCTGCAGGTGCCCTACAGCCTGGTGTGCCGTGACATCGAGCGGGAGCTGCTCCCGATGGCGCGAGGCCTCGATCTCGCCGCCACCACGTGGGGCCCGCTGGGTTCCGGATGGCTCAGCGGCCGGTACCGCACGGGGCGCGACCTTCCGCCGGACACTCGCATCGCCACCACCCCACTGCGCGACCTGATGGTGAAGCAACGCAACTACGCGATCGCGGACCGCCTGGTCGAGGTCGCCGAGGCCCACGGCGCGACGCCAGCGCAGGCCGCCCTCGCCTGGGTCCGTGCTCAACAGGATCGCGGCACCATCATCCCGATCGTCGGCGCCCGCACCCGCACCCAGCTCGAGGAGACGCTCGGCGCCCTCGACCTCGAGCTCACCCGGGAGGACCTGCAGCAGCTCGACGAGGTGAGCCGCATCGAGCTCGGTTTCCCGCACGACAGCGAGGGCGCGGCCTTCGTCCGCGGCGACGCCGCTGCGTCCATCGACCCACCCACCCGCTAACGCTCGCGTCCAGCACGACAAACGGCGGCTCGACCAGGTGCCTGGTCGAGCCGCCGTTGTTCGTGGACGCGTTGCGTCAGCCCTTCCGGGTGCGCGGCTTGCGCTTCGTCTTGTTGCGGTTCTGGTACGCCTCCCGCACGTGACCCGGGATCCGGCCGCGTGGGTTCAGCTCGATGCCTTCCCCGGCCGCCCACTCCCGAATCAACCCGACCTCGGCCTTGGGCACGGCGCCGTTGCTCGCCTTCACGGGCTTGCGCTTTCTGCGCCCGCCAATCCGCCGGGAGTGAGGCACGTACTCCTCGAGGGCCGCTCGCAACCGTGCAGCGTTCGCTTTGGACAGGTCGATCACGTACGTCGCGCCGTCCAGTCCGAACTCGACCGACTCGGCCGCCGGCGTCCCGTCGAGGTCGTCGATCAGCTTGACGACATTCCTTTGCGCCACCGCTTGCTCCTTCCTTGCCTACGTGACCTATCGCGTTCCACTCCTGACGGTCCCCCTCCGGTGCCTGGCCACCTCCTCGCGATGCCGCGCGCAGTTCCTCGCGTGCCCGTGCTCGCGATCGTGGGGGTCACCCGCCGGGGGGCCCTCCTCGACGACCTGGTGCTCACAGGACGTGCAAAACCACGGCACCTCCTGATGATCTGCCGCGGACCCGGCGATCATCACGGCGAACGCCGCGGCCGCGGGATCCTCGGCGCCGGCGACGTCCAGCGGCACCGCCAACGCCTCCCACGACGCCCCGTCGCCCCGCGCGATGCGCACGTACTCCTTCGCCACACGCTGGGCCTGCTCCCTCACCGCCACCGCCGCGGCGATCCCCTCGGCGTGCCCTGTCGGCATCGCCGCGGTGACGCCCGACCACCCAGGGAGTCGAAGCGACATCACGCCGGTCGGCCCATGCTCAGCCCGCACCACATCGTGGATGAGGCGTTCCGTGCCCGCGGCGACCACGTACCGCACGTCCAGATCAGGCGGGACCTGGTGAAAGCCGACGACCGTCGCCGCCCCGCCTTCCTGCATCCTCATGGCGTCTCCATCTCTCGCCGGCGCCTGGTTCCGGCGCCGAGATCCCTCCCACCGTACGCAGCTCAACTCACGCCCGCCAACGGACACCCCGCCTGACCAGCGCATTCAGCAGGGGTACTTAGGCACCTGACGTGTCACGTCCCTTGTTCACCCACGGACGTCAGTCGTACGGTGGAGGAATGTCCAGCTCGACCGGAGATCGCGCGCGGCGGCGGGTCCTTCCAGCCGGCTACGCCCGGGCATCCCTGGCGCAACTGGTTCAGCGCGACGTCGACGCCGCGATCGCGTCCATTCTCGCCACCACGATGGCCCAGCTAGCGCGGCGGCGGACCGGGCCACCGTCTCCGCCGCCGCTTGTCTGGAGCGCGACGTTCGACCCGGCCGGCGAGATCACGAAGGTCACCGGCTCGGTCCCCACAAACGAGGGCCTGGTGGACGTCTCGCACATCCTGTTCGCCTGGGTAAAGGCGCTGCGGCTGGTCCACACCGGTCACGTCAAGGACGGAATGCTCCGCTACACCGGCGTCGTCGAGGGCCTGATCGTCACCGTCGAGGGACGCCGGCACCCTGCCGAGTAGCGGACGGATCAGTCACCAGTCGGCAACGGGACCACGCCGGCGTCGACCAGCTCCGCGAACGCCGCGGCGCACCGTGCGCAGGGTTCCTCGCCCAAGTCGACGTGCGTCTGCCACCCGTAGCCCGTGCCGCAGCGCGACATCCGCGCCGGCGGCGCCACGGCGAGCAGCTGCTCGCGCAGGCCTCGCTGATTCCGTTCACGAAACCGCCGCGGCCGCGACGCGGTCTGCTCTTCGTCGACCAGGACGGCGCGCAGCCACGCCGCGGCGTCGGCCACGGCCGGCGCGAGCGCGGTCCCGAGGTGGACACGACCGCCCTCGCCTGAACCGGGCGAGCCGGCCACCGACCAACCCGTCTCTTCGGACCAGGTCACGTCATGGGCGCGATCGCGCTCTCGCTGCGCGATGACCAACTCCGCGCCGAGTGGCTTGCCCGCGGCGCCAGCCTCGATCGTCCGCCCGCGACAGAGCAGGCTCATCGACTCCAGTGCAGCAGCGATTTCCCGCACGTAGGCGTTCAGCAATTCGCTCCCGTCACGATCGTCCTCAGTGGGGTCCACTCGGTACCTCGCCGCCCCGCGCTCGCTGTGCGTCATCTTGTGAATCTGCACCCTACGTCACTACGATGCAGATTCGCAGAGCATCACCCACCTGGCGCTGCCCGGCGCGCCGACATCTCTTGAACGGAGTCACTCGTGGTCGCATGCCTCACTTCCCTCGAGGGCGAGTTACACACGCTTACCCGTCAGGTTGCGGAGACACGTTCAGCGCCACCCGATTCCCCCACCCGCCTCGGCTTGCTCTTCGATCTGCACACGCTGCTGACGATCGTCAGCGTCCACCCGCACATGGACGACCAACACCTCGAGGCAGCCAAGGTGGGTCAGGACTCGGTCTGGACGGCGCTCGTGGCCGCCGATGAGGCTTACCACCGCAGCCTTCCGCCGGCGCCGACGCGCGCTCCGACAGTCCGCCGGCCGGCGGTCGTTCTCAGTCATCTCTGCCCGCGTCGCGAGCTCCGCGAGGCGCCCTGTGCTGTCTTCGCCAGCCAGGGGGCCGCCCGCAAGAGCACCGCTCACCCCGACGCGACGGAGTGGACGGCAGCCGGCTCCGTTTCCACCGTCCTCACCATCGACCCGCACCACCGGCGCCCGTGGTTCGCCGTGTCACCCTGGAGCCTGCGCAGCGTGCAAACCGCCGAGGAACTTCACGAGCTGCTCGCCGCCGACGCACGCGCTTAGCCCCACACGACGTCAGCGAAAGGACGCCGCCAATGGCTCGCACTTCGATCGCTCGCCAGACCCTCAAAGGAGAGTGGGTGTGGCCCGTCGAGGAACGCCACGACTACACCCTCGAGGAGGCCGCCGAGGTCCTCGCCCCCACCGTGCTCGCTCTTCAGTCGGAGCTGTCCGCGCGAACCGTCATCCGCGCCCTCACCGCGGCCGCCGACAGCCGCGAGAAGCCGATCCCCCCCTCGGCGGCCGAGGTCGACGCGTGCCGCGCCGAACTCGCCAAAGACGACGTGTTCGCCCAGCTCGCCAAGGTCCGTCCGGACCTCAAGCACGACCGTCCGACGATCCGCGTGAAGATCGATCGCTTCTGGCCGCTCAACCGCGCTGCGACGGCGCTCGCCGCGCGTTACCCGAAGCTGCCTCGCAAGGCCGGCGCCCGCACGGCGCGAAATGTCATGGCCATGCTCACCAACAAGGAAGGCCTGCGGCCCGAGGACGTCGAGCCGAAGCGAGTGCCCGGCTTCGACCAGTGGCGGACCCTGCTCACCACCGGAGCGATCTTCCCGCCTGAGGCAGCCCGCACGCGCCTCCCGCTGACGGTCCCACAGCCGCCCGCTGCAGGCGCTTGATCCACGGACCCGCCCGACTGGCTAGAAAGGCACGAACCCGATGCTGGAGTTCATCCTCGACCATCCCCCGGTGCTCATTCTGTTCATCCTTCTTGGTGGCGGGATCGCTGCCTCGGTGGTGGTCCGCTTGTTCCGGATTCGATGGGTGGTGATCGTCGCGCTCTGCGTGGACTCAGGAGCGCTTATCGCCTTCGTTGTTTGGTGGCTGACTCCCGCCAGCACCAATGTTTGTTTCGTCGGCATGGCGATCACTGTCGTGAGCATTGGCCTCGACATCAAAGCCCTGCGCGCCTTCAACCCTCGCCGGTTGGGCATCCCGCTGCACTGAAACACCGCGCCCCAGGCATACGCCGGGGTACGCTCGGACCGGCTGTTAGCGCCAGCCGGTCCGAGCTCGCTCCGCCCACGCGAGAGCGAGCGTCGAGGGCGAAGAAGTCCCAGACTCAGTGCTGAACATCTCTCCGGCCCAGTTCTCCGATGCGGTGGGCGCCGGCGTGGGCGGCGCCCCGCCGGGAATGGGTCACCAAATGCCACGCCACAAGAGGGCGCTCACTCGCGCCGCTCGCCGTCGCGCCCGCGCCAGGGGTCTCTCCTACCAACAGGCGCTGCAGGACGTCCTGGAGATTCGCGACTTCGCCACGTACGCCGAGGTCACTTGGGAGGAAGCGGAAGCCGAGTACGACGATCTGCGCAACGAGCTCCTGTGCGAGCGTTGCGGCTGGACCGTCGCCGAGGCTTGCCCGGAGTGTCCGTCCGGTTGTGGCTGCAACAACGGCTGGTGCACCGGCTGGCGCCACGCCGAGTATGCGACGGACGAGGAACGTGATGACCTGGCGGAAGCTGGCGTGTGCGAGGAATGCGGTGGGGACCTCTCCCACGGCTCCTCCGACAGGTGCCAGTGTGGATGAGCCGCGGCCCGACCCGATGCTCGCGGTGGTTCGGGCTGGCGCTCCGGCGTCGTCGGCCTGGACCTCGATCGGGCCGGGCTCGGTTGTCGAGCGGGGCGCCTACGTCATCTTGCGCGACGTTCCGATCGTCGAGCTGCCTCGCTGGCTCACGAGCATCCTTGCTCCGCTGATGCCTCGCTGAGCGGCCCATCGACAGAGCCCCCGGCGCCGATCCTCACGGGTCGGTTCCGGGGGCTCTGTGGTCTCGATCAGGGGCCCGCACGGGGCTTGGCGTTGACCACGCCCGGCGGTCACCAGGCGGTCTTAACCTGCTCCCTGGTCATCTCGGCGGCCGCGGCGAGATCGTCGATCGTGACGAGGCCGGGCAGGGTGTCGCCGTCCGTGCCGAAGCGGTGGCGGGCGTCCGCCACGGCCTCCCGGACGGAGCCCACGAGGGCAGTGGAGCTGGTGGACGCCGCCACGGTGTCGCGGATGCGGTTCAGCACCTCGTCGCGCTGCGCAGCCCGCACAGCGCGAGCCGCGCGGTGCTTGTCGCGGACAGCGCGGACCTGGCGGAGAGCCGGCGCGAGCACCGCGACCAATTCGTCGACGGTGTGGACGTTGTCGAGCGCGACGCCGAGCTCGATGTCGGAACCGGGTGTGCAGACGGCCAGCAGGTCGCGGTGCTCGATGCTGTAGACGTCGGGCTGCCCGGTGCGCAGCTCGAGGCGCTGCCCCCAGGTGACACGGATCGTGAGGTCGTCGTGGGTGCGTCGGTCGGGATCGCGCCGGTCGCGAGTGGTCCGCCGCGAGGCGGGGGCCTGGTCGATGATGTCGGTGGCCAGCCGGACGAGCTCGGTGTAGGCGATGGCGCTGGTTGCGGCGTATTTCCGGAGGGCGGTCACGATAACGTCGGTGACCGTTTCGCCTTGGCGTGCGGCGTGTTCCTTGGCGCTTGACCAAAGGTCGTCCGCGACGCGGACGTTCCGCTTCGGCGTGTGGTTGTCCCCGGTGGTCGCGCGAGCCGAACCACTCATGATCTTCTCCCTATCGCTCGTGTACCTACACGCTAGGCGGTGTACGTACACGAGTAGTAGGGGCCGAATGGGTGACAAGCGCTTGTCAGCGCTGAGCATCGCCTGGCAAGCTGTTGTCAGTCGCACGTACGAGGGAGAACGCAATGGGAGTTCGCGCCTTGAAGGCCCCGGCTACCGAGCTGATCGTGGAGCCGATCAACCGCCGTAACTGGCCGGCTGATCCGGGTGAGTACAAGCCGGACGTGTACATCCGCGTGACCCTGGATCTGGACCAAGGGACGGCTGGGGATCTGGGCCGACGAGTGGTATCGCGGTGTGTCGAAGGAGGACCACAGGCCCGACAGGTACCCAGGGCAGCGGCGTGCAGCAGGGGGATTTCCCGGTGCCGGTGGCGAGTCACATGACGTGGGAGATCCGGCAGCCACGTTACGGCGGACGAGGCCGAGCAGCTGCTGGAGTTGATCGCGGTTCAGGCCCGCGTGATCCTCGCCGAGCTGGTGCCGGTCGAGGGCCGCGCGGCCGGCGGTGTCGACTGGTCGCTGCCGGCGGCCGCGGCGGTGAGGGTGATCGACTCGTTCACGTCGAACTGGTGGCACGCGCTGTCGGCGACGAGCGTCGCTCAACGCTGAGTGGATCGATCGAGTACAACTACCTGTTCGCGGGCTGGCGGCGATGCCTGATGCGGTGGCCGCGGCGCCGGATCTGGCGTCGTCGGAGTGGGCGGTGATGACCGACGCCGAGCTGGACGAGGCCGCGGCGATGCTCGCGCGGTTCGTTCCGCTCCGCTTCCGCGAGCAGTTGAAGGAGACCGCCCACCTTGCCGACGACTCCCACGCGGGGAGCGTCACGATTTACCGTGGTCGGCGTGCTGGCGACCTCTGTACCGGGTGCGCAACGAGCAGGCCGGCGCCCTGACGCCGGCCGACGCGTCGGTCTGGTTCGGTGGGCGCGCGAGCGCGGCTCGCGGTGGTCGACGACGGTACGAGCGACGCGGAGCTGGCGAAGCTGGCACATGCGGAGGAGCGCGCGGCCGCGGCGGAGGGCATGCGGCTGCTGGGTGCGCTTGGTCTACGTGACGGCAGTGCGGACCGAGAAGCGGGACCGCATCCGGCGCGAGCTCCGCGCCACCGGCGAGCGAGCCGCGGACGCCGAGAGCACCTACAAGGCTGTCCGCTCGAGCCGGGCCGCCCTGCTGCTGCGGATCGACGCGTGGGGCGACCCGGCGGACGGCGATGACTCGAACCGCAACGCCGAGCTGGCCAGGATGGCAGGCATCACCCGCCAGGCCGTCCTCGGCCTGCGGGAGCGTGCGCTTTCGGTCAATGCCGGCGACGCCGGCGGCGAGGACTGAGGGGGGAAACGATGAATTCGCAGTTGAGGCGCATAGGCAGTGGCGCGTTGGTGGCCGTCTTGGTTGCAGTGACGATCAGCGGCGCCGTGGCTTGGGACTCCGGCAACGGCAAGGGACCGGCCGACCCCGGCATCGAGTGGGTCGTTGGCGGGAGGGCTACGTCCCGCGGTTCCGGCGGCACGACGTACTCGCTGATCTGCGTGCCCGCCGGCGAGGTTGGGCTCGACTCGGCGGAGTGGAGCCACGTGCGCGAGGTGCAGACCGACAAGGCCACCTCGTACGACAGGGCCGACGGCACGCCGTGCCCGGAGGGTCGGATCCTTTTCGAGTCGTGAGAACAGAACCCCCGGAACCGACCCGTGAGGATCGGTTCCGGGGGTTCTGTCGTGGGGGCCGCGCCGCGGCGATCAGCGCTGGCGCGTGAGGGTCACCTTGCCGACGACGTAGATCACTTGGAAGGTGACCTCGGTGATGCGGTGCTGGTCGATGTAGGCGGCGAGATCGTGGCGAACGGCGCCGGCGTCGTCGCCGAGGAGATCGAGGATCCGGCTGAATCCGGTGCCCTGGACCACCTTTGACCAGAAGTCGTCGACGTTGCGGATCGGCACGCGGATGTCCTCGAGGTCGGCCTGGACGTCGACCAGGCCCGCGGCGCGGAAGGCGTCGGCGAGGGCGCCGGCGTTGCTGGTGTCGTCCCAGGGAACCCAGTCGGCGACGCCGGGCCGGGCGGCGTTGGCGATGCGGCGGAACTCGGCGCCGAGCGGGGCGAAGTAGCCGGCCCCACAGCTGGAGATGCCGACGCGGCCGCCCGGTCTGGTGACGCGCGCGTAGCCGCGGAGGACCTCGACCCGGTCCCTGGCGAGGTAGATGTTCAGGCCGGCGGTGACCCGGTCGAAGCTCTCGGCGGGGAACTCGAGGAGATCGTGCATGTCGCCGATGGCGACGGTGACGGGCAGGCCTTCGGCGGCGAAGCGCCGGCGGGCGATCTCGAGCATTTCCTCGGCCCGGTCGATGGCGGTGACGTAGCCGAGCGGGGCGACGCGCGCGGCGGCCCGGGCGGCGATCAGACCCGGGCCGGTACCGACGTCGAGGACGTCCATGTTCCGGCCGAAGTCCATGCGGTCGAGAAGGTGCACCGCAGCGAGCGGCCAGGCGACAGTTGACGCCGCGGCGTTGTCCTGTGCGTTGCTGGCGTAGACGTGGTTCTGCCAGACAGTCAGGTCGCGATTCATCCGGGAGGTTCCTCACGGTTCGGTTCCGGGGGCGCTGCGGTTGCGGCTGGAGGGCCGTCCAGAGGTGGTCCGCGGCCGGGAGCGGACGGCTGTCACGTCGTCGCGCTGCCTCTCGATCCCGGCCGGCGAGCTGCCGCGCGCTCCCTGCGCCGCCGTCCGCTCCCGGCCAGTCTGGACCGAACTCAGCGAACGCCGCCGACTCCCGGTTGCGCTGCGCGGTTCGGTCCAGACTAAAACGACAGGGGGCAAAACCGAGCGCTAGCTCAATCACTCGTGCATCTGGACCACCTCGAAGATCCGGACCGGGATCGGCGACCAACAGGCCGCCATGGCCGCTGCTCGCTATGCCCTCGAGGCCGGCGAGTCCCCGCTCGCCTTCTCGCCCGGCGCCAGTGATGGCAGCGAGCCCAAAGCCCTCGCCTACTGGCTGGGCTCGGAGGGCGCGCTTGGCAAGCTCGGTCTAAAGCCCGGCCAAGAGGTCTCCGAGGCAGACCTGGCGCTTGCCCTGCAAGGCCGCCACAAAAACGGTTCCCAGGTGCGCCGCCCGGGCTTTATCGAGCGCCCGCTGCGGGGTCCGAACGGCAAAATGCTGCGCGACGCAGAGGGCGAGGTACTGACCGAGCGAGAACTGGGCGTCGTCACCTTCCGCTTTACCTTCTCGCCCCCGAAGTCTTTCTCGAGCCTTTGGAGCCAGGCCCCCGAGGAGGTAAAACGCGAGCTCGAGCGGGCGATGTTCGAGTCCTGGAACCTCGGCCTCGAACACCTGATCGCCTCCCAAGACGTGGTCATGCACGGCCGCGATGAGAACGGCGAGCGTCCCTATGGCCCCGCCACCGGGTTTGCCGGCGCGGTCTCCCTGCACGCCACCGCGCGCTGCGCCAAGGACGATCCCGCACCCGCCCCGCAACTCCACGTCGAAGGCACGGTGGTCGGCGTCACCCGCAATGACGGCAAGCTGGCGGCGATCAATTCGGCTGCGATCTACGGCGACGCTGCCCTCGAGGCCGGCGCTTATGCCCGCGCCCACCTGGCCGAGCGGGTGGTGGGGATGGGCTTTGGGATCACCCCCTCGACCGGTCGCGACGGCCTCTACTTCGAGATTCGCGGGGTGCCCGAGGAGCTAAACGATGACTTCAGCGGCAGAAGCCGCGAGGTCGAGGCGGCAGCTGCGAGAGCAAGGCGTGACCTCGGCCGTGAGCTGACCAACCCTGAGCGGGCCGCCTTGGCGCTCCTAACCCGCGCCCCCAAGGAGGCAGGAAAGGACCGGGTAGCGACCCTCGAGTGGTGGCGCGAGCGCGGCCGCGCCCGGAACTTCGGCCCCGACCAGGTGACCGAGCTTCGCGGCGAGCCCGGCTTCGAGCTCGGCCCTGAGGAGGCCCGCGTCTCGCTCGCCAAGGCGGCTGAGCGATCAATGCGAAGCCGCGGCCCGGTGGTCTCCAAGACCGCCGCCCGGGCGCTGGTGATGGCGGCGGCGCCGGGGCGGATGGGGGTGGCGGAGGCCGAGGCGATGATCGAGGCGCTGCAGGCTGAGGGCGCCCTGATGGCGCTCGAGGAGTCATGGGTGACGAGCCCCTCGATCCGCTCCGAAGAGAAGCGGGTGATGGCGGTTCTGCGGAGCGTCGGCGAGCGCCCGAAGGAGGCCCACTCGCCGCAGGCGCTGGCCGCCGGGGAGGCCTACGCTGAGCGCAGGCTCGGAGAGGGGCGCGAGCTCTCCGACCAACAGCACGAGGCGATCGCACAGCTCGGCGGAGGAGCCGGTTGGTCGGTCCTCTCGGCACCGGCCGGGGCGGGCAAGACCGCGGTCCTGCAGGCACTGACCGAGGCCCATCGCCAAGACGGCGGCACGGTGATTGCCTGCGCGATCAACTGGCGCACCGCCCAGGAACTTGCCGAGGACCTGGAGACGCAGCCGTTCTCGATTCGCCGCGCCACCCGCTGGGCTGCCGATGGGCGCCTGGCGGTCAACTCCAAGTCCCTGATCGTGATCGAGGAGGCGGGCAAGGTAGGCCTGCCGCAGTGGCTCGGCCTGGCGGAACTGGCGGAGAAGACCGGGGCCCGCGTCCTGGCCGCCGGGCACGCCGGCCAGATGGGCGCGGTGGAGCTGCCAGGGATGTTCGAGGAGATGGTCTCGCGCCCGGGCCTGGTCGAGCTCGCCGGCCTGACCGAGAGCAAACGCTCCAACCATGAGTGGATGCGAAAGCTGCAGGTCGCAATCGACGCCGGCCGCGGCAAGGAGGCGGTCGAAATTCTGGTCGCAAACAATGCGATCACCTTCCACCCGACCCGCGCCGACGCGCTCGAGGGGACGGTCGAGGGCTGGTTTGGGGCCGAGCAGCGCCACGGAGCAGAGCGGGCGACGATGATCATCCAGGGCTCGAACATAGAAATCGATGAGCTAAACGCTGAGGCCCAGGGACGCCGCCTCGATGCTGAACAGCTAACCGGGGCGGCGGTCTACTCCCCCGATCGCCCCTACGGCTTCTACGCCGGGGACGAGGTCGTCCTGCGCGGCGCGGCCTACTGGTTTGAGCGCGGCGCCGATGGGGAGCGCGAGCGGGCGGTCGAGAACGGCACCGCCGGGATCGTCCGCGCCACCGACCCGGAGGGCAAACGGATGTGGGTCGAGGTCAGTGAGCCCGGCCAGCCCTCGCGGGTGGTGGAGGTAAGCCTTGCCCGGCCGCCCGAGGCAGAGCCCGAGCGCCAAGACCAAGAGCTGACCAAGGGCGCCGAGGAGGACTTCGGCCCGCCTTCCTGGCGGCTTCGCTACGCGATCCACCCGAACTTCTCCCAAGGCTCCCAGGTCTGGTCGGTTAGCCACCTCGGCGGCCACCTCGCCCAGGATCGCGAGAGCAGCTACGTGGCCCTCTCGCGGCCGATCGAGGAGCTCCACGACCACGTCAACTGCGAGCGCTTCCGCGGCGAGACGGTGAAGGAGTGGATGGCCGAATACGCCAAGGTGCTCGAGACCTCACGCCGGCGCCACGCCAGCATCCGCTACGGGGAGGACCCAGAGCAAAAGATCGCCAGCGCCCGCTCTGCCGGCCGCCACGTCTTGCCCGACGGCGTTCACGAGGTCGAGGCGCCGGCGCAACCCCTCACCACCCTCTCGCTCGCCGATCGCCTCGACCCGCTCGCCCCGCATCGCGGGGTGCTCGGCGCCGAGCGCGCGAAGTGGATCACCGAGCGCGCCGAGGGCTACCGCGAAGTGGTGGCAGAGATGGACATGCCGACGCTCAAGGCCGAGCACGCCAAGGCCGCCGAGGCCTTCACGGCGCTCGACCGAAAGGGTGCGCGTGAGACCCTCTCCCTGCAGCGCGAGCGCCGCGAGATCGAGGCCGAGATCATGAAGTCTCGCCGCCACGCCGAGTCGCTCGAGTGGCGGGCCGAGCGCTCCGAGGACAGCGAGGAGCGCGAGGCCCTGCTTGCGATCGCTGCAAACGACCGCGACCTCGCTGCCAAGGAGCTCGAGGACCGCACGGAGATCCTCGCCCAAGAAGAAGAGCTCCGCCAAGCGGACATCCACCTCGACGACTGGATGGCAGACCACGGCGACCTCGCCGCCCGCTTCGAGGCCCTCGAGCGCCGCCTCTTCAAGATCCGCGAGCCCGAGCTCAAGACCCGCATCGCCCAGAGCATCGAGGCCCAGCGCGACGGCCTCCTCGAGCAAGAGCACCTGAACGTGCTTGGCCCAGCGCCCGAAGAGGGCGAGCCGGGGCTCGAGGAGTGGGATGAGCTCGCCCGCGAGCTCGAGGTCCGCCACCTGATCGAGAGCGGCGAGCTACCCGCTGGGGAACCGAGCGTTCGCGAGCAGGTAGAGCTTCAGCGGCGGATCGAGCGGCTGCGGGAGGGCCGTGGGCTGGTCGAGGCGGGGTTGGAGCGGGGGGGAAGGAAGGCTACGAGCTAGCCTGCCGCCGACCTTCTCCGTCGCGCCTCAGCAGTAAGTCTCGACGACCCCGGCTCCGATACCGCGCAGTCGGTCTGCGTGGGCGACGAGTCGCTCGAGGATCTCGGTCACCCAGCTGGCGAACCGCGGGTCGCGCAGGAACTTGTTCGGGATGACCACGCCGCGGTGGTAGATCCGCATCGAGTTCTCGTAGGGAAGATCGATTCCCTCGGCGACTTGGCGCCAAGCCGGATCGTTGTGGGTCGGCATGAACCCCCGCTCGGCGCACATGCCCTCAGCGCGGAAAACCGCCCGGACATCGGCCGGAGTGAGTCCGAGCTCGTTCTCCAGCGCCTCCGTGCCACCCATGTAGAGCATGAAGAACGGGGGATACTCGGCGTCCATCGGAGGGTTCCAGAGGATCTGCTGCTCACATAGGGCGCCTGGTTCGAGCAGCTCGATCAGCTGACGCCGGTTCTCCCGCATATGAAGACGCGCGTGCAGGGCGCGCAGCGACGCCACGGCGAGCAGGGCAGCGGTGTGCTCGGACATGCGCTGGTTGCCGGCCGCAAGTGGCTTCTCTTGCGGTGCGTATGGAATTGGGTCGAGATGGGTGATGGGGTTGCCGCAGTCGGTGTCGGCGCGGATCCAACGAGCGAGCTCGGGGTCATCGGTGACGGTCATGCCCGCCTCTCCGACCGGAACCGCCTTGCCCTCGCCCTGACTCGAGAGCGAAGCGGTGGGCGCCAGCGTGCCTTCGTACCGCGCCGAGCCGCCGAGCGCGTTGTCGTGGTGGGCGAGCACGCCGTGCTCCGCGGCGAGTTCGACGATCGGCCCGATCGCGCCGAAATTCCCGTACATCGTCGCCGGCACGATGCCCAAGACCCTGTCGGCATGCTGGCCGAGGTATTCAGCCGCGATCGTCTCGTCCATGGTCGCGTCGGCGCGGGCGGGGATCGGGACCAATTTGGGCACGCGACCGAGCTGCGGGGCGAGGCCGACGAGGAGCCCGTGGTGGGCGGAAGCATGGGTGAGATCGGTGACCAGGACGGTGTCTCTATCGCGTGCCCAGTCGTCCCCGCGGGCGATCACCTGGGCTCGCAGGCCGCTGCCCATCGCGAGCGTTCCGTTGGCCTGGCCGATCCCGTACTTGTAGCCCGCGATCGACGCGACCATCTGCTCCGCCATCGCTCGCCACTTGGCGGGCTTGTGCCCGAACCCGGCCCAGGCATCGAACTCGGTCACCTCGGCGAGTGCCGCGGACTCGAGCTTGCCCCGCGGCGGCCAGAGCGGTTGATCGTTCGCTGACAGCGTCGGAGTCCCGCCGAGAATTGCGGGCAGGGCCTTCTCGCTACTCATTTACTACTCCTTCTGGGCGCGGGTGGACTGAGGAATCGATCTTCTTACGCCAGGAGGTAACTGCATCTAGCCGAAATGACCGTTTCCCATCATGTGGTAACGTTACCACACATGGATGAGCGCCAACCTTCTGCTGGCCCCACCCTGCCCGGCCCGGTGGCGATTACCGGCGCAGCCAGCGGCATCGGCTACGCGGTAGCTCGCTTGGCGATCGACCACGGAGCCTCGGTCGCAATGCTTGACCGCTCCGCCGCCGGGCTCGCGCAAGCGGCGGATCAACTGGGACCGCTGGTCGCAGCGGGGTGCGAGCTCCACACCGAGGTGCTCGACGTCGCCGATGAGCAGGCAGTGGAAGCCGCATTCGATGCGCTCCACGCCAGCCTTGGACCCGTCGCAGGCTTGGTCACCTCTGCCGGGATCGAACGCACTGGTGTCGCCCATGAGCTCTCGACGGCGACCTTCGACGAAGTGATGGCGACCAACGTGCGCGGGAGCTTTCTCTGCGCGCGCGCAGCGATCCGCCAGATGCTGAAGCGGGGAAACGGCGGCTCCATCGTCTGCGTCTCGTCGACTTTCGCCCGTACGGCGGCGCCGGCGATCACCGCCTACGGAGCATCGAAGGGCGCGACCACGTCCCTCGCCCGGTCCTTGGCCATCGACTACGCCCCCGACGGAATTCGCGTCAACGCCCTCCTACCCGGGCCAACCGACACGGCGCTTATGTGGGGGGAGATGAGCAGCGAGCGCGTCGACGAGGTCCGCAAGCTGATCTCGAACGAGGTTCCGCTCGGGAGATTGGCGAGCCCCGAAGAGCCCGCCGCCGCCGCGCTCTGGCTGCTCTCCGATTGGGCGTCGTACGTGACCGGCGCTGAGATCGCCTGCGACGGCGGAGTGCTGGCGAAATCGTCGGTGTCGGTGTGACCGACCGTCTGCGAATCGCGGGGGAGCTCGGCTCCCAGCATGGCGCAGCCGCGGTCCTGATCGCAAACCCCGCCAATCGCCGCTGGCTCGGTCAGTCGGACGCCGAGGGCGAGGTTCTGATCCTCTCCAGCGGTGTCGTCGCTGTCCACGAGACCGGCGGTTCCACGGACCTGCGTGGGGCCCTGCGGGATCTCGGCCTTGACCGAGGGGCGCTACTCGCCGCCGACAAGGTCTTCGGTCAGGCGCTTCCCGAGTATCCATGCGTCGACCTCTCCGAAGACCTGGCAGTTGCGCGGATGTCCAAGGACGAGAGCGAGGTGGAGCTCGTGGCGGCGGCGGCATCCCTGGCCAGCGCCGGACAGGAAAGACTGCGAGAGGCAAGCCAAGCAGGCGTCAGCGAGTTGGAGCTTTGGGCGCTGGCCAAGTCGGCGATGATCGATCTCGCCGGTGGCGAGATCGAGACGTTCTGCGACCTTCTCGTTGGGGCACGGAGCGGCGAGGTCGATGGTGCCCCTGGCGAGGCCCGAATAAAGGAGGGGGATCCAGTCCTCTTCGACCTGGCCCCGATGCGCGATGGGTACTGGGCCGATTCGTGTGCCACCTTTGCCGTCGGCTCGCCGTCGCTTGCACTGCGATCCCGCCATGACGCCGTTCGCTCCGCGCTCGAGGCGGGGATCGCCGCGGCTCGACCCGGAATCAGCGCCGGTCGGCTGGACTCGATCATCCGCGACCCCCTGCACAAGGCCGGGCTCCAGTGCCCCCACCACACCGGGCACGGGGTGGGCGCCGCGGCCCAAGAGCCGCCGTGGCTCGTGCCGAGCGAGTCGACGATCCTCGAGCAGGGGATGACGATCGCGATCGAGCCAGGCGCCTATGGCGACGGTTTCGGCGTTCGGCTCGAGCATCTGGTCCTGATCGAGAACGACGGCGCCCGTCCACTCACCACCCACTCGCTCGACCTCACATGCGCGTAATCGCTTGGAGCGATGACGGACGAGGAGAGGGCCTCGTACCCGCCGGCCGCGAGGTGCACCCGGAAGGTGTCGCCAGCACGGTCGCTGCTCTCTTGCGGAGTCAACTCGGCGCAGCCGCAGAGGTCTCCGAGGCTGGCCTGCATGAACCGGGGCAGGGGCTGGAGCCCGAACGACTGGCGGCAGCGGATGTTCTCGTCTGGTGGGGTCACGAGGCGCATGAGGACCTCGACGACGATGTGGCGGCGCGGGTTCAACGGGCGGTCCACGACGGTCTCGGTCTGATCGTTCTGCATTCGGGCCATCATTCGAAGCCGTTCCGTCGGCTGATGGGCACCAGTTGTGATCTGCGCTGGCGCGAGCAAGGCGACGATCGTGAGTTGATCTGGACGCTTGATCGCTCCCATCCGATCGCCGCCGGCGTCGAAAATCCGATCAGTCTGGGGCGGCACGAGATGTACGGGGAGCCGTTCGAGATACCGACGCCCGATCAGCTGGTGTTCGTCAGCTCGTTCAGTGGCGGCGAGGTCTTTCGCAGCGGCTGCTGCTTCACCCGAGGGCTCGGGCGGATCTTCTATTTCGGTCCCGGGCACGAGACGCAGCCCGTCTATGAGCATCCGGCGGTGCAGCGTGTGATCAGGAATGCGGTTGATTGGGTCGCTCCGGTGGCTCGGTCTTCCGAGCCCCGTCCCGAGCCGGCCGAATCCCCGCCAGCCTGGGAGGCGGGATGAGGCCGATAACTCTCTTCAGCGGCCAGTGGGCTGACCTGCCGATCGAGCGCCTCGCCGAGCGTTGCAGCACTTGGGGCTTCGACGGAATCGAGCTGGTCTGCTGGGGCGACCACTTCGACGTGGTTCGCGCCCTCTCGGAGACGGACTACGTGGCAAGTCGTGCCGAGCTGTTGACCCGACACGAAATCTCCTGCTGGGCGATCGGCGCCCATCTCGTCGGCCAGGCGGTCTGCGATCGGATCGACGACAGGCACCGGCAGATCCTCCCGGCCGAGATTTGGGGCGACGGCGACCCTCAAGGTGTGCGAGCCCGAGCTGCGGAGCGGATGAAGGACACGGCGCGGGCCGCGGCCGCGTTTGGAGTCGAGATCGTCACCGGATTCACCGGCTCGCCCATCTGGCACCTCCTCTATTCCTTCCCACCTAACGATTGGCTTCGGATCGAGCGCGGATACGAAGAATTCGCGGAGGCCTGGTCGGGCATCCTCGACGTCTTCGAAGCCGAGGGGGTCAAGTTCGCGCTTGAGGTCCATCCGACCGAGATCGCCTATGACTTCCCGACCACGCGCCGGGCACTCGAAGCGCTTGGAGATCGGCCCGCTTTCGGGATCAACCTCGACCCGAGCCACTTTGTTCCCCAGTTTCTCGACCCGGCAGCATTCGCACGCGAGTTCGCGGCCAGGATCTTCCACGTCCACCTCAAGGACTCGAAACGCCGCCTCGACGGACGCCGCTCTCTGCTCGGCTCGCACCTTGACTTCGATCATCCCGAGCGCGGCTGGACGTTTGCCTCGCTGGGTCGCGGCGACGTCGATTTCGACGCACTGATCAGAGCCCTGAACCAGATCGGCTACGAGGGCCCGCTGTCGATCGAGTGGGAGGACCCTGGGATGGAGCGGGAGTGGGGGGCGCAGGAGGCACTTCAATTTGCGAGAGACAATGACTTCCCGGCATCCGAGCGGAAATTCGACGCAGCATTCGAGGCGGCGCGATGACCGACGAGCCGATCGGGGTGGCGATGCTCGGCTATGGGTTCATGGGTCGCGCCCATGCCGCGGCGTTCAACCGCCTGCCCGAGCTGGGAGTGGCGCCGGTGGAGTTGCGGGCGGTAGCCGGGCGCAACGGGCCAGCCGTCACCGAGGCGAGGAGTCGTTTCGGCTTCGATTCGGCGGTTACCGACTGGAACGAGCTGCTTGCCGACCCTGCCGTTGCCCTGTTCGACAACGTCGGGCCTAACGACCTGCACGCGCCGGGCACGATTGCCGCGGCCAGAAAAGGCCTCAACCTTCTCTGCGAGAAGCCGCTGGGACGGGATGCAGAGGAGAGCCTCGAGATGGCAAGGGCTGCCAGCGAGGCCGACGTCGTCCACATGTGTGGGTTCAACTACAGGTTCGTGCCGGCGGTTCGGCTGGCCCGCGAGCTGCTCGAAGCCGGTGAGTTGGGTGAGGTACTCCACTTTCGTGCCAGCTATTTGCAGGATTGGGGGCTGGACAGAGCGATTGGAGGCTGGCGCTTCGATCAGGCCCGCGCGGGTAGCGGTGCCCTCGGAGACCTCGGATCGCATCTAGTCGATCTCGGCCGCTACCTGCTCGGAGCAGAGGTGGAGGCCGTATCTGGCCAGTTGAGGACCTTCGTCGACGAGCGGGACGGGGCGAGGACGGGTGTCGACGACGCATTCGAGGCGCTGCTCGAGTTCGATGGCGGCGCGGTCGGCACGCTCGAGGCCTCACGTGTCTGCGCGGGGCGACTGAACCAGCTCCAATTCGAAGTGAACGGTGAGCGTGGAACCCTTGCCTTCGATCTCGAGCGCCTCAGCGAGCTGCAGCTATTCCAGGCGGATGCCGACCCGCGCGCGAGCGGGCCTCGGCGGGTCTTGACCACCGCTTCGGCTCACCCCTTTTCCGAGCACTGGTGGCCCGCCGGGCACCTGATCGGATGGGAGCACAGCTTCATCCACCAGACGATCCACTTGCTGTCCGCGATCAGGAGCGGCGCCGCGGTTCGCCCGCACGGCGCCGATTTCGAGGATGGATATCGCGCTGCCGCGGTATGCGACGCGATCGCCGCATCGGCTGAATCGGCCAGCCGCCGCCGGGTGGCGTACGAGGCGATCTGAGAGACGAATTGACTACCCACGGAAAGAGATAGCCTGATGTGGCAACGTTGCCATATTGGGCACGCGTGCCCGGCAACGGGTGCTACGGAGAGGAGAAGTACCGAATGAAGCTGATGAAGCGTGGCCTCTTTTCGGCCGCACTGATCGCAATCGCAGCCAGTGCCCTCGCAGGCTGCGGCGGGAGCGACTCGGGATCTGGCTCGAGCGGGGAGGTCGTGATCACCTGCGAGACCTGCCCGACGACGGCTCCGAAGGAGGATCCGTTCTCGGTCTATTACAAGCAGATGTGGGAGCGATTCAACGCCAAGTACAAGGGCCGCTACCGGATCGAACCAAAGCCGTTCAAGCCCAACAGCGACGAGGAACTCGCCGAACACTACGAACGCGCCGCGGCCACTGGAACCCTGCCGGACCTCTTCGCAGCCCAGTCGAACGTGCTTCGGGCAGTCGCGGAAACCGGTAGCGCCATGAACATCGAGCCCTATCTCGCAGAAGACCCGGCCTGGAAAGACAGCTTCGTCCCGGAAGCCTTCGTCAGCGCCAGCAACGAAGACGGAGGAATTTTCGGAATTCCGGAGCAAACCGATTCGATCGGGATCTTCTACAACGAAGACCTTTTCGAGAAAGCCGGCATCAGCAGCTACCCCGAAACCTGGGACGAGCTGCTCGCCGACTGCACCAAACTCAAGGCCGCCGGAACGATTCCGATCGCGATGGACGGCGATTGGGTCACCCAGCTGATGTGGGCCAACCTGATCGGCACCCAGCCGGGCGGCGAAGAGTTCCTCAAAGACGAAATCACTGAAGGAAACTACGCCGACAACCCAGTGGTCGTGAAAGCGACCGAGTTCCTTAAGCAGCTGCACACCGAAGGCTGCGTCAACTCCGACGCCTTCACTGGCAAGTATGAGAATGCATCGGCACCGTTCCTCGCTGAAGAAGCGGCGATGATCGCGAACGGTCCCTGGATGACCCCCGACATTGCGGGCAGCGGGATGAAGCACGTCGGTTATGAACCGTCTCCCGAAGACGGCCTGATCGTCGTCACCGGAAGCACGAATTGGGGCTCCGGTGCGCATGACGCAGACAAGGAAGAGGCCGTGATCGCGTTCATGAAGTTCCTGACCTCGGAAGAAGAGATGTTCACCAAGGCAGTCGACACCGGGTCCTACTGGCCGATCAAGTTCACTCCGTCAGCAAGCCAGGTGAAGAGACTCGACCCGCTCTCCTACAAGCTGGTGAAGGAAGCACCGGGGGTGAAATACACGTACCCGACCTCGAAGTTCGCGACCTCTCAGCAGTTCACGACGGAATGGATCAACGACTGGCCCGCCTACGTTCAGGGTGGGATGTCGACCGACGATTTCCTCAACGCTCTGAGCGCGGCAGAGGAGAAGTGAGCGATGCGGCTGCAGGTCGAGAGACCGACCCGTGGCATGGCGCTGCCGATAGCGCTGTCGCTGCTTCCGGGGATCGGGCTGTTCGCGATCTTCTTTCTGATTCCGCTCGGGGTCGTTACGGTCACCTCGCTCTCGGACTGGGGCCCGATCAGTTTCGAGTTCACCGGGCTCGAAAACTTCTCCGATCTGTTCTCGGATCCCGTGTTCGTCACGGCGCTCAAGAACACCGCTTTCTTCTGCGCAGTCGGAGTGCTGATTCAGGTTCCCGTCGGCGTCGCGCTCGGGATCATCCTCTCGCGGCGCATTCGCGGTTGGAAGATCCTGCGAACGATCTACTTCCTCCCCAACGTGGTCTCGATCGCGGCGCTGGCGCTGGTCTATCTCTCGGTCTACAACCCGCGCTACGGGCTTCTCAACCAAGCGTTGGAAGCGTTTGGCGTTCAGAGCAATCGCGATTGGCTCTTGGACCTCGACACCGCACTGCCGGCCGTCGCCGCGACCTGGGCATTCACTGCGGGAGTGGTGATGATCTTGACGATGGCCGAGATCGCTGCGATCCCGGATGAAATCTACGACGCGGCCCAGGTCGACGGAGCTGGACGGTGGCGCACCACCCGCTTCGTGACGCTGCCGCTGCTGCGCAACATCATCGGGATTTGCACGATTCTGGTGCTCCTGGTGACGATCGGATACTTCGACGGGGTCTACATCATGACTTCGGGCGGGCCGGCGAACCATACGCTTACCTTGGCGCTCTACGCATTCAAGGAATATTCCAGCGGCAACTGGGGATATGCCAACGCAATCGGAGTGGTCCTGCTCCTCCTAGGCCTGATCGCGATCCTCGTCACCCGCCGGGTCTTTCGCCTCGGGGAGCGTGACCATTGATGGCTCTCCGAGCATCGCGACTCACGGTGCGGTTTCTATTCCTGTCTCTGGTTGCCGCCCTCTGCCTCGGCCCAGTGCTGTGGGTTGTCTTGTCGTCGTTCAAGACGCAGGCCCAGATCTATGGGCGTGGCAGCTTCTTCCCCAACCCGATCAGCATCGACGGCTATCGGTCGCTCTTCACTGAACTCGATATCGCCCGGTACTACCTGAACACCGTGCTGTATGCCGGGCTGGGTACCTTGGGCGCCTTGACCGCGGCGCTCCTCGCCGCGTATCCCGCCGCGAGGATGGAATTCCCATTTCGCCGCAGCCTCACGGCACTCTTCACTCTCGGCCTGGCCTTGCCGATCACCGGACTGATCGTGCCGGAGTTCGTGATCATGCGAGAACTCGGGCTCTTCGACACCGAGCCAGGGATGATCATCTTCTACAGCGCGATGTGGTTCCCGCTCGCTTTCGTCATCCTTCGCGCCTACCTCTCGGGCCTGCCGCCCTCGATCGAGGAGGCGGCGGCGCTCGATGGCGCCAGCTACCCGCAGCTACTCTGGAGGATTATCGTCCCACTGGCGCGCCCAGGCCTCGCCACGGCAGGAGTGCTGGTCTTCATCAACGTCTGGAATGACTTCCTCTTCAACCTCTTGCTGGCTCCCTCATCCGAACATCAGAACGTGCAAGTCTCTCTGGCGCTCTTCCGAGGGCACTTCACTACGGACATCAGCGCGATCCTGGCTGGCACCACGCTGCTGATGATCGTCCCCGTGGTGTGCTTCCTGTTCCTGCAGCGCCAGGTCATCGCGGGGCTCACCGCTGGGGCGGCGCGTTGACCTCGACCCTCAGAGATGTGGCGGCGCGGGCAGGTGTCTCGACCTCGACCGTGGCACGAGTGGTTCACGAAAAAGGCTACGTCGCGCCAGAGACCCGGGAGCGCGTGGAAGCCGCCATGCGGGATGTGGATTTCCGACTCAACGCCATCGCCCGCGGCCTCAAAAGCGCCACGACGATGACGATTGGCACGCTTCTGCACGAGACGCTCCCCAATCCATTCTTCGCTGAGGTGGCCCGGGGTATCGAGCTGGGCGCAAACGATCGCGGCTACAACGTCTTGCTCTACAACGCCCGGGGCTCGGCCGATCGCGAGCGGGAGGGGGTCGAGGCCTTTCTGTCTCAGCGAGTCGACGGGATCGTCTTCGCGACTCCGGTCGATGCTGGGAACGTCGAGCTTGCTCTCAACGCCGGTGCCGCGGCGGTAGAGGTCGAGCGCCCTCTCTTCCGAGCGGGCGGCTCGGTGCTGGTCAACAACTACGTCGGCGCAACAGCGGCGATGGACCATCTGATCGGCTTGGGGCACGAGGTGATCGGTTTCATCGGCGAGCCGATGCAGGAGAGTCCGGTCGAACGAATCGCCAACGAGCGCTATTCGGGCTACCGTGACGCGCTCGTCCGCAACGACCTCGACCTGGACGATTCCCTGGTCGTCGTCGGCAACTACGCCCTCGATGCCGGGTGGGAATCGCTCAGCACCGGCCGCGACTACACCGACAGGTTGCTCGAGCGCCGGCCGGACCTGACGGCGATCTTCGCCGGCTCTGACCTGCTTGCCGCCGGGATGCTGCAGGCGCTGTATGAGCGAGGAGTCCGAGTACCGCGCCAGACCTCGGTAATCGGGTTCGACGACACCTTTGCCGAGCACCTGACTCCACCGCTGACGACGGTTCGCCAGCCGATGTTCGAGATGGGACGCAAGGCCGCCGATCTGACGATCGAGATGTCGGCCTCGGGCGCGGAGGCCGGGACCGAGATATGGCTGGAGACCGAGTTGATCGTGCGGAGTTCCACCGCCGCGCCGGAAAGCTCGTAGGAAGAGTCGGATGTTTCGATGCCGGAGACTTTTGGAGATGAATGTGGCAACGTTGTCAGGCAGATGGGCCGTAGGCCCCGAAAAGGAGGGTGAATGAAAGCGGCGCTACTGACCGATCAACGCCGAATCGAGTTCTTCGAGAAGGAGCTTTCAGCGCCGATGAAGGGCGAGGTGCTCGTTCGCATCACCGAATGCGGACTGTGTACCTCCGACCTCGACGTTTGGACCGGCAAGGCCCCAGACAAGCTTCCGATGGAGATCGGTCACGAGATCGCCGGGGTCGTGGAGGGCGTCGGGCCCGAGGTCAGTTCGCTCTCGGCGGGCGATAGCGTCGTCGCCTGGGTGCCGGACGGGGGCTTCGCCGAGCGCATCGTCGTCCCCGAGCGATTCTGCGTGCCCGTTCCCGCCGAGTTGCGGTACCCGGCCGTCGCCGAGCCGCTCGCCTGCATCGTCAACTCCGTCGAGCTGGCTGCGCCGCTGCTGGGCGATGACGTGCTGATCATCGGTGCTGGCTACATGGGCAGCCTGCTCCAGATGGTGGCGCAGCTGAAGGGGCCACGTTCGCTGATCGTCGCCGATATCCGCGACGACGCCCTGGATCGCGCCCGGCAGCTCGGTGCCACCCGGGTCGTCAACACCGCCCAGGAATCGCTTGCCGAGGCCGTGGCGGAGGAGACCAACGGCGTCGGCGTCGACGTCGCCTTCGAGGTAACCGGCATCACCCCTGGCCTACAGCTGGCCGGTGAGGTGACGCGGATGAGCGGCAAGCTGGCGATCGTCGGATATCACCTCGGCGAGCCGCGGCCGATCCCCCTGGGGCACTGGAACTGGATGGCGTTCCAGATCGTCAATGCCCACTTCCGAGACCTCGACACGGTGATGGCCGGAATGCGGGCCGGTATGCGCTTGGTCGGCTCCGGCGCGCTGGAACCGAGCCCGCTGGTGACCGACGTCTTCCCGCTCGGGGAGATCGTCGAGGCCTTCGAGCACGCTAGCTCCCGGCCCGAGGGCTTCGTCAAGGCAGTCGTCGAGATGGGAGCGTGATTTGCGATGGCCGGGATTGAGCTACGGCAGGTCTGCAAGCGCTACGCCGACGGTGCCGAAGCAGTTCAGGACCTGAACCTGGAGATCTCCGACGGGGAGTTCGTGATCCTCGTCGGGCCCTCCGGGTGCGGAAAGTCGACGACCTTGCGGATGATCGCCGGCCTCGAGACCGTCTCCGGGGGAGAGCTGCTGATCGACGGGGAGGTGGTCAACGACTCCGCCGCCAAGGATCGCGACATCGCGATGGTGTTTCAGAACTACGCTCTCTACCCGCACATGTCGGTGCGAGACAACATGGGTTTCGCGCTCAAGATGCGTCGTATCGACTCGGCAGAGATAAGCGCCAGGGTCGAGGAGGCGGCGCGGATCCTGGACCTTCAGCCACATCTCGATCGCAAGCCGGGAAAGCTCTCCGGCGGGCAGCGCCAGCGGGTTGCGATGGGCCGGGCGATCGTCCGGGAGCCGAAGGCATTCTTGATGGACGAGCCGCTTTCGAACCTGGACGCCAAGCTCAGGGTCGAGATGAGGGCGGCGGTCTCGCGTTTGCAGGGGCGGCTGAGGACGACGACCGTCTACGTCACCCACGATCAGACCGAGGCGATGACGCTGGGCGACCGCGTCGCGGTGATGCGTGATGGGGTCCTCCAGCAGTTCGCCGCACCTCGGGACCTCTACAACAGTCCACACAATCTCTTCGTCGCCGGCTTCATCGGATCGCCGGCGATGAACTTCTTCGGCGCCGAAGTCGAAGGCTCGCAGCTCAACACCGCGATCGGTTCGATCCCGATCCCGGATCGGCTGCGGCAAAGCGTGGAGGCGCGGCACAACGGCGATCGGCGGGTGATCCTCGGGATCAGGCCGGAGAGCTTCGAGGACGCGCGCTTCGTTCCGCCAGATCGCGACGGCTGGACCTTCGCCGCGCCGATCGAGCTCACCGAGCTGATGGGGTCGGAGGTCTACGCCTACTTCGGCTCGGACGTGCGGGCCGACGTCTCCGGCGGTGAGGCCGCCGAGGAGCTGCGCGCCCTGAAAAAGGACAGCGGGGTCGAAGAAAGGACGCAGGAACACGCCGGAAGCCGCGCCGTCGCGCGCGTCAACGCCGCAACCGAGGCGCGCGCAGGCGAGCGTCTCCAGCTCTGGCTCGACACCAGCGAGCTGTACCTCTTCGATTCAGTCAAGGGGACCACGCTGGGTGCGGCGGCGACCGCGGCGCCGGGACGCAACGGGGGAGCGGCATGAGCGGCGTTGGGCCCGGGCAACCGGGTGAGCCCGCGATCGGAGCCCTCGCGTGGGTCATCGCCGACGGTTACGTCCCGGCCGAGAGCACTGGGCCCGCCCCGGCGATGACCAGCCACGACAGCGCCTGCATTCTCAATGCAGGCAGCGAGGACGCCCGGGTCGAGCTGACGCTCTACTTCACCGATCGCGAGCCGGTTGGCCCGTACCGCTTCACGGTCCCGGCGCGAAGGGCGCACCACCAGCGCTTCAACGACCTCGAGGATCCGGAGCCGATGCCGATCGGAGTCGACTACTGCTGCGTGGTTCGCAGCAACGTTCCGATCGTGGTCCAGCACACCCGGCTCGACTCGCGGCAGGCGGCCAACGCTCTGATGTCGACGATCGCCTTCCCGGCGACCTGACGATGGAGGCGCGTTGATCCTGGGAGTCGGAGAGGGGCTCGTCGAGCTCGAATTCGATCGCAGCGGCGGCCTCGAGATGGCCCCGGGCGGCGATGCGGCGAACGTGATCGTGATGGCTGCCCGGCTCGGCTTCGCCACCCGATTCGCCGGGCGGGTCGGCGCCGACCAGTTCGGCGAGTGGTTGGTGTCCTTCTGGGCCGGCCAGGGGATCGACGTCGCGAACGTGATCGCGGACGCGGATGCAGCCACTGGCCTGTACCTGAACTCAGCGGCTGCGTCGGGCGAGCATCGCTTCACGTACTGGCGCAACGCCTCGGCGGGAAGCCGCCTCGGTCCCGGCGACCTGAAAGACGCGGCTTTCGAGGACGTCAAGGTGCTTGTCGTCACCGGGGTCACTTTGGCGGTCTCGGCGTCGAGCGCCGCTGCCGCGACCGAGGCCATCGACCGAGCCCGGCGTGCGGGTGCGAAGGCTGCCTGTGTCCTCAACCATCGGCCCCAGCTCGGTGGCGACGTGCGCCATCTGGCTGAGATCGCGGCTCGATGCGACCTGGTGATTGCCTCGGCCGAGGACCTGGCCGCCGTATTTCGAGTCGGCGACCCGATCGAAGTTGCTCGCGAGGCGCTCGGCGGAGTGGAGCTGGCCGTAACCGACGGAGCGCGCCCGGCGAGCGCGGTGAGCGGAGAGGACGTTGTGACCCAGCCGGTTCCGCCGCAGCCGGTCGCCAACGCCGCCGGGGCAGGCGACGCGTTCGCCGGCGCATATCTGGCAACCCGGGCGGCGGGTGGCGCTCCACGGGAGGCCCTTGCTTGGGGAGTTGCCGCATCGGCGGCGAGCGTCACCCGCCACGGCTGCGCCGCCTCTTACCCGGGGCGGGAGGAGGTGGGGGCGCTGGTCGACGCGCTCCCTGCTCCCCAGGTGGGTACCCATGCCGGCTGACGATCTGCATCCGGCGGAGCAAGTCTTCGCCGCCAGCCCGGTGATCCCGGTCGTGACCGTCGATCGCCCCGAGAACGCGGTGCCGCTGGCGCGCGCGCTGGTCGCCGGCGGCCTCGCCGCAATCGAGGTGACGCTGCGCACGCCGGGTGCCGTCGAGTGCATCCGGGCGATCGCCGCTGAGGTTCCCGAGGCCCAGGTCGGGGCGGGCACGGTCCGGGGCGCCGCCCAGCTCGAGGAGGCGGTCGCTGCGGGCGCAGCATTCCTGGTGACGCCGGCGACCACCGCGGTCCTGCTCGATCGGCTCGAGGAGTGCCCGGTCCCAGTCCTCCCCGGCGTCGCTACGCCGACCGAGGTCGCCCTGGTCCTCGAGCGCGGCATCGAGACGATGAAGCTGTTCCCCGCGGAGGCGATCGGGGGCATCGCGCTCCTGCGGGCCCTGGCCGGCCCGTTCCCGGAGGCGAGGTTCTGCCCGACGGGGGGAATAGGTCCCGAGCGGGCGCCCGCCTATCTGGCGCTCGAGAACGTGGTCGCCGTGGGCGGGAGCTGGGTCGCCGAGCACGATCCGCTCGCTCCTGACTGGGCGACGGTGACGGCTGTTGCCCACGCCGCGGCCCAGCTCAGGCAGCCGAAGCCATGAGGGGGGGGCGCGATCGCGCCCACGCTCAATTGCGCTACCGAACGGATGGTCGGGCTTGCAAAGCCTCCACTGACAGGATATTGTCGACAAGCACCAAATGACGGAATCCCCCACCAGCCTGCCTGAGCTCGCCCCCGCTTCGCTGCGCCGCCGCGCCACCGAGGCGCTGCGGACGGCGATCGTCGAAGGGGCGATGCAGCCGGGCGATCGGCTCAAAGAGGTCGAGATCTCCGAGCAACTGGGGGTCAGCCGCTCGACCGTTCGCGAGGCGCTGCGCCAGCTCGAGCACGAGGGCCTCGTCGCCCAGTCGCCCTATCGGGCGACGGAAGTGCTCGGCGTCTCCCAGGAGGAGGTGATCGAGGTGCTGGTGCCGATTCGCCTCACGGTCGAGAGCTTTGCCTTCCGCCAGGCGATGACACGCCTGGAGCCCTCAGACCTCGAGCGGCTCTCGAGCCTGATCGCCGAGATGAGGAAGGCCGCCGTCGCCGGCGACCTCGACGCACTCGCCGAGGAGGACGTGCGCTTCCACGAATTGGTGATCGAGCGCTCCAACCAGCCCCACTGCCTGCAGATCTGGCGCTCGATCGAGCCGCGGGTGCGCGCCTACTTCCGTCGCGATGCCCCCGCCCATCACTCCCTGGAGGAGCTCGCCACAGAACACGAGGAGCTCCTCAGCGCTCTGCGCAGCGGCGATGAGCAGCGGTTGGACGAGACGCTGGGCCGGCATATCGGGGCACAAGGACTTCTCAGGATCGCTCGGGAGGCGGTCCGAGAAAAACCGGTTGCAGACGCAGCCGACCCAATGACAGGAGGAGAGAGTGGTAGCGAAGAAGTTGGAGCAGATCAATAGCGGCTCGGAGGAGCCGCTCTCAACACCAAAGCAGCGGCGCCTCGGAGGGAAGCGCCTCTCGGCACTGGCGGCGATGCTTTGCCTGCTCGCAAGCGCGGTGGTTCTTAGCGCCTGCGGTGGTGGGACCGGGACCGGCGACTCGTCCGGCGGGACCGGCGGGACCGGCGGGACCGGCGGGACTCTGACCATCGCCAATCCGGGCTTTCCCTCGACCCTCGACCCGGGATTGGGCTTCAACGAATTCAACGTCTACTACTCGCTTGCGTATGACCCGCTGATCGTCAAAGCGCCTGACGGGAACTTCAAGCCCGGCCTCGCGCTCAGCTGGAAATACGGACCGCGAAACGAAAGCTTCTCCATGAAGCTGCGGCCGAACGTGAAATTCAGCGACGGCGAAAAGCTCGACGCGCAAGCTGTCAAGCTCTGGATCGAATACGTCAAGAAGGCACCTGGCGGAGCGGGAGCCGGTTATCTCTCGTCTCTGAAATCCATTGACGTCACCGCCCCGCTCGAACTGACGCTGAACTTCTCCGAGCCGACCCCGCTCCTGGAAACGCTGTTCAGCCAATACCTCGCGATCGGCCAGGTCGGAAGCCCCAAGGCGGTGAAAGCCGGCACGCTCAAAACCGAACCTGACGGAGCTGGCCCCTACGTCCTGCAAAAATCCGAAACGGTCCCCCGCGACCACTACACGTTCGTCCCCAATCCGAACTATTGGGACAAGTCGGAAATCCACTGGGAAAAGGTCGTGATCAAGACGATCAGCAATCCCACCGCCGCTCTGCAGGCACTGAAAACCGATCAAGTCCAGGTCGTCCAAGACCAGCCGGCCGAAAGCATCAATGGTGCGGAAGCCGCTGACCTCGAATACGTTGCGCCGACGACGCTCTTGATGGCGCTTCAGTTCAGCGATCGAGATGGCGAACTCCTGAAGCCGCTCGGGGATCTCCGGGTGCGTCAGGCGATCAACTATGCGATCGATCGTGAGTCGGTAGGCGAGCTACTCGGCCTCGGCCACGGCGAAACGATTGATCAGATGGCGGCCAAGGGCGATGATGACTTCGATCCAGCCCTGCAGGATTTCTACTCATACGACCTCGACAAAGCGAAAGAACTGATGGCCGAAGCTGGCTACGCGAGCGGCTTCTCGATGAAGGTTCTCTCGATCAACGCGGTCGGGCAAAACGTGCTGGCGGAAGCACTCGTAGGCCAGCTTGCGAAAATCGGAATCGAGGTCGAACCGGACATCAAGACCGACATCGGCGAATACTCGGGCAAGATCGGAACCAAGGAGTACCCCGCGGCGACTCTCAGCTGGGGGCGCCTGCCCGCGGTCACCAATTATCAGCTGCTGTGGGGTCCTGAAGCCGCCGCTCAGAACCCGTTCGGCAGCCACAGTCCGAAACTGGAAAAAATCTACGAAGAACTGGTCGCCGCACCTGCCGACAAGGCTGACGCGATCGCGAGGGAAATGCAGAAATTCCTCGTCGAAGAAGCGTGGTTCGCTCCGGTTGAGGCGACGCCGCTCGTCTACCTCTATCAGTCGGACATCGCCGGTGTTGAGGCAACCGCTGATCGCAACAGCACCTATTCGCATGAATTCCGCCCGGCTGGCTGACCCCGATAGCTGGGGACAGGGGGGTGCCGGCGCCGCCGGCACCCCCCGCGGCAGGGCCCGGAGCGCACGATGCTGCGGCTGATCGCCCGCCGTTTGGCGCTTTCGATACCGCTTCTCTTTGCGGTGACCGCCGCAGCCTTCGTCCTGATCGCCCTGATTCCGGGCGACATCGCCCGAGAGATCCTCGGCAACACGGCGACGAAGGCCCAGTACCTCGAACTGCGGCAGTCGCTGGGGCTCGACGAAGCGCTGCCGGTGCGGTACTGGGATTGGCTGAGTGGTGCCGTCCAAGGCGATCTCGGAAGCTCGGCTTTCAGTGGTGAATCGGTTGCCTCGCTGTTGAGCAGCCGCCTCGGTGTCACCCTCGACCTGGTCATCCTTTCGACCCTCCTGGCGACCTTCGTCGGCGTCGCGCTCGGGGTCGCGGGGGCACTCCTGACGGGCACCGTCGGCCGCGCGGTTGACAGCATCTCCCTGCTGGGGCTGGCGTTGCCTGAATTCGTCCTCGGCCTCGCTCTGGTGGCAACGCTCGCCGTTGCCGTCGAAGTCTTTCCGGCGACCGGTTACGTGCCGTTCGCTGAGTCACCGGGGGAATGGGCCCGAAGCATGGTGCTGCCGGTGATCACCCTGTCGGTGCCGCCCCTGGCGGTGATCGCGAAGCAAACCCGCGACTCGATGCGCGAGGTAATGGGCCGGCCGTTTCTCCGCACCCTTGAGGCCGCGGGGGTGAGGCGGCGCTCGATCATCTTCAAACACGCCTTGCGCAACGCCGCGATACCTGTCACCACCGTGATTGGCCTTGTCTTCGTCGGGATTCTGGGTGGTTCGGTGGTAGTCGAAACCGTGTTCGCGATTCCCGGCCTCGGGGGTCTCGCCGTGCAGGCGACCACCCAGCACGACGTGCCGCTGATTCTCGGCGTCGTCGTCTATTTCACGGTCATCGTCGTGATCATGAACCTCATTGTCGACCTCCTCTACGGTTGGCTCGATCCGCGAGTGCGCGTCTCATGAGCGCCGCCTCTGAGACCGTGAAGCCGAGCCGCGGGGAGTCACCGCGGCACGCCTCCGTTCGCGAGTTCTGGCGCCGGCCCGTCGTGGTCGTCTCGCTTGGATTCCTTGTCCTGCTCGTGCTCGTCTCGGTCGCGGCGCCGCTGCTGGCCCCATATGACCCCCAAGCTCAGGATCTCTCGCGCGTCCTCACCGGTCCCACGAGCCACAATCTCCTCGGCACTGATGTCTACGGGCGCGACGTCCTCAGCCGCCTGATGTATGGGGGGTTGCGGAGCCTTCAATCGGTCGTCGAGGGCGTGGCGGTCGTGCTGCTGATTGGAGTTCCTCTCGGACTCCTTGCCGGCTACCGTGGCGGCGGGCTCGACTGGTTGCTCAGCCGTTTCGCTGAGATCGTCCTGGCGATCCCGGCACTGATCTTCGTGCTGGTCGTGCTGGCGCTCGTGCCCGGGAGCACCGACGCGGCGATGGTCGTCTTCGGCGTCCTCGGCGCGCCCACGGTCTTCCGTGTGGTTCGCGGCAAGACGCTGCAAGTCCGGGATGAGCTCTACATCACCGCAGCTCGCGTCTCAGGCCTCTCGCACCGGCGGATCCTGTTGCGTCACATCCTGCCGCGGATGACCGGCCCGATCATCGTCCAAGCTGCCATCTTCGCTGCCTACGCTCTGCTCTTCGGTACCACGCTCGCCTTCCTGGGCCTGGTCGGCAGCGGTGCCTCGCCCAGTTGGGGCGGGATGGAGGCAGAAGCCTCCACCGTGCTCGAGCGTCAGTCCTGGCTGCTGATCCCTCCTGCCGTGGTGATTGCGATCACGATCTTGTGCCTTGGGCTGCTCGGTGACGCTCTTCGTGACGCGACCGTTCATGAGGGAGGTCCACCGCGGCGCCGGCGGCGGCGCCCGGCGCGCCCCGCGTCGACCGGCGCCGAGCCTTCGGCCGGGGTGGAAGAGGCGCTTCTGACGGTGCGCGAGCTGTCCGTCGGCCTGGTCGATGGCGAGGACGAGCGACTGATCGTCGAGCGCGCCAGCTTCGAGGTGCACGCGGGCGAGGCCCTCGGCATCGTCGGCGAGTCGGGCTGCGGCAAGAGCGTCACCGCGCTGGCGTTGTTGCGGCTGCTCCCCGCTGGCCTCGAGCCGCTCGGCGGCTCGATTCGCTGGCACGGGAGGGAGCTGGTCGAGCTCAGCGACCGTGATTTCAGCCCGCTCCGCGGCTCAGCTCTCGCCTATGTCTCGCAGGAGCCCCTGGCGAGCCTCGACCCGACCTTTACCGTCGGCAGTCAGCTCAGCGAGATCGTCCGGGGACATGACCACTGTTCGCGACGTGAGGCGAAGACGCGGGTGCTCGAGCTCCTCCGGATGGTCGATCTGCCCGAACCGGATCGAGTCGCGAGGGCGCGCTCGTATGAGCTCTCCGGTGGGATGGCGCAGCGCATCGCGCTCGCCTTCGCACTTGCTGGGCGGCCGCAGCTGCTGATCGCTGACGAGCCGACGACTGCGCTGGACGTGACCGTCCAGGCGGAGATCCTGGGTCTGCTCCGACGCTTGCAGCAGGAAACCGGGATGGCGATCATCGTCATCACCCACAACTGGGGCGTCGTCGCGGACCTCTGCGACCGTACCTTGGTGATGTACGCCGGGCAGGTCTTTGAGCAGGCGCCGGTGCAGTCGATCTTCGACCAGCCCCTGAACCCGTACACCCTGGGACTGCTGGAGTCGAATCCGGCGCTCGTGGCGCCGGGAGCTGAGCTGACGAAGATGAGCGGAAGCGTGCCTACGCCCGGATCCTGGCCTCAGGGGTGCCGCTTCGCCGACCGCTGCCGGTTCGTCCGCGACGATTGCCGCTCTGGTCCGATCGAGCTCAGCCACCCAGATCAGGGACGCCTCTCGCGCTGCCTCCACATCGACGCGCTGCGACGAGAGAAGGTGCCAAGCTGATGACCGGCGAGCCGCTCCTCAGCGTTCGCGGGCTCAGCGTCGAGTACCGCCAGCGGCGGCGACGGGTCCGGGCTCTGCAAGACGTCACGTTCGATATCGCGCCTGGAGAGACCGTCGGTTTGGTTGGTGAGTCAGGCTCTGGCAAGTCGACGGCGGCCAGCGCGATCCTCGGCCTCGTCCCGGTCGCGGGCGGCAGCATCGAATTCGAAGGCCGCGACGTGACTGATCTCGACTTCAAGGCGCAGCGGCAGTTCTATCGACAAGTGCAGGTCGTGTTCCAGGACCCCTACGGCTCGCTCAACCCCGCCCGCACCATCGGCAGCATCCTGGCCGAACCGCTTGAATCCTTCGGCGAGCACGATCGGCAGGCAGTACGTGAGAAAGTGGGCGCACTGCTCGAACGGGTGCACCTGCCCAGGGAGGTGGCTACCCGTTACCCGGAGCAATTCTCCGGCGGCCAGAGGCAGCGGATCGCAATAGCGAGGGCGCTGATCGCATCGCCGCAGCTGGTCATCTGCGATGAGGCGGTGAGCGCGCTGGACCTCTCAGTTCAGGCGCAGATCCTCGATCTGCTGCGCGAGCTGCAGCAGACGACGACGCTCAGCTATCTCTTCATCTCCCATGACCTCGAGGTCGTGCGCCACATGTGTGACCGAGTTCTCGTTCTCTATCGGGGAAGGATCATGGAGACGGGCAGCGCCGAAAGCGTCTCGTTGGACCCCGCCCATCCGTACACCGCGGCCCTCCACGCCGCCTCACCGCAGCCGGACCCGCGGGCACAGCGACAGCGCCGCGATGCGGCCGTCCTTGCCGAGGAGGAGGCGTCGGGATCGCTCACCCAGGACTCCGGCGAAGGCTGTCCCTACGCTTCGCGGTGCCCCTTTGCGCAGGCACGCTGCCGGGAGGAGCTGCCGCCGCTGCGTGAGACCGACCGGGGCACCGAGGTCGCCTGCCACCGCTACCCAGAATGGCTCTCCGAGGCACCCGTTCGAAACGACCGTCTTGCCGACGCGGCCCTCGGCGCGGCCACGTCAGTCAACACCGGGAACGGCTTGCAAAGCCTCCACTGACAGGATATTGTCGACAAGCACCAAATGACGGAATCCCCCACCAGCCTGCCTGAGCTCGCCCCCGCTTCGCTGCGCCGCCGCGCCACCGAGGCGCTGCGGACGGCGATCGTCGAAGGGGCGATGCAGCCGGGCGATCGGCTCAAAGAGGTCGAGATCTCCGAGCAACTGGGGGTCAGCCGCTCGACCGTTCGCGAGGCGCTGCGCCAGCTCGAGCACGAGGGCCTCGTCGCCCAGTCGCCCTATCGGGCGACGGAAGTGCTCGGCGTCTCCCAGGAGGAGGTGATCGAGGTGCTGGTGCCGATTCGCCTCACGGTCGAGAGCTTTGCCTTCCGCCAGGCGATGACACGCCTGGAGCCCTCAGACCTCGAGCGGCTCTCGAGCCTGATCGCCGAGATGAGGAAGGCCGCCGTCGCCGGCGACCTCGACGCACTCGCCGAGGAGGACGTGCGCTTCCACGAATTGGTGATCGAGCGCTCCAACCAGCCCCACTGCCTGCAGATCTGGCGCTCGATCGAGCCGCGGGTGCGCGCCTACTTCCGTCGCGATGCCCCCGCCCATCACTCCCTGGAGGAGCTCGCCACAGAACACGAGGAGCTCCTCAGCGCTCTGCGCAGCGGCGATGAGCAGCGGTTGGACGAGACGCTGGGCCGGCATATCCACAACCACTTCGGTCGGAACCGCGGCTCCGACCAATGAACGCCACGCGGCCGCAGCGATAGACGCGGCCGATCCGCCAAAGGAGAGACCACCCAGATGCTGATCACTGACGTCGAGTGCCACGTACTCGTACAGCCGCAGTTCGATACCACCGCCGCGAGCTCATCCCAGGACAACATCGTTGTCGAGATCCACACCGATGAGGCAATCAGTGGCATCGGCGAGACCGACGTCAATCCTTGGATCGCGCGAGCCTGCATTGAGGCGCCAGGCACCCACAACATGGGCCTCGGTCTGAGGGAAATGCTGATCGGAGCCGATCCACTGCAGGTCGAGGACCTTTGGCAACGCCTCTATGTCGGCTCGGCGATGAACGGACGCCGCGGTGCGGTGATCAACGCGATCGGGGCGATCGACCTTGCCCTGCACGACCTTCGCGGCAAGGCGTTCGGCAAGCCCTGCTACGAGCTGATGGGCGGAGCTGTGCAGGAGAGCATCACTCCCTACGCCTCGCTTCAACCCGAGACGAACTCCTTTTCCGAGTACCGTGATTCGCTCGTCGATTGGGCTCGCCGCGCCGTAGCCGCGGGTTTCCGCGCTGTCAAGGCCGAGGTCACGCTCGAGGGACCGTACGCCCACAACGGCATGCGAGAGCCGTGGGAGCGAAGCACCGAGGTCCTGGCAGCGGTGCGGGCGGCGGTCGGTCCGGAGGTGGAGCTCTTGGTCGACGTCCAGTACGCCTTCCCTGACGCCGACACCGCGCTCGGCGTCCTCGCGGACTGGGTCGAGTTCGACCTCTTCTTCGTCGAGACGCCGCTCTGGCCCGACGACCTCGACGGGCACCGCCGCCTTGCCACCGAGCAGTCGATCCCGATCGCTTCGGGCGAGTGGTTGACGACGCGCTTCGAGCACCTCGACTTGATGGAGCGAGCCGGCGTGCAGATCATCCAGCCCGACGTCACCCGAGTCGGAGGTCTGACCGAGGCGAGGCGGGTATGCGAGCTCGCCGATGAACGCGGCCTGCGAATCGTTCCTCACCTGTGGAAGACGGAAATCTCGATCTGCTCGGCCGTTCATCTCGCTGCGGTTTCGCCCAACTGCGCGTTCATCGAGTATCTCCCGTCCGAGCTCTCGGAGTCGCCGTTGCGCCAGAACCTCACCAACCAGCGACTGGAGATGGTCGACGGTCAGATCGCCCTGCCAAGCGCGCCCGGGCTCGGCGTGGAGCTGAACCGCGAGGCCCTGGCCGCCTACGCGGAAGAGGCGGAGCGCGTCGTGGCCGCGGCTTGACCCCGAGACGCGAGGAGGCGAGACGTGAATAGTTCAGAGACGCGAGGAGACGAGGTCCGCACGCGACCCGTCCCCAGCGAGGAAGCGGCCAAGCTCCTCGACGCTGCTGCCGACGCCGCGCCGCTGTGGGAGCTCGACGTGAAGGACTTCCGAGATCCGCAGGTCCAGCAGCGGACCACCCCCTCCTCCGCGACCTCGGTCGAGTACGAAGAGGTGGATGCTGGCGGAGTTCGAGCGAGGCTCTACCGACCCCCGATGGCCGAGCCCGGAACCCTGGTCTGGTATCACGGTGGCGCTTGGATGCTCGGCGGACTCGAATTCGTCGACCCGCTGGTCCGCGCCCTCGCCGAGAGCTCCCGAGCCTGCGTCCTGTCGGTCGATTACCGGCTCGCTCCCGAGCACATTTATCCGGCCGCGATCGACGATTGCTGGGCAGCGACGAGGTGGGCTGCCGCCGAGCTCGGCCCGGTCGCCGTCGGCGGGGAAAGCGCCGGCGGCAATCTCGCCGCCGCCGTCGCACTGAGGGCCCGCGATAGCTCTCTGGCGCTGGCCTTGCAGGTACTCGTCGTCCCGGCTCTCGACTGTCGTCCCGATAGCGCCGACTACCAGGACTACGCCACGCGGTATGAGGACTTCAACGGGATCGCCGGATTCGGAGAGATGAGTCGACGGGAACTCGGCTACGCATGGTCGGTCTATACGCCAGATCCCGATCGTCGCAACGAGCCCGAGGCCTGCCCGCTGCGAGCGCCATCCCTCGCGGGCCTCGCGCCCGCCTGCATCGTCGCCGCTGAGCACGACATCCTCTGCGCGGAGGGAATCGAGTACGGGCGCAAGCTAAGCGACGCGGGCGTGGCAGTCGAGCTGCACGAATACCAGGGGCAGGTGCACGACTTTCCGGAGCACCTCGAGGCCGGATCGGACGGCGAGGACGCCGCCGCGAAGGTGGCAAGCGCGGTCCGGCGGGCGTTCGGAAACAAATGACGAACTCGACGATTCGCAGCGACGTCGAGCTCACCACGGGAACGCTTCGTGGGGAGATCGACGACACGGTCCGTTCCTATCGAGGTGTGCCGTATGCAGCGCCACCTGTCGGGAAGCTTCGCTTCGCCCCTCCACGGCCACCCGAGCCGTGGTCCGGGGTTCGCTCCGCGATGGAGTTCCGAAGCCCGGCCCCGCAGCCGTCGCCCAGCGTCGGGCAACAGGCGGGAGAAAGGAGCCACAGTACGGTTGGAGACGAGGACTGCCTCTATCTCAACGTGTACTGTCCCGCAGCGGAAGGCAGCTATCCCGTTGTGGTGTGGATTCACGGAGGCGTCGGGATCTACGGCTCCGCCAGCGAATTCGACCCGCGCGAGCTAGTCGAAACCGGCGTTGTGGTCGTTTCGATCGCCTATCGCCTCGGCGCGCTCGGCCTGCTTTATCTGCCTGATGTCTTCGACGACGGGCCGGGCTGCAACTTTGCCATGCTCGATCAGACTGCAGCGTTGCGCTGGGTTTCGGAGAACATCGCCGCCTTCGGCGGCGACCCCGATCGGGTCACGATCGCCGGCGAGTCCGCGGGTGCCCGAGCGGTATCGCATCTGCTGGCGGCACCGGGTGCGGCCGGCCTTTTCACTCAGGCGATCGCGATGAGTGGAACGTGCCTCGGCCAAATCGCCTTCCAGCCCGCCGAAGCCGAACATGTCACCGCGGAGGTACTGAGAAAGCTCGGCCTCGAGATCGGCGCCGCCGGGCGGTTGCGGGAGTTGCCCGCCGAGCAGATCGTCGAAGCCCAGACCCGGGTGGCGGAGGAGTCGGGAATGCTGCTCCCGTTCAGCGTGGTGATCGACGGCGCCGTCCTCCCCGAGCGGCCGCTCGACGCGGTATCGCGCGGGGTCGCACGTGAGATCCCTCTGATCGTCGGCAGCACCAACGACGAGTACGACGGGTTCGAACTCGAGAGTGACTCCGATGACACGAAGCCGGCAACGCCCGTCGCCGAAACGGAGACCGAGCAGATGGTTCGCCAGTACCGCGAGCTCCTGCCCGCCGACTGGGACGACAAGGAGGTCTCGAAGCGGGTGCTGACCGATGCCAACTGGTGGCTGCCGGCCATTCGCTTCGCCGAGGCGCAGATCGCCGCGGGCGGAAAGGCCTGGATGTGCCGGTTCGATTGGCGGATCGCTCCGCGCGGGCATGGGATCGGGGCCGCGCATGGGCTCGACCCTGGGGTCATGGGTGCGCCGGACCCCGTCTTCGAGCCTCTGATCGCGGCGCAGGGTCGGGGGCCCAGCTACGACGTCATGGCCGCGAAGGTGCGGGCCGAGCTCGCGCATTTCCTCACCACCGGGGAAGCGTTGGAGGACTGGCCTCGATTCGATTCCGTCCAGCGCCCGACGATGATCTTCGACGACTCCTCGCGGCTCGTGCGCGACCCCGATCGAGAGCTGCGCCGAGTCTGGAGCGGGGTCGAATGACCGGGGCGGCGCAGGAGCTCTCTGCGGACGCCTGATGCCGCGCAGCGCAATCCCCTGGTGGAGGGAGGCGGTCATTTATGAGAACCACCTCCCGAGTTTTCACGACGCCAGCGGCGACGGCATCGGCGACCTAGAGGGCCTGATCGAGAAGCTCGATTACCTCCGCCATACGCTCGGCGTTGATGCGGTCTGGGTTGGCCCGTTCTTTCGCTCCCCCTTGCTGGATCAGGGGTTCGACGTGTCTGACTTTCTCGACGTCGAGCCGACGTTCGGCGATCTTGGTGTGTTCGACCGCTTGATCGAGGAGGCGCATCGGCGCGACCTAAAGATCATCGTCGACTACATCCCAAACCACTCTTCCGACCAACATCCTTGGTTCGTCGAGTCGCGCTCCTCTCGCGACAATCCGAAAAGAGATTGGTATCTCTGGGCGGATCCGGGCCAAGGCGGCGGGCCGCCCAACAATTGGACTGCCGAGATCGGCGGCTCGACTTGGGAGCTCGACGAGCGGACGGGCCAGTACTACCTGCACACCCACCTCCGCGAGCAGCCAGATCTCAACTGGCGCAATCCGCAGGTGCGGGAGGCGATGCTCGATGTTCTCCGCTTCTGGCTCCGGCGGGGAGCCGACGGGGTACGCATCGACGTAGCTCACCTGCTGATGAAGGATCCGGAGTTGCGAGACAATCCTCCGAGCCCGCCGGACCATCGCAATCCGTTCGAGCTGCAGCATCCGGATTTCTTCAGCCAGGTGCACGTCAACGATCGCTGCCACCCCGACGTGCACGAGGTGCTCTCCGAGATCCGGGTCGTACTGGACGAGTGCGACGCGGTGGGGATCGGGGAGATCGAGGCGATGGATTGGGGAGCCTGGGCCGAGTACTACGGCGAGGGGCTGCGCGGAGTCCACCTTCCGTTCGCGTTCCAGCTGATCGAGACCCGATGGGAGGCAAACGCCCTGCGGGAAGCGATCGGGTCGCTCGAGGCAAGCTTGCCGGAGGGAGCGTGGCCTGTGCTGGCGCTCGGCAACCACGACCGGTCCCGGTTGGCGACGCGGATCGGTCCGAAGCAGGCGCGCGTCGCCGCGATGCTGTTGCTCACCTGGCGTGGAACCCCGGTGACGCTCTACGGCGACGAGCTCGGGCTCGAAGACCAAGAGGTGCCTGCTGATCGCCAGCGTGACAGCTTCGGGCTGACGGTCGACGGAGGGGTTTCCCACGATCCGGCGCGGACCCCGATGCCGTGGAACGGCACTCGCAACGGCGGCTTCTCCGCGGCTGACGAGTCGGAGCTGTGGCTCCCGGTCGCAGCCAATCACGCGTCGATCAGCGTCGCGGCCCAGCTCGCCGATCGAGCTTCGATGCTCAATCTCTACCGCTCACTGTTGGCGCTCCGCGACGGCAGCTCTGCCCTTCGCCTCGGTTCCTACAGCGAGCACCCCGCTAGCGACGAGTGCGTTTACGCATTCGTTCGCGAGGACGAATCTGCGCGGGTTCTCGTCTTGCTGAACATCAGCGAAGAAACGCGCCGCGTCGACCTCGCAGAGCAGGGGACGATCCTGCTTTCCACCGAACTCGATCGCCGCGGCGAGCAGGCGAGTGGGCCGGTCGAGCTGCGGCCCGCCGAGGGCATCGTGATCGCCCTCGTGTCAGGGGACTACTAAAAATCTGGTAAAAACGGCGGCCAGGGCCATTGTTCCCCGTGGGCGCCCTGATGGCCTACGTGGTCCAGATCGTGGCGCTCGACTACCCGCGCCCGGCCCCCCGGCCCCGCGAAATCTGGTTAGCGGAGCGAATCCCCCCGAAAGGAGTGCAGCACCCCATGAGTCTCGGCAAGACGCGGCGAACAGCCGCGCTCACCCTAGCTATCTCGGCGCTGGCGCTGCTGGGCATCGTCCAGCCAGCGTCGGCAGCCACCGTCGGCGTCGACCAGCCTTGCTACATAGAGGACGACGGCGAAGGTTTCGAGCTCGACCCGTTCACGATCGGCATCTCTGCCAGCGGCCTCCCGCCCGGAGAACTCGTCAAACTCGAACTGGTCGGCGCGGGTCCCACTTGGGGCACCTATTCCCTGCAGACCGTCGGCTCTGACGGCAACGTCTCGTATCCGTGGACCAACAAAATCGTCGAGACGTTCGGCGATGATCCGGTCATCGAGATGCACCCTCTGAAGGTCACGTCGCTCTCTGGCAAAACGACCTTCGCGGAAACCCAGGTGTGGATGGCGAGGTACGGGATAAAAGTGACCGACATGCACACCAAAGGCGAAAAGTTCAAGTTCGTCTTCGCCGGCATGGCGCCCGAACAAACGATCTACGCCCACTACGTCGCCCGCGGCAAAGAAGTGTTCACCCACGAGATGGGTGTCGCGAACGCACCCTGCGGAGGGCTGGAAACTACCGGGAGGCTCTACCCCGCGAAGCACAGCCGTTTCAACAGTTACCGGATTCAGTTCGACCAGGTAAAGAAGTACTCGAAGAAGACTAAGAATGGGTTCGATATGAACATCGACACCGGGAAGTTTTAGCTGAACGCATCTCGGCGGTCGTCTACTGCTTCGCCCGGATGAGGCGGAAGCGGTAGGCGACCGTGTTGCCGACACCACCGGAGCCGGAAGCGGTGACCCGGAAGGTGTGACGGCCGACGCCGACCCGGTAGCGCTTCGCTGCGGTGCAGGGAGCGGCGAGGTTGCCGTCTATCCGACAGCTGTATGAAGTCGCTTCGCCTCCGGCGCCGAAGCGAAAGCCGACCCTTGGCGCCGGGGTGCGGACGCCCAGCCGGATCGTCTTGCGCGGGTGGTGGAGAAGCAACGTGGTCGGCGGCGGGGGAGGGGACGGCAGCGGAGCAGGTGGTTCGGGCAGGCCGGTCGCCCGTGGGTTGGTGGTGGTCAGCAGCTGGCCGAACTTGCCGGCCGCCACGCAGAGGTTTTCGTTCGGGCAGGAGAGGCCGAACATCGCGTTGGTGTCGCCGCCGATCAGGTATTCGGTGCGCCAGGTCGAAGCGCCATCGAGCGGGTCGGTCGAAACGTAGACTTCGCCGTTGTTGCTGGCCAGGACACAGAGGCCGGCGTTGGGACAAGAGGCGGCGAGGATCTGGAAGCGCCGGCTGAGCGGGGTGGAGACCCAGGCCGAGGCACCGCCGGCCGGATTCGACGAGACCAGGAGATTCCCGGCCTGGCCGGCCAGGCAGAGGCTCTCGCTCTGGCAGGTGAGGCCGAGCGCCGGGCTTTCGCCGCCGGGCTGGCCGGCCGAGCTCCAGGCGGTGGGGCCAGCGGCGGGCGCGGTCGTCGCCCAAATCCCGCCTTCGTAGTCGCCGGCAAGGCAGAGCGTGCCGCTGCAGCTGAGCGCGCGCAGCGGCTGTTCTTCGCTCAGGCGGAAGACGTTCCAGGCGGCGGTCCCGCCGGTCGGGTCGCTCGAGGTCGCCACCACGCCGGCGGCGCCGACCAGGACGCACTGGGTCGGCGAGACGCAGGAACCGTCGTAGAGCGATTTCGCCTGCGGGATTTTCGTCGCCTGCCAGGAGCCGACGCCGGCTCTCGGGTCGGTGCTCGTCCAGACGCCGCCGCTGTAATCGACCGCCAAGCACAGTGACGGTGAGGGACAGGAGACGTCGCGCAGGTTGCCGCGCAGTCCTTCGGCGGGGTTGAGGTGGCCGATCGTCCAGGCGCTGGCGCCGGCGGTCGGCGCCGTCGACTGGATCAGGACCGCTTCCTCGCCGACTCCGATGCAGAAGCCGTTCGCTTCGCAGCTGAGGCCGAAGACCGTTTCGTTTTCGCCGAGGTTGAGGTTGGTGACGGTCCAGGGTGAGGCCGCCTGGGCGCCCGCGGCGGCGCCAAGCAGAGTCCCGAGGACGCCGACGGTGACGAGGGCGGCTCGAAGGCGGCGCGCGCGGCTCACGGCAGGGATTCTCCCCGACCCGGCGCCCGTCGCTCCTGGCTGGGCGCCGGCATGCAGGGCTTCTACCGCACTGGCGGCGCTCCGATGCGAGGAAGGTGAGCCTCGGCACTCGTCTCTCGATCCTCCTCGCCGCCCTACTGGTGACGGCGGCGCTCGCGGTGCCTGCGGCGAGCGCCGCCTCGGGCGGTTTCTCGCCCCGCGCCGGGGTCGCCGCCGAAGCGCCGGCGACCGAAACTCCCCCGCCAGAAGAAGCACCGCCCGCCGAAACCCCGCCCAGTGGCTTCCCGGCTCCCGCCCCCGTTGTTCCCGGCGCCGCCGCGACCCTGGTCGGCGACCGCGCCGTCGCCCCGGCCGCGGCGCCGCCGGCGGTCAAACAGGCGATCGCCGCTGCCAACCGCATCCGCACGACTCCCTATCTGTGGGGCGGCGGCCACGGCCGCTGGTGGGACAGGGGCTACGACTGCTCGGGCGCGGTCAGTTACGCGCTCCACGGCGGCGCCCTGCTGGAAGCGCCGCTCGTCTCCGGCTCCTACATGACCTGGGGCGAACCCGGCCCCGGGAGCTGGATCACGATCTACGCCAACCGCGCGCACGTTTACGCGGTAATCGCCGGCTTGCGCTGGGACACCGGCGGCGACGCTCCCGGCGTCACCGGGCCGCGCTGGCACGCCGATATCGCCAGCGCCAAGGGCTTCGCCGCCCGCCATCCTGCGGGATACTGAGCGGCGGGACGGTCGCGGAACTGGACGATTGTTGGCCTGGGAAGATGCTCCCACGGCCTCGCACGATCAGGGCTAACCGCATAGGCTTTGAAAGCCTCTCCGCGGATGGGCGAAATGAGCATCCTCGACGACGCAATTCGAGAGCACCTGGAACTGAAGCGCGCCCACGGCGCCGACGAGTCCGAGCTGAAACGCCTCGAGGACGAGGCGTTCGGGCCGGCCGAGCGCCCGGACCAGGCCGGCGAGCAGGTCGACCCCTTTGCCGAGGCGCCGACCGAGTTCCTTGCCACCTCTGAGGACGCTTCCGAGGCGACGCCGGCTGGCGGCCGCCAGCAGCCGAACATCGCCGACCTGCAGGAGCCACCGCCGCCGAAACCGATCGCGCCCGAGGAGAACTCCGAGGACGCCGACACCGAGCGGCCGAGCGATCAGGAGGCGCCGAACGATCAGGCCGACGGTCCGGACGAGGAGCAGCACCCCGCGATGGAGCACCAGACGATCGCCCAGCCGGCGCCCGGGGACAAGCCGGCGCCACAGAGCAACGAGCTGCAGCCCGACCCCGAGGCACCGCAGGCCGACGCCCCGTCCGCGGAGGGCGACGCCGCCGCCGAACAGCCGACTGAACTATTCGACGTCGAGGGCCAATTCGAGGACACTGCCGAGTCGGCTAGCCCGAGCGACGAGCAGCTGGTTGACGCCGAACGCTCCGAGCCGCGCCTCGCCCCGAGCGACCCGCTCGCCGGGATCGAGGACTCCGACACCGAGCTGCAGGTCTCGGGACCCGCTCGCGAGGACCCCGAGGACGAATTCGATGAGTTCTTCAGCGAACAGCGCCTCTCCGACGAGCTCAACCAGGCCCTCGAGGCGCCGCTCCCCGACGAGCCAGGAGCCCCGACCACCGAGGAATCGCCCTCCCTCGACCCCGGCTCGACGCCGGAGCACCCTGAGGAGCCAGAGGACTCGGCCGAATACGATCTGCCGGAGGAGTCGGGCGAACACGACGTCCCCGACCAGCCGCGTGGCCAGGGCGACCAGGCCGACGAGTACAAGCCCCACGAGCCCGGCCACGCCGACGCGCTCGAGGACACCCCCGAGTTCCTCGAGGAGTCGCCCGAGGATGACGACGCCTGGTTCGAGCAGCGCCCCCCGAAGGACTTCGACTTCGGCGACTAGCGCCCGCGCGAGGGGGTCTGCAAGTCGACTCCCGTCACAACACCAATATCGGCGCGGGTGATCTCCTTACCTGCATCCCGCATTAGCCAAGACCAGAGCTGAGCCTTACCCTTGGCGAGGCACTTGGGAGGTGTCTCGGCCCAATCGGAGGAGGACTCTGTATGACCTTGGTCTGTCGTCGTCTGTCGCCCCTGGCTTTGCTCGTCCTACTTGCCACGCTGCTGCTCCCTGGTCGAGCGGACGCGGTCGTCGGCCCTAACTGCCAGGCGCTTCGCGTACCAGTCAGTGTGACCGGCGTTCCCGGTGCGACCATCTACGGGGAGCTGTGCCGCCCGCCGGTGGTGACCGGCGGCGTCCAGCTGCTCGTCCACGGTGCTACGTATGACCACAATTACTGGGACTGGCCACAGGACAGGTCCACCTATTCATACGTTCTGAAGGCAAACGCGGCCGGCTACGCGACTTTCAACGTCGATCGCCTCGGGACCGGCCAGAGCACCCATCCGGCCAGCACCTTGGTCACCCTCGACGCCGACTCCGAAGCGCTCCATCAGGTGATCGAGGGCCTTCGCAACGGCACCATCGGCGGACGTCCCTACGGGCGTGTCACCTGGGTCGGGCATTCACTCGGATCAATCGTCGGCTGGGCCGAGGCCGCGCGGTACGCCGACGTCGACGCCTTCGTGCTGACCGGGATGACACACGTCGCCGAAGCGGCCTGGCTAGAAGAAGCCACCGGCACCAGCTACCCGGCCATCCTCGATCCCAAGTTTGCCAATTCGGGCCTCGACTCGGGGTACCTGACGACCCGGCCTGGGACCCGTGGACCCTCCTTCTACTACCAGCCCGGCGCCGACCCGAGTGTGATCGCACTCGACGAGGACCTTAAGGAGGTGGTCGCCACGAGCGAGCTGGAAGGAGCGTTCCCGCTATACAACGGGCCGCCGGCGGAGACCGCGCCCTCGCGCACGATCCAGGTGCCGACGCTGCTAGTCGTAGGCGAGTATGACGGGCTGACGTGTCCTGCCAGTGGTTGTACCGCAGCCGCATTCAAAGCGCGCGAGGCGCCGTACTACTCGCCCCAAGCACGCCTGCAGGTCCAGATCACGCCCAACACCGGCCACGACCTGCAGCTCCATCGCACCGCGCCGCTCACCAGCATCCGCATTCTGACCTGGCTTGCCGGGACGCGATAGGACGGGTTCATGGAGCCAGCCGGGATCGAACCGGCGACCTCCGCCTTGCAAAGGCGGCGCTCTGCCAGCTGAGCTATGGCCCCGCGGCGGGAAGTGTAGGCGCCTCAGCCCTGGCGGGCGGCCTTGACCAATGCGGCGCTCGGCTTGATCACCTTCTCGGGCACGAAGCTGTTCTTCGCGACCGAGACGGTGATCGGGCCGACGCTTGGGTCGCCACTGGGGAGGATCCGGAAGCTGCCGGTGATGCCGTTGCTGATCCTGGCTCCCTGGACGGCAGTGATCACGCCGGCGCGGGTGCCGCCGCTGCCGATTGCGTTGAGCATCAGGCTCGCCGCCTGCCCGGCGTAGGGGGCGAAGAGTTCGACCGGGCCTTTGATCTGCTTGCGCAGTTCGGAGACCAGCTTCTTGCCGGGCCCGGGCAGATCCTGGGGGACGAGGCCGGGGACGCTGGCGAACATGCCGCGCGAGGCGGAGCCGGCGAGGTCGATCGTCGACTGCTGGGCGAAGCCGTCTGGGGCGAGGAGCTTGACGAGGTTGTTGGGACCGAGGACGGCGACCTTGTCCTTGATCAGCTGGGCGCCGTTGTCTTCGGTCAGGCCGGCTAGCAGGACGCCGTCGGGGCTGGTCTGCGCGACCTTGTTCATCAGCGGCTGGTAGCCAGAGGCGTCGACGTCCCAGGCCTTGAAGCCGGTGATCTTGATCCCGAGCTTGCGGGCGGCGCCGCGGAAGGTCCGCGCCTGTCCGAGGCTGGTCGCGTCGCCGGCGGCGTAGAGGATGTAGGCGCGGTGGATCCCGGCGCCCTTGGCGAAGCTCGCCAGCCCGGCGCCCTGGTAGGCGTCGTTGGGGACTACGCGGGCGTAGTTGTGCTCGTTCGGGTAGAGGCTCCCCGGCTCGCCCTTGGGGCAGCCGGCGGCCGACTCGGTGAGGCAGATCAGGGTGTTGCCGGGTGAGACCATCGCCAGGCCGCCATCGGGGGCGGCGCCGAGGATCGGGATCATCACCTCGGCGCAGCCGGAGTTGTAGGTGCCGATCACCCCAAGGACGCTCGGGTCGGCGGCGTAGGCGCGGGCGTTCGAGGTGCACTGGGCCTTGGACCAGAGGCCGGTGTCGGCCTCGGAGTCGTCGCAAGCCTGGAACGCTACCCGCCGGCCACCGGCCTGCCAGTTGGCGGCTTCGAGGACGAGCGTGATCGCGTCGTTCATCTGCAGCGAGCGCCGCCGCGAGTCGCCCTGCAGCGGCAGGTCGGAGACGATCAGCGCCTGGGCCTCGCCTTGGCCGCCGTACTGAAGCGGCCCGCAGGCCGGCGAGTTGACCGGGATCAGCGCCGGTACCGGCGTCAGGGCCCGGCTCTGGCTGCCGAAGGCGAGCAGGGCGAGCACGGCCGCTCCGGTCAGGAGCAGGAATGAGAGGCCGGTAGTTCGCGAGCGGACCGAGATGGCCCGCTCATCCTATGCGCGGCGCTGGGACGCGGGCAAGTTTCGGATCGCCCAATCAATCACGACACGGAGGACGAAGCCGAGGCATGCGATGCCGATGTAAACGAAAGTTCCGAAGATGACGAGCGCCGGGTATGGGTCCTGGTGGAAGGGATAGACGTAGTCAGTCGCTTCGTGGAGGTAGTAAAGGGCCGCCAGCGGAGCCAGTGCGACCGCCAGCGCCCACCAGCGGTTGACGATGGCGGTGGTGCCGATCAGGAGCAAAACGGGGATCCAGCCGAAAACGGGACCGTGGACGGCCGGCGGTCCCCATCGGGAAGAGAACCCCGGCGGCCGCCGCCGGTTGCAGCGCTGCCGCTAGGACGCCAGCAGGCTCTCGGCCCGCTTGCCCTCGGGCAGGTTCTGGTCGGCGTGGTAGCTCGACCGCACCAGGGGGCCGGCGGCGACCGACTCGAAGCCGAGCTCGTAAGCCGCCTGCTCGAGCGCCGCAAACTCGTCCGGGTGCCAGTAGCGGACGACCGGCAGGTGGTTCTCGGTCGGCCGCAGGTACTGGCCGACGGTCAAGACCTGGACCTTGGCCTCGCGCAGCAGGCCGAAGGTCGCGACCATCTCCTCGAAGCTCTCGCCGAGACCGACCATCAGGCCCGACTTGGTGACCACGTCGGAGCCGCCCATCTCCTTCGCCATCCGCAGTACCCGGGCCGAGCGCGCGAACTGCGAGCCGCGCCGGGCAAGCGGGTAGAGGCGGGGGACGGTCTCGACGTTGTGGTTAAAGACGTCGGGGCGCTCGTGGATCACCTTGGCCAGCGGCATTTCCTGGCCACGGAAGTCGGGGGTGAGGATCTCGACCTTGCAGTCGGGGGCCATCATCCGGATCGAGCGGACGACGCCGACGAAGGCGCTGGCGCCGTAGTCGGGGAGGTCGTCGCGATCGACCGAGGTGACGACCGCGTGGCGCAGCCCCATTCGCTTCACCTGATTGGCAACGCGCAGCGGCTCCAGCGGGTCGTTCCAGGTCGGCTTGCCGGTCTGCACGTTGCAGAAGCCGCAGCGGCGAGTGCAGACGTCGCCGAGGATCATGAAGGTCGCGGTGCCGCGCTCCCAGCACTCGCCGACGTTGGGGCAGTTGGCCTCCTCGCAGACGGTGTGGAGGTTGTCGGCGTCGATCGTCTCCTTCAGGCGGCGGTAGTTGGGGCCGCCGGGCGCCGGCACCTTCAGCCACGGCGGCTTGCGGGCGCGCTTGAAGGGGACGGTGCCCTCGGCCGCGGCGGCGGTGCCGCCGGGCTTGGCGCGGGAGCGGGTGACGTGGACGCGCTCCGCGGGGGTCTCGCTCGGGGTGGTCGTGCTCATCGAACTGGAACCTGCTCAGCCGAGACTAGCGGTCGTTTGCTTCCGGTCGAGCGCGGCGAGCTCGGTGGCGACCGGCTGGCGCTCGAAGACCTCGCCGTAGCGCGCGGTCAGCGCCGCCGCGAAGGCGTCGAAGTTCTGCTCGGCGCCGCGCTCGCGGGAGATCGAAGTCACCGCGCAGCCCTCGATCCCACAGGGCACCACCCACTCGAACGGCTGCAAGTCGTTGTTGACGTTGACCGCCAGCCCGTGGGTCGTGACGCCGCGGCTGATGTGGAGACCGATCGCGCCGATCTTGCGGGCCGGCCCCTCGCTGTGGACCCAGACCCCGGTCTCGCCCTTGATCAGCCCCGCCTCGACGCCGAAGTCGCCGATGGCCGCGATCATCGCTCGCTCCAGGTTGCGCACATAGGCGAGCACGTCGTCGCCGTAGGGCGCGAGCGAGACGATCGGGTAGGCGACCAACTGGCCGGGCCCGTGGTAAGTGACGCGGCCGCCGCGCTCGGTGTCGTGGACTTCGATCCCCTGCCGTTCGTACCACTCGACCCCCATCGGCAGCTCCTCCGCGGTCGCCCGGCGTCCGCGGGTGTAGACCGGGGGGTGCTCGAGCAGCAGCAGGACATCGCCCAACTCGCCGGCCTGGCGGCGCTCGCGCAGCCGGCCCTGCAGCTCGTAGGCCTCGGCATACGGGAGGAGGCCGCAGTGCACGACGTGGATCGGCTCGGTCACGTCAACAATTCTCTCAACTCGTCGCAATAAGCTTAGGTCTCGGATGGTCCAGTCCAAGGCTCTGCGCCCAGATTGGCTGCCGGCAGTTGCGCTCAGCTTCGCGTTGGCGCTGTTGATGGTGATCTGGAGCCCGCCGGTCGGTGACTTGGCGGCTCAGGTCTTCCGCACCGAGTTGTTTGAGCGGGCGGGCCTCGCGATCTGGAACGGCAGCTGGTACGGCGGCCACTACACCCTCACTTACAGCGTGCTGTTCCCGCCGCTGGCGGCGCTGCTCGGCCCGCAGGTCGTCGGGCTGCTCTCGGTGGTCTCCTCCTCCTACCTCTTCGACCGCATCGTCCGCGACCGCTGGGGGGCCGAGGCGCGCTGGGCGACGCTCTGGTTCGCCGCAGGGGTAGTCACCCTGCTCGCCGACGGCCAGCTCACCTTCGCCCTCGGTGTCGCCTTCGGGCTCGCCGCGCTGCGCGCCTTGCAGCTCGGCTGGAGCGTGGTCGGGGTGGCCGCCGCCGCGGCCTGCGCCCTCGCTAGCCCGGTCGCCGGCGCCTTCCTCGCCGGGGTGGTGATCGCCGGCTCGCTCGAACGCGGTGGGCGGGTGAGCCGGGTGGCGCTCGGGGCCGCCGCGCTGGCGCTCTTCCTCACCGTCGCCCCCAACCTCGCGTTCCCCGAACCTGGTCAGTTCCCCTTCGCCCTCTCCTCGTTCGTCGCGATCCCGTTCTGGTGCGCCGGCGCCCTGATCCTCACCGACGGCCTGCGGGGGGAAGAGCGGCAACTCCGACGGGTCCTGGTCGGCTACGTCCTCGCCTCGACCGTGATCTTCCTGGTGCCGAACGCGCTCGGCGGCAACGCGGTCCGGCTCGGCGCCCTCTTCGGCGGCCCGGTGCTGGCGGCGGTTCTGCTCTCGCACCGGCCGCGGCCGACGTTGCCGGTCTGGGTCTACGTGCCGGTGCTGGCGGTGACGATGGCAGGCGGCCTCTACTGGCAGGTGACCGCGAGCGTCTCCCAAATCGCCCGCTCGGTCGGCGACCCCTCGACCAGCGCCGCCTACTTCGAACCGGCCGCCGCCTGGCTGCGCGCGCACGGCGCCGAGGGCGAGCGGATCGAGGTGCCTTCGACCGCCAACCACTGGGAGGCCGCCTACCTGGCACCCGACTTCGACCTTGCCCGCGGCTGGCTGCGCCAGGCCGACACCGCCCGCGACGACATCTTCTACGACGAAGGCGAGCTCACCAACCGCACCTACAGCAGCTGGCTGCGCGACAACGCGATCGCCTATGTCGCCCTCCCCGACGCGGATCTCGACTACTCCTCGGTCGCCGAGCGCCGCCTGATTCTCGCTGCGCCTCCCTACCTAAAGCTGCGCCACGTCTCCCAGCACTGGCGCATCTACCAAGTGGTCCACCCGAAGCCAATGGTCAGCCCGCTCGACGGCGCCGCCGCTACCACCCGCTGGGTCGGCCGCCAAGGCTTCGCCCTCGACGTCACCAAACCCGGCCTCTTCCTCGTCCGTGTCAACTTCACGCCCTACTGGTCGATCGAGCGCGGCAGTGGCTGCCTCCTGCGCGCCACCGACAGCGGCTGGACCCTCGCCCGCACCCTGCACCCCGGCGTCCTCCGTGTCAACGCCGACCTCTCCCTCGGCTCGGCATGGAACGCCGTCACCGGCGCCCGCAAGACCTGCTGAGCTTGCATACCGATCTCCCCCCCACCCCAGTGCGGGAAATGTCGGTACCCCGATATTTCCCGCCCTATAGCCAGGGAAAGATCGGTACCCCGATATTTCCGGGGGCGGTTAGCGGGTGCCTTCGAGGGTGGCGAGGGCGGCGCTGACCACGTGCTCGGAGTGGGGGATCGCGGCCTGCTCGAGGCGCCGCGAGTACGGCATGTGGACGTCGGCGCCGGTGACGCGCTGGACCGGGGCGTCGAGGTGGTCGAAGGCCTGCTCGGTGATCAGGGTGGCGAGGTTGGCGCCGACGCCGCCGTGTGGCCAGCCCTCCTCGACGATCACCGCCCGGTTCGTCTTCGCCACCGACTCGAGGATCGTGTCGAGGTCGAGCGGGCGCAGCGTGCGGGGATCGATCACCTCGGCCTCGATCCCGTGCTCCTCGGCCAGCGCCGCCGCCGCTTGCTCGGCCACCTGGGCCATCTTCAAGAGGCCGACGATCGTCACGTCGCCGCCCTCGCGCCGCACCGCGGCCTGCCCGAACGGGACCGGATCCATCTCGCCCTCCGGCACCTCGCCCCGCACTCCATAGAGCGACTCGTGCTCGATGAAGACCACCGGGTTGTCGTCCCGGATCGCTGCCTTCAGCAGGCCCTTGGCATCGGCGGGAGTCGAGGGGCAGGCAACCAGCAGCCCCGGCACCTGCAGGTAGAGCGCCTCGAAGCTGTGGGAGTGAGTGGGGCCGAGCTGGTGGCCGCCGCCGCCCGGCATCCGGATCACCATCGGCACCGTGACAGCGCCGTTGAACATATAGGGGATCGCGGCGGCGTGGTTGATGATCTGGTCAAGCGCCAGGAGGCTGAAGTTGACCGTCATCAGCTCGACGATTGGCCGCAGCCCGCCCATCGCCGCGCCGACCCCAGCGCCGACGATCGTGTTCTCGGAAATCGGCGTGTCGCGCACCCGCCGCTCGCCAAACTCGTTCAGCAAGCCTTCGGTCACCTTGAAGGCGCCTTCAAAGACCGCCACGTCCTCGCCCATCACAAAGACCGATTCGTCGCGGCGCATCTCCTCCGCCATCGCATCGCGCAGCGCTTCGCGCATCCGCAGCTCCGCCATCAGGTGTCCTCCTCGAGCACACCGGGCTCGCTGGCGTTAAGCGCCCGCTCCTCAGCCTCGCGCTCCTCGCCGGAGTCGCGTGCGTGCCCCTCGACCGGGTCGCCCTGGATCGCCGGATTCGGCCGGAAGCTGTCGTCCTCCTCGTCGGCGTAGGCGGCTCCGGCCTCGGCCAGCTCGCGCGCCCGCTCCGGCATTTCCGCCTCGTGCTCGCCGCGGTGCGGCTCCGGGCTGCGCTCGTCGACCGCGTACCAACCGCCGGGGTAGTCGGTCAGGGCGTAGAGGTGTTCGTACATCGTGTCGAGCGGCGGTTCCGGCGAGGCCTCGGCGAACTCGACCGCCCGCGCCACCTCCTCCTCGGCCAGCTCGCGTGCCTGCCCGATCTCGCGCTCGCCCAGCACGCCCTCGTTGATGCAGCGCTGGGCGAAGTTCTCGATCGGGTCTTTCTCGCGCCACTCCTCGACCTCCTCGCGCTCGCGGTAGACCTCGGGGTCGGCGGCGGAGTGGCCGCGGAAGCGGTAGGTGAAGGCCTCGAGCAGAGTCGGCCGTTCCTCTTCGCGCGCCCCCTGCAGGCCGGCGGCGACGCCTTCGCGCACCGCGACCACGTCCATTCCGTCGACCCGCCGGCCGGGGATCCCATAGCCCTCGGCCTTCTGCGAGAGGTCGGTCTGGGCCGAGTGCCGCTCGACCGCCGTCCCCATCCCGTAGAGGTTGTTCTCGACCAGGAAGAGGACCGGCAGCTTCCACAGCGCCGCCAAGTTCATCGTCTCGCCGAAGTTGCCGGTGTTGGAGGCGCCGTCGCCGAACATGCAGACGGTGACGTCATCCTCGCCGCGGTACTGGGAGGAGAGGGCGAGGCCGGCGGCCAGCGGCAGGTTGCCGCCGACGATCCCGTAGCCGCCCATGAAGCGGCGCTCGGCGTCGAAGATGTGCATCGAGCCGCCGCGGCCGCCGCTGGTGCCGTCGACGCGGCCGAACAGCTCGGCCATCACCCGGGCGGGATCGGTGCCGCGGGCGATTGCGTGGCCGTGGGTGCGGTAGGTGCCGATCAGGTAGTCGCCGGGGCGCATCACCGAAGTGGTGCCGACGATCGTCGCCTCCTCGCCAATCGCCAGGTGCAGGAAGCCGCCGGCTTTAGCGCGCTGGTACTGGCGCCCAGCCTCCTCCTCGAAGCGCCGGATCAGCGCCATCCGCGCCAGCAACTCGAAGCAGGTCGGCGCGTCGGGGAGTGCGGGCGGCATCGCCCTCACCTTAGCTTGGGGCGGGTGGTGAGTTGGAGAGTCGCGATCGCTACATTCGGGGGATGACCACGGCATGGCCCGAGATCGACTACTTGAGGTGGAGCGAGACCTGCGACACGCTCCACGCCCACACCCAGGTGCTCGGCAAGCTGGCTGCCAACCTCGCCCCGCCCGAGCCGCAACTCCAGCATGCTGCGCTGCGACTGACCGCGCGCGGCTGGGAGACGGCGCCGCTGCCCGCCCCGGACGGGTCGGGAGCGTTCGTTGCGGCACTCGACCTGCATCGCCACGAGGCGATCGTCGAACATGCCGATGGTCGCCGTCGCGGCGTCCCGCTGACGCCCGATCGCGCCGTCGGCGAAGTGACCCGGGAGCTCCTCGCCACGGTCGCCGAGATCGCCGGTCTGGTGGCGATCGACCCGGCGCCACAAGAGGTGCCCTGGAGCGTCCCGCTCGACCAGGACACCGAGCACGCCCGCTACGACCCGGAGGCGGTCGCGGTCTTCCACGCCGCCGCGACTCGGGCGGCGCTCGTGCTCGCCGCCTACCGGGCGCCCTTCCGCGGCCGCTCGACCGCGGTCCACGCCTGGTGGGGATCCTTCGACCTCGCGGTCAGCCTCTTCTCTGGTGCCCCCGCCGAGCCGCCCTCGCGCGACTTCATCATGCGCAACGCGATGGACTCGCAGGAGGTCGCAGTCGGCTGGTGGCCCGGCGACCCGAAATACTCGGCTGCCGCCTTCTACGCCTACGCCCATCCGGCGCCGGACGGCTACTCGGAGCTCTCCGTCTCGCCGGCGGCGGCCCGCTGGGAGGACGAGCTCGGCTTGTTCGTCCTCGACTGGTCCGATGTCATCGCCGCGCCCGACCCCCACGCCTACGCGCTCGAGTTCCTGCGCTCGGCCCTCCTCGGCTCCTGCGCGGTCTGCGATTGGAGCCCTGAGCTCGCCGCCAGCGCCGAGGGCAAGCCGCCGCCGGTCACCTGAGCGAGAGCTCAGCCGCCGACGGGCCGATTTTTTTAACCAGAGTCACGCAATCGGCCCATCAGCCGCACTGGCCGCAGCCGCGATCGCGTCCTCGAGCCGGTCGTCGCCCCAGAAGACCTCACCGCCGACGACCACGGTCGGGACGCCGCGGACACCCGCCGCCGCTGCTTCTTCGGTCGCCCGCCGGAGCTCCTCTTTGACCCCATTGGTGGCGACCGCTTTCAGCAGTGCCCGTGGGTGCAGCTCGCAGGCGGCGCCGGCGATCGCGACGTTGTCGGGATCGCCGAGGTCGCGGCCAGCGGCGAAGGCCTGACGGAAGGCGGCGAGGGCGAAGGAGACGGTGCGGCCGGTCTGCTTGGCAAAGGTCGCGGCGCGCATCGCGGTCAGCGAGTTGGTCGGCATCGGCTCGGGCCAGACGAGCGGTGGCAGCCCGTAGGCGGCGGCGCGCCGCTCAATCTCGGCCAGGTTCAGCTCGCGCTCGTCGGTGAGACCCCAGGGCGTGCGGCCGTACTCCTTCATCAGCGCCCCGACCAGGATCGGCCGCCACTCCGGCTGCTCGAGCTCGGCCTCGGTGAACAGCCCGCTGACCCGCTCCGCCGCCAGGTAGGCGTACGGCGAGGCGAGATCGAAGTAAAAGGCGGCGCGACTCATCTGAGCGCCCGAAAATCAAGCAGATCGGGGGACGCAGGGAGGTGACGAGGGGAGCGCACTCCAGTGCGTGACCCGAGCCGAGACCGACCGAGGACCGCGAGATGCGCCGATTTGCAGGCCGCTCAGGCGTGGATTGCCCAGCCGTCGACGGCTCGTGCTGCGTCGAGCACGGCCTCGGAGACGGTCGGGTGCGGGTGCACGATCCGGGCCAGCTCTTGGTAGCCACCCTCGAGCGCCATCGTCGCGACCAGCTCGGCGATCATGTCGCAGGCGCGGTTGCCGACGATGTGGGCGCCGAGCAGCTCGCCGTATTTGGCGTCGACGACGAGCTTGACGAGGCCGACTTTGTCGTCGTAGACGGTGCCCGCTCCCTCGCCGGAGATTTTCTGTTTGCCGACCTTGATCTCGTGGCCGGCTTCGGTGGCCTGCACCTCGGTCATCCCCACCGATGCGACCTGGGGATGGGTGAAGGTGGCACCGACCAGGAGCCCCTGGTCGACGGGCTCGGTCTCGGCCCCGGCAGCGGTCTCAACCGCGACCACGCCCTCCTCCTCGGCCTTGTGGGCGAGGGCCTTCTGGTTGACCAGGTCGCCGATCGCGAAGACCTTCGGGTTGGTGGTGCGTTGGAACTCGTCGACCTTGATCTTGCGACCTGGCTCGTCGAGCTCGATGCCCGCGGCCTCGAGTCCGAGGCCCTCGGTGTCAGGACCGCGGCCGCCGGCGACACAGAGGTAGTCGACCTCGGCCGCCTTGTCGCCGTAGGTGAACTTGACCGAGTCGCCCTTCACCTCGACGTTCTCCACCGGCGCTCCGGTCGAGATCTCGATTCCATCTTTTTTGAAGCTACGTTCGACGATCTTGGCGATGTCGGCGTCCTCGGCGGGGAGGATCTGGTCGAGCATCTCGATCAGGATCACCTCGGTGCCGAAACGGGCGTAGGCGGAGGCGATCTCCGAGCCCGAGGCGCCGGCGCCGACGACGGCGATCTTCTGCGGCTGCGCCGGCAGGCTCCAGGCGCCCCAGGTGTCGACGACGCGCTCGCCAAACTCGACGCCAGGGATCGGCAGCGCCACCGAGCCGGTCGCCAACACCACGGCGTTCGCCTCGTAGACCTCCTCGCCGACCTTGACGTTGCCCTCTGCGGTCAGCGAGCCGTCACCCTCGATCAGGGTGATCTTGCCTTTGTCCCAGAGGAACTTGACGCCGTTGGAAAGCGATTCGGAAACCGCCGCGCGGCGCTTCATCAGCGCCTCCCAGTCGAGCTGGATGTCGTTGGCGACGATGCCGAGGTCGGCGCCGTTCTTGGCCTCGCTGTAGATCTCGGCGCTGCGCAGGATCGTCTTCGCCGGGATGCAGGCGTAATTGAGGCAGCGGCCGCCCGGTTTATCGCGCTCGACCACGGCGGTTTTCTGGCCCAGCTGAGCGGCGCGGATCGCCGCCACATAGCCACCGGGACCGCCGCCGATGATGATCGTGTCGAAGCTCTCTGGCATCGACGGCTGAGCCTATCGGAGCGTGCATCTCGGCCCGGGGCGCCGTTGGCGCCACCCCCCGATCGGACTAGTGACCCCTACAAATGTGCCACTCGCGCCGCGTCGCCGCAGCCTACTCGTCGCCCTCCGGCGGCAGCCGGTGGGGCATCTGGATCCGCGCCATCGCCTTCACCATCAGCAGGAAGAAGACGCCGGAGATGACCAGCAGACCGCCGCTGGCGAGGAAGCCGCCGAGCGAGTCGGCCTCGAGTGCCAGCCCGTAAAAGGAAGCGAAGATCAAAAAGGCGAGGACGAGCTGGAAGCTGACCACCGCCCAGTAGCGCACCCGCCACATCCCCCAGGCGAGCACGCCGGTGATCAGCGCTGGCGCCGCGACCTGGGCAAAGCGCGGCGTCTCGCCGTCCGGCTTCACCCCGGCGGCGTAGAGCGCGACGATCGAGAGCGCGACCAGCCCGCAGACGACGGCCGCGGCGGTGACGACTGGAGGCCGCTCGCCCTCGGCCAGCGGCGCCAGCCGTTCCCGCGCTTCCTGGTTGCGCACCGCCGCTTTTGCGTAGCCGCGCTCCATCGAGTTCTGCGGGCTCCGCTCGGGCGCGGGCGGGACATCGGGGGCGCCGGGACCCTCCTCAGCCACCGGGAGCGACCCCCCGCCAGGGCGCCGGCCCGTCGAGCAGTGCGTCCTGGATGTTGGGGCTGCCGCCGTCGGCGGCAGCGAAGCTGCGACGCAGCGCTTCGGCAGCGACCTCCGGGTGGGGAGCGTCGCGAATCGCCCGCACGACGACCAGCCGCCGAGCCCCCGCTCGCACCACTTCCTCGGCGTTCAGCGGGCTGATTCCGCCGATCGCGAAGAACGGGTGGCGGGCCTGCTCGGCGGCGTGGCTGATCAGCTCCAGCCCGACCGCCGGCCGCCCCGGTTTGGTTGGCGTCTCCCAAATCGGCCCGACCGCGATGTAGTCGACGGCGGCCTCGTCGGCCGCGGCGATCTGCTCGGGCGAGTGGGTCGAGACGCCGATGATCGCCTCGGGGCCGAGCAGCTCACGCGCCGTCGCGACTTCGCCCACCTCGCCGACGTGGACCCCGTCGGCGCCGCAGGTCCGCGCCAGGTCGGGGTCGTCATTGAGGATGAAGAGGGCGCTGAAGGTGTCGGCGACGCGGCGGTAGGTGTCGGCGGCGCGTTCGATCGCGTCCCGTCCGAGCTCCTTCTCGCGCAACTGGACGATGTCGACGCCGCCGCCCAGCGCCTGTCGCAGGAATGCTTCGAGGTCGCCGCCCGGTGGCCGCGCGTCGCAGACGAAGTAGAGGCGGGCGGTGCGCAGCCGCTCCCGCAGCAGCGGCCCGCGGCCCTCTGGCATCGCGGAGCTCATGCTCCGATTATGGCTGCCAGCTACCATCGGAGATGTAAACGGGAGCCCTGGCGGGCTGAGAGGGTGGCACCGAGGCCACCGACCGTCTGAACCTGATCCGGGTAATGCCGGCGGAGGTATCGGAGTGAGCGACAAGCGAAGTCTCGACGCGGTATTCGTCGGCGGTGGCGTGATTGGCCTCGCCTGCGCCTGGCGTGCTGCCCAGCGCGGGGCGGAGGTGGCGGTGATCGAGCGCTCGGAGCGTCCGCACGCCGGCGCCACCGGGGTCGCGGCGGGGATGCTGGCGCCGGTTGGCGAGCTGACCTTCGGCGAGCGCGAGCTGCTCGAGCTGGCGCTGCGCTCGGCCCGGCTCTGGCCCGAGTTCGCGGCCGAGCTCGAGACCCAGTCGGCGGGGGTGGAGACGGGATACGAGCGCTGCGGCGCCCTGCACGTCGCGCTCGACCGCGACGAGGCGGCGCAGCTGCGCCGCCGCCACGACCTGCAGCGTGAGCTCGGGCTCGAGGCCGAGTGGCTGGCGCCGCGCGCCTGCCGCGAGCTTGAGCCGGGGCTGACGCCCAGCTTCAACGGCGGTGTTCACGCCGCCGGCGAGGCGGCGGTCGATCCGCGGGCGTTGGCGCTGGCGCTGCTGGCGGCGCTGAGCGCGAGCGGGGTGGAGGTGCGGAGCGGCCGCGAGGTCGTGGACGGGGTTTGGGAGGGAGAGCGGCTGGCGGGGGTGCGGACCGCGGGCGGCGAGGAGGGCGAGGCCGAGGTTCGTGCCAACGCGGTGGTGCTTTGCACCGGCGCCTGGTCCGGCGCGACGGAGTGGCTGCCCGAGGAGGCGCGGCCGCCGGTGCGGCCGGTAAAGGGCGAGGTGCTCGAGTTGCGCACGCGGCCGGGCCACGAGCCACCGGCGCGGGGGATCGTCGCCTCCGAGCGCGTCTACCTGGTGCCCCGCCGCGACGGCCGCCTGATCGTCGGCGCGACCCAGGAAGAACAGGGCTTCGACACCACCGTCACCGCCGGCGGCGCCTTCGAGCTGCTGCGCGAGGCCTACCGGGTGTTGCCCGAGGTGGCGGAGATGGAGCTGGCCGGCGCGATCGCCGGCCTCCGCCCCGGGACTCCCGACAACCTGCCGCGGATCGGCCCCGGCGCGGTCGAGGGCCTGGTCCTGGCGACCGGCCACTTCCGCAACGGCATCCTCCTGGCCCCGCTCACCGCCGCTGCGATCGCCGCCGGCCTCGCCGGCGAACAGTGGTTGTCCTTTCCTCGGTCGGCCGAGTTGCGGTTGTCCTTGCTTCGGGATAGCCGAAGAAAGGACAACCACTTCCGGGAAGGGGTGGCGCAATGAGAATCGAGCTGAACGGGGAGGCTGTCGAGCTGCGCGACGGCGCGACACTCGCCGACGCGGCGCGCGAGGCGGGTGCGGGCGAGGGGGGCCGCGGCGTCGCCGTCGCGCTCGACGGCGAGGTCGTCCCCCACGGTGAGTGGGCCTCGACCCCGCTCGCCGACGGCCAGGCGGTCGAGGTCCTCGCCGCGATCCAGGGCGGGGCGGAAACCTGGGAGCTCGGCGGCCGCCAGTGGTCATCGCGGCTGATCGCCGGCACCGGTGGCTTCCGCTCGCTGGAGCAGATGGAAGCGGCGCTGAGCGCCGCCGGCACCGAGATCGTCACCGTCGCCCTGCGCCGCGTCGACCCTGCCGCCGAGGGCTCGGTGCTCGAGGTCATTGACCGCCTCGGCCTCTTCGTCCTCCCCAACACCGCCGGCTGCTACACCGCTCGCGACGCCGTCCGCACCGCCAAGCTCGCCCGCGAGGCCTTCCAGACCGAGTGGATCAAGCTCGAGGTGATCGGCGACGACCGCACCCTCTTCCCCGACGCGGTCGAGCTCCTCGCCGCCGCCGAGCAGCTGGTCGCCGACGGCTTCACCGTCCTGCCCTACACCAACGACGACCCGATCCTCGCTCGCCGCCTCGAGGAGGCCGGCTGCGCCGCGGTGATGCCGCTTGGCTCACCAATCGGCTCCGGCGCCGGCATCCGAAACCCGTACAACATCGCGATCATCGCCGAACGCGCCGAGGTCCCGATCGTCCTCGACGCAGGAATAGGCACCGCCTCCGACGTCGCCCTGGCGATGGAGCTCGGCTGCGACGCCGTCCTTGCCGCCAGCGCCATCTTCGGCGCCGAGGACCCGCCGGCGATGGCCCGCGCCCTCCGCCTCGCCGCCGAAGCCGGCACCGCCGCCGCCCGCGCCGGCCGCATCCCCCGTCGCCTCCACGCCGAGGCCTCCACCGCCTACCAGGGCACCCCGGAACTCTCCTGACCGAACCGGCGCGGCCCGCTCAAAACCGTTCCGGGCAATATGCTTTTCCGCCGTGGGGGGCCGATCTCGGAGTGACGATCGTCGCCGAGCGTCAATACCAGCCGGGAGCACAAGAGACGCTGACGGCTCTGCGGGATCGCGGCATCCTGACGGCGATCGTTACCGCCGGCCCCGATCTGCTGGCCGAACGAGCGCAGCGAGAGCTGGGCATCGACTTGGTCCGCGCCAACGGCGTCGAGATTCGCGACGGCTGCCTCACCGGCGCGCCGAAGGTGGTCGTCCGCGATAGCGAAAAGGGTCTCGTCGGCTTGGAGGTATTGCGGGAGCTCCGCGTCGAGCCCGGCAAGGCGGTGTCGGTCGGAGACGGTGACGCCGATGTCTACCTGGCCAGGCTCGTCGGCACGTCCATTGCGTACGACAGTTCCTCTCAACGGTTGCGCGAGGCAGCCGCCCACACTCTTCGCCACGGCGAACTAAGCCGCGTGCTCGAGATCATCGATGCATCAGCGTCTTGGCCCACCACCGTGTAGCAGCGCCGGTCGGAGTCAGCCAAGCCGACGCCGATCCCTGCATAGGCTCTACCCTGATACCGAGCATGGCCGATGGAACGGCTGACTGGAGCCAAATCCATCGCTTCTGCCCCTGTAGCTCAGTTGGTTAGAGCGGCGGCCTTTTAAGCCGCGCGGCGCGGGTTCGAGTCCCGCCGGGGGCATTTCTTCGCTGGAGCTTTCGACGAACGCCTCGGAAAGAGGCCGGCCCCCGGCCATTGCTGCGAACTAGCGTCACTCGAGGATCAACTCGACGAGTGGGAGTGACGCATGGCACGGATTCCGCTAGCTGACGAGGCCGGATTGAGCGGCTACACCAAGGAGCTCCATGACGGCGCGGAGACGAGCGACTGGTCGACCCAGCACGTCGCCCGGGTCTTCGACGCCGCGCCGGAGCTGCTCGAGCAGTACCTGACCTTCTATTACCCATGGCACTCGAACGTCGAGGGTGGGGCCGAGGCGGCCCGGCTCTCGCCGCGGGTGAAGGAGCTTGTGCGGCTGCGGATCGCGATCCTCAACGGGTGCGTGACCTGCCAGTCGGCCCGGCTGGCGGCCGACGCAGTTCCAGAGGAGCAGGCGACCGGCGTCTGGGTGGAGGACTTCGCGGCGAACCCCGCCTATAGCTCTGCCGAGTGCGCGGCGATCGAATTCGCCGAACGGATGGCGGTCGACCATCACAACATCGGCGATGCCGACATCGAAGCGCTGCGCGAGCACTTCAATGACGCGCAGATCCTCGAGCTGATGATGATGGCGGGCCAGTACATCGGCTTCGGCCGCTGCCTGGCGATCCTCCAGCTCGAGACCGTCGCCTGCCCAATCCCGCCGCGCTGAGGCGGCGGGCATCGCTCGCGGGTGGCCGGGACAATGCGCCGGTGCCGCCGACGACCCCTGTCTTGATCCTCACCGGGCCGCCCGGCGCTGGCAAGACGAGCAGCGCCGCCGTTCTCTCGCAACGCTTCGGACCAGGCGTCCACCTCAAATCCGACTTCTTCTTCGACTTCGTCACCTCCGAGTTCGTCGAGCCTTGGCGGCCCGAGTCGCAGCGGCAGAACGAGGTGGTGATGCGGACGGTGGGGGAGGCGGCGGCCTCCTATGCGCGCGGCGGCTACTTCACCGTGATCGATGGGATCGTGATCCCGCGCCGCTTCCTCGGCACGGTCCGTGGCGCGATCGCCGCCGCTGGCCACGGGGTTGCCTACGCCGTCCTCAGCGCGCCCCTGCCGGTCTGCCTTGAACGGGTCGCCGGGCGCGAAGGGCCCGGCCTCATGGATGCGGCGGTGGTTGAGCAACTCTGGGACGAGTTCGCCGACCTCGGTGAGTACGGCTCGCACGCTGTTCCGGCCGGTACCGCGACTGCCGCCGAGGTCGCCGACACGCTGGCCTGCCGCCTCGTCGCCGGGGAGCTGACGATATGAGCGAGGGAGCGAAGCGTGACGAGCACCTGCTGCGGGTGCCGGGCGATATTGAGGCCGAGGACGACCGCCGGGTGGAGCGGATCCGGGCCGAGATCGACTCGGCCTTCGACGCCCTGCGCGACGTCGCGGACGGCGTCTCGGTCTTTGGCTCGGCCCGGATCAGCGAGGGCCACCGCTGGTACGAGCTCAGCCGCCGGACCGGCGCCTGCCTGGCCAAGCACGGCTGCACGGTGATCACCGGGGGCGGCCCCGGTCTGATGGAGGCAGCAAACCGCGGCGCGATCGAGGCGGGCGGCGAGTCGATCGGCCTCAACATCGAGCTGCCCCACGAGCAGCACGCCAACCCTTATCTGACCCGCTCGCTCCACTTCCACTACTTCTTCGCCCGCAAGCTGAGCTTCGTCCGCTACGCCCGCGCCTTCGTGATCATGCCCGGTGGCTTCGGCACCCTCGATGAGATGTTCGAGGGCCTGACCCTGATCCAGACCCACCGCATCCGCAGCTTCCCAACCATCCTCGTCGACTCAGCCCACTGGCGGCCGCTGCTCGACTGGATTGACGAGACGCTTGAGGACGACGGCCTGATCGGCGCCGACGACAAAGAGCTGCTGCTGACCGCCGAGACGCCCGAGGAAGTGTGCGAGCTCGTGGTCCAGGCTGGTAAGGAGCAGCGCGCGCTGGCCACCTGAACGAAGCTGGACAGCGCTCAGTGCCGGAAGTGGCGGTGCTTGGTGAAGACCATTGCCACGCCGGCCGCGTCGCAGGCGGCGATCACGTCGCCGTCGTTTTTCGAGCCGCCGGGCTCGATCACCGCGGTCGAGCCGGCCTCGATCGCCAGCTCCGGTCCGTCGGCGAAGGGGAAGAAGGCGTCGGAGGCGACAGCGGAGCCGGCGAGCAGGGCCTCGGCATCGGAGCCGCGCGCCGCGCGGCACTTCTCGACCGCCAGCCGCACCGAGTCGACCCGGCTCATCTGACCGGCGCCGATCCCCAGCGTCGCTCCGTCCTTGGCGATCACGATCGCGTTCGAGCGCACCCGCCGGCTAACGGTCCAGGCGAAAAGCATGTCGTTCCACTCCCCTTCGCTCGGCTCGCGTGAGGTGACCGCCTCCATAATCTCGCGCGGCTCGGGGTCGCCGTCGCGGTCCTGGATCAGCAGCCCGCCCTGGACCCGCTTGATGTCGCGCTCGGTGGGATCGATCTCGCGCTCCTCCTCGCTGCAGAGGACCCGCAGCGACTCGCGCTGCTGGACGATCTCGAGCGCCCCCTCGGCGAAGCCAGGGGCGAAGAGCACCTCGAGGAAGATCTCGTTCAGCTTCTCAGCCAGGGCCACCTCGACCGGGCCGTTGAAGGCGACGATGCCGCCGTAGGCCGACATCGGGTCGCAGGCCACCGCCTTCTCCCAGGCCTCGACCAGGTTCGCCCCGACCGCTACCCCGCAGGGGTTGTTGTGCTTGACGATCACGCAGGCCGGCTGCTCGAAGTCCTCGACCAGCCCTCGTGCCGAGTCGAGGTCGAGGACGTTGTTGAAGGAGAGCGCTTTGCCGCCCAGCTTCGAGACCCGCGAGAGGACGTGGCGCCGGCCGCCGACCTCGGCGTAGAGGGCGGCGCGCTGGTGCGGGTTCTCGCCGTAGGAGAGGTCGACCACCTTCTCGAAGGCACCGACCACGTGCTCGGGGAAGTCCTCGTACTCGCTCGAGAACCAGCGGCTGATCGCCGCGTCGTAGCGGGCGGTCTGGGCGAAGGCCTCGTTGGCGAGCCAGTGCCTGGTCGAAGCGGATACCTCGCCGCCTGACTCCTCGAGCTCAGCGCAGACCGCGTCGTAGGACTCGGGTTTGACGATCACCGCGACTCCGGCGTGGTTCTTTGCCGCCGCCCGGATCATCGTCGGCCCGCCGATGTCGATGTTCTCGATCGCCAGCTCGGGCGAGACGTCGCGATTGGCGACCGTCTGCTCGAAGGGGTAGAGGTTGACGCAGACGAGGTCGATCGGCTCGATCCCCTCGCGCTCCAGCACCGCCAGGTGGTCGGGGTCGTCGCGACGCGCCAAGAGCGCCGCGTGCAGCCGCGGGTGGAGCGTCTTCACCCGCCCGTCGAGGATCTCCTCCTGGCCGGTGAACTCGGCGACGTCGGTCACCTCGAGCCCGGCCTCGCGCAGCGCTACCGCGGTGCCGCCGGTCGAGAGGAGCTCGATCCCGAGCGCCGCCAGCGCCCGGCCGAGGTCGGCGATCCCGGTCTTGTCGGAGACCGAGAGCAGCGCCCGCTGCACCCGCACCGCGCCGTCGCCGCGGACCTCGGTCTGGGTGTCTGGCTGGGAATCAGTCATCGACATGGACGACCGTCGGGTCGCCAGCGTCGATCCTAACCCTGCCCTGCGCAAGCATGCGGATCGCCTCCGGGTAGAGCTCGTGCTCGACCGCGTGAATTGCGGTCTCGAGCCGGGCCCGGTCGCGTCCCGGCGGCACCCGCACCGCCCGCTGCAGGATCGCCGGCCCAGTATCGACGCCCTCATCGACGAAGTGGACGGTGACCCCGGTCTCCTCGACCCCGGCCGCCAGCGCCTGACCGATCGCGTCGAGCCCCGGGAAGGCTGGCAGGAGGGCCGGGTGGATGTTGACCACGTGGCCGCGGAACCGTGCGACGAACGGTTCGCTCAGCAGCTGCATGTAGCCGGCGAGGACGACCAACTGCGGCCGCCGCGCTTCGATCCAGTCGCCCATCGCCGCGTCGCGGCCGAGGCGGTCCTCGTAGGCGTCGGCCGGGAAGACCGCGGTCTCGATCCCCGCTCGTGTCGCTCGAGCCAGCGCCCCGGCGCCGGGCTTGTCAGAGCCGACCCCGACCACCTCGACTCCGTCGCTGCCGTGCACCGAGTCGAGGATCGCCTGCAGGTTGGTGCCGGTGCCGGAGGCGAGGACGACGATGCGGAACTCGGACACGCGGCCATTCTGCCGCAAAGCTCCCGACTCCCGTGACAGCATCGCCGGCCGATGCCACCGCAGTCCGAACCCAGGGAGGCAGCAATGGAGGTAAAGAACGTGTCCGAGCTCGAGACGACCGAGCTCCGGTCCGGCGCCAGCGACGAAGTCGCCTGGGTCGGCGGCTTCTTCGCTTACGGCGGCGGCGGCGCCGAGCAGTCAGCGACGATCTATTTCGCCGTCCCGCCCGGCGAGCGGCTTGGCAAGCACGTCGACACCGCCGAGGAGACCCAGTTCGTCCTCTCCGGCGAGGGCGAGCTGCTGCTCGAGGACGGCGCCAAGCCGGTCAAGCCCGGCGACGTCTTCGTCCTCACCGAAGGAACCTCTCACGACCTCCGCAACACCGGCTCCGAGGACCTGCGAATCATCGCCTTCTTCTCCAAACCGCAGGTCGAGCAGCACTGGGACGTCGACACCTGGCCCCCCGACGACTCGAAGGTCACCGGGTCACCAAATCGGGGCTGACCGCCCGGCTCAGCCGGTGGTGATGGTCTCCAGCGCGAATTTCCCGTTGGCGTCGTCGGGGTCGCCGAGCGGGTAATTGCCGCTGAAGCAGGCATCGCAGTGCTCGTCGGGGGTGCCGCCGATTGCCTCGTAGACGCCCTCCATCGAGAGGTAGGCGAGCGAGTCGGCGTCGAGCTCGTCGGCGATCTCCTCGATCGTGCGGCCGTGGGCGATCATCTCCTCGCGGGTCGACATGTCGACGCCGTAGTGGCAGGGGTTGCGGATCGGCGGCGCCGAGATCCGCAGGTGGACCTCGCGGGCGCCGGCGTCGCGCAGCATGCCGACGATCTGGCGGGTGGTGTTGCCGCGCACGACCGAGTCGTCGACGACGACGATCCGCTGGCCGGCGACGATCTCTGGCAGCGGGTTGAACTTCAGCCGCAGGCCGTGCTTGCGCAGCTCCTGACCGGGCTGGATGAAGGTGCGGGCGACGTAGCGGTTCTTGATCAGGCCGTCGTCGCGGGGCAGCCCCGAGGCGCGGGCGAAGCCGGCCGCCGCCGGGTTGCCCGAGTCCGGCACCGCGATCACCAAGTCGGCGTCGACCGGCGCCTCGCGCCAGAGGATCGCGCCCATCCGCCCGCGCGCTTGCTGCAGCACCTTGCCCTCGAGGCGGCTGTCGGGGCGGGAGAAGTAGATGTGCTCGAAGACGCAGCTGGCGCGGCGGTCGCTGCGGATCACCTGCCGCGTCTCGAGGCCGCCCTCGGTCAGCGAGACCATCTCGCCGGGATGCACTTCGCGCATCAGCTCGGCGCCGATGATGTCGAAGGCGCAGCTCTCGGAGGCGACGACGAAACGGTCGCCGAGCCGGCCGAGACTGAGCGGCCGGATTCCGTGCGGGTCGCGGAAGGCGACGATCGCGTGCTTGGTCATCACCACGGTTGAGTAGGCGCCCTGCAGCTGCGGCATCACCTCGGCGACACAGTCCTCGACGGTACGGCCGCCGTGCGAGGAGACGAGCGCGGCGATGATCTCCGAGTCGGAGGTGCCGCGGAAGTCGATCCCGCGCTCCTTCAGCTCGCCCCACAGCTCCACCGCGTTGGTCAGGTTGCCGTTGTGGGCGAGCGCCACCTCGCGGCCGTCGTCGCGCCAGACCGGCTGCGCGTTCTCCCAGGAGCCGCCGCCGGTGGTCGAGTAGCGAACGTGGCCGATCGCCATGTCGCCCTCGAGCGCCCGCAGCTTCTCCTCATCGAAGACCTGGGAGACGAGGCCGGCGTCGCGCATGGTGGTGATGTGGCCGCCCTCACAGGTGGCGATCCCGGCCGACTCCTGGCCGCGGTGCTGCAACGCGTAGAGGCTGAAGTAGGCGAGACGGCTGACGTCGTGGCCCGGCGCGTAGACGCCGAACACCCCGCATTCGTCGCGTGGCCCCTCGCGGTCTGCCGTGAACCGCAACTCGGGATTCAAGTGCGCGCTTTTCCTCGCTGCCTAGGGAGAACTGAAGCGCAGGCGGCTGCCTACCCGCGGAGGGTAGCAATGCGGGCCGCTGCCGCCGGGGGAGTGGGGCGCTTTCCTCTCGCATACCGAGAGAAAGGCGCCCCACGCGTACGCCTCGCGATCAGGCCGCCGCCGCGGTGTCGCGGCTGAACCAGCCACCGGGGAGCGGCTCGCCGATCACCAGGCCGAAGCGCTCGAGCAGCTCCGGCACCGTCTCCGGTTTCATCTCCTGGCCGTAGCGCTCGTTCAGCGCCGCCAGCTGCTCCGGCTCGGCGTTGATCGCGCCGCCCAGGGCGTCGAGCTCGCGGAAGAAGTCCTCGAACCCGGACGGGGCGATGATCTCGAGGATCCGCGCCGGCTCGTCGCCGGCGTTCCAGAAGGTGTGCCACTCGCCGCGCGGCTTGAACACCAGATCGCCCGGCTCGGCGACCAGGACGTCGTCGCCGAGCAGCGCCCCGACCCGGCCCTCGAGCACGAAGGTGTACTCGTCCTCGCGGTTGTGGCGGTGCAGCGGCGCCGCCAGCGAGTGCGGGGACATCGGGTGTTCGACCAGTGAGAAGCCGCGGTCGGTGTCCGCGCCATCGATCATCCACCGCACTCCGATGCTGCCGAGGAAACCGACCTTGCCGTCCCCCGGACCTACCACTCGTGCGCTCATCTCTCCGTTCCCTTCGCGTTCAAATTTCAATAGACACTGATGTCGCGCGAAAGACTATAATGCACATCCTCCCGATCTGTCAAGATTCAAGAGACAGGTATGTCCACTGAAACTCACCGAGCCGAGAAACGCCCGTACCGCAAGCGGCAGCGCGCCGAGCAGGAAGCAGAGACCCGCTTGCGGATCACCGAGAGCGCGATGACGTTGCACGGCACGCTTGGCCCGGCGGCGACCTCGATCAGCGCTGTCGCCGAGCACGCCGGCGTGCGCCGCTCGACCGTCTACCGGTACTTCCCGGACGAGGAGGCGCTGTTCGGCGCCTGCTCGAGTCACTGGTCGGCGCTCAACCCGCCGCCCGACATCGCCGCCTGGGCGCGGATCGCTGATCCCGACGAGCGGCTGCGGACCGCACTCGCCGAGCTCTACGCCTACTACGGCCGCACCGGCGAGATGCTCGACCGGCTGCTGCGTGACGCTCCCCGGGTGCCGGTCGTGCGCGAGCTGATGGCCCCGTTTGGCCAGCTGCTCGCCGCGGCCGCCGAGATCCTGATGCGGGGGAGGGGACTGCGCGGCCGCTCACGCGAGCGGGTGCGGGCCGCGGTCGGCCACGCCCTCGCCTTCCCGACCTGGCAGCAGCTGACCGGCGAGCAGGAGCTCGACGAAGCCGGCGCCGCCGCACTGATGGTGCGGCTTGTTGACGCCGCGTCCTAGCCGGTAGCGGCTGCGAAACACCCCTTCCCTGGACACCTGTTTGAGAAATAGTGCTTACTTAACAATTTGTCTTGATCACTGCACGATCTGATGGCAGGGTGGTCGCTCGCGGCGTCGTCGACGCCGAAGAACAAGACGGGAGGAAACAGATGAGAACGACCAAACTCGGGCTCGCGATGCTCGCTGCCCTGGCAGCTGTCGCATCCCTGACCATTGGCGCCAGCGGCGCCCAGGCGGCGAACTTCACGGCGGCCGAATATCCAGCCTTCATCTTGGCTGAACCATCGGCCGCGGGTACGCCCACCTTCGTCTTCGAAGGCGGGAGCAAAGCTGAATGCAAACTCGCCAGCTTCGGCGGGGAAATGACCAAAGCAACCGCCGAACTCAAACTCGAACTCGCCGTCAACGAATGCACCAACTTCGGCGCCGCCGGCGCGATCGCAACCAACGGCTGTGAATTCGTCTTCCGCCCCGGAACCGGGTCCGCCGACAAATTCACCGGCAGCTTCGACATCGTCTGTCCAGCCGGCCAAAAAATCGTCGTTACCGGCAATACCTGCGAAGTCCAGATCGGCGCCCAGACCGGTCGTGAACCGGTTGGCTACGAACGGCTGACAACTAAACCGAACGAAGTCCTCGCGACCTTTCAGTTGAAAAGCGCGGCGGGGTTCGCGTACACCAAGACCGTCGACGGCGCCTCCTGCCCGCTTTCGGGGACCGGGTCCAAAACCGACGGTGTGATCACCGGCGGCGTCAGGATCAAAGCCGCGAGCACCAAAACGTTCGAACCGATCAACTTCGGAATCGAATAGAGCGACTGGCGACCGGGTCGAGCCGCTCGACCCGGTCGCCCTGCCGACGCGCTATTGGTCGCTGACCTGCTCGAGTACCGGCAGGCCGTCGATGCTGGCCTCGTTCCTGGTAGCGACGTGCTCGCGCATCGCCTCGGCGCCCATCACCCGCAGCCGCTTCTCGGCCGAGAAGCGGGCGTGCTCGCGCTCGCCCTCGTGGCTCATCAGCGGCACTCCGTAACCGCAGGAGTCAGACACCCGGTCGACCGCGACGACGATGATTGCCCGCCGCGCCTCATCGAGCGACGGGACCTCGAAGCCGCCGCGCTCGAACAGCTCCTCGAAGCGCTCGTCGGCGGCCGCGACTACCTCGCCGCGCCCGTGCAGGCGGACGATTCGCGGTGGCCCTTCGAAGGCGCAGAACATCACCACGATCCGCCCGTTCTCGCGCAGGTGGGCGATCGTCTCACCGCCGCTGCCGACCATGTCGAGATAGGCGACGGTGTGGTCGTCGAAGACTTTCAGGGTCCCGATCGGACCCTTCGGCGAGATGTTGACGTGGCCGTCGTCGGCGAGCGGCGCAGTGCCGACGAAGAACATCGGCTGGCGGGCGATCCAGCCCCGCAGGTGATCGTCGATGCGCTCGAAGACCTTCGCCACTCAGGCGAAATTAGCGCTTTCGCCGCTCACGATGCCAGTAGATGCCTGCGCAGGAACCCGATCTCGTCGCCGACGACGGCCTCGTGCTCAGGTCCGTCGTAGATGTCGAAGTGATCGACTCCGGCGTAGACGCGCAGCTCGCCGAGGGGGGCTTGGCGGGCTGCCCCGATCGCTGGGCCGGGAGCCGCCACCTGGTCGGCATCGCCGACGCATACGAGCCAAGGGCAGCCGAGGCGACGAGCGTGCCGGATGTGGTTGAACGAGAACAGCGAGCTCAGCAGCCAGCGGGCCGAGGTCCGGTTGCGCCAGCGTGAGTCCTCGCCGATCGCGACCACGTGCCGCCAGCCCGCCTCGCTCTGCGGGGCATTGATGAACGCTGCCTCGTCGGGCTGACCGACGGCCGGCAGGTGACGGCCGCGGAGCGCGGCGTCGAGCATCTGGGCCCGCACCTTGGGCGGCGAGCGGTGTGCCTGCCGCATGGTCAGGAACGGGACCTGGCTGATCGCCGCTGCCACGCGGCGGTCGGCGGCGGCGGCGGCGAGGGCGTTGCCCGCACCCATCGAGGAGCCGAAGGTCGCGATCCGGGTGCCGTCGACGCCCTCGAGGCCGCGGGCGAACTCGATCGCTGCGGACCAGTCCTCGAGCTGGCGCCGCGGCTCGAACAGGTCCGGCTCGCCCTCGCTGTCGCCGAACCCGCGGTGATCGAAGAGCAGAGCGCCGATCCCGGCTTGGGCAAAGCGCTCGGCGAAGGCGCCGAGGCCGTCGCGACGGGTGCCGCTGAGCCCGTGCGCCATCACTACCAGCGGCGACGCGACCGTTGAGTCACTCGCGTACAGCCATGCCGCGCACCGCTGCCCGCCGGACCTGAACGCCGTGTCTTCGCGCCTCATCCCCAATGGAACGACCGGAGACGCGGAAATGTGAGGTGATCGGCGCGAGTAGCGCTACTTGCTCAGCCGATCGCCACTCTCCGGGTCGAAGAGGTGCAGCTTCGCGGTATCGGCCCAGAGCTGGGCCTTCTCGCGCCGCCGCACTTTGCTGGTCGGGTCGAGGCGGGCGACGACCCGCTCCTCGCCCTCGCGCAGGCCGCCGGCCCCGGTCTCGCTCAGACTCTCGCCCATCAGGTCCTCGAGCTGGTCGGACTGCACCCCTTCGGACTGGATGTGGAAGTAGGCGTAGAGGTCGGAGCCGAGCGACTCGACCAGGTCGATCTCGGCCTCGAACTCGATCCCGCGCTGCCCCCTGACGTCGTCGCCGACGATCGTCGCGTCCTCGATGTTCTCGGGCCGCAACCCGACGATCACCTGACCCTCGTCACCACCCCCCGGCAGCTCCGACGCGTCCACCTCGCCAAGCGGCAGCACCAACTTGCCGGAAGCTATTTCTCCTGGCATGAAGTTCATCGCCGGCGAGCCGATGAAGCCGGCGACGAAGAGGTTGCGCGGCTCGTCGTAGAGCTCGGCGGGGGTGGCGACCTGCTGCAGGATGCCGGCCCGCATCACCGCGACCCGGTCGCCGAGGGTCATCGCCTCGGTCTGGTCGTGGGTGACGTAGATGGTGGTCGTCTCGAGATCGGACTGGATTCGTGCGACCTCGGTGCGCATCTGAACGCGCAACTTCGCATCGAGGTTGGAGAGCGGCTCGTCCATCAGGAAGGCTTTCGGGCTGCGGACGATCGCCCGCCCCATCGCCACCCGCTGGCGCTGGCCACCCGAGAGGTTGGCCGGCCGCCGGTCGAGGTGCGGCTCGAGGTCGAGCGTCTTCGCCGCCTGCTCGACTTTCTGGTCGATCTCGGCCTTGTCGATCCCGGCCAGCTTCAGCGCAAAGCCCATGTTCTCCCGCACCGTCATGTGCGGGTAGAGCGCGTAGTTCTGGAAGACCATCGCGATGTCGCGGTCCTTCGGCGAGCGGTCGTTTACCTCTTCGCCGTCGATCTTCAGCTCGCCGGAGGAGATGTCCTCGAGCCCGGCGATCATCCGCAGCGCCGTCGACTTTCCACACCCCGAGGGTCCGACGAGGATCATGAACTCGCCGTCGCCGATGTCGAGGTTCATGTCCTTGACGGCTTCGTAGCCGTCGTCGAAGACCTTGGTTACACCTTCGAGGGCTATCTCTGACATTGCGTGGGCTCCTTATCCCTTGACGGCACCGGCGGTGAGGCCGGAGACGATTCGGCGTTGGAAGATGAGGACTAGAACGATGATCGGGATCGTCACCAGGATCGCCGCCGCCGCGATCGACCCGGTCGGTTCGGTGAAGGTCGATTCGCCGGTGAAGAAGGCCAGCGCGGCGGGGACGGTCCGTGAGTCGTTCGACGAGGTCAGCGAGATCGCGAAGACGAAATCGTTCCAGCAGAAGATGAAGACGAGGATCGCGGCGGTGAAGACGCCAGGGGCGGCGAGCGGCATGATCACCTTGGTGAAGGCCTGGTACGGGGTGGCGCCGTCGACCTGTGCCGCCTGCTCGAGGTCCCAGGGGATCTCCCTGAAGAAGGCCGTGAGGACGTAGATCGCCAGCGGCAGCGAGAAGGTTAAGTAGGGGATGATCAGCCCCGGATAGGTGTCGTAGATGCCGAACGAGCGCCACATGTCGAAGAGCGGGCCGACGATCGAGACCGGCGGGAACATCGCGATCGCCAGCGCTCCGGCGAGGATCAGCCGCTTGCCGGGGAATTCGAGCCGGGCGATCGCGTAGGCGGTGAAGGCGGCGAGCGTGATCGCGATGACAGTGGTGATCAGCGCGATCACGATCGAGTTGACCAGCGGGTGCAGGAAGGGGCTGTCGTCGAAGCCACCTTCGAACAGCGACTTGTAGCTGTCGAGCGAGAAGGTTTCGGGGATGATGCGGCCGTCGGCGACCTGCTCGGGTGGCTTCAGCGAGAGCGAGAGCAGCCACAGCACCGGGACCAGGGCGAAGATCAGCACCAGCGTGATCGCGATGCTCCAGAGCGTGATGTCCTTGCCGTCGCGCTTCATCTCAGCCGCCCCCCGGACGGCCTTCCTCGACCTTGACGCCGAAGCCCTTGATGAAGATCGCCGAGACGATGACGACGATCACGAACAGCAGCACTGACACGGTCGAGCCGAGCCCGAGGTTCAAGCGGCTGATCAGCTGGTTGAAGCCGAGGATCGAGATCGATTCGGTTTCCAGTGCGCCGCGGGTCATGATGAAGATCGAGTCGAAGACGCGGAAGCCCTCGAGCGTGCGGAACAGCAGGGCGACGAGGATCGCCGGTTTCATCAGCGGCAGGGTGATCTTGGTGAACCGTTGCCAGGCACTGGCGCCGTCGACTTTCGCCGCCTCGTAGAGCTGGTTGTCGATCGTCACCAGCCCGGCCAGCAAGAGCAACGCCATGAACGGCGTCGTTTTCCAAACCTCGGCGGCGATGATGATCGCGAAGGAGCTGAAGCGGCCGCCGAACCAGTTGAATTCTTCGCTGACGAAGGGCAGGTGGTTGACGAAGCCTGATTCGGACGCGAAGGCGAACTGCCAGGCGAAGGCGGCGACCACGGTGATGATTCCGTAGGGGATCAGGACCGAGGTGCGGACGACGCCGCGGCCGAAGATCGCCCGGTTCATCACCATCGCGATCGCCATCCCCAGCACCAGCTCGATCGCGACCGAAATGACGACGATGAACACGGTGTTGAAAACGTCGGTCCACCACAGTTCGGAGCTGAGGACGGTGCCGTAATTCGAGAGGCCGACGAATTCGGTCTGGTCGGGGAAGCGGAGGTCGAGCTTCTGCAGCGAGAGGACGATCGAGTAGCCGATCGGATAGGCGGTGACGAGGAGCATCACAATCACCGCCGGTGCGCACAGCATCCAGGCGAGTTTGCGTTCCGAGCGGGTCCGCGAGCTGACCTTGGCCGGTGCCTTCTCTGCGCTCGCCTCCATCAGAGCAGCCCTTCTCGGTTGACCGCGGCTTCGAGGTTCGACTTCAGTTCGTCGTAGATGCCTTCGTTGTCTTCGGCGCTCATCTTCTCCGGCGGGTGCAGGGTCCGTTGGGCCGCGGAGGAGACGTCTTCGTAGGCGGGCGTCGCCGGCCGCGGCCCGGCAGACTCGATCATTTCTTTCACCAGCCCGGCGAACCCCGGGTACGCCTTTTTCACCACTTTGCCCTCGTAGAGATCCGAGCGCGAGGGCGGTAGGCCGTCGAGTTCGACCGCGGTCAGCTGTGATTTTTCGTCGGCCAGGCAGGCGGCGGCTTCAAACGCCATGTCCTTGTGCTTCGAATAGGAGCTGACCGCGAGGTTGAAGCCGCCGAGCGGCGGTTTGGCCGGGTTGTCGTTGACCTGGGGGAACGGTGCCGCGCCCATGTTTTTCCAGACATCCGGCGCGTTTTCCTTGGCGCTAGCGAAGGCGAAGGTGTAGTTCGTCATGAACGCCGCTTCCCCGGCCTCGAAGGCGAGCCGGGCGGTGTCCTCGTTCGAGGTCGGCAGGTTCGGCGAGGCGGCCGAGGAGTGAGCCAACTTGCCGATCACCTCCAGCGCTTCTTCGGTCGGTTTCTGTTCGAGGTCGACGGTTTCGGGGCCGGAGAGGATTTCGGTGCCGGCGCTGTCGATCAGCGCGTTGATCCAGACGAAGTAGCCCTCGTACCGTTCGGCCTGGACCTGGATCTTGCCCGCTTCTTTCAGGTTTTCTGCCACTTCGATCATTTCGTCCCAGGTTTTGGGTGGATCTGGCACCAGGTCTTTGCGGTACCAGAGCACCTGCGTATTGGTGTTGAACGGCGCCGCGTAGAGCTGTTTCTCGAAGGTCGCGGTTTCGATCACGCTGGGGAACACTTCTTCGGTCGCTTCTTCTTTCAATTTGCCCGTCCACGGCTCGATCCAGCCGGGGTTGGCGAATTCGGCGGTGCGGATCACGTCGAGGCCGATCACGTCGATCGTCGAGTCCTTCGCGCCCAGTCGCCGGACCAGCTGTTCGCGTGCCTGCGAGGCGTCATTGGGCAGCAGTTCCGGCGTGATCGTGTACTTCCCGTTCGCTTCTTTCGTGCAGCGTTCGGCGTTCGCTTCGATCGTTCCGCCCGGCTGGATCGCGACGAAGAATTTGATCTCCGGTGGTCCACTAGAGCCACCGCAGGCGCTGAGCACAACCGAGGCGAGCGCCACCAGCGCGGCTGCCGCGAGGCAAAGCGCGCCGCGCCTCGTCCTGCCGCTTTTCAATCTCGCTCACCCATAACCCCAAGAGCACCGCGAGCCTCAACCCGCGGCTCCAACAGAAACGTTTCCCGGCGAAGCCGTTCCCTAAACGCCGCCTAAGCGGGTTATGGTTTCCCCAATGCGCCAGATCGCTGGACGCCTGCCTTCGCCGAGCCTCGTCGTCGCTTTCGTCGCACTACTGGTGGCGCTTGGTGGCGGCGCCTACGCGGCGGTCAATTCCGGTGCCGGCGCGGTCCACACGTGCTACCTGAAGGGGCACGGCGACCTGCGGGTCGTTTCCGCCAAAGCCAAATGCGCGAAAGGCGAAAAGGCCCTGACCCTGAACCGGCGAGGAGCCGAGGCCCCAATCGGGACCCCGGGTCCGAGCGGTCCGCAGGGCCTGCAAGGGGCGACTGGGGCCAGCGGCCCGCAGGGCCCGAGCGCCGCTTTCTCGACCCGAGTTCCGCTTAAAGCGTTGGTGGTGGCCTCGCCGCTGGAAGTGGCGGCGCTGCAGCTGCCAGCGGGCTCCTACGTGATCTCGAGCACGCTCTGGATGCAGGGTGCCTCCTCCGCCCCGGAAGCGATCAGCGGTTTGATCTGCACCCTGGCGGCGGACGGTGACAGCGATCGCTCGCAGGTCCAGGTCCAGATGTCGAAAACCTTCAACGCTCACGTTCCGGTGGCCCTGAACGTGAACCACACCGGGACCACCCCGTTCGCGGCGACCCTCACCTGCGAAGGCACCGGCTCCGCCTCGATCTCGGCGGTCGACACCGAGTTGACTGCGATTCAGGTGGGTTCGCTAAGCGTTCAGCAGTGAGCGGAGCGAATGCCAGGCGTCGGCCAGCGCCTCGAGGCCGGTGACCAGGCTGCGGTCGCCGGCGGCGATCTCGACCGTGGTGCCGGCGACCTCGCCGAGGTGGACGGCACCGAGGGCGTCGAGCTCGGCTCGCGGGCCGCTGAGCAGGAAGCCGCCGGGGCCCTCGCCAAAGAGCGCCTCCTCGGGGCTGCAGCCGCGTTCGCGCAGTGGCTGCAAGTCGACTCGGCAGCCGCGGCCGGCGGCGATCGCCGACTCGGCCAGGGCGACGGCGAGGCCGCCGTCGGAGACGTCGTGGGCAGAGGCGAGGCGGCCGGCGCGGACCGCCTCTCGGACCGCCGCGCAGGCGGCGGCAACCGCCTCGACCTCGGGCTGGGGGAGGCCGCGGTCGAGCTCACCGCGCTGCTTGGCCAGCTCGGAGCCAGCGAGGGTCGGTTCAAACGGGCCGAGCAGGGCGATCGCGTCGCCCTCCTGGACGAAGGCCAGGCCGGCGGCGAGCGAGGGGTCGGGCAGCTCGCCGACCATCGAGACCACCGGGGTCGGGTAGATCGGACCGTCGGGGCCCTCGTTGTAGAGCGAGACGTTGCCGCCGACGACCGGGACGCCGAGCGCCCGGCAGGCGTCGGCGAGGCCACTGACGGCGCGGTCGAGCTGCCAGGCTGGCGCCGGTTTCTCGGGGTTGCCGAAGTTGAGGCAGTTGGTCAGGCCGAGGGGCTCGGCGCCGACGCAGGCGAGGTTCTGGGCGCACTCGAGCACCGCCTCGACCGTCCCCGCGTAGGGGTCGCAGGCGACGCGGCGGCCGTTGCCGTCGATCGAGACGGCGATCGCGTTGGCTGCCTCCGGCAGCTGCAGGACCGCTGCATCGGCCGCCTCTGGCCGGCGCACCGTGCGCGAGCCGACCAGCGAGTCGTACTGCTCGAAGACCCAGCGCTTGGAGGCGATGCTCGGAGCGCTCAGCAGCGCCAGCAGGGTCGCCTCGGCGTCGGCGGTCGAGTCCAGCGTCTCGCGGTTGCCGTAGATCCACTCCTGCGGCTCGGCCGGCTCGATGTCGTAGAGCGGACAGCCGTCGACCAGCGCCTCGACCGGCATCTCGCCGACCAGCTCGCCGTTGCGGCTGATCCGGACCAGCCCGCTGTCGGTAACGACACCGATCTCGGCCGATCCCGTCTCCCATTTGTCACAAACTGCGCGCACCTCGTCGACCCGGTCGGGTTCGACCACCGCCAGCATCCTCTCCTGCGACTCCGAGACCATGATCTCGAAGGGCTCCATGTCGGGCTCGCGCAGCGGCACCGCGGCGACGTCGAGGTCGATCCCGACGCCGCCGGCCGAGGCCATCTCGGCGGCCGATGAGGTGAGCCCGGCGGCGCCGAGATCCTGCAGCGAGACCAGCAGCCCTTTCTCCAGCAGCTCCAAGCAGCACTCGAGCACCTTCGACTCCTCAAACGGGTCGCCGACCTGGACCGTCGGCCGCTTCGCCTCGTCGCCCTCGCCGAGCTCGGCGGAAGCGAGGACCGAGGCGCCGCCGATCCCGTCGCGCCCAGTGGTCGCCCCCATCAGCACCACCGAGTTGCCGACCCCGGCGGCGGCGGCGCGGACCATGTCCTCGGTCTTTGCCAGCCCGACGCACATCGCGTTGACCAGGCAGTTGTGCTCGTAGGGCTCCTCGAAGTAGACCTCGCCGCCGACCGTCGCGACGCCGATCGAGTTGCCGTAGTGGCCGATCCCGCGCACTGCGCCGTCGAGCAGGCGGCGCGAGCGGACCGAGTCGAGCTCGCCGAAGCGGAGGCTGTCGAGGATCGCGATCGGGCGGGCGCCGATCGCGAAGACGTCGCGGAGGATGCCGCCGACCCCGGTTGCCGCTCCCTGGAACGGTTCGACCGCGCTCGGGTGGTTGTGCGACTCGACCTTGAAGGCGACCGCGTAGCCGTTGCCGACGTCGACCGCGCCGGCGTTCTCGCCCGGCCCCATCACCACCCGCTTGCCCTCGGTCGGCAGCCGCCGCAGCAGTTTGCGCGAGTGCTTGTAGGCGCAGTGCTCGGACCACAGCAAGCTGAACATCGCCAGCTCGACGTCGCCCGGTGTGCGGCCGAGCTTCTCGACGATCAGCGAGTACTCGTAGTCGGTCAGCCCGAGCTCGCGGTGTTTGGTCCCCATCGCGGACTCCCCGTTGCTCATGCGGCGAAGCGCGCCAGCGCCCGAAAGACCCGGAGGCCATCGGTCGAACCGGTCAGCGGGTCGACAGCGTGCTCGGGATGGGGCATCAAGCCGACCACGTTGCCGGCTTCGTTGCGGACCCCGGCGATGTCTCGGACCGAGCCGTTGGAGTTGTGGCCATCGGCGTAGCGGTAGGCGACCTGTCCGCGCGCCTCGAGCTCGTCAAGCTGCTCGGGCGGCGCGTAGTAGCGGCCTTCGCCGTGCTTCATCGGGATCGAGAGCCGCTCGCCGTCGCCCGCGTCGCCGACCGCGTCGAGCTCGACCTGCTTGCAGATGAAGCGCAGCTCGACGTTGCGGAGCAGCGCTCCCGGCAGCAGTCCCGCCTCGCAGAGGACCTGGAAGCCGTTGCAGATTCCCAGTACCGGCCCGCCCTCGGCGGCGAACTTCGCCACCGCGGTCATCGCCGGTGAGAAGCGGGCAAGCGCTCCGGCCCGCAGGTAGTCGCCGTAGGAGAAGCCGCCGGGGACGACGACGCCATCGACCCGCGAGAGGTCGCGCTCCTCGTGCCAGATCAGCCGCGCCTCGCCGCCGGCTTGAGCGCAGGCGTGCAGCGCATCCCGCTCGTCACAACTTCCAGGAAATTGAAGAACACCCCAGATCATTGAACGGCACCTCCTCCGCTTCGCGTCCGGTGGTGCCTCGCGGATTCGCGCCTCGCCACCGTCAAAGGGTCTGGATCTCGTAGTCCTCGATCAGCGGGTTGGCGAGCAGCTTCTCGCAGAGCTCGCTGAGCGCCTCGGTGTCCTCGGCCTCGAGCTCGACCATGCGGCCGACCCGCACGTGCTCGATCCCCTCGAAACCGAGCGCCGGCAGCGCCCGCTCGACCGCCTTGCCCTGTGGGTCAAGGATGCCCTCCTTGGGGCGGATCAGGACTCGCGCTTTCGCCATCGTCAGCCAGCCGCCCTAGAAGCTCTGCCCGGTGATCCGCTCGTAGGCCTCGACGTATTTGGCCCGCGTCTGCTCGACCACGTCCGGCGGAATTTCGGGCGCTGGAGGCTTTTTGTCCCAGCCCTGAGCGCTGGCCCAGTCGCGGACGTACTGCTTGTCGAAGGAGGGCGGCGTCTTGCCCGGCTCATAAGAATCGGCTGGCCAGAAGCGCGAGGAGTCGGGAGTCAGCACCTCGTCGCCGAGGACGATCTCGGCCCCGGGCGAGCGGCCGAACTCGAACTTCGTGTCGGCGAGGATGATCCCGTGCTCGGCGGCGTGCTCGGCGCCGCGCTGGTAGACCTCGATCGAGAGCTGCGAGAGCTCCTCCAGCAGCGCTCGGTCGCCGACGATCTCGGCCGCGCGCTCGAAGCTGACGTTCTCGTCGTGGTCGCCGATCTCGGCCTTGGTCGAGGGGGTAAAGATCGGCTCCGGCAGCTTGTCCGACTCGAGCAGGTTCGGCGGCAGCTCGATCCCGCAGACCGCGCCGGACTGCTTGTATTCCTTCCAGCCCGAGCCCGAGAGGTAGCCGCGGACGACGCACTCGACCGGGTACATCTCGAGCTTGCGGACCCGCATCGCCCGTTCGGCGACCTCCTCCGGCACGTCCTCGGAGATGAAGTGGTTGGGGACGATGTCCTCGGTCAGCCCGAACCAGAAGACGGACATCCGGTTCAGCACCTTGCCCTTGTCGGGGATCGGGGTGGGCATCACCACGTCGTAGGTCGAGATCCGGTCGGAGGCGACCATCAGCAGGTCGTCCTCCCAGGCATAGATCTCGCGGACCTTGCCCGTGGAGAGGAGCTCGAGATCGGCGATCGCGGTCATCGAGGCCGATGCTAACCGTCGCGGCAGCCGGACCACGTTGACGCCAATCCGTGAGATGCTGAGCCGGATGGCGGGACTCCCTCCGGAACTGAGCTGGTCGCCGCTCCACCAGACCCTGCGCTGGAGCTTTCGGCCGCTCGCCTTCCTGCGCGAGTGTCGCCGCCGCTACGGCGACGCCTTCAGCGTCACCTTCCTCGGCTTCCAGCGGCCGATGGTGATGATCTCCGACCCGGCGGCGATCCGCGCCCTCTACACCGAGTCGGCCAACGGCCTGCCGCCCGGCCGCAACATCGTCCTCGAACCGATCCTCGGCCCGCGCTCGGTGCTGCTGCTCGAGGGCGCCGAGCACCTGGCCCGGCGGCGGCTGATGCTGCCGCCCTTCCACGGTGAGCGGATGCGCGCCTACGAGGAGACGGTGCGGACCGCGGTCAGCCGCGAGATCGACTCCTGGCCGCTCGGCGAGACGTTCCCGATCCACGCCCGCATGCAGGCGATCACCCTGGAGGTGATCCTGCGCGCTGTCTTCGGCGTCCACGAGGGGCCGCGGCTCGACCGCCTGCGGGGGATGCTGGCGACGGTTCTGCAGGAAACCGCCTCACCTCGGGCCCAGCTCGTCGGCCTGGCGACGCGGCGGTTCAGCGAGCGCGGGCCCTACGCGCGCTTCGAGCGCCAGCTGCGCGCGGTCGACGAGCTGATGTTCGCCGAGATCGCCGAGCATCGCGCCCGCCCCGACCTCGCCGAGGGCGACGACATCCTGGCGATGCTGATGACGGCCGAATTCGAAGACGGCGGCACGATGGACGACCAGGAGCTGCGCGACCAGCTGATGACCCTGCTGCTGGCCGGCCACGAGACGACCGCGACCGGGCTCGCCTGGACCTTCGACCTGCTGCTGCGCCACCCCGAGGTGCTGGGGCGGCTGCGCGACTCGCTGGCCGCCGGCGAGGAGGACTACCTGCGGGCGACGATCTCCGAGAGCCTGCGGCTGCGCCCGGTGGTGCCGCTCGCCGGGCGGCGACTGGCGGCGCCGCTGGTTGCCGGTGACCTCGAGCTGCCGGCCGGCACCGACGTCACCCCGGCGATCTGGCTGACCCACACCCGCGAGGACATCTACCCGGACCCGTTCGCCTTCCGCCCCGAGCGCTTCCTCGACGGCAAGCCCGACTCCTACGCCTGGATCCCGTTCGGCGGTGGCGTCCGCCGCTGCCTCGGCGCCACCTTCGCCGAGTTCGAGATGCGGATCGTCCTCCGCGAGGTGCTGGGAAGGTGCGAGCTGCGCAAGGCGAGCCCAGCGCCTGAGGCGACCGGCCGCCGCAACATCACCCTCTCGCCGAAGGACGGCACCCCGGTGGTGCTCGAGGCACGGGCGGCGGCGACCGAACCGGAGCTCGCCGCCGCTCTCTGATGTCCGTCATGGGCCGCGCCGCTCGCCGCAGGCTGCGCAACGCAGCTCGGCGGACGGAGGGCGAGCCGCTGTCACCTGACGACTGGGCGGTCTTCTTCGAGCTCGCCTCGGGACCCTCGGCGCAGCGCTTCAAGCGCGTCCTGCGGGCGCTGCCGGCGAGTCCTCGCTGCGGCATCTGTGGCGCCCCGTTCGCCGGCTTCGGCGCCCACCTGGTGCGGCCGCTCGGCTACCGCCAGTCGCGCAAGAGCCCGACCCTCTGCGACACCTGTGTCGAGGCCTCCCCGCCAGGTGGGATGACGCTGCAGACTGGCGTCCTCTTCGCCGACATCCGCGGCTTCACCAGCCTCTCGGAGCGCTCCGACCCGGTCGCGGTCAGCGCCCTGCTGCGGCGCTTCTACGCCGCTGCCGAGGACGTCCTCTTCCCCGAGGCGCTGATCGACAAGCTGATCGGCGATGAGGTGATGGCGCTCTACCTGCCCTATGGCCGTCTCCGCGAGGAGGCGCCGGAAGTGATGCTCGATCACGCCCGGCGGCTGCTGGCGGCGGTCGGCTACGGCGCCGGCGCCGGCCCCTTCGCCGAGGTCGGCGTCGGCCTCGACTTCGGCGAGGCCTTCGTCGGCAACGTCGGCGGCGACTCCTACACCGAGTTCACCGCGATCGGCGACGTCGTCAACGTCGCCGCCCGGCTGCAGGGCGCGGCGGCCGGCGGCGAGATCGTCGCCTCGGCGCGGCTCATCGAGCGCCTCGACCCGGTCCCCGGCGAGCGGATCGAGCTCGCGCTCAAAGGCAAAGCGGAGCCCGTCGCCGCCTACCGGATCACCGCCGCTGGAGCATTGACGTCGCTATAGCAACGTCAATGCTCCACTCACGCCGCTTTGGCGGGTGAGTGGGGGTGCTCCTTCGCCCAGCGGGCGATCGCGCCTGAGCCGGAGACAACCTCGCCGCTGTCGAGGACGAGGATCGGCACCTCGTTGGTCCCGGAGAGTTTCTTCACCTCGTCGCGATCGGTGCTGCGGTTGCCCCAGGTCCAGACGGCGAGCCGGTAGCCGCCGACGGTCTTGATCTCGTACTCGTAGCCCGCTGCGTCGAGTGCGTTGCCGGCTTTCGCGCAGGGATGCGCGAAGCCCGGCCCGAACGTCTTCTGCCCACAGGTGTAGAGATCCACGCACGGACCCTAACCGGAAACTGGCTGTTTGGCCAGTTTGGTGTCGAGTACCGCGCAAATAGACTCGCGGCCGATGGTCAGCGGGGGCCTGATCGAACAGGCGCTGGAGGGGTACGACGCCGAGGCTCAGGCTGGCGGTGTCGAAGCCGCTGCGGCGCAACGGGCCGAAATGCTCGAACGCTTTCCGCGGTCCGGCTGGCCGGAGATGCCACTGGAACGCTACGCGCTCGGGCAGATCGGACATCCGGACAATTTCTGCCGCTGGATGGAGTTCAAAGCGGTCGATCTCGGCAGCATCAAAGGCGGCAGCGCCCGCAAGCACCACATCTATCGCCAGGCCGCAGGCGGCTGGTGGTTCGAGAGCGACCGCTATGACTCGGTCGAGCAGGCCTGGCAGGCAGTGCGGAGCGGTTTCGTCGAGGCGATCGCGCTCGGCGAAGCGGGCGAGTGGGAGGCGGCCGATGCGCTGCCCTCCTTGCGCGGGGCCCGGCGCTGCTGGCCAAGACGCTCCACCTCTACTTCCCCGACGATGTCCTTCCGATCTGCTCGCATGCCCACCTCTCGCACTTCCTGCGAGCGCTCGGCGACGAGCAGAAATCGTTCGACGACCTCGGCACCGTGACCCTCAACCGCAGGCTACTGGCCGGCCTGCGCGCCTCTGAGCAGCTCGCTGGCTGGAGCACGAAGGAGATGGAGCGGCTGCTCTACACCTCGGAGTTCAGCCCGGCGAGCAAAGCACCCGAGCGGCCCGATTCCGGACGTCGCCGGCTTCGTCGCCGCCGTGATCGAGGAATACGGCGACGAAGCGATCGAAATTCGCCGCGGCGCCGAGGACAAAGCCCGCAACGTCCTCGACGAGACGGCCGGGTCGATGAGCGAGGAACAACTGCGGGTGATGCTGCGCCTCTTCAACGCCGACGCCCGCCAGGGCAAGCAGTACCAATCACGCTTCTCACCGGCCTTTGTCGGCGCCACCGCCGACGGCCTCGCCGCCAACCTCGAAGCGGTCAACGAGTGGAGCGAGCGGATCTGGAGCGGCGACGACGAGGGGGCGACGACGGCGCTCGGCGAGCTGCTCGCCAACCGCAAACTGCTGCCTTTCGCCGGAACCTCCTTCCCCTCGATGCTCTCCTACCTGCGCTCCGCGGAGAGCTTCGCGGTCTGGCTGCAACCGACCGACCGCGGGCTGCAACGCCTGCTGCCCGCCTACCAGCCGCGGAGCAGTCCTGGCGCCGGCAAGCTCGAGGACTACCTCGAGTTCTGCGCCGCGGCGACGCAGCTAATGCGGGACTACGAGATTCCGCCGGAGCTGCTCGACGCGGTCCTGGCCGCCGCCGCCCGAGCCGAGATCGATGAGGACGATGGCGAGGACGAGCCGCCGCAGACCGATCAGGTCTCGCTGTTCCAGGCCAACCCGAAGATCTACGACATCGACACCGCCGTCTCCGAGGAGCCGACGCTGAGCTGGCCGGTGCGCCAGTACCGCCGTCGGATCCGCACGGGCGACCGTGTCTACGTCTCGCGCGCCGGTCCAGAAGCCGCGGTGATCGCGACCGCGACGGTGCTCGATGATCCCGCCGAGCGAGCCGAATCCGCCGACAGTCCCTACGTGCTCGAACCCGAGGCGCTGACCAAACCCGAGCCACGAGTGCGGCTGGCGATCGACGAGGTGCTCGCCGAACCGATCTTCCGCACCGATCTGCTCGAGCACCCCGTGCTCAAAAACCTCGCCGTGTTCGCCCAACCCAACGCGACCAACTTCGAGGTGACGGCAGCGCAGTACGCCGCTCTGCGCGAGATCCTCGAGCCGGCCCCGCTGGTCGTCCCGCCGGTCCGAGACGAGCTTGCAGATCAGCTCTATCTGCCGCTCTCCTTCCTGCGCGAGATCGTCGAGATGCTGGTCGAGAAGAAGCAGGCGATCTTTTACGGTCCGCCGGGGACCGGGAAGACGTGGATCGCCCTCGATCTCGCCCAGGAGCTGACCCGCAACGGCGGCGACTTCGAGATCGTCCAGTTCCACCCGTCCTACTCCTACGAGGACTTCGTCGAGGGCTATCCGGCCGCTCGAGAGCCGTCGGCGACGGGCGTCCGCTACACGCTGCACGACGGGCCGCTGCGGCGGATCGCTGCGCAGCGCGCGAGCGACCCAGAGCAGCCCGTACGTGCTCGTCATCGACGAGATCAACCGCGGCAACGTCGCCGAAGATCTTCGGCGAGCTGCTACTTCCTGCTCGAGTACCGCGACGCAGCCGATGCGGCTGCAGTACTCGCCGAGGCGAGCAGTTCGAGCTGCCGCGCGAACCTCTTCGTCATCGGCACGATGAACACCGCCGACCGCTCGATCGCGCTGGTCGACGCCGCGCTGCGCCGCCGCTTCTACTTCGTCGAGTTCACGCCCGCTGCGCCCGCCGGTCGACCAGGTGCTGCGGCGCTGGCTCCAGCAGCCACGGGCTCAGCGGCGAGGCGGCGGATCTGCTCGACGCTCCTCAACGAGCGAATCGGCGAGGAGGAGTTCTGCGATCGGGCCGTCGTACTTCATCAGCCGCTACGGGTCGCCCCCGGATCTCGAGCGGATCTGGAAGCACGAGATCATGCCGCTCCTGCAGGAGCATTTCTTCGGCATCAGCTGGGACCAATCGCGCGTTCTCGCTCACCGTCCTGCGAGCCGAGCTGGCTCCGCCGCCCGGAGGAGCCGCCCAGCGGCTCGATGCCGATCGCTGGAGCTTGAAGCCTCGTCGTAGCTGTCCTGCGCTACCTCGACCACGAGCATCGCGGTCGAGATTGCCTTATGCTGGGCTGGTCGACGGTGCTCGCCCAGCCCGCTCCGATCGCTGGCGCCTGTTCGTCCGTCTCTCTCAAGGTTGGCATCGCGGTCTGTCTCGGGCTGGGAGGTCCGAGTCCTACTCGCGGATCCGCGGTCCCTCAGCTGCTCTTCCTCCTCTGCTACGCCACCTACCCTCAGCGGCTCGCGCGATCCGGAAGCTCTTTTCGAGCGCTACGACTATCTCTTCTACGCGATCTCCCACGTCTTCTCCTTGCAGGCCTTCTTGCGCCTCGTCTAGCAGGTCTGCTGCACTGTTACGCCTAAGATCTAAGAGCGACTGTCTTCGTCCGCGGCCTCTTCCGCTTCTCCTATCAGCTCTCTCCGCGCCGTCACTACCTCTTCCTATCTAGGTCAGCTACTACTACTACACCGCTCACATTGCCTAGAACCGCATCCTCAAAACTGCTACCTACGCCCTGCTGCGGCTGCCCCGTATCGGTCCCCGCCCGCGCCGACGGCTGCTGAAGCTGCGCGCCCTATTCTACCAGTCTAGCTCTAGCCGCTGCCGCTAGAGGCGCTTATGCCACTCATCACCCTCCTCTACCGTCTCTACCACCCCGCCTTAGCGCTATCGCTGCTTATTCTGAGTGTCGTCCTCTCTCACCCACTAGCGCTTATACTATCACCTCAGCGTCCTACGCTTCGACATGAATCTTGTCTTCTAGTACTTCCTCTCATCGCGCTGAGCTACGATGGCCTCCTTCGCGGCGAAGTGCGGCTGCAGCGGTCGGGCTACCTCGACGTCTACCGGCGGTGAAGATCATCCCCGACGTCTAATGGTTCCGCGACGTGAGACGAGGCCGTGATCTATGCCAAGCACAAGTCGCTCTGCTCCAGCAGCATCACCGAACGAAGACGCGTACCAGATGCTGTCTTACTGCACGCGTTGAAGCTGCGACGTCGTACCTGTCTACCCCACGAGCCGTGTCGTGACTCACGCATCGACGTTCGCAACAGCAGTGCGAGTGCGTTCGCACCGTCAACCTCACCTCACCTCCTTTCGCGGTCGCAGCTGGCGAGCGGCGCCGCGTCCGCTAGTCCAGCGCTTCCAGCCGGGCGAAGATCTCGGGCAGGTGGGTGAGGTAGGCGCCGTAGTCGAAGACCGCGTCGAGGTCGATCTCCGGGGCCGGCGGTGGCCAGCAGCTCGCGGAACGGGGTGCCGGTGTCCCAGGCCTGCTGGGCGTTGGCCTGGACGATGCGGTAGGCGTCGTCGCGGGTCATCCCCGCCTCGACCAGGGCGGTCAGGGCGCGCTGGCTGAAGAGAGCGCCGTGAGTGAGGTCGAGGTTGGCGCGCATCCGCTCGGCGTGGATCGTCATCCCGCTGGCGATCTTGGTGCCGAGGTGCTGCATGTAGTCGAGCAGGATCGTCGCGTCGGGCAGGATCACCCGCTCGGCGCCGGAGTGGGAGATGTCGCGCTCGTGCCAGAGGGCGACGTTCTCGATGCCGGCCTGGCGTAGCCGCGCAGCACCCGGGCCAGGCCGGTGACCCGCTCGGTGCGGATCGGGTTGCGCTTGTGCGGCATCGCCGAGGAGCCCTTCTGGCCGGCGGCGAACGGCTCTTCGACCTCGCGCACCTCGGTTTTCTGCAGGTTGCGGACCTCGGTCGCGAAGCGCTCGAGGCCGGCGCCGGCGATCGCGATCGTGGCGAGCAGCTCGGCGTGGCGGTCGCGCGGCACGACCTGGGTGGCGACGTCCTCGCGCGCCGAGCCCGAGCCGCTCCATCACCCGCGCCTCTACCGCCGGCGGCACGCGGCGTAGGTCCCGACCGCGCCGGAGAGCTTGCCGACCGCGAGCTGCGGCGAACGCGTCTTCGAGTCGCCTGCAAATTGCGATCGGCCTCGAAGGCGAAGCCGGCGAGGCGCAGGCCGAAGGTGGTCGGCTCGGCGTGGACGCCGTGCGTGCGCCCGACGCCAGGGTGTCGCGCTGCTCGAGCGCGCGCGTCGCGCAGCGCGTCGCGGTAGGCGCGGGCGCCGGCGACGATGATCTCGCCGGCGTCGCGCAGCTGCAGCGCCAGCGCCGTGTCGAGCACGTCGGAGGAGGTGAGGCCGTAGTGGATCCAGCGCCCGCTCCTCGCCGACCGAGGCGGCGACGACGTCGACGAAGGCGGCGACGTCGTGGTCGGTGATCTTCTCGCGCTCGTCGACCGCCTCGACCGTGAAGGCGGCGCGCTCGCGGCGGCCGCGGCGGCCTCGGCGCGGCACGGCGCCCTCCTCGGCCCAGGCCTCGGTCGCCGCCAGCTCGACCTCGAGCCAGGTTTCGAGCTTCGCTTGCTGCGACCAGATCTCGCCGATCTCGGGGCGGGTGTACCGGGATCATCGGAGCCTCCATCGATCAGACGTTGATGATCCGCGCGGCGAGCACGCCGGCGTTCTTCGCACCGTCGATCGCCACGCAGGCGACCGGGACCCCGGGCGGCATCTGCACCGCCGAGAGCAGCGCGTCGAGGCCGCCGAGGCTCTTGCCGAGAATCGGCACGCCGATCACCGGCAGCTCGGTGTGGGCGGCGGCGACCCCGGGCAGCGCCGCCGACATCCCGGCGCCGGCGATGATCACCTTCAGCCCGCGCATCTTCGCGTTCGTGGCAGTACTCGCGGACCAGCTCCGGGTCGCGGTGGGCGCTCATCACCCGCACCTCGCAGGAGATCCCCTGCTTCGTTCAGGTCCTTCCCCGCCGGCAGCATTTTCGTCCTTGTCGTTCTTCGAGCCCATGATGATCCCGACCAGCTGCGCGTCGACCTCGATCTCCTCGAACTGCTCGACTCGGCCATCGCCTCGCTCGGCGGTCGCCGGTCTGCGGCTCGCGATCTCGCGGCTCGGTCGCGGGATCGTCGTCTCATGTCTGCTCGTCTCTCGGGTGGTCTCAGTGGCGACGCGCTCGACCGCGCGGGCGGCGATGTCGGTGCGGATCTGCATCCCCGTCGAAGGAGATCCGACTCGGCCGCATCGTACGCACGATCGCGCGCCGCGGCCGGGTCGGGGCCGAGCGCCGGTCACGTTGAGCACGCGTCCTCCGGCGGTGACGATCTCGCCGTCGCGCTCGGCGGTGCCGGCGTGGGTCACCTCGGCCAGCTCGCCGCCGCCTCCTCGAGGCCGTGGATCACGTCGCCCTTCGAGGAGCTCTCGGGGTAGCCGGCCGAGGCGAGGACGACGGTCACCGCCCAGTCGTCGGCGAACTCGGCCCGGTCGCCGGCCAGCCCGCCGGGCTCGCGGGCGGCGAGGAACAGCTCGACCAGGTCGGAGCGCAGCCGCGGCAGCACCGCCTGGGTCTCGGGGTCGCCGAAGCGGGCGTTGAACTCGAGCACCTTGGGCCCGTCGGCGGTCGATCATCAGGCCCGGCGTAGAGGACGCCGTGGAAGGGGACGCCGCGCGCGGCCATCGCCGCCACCACCGGCCGGTGCACGCGCGTCGACGATCTCCTCGACCGCGGCGGCGTCGAAGCCGGGCACGGGCGAGTAGCTGCCCATGCCGCCGGTGTTCGGCCCCTGGTCGCCGTCGAAGATCCGCTTGTAGTCCTGGGCGGGCGCCAGCGGCACCACGTTCTCGCCGTCGCAGAGGGCGAGCAGCGAGAGCTCCTCGCCCTCGAGGAACTCCTCCAGCACGACGGTGGTCGCGCCGAAGCGCCGTTCGGTGAAGAAGACGTCGATCGCCTCGCGCGCCTCGGCCTCGTCGGCGCAGATGATCACGCCCTTGCCCGCGGCGAGGCCGTCGGCCTTGAGCACGGTCGGGTAGGCGACGGCGGCGAGCTGCGCGACCGCTTCCTCGCGGCTCCGCAGCAGCACGTGGCCGGCGGTCGGCACCCCGGCCTCCTCCATCAGCTCCTTGGCGAAGGCCTTCGAGCCCTCGAGCTCGGCGGCGGCCCTGCTCGGACCGAAGGCGGGGATGCCGGCCTCCTCGAGCGCGTCGACGGCGCCGGCGACCAGCGCCGCCTCGGGTCCGACCACGGCGAGGTCGATGTCGCGCTCGCGCGCCGCGGCGACGATCGCCGCCGACGTCGTCGGCGCCGACCCCGAGGAAGCCTCGGCGTCGGCGGCGATCCCCGCGTTGCCGGGCGCGCAGAACAACTCAGGGGCGTGGGCGGAGCGCGCCAGCGCCCGCACCAGCGCGTGCTCGCGGCCGCCCGCCGCCGACGACCAGGACCTTCATCGCGAGTCGTCCGTCAGCTAGAGCGCGTCGGAGAGGTCCTCGGCGGGCATCGCGCTCAGCGTCTGGCTGGTCATCGTGCCGCGCGAGCCGAGCTCGATCGAGACCTTGGCCATCGTCTCGGCGTCAGGTGCCTCGACGATCGTGATGAAGTCGTACTGGCCGAGCGTCGCGTACTGGGCGACCACCTTGGCGCCGATCTGCTCGACCTCCTTATTGACCTCGGCGACCCGGCCGGGATTGTTCTTCAGCGTCCGCACGCCCTCGGCGGAAAGGTTGGTCAGCATCACGTAGGTCGGCATCTCCCGCTCCAGTTTGAGGTTGGAGGAAAAGATAACCGGGCGGGCGGCGGTGATGAACGGCCCTGCCCCTCGACTGGCCGATCGGGCTGCCGCTCTGGTTCCTGATTGTGAGCGCTGTTTCGATGCCAGCTTTCACTCCGGCAAATTTCAGCGTGTTTTGGCCTGTGATTGCCGCATGGGCCGTGGTTACTGTGGCGCCGCTCGTTTTTGCGACGAAGCTTCCCGTCAGCGCATAGCTGTTGTTCAGCGCAGGGATCGAGCAGCTAGAAAACGTGATCGTCGCGAAGCTCGGCGCCGGCGCCTTCGGCAAGAATTTGAGGTCGCTCCCCGGCTGCCCGACGGAGGTCGCTTCGATCGGTTCAGTGGTGAAGCTGCCGCCGCGCACGACGCAACCCTGACCCAGTGGTTTCGGCACCGTGCAACCGGTGTAGGTGCTGACTGTGGTGCCGGTGACCGAGGTCGCCCCGTTGGTCAGGGCTCCAGTGCCAGTCATACCGGTGCATTGCACTTCAGCAACCACGCCGGCGATGGACCCCAGGAGCTTGACCGTGGTCGAGGCGGTTGTTCCGCTCGCGGTGTTCGCGTTCGTCACGGTGACGTTGGTTGCTCCAGCGAGCAGCACGTGCCCGCGGTCTCCGTTGCCGGCACCCACGTTGGTTGCGCAGTGAGTGTCGACTTCGTCGTAGTCCTGACTGGCGCTGCAGTGTGCATTCGTAGGCGCGCTGTTCGGCCGCTGCGTTGCGTGCGAAGACAGCACGAGCAGCATCCACCCAGCGAACAGATAGATCTACGTCCCCATGGCCCTCCCTTGTGTCGTCGAGGGACGCACCCTGCCAGTCCTGAGCAAAGCTCAAGAAATAAAAAGTAATGTTGTCTACTCTTCAGTACCCGACCGGGTGACGGACCACGAAGCCATCCGGGTAGGGCGGCTCCGCGTGCCAGCGAGGGCCGGTGCCGGATTCGTCGCCGACGGTGTCCCAGCGCAGGCCGGCGACGACCATGTAGGTGTGGGTCGCGTTGGCGTAGATCGTGATCCACTTGCCGGGGCCGGGTTCGCCGTAGCTCGCGAGGGCGCCGGAGGTGAGGGGGGTGTTCAGCAGGCCGGCGCCGTAGAGGGCGAAGCTGACCGCGCCCGAGCAGTCGTAGCCGTAGGAATACCAAGAGCTGTGGCCGCCGCCCCAGACGTAGGGGGTGGTGGCGATCGAGTTGGCGGCGGCGATCGCCGCCTTCACGGCTGGCGGCGCCGAGCGCGGGGCGCTGGCGAGACCGTCGGGGTTGATGACCGCCTGTTCGCCGGCGACTTCGGTGCCGGTGCCAAGTGGCGCGACGCGCCAGTCCATGTAGGTGACTTTGCAGGCGCCTTCGATTTCCTCGGCGCCCTGCATTACCTGCTGGACGTACCACTCGGCCTGGTTGTGGGCGAAGACGCCGGCTTCGAGGCTGCCGTGCGACCAGATCAGCCGCGCCAGGGTCGCCGCCGAGTCGGCGATGTCGCCGCGGTGGACGTGGCCGTCGCGGTCGCCGTCGACGGCGTAGCGCTTCCACTCGCTCGGGTCGAGCCCGAGCGCCCCTTCGGTCTTCAGCTGGTGCTTGTTCATGCCGCGGCCGAAGTCGGACTCGAGCCGGGCGGTCGCCGCCAGCACCCAGACGCCACGACGGCCGAGTTCGTAGCGCCCGGCGGCTTCCTCGAAGGCTTCCAGGTAGTCGGCCGGGATCTGCTCGCGCCACGGCGCTGCCGGGTCGCAGTGCAGGACCTGGATCTGGGGACCGAGGCTGCCGGCGGTGAAGGCCGGGTCGCCGACTTCGCTGGCGTAGCAGCCGGCGTTGGCGAGCACGTCGGAGACGTACCAGTCGGCGTGGTTGTAGGCGAAGATCGCGCCGTAGGTGTCGGCCGGCATGCCGGCGGCAGAGAGGTAGCGGGCGGCGGCGTAGATCGCGTCTTCGGGGTTGTTCGGGTCCGCGACCCCGTCGCCGTTGGCGTCGACCCCGTACATGTCCCAGGTCGAGGGCATGAACTGCATCCAGCCGACCGCGCCGGCGTAAGAGGGGCCGAGGTTGGAGCCGAAGTTGGTCTCGATCGCGTTGATCCCGGCGAGGATCGCCGGCCCCTGCGGGCCGAGCGCGTACTGCGTCGAGGCGGCCTGGTAGATCGGAATCAGGACCGGCGGCACCCCGGTCGGCGCGCAGGCCGACTCGGGCAGGGAGGGGATGATGAAGGCTGAGCCCGGGGCCGGCGTCGCGCCGACGCCTTCGGTCGCTTCTTCGCCTTCTTTGCGTTCCTGTTCAAGCTGCTCTTCGGAGGGCGGCGTCTGCGGCTGCGGTTTGCCGTTCGGTTTGCCGGCCTCGGTGCCGCCGCTCGGCGGTTCGGGCGATTCGGTCGCTGGCTGGGTCGGCTTCGGTTCCTGCGGCGGCGCCAGCGGCGAGCCTTCCGCAACCGCACTGCTGTCTTCCTTCTGGCTCGATTTGTCCTTGCCCGATCCGGCCGATCCCGGCTGCGCCAGTTCGGCCCCTTCCTTGAAGGCCGAGGCCGACTGTTCGACGGTCGTCGCTTCGCTCGCCGGGCTCGCCGGATCGGCGGCGCGGGCGATCGCGACCGGGATTGCGAGCCCGACCGCCGCGGCGGCGACGGCGACCGCCGCCCGGGCTTTGCGCAGGCGCTCGTCCATCAGCCGAGGACGTTGGTGACGCGCCACTCGCCGCGCTTCCCGGTTCCACCGGCGGTCTTGATTCGTTCCATGTCGAGCCGCAGCTCGCTGGTGACCCCGACCCGCAGCAGCGAGACGCTGACCTTGTAGACCTTGCCTTGCGACGGCCCGGCGACGACGTTGAGGACCTTCGCCCGCGGCACCTTCACCCCCGCTGGCTGCTTCGGCGGCCGCTGCAGCAGCGCCTTGGTCAGCTTTGGCGTGGCGGAGACGGAGAAGGCGTCCTTGAAGGCGCTCTTCTCACCGCCGGTCTCGTAGACCACGAACCCCTCGGCGAATTCGCGCGCCACCTTCAGCGCGGCCGGGCCGGCCGGTGGTCCGTCGGGGATGGCGGCGCGGGCGGCGGTGGTGCCGGCGGTCGGATCTGCGGCCTCGGCGCTCTTGCTCGGGTCGGAGGAGATCCTCGCGTCGGCGGGGGAGGGGGAGGTCGAAGCTTCGGTCGATTCATCGGCACCGGCTTCGCTCGCGCCCGCGTCGCCGGAGCTGGTGTCGCTCGCGGAGGATGCGATGCCGGATGAAGCCGCTCCTTTGTCAGCGGCTTTGGACTCACCGGTCTTCTCACCCCCCTTACTTGCGGGTGAGGGGGGTGAGAAGACCGGCGCCGCGCCGTGCAGCGTCTCGCGCGGCGGAGCCTTTTTCTTGGTTTCAGGCTTGGTGGGGGTGACGGTGTCCGCGAGCGGCTCCCTCGTGGCTGCGGCCTGGGTCACAGTCGTCGCCGGGTCGGAGGAACTGCCACCACCCGAGAGCGCCATGACCACCGCCACGCCCACAAAGAACGCGGCCGCCGCACCGCCGCCAACCAACAGGCGGCGGTTCGGCCCGTCCCAAAGCATTGAAAGGCGGTCCTGCAGCGGCCAAATCAGCCGCTCTTGCACCGCAAAAAGGATCGCCTCGAGCGGCTCCGGCAAGCCCTGCGGCAGCCGCCGTTTCCGCCCCCTCGCGGCGTTTTCCTCGTTGATCGGAGTCTCGTCGTTCATCTGCCGGGTGCCGGAAACGCCAGTAACAGAACCGTTAAAAGCTTAAGCCTGATCCTTAAACAGGCCATTACCGCCTAGTTTCGGCATTTTCGGCCTCTGAATTGACCCCGAAATTCGGTGCGCTGCAGCACTTTAGGGCCCTATAGACCCCCAAATCGCTGCAGCGCGTTATGCCGCGGCCGTTACTGCCGCTTCGGCCTTCTCAAACGCCAGCTCGCCGTCGGCCGCCGTTACCAGCACCGTGTCGCCCTCGAGGAACTCGCCCTCGAGGATCTTCAGCGCCAGTTTGTCGACCAGTTGCTTCTGGATCACCCGCTTCAGCGGCCGGGCGCCGTAGGTCGGGTCGTAGCCGAGGTTGCCGAGCAGGGTCCGGGCCTCGTCTGAGAGCTCGATCTCGATCCCGCGCTCGCGCACCCGGCCGACCAGCTGCGCCACCTGGAGCTCGACGATGCGGCTGATGTCGGCCTTCGAGAGGCGGTGGAAGATCACCGTGTCGTCGATTCGGTTGAGGAACTCGGGCTTGAAGGTCGCCGCCAGCACCTCTTCGATCTGCTCGCGGATCTTCTCGTCGACGGCCTCGCCGACGATTCGGTCCGAGCCGACGTTGGAGGTCATGATCAGCACCGTGTTGGTGAAGCTGACCGTCCGGCCCTGGCCGTCGGTGAGGCGGCCGTCGTCCATGATCTGCAGCAGGGTGTTGAAGACGTCGGGGTGCGCCTTCTCGATCTCGTCGAGCAGGACGACCGCGTAGGGGCGCCGCCGCACCGCCTCGGTCAGCTGGCCGCCCTCCTCGTAGCCGACGTAGCCGGGGGGCGCGCCGATCAGCCGCGCCACCGTGTGTTTCTCCATGTACTCGGACATGTCGAGGCGGACGATCGCCTGCTCGGAGTCGAACATGAACTCGGCCAGCGCCTTCGCCAGCTCAGTCTTGCCGACCCCGGTCGGACCGAGGAAGAGGAAGGAGCCGATCGGCCGGTGCGGGTCCGAGAGCCCGGCCCGCGAGCGCCGCAGGGCATTGGAGACCGCCTCGATCGCCTCGTCCTGGCCGATCACCCTGTCGTGTAGCCGCTCCTCCATGTGGATCAGCTTCTCGACCTCGCCCTCCATCAAGCGGCTGACCGGGATCCCGGTCCATTTGCCGACCACCTCGGCGACGTCCTCCTCGGTCACCTCGTCAGCGAGCAGCGAGGAGCCGCTCGAGTGCAGCTCGGCCAGTCGTGCTTCCGCCGTGGCGACCCTCTCTTCGAGCTCGGGAATACGGCCGAATTTGAGTTCGGCGGCGCGTTCCAAGTCGGTCTCGCGTTCGGCCTGCTCGACTTCGACTCGCGCCTCCTCGAGCTCGGCCTTCGCCGTTTTCATCTGCTCAATCGGCTCTTTCTCGTTCTGCCAGCGGGTGCGCAGCTCCTGCGCCTGCTCGTCGAGGTTCGCCAGGTCCTCCTCGATCGCCGCCAGTCGCGCCTTCGAGGCGTCGTCGGTCTCCTTCTTCAGGGCCTCGCGCTCGATCTTCAGCTGGTTGATCCGCCGCTCGACCTCGTCGATCTCGGTCGGCACCGAGTCGATCTCGATCTTCAGCCGCGACGCCGCCTCATCGATCAGGTCGATCGCCTTGTCGGGGAGGAAGCGGTCGGCGATGTAGCGCTCCGAGAGCGTCGCCGCGGCGACGATCGCCGAGTCGGTGATGCGGACGCCGTGGTGATCCTCGTAGCGCGGTTTCAGCCCGCGCAGGATCGCGATCGTGTCTTCCATGCTGGGCTCGCCAACCAGCACCGGCTGGAAGCGCCGCTCCAGCGCCGCGTCTTTCTCGATGTGCTTGCGGTACTCGTCGAGCGTGGTGGCGCCGACCGCGCGCAGCTCGCCCCGTGCCAGCATCGGCTTCAGCAGGTTGGCGGCGTCGACCGCGCCTTCGGCGGCGCCGGCGCCAACGATGGTGTGGAGCTCGTCGAGGAAGAGGACGATCTGCCCCTCGGCTTCCTGGACCTCGTTCAAGACCGCTTTCAGACGCTCCTCGAACTCGCCGCGATATTTGGAGCCGGCCAGCAGCGAGCCGATGTCGAGTGCGATCACCCGCCGGTCGCGCAGGCTCTCAGGGATGTCGCCGTCGACGATCCGCTGCGCCAGCCCCTCGACGATCGCCGTCTTGCCGACGCCGGGGTCGCCGATCAGCACCGGGTTGTTCTTCGTCCGGCGGGAGAGGACCTGGATCACGCGCCGGATCTCCTCGTCGCGGCCGATCACCGGATCGAGCTTGCCGGCGCGCGCGTCGGCGGTCAGGTCGCGGCCGAATTTCTCCAGCGCCTGCGCGGTCGACTCGGGGTTGGGCGAAGTGACCTTGTGCGGCCGCACCTCGCCGATCGCCTTGTCGATCGAGTCGCGATCGGGGAGGAACTCGCCGAGGCTGTCGTCCGCGGCCAGCGCCAGCAGCATGTGGTCGGTCGAGATGTACTCGTCGCCGAGCCGGCCCATTTCTTGCTCGGCGCGGCGCAGCGTCGCCGCCAGGGTTGAGGACATCCGCGGCTCCTCGCCCTCGCCAGCGAGCTTGGGCAGCTGTGCGACCGCCTCTGAGGCCCGCGCCGCTACCGTCGCGGTGTCGGCGCCGATCCGCTGCAGGATCGGGACCACCAGCCCTTCCGGCTGATCGAGCAGCGCGACGAGCAGGTGGGGCGGAGCGATCTCCGGGTTGCGATGGCTGCGCGCCAGCTCCTGGGCGCTCGCCACCGCTTCCTGCGCTTTCGTCGTGAATCGATCAGCCTGCATCGCTTACGTCTCCTTTTGCTTCCAGTTCTTCCACTCTCCGTTTCAATTTCTCCACCTGCGCTTCGAGCGCCAGCACCGTCTCGACGCCGACCAGGTTGAGGCCTTGCGCCGTCATTTCCTGGATCCGGCGCAGCCGTTCGACGTCGCGCTGCGAGTAGAGGCGGGTGTTCTTCGGCGACCGTTTCGGTGCGATCAGCCCGCGCTGCTCGTAAATCCGCAGCGTCTGCGGGTGCATCTCGGCCAGTTCCGCAGCGACCGAGATCATGAAGACGCCCTGCTCCTCGTCGAAGTGGGCTTTCACCTGACGCCGGTAGGTCGCCATCAGACACCCGCCTTGCGCAGTAGCTCGGCGCGCGGGTCGGACCCGTTCGACGCCTCCGCGAACTTCTCGATCGCCTCGCTCTGCTCCTCGCTTAGCTCGGCGGGGATCGCGATCTCGAGGCGGTAGCGGATGTCGCCGTTGCCCTTGCCTTTCGGCTTCGGCGGGCCCTCGCCGCGCAGTCTCTGAATCGCTCCAGATTTGGTTCCCGGCGTGACCTTGATCTTCTTCGTGCCCTGCAGGGTCGGCACTTCGATCGTGCCGCCGCGCACTGCCTCGGGGATCGTGATCGGCACCGTCACCTCGAGGTTGCCGTCATCGAGCCGTTTGAAGACTGGGGAGGAGGCGACCCGGGTGGTCACATAGAGGTCGCCGGGTGGGCCGCCGCGCGGTCCCGCCTCGCCTTTGCCGGCGAGCCGGATGCGACCGCCGTCCCTGACTCCGGCGGGGATGTTGACCCGGTAGCGCTTGGTCTGCTGGGTGACGCCGGAGCCGGCGCAGGTCTGGCAGGGGTGCTCGATGATCTGGCCGGAGCCGCCGCACTGCGGGCAGGGCTGGCTGATCGAGAAGAACCCCTGGCTCGAGGCCTCAACGCCGCGGCCTTCGCAGCGCGGGCAGACCGTGGGGGTCGTGCCGGGTTCGGCACCCGAGCCATGGCAGGTCGGGCAGCGTTCCTGCTTCGGCACGGTGACGCCAATCTGGGCGCCCCCCACAGCCTGGTCGAAGCTCAGCTGCACCTCGGTTTCGAGGTCGCGACCGCGCACCTCCTGGGTCTGGGTGCGGCCGCCGCCGCGGTTGAAGATCCCACCGAGGATGTCGCCGAGATCACCGAAGCCGCCCTGGGCGCCGCCGCCGCCCGCGAACGGTCCACCGGCACCCTGGGCGCCGCCGCCGAATCCGCCAAAGCCGCCGAACCGGCTCGCCTCGTCGTATTCCTTGCGCTTCGCGGGGTCGGCGAGGACGTCGTGGGCGGCCGAGATCTCCTTGAACTTTTCCTCGGCCTCTTTGTCGCCGGAGTTGCGATCAGGGTGGTACTGGCGCGCCAGTTTCCGGTACGCCTTCTTGATCTCGTCCTCCGACGCGTCTTTGCTGACGCCGAGGGTCTTGTAGAGCTCGTCTGCCACTTCTTCTCGTCCGTTCTCCTATGCGCTGACCACGACTCGGGCCGGGCGGATTAGCTGCCCGTCCATCCGGTAGCCCTTCTGCATCACCTCGACCACGGTCCCGGGCTCGGCCCCCTCAACCGGCGTCGTCGAGAGCGCCTCGTGCTCGGTCGGGTCGAACTTCTCGCCCTTGGGGTCGACTGGCTCGATCCCGTTCCGCTTCAGCGTCTCGCGCAGACCGCGGAAGACGAGGATCACGCCGTGGGCGAGCCCGTCCTCGGAGTCGCCCTCGGGGTCGAGCCCCGCGGCCTGCAGCGCCCGCTCGAGGTCGTCGAGCACCGGCACCACGTCCTTGGCGACTGACGCCTTGCCGCGCACAGCCGCGGCCTGCACCTCGGCGACCATCCGCTTGCGGTAGTTCTCGAAGTCCGCCTGCGCGCGGCGAGCGAGTTCGAGGTACTCGTCGCGTTTGGTTTCGGCCTCGGCGAGGAGGGCGGCGAGATCGTCGCGGACCTCCGAGCCGTCCGCCGGACCCTGGGCCGACGGACCTTGGGGATCGCCGGCAGCGCCCTCACCCGCCCCCGGAGGAGTCAGATTGCGACCGGGGTCGGGTGAGGGCGAGGTTCCATCAACGGGCATGTCCTCCGCTTCGCGTCCGGGCATGCCCGGCGAGTCCTGGGGGCGGCGCTGCATTTATTTGGCCTCCTCGTCGACCACCTCGGCATCGACGACCTCCTCCTCATCGGCCGAAGTGCCGTTCGAGGAGTCGCCGCTCGCCTCGGCCTCGGGGGCCGCCGCAGCGTAGATCTGCTCCGACGCTTTGGTCATCGCCGCGGTCAGAGTCTCGGTCTTCGCGTTGAGCTCCTCGAGACTGCCGGTGTCGAGCACCGAGCGGACCTCTTTGACCGCGTTCTCGACCTCGTCTTTGGTCGCCTGGTCGACTTTGTCGCCGGCGTCGGCGATCGCTTTCTCCGCCTGGTAGGCGGCGTTCTCGCCGATGTTGCGGGCCTCGGCCAGCTCGCGCTGTTTGCGGTCCTCCTCGGCGTGCGACTCAGCATCGGAGACCATGCTCTGGATTTCCTCGTCGCTCAGACCGGAACCGGATTTGATCTCGATCTTCTGCTCTTTGCCGGTGCCTTTGTCCTGGGCGGTGACGGCGATGATCCCGTTTGCGTCGATGTCAAAAGTGACCTCGATCTGCGGCATCCCACGCGGTGCCGGCGGGATGCCGGTGAGCTGGAATTTGCCCAGGCTCTTGTTGCCATTGGCCATCTCGCGCTCGCCCTGCAGGACGTGGATCTCGACCGAGGGCTGGTTGTCGTCGGCGGTCGAGAAGACCTCCGACTTCTTCGTCGGGATCGTCGTGTTGCGCTCGATCAGCTTCGTCATCACGCCGCCTTTGGTCTCGATCCCGAGGGTGAGCGGGGTGACGTCGAGCAGCAGCACGTCCTTGACGTCGCCGGCCAGCACGCCGGCCTGGATCCCGGCACCAACGGCGACCACCTCATCGGGGTTGACGCCCTGGTGCGGCTCCTTGCCGGTCAGCTCTTTGACCCGGTCGCGGACGGCGGGCATGCGGGTCATGCCGCCGACCAGGACGACGTGGTCGATCGCGGCGTCAGCGTCGTCGAGGGCCTGTTTCACCGGCCCGACGATCCGCTCCAGCAGGTCACTGGTCAGCTCGTTCAGTTTCGAGCGCGTCAGTTTCAGGTCGAGGTGCTTCGGCTGCCCCTCGACGGCGGTGATGAACGGCAAGTTGATCTGCGTCTCCTGCGTCGAGGAGAGCTCGATCTTCGCTTTCTCCGCCGCCTCGTAGAGGCGCTGCAGTGAGTTCTTGTCCTGGGCGAGGTCGACGCCCTGGTCGCGTTTGAACTCGGCGACCAGCCACTCGACGATCGCTTTGTCCCAGTTGTCGCCGCCGAGGTGGTTGTCGCCGGCGGTCGCTTTCACCTCGAAGACGCCGTCGCCGATTTCGAGCACCGAGACGTCGAAGGTGCCGCCGCCGAGGTCGAAGACGAGGATCGTCTGGTCGGCTTTCTCTTTGTCCAGCCCGTAGGCCAGCGCGGCCGCGGTCGGCTCGTTGATGATGCGCTTGACCTCGAGGCCGGCGATCTTGCCGGCGTCCGTGGTCGCCTGGCGCTGGTCGTCGTTGAAGTACGCCGGCACGGTGATGACGGCGCTGTCGACGGTGTCGCCGAGCTTCGCTTCGGCGTCGGTCTTCAGCTTCTGCAGGATCATCGCGCTGATCTCCGGCGGGCTGTACTGCTTGCCGCGCACGTCGATCCGCACGTCCCCGTTCGGGCCGGCCTCGACCGTGTACGGGACGATCGTCTCCTCCTCTTTGACTTCGGCCTCCTTGCGGCCCATGAAGCGCTTGATCGAGAAGATCGTGTTCTCCGGGTTCATCACCGCCTGGCGTTTGGCGACGGTGCCGACGAGGCGCTCGCCGCCCTCGGTGAACGCGACGACGGACGGCGTCGTACGACCGCCCTCAGCGTTCTCGAGGACGGTGGGCTCGCCACCCTCCATCACCGCGACGCACGAGTTGGTCGTGCCGAGGTCGATTCCAATCGTCTTTGCCACTCTGCTCCCTCCAGGGATTCGGGTTCAATAGCAGGGGTTTCGTCCCCCAAGCCTAAGAAATCTAAGTGGCAGTATGGCAGATGTTCTCTCCCGGCACAAGGGCCGGATCTATAGTGGGGCGTAGCCAGGGGAGAACCCGCGGTTCGAGGGGTGAATCGCAACCAGAGGAGGAACTGTGAGCTCAGTATCTCTACGTCGGCTATTGGCGCCGGCGGTCAGCGCGTTGATCGTCGTGGCGCTGCTGCTGCCAGGTTTCGCGAGCGCAACCAACGGGAGCTCCAACAACGGCCACGGCAAGGTCGCCGGAGTGATGACCCGCAACCTCTACCTCGGCGCCGACCTCGCGCCGGCGATCGGGGCACCGAACCTAGAAGCCTTCGTCGCCGCCAACGGCAAAATTCTGAACGAAGTCACCGCCAACGACTTCCCGACCCGGGCCAAAGGTTTGGCGGCGGAGATCCGGGCCGAGCAGCCGGACCTGGTCGGCCTGCAGGAGGTCGCCCTCTGGCGAACCGGCCCGCCGAGCCTGACCCCGGTGTTGACCGGTGAACCGACCGCGACCACGGTTCGCTACGACTACCTACAGCTGCTGCTCGACCAGCTGAACCAAGGCCCCGGTCCGGGCTACGAAGTCGCTCGGGTCCAGGACGAGTTCGATCTCGAGGCCCCGGCTGACGAGAACGGGGTGCCAAACGACGGTCCGAACCCGGCGATCGCCAACGCCGAGATCAACGGCCGGCTGACGATGCGCGACGTGATCCTCATCCGGCGCGGCTCCGGCACCCAGTGGGCAAACGCCAGCTCGGGCAACTTCAAAACCCTGCTGCCGATCGAAATCCTCGGCAAAACGCTGACGATCAAACGCGGCTGGACGGCGATCGACGCCAAGGTCCGCGGCAGCGGCTGGTTCCGCTTCGTCAACACCCACCTGGAGGCGTTCGACCCGGCGGTTCTGGTTCCCAGCATCCGCGCCCTGCAGGCGGCCGAGCTGGTCGCGCCGGGCGGACCCGCCGCCAACGGCACGCTGCCGGTGATCCTGGTCGGCGACCTCAACTCCGACGACGACACGGTGGCGCCGGGTGATCAGCAGGCCTACCGGGTACTGCTCGAAGCCGGCCTGGTCGAGCGCAGCACCGCTGTACCGCTCAGCTGCTGCCTCAACTCGAGCCTGCTGGCAGAAGGAGCCGGCGGCAGCACCGCCGATTTCGACCACCAGGTCGACCACGTGATGACCGACGAACCGTCTATTCAGCTACAGAAATCGGATGTGACCGGCCTGCTCCCGGTCAACGGTTTCTGGAACTCCGACCACGCGGGCATCTTCAGCGCCCTGGATTTCAAGCCGTAGTTCGGAAGCGAAGCGGAGCGGTCGGGAGGGGTGACCCTCCCGCCGCTGCTTCGCAGGAGTTCGTCGGGAGGGTCACCCCTTCCCGCCGCCCCTTGCTTCCTACCGCGTGATGCTCAGCACGCTCGCGAGACCCGCGTGGTCTGAGTCCCACCAGCCGCCGTGCTTCTGACGCCCCGTCACCGCTGAGGACACCAGCTTCACGCCCTTCGGGTCATCGGTGAGGATGTGGTCGACCTTATGGTTGAAGTCCTTGACGGACCCGCCTTTGAGGTCGACCGAGTTGATGCAGCAACTGAGCGGCTTTTCGGCCGAACGCTCGCGGTAGCCGGCTCCAGTTACGACCCGGTAGGCCTGCCCGTCGCCTGGCTTCACTTCGGTCTTGACGTCCGAGTTGAGATCGCCGAGCAGGATCACCGGCAGTTTGTTGCTCGGATCTGCCGGGCCGCCCGCTTCGACCAGCTCAGCGGCCTGCTGGGCGCGGATGCTGGGGACGACCGTCTCCGGGTCGAACGCCTCGAGGTGGGTATCGACGAAGTGGAACTTGCGGCTGCCGCCGACGGTCGCGTCGACGCTCGTCCAGCCGCGCGTCACCGCGACTTCGGCGGTGCCGGCGACTTTCTCGACCAGTAGGTGGGTGAAATGGCCCTTCTGCGGGTTCGAGGTGTGGACCCCGGCGCCAACCCGGGCGAGGATCACGTCGCGCATCGTCAAGCGGGCGTTGATTTCGGTGTTCGCCAGCAGGCCAGGGCCGGGTCCGCCGCCGGGCAGGCCGTCGTAGTTGGCCGGCGCTTCGAAGTCGAACTCTGGGTTGACGACGACCGCGCGGTAGGTCGTGCCTTTCTTGTTCAGCTGCTTCAGCAGTTCGGCAAGGAAGTCGTACTTGACCGTCACTGCACTGGGCGGTGCTTTGAGCGCCAGCAGCGACGGCGGGGCAGTGCGCCACAGCGCCGCCTCCTGCAGGCCGACGAGGTCGGGTTCCTGTTCGAGGATCTCCTGCGCCAGGCCCTTGGCGCGGACCGGGAAGTTGCTGGCGTCGACCGTCCGCAGAATTTCGCCGGTCGCTTCGAAGAAGCTTTCGAGCGAGGTCGAGGCGATCGCCGGCGTCAGGTCGGCGCCGAGGTAGAGGTTGCGGGTCATCACGGTCACTTCGTCGCTCTTGGGCGTTGCCGCTTTCGGCTTCGCCTCGGCGACTCCGGCGAAGGCGGCGAGCGCGAAGAGCGCCGCAGCAAGGGCCAACGCCAGCATCCGGGTCGGTGCGGTTCGGTACGTCAAGTTCGATCCTCCTGATTGGCCGCTCCCTGCCAAGCGGTTTTAAGCCCCCCGTCCCTGTAACAACGATAGGGCCACGGAAGCTCGGGGCTGTGAGTCCGACCGGAGCTCGCTTGAACTCGCGGCCGGGGAGGGGGTGACCCTCCCGACGAACTCCCGCGAAGCGGCGGCGGGAGGGTCACCCCCGCCCCGGCCGCCCTCGCTAACCCTCGCCAGCGACAGTCGCGACGAATTCCGCTACTTCGTGCGCCTGCGTCTGATTCAGGATCCCCGCGGGCATCCGGCCCGGGTATTCGCTGTTGATCCCGTTTTCGATCGCGTTGAGGACGCGGCCCTTGATCGCTTTGATTTCTTCGGCCTTTTTGGCGGGGGTTTCGCCTTCCGGCGGGCCGGTCGGGGCGAGCAGTTCGTCGAGATCGGGACCGTAGTTGCCGTCGGTACCGGCGGCGTAGAGCGTGTGGCAGGTGCCGCAGTTGATCTCGAACAGTTCCTGGCCTTCTTTCAACGACGCGGGGACCGCCTCGCCGTTCGAGGTCGCCTTACCGTTCGAGTCGAAGACCAGGAAGGGCACAGCCGCGGCGAGGAAGACCATGACGATGGCGAAGTAGATGAAGGTTTTCTTGCTCATGAAGCGCCCCCTCAGGAGGCGGCGGGGATACTACCGGCGGTCCCAGAGCCGGCGTCGCCCGCGCGGCGCCCCACTTGGTGCTCCCGGTACCAGGGGCACATTCGCCGCAGCCCGCACTCCCCGCAGCGCGGCTTCGGCCGGCAGATCGCGCGGCCGTGGCGGATCAGGTTGACGTGCAGCTCGTAGGCGTCCTCAGGGGGGACGATCGCGAGCATCAGGTCGTGGGCTTTCTCGAAGGAGGCGTTTTCAGGGAAGAGGCCGAGCCGGCCGCCGACCCGGTGGACATGGACGTCGACCGGGATCTCCGCGATGTCCCAGGTGAAGATCAGGACGCAGGCGGCGGTTTTGCGCCCGACCCCGGGCAGCGAGAGCAGGTACTTGCGCGACTCCTCACGCGGCGCGGTCTCGGTCCAGTCGAGGTCCGGTGGGTCGCCGATCTGCTCGAGGATCACCTGGATTCGCGGCGCCTTTTGCTGCGCCAGCCCGCCCGGCCGGATCGCGTCCTCGAGCTCCGGCAGCGGCGCGTCGCGCACCTCCTCCCAGGTGGGGAAGCGCTCGCGCAGCGCGGCGAAAGCGCGGTCGCGGTTTTTGTCGTTGGTGTGCTGGGAGAGGACGGTCTTGATCAGCTCGGCGATCGGCTGGCGATGCGGCTCATTGACCGGCTGCCCGTAGAGCTCGCGCAGGCGTTCGCGGATTGCGCGGACGCGGCGCTTGTCGGGGCGCTTCCAGGTGGGCATCGCCTCGGACCCTATTTAGCGCGGTTAACGCGCGAGTTACAATCGCCTGTCGGTGTCTCGCGCCATCGCGACAGTCGGCGACAAGCTGCCCAAGGGCTGGGGCGACCTCGGGCGCCAGATTGGCATCCTGATCGGTGTCGACGTGATCTACGAGCTCGGCCGCGGTATCGCCGACTCGACCCGGGCCGAGGCAATCGCCCACGGCCAGCAGGTGATCGACTTCGAGCGCGGCATCCACACGCTGTTCGAGCCGGGCTTCCAGGACTTCTTCCTCTCCGCCCACTGGACGGTCGACTTCGCCAACCAGCTCTACCTCAACGCCCAGTTCTCGATCGCGCTTGGCTTCCTCGTCTGGCTCTACCTCTTCCGCAACCAGAACTACTACTTCGTGCGCAACATGTTCGTGGTCTCGATGTGCCTGGCGCTGATCGGCTACATCGGCTACCCAACGGCGCCGCCGCGGATGTTCCCTCAAGACGGCTTCACCGACACGATCACCGACTTCTCCGGCGTCAACCACGACTCGGCGCTGGCGAAAATCTTCATCAACCCCTACGCGGCGGTGCCGAGCATGCACTGCGCCTTCGCGCTGATGATCGGCGCCAGCGGCTTCATGGTCTGCCGCCACTGGTGGTCGAAAGCCTGGTGGGCCTTCTGGCCGATCCTGATCGCCTGGGTCGTGATCGTCACCGGCAACCACTACTGGGTTGACTGGGTCCTCGGCTGGATGGTCGCCGCCGTGGCGGCCCTGGTCGCGTCGCGCGTGTTGGCGCGGGCTAGGCCGGAGGTTTGGTCGTTTAGGCCGAAGGGTGCGCGGGAGATTGAGGCGTAGCTAGGGACGGCGGGGGGGATTCGAGGGCGGCGCTAGGGGGTCACCCTCCCGGGCTGGGTTGCTCGCCTGGATCGAATCGCGGCCCGTCCGACGGAGAGCGCCGGTGCGAGCAAGAGGACGCCGCTCCGGGAGGGTGACCCCCTATCCCCGCCAACGGAGCGAGCCCCGAAGGTCCGGGCAGCCCCCGCTTTCTTTTAGCTTCTTCTCCTTGGGGAGCTTGTGGCGACGCGGGCGAGCCCCGAGTCCTAGGGTCGGCGCCGAGTCCTCGGCGAGTCCGTTGCCTTTCTCCCCACCGGTTGCGTTTGTCCCCGGTATGCGGGGAGAAGTGCAACGGGTGGGGAGAAGTGCAACGGGTGGGGAGAAGTGCAACGGGTGGGGACAAGTGCAACGGGTGGGGAGAAGTGCAACCGGACAGGGCTGCGCCAGCCATCGAGGTTGCCGTTTCCCGCCCAATAGGCGGCAAACGGCAACCTCAACGATCCGCGGCTAGAGCGGAGCGCGCTCCGAGTCTTCGGCGCTAGCTCGAGACCCCAAACCGGGAAGTAGCTCTCCGCCCCCGTCCCTTGAACGTTTGGCGGAGCCCAATCCGAGAGTGAAGAGCGCCCGGGGTCTCCCCCCGGTAGCGGCGTCCTCTTGCTCGCACCGGCGCTCGATCTCGGACGGGCGGAGCGTGTTCCAGGCGAGCAACCCAGCAACCGGGGGGAGACCCCCCGGCGCTCCCTGCGCGCATCAAGGGCGGATCCCCGCCGCACCGCCCCAGCCCAGCCGCCCCCGGCCCCTCAGGTAGCCTTGCGCCAATGCCATCGTCGGCGCCCCCCAGGGCACCCGGTCCGCGCCGCAACGGTCGCTCCAACGCCCGCAACGGGCAGGAGCTGCGTGTCTACGCGCGCGAACGGCTGATTGAGTCGCGGCTGACCCCGAACGCGATCTCGATGGTCGGCCTGCTCGGCAACCTGGTCGCCGCCCTCCTCGTCACCCAGCGCCTCTTCTTCCTCGCCGGTGTCGCCTTCATCCTCGGCTCGGTGATGGACACGCTCGACGGCCGCTACTCGCGGATGTCGGGCAAGGGGTCGCTGTTCGGCGCTTTCCTCGACTCGACCCTGGACCGGATCGAGGAGGGGATCGTGCTTGCCGCCGTCGCCGGCTACTTCGCCGCCCAGGGCGAAGACTTCGCGGCGGCGATGTGCGTGGTCGCCGTGCTCGGCTCGCTGATGGTCTCCTACACCCGCGCCCGGGCCGAGGCGCTCGGGGTCGAGTGCAAGGTCGGCTTGGCCACCCGGCCCGTCCGCGTGGTGCTACTTTCGATCGGCCTGATCTTCGCCAAGGGTGCCGGGATCGGCGACTTCGAGCTGTTGGCGCCGGCGGTCTATCTGCTTGCCGGGCTGACGATCTTCACCGTCTTCCAGCGCGTCTGGCACGTCCGGAACGAGCTGCTGAAAGGCGAAGTTCGGCCGGTCGGCGGCGACGACGACGAGGACTAGGCCACCAGATGGTGGACCTGTAACCAGACAAGCCGCTGGGTGTGTCCATCCACTCAGCGCGAGCCACCAGTTCAGCGCGAATTCCGAGAAAGAGGACTAGAGACTTCATGAGCGAGAACGGGACCAACGGCCACAGCAGCAACGGCGTCGGGCGGACGGACGACAAGGTCCGGGTCGCGATCGTCGGCGTCGGCAACTGCGCCAACTCCTTCATCCAGGGCATCCAGTACTACAAAGACGCCAACCCGGACGACGAAGTCCCGGGGTTGATGCACGTCGAACTCGGCGGCTACCACGTCCGCGACGTCGAGTTCGTCGCCGCCTTCGACATCGACACCGAGAAGGTCGGCAAAGACCTCTCGGAGGCGATCTGGTCGGGGCAGAACGACACGATCAAGTTCGCCGACGTGCCGAACCTCGGCGTCACCGTGCAGCGCGGGATGACCCACGACGGCCTCGGCAAGTACCTGAAAGAGAAAATCACCAAAGCGCCGGGCGAAACCGCCGACATCGTCGGCGTCCTCAAAGAGACCCGCGCCGACGTCCTGGTCTGCTACCTGCCGGTCGGCTCCGAGGAGGCGACCAAGTGGTACGTCGAGCAGGCGCTGAAGGCCGGCGTCGGCTTCGTCAACTGCCTGCCGGTCTTCATCGCCCGCGAGGACTACTGGGACAAACGCTTCGAGGAGGCCGGGCTGCCGATCATCGGCGACGACATCAAGAGCCAGGTCGGGGCGACGATCGTCCACCGCCAGCTGGCCCGCCTTTTCCACGACCGCGGCGTGCGGCTGGAGCGGACCTCGCAGCTCAACGTCGGCGGCAACATGGACTTCTACAACATGCTCGAGCGCGAGCGGCTCGACTCGAAGAAGATTTCGAAGACCAACGCGGTCACCTCGATCATGGGCCACGAGCTGCCCCCGGAGAACGTCCACGTCGGCCCCTCGGACTACGTGCCATGGCTGACCGACCGCAAGTGGGCGCACATCCGGCTCGAGGGCAAAGCCTTCGGCGACGTGCCGCTGACCGCCGAGCTGAAGCTCGAGGTCTGGGACTCGCCGAACTCGGCCGGCGTCGTGATCGACGCGGTGCGGCTGATCAAGCTGGCCCTCAACAATGGCATCTCCGGTCAGCTCGACGGGCCCTCCAGCTACCTGATGAAGAGCCCGCACTCGCAGCGCCCCGACGACGAGGCGCGCGAACAGACCGAGGAGTACATCGCCAAGTACCGGCGCGGCGCGGCTGTCGCGAGCGGCGAGGCAGCCGGCGCCGAGCCCGGCACCGCCAAGACCGCGTCCTAGAGGCACGCACCTAGACGGAAGATTGGGAGCAGGAGCCCGCCAGCTCGGCGGGCTCCTATCCTGTTCGCACCCGTGCCGGACTCGCCGCTCTCCATCGCTCAGGTCGCCCCTCGCCGGGGGCCACGGAGCGGACTCCCGGAGTACGTCAGCCGGCTCTCGGTCGAGCTCGAGAACCGCGGCCACAAGATCACCCGGCTGACCACCGGCGACAAAGTCAAGCGCCTGCTGGCGCGGCAGCGACCGGACATCGTCCACGTCCACGAGCCGTTCGCGCCGAGCGTCTCCTCGGCTGCGCTGCGCCACTCTTATTCCCTCAACGTCGCCACCTTCCACGCCCCGCAGGAGCGAGTCCTCTCGACCCAGGTGGCGCGGCCGCTGGTCGAGGTCTTCTTCGGCCGGCTCGACGCGAGGACGGTGACCAGCGAAGCGACCGCGCGCCTGCTCGAGGGCTACTTCCCGGCCAGCTACGAGCTGGTCCCGGCCGGCGGGGAGGGGGCCGACTGGGCGGCGGTTGCCGTTGCCTTCGAAACGATTTACCGGCGGCTACTGGCGCGACGGCACCCGCTCGGCGGCGACCCGGAGCTGCGCAAGAAACTGATGCGGCGGCCGCTGGTCGAGGTCGACCTGCACATGCATACCGACCACTCGGGCGACTGTGCGACCCCGGTCAAAGTGTTGCTGGAGACGGCGCGCGATCGCGGCCTCGGGGCGATCGCGATCACCGACCACAACGAGGTCTCCGGGGCGCTCGAGGCGCGCGAGATCGCGGCCGGGATGGACGACCTGCAGGTGATCGTCGCCGAGGAGGTGAAGACCGCCGAACAGGGCGAGGTGATCGGTCTCTTCCTCGAGGAGAAGATTCCGAAGGGACTCTCGATGGCGGAGACGATCGCCGAGATCCGCCGCCAAGGCGGGCTCGTCTACGTGCCGCACCCGTTCGATCGCTTCCACTCGGTGCCCGACTACGAGCACCTGCTCGACATCGTCGAGGAAGTCGACATCCTCGAGGTCTTCAACCCGCGGGTGGCGCTGACCACCTTCAACCAGGAGGCGGTTCGCTTCGCCGAGAAGTACCGCATTGTTCCCGGCGCCGGCTCCGACAGCCACGTTGCCCAGGGGCTCGGCAGCGTCCGGGTGCGGATCCACGACTTCGACGGCCCGGCAGAGTTCCTCGAGGCGATGCGCGACGCGGACATCACCCGCAAGCACAAGAACCTGGTCTACGTGCAGACGCTGAAACTGCTGCAGACGACCGGCCGGCCAAAGGCGCCGAAACGGCGCGTCGCCGACGCCAAACCAGCCCGTGGGGGGCGCCCCCGGCGGCCCCGCTCGGCGAGCAAGAGCTGATGCACCCACCCCGGAGTAGAGGAGCCACGCCGGGATCGTCAAAGAATGCTCCGACGATGCGAGGCACCGACGACGAGATCCGCGAGAAGTACCTCGAGCGCGCGATCCGCGAGCTCAACCAGATCAGCCGCGAGATCCAGGAGTGCCCGCACTGCCCGCGCGGCAAATTGATGCCGGTCCTCGGCTCGGGCCACCCCCAGGCCGACGTTTTCATGATCAAGCACGCGCCAGCCGCCTCGGAGATCGAGGAGGGCGTCGCCTTCTACGGCCGCTCCGGCAACGCGCTGATGAAAAGCTTCAAACGGCTCGGGATCGACCCACTCGTCGTCTACGGCACGCTCTGCGTCAAATGCCCGATCGCCGAGCCCGACCTGGCGGCGGGCGAGTGCGTCGCCCGGCTGGTCGAGGAGCTGGCGATCGTGCAGCCGAAAATCGTCGTCGTCATGGGCGAGCCCGCGCTGCGGATCCTCAACGGACTGCAGGTCCCGCTCTCGCGGCCGATCGAGCAGCGCGAGGGCGAGATCCAAGCCTTCACCCCGACGATCGACGCGCTCTACACCCCCGACATCGACGATTCGCTGGATGAGGAGGGCGCCAAGCAGCGCTTCTGGCGTTCGTTCCGAATGCTGGGGACTTGGTACGAGGACCTGCCGCCGTACTGACGGGCGGCCCGTTGCATCCGCACGCGCGGATGACGCGCCTGACCTGCGCATCGCAGCACCCGCCTCCTCCCGAATGGCTCTGCCATTCGCTCGTCGGCGTGCACTCCGCTGCTTGGCCAGACACGTCCCCTCGCGCACGTCTGCTGCCGGGCGACCGTCAGTCCGGCGGCCGCACTCAGGGTTGCGGTTAAAGGGCGGCTGATCGACGGTCGATGCGATCGCATGCGTCGCTCGCCGCTAGCCCTTCTGCTCTGCCTTGGATCTCTCTTCCTGTTCGCCGTGCCGCTCGCTGGCTGCGGTTCGAGCGACTCGGGCTCGACCGGCTCGACTGGCTCGACCGGCGGCAATGCTGGCGACCGCGAGGCGAAGGCGGTTGGGGAGGGCTCGGTCGTCGGCAGTCGCAGCGCCGCCAACCTCAGTCCCAAGACTTTGCGCGACGAGCGCAGGCCGTCGAAGCTCGACGCCAAGGTGCCGACCGCCTCCTGGCCCCATTTCGGCCGCGTGCCGCAGCGCACCCACTACCTCGGCTCGCCGGTCCACGACCTCGATCCGCCCTTCAAGGTCCTCTGGCACATCAACAGCCACGCCCTGATCGAGTTCCCGCCGGCGGTCTACGGCGGAGTCGCCTACCTCGTCAACAAGTACGGCAACGTGCTCGCGATACGGCTGGCCGACGAGGAGATCCTCTGGCGGCGGACCGTCCGCAAGCGCTTGCACGGGGCGCCGGTCGACGTCACCGGCCCGGCCTACTACAACGGCCGCATCTTCGTCGCCGAGATCGGCGGCGACCTCCTCGCCCTCGACGCGAAGAGCGGCCGGGTGGTCTGGCAGCGAGATCTCGAAGCTCACCTCGAGTCCTCGCCGCTGATCGTCGGCAAGACGCTCTACATCGGCACCGACTCGAAGCAGCTGTTGGCGATCGACACCGCCAACGGGCACGTTCGCTGGCGCTTCCACGCGCCGGCCGCGATCAAGGCGAGCCCCTCCTACGACGCCGGCCGGGTCTACGTCGGCGATTACGAGAGCGTGATGTTCGCGGTCGACGCGAAGACCGGCAAGGAGGTCTGGCGCAGCAACACCAGCACCCAGCCGCCCTTCGGCCAGGGCGGCTTCTACTCCTCGCCGGCGATCGCCTTCGGCCGCGTCTTCGCCGCTCGCGACGACGGCACCGTCTTCGCCTTCGAGCAGGAAGGCGGCAAGGTCGACTGGTCGTTCCCGACCGGCGGCGCGGTCTACGGTTCGCCGGCGGTGGCGAAGGTGCCGGGGACGCCACCGACCGTCTACATCGGCTCCGAAAACGGGCGCCTCTTCGCGCTCGCGGTCGAGGGCGGCAAGGAGCGCTGGCACCAAGAGGTCGGCGGCCCGGTGCCGGGCACGGCGAGCGTGATCGGCGACACCGTCTTCACCTCCAGCTTCGAGACCCGCAAGTCGGTCGGCTACGACGTCCACACTCACGAGCGCGATTTCACCCTGCCCTCCGCCGGCTACTCGCCGGTGGTCTCCGACGGCCAGCGCCTCTACGTCGCCGGCTACTACACGCTGTACGCGCTGGAACCGATCGGCAACCGCCGCTAGTTGCGCAGCTGTTCCTTATGTGGGCTATCCCGACATAAGGAACAGCCCGACGGGATCGGCCTAGGGCCCGGCGGACTCGGCGACTGTGGCCATCGCCGTCAGGGTGCCGGAGGCGAGGGCGCGGACGACGACGGTGTCGAGGACGGCCTCGTAGGCGGCGGGGGCGTCCTGGGCGGCGGCCGGGTTGGGAGCGGCGATCCCGACCGTGCCCTCGAGCTCGGGCGCGGGCGCGGGAGGGTCGCTAGTTCCTCTTAGCCTCGGGGGACGCCGTATCGTGCCCGCATCGCACCAGTCGCGATTGCTTCGCGAGCCACGCTGGTAAGTGAGTCAGTACTCAATGCCTGAGGGTCTACGACGCTCGGCAGCGCATAGATTTGGAAGAAAAAACTCTGCCCGCCCCTGGCTCGAGGACAGTATGACTTTGGACGATAAACGATCGCTAATGCTTCCGCAGGAAATTTTCCTACTCTAAGCTGACGCGTCGTCGGAGTCAGGTTAGCCAGCAAGTAGCCTGAGATGGGCCCGCGTGGAGCTGACTCCCTGTCATCCGCAGGTGCGATGCGCTCGGAGATCAGCACCAGGGCTTTCGTGCTTGGGGGTACCTTCCCCCATTTCAGCGGAAGCCAGACCACTTCGCGCCTGCACTCGTAGCGACGCCCGATGACCCCATCAGGGGTTACCGAGTCACTGGTTAGTTGAATCGGGACGGCATTCGTATTCCGGTAAGTCCGTCGCTGACCGTTTGCATTGGCTGGATAGTAGGTCCGTGCTATCTGCCGCTTCGCATCCGGTTGCTTCGCTGAAGCAGTCTCACGGGGATCGCTGTCGCCACAGCCACCCGACAGGACGACCAGAAGAAGCGCTATTACGAGAGGGCGTGCATGGCGGAATCCCCCGACAGAGCGCATCCAGCTTGACTTTAGACTGATCATCTTTTACATTCTAAATTCCCTGATCATACTCGTCAAGCTTAGGACGTAGAGAAATGTCCTTTTCAAAGCCAAAGTTTGCACCTGTTCTCGTCCTCGCCCTGCTTCTTGCATTTGGCATCAGCGCTTGTGTCCCTACGGGTCCTCCCGGCGGACCCGGGGTAGAACTCGAACCCACGACCACTCTCAACATAGGATCGAAAAAAGGTTCTAAGGGGAACGTGAAAATCAAGGACACCGCGGGCGAATGGTTTGTTGAAGCGTTTGGAATCGAAGGACCGTTTGCAATCATCGACAAACTCGGGTGCTTGAGCAAAGTGAAAAAATACAAACCCACGGAATCATGCATCATCGAAATCGAACACACCACCGAAGGTACCGGTGACGCTGGGAGCTTTGGGCTCCGCAACACGCTGGGAGGGGAAGACGGCGTGGCCTTTAAAACCTGAGTACGGCGCCTGTCGACTGACTGCTTGCCGCCGACCAAGCAACTACGCGGCGGACTCGGCGATGCTGCTCATCGCCGCCAGGGTGCCGGAGGCGAGGCCGCGGACGACGACGGTGTCGAGGACGGCCTCGTAGGCGGCGAGGGCGTCCTGGGCGGCGGTTGGGTTGGGAGCGGCGATCCCGACCGTGCCCTCGGGCTCACCAAGGCGATCGAAGTGGTTGCGGTAGCCGGGGTGGAGGTCGCGGTAGAAGGACTCCTCCTTGGCGAGGCGCTCGGCGGCGTCGCTGCCGACCGCGGTGCGGACGTAGCCGAAGATCGATGGGGTTTCGCGGCCCGCGGTGCTGGCGCCTGCTTCGACCTTCTGGCGCGAGCCGGCGGCGAACTCGGGGGTCATCCAGTTGAAGAAGGCGCCGTCGTACTCTGCCCCGGCGAGTTCGCACATCTTCGGCCCCATCGCGGCGAGGACGACGCGGACGTCGGGTAGGGCGGCGCGGATCGACGCCAGCTCCTCGCGCATCGTCGTCAGCGGTTTCTTCGCAAAGCCGGCGCCGACCCCGATCCAGAGCCGCGAGGGGTCGAGGCCGAGGCGGTCGATGTCGGCGGCGATTTGGTTCGGCGGCGTGCGGTCGAGGGCGATCACGCCGACGCCGAGGTCGAGCTGCGGCGCGCCGGCGCCGAAGACGGCGAGCGTCTCGAGGCCTTTGGCGCCGGGGTGGTCGTTCGACCACATCGAGTCGTAGCCGAGCTCTTCGCAGCGGGCGGCCAGCGGCCCGGCGACCTCGGGGTCGAGCCCCGCGGCGACTCCGAATCCCCGCATCAGGCGCCCTTCTCGAACAGCGCCACGCACTCGATGTGGGGGGTCTGCGGGAACATGTCGACCGGTCGCACGCGGCGCAGCCTATAACCGGCCTCGACCAGCTGGGCGGCGTTTGGCGCCAGCGTCGTCGGGTTGCAGGAGACGTAGACGATCTTCGGCGCCTCGCACTCGATCACCCGGCGGACGATTTTCTGCGAGAGACCGGAGCGGGGCGGATCAATGACGACGACGTCAGGTACCCCGGCCTCCTCGACGAGAGGTCTCACTCCGGTGCGGGCGTTGGCGGCGACGAACTTCACGTTCCCGATCTTGTTGCGGCGGGCGTTGCGCTCGGCGTCGGCGATCGCCTCGGGGACGATCTCGAGGCCCCAGACCTCGCCCGCCCGCGCCGCCAGCGAGAGGCCGATCGTGCCGATCCCGCAGAACAGGTCGAAGACCCGCTCGCGCCCGGAGAGGCCGGCGAACTCGGCGGCGACGGCGTAGAGGCGCTCGGCCATCTCGGTGTTCGTCTGGAAGAAGGCGCCGTGGGAAATCTCGAGGTCGAGCTCGAAGAGACGCTCGCGCAGGCGCTCCTCTCCCAGCACCCCGGTCGGGCCGTCGGTGCCGCCCGAGTCGCCCTCGACCTGGGTGTGGAGGTCGACCGGCGGCCGCGGGAAACGGGCCGGGGTGGTGACCAGGCGGGTCTGCAGCTGACCGGTCCGGCGCCCCTCGCGGACGGTGAGGTTGCGGAGGACGCCGCGGCGGGCGCGAGCGTCGTAGGCGGGGACCGATTCGGCGCGAGCCCATTCGCGCACTTCGTTGCGCGCGGCGTTGCCGGCCTCGGAGGCGAGGTGGCAGTCCTCGACGTCGACGATTAGGTCCCAGCGGCCGCGGGCGTGGAAGCCGAGCGTCGGCTCGCCCTCCTCGGTCTCACCGAAGGAGTACTCGAGCTTGTTGCGGTAGCGCCAGGTCTCTTCGGCGGCGACGATCTCCTCCAGCTCGAAGCCCTCGAGGCCGCCGAGCCGTCCCAGTGCCTCGGCCACTTGGGACTGCTTCTCGGCCAGCTGGCGCTCGTAAGGAAGGCCCTGCCAGGGCGCTCCCGGGCAGGGTTCGCCACCGTGGGCGCAGACGTCGGCGACCCGGTCGGCGCCCGGACGCAGGAGCTCGACCGTGCGCGCCTCGGCGAATCGCTTCTTGCCCTTGGTGACTTCGGCGCGGACCCGGTCCCCCGGCAGTGCTCCGGCGACGAAAACGACGAAACCCTCGGCCCGGGCGATGCCGCGCCCGCCAAAGGCGAGCGAGTCGATCTCGACCTCGAGCTGCTCACCGCGGCGCGGGGCGCGGGCCGGCTTGGAGGGGGCGCCGGCCTCCACTCAGTCGAGTTTGTTCCGCGCTCGGCGCGCTGCCTGGGTCGCCTGTTTGCGTACCGACCCAGTGCGGCCGCCAACCTCGCGCCGTGCCTGTTTGACCAGTTTCTCCAGCTCGCCGAGCAGCACGTCGGAGTGTTTGCGACCCTTTTTGACCAGCTCGCCGAGCAGCTTCTCGGCGTCGCCGCGGGTCATTCGACCGCGCTTGACCGCATCGTCGACGACGTCCTGGATCCGGTCGCGGCTCAGCGTCACGCTCTGCTCGAGGCTTTTGCGGAACTCAGCGACGCTCTTGTCGAGGCCGCTGGTCGCGCGGCTCGATGCTTTCGAGCTGGCCGCCGCTTTCGATTTCGATTTCGATTTCGCGCCTTTTTTCGCTGCCGGTTTCGACGCGGATTTTTTGCTTTTCGTTTTGGCTTTGGTTTTCGACTGCGCTTTTTTCGCGCTGCTGGCTTTTGATTTGCCCGCTTTTTTCTCCGCCATCTCCACGCCCTCCAGGTTCGTTTGCCCCGCTAGTCCTCAAAGGACCCTGCGACTATCTCAGTTCGGCAGCGCCGCCGGCTCGCCTGCCTCGAAGCGGGCCGCGACGATCTCGTGGTCGGAGAGCCGCAGCGCCCGGCCGTCGAGCGGCAGCTCGCGCCGCTCGGTTGGCAGCTGGACCGGCTCGGCGAGCAGCTCGAGGCCGCGGCTCAGCAGGTGGTCGATCGCTCGCGGCGCGGTCGGCGGTCCCCCGATCCCGAACTCGGCGGCCAGCCGCTCGAACACCTCGGGATGCTCGGCGGGGCGGAGGTTGAGGTCGCCGCCGAACAGCAGCGGCGAGTCGCCAGCCCACTCGCTCGCCGCCCGCGCCGCTTTGAAGACGTCCTCGCTCGCCAACTCAGGACGGTCGTTGGTCGCGTGCAGGTTGGCGATGCAGACCCCCGAGGCGGTGCGGGTAAAGGCCATCGCGCGGCGCTCCGGCGAGCCCTCGTGGATCGCGATCTCGTGCCGCTCGGCGATCCCCCCGAGCTTGCCGGGGACTCGCACCAAGGTCAGGTTGGAACCGCCCTCACCAGAAGCCATCAGGTCCGGGTTCTGTCGCGCCAGCAGCGCTCGCAGCGGCGCCAGCGAGTTGCGCGAGGTCAGCGCCCGGTGGGCCTCGGCGCCGCAGGCCCCGGCCAGCGGCTCGGAGAAGCGCGGCGGCGCCTCCTGCAAGAGCGCCACGTCCCAGGCGCTGGCGGCGAGCAGCGTCGCGAACTCGGTGGTCAGGTCGCGGTTGACCTGGACGTGGGTCTCGTTCTCCTCGTCGAAGCGGAGGAAGCGCGAGCGCCAGGTGCGCAGCGAGCCGTCCGGTGGGTGGTCACGGCCGTGGAAGAGGTTCCAGCAAATTGCGGTGAACTCCACGCCCGTAGTATCCCCGCCTTGCCAAAGCGCGACTTCATCACCGGCGAGGAGCTAGGCGGCTTCGAGCTCAGCCAGCTGCTCGACCGCGCCGCCGCTCTGAAAGCCGGCCGCCGCGAGGGCGCCGGCGCCGACTCGCTGGCCGGCCGCAGCATCGCGCTCGTCTTCGAAAAGCCCTCGACCCGGACTCGGATCTCCTTCGACGTCGGCGTCGCCGAGCTCGGCGGCCACCCGGTGGTCCTGCGCGGCGACGAAATGCAGCTCTCGCGCGGCGAGTCGATCGGCGACACGGCGCGGGTGCTGTCGCGCTACGTCGACGCGATCGTGATCCGCTCCGGCTCCCACCAGAACGTCGTCGCGCTGGCCGCCGAGGCGGAGGTGCCGGTGGTCAACGCCTTGACCCCGCTGCACCACCCCTGCCAGGTGCTCGCCGACCTGCTGACCCTGCGCGAGCGCTGCGGCGATCTCAACGGGTTGCGGCTCGCCTACGTCGGCGACGGCAACAACATGGCCCGCTCGCTGGCGATCATCGGCGAGCGCGCCGGGGTCAACGTCGTCGTCGCGGCACCGGCTGGCTACCAGGTCGAGGAGGGGATCGGCGCCGAGCTGACCGCCGACCCCCGCGCCGCCGCGGCTGGCGCCGACGCTCTCTATACGGACGTCTGGGTCAGCATGAACGACCTCGATGCCGAGGCCGAGCGCCGCCGCGCCGACCTAGCTCCCTTCCGCCTCGACGCCGATCTCCTCGCCGCTGCCAAGGAAGACGCGATCGTCCTCCACTGCCTGCCCGCCCACCCGGGCGAGGAGATCGAAGCCGACGTCCTCTACTCGGACGCCTCGGCGGTCTGGGACCAGGCGGAGAACCGGCTGCACGCGCAGAAGGCGCTGCTGGAGATGCTCCTCGGCGATTAGCCTGGGGCGGCGCCGTGTATCCAGAGATCAACATTGGCCCGCTCACCCTGCAGACCTTCGGGCTCTGCTTCGCGCTCGCCTTCCTTGCCGCCGGCGCGCTCGTCTACAAGCGCTTCGGCGAGCTCGGCAAGCCGAAGGACTGGGGCTACGAGATGGGCTTCGCGGCGCTGGTCGGCGGCATCGTCGGCTCACGCGTCTACTTCATCGTCCAGAACTACGACGACGTCAAGGACGACCTGCTCGGCAACCTCTTCTCCGGCTCGGGGCTGGTCTGGTACGGCGGCGCGATCGGCGGCGCCCTGGCGGTGATCGCCTGGGCTTGGTGGCGTGGCTTCCTCAATCTCACCCTGCTCGACGTCGCGGCGCCGGCGCTGGCGCTCGGTTACGCGCTCGGGCGATGCGGCTGCCAGCTCTCGGGTGACGGCGACTACGGCAAGCCCTGGGACGGTCCCTGGGCGATGTCTTATCCGGACGGGACCGTGCCGACCGACCGCACCGTCCATCCGACCCCGATCTACGAGACGCTGGCGATGGGGCTGGGCGCCTGGATCCTCTGGCAGCTGCGCGAACGGGTGCGCGCCGGATGCCTCTTCGCGATCTACCTGATCTACGCGGGCACCGAGCGCTTCCTGGTCGAGTTCATCCGCCGCAACACCGAGGACTCGGTTGGGCTGACCACGGCGCAGCTCGAGAGCTTGGCGATGATGATCATCGGAATTTGCTGGATCGCTATCGTGGTCCGTCGCCACGGAGGCATTAGCCGCCCGACGGCGAACGATGCGGTGCCGGCCGCGACTTGAGCAGCCCAGCCCGTTCGTCTATCTTGCGCAGACACTTTGGACTGATCAGAACTTTTGACTATGGAGGAGCGGGAGACGATGCCGGCAGTGGGAGTTGAGAGCCAGGAGGAGCCGCAGGTGCGCACGGTCAGCGCTCTGATTGACGCGGCCGCTGAGAGGATCGCCGCGGCCGGGGTCGAGGGGGCCCGCGCCGATGCGGAAGTGCTGGTCGCCGATGCGCTCGGGGTCGCCCCCGAGGAGCTCTCGGTAGAAAGCGCCGAGGAGGTCTCGGAGGAGGTCGCGGCGGCGATCGAGGCGCGCGTCGCGCGCCGGGTCGACCGCGAGCCGATCGCCTACATCATCGGCCGGGCGCCGTTCCGGGAGCTGGAGATCGCGGTCGACGAGCGGGTGCTGTGGCCGCGCAAGGAGACCGAGCTGCTGGTCCAGGTGGGCAGCGAACTGCCCGAGGGCGCGCGGGTGCACGAGGTCGGGACCGGCTCCGGGGCGATCGCCCTGGCGCTGATCTCCGAGCGGCCGGACCTGCGGGTCACCGCCTCGGATCTCTCGCCGGAGGCGGTCGAAGCGGCGCGCGAGAACGCCGAGCGGCTCGGCCTGGAGCTCGACGTCCGGGTCGGGGTCGGCCTGCCCGATGACCTCGAGGGCGTCGACCTGGTGATCGCCAACCTGCCCTACGTCACCGACGAGACGATCTTCGAACGCTCGCCGGAGATCCAGCGCGAGCCGCGGATCGCCGTTACCGGCGAGTGCGGCGAGGACGGCCTCGGCGTGATCCGCGGCCTGATCGGCGAAACGCCCTCGGGCTGGCAGATGGCGATGGAGCACGACACCCATCACGGGCCGGCAATGCGCGAGCTTTTGCGCGACGCCACTACCCTTCGCGACTATGAAGGTGACGAGCGGGTGACTGTCGGCTTCGCTCCATGAAGCTGACCCAGTGCGATGACTGAGGAGACGGCCGCCGAGGCCGTCGAGGAGACCGCCGCCGCGAGCGGCGACCGCTCGGCTGCTGTTTCGACCTACGAGTCCCGGCTGGCGAAGCTGGAGAAGCTGCGGGCGGAAGGGGTCGACCCCTACCCGCACTCCTTCGAAGGCCGCACCCACATTGACGAGATCCTCGCCGCCCACGACCCGGCGGAGCTGGGGGAGGGGCACCACGAGGAGTTTTCCTATCGGGTGATGGGGCGGGTGACCGGTGAGCGCGGCCACGGCAAGACCGCCTTCCTCGACGTTCGCGACATCACCGGCACGATCCAGGTCTACGCCCGGCGCGACGAGTTGGGTGAGGAGGCGTTCGGGCGGATCGAGGACATCGACGTTGGCGACCTGGTCGGGGTCGAGGGCGTCATCCACGTCACCAAACGCGGCCAGCTGGCGATCGCGGTGCGCGAGCTGGTGCTCCTGGCGAAGGCGCTGAAAGACCCGCCGGACCTCTTCCACGGCGTCTCCGATCCGGAGACGCGCTACCGCCAGCGCGAACTGGATCTAATCGCCAACGAAACCTCACGAGAGATCTTCAAGACGCGCTCGACTCTGATCTGGGAGATCCGCAACTACATGAACTCGCGCGGCTGGGTCGAGCTCGAAACCCCGGTCCTGCAGCGGCTCACCGGTGGCGCCGCGGCGCGGCCCTTCGTCACCCACCACAACGCTCTCGATCGCGACCTCTTCCTCCGCACGGCGACCGAGCTCTACCTCAAGCGGGCGATCGTCGGCGGCTTCGAGGACGTCTACGAGTTCGGCAAGTTCTTCCGCAACGAGGGGATGTCGCCCCAGCACAACCCCGAGTTCACGATGCTCGAGCTGTTCGTCGGCGGCGCCGACTACAACGGCGTCATGTCCTTCGTTGAAGGGCTGGTCTCGAGCGTCGTCGAGACCGTCCTCGGGACCACCAAGGTCGAGCGCGACGGGGTGACGATCGACTTTGCCGCGCCCTGGCTGAAAGTCGTCCTCCGCGACGAGATCCTCAAAGAGACCGGCGTCGATATCTACCAGGCGAGCCGCGACGAGCTGGCGGAGCTGGCCGGTGAGGACGCAGGCAAGGACGACGACTGGGCCGGCCTGGTCGACACCCTGCAGGGCAAGATCGTCGAGCCGAAGCTGATTCAGCCGACCTTCATCACCGTCCTGCCGATCGGCCTCTGGCCGCTGGTCAAGCCGCACCCCGACGATCCCAAGGTTTGCGAGGCCTTCGACGGCATCGTCGCCGGGATGGAGATCGTCGGCGGCGGCACCGATGTCAACGACCCGATCGACCAGCGCCAGCGCTTCATCGAACAGCGCGAACGCCAGGAGAAAGGCGCCGAGCCCGATCCCCATCCCCACGACGAAGAGTTCGTTCGCGCGCTGGAATACGGGATGCCGCCCGCTTCCGGCTGCGGCCTCGGGATCGACCGCCTGCTGATGATCATGACCGAAGCCAACACCCTCCGCGACGTGATCATCTACCCGGCGATGCGCGAGGCGCCGGGCGAGCAGTAGGCAGCCGGTGGTCGAACTGATCGCCGACATGCCGGCCGGGACAATCGGCTTCCGCGCCGATGGAGAGCTGACCGACGCCGACTACACGGAGATCCTCGGTCCCGCCCTGCGCGAATCCGTCGAGGGCGGCGGGGTCCGCCTCCTCCTCGTCGCGCCGCCGGGCTATGGCAGCTCGGAGGTCACCGAGGTTGCCAAACGAGTTCAGAACCTCCCCGGCCTCGGCCACCGCAGCGATTGGAAGCGAGTTGCCGTGGTCACCGACTCCGGCTGGCTGCGCCGCACCGCCCGGCTCTGGTCGGGCATGGTCCCGGTCGAGACCAAGGTCTTCAAGCCCGACGAGGAGCCCGCCGCGCGCGACTGGCTCCTCGAGCCCTAAAGCAACCCCGCGCAACCCCAAAAAGCCACCAGCACCCCACCTGGCCGGTGGTAGCTTCAACTCGGGTTCCAAACAGACTCGAGAGAGAGGGCGTCATGGCTGACACGTATCAGGGGGCTTGCCTTTGCGGCCAAGTCGAGTACGAGCTTCACGACCCGGAGGGGCTGGGCTACTGCCACTGCACTCGTTGCCAGCGCTGGACCGGCTCCAGCCTCGCCGGCGTCGTCGTCGCCGCCGAGAACTTCAGATTCACCAAAGGCGAGGACCTGGTCTCCACCTACGAATCCGAGTTCGCACCCCGCAACTTCTGCAGCAACTGCGGATCCTCCATCTACGACGACCTCGGCGGCAAATACTTCGTCGCCGCCGGCCTCATGCGCGAGCTCGACCTCGAGCCAGCCTTCCACCTCCAGGTCGCCTACAAAGCCCCCTGGATGGAGATCGGCGGCGACGCCCCCCAATACGCCGAGAACCCACCCGCCTGAGCTCCTGTCTCGAAACCCGCGTGTGCAGTTGGCGAGTGCCGCACCGAGCGGGATAGGACGCAGGGAGGCCGAATGGCAGCGCCATTTGGCCTCCCGAGGACGACGCCCGCGAAGTGCACCGTGGCGTCAGACGCGCGCGGGGGTTTCGAGACAGGTTCTTAGCCCCCGAGGGGCAAAGCTCAAGGACGCCTGTGCGGGTAAAGTTCCCGGTCATGCGCCCGTAGCTCAGTGGTCAACGGGTCCTTTCGGGGGCCCAAAGAGCGTCGGTCTTTCAAGCCGAAGGTCGCCGGTTCGAATCCGGTCGGGCGCATTCCTCGTGGTTCCGGTTCTTGCCGCTGAGTGGCCGGTGTAGAGCCAAGATGACGGTCGGAAGCGGGAGAGGCATTCCGGCGGCTGCCGAACGATTCCGCGGCGTTCCGGCTCGTCCGTGTCACATCCTGGTCACATCGGACCGGCGCTATTCGTGCTTCTCGGAGAGCTTCGCTAGCTCGCCTATCGAGACGCCCAGTGCAGCTGGCGATGTCGCGCGCGGTCGCCCAGGTCGGATTGGCCAGCCCGCGCTCGATCACCGAGAGGGTGCTCAGGGTGACGCCGGACTCGTTGGCCAGCGCTTCTTGCGTCATGCCCCGCTTCTGACGCAGCTGGCGAACGGCGCCACCGAGGCCGGGCTGCGGTCGAGTGGATCGCTTCATCGCAACGGAAGGTCTCAAAGACCAAGTACAAAAGCTACGTCTGAAACACCTAGGGATATATCCCTTAGCCGTGCTACCCTCGGCGTTCATTGAAAAAGCGGCCCCCGGCCGGCGCGGACACGCCAACCGAGGGCCTGACCACAAGGAGAGCGACGCTCCTCATGGCTGATCAGAACCCTATGGCGCATTGCGCCGATGCCGCGGACGAAGACCTGCAGGACCAGGCCCTCGTCCTCGACCGACTCCTCGTCCACTGGCCGACGCACCTCCAGGCGGCCGACCTTCAGCGCGAGCTTCAGCTCGGCGACGACGAGTTCGACCACCGCGACCGCGTCGACCGCGCCGTCGTCTGCTCCACTGGGCGGGACTCGCCCTGTGCTCCGGCCCGGTCGTCATCCCGACGCGAGCAGCGCTTCACTACCACCAGCTGAGCGACTGCGGCGCAGCCGACCTCTGAGCTCGGCGATGAGCAGCCTCAGAACCCGCGACGAGGCGTTTCGCGCGCGTCTTCGGCGAGAACCTCACCCGTTGCCGCGAGCGAGCTCGGAGTCAGCCAGGAAGACCTCGGCTTCCTTGCCGGACTTCACCGCACGGCCGTCGGCCAGCTTGAGCGCGGCGAACGAGTCGCCAGGACCGACACGCTCGTGCGCCTCTGCGGCTCGCTCGGCGTCGGCCCCCGAGACGCTGCTCGCCGGGCTGCGCTGGCGCCCGACGCAGATCACGCCCAGGCGAACTGAAAATCGAGCCAGCAAAAGCCAACCAGAAAAGAGAAGCAGAAAGACCGAAGACAGAAACCAAAGAAGAGCAAGCCAAGATCTCAGAAGGCCAGTAATGAGCCAACCAACAAGCCCAGAAAGAGAGGCAATGCAAAGCTCACAACAAGCCCAAAGCCAGAGACCAACCAAAACCAGCCCGACACAGTACGCACCCTCCTGGTGCCGTGCCTGAGCCGCACTTTCTTGATGCTCAATTCAAGAAAGCCTCGAAGGCGCTCCGTCGCCGGGCGACCGCTCGCCGATTTTGGCGCGGCTTCGCCGCGCGGTCGGCTCGTACGGTCGCCCGGCGAATTGCGGCCGAAGGTCAATGCGCTCGCGAATAATTCTGTTCCCACCCGGTGCAATTGGCCCGCTCGCGGGACATAAGGGGCATGCAACGGAAACGCGCCTCCGCGAGCTTCTTCACCGAGCGCACCCTCGCCGCCTATCTCGCCGTCTCGGATCGGACCATCCGCAATTGGATCAGGCGCGGCGAGCTGCCCAGCTACAAGCTCGGCGCCTCTCGCCGGATCGACCCCGACGATGTCGAGGACTTCCTCGCCCGACACAGGGACGAGACGGCATGAGACGCGAGTCGCCCACCAAACGCCGCAACCCGTCGGGCAAGGTCGTGTGGCTTGCCCGCTACACCGGCCGCGACGGAAAACGCCGCATCGCCAAACCGACCTGGAACCGCGGCAAAGGCACCTTCGCCCGCAAGGCGAAGCCCAGCGGGCGATCGACGAGGCCTACGGCCTCTCCGATCGGCCCGACACCCTCGGCGACTACTTCGCCACCTGGACCGACCGCCACCCTCGCTCCGAGCGGACCAACGCCACCAACGAGCACCGCATCAGCCGCGTCGCCGACGTCGAGGTCGAGGGCATCCCCTTGAAGGACTGGCCCCTTCGCGAACTGCGCCGCCGCCACGCCCTCGCCCTGGTCGACCACATGCTGAGGACCGAAGGTCGAGCCACCACCGGCGCCGTCGGCATCCTCCGCGCCCTCTCGGCAATGGCCGAGGACGCGATCACCGACGAAGTCTGCGACCTCAACCCCTTCAAGGGCGTCCGCATCCGCGCCAACGACCCGCGGGCCACGAAGAAGCGCCGCCCGATCCGCGTCTTCAGCTTCGAGGAAATGCACCGCTTCGCCAAGGCGGCCGGCCGCTACGAGGCGCTTGTCCGCACCTTCACCGACACCGGCATGCGCCTAGGCGAGGTCCTCCCCCTCCGGCCGCGAAGACTTCGACGGCGAGACCCTCCAAGTCCGCCGCACCGCCCACGAGGGCCAGATCCTCGAGGGCACCAAGACCGACCACGGCGAGGAGACGCCGGCCGCGTGGTCCCTGTCCCCGCGACCCTCGCCTGGATGCTCGAAGCCCAGATCAACCTCAACGGCCCCGACTGCAACCTGCTCTTTCCGACGCCTCGGGGCCGCCTTTGGCGCGAGCGCACCTTCTATCGCGACGTCTGGAAGCCGACGCAGGATGCGGCTGAGCCTAGACATTCGGCCTCACGAGTGCCGGCACAGCTACGTCACCAATCTAAGAGCGACCAAACTTGTGGACGATGCTGACTTGTCGAAGGTCGTTGGTCACGGCTTAGCCACGATGCTCGCTCATTACACGCATTCGACCGGGCGTGATTTCGGGGCCATCCGCCGACTCATCGCCTAGCAGCGACCAGCCTCAACACTCGGCCAGTTTCGCGATGCGCTCGTTAGACGCGAGCGGATCCTGATTTTGGATCCAAGCTAGTCGCCGACTTCCTGGCCTGACACAGGGTCTGGCCCGAATATCGTCGGATGATCAGGGGTTTCCTCCGATTCAGCCCGCTCTCGGATCTGGACGGCGAGTTGTATAAGCGCACCTTCATTCGCGAGCCCGTTCCGAAGAGACTTCCTCAATCCTTGAACGATCTCACGATGGAGGGATCCCGCAATCGCTGGATCGTGCAGTCCAAAGCTCGTCAAGACGGTTGCGTGATCTTCCGCCAATTTGATCGTTAGAGGCAGTAGATAGGTTTCCGATTCGTGCCGGTATCGCACAGTCATGCCCAGCTCGGCTAGCGCTTGGCCACTGACGATCAGGTCGCATGCCACGAGCGAGTCCAAAAGGTGCCGACCCTGGAACCTCACCGAACGGACCGCCGGGCGGTCATCCTCGTGGCCTGATGCTTCTTTGGCGGTCCTAAAGCCAGCCGTGAACATGTCGAAGATCTCGACATTGGAGCTGCGGAAACGGGCGTTCAAAAGGTCAACCAAGAAGATGCTCCAAGGGTGCCACCCCCACAGCTCACCGTCCGCCAAGCTCTGGGAGATTGGCAGTCTCTTCTCCCATTTGAAGCTACTTGCTCTCTGCAAGGCGAGCACAAATGCCTTGCTTTCGAGTTCTCCCTTAGCGCGGATCTCTACTGACTTCTCCCCTTTGAACATCCGTAGAGAAGCAGGGGCACTGTGAGGATCGGCCCTCAACCTATAGTCGTCGTCAAACCGTTCTGCGTCAGCGCGATAGGAGCGAAAGGTTCCATCGATTGACAACAGAACTGGAGTCGCTCGCACATCCTCAAACACAACCCACCGCGCAATGCCGGTCCGGATGTAGCGATTCGCGAGGTAATCAATCCTCTGGCTTAGCTGCTCGGGATCTTCCAAGGGCTCGCGAACATTGAAGATGCGGGACGCAAAGCGACGCTCTGGGGCAGGCTCCGTCTCGTACTTGACAATAAGGCGTGCAATCTCGTACGGATCAGAGCGAAGCTCCCGGGCAATGCGATCAATTACTTCCTCCAAGTTTCCTGACCTAGGGAGGTCCATCGATTCCGCGATTTCCCTCAACGTTGGCAGCTTCAAATGCATGAGAGCCCGCTTCGCGATCTCCCTGTCTACCTCCGATTCGTCAATTGCACTCTCACCTGCGGCTGGGGCGGCTACCTCAACTTCGTCTTCTAGCGCCTGGCGCAGCCCGTTCAGGAGCTCCTCTTCGCCGCCGGGCTTATTGGCATAGCGGCGGGCCGTCTGGCCGGCGGCAGTCGCAGCAGCACTAGCCTCGCGACCGGCGGCCATTGCCTCACCGACGAGGTCGCGAAGGCGCGCCTCCAGATCCTCAGAACGAACTACCCGCATGGGCTTTTCTATGGCCATTCGCTTTTCTCCACGGAAACGAGGTATTCCCGATAGATCTGTGCAGCGCAGGCTCGACGGAGCGGGAACCAGTTCTCCTCTTTTGCGAGAAATTCGGAGTTCTTCCGGCTAGCCGCATGCTCGAAAAAGGTGTCGTCTTCCTGCAAGAGGCCGAGCATGGACCCGATCACGGTGGCGGGCTCGGGAACCTCTCCGCCGTTGACTTCTCGGACGACATCCACCGCTCTTCCGCACCACTCAAAGTAGCGCGAGCGCCGCTCCGGAACTTTTTGCACCCAACCTTTGAGGTCAAACTCGTCGCGGAGGATCCGCTCATGCTCTGAGAGGATTCGCGGTGCCACTAGCGCGAGACGTTGATCGTAACGATTGAGGACAGGACCGGCGGAGCAACAACGCCGACCGCGAGGGCTATGGCGGCGACCTGATCCGTGAGGTTGGTTGGCCAGTGGCAGCCTGCCCAAGCGCCAACCCAAGCGAATCCAGCGCCTATCGCCATGGCAGTGAGGAAGATGGTCGAGATCACAGCGAGCCAGCCTGGTGAGATCAGCCACTTCGTCCCAAACGCGGATCCTCCCGCGATCGAGACGCTGATGCCGATCGCTACCAAGACGAGACCCTCCGCGCTGAGCAGGGTGGTCAAGGTGTCTCCCGCCGAGTTGGCCGAGGAAGCAAGGCAAGGCATGGCGGCGATGGCGGTCGTCAATTGAGCGAGCGGTTGTTGGGTGGTGGGGCGAGCCTGCGGTATTCATGAGTCCCGCCGTGAAGAAGTCAAACATATTCTGGGAAGGCATAGTGCTCAGAATCGCTCAGTCAGTCAAATTCTCCCCCCCCATTACTCAAAGGGGATCGCATGCTCCGGGCTTTCGACGGCCTCTGCTCTCCCAGACCAAGTCACTCGCAGTAAGGCATTCACGTCGCGGCCTGTGGGCCATGGTCTCTCCTCTCGGTGGAGATCCGGTCATCGGGAACGTGGTCGAGCTCTCGGAGGAGACCCTTCAGCTTCTTGGCTAGCGCGGGGCTTGGTTGGACGGGCCAATAGCGACCTTCGCTCTCTCGGAGAAGGTCGAGAGCAATGAGGCCTCGGACGTGCTCATCCACCCCGCCCTTGGGATGGAGTTCCGCCTGCGCCGCCAGTGCAGTCTTCGTCCAACCGTCCGGGCCTGGCTCATTGGAGAGAACGTATTGCAGCACGAGTCGCCTGGGACGTGAACCGAACAGCCAATCACGAGAAGTCAGCTTCTTTGCGCCGCGGGCCATGGTAGAAATTAATTCTACTTTGGCCCGACTAACGCTCCTTCCTGATCTTCCGAACTCCGGTCCGAGCGCGGATCGTGGCTTCCTTCACGCGCGACCTGCCGATAGGTGTGAGTCATGGAGATTGGAAGACCCCGGGCTCACTGCGCGAATCGCGCAGGCGGCTGCCTCCGCAGGCCTCGATACCAATCTCGCGGTGGTTCTGACCGTGGAGCGAGCGCTTATCGAGGCCGAGTTCAACCTAGACTCGATGAGCGCAATGCTTGAACTTCTTGACGATTCGGCAGAGCGGACGAGAGTGACGATGCAACTGGCGCCCGCCACTGCCGGCTACTTGCGAGCGCTGAAACCGCGCATTACAAACTCGTCGCCGACCCCCACGACGTTCAAACTGCCCATGCGTCTGAGCGATCGCATCCTTCGTCTAGGATTTCGTTCGCTAGTGAGGCCCGAGTTGCTGCGATCCGGGGCAAGTTGGGAGCGAGCAGCGGTGCTCTCAGGACAGACGATGAGCGAGTGGGCGCTCACTACCGAACTTTCCCTCCGCTAGCCGCCTTCACTTTCGGCGGCATCACTCTCACCACGCAGTTGGATCGCCTTCGGCGCGACGGAGAAGAATCCACGCTTGAGCTTGCTCAGTTTGAGGAAGGCACGCATGCGTTCAGCGTTCTGAGCGCGAGCTAGCAGCTTGGACTCGGCTATTGAGACGGCATCGGTGGCGAAGATCCGAGCATCCGCAGCGACGGTATCGGCGTTGTGGCGAACGATTTCACCCTTCTTTCGCGGCGGCACGTCGGGCCGGTGATGGCCGCAGTGGCACGATCGATTGCTGAAGATCGCCAAACGAGCCGGCTCGCCTTCAGCGCCAAGACGCCCGACGTTTCCCAGGATCGCTGGATGGTAAGTGTGGATGCCTAGCCCAGGTTCGTCTTCGTCATCCTCTCGCTCCTCGTCTTCGAGGTCTTCGAACTCGGCGGGAGGAAATTCAAATGACATTCCGTGTACTCCAGCGCAGGTCGCCGCAACGCCGCTGGCGAGAACCGCAAGGTGCGCATCGCCGAGGCCATAGATCACCGCTGGACGGTCCGTTGCGCTCTGAAGGAGCAAGGCGAGAGAAGCGAAAGCTGCGACTTGGACCCCGGACTGAGAGCAGTTCGCCGCGATGATCAGATAGCCGGAAACTCCTTCAACATCTGCGTAGGCCATCACAAGAGCTTCAAGGACCCCAGGTTGGACCAAGTGAGACCCCTCCACGATCAAGGTGGCGTAAAGCTCGCGGGTCTCGTGTGCGGGTCGGGAGGGTCCCGGGGCGCCAGCACTCCTAGCGGCGAACTCTTCAGCCGTTAGACGGGTAAGGAGCAGCTCGTTCGCACGTCCAACGCCCCCCTCTTCTCTAAGTACATGAGCTGGGGTCGTCGCGACGGTGGCTCCTGCCCCGAGCTCTGCTTCCAGATGGTCGGCGGTGTAGTGATCTGCGAAATCCGCACCGAGTGCCGACTCATCGGGATCAAGAACGAGTCCGGGACGATGAATGCCGAGGTGACGGAAGGCGCCGTTCCGCTTTGCATGATCCAGAGGCAACTGATTGCGCCAAGCTTGAGCAGGCAGTAGAACCCCCATGCCTGCAGCTAGCGCTCGGCTTACCTGAAGCGAATCGTGAACCGTGTGCGAGAGCGGCTTCGCGATGGTGCCGACCACGCGCCGATCGAGCTCGTCGACTCTAACCCCGGACTGATAGCCGGGCCAGGCGACCAAGCTACGGCGAGCAATGTCAGGGTGCCGCTGCGGATCCACTGGCTGGCTAGCCATTTCAGGTAAAAATATGAACGATCAGCCGGACGCCTTTGAGATTTGTATAAGCCGATCTAGCGCTCGTTCGATGCGTCTCATTCCTGTCTCATCGCCGACCTGATTCCGTTCTTGACGCCGATACCGCCGGCCTTTCAAGCTGAACGGGCGCCACTGGTTGACTCGATCGGGCTAGGCACCTGAGTCACGCAGTCGCTGCTGCTTCCGGATCGACCCAGTCATCCGGAGGCTCGATTTTCGCTTCGATGCCGGCGTGCTCTCGCAGTAGATAGAGAAGGTTGTTGCCGTCCAGCAGCTCTAGTGGCTTGCCATCGGCGAATTGGAAGGACGATTTTCCGTAGCCACTGGTCGTAACGAGGATGCCCTTGCCGGCCCCCTCATTGTGAACCGTCCCGAAGAGGTCGCGAACGGCGCTGACACCGACAGTGTTCTTGTAGCGCTTCGCTTGAATGACCACCTTGCCGCCCATCACCGGACGGGCGTCCCAGGCGACGCAGTCCACCCCGCCGTCCCGGGAGGGCCGCGTTTGGCGGGTCTCAAGGCCCATCTTTTCGAATAGGTTGGTTATCAGGGACTCAAACTCCGACGGAGTGAGCTGCATCAGGTTTGGCCGTTGATCGAGTTCCGAGATGACATCGGTCTCGTCCGTGAAGCGGTCGTCAACCATTTTGAATTCGACCACCGGCCGAACGGGCGCCAACTCGGCGGGCTTCTTCGAGACGCCGGCATTCAGTCCCTTGAGGCACTCTTCCGGGTCAACATGATCCAGGTTCAATTCCTCGAAAACGTCTTGCGTCGTCCGAAGACTCACAACGCACACTCGTGCCGGGGTTCCCGTGCGCTTATCGATGCTTTCGACCATTCCGTTGTAGACGATCGTCTCAACGTGATTTCGACGGTCGGCCTCGAACAGCTCATGCACGGTGCGGAGTGAGACCTCGGAGATGACCTTTGCGTAGAGAGCTTTACGCTGGCTTTCCGGCCTTGGGGTCGCGCTGATCTCGTCGCGCGATTTGACGTATTTGAATCCCTTCTCCTCCGGGATGACGTCAAAGCTTGGAAGGTCGTGCTCCACCACGACTTGCTTGCTCTCAGGAACGTAGGCGAGCTTGTGACCGCTCGGAAACTCTTCCGGGTAGCGGCTGCGGTCCAAGACCATGCCGAGGTAATCGACGATGGCTGAGGGCTCGGCAGCCTCTAGCCGAGCGTCGAAGTCGTCGATCTGAGCGTTGGCTTTCTCGATCTCCTCCCGCTCTTTCGCCACCCGCTCCTCATGGCCGGAACGGGCGAGCCCGAGTTCGTCTTGTCGCCGCTGTTCTTCTTGCTGCCAATCGGCAAGCTCCGCCTCATGAGCTTCTTGGGCTTGCTGGATCGCCGCTTCATACTTAGCTCTGGTGCCAGGCACCAGGGCAGTGAGAGTGCTTGGGGCGGGCACATTCTCTGGCTCCGGCTTCGGAATCGGATGCGCGAGCGAGCCGGGCTCAAATGGCGGCTCGACGTAGGTCTGCTTCAGTGCACTGAGGTCGATGAAGTCATCGACGCGGAGAGTCGCGGAAAGGAGCGATTCAAGTTTGTCGATGCTCCTTTCGACCGCTGAATTGAGATTCTCCGTCTCCCGCAGGCGGCTCTCGGCATAAAGCTTCTTGCGTTCCTTCTCGTCGCGAGCCGCCTGTCGTTCAGCCTCTCGCAGGGATTTTTCATATTCGCGCTGGGCGCGCCGCTGCTCTCGTTCTTCCGCTTTCCGGCGCCGCTCCGCTTCCCGCTGCATTTCGGCAAGGAATCCCATCGCCGAGCCTCCCCCACTTGAAAAAGACCGAATAAAGGGGAGCAGCGTACCCGGTCTGAACGGCTTTGAGGAGCTAATCGCTGGTCGGCATTACCATGAGCGCATGACCACGAAGGAGCGACTCCACAAGCTGGTCGATGAGCTGTCCGACCAGGAGGCTGAGGCCGCGTTGGTGATCGTCGAGCGACGCCGCGACGACCCGATGCTGCATGCCCTTGCGGCTGCTCCGCTTGATGACGAGCCTTCCAACGCAGACGAGGATGCCAGCGCGGCTGAGGCGCTGGATGCCTATCGACGCGGCGAAGGTATGTCCACCGACGAGTTGCGCTCCGAGCTCGATCTCGATTGACACCGAGCTGGTCTCTTCGAATCATGCCGCGGGCGTGGCGTGACTTGAAGCGACTCGATCGACCGGTGCAGCGCCGCATTCTGGATGCGCTCGACAGGTTCGTCGTCGCTCCTCGTATGGGAGACATTCGTAAGCTCGATTCGGCCCAGTGGCGCTTGCGGGTTGGCGACTGGCGTATTCGCTTCACCTTCGACGACGAGAAACAGGTGATCGTCGTCCTGCGTGTCTTGCCTCGCGGTCGGGCCTACGATCGCTGACGCGTTGCGGCGGGAGTCTCATCCCGGTCACATCGCCGCCGCGGTCCCGCTCCCCAAGCCAACGCCCAACGTCCTTTCAATCTGACCGAGAATGGCTCTGTTGGGCGGCTCGGCGGTTAGTGCTGATCCGGCGGCCACTCGTTCTCAACGATGAGGTCGGCCGGAAACTCCAACAGCCCGTGAAGGTGGATCTTCAGCTCGTCGAAGTCCATGAACCCATCGAGTCCGTCACCGACATGGTCTGCATGGAGGGCTTGATTCGATGTCGAGTTCCGGACCGCCGCCTCGATGGCATCGCCGACGCCGACGCTCAGTTCGCCGTGGCGGTAGCGGGCATAGACGACCCGCCCGTCCTCGAGGGTGCCCTCCCACTGGGACGGACACGCGATGGAGGTTTTCTTCAGCGTGACCACTTCCGGTAGCCGGCCCGATCGCTCGGGGGCAATCCGCAGAACGCCGCCGGGACGCCGCTGCAGGACGACGTAGTCGCCTTCCTCGTCCCCACTGAGTCTCACGCGCGGCGCCTTGTCCATGGCGCTCATCTTTGCAGACAAAACATCTCGCCGGTCATGGATCTATCGTCTCGGACATGGGCGCCAGCTACCGCCGGATTCTCGACCACTCCCTGGGAGCTCTATTGCGCGTTCAGTTCACCACGCAGGGCAGCAATGTCATCGACTACGCGGTGGTTCTGCTGCTCGAAACCGAAAACGGAATGGAGACGATTCGCGTCTATGACGCCGCCCACGGCCACAACGAGATGCACCGATACACGCGCAACACGGGCAAGGGGCCGGGAACCGCTTTCCATGGCGGTACCCTTGGAGAAGGAATGCGCGCCGCGATCTCCGAGGTCGAGCGCGGATACCGCGAGATGATCGAAGGATGGGAAAGGCAATGACCGCTGACAGCAATCGCTCTCCCGCCGCCAAGGTGATGGACGAAGCGATCGATCTTGCGATCGAAGGCCGCTCGCCCTATCCCGAGCGCGCTGCGTTCATCGACGCCGACACGCCATCGGCCGGCCATGACATCGAGCGCGCCGCCGACGAAGGACTCTCGGTCGTCCTCGTCTCAGCTGACGGCAGCACCAGAGTCCTCAAGCCCGAACTCGCGACGCACTGAGCGGCTGCCCGCTCCTGCGGGTCTCATCTCAGTCACATCGCCTCGGCAAACGCGCCTCCCAAGCCAAAGACCCTCGGCCTTTCAAGCCGAAGGTCGCCGGTTCGAATCCGGTCGGGCGCATTCCTCTCTTCTCTAACGGCAGCGCCAAATTTGGCTCTATTGCGGGCACTGACACCGCCTCGCGCGGTGGTATCAACTGAGTGCAGCGAAAAGCAGAGAAGGGCAGTTCGCGGAGGATTTCGGTCCCTTTGACGGTCCCTTTTGAGGCCGGAGCCGACGGGCCCGATTACAACTGCCCGGTCCCAAGCACGGCTCCTCAGCCAATAGCCCGGCGGACGTCGTTGAAGCTCGTCCCACTGGATGGGCGTATCGAGCGAGCTTCGTGGCTACCCGTGACCGACGATCTCCGCGAGGCCGCTGTCGTCGATGCCCTGATGACGTAGCAGCGTGATGTGGCTGTGGAACACGTGGGTTCTGATGTCCGTCGCCGTTGCTCCTGGACGGGTCTCCAAATGGTTCGATAGAAGCCTCTCGGATGTAAACGCCAAATCCGAGTTGCCCAAGGCCCGCGCGTCAAGGAAGATAATGCGCTAACTGCGGGACGACGGAAACGGGGGTAGGGCATGGGTCGGCTCGAGCGACTGAAGCAGCGCTGGAACCAGAGGAAGGCGAAGCGGGCCCGGCCCAAGGGGGAGGTTATTGTCGACGGTAGCGCCAGCGCGACGAAACAGCTCCCGGAGGAGTTGCTCTGGCTCGCCGACGCCCCGCTCTTCATCGACGACAAACAGGTGGACGCCTTCTACGACGCGGTCCTCCAGCCCGACTACGAGGAGATCGGGAGGAGCTTCGACCGCTCGTTCTCTGCCAACACGAAGATCGGTGCCGAGCTTACGGTCGGAGCAGTGTTCTCCCCGCTCGTCGATGCAGGGGCTAACGTCGGCCACGAGCGCGGGAGCGGCGAAGCGTCGGGGTCGAATTGGGACCGGGTTGCCAACCCCTATCGCCGCCTTCTTGGCCTCGTGCTGCGCTACGCGACCGAGCCTTCGCTGCGCTCCCGCCTGCTATTCGTCACCGGCGAGCGCTGTGTCGACGCTGGGGGCAAAGAGATCGACCTTGCCGCCCCCGATTACCCGCGCAGCATTCCTCGGGCGATGATTATGCTCGAGGTGCCACCGAACACGAAGTTCATCCCGGCGGCCCTCGAGGTGGACGGAACGGGCAACGTGGTCACGATCTACAAGACGTTCGCCGAACGCCTCGAAGCAAAGGACGGTACGCCAACCCAGCCGAAATACCAGAGTGGGCCCGACCCCGCCTCAACGCAAGCCCGGTACGACTACTGGAACTGGTTCGCCGACCACTACGATCGGCAGATCGCCCTTGAGGTGGTCGAGGAGGCGGTGAACAACGGCAAGGTCTCATGGATCGCATATCGGATCCCGCTCTTGGGGGAGTTCGTTCATCTCCACCTGGCGGGTCGCGGTCAGTACGACACTGGAACTTTCGGTTACCAGTTGCTGGCGCGCGGGAACAGGCACGGCTTGCGCATAGTCGGCAGGCTGAAGGCCGAGCCCGACATCAACGTTCTGGCGGCCTTCGAGCGTTAGTAGTAACGGGTGAGCTCAAGCGGCCGTTCGAATTGAGTGAATTGGCTACACGCACCATGGAAGGGGCAGCGAACGGCGGTTGCGGGGTCGAGGCAGACCGGATCCGGATCGGTGCAGTTGACGCGGTTGAGCCAGTATCTGTTGTCGAGTATCTCGCCGCTCAATCCGGTCCGCTCGGAGACGCCGACGAAGGCGATCAGCGCCAGTCGGCGCAACTCGAGTGCATCCTCGGGGCGGAGCATGTGGCTGGCGGCGATCTCCTGCGCTAGGTTCGGGCTCGGTTGCACCATGCCCTGCCGCAGCGCCTGCTTGAGCAGGTGATAGTCGATGGCCGGAAGGGGCTCATCCTCAAACCGGTAGATGCCACTGCCCGAGTGGAGGATCGCCGTAAGCATCGTCAGCTTCCAGATTGGATCGTCGAACGCCCGGATGCCGCTCGCGAGGTGGGCGAACTTGACCAGCGAGCCTTCCGTGGACTCGACCAGGTTGAAGAACGCGCCGTTCCAGCGGGCCCGTAGGTGCTCCCCGAGGTCCCTGAGGTTGGCGATGCGCTCGTCGCGCCCAGGGGCGAGCGGGTTCCAGCCGTCGTCGTCGGTGAAGATGCGGTCGAAGTCGGCGTCTGCCAGCCCGGCGAGGAAGTCCGCCTCGAGCAGGTCCCCTCCGGTTTGGTCAAGTGCGCGCCGCAGCGCTCTCCACATGTACATTGCGCCCTGGTACTCGGACCCGTCGAGCTTTCCCCCAGCCGGTCGCATCTGCCCCGCTTTCAGGCTCCAGAAGCGGAAGTTGACGCTGTTGCCTATGGCGAAGAATTGCGATCGCAGAGCTGCATCGTCCTGGAGGTTCCAGAAATGGTCATCGTCCCAGGCCGCGCGCTGGAAGCCGGCCGCCCGGAGAGAGGTCTGAGCTGAGATCCGGCCGACCTGAGTCCAGTCGACATGGCCGGCGAGGCTTGGGCTTTCGTTCACCCCGAGGGCGACAGCCAGCGCGGGCGTAGTGAGGCCCTTAGCTTCGGTCTGTTTCATGACAGTCGCCATTCTCCGAAAGTAGCGCTCGACCCCGACGCCCCCTGCCTAGTCCCGCTAGGCGAAGGCTGGCTTCTTCCCTCGCCTCGGTTCAGTCGTCTTGCCGTGCGGCCGCCTCCCGCACCTTCTTGGTGATATCGAGGCCGCGATCGAGCAGTGCCTCACGTGCGATCACCCGTTTCCCGGAAACCCATTCGTCTTCCCGGGATGCCGCTTTAAGCTCCGAGACCTTGATCCGGGTTGCCCGCCGGACGTCGTAACGACGATCAAAGAGGACGATGACGGCGCAGTCGAAATTCCAGGAGCGAAATGGTGAAAGCTGCCGCTCACCTGACTTCTCGGGATCGCTGAGAACCCTGGACTTGATCTCAATCCTCTCCATGCGGACGATCAGGTCGGCGCTCTTGTTGGAATTCGGCTGCAAGTCGCCGCCGAGCGCCCGCTGTACCAACCACTCCGCGTAGTCGCCGGTGGGTGCGTTGGCGCTACGGATCACTTCGCGCTCGCGGAGCTCCTCGAGTACTTGGACATAGATGCCGAGGAGATCAGAGATCCCTCTATTGCCGAGCTTCAGCTTGCCTGTCATCGCGCCAACCTAAACGCCGTCGCTGTTACCGTCGAATGGTTTCGTAGTCGGGGCGCCGAGCAGCGGGTCTGGCTCCTTCCAGCGCAGTAGCGCCTACCTGGCTCCGGCGCCTGGTTATCCCCGTTAGCAGGGAAGTTCTTTCATCCTCGTCTGGCCGCAGGGTCGGCCCTGCCTCAGCGTCGGCCCTGCCTCGCGTCCGATCGGCGGCCTAGCTTGGGCGCCGATGACAGCAATTGAAAGCTCCCTGAACGACCTGGAGCCGCTCCTCTCGGTAAAGAAGGTGGCCGAGTACCTCGGGATCTCCGAGAGCGGCATCTATCGCCTCTGCCGGGCCGGCGACCTGGTCGGAGTCAAGGTCGGGGGCCGCACCCTGTTCGAGCCCAACGAGGTTCGCCAGTTCATCGAGGCCAGTCGTCGGTCAACGCCGGAGGCAGTCCCACAAGCCGAGGCGGAGGCGACGTGACGGCCGGTTCGCAGAAGGCGGTGGTCCTGGTCAGCGGCGGGCTCGACTCCGCGACGGCTTTGGCGATCGCGGCTGAGGAAGGATTCGAGGCCGGCGCGATGACGTTCCGGTATGGCCAGCGCCACGGTGTCGAGCTCGAGGCGGCGAAGCGGGTGATCGCCGCGGCCGGCGTCACCAATCATGTCGAGATCGAGATCGACCTCCGCCGGATCGGCGGATCGGCTCTGACCGACGACATCGAGGTGCCGAAGGCGCGTGACATCGACCAGATGTCGGAGGGAATTCCGGTCACCTACGTTCCCGCCAGGAACACGGTCTTCCTCTCCTTCGCCCTTGCCTGGGCCGAGGTGCTCGAGGCCGACCACATCTTCATCGGTGTCAACTCGCTCGATTACAGCGGCTACCCCGACTGCCGCCCTGAGTATGTGGCCGCCTACGAGGCGATGGCCAACCTGGCGACGAAACGCGGTGTAGAAGGGAAGCGCCTCACGATCCACACGCCGCTGATCGACCTGACCAAGGCCGAGATCATCACCAAGGGCATCGCGCTGGGGGTCGACTACGGGTTGACCCGCAGCTGCTACGACCCGACGCCGGAGGGCGAGGCGTGTGGTGAATGTGACTCCTGCCATTTGCGCCTGAAGGGATTCGCCGAGAATGGCCTCGTCGACCCCGCTCCCTACCAAGCGCAAGCGGGAGCCTGAGAAATCGTGGCCACTGTCGCTGAAAAAGCTCGGGCCACGAAGACGTTCCCCGTGGTCGAGATCTTCGGTCCTACCATTCAGGGTGAGGGTGCCGAGGCGGGCCGCTCGTGTTACTTCATCCGTTTCGGCGGCTGTGACTACCGTTGCTCGTGGTGCGACACGATGTACGCAGTCGACCCCGCCGAGGTTCGCCGAGAAGCCGAGCACCTCGACGCGGGGCAGATCGCCGCGCGGGTGGCGGCGCTCGGCGGCGGCGCGCAGTGGGTGGTGATCAGCGGCGGCAACCCAGCCCTGCACGAACTGGACGCGCTGGTCGACCAACTCCACGCCGACGGGCTCGCGGTCGCGGTCGAGACGCAGGGCTCGCTGTGGAAGGAGTGGCTCTGTCGCGTTGACCGACTGACGGTCTCGCCGAAGCCGCCCTCCTCGAGGATGGCCGGGGAGGCGCACGAGGCCCAATTCGACAAGTTCATGCACCGTGCTGCCGAAACCACGGCATGGGAACGGACGGTGTTGAAGATCGTCTGCTTCGACGCCGAGGACCTCGCATGGGCAAAGGCGGTCGCTGGCCGCTGGCCGCAGCCCGATCTGCACCTCTCGGCAGGGACCCCCGTCCCGGCGCCGGCTGATCTGCCCGCGGCGGTGGGAGCGAGTTTCCGCCAGCTCTGCGAGAGAGTCGCGGCCGACCCGGATTTGGCGCGCGCCAGAGTCCTGCCGCAGTTGCACGTGATCGCTTGGGGAGAGGAACGCGGCGTATGAGCGAGGTGGCGATCATCGATGCCAGGGGCAACGGGCAGGAGGCCGGGGCGAAGCAGCGAGTCACCAAGGCCGAGATCTTCAAGGAGTTCACTTTCGAGGCGGCCCACCTGCTGCCGAACGTGCCTGAGGGTCACAAGTGCGCCCGGCTCCATGGACACTCGTACCGGGTTGAGATCCGGGTCGGTGGGGAGGTGGGTGAATCGACCGGTTGGGTCGTCGATTTCGCCGAGCTGAGCGCCGCGTTCAAGCCGCTCCACGCCGAACTCGACCACTATTACCTGAACGACGTGCCCGGGCTCGAGAACCCGACGAGCGAGAACCTGGCGAAGTGGATCTGGGACCGGCTCGACCCGACGCTTCCCGGCTTGAAGGAGGTTCTCGTCCGCGAGACCTGTACCTCCGGTTGCTCTTACCGCGGAGGTCGGGCCGGGTGAGTGTGCAGGAGGTCGCGCTTCCGATCCCGGACGTGCAGAGTGGTCCCGACGCGCGCGGGGTCCCGATTGACGAGGTCGGGATCGGCGGTCTCTCCTACCCGGTCGAGGTGGTCGGGCGCGACGGCTGCGTCCAGCGCACCGTCGCCGAGGCGGCGATGACCGTCGCGCTCGCACCGGAGCAACGCGGAGTGCACATGAGTCGCTTCGTCGAAGCGCTTGACCAGCGCGCGGGGGAGGTCTCGCCGGGCGGCTTCGCCCGCCTGACCGAGGAGGTCCGCGAGCGCCTCGAATCTGAGCGTGCCCTGGTTGAGCTGAGCTTCCCCTACTTCCTCCGCCGCGAGGCCCCCGCAAGCGGGGCCGCGTCGATGAATCGCTACGACTGCCGGCTGGTGGGGACGGCGATCGCTGGCGCCCCCTTCGGGCTCGAGGTCGGGGTCCGCGTCCCGGTCACCAGCCTCTGTCCCTGCAGCAAGGAGATCAGCGACTACGGCGCCCACAACCAACGAGGCCTACATCGAGATTCGGGCCCGCGGTGCCGATCTCTGGTTCGAGGACCTGATTGAGGTCGCGGAGGAGGCGGGCTCGGCCCCGATCCTGGCCCTGCTGAAGCGCACCGACGAGCGGGTGGTGACGATGCAGGCCTACGACAACCCGGCCTTCGTCGAGGACCTCGCGCGCGAGGTCCTGGTCGCGCTGCGTGTCGACCAGCGCGTTATGGGCATCTCGGTCGCGGTCTCGAACCAGGAGAGCATCCACGCCCACGAGGCGGTCGCGCGCCTGCGCTGGGAGCGGCCCGATGGATAGCTCGCGGACGATCCTCGTTCTCACCTCTTGCACCGCCAAGAAGGACCCGGCCGCCTCGTCGGGTTCCCTCGCTGCGGAGCGCCTATATATCGGCGAGCAGCACAAGCGGCTGATGCGCGGGGTATGCGCCTTCCGCGAAGAGTCCTCGGACTTCGACCTCGACCTGCGAATCCTCTCGGCCCGGCACGGGGTGCTGGCGGCGTCGCGGCGGGTGGCGGCATACGACGCCTCGTTTGCCGGCCTGGGAGGGCCCGCGATCGATGCGATTGCCGAGCAGTTGCGGGTGCGAGCATCGCTGCAGCGCCTTCTGCGTCGCGACCACGCGCTGACCCTCTTGCTGCTCGGCGAGGCCTACATGAGGGCGGCGGGGATCGGCCCGGCGACGGTGCTCGGCGGCCCGACGATCGCGTTCGGCGGCCGCTGGCTGATTCGGCGGCGAGAGCATTTGTCACTGCGGGTCGTTCCTGCCGGCAGGGAGGAGACGCGGCGGTTCTCATGCGGCGTCGTCGGCCTCAAGGGCGAGCTCGCGGGCCGGCTACTCGGGCTGATCGCGCGCGAGCCGGAAGTGGTGGACCGCCTCGCGGACCCCGACGTGGACGTCCTCGCGATGCTCGAACCAGTTCGCTCCGGGGCGGATCTCGTCGCGGCATGAAGTTCTTCTTCCCCGACAGCCAGGACCAGGTCGACCCGAGCTTCGAGTTTCACCGGGAGGTTCGCTCGCCGACCCGGATACGGCAGCGCGACGATCTCTACGCCCACGAGGTGCTCGACCCCTGTCCGTACGACGGGATGCTCGTCTCGAAGACGATGATCGACCACCACGGCGGTACCGGTCGCTATAGCGCCCAGCAACGCCGCCGTTTCTACCGCGGCGGGGTGCGTGACTTTTTCCGCCTCGACGAGACCGGCGGGCGGCGGATCGAGACGCTTGGTGACTGCGGCGCATTCACTTATCTCGAAGAGGACGAGCCGCCGTACTCGAGCGAGGAGGTGATCGAGTTCTACGAGCAGTGCGGGTTCGACGCCGGCGTCTCGGTCGATCACGTGATCCCGATCTACGAGGCCGACCCCGAAGCGGAGGTCGATGAGCGTTGGACCGGACGCTACGAGTTGACGCTGCGGCTCGCGGCCGAGTTCCTTGCCCTTCACCGCGACTCGGGCTGCAGCTTCGAGCCAGTCGGCGTCGCCCAGGGTTGGAGCGACACCTCCTACACGCGGGCGGTGAAGGAGCTTCAGGAGATGGGCTATAGGCGGCTGGCGATCGGCGGGTTGGTGCCGCTGAAGACTCCAGAGATCCTCGCCGTGCTCGAGGCGATCGACGCGGTGCGTGACCCCACCGCTGAGATCCACCTGTTCGGAATCACGCGGTGCAAGGCGATCCCCCGTTTCCGCGAATTCGGGATTTCGAGCTTCGACAGCACCTCACCGTTCCGGCAGGCGTTCAAAGACGAGCGCGACAACTACTGGACCCCCGAGCGTGCCTTCGTCGCGCTGCGGGTGCCCCAGGTCGACGGCAACGCCCGTCTGCAGAGAAAGGTCCGCTCGGGTCAAGTCGACCAGACTGAAGCCCAGCGGCTGGAGCGCGACGCACTTGCCGCGGTTCGCGACTTCGATCGCGGCGCAGTGGGGCTGGAGGAGGCGCTCGACGCATTGTGTATGTACCAAGAGCTGCACGACCCGCGCAAAGATCGGCGCGAGGACTACCGGGAAACGCTCGCCGCTGCGCCCTGGCAGGAGTGTGGATGCCAGGTGTGTTTGCAAGTAGGCGTCGAGGTGATCCTCTTTCGGGGCACCGAGCGGAACAAGCGCCGTGGTTTTCACAACTTGCACGCCTTCGCGCAGCGGCTCGAGCTGGCGATCCCGGGAGTGCGGCCGGCCTTGGTCGCTGGCGGGTAGGGGCGAGGCGTGGCGAAGTCGGAGATCAGGTTGGCGGCCCTCGAAATGAAACAGGGTGGGCGCGCGCTCTACACCTTCGCGGTCGACGGCAAGCTGCTGTCGTCGTTTACCACCGTCTCGCGGATTCACCGTGACGACGCACATTTGCTCGGCGGCTACCAGCGCTCGGAGGCGCAGGCGCACATAGGCGCGATCAAGCGCTACCTCGAGACCTCACACGCGATCCTCCCGAACGCGCTCGTCGTCGCCTTCGACAAACGGGTTCGATTCAAACCTGCCGACAAGCGACGCCGCCGAAAGGGGCCGGAAGCGCGGGTTGGCGAGATCGTGATCCCGGTCGAAGAGGAACAGGCCGACGAGGAGAAGGCCGGTTGGATCGTAGACGGCCAGCAGCGCTCAGCGGCGCTACGCGAGGCGGACCTCGAGGGCTTCCCGGTTTTCGTCACCGCCTTCGTCGCCGAGCGGGTCGACGAGCAACGCTCCCAGTTCATCCTCGTCAACTCGACCAAGCCGCTGCCCAAGGGGCTAATCCACGAGCTGCTCCCGGAGACGCCGGCAGAGGACCTGCCGGTTGCCCTCCTGCGCCGGCGCTACCCGGCCCTCCTCCTCGCGCGCCTCAACTTCGACGACGACTCGCCACTGCAGCGTCGAATCAAAACCCCGACCAGCCCCGATGGCGTGATCAAGGACAACTCCGTCCTCAACATGCTGGCGGCGAGCCTCGAGGACGGCGCCCTCTACGACCACTTCGACTCGGTCCAGGGCAGCGGTAACACCGAGGCGATGCTGCAGTTGCTGAAGGCCTATTGGGGCGCGGTCGAGGAATCGTTCCCCGAGGCCTGGGCCGGCACTGCGCACACTTCCCGCCTGGTGCATGGCGTCGGCATCGCCAGCATGGGGGCGCTGATGGACGAGATCGCGTTCCGCCTCGGCGAAGAGGAGATCCCCTCGCAGGCCAAATTCAAGGCGGAGCTCTTAAGGATCGCCGACTCCTGTGCTTGGACCGGGGGAGAGTGGGGCTTCGGCCTCCGCGGCGCCACGGGCTGGAACGAGCTGCAGAACACCCCGACCGAAACCCAGAAGCTGACGGACCACATCCTCGCCCTCTACAAGGCTTCCCGGGGGCGGAAGCGCGTCGCGCAGGCCGCTTAGTAGCGCCGACAGGCTGTCACAGGACTCGATCGGGCAGGCCTACCTCACCGGTCGAGTTCCTAATTTCGGACCGGCCAGTTTGCAAGGATCGAGACATGGGCAGGCCGCAGGGGCGGATGAGCGATGGCTGAGGGCGCAGGCCCGCAGTCCCAGGTACGAACTCTCGCGCCCAAAGTCCGCGAGGAGTTGGCGCCTGAGGTCTTCTTCGAGCTAGCCGACCACGCGCTCGGTGCCTCGGGGCGCCCGCCGCTCGAGGCTTCCCACAAGGAGATCGTCAAGGTCGAGGACGACGACCTTGTCCTCCAGATCGTTGCCGGCCCCGGAGCCGGCAAGACCGAGGTGCTCGTCTGGCGGGTCCTCTACGAGTTGCTCGTCGGCGTCGTCGACCCGACGCGGGTGATGGTCACGACTTTCACCAGGAAAGCGGCTCAGGAGCTCTCGGTGCGGATGGTCGAGCGCACCGACGATCTGCTCGACGCAGCCTTGGCAAAGGGGATCGCGGTCGACGACCCACGGGTCCACGACCTGCGGATCGGCACCATCCACTCGCTCTGCGACGAACTGCTCACCGAGTTCGACGTGGAGCACCTCGAGGAAGGCAAGGAGGTGATCGACGAGGTCGAGACTCGCCTTCGCTTCCTCCAGTGCAGGGCTTACGCGTTCCGCGAGAACGGCAGCAACCTGCTCGACGATATCTTCGATCTCCCCCAGCTGATCTCGCTGTTCAGGCCGCCGTGGAGCAACTACATGGGTGGGCTGGACCGCGTCGACCTCTCGCTGGCGGTGATCAACCAGCACATCGAGACCTGGCTCCCTCGCTGCAGCGAGAGCGGCACACCGAACGGCATCGAGACCGCGACGGGCGCGTCGGGACTGACCGAGAAGCTGACCACGATCCAGGAGAAGTGGGCACAGCAGTTGGAGGAGAACTTCACCATGGACTTCGCCCTCCTCCTTCAAAGGTTCCTCGAGCGCCAGCACACTCTCGACGGCAGCCTCGAGCACGTCTTCGTCGACGAGTTCCAGGACACCAACCCGATTCAGTACGCGATCCACCTCGCCTGGCCGAGGTCCCAGGGGGTGAAGCTGACCGCGGTCGGCGACGACGACCAGGCTCTCTACCGGTGGCGCGGTTCCGACATCGCCTGCTTCGACAACCTCGAGCCCGACTGCGCGGAGGCGGGCCTGCCGTACCGCCGTGAGCTGCTCGAGGTGAACAACCGCAGTAGCGCCACGATCGTCGACTTCGCCCGCGCCTTCCGCGAGGCGACCGTCCTCGCCAGCGACTCGCTCGACAAGACCGTGGTCGCCCCACCCAGCAGGGACGCTGGCGCGCCGGTCCGTCTGGTCGAAGGCAAGTGGATCCCCGTCTGCGAGCACGTCGCGGCCGAGATCGACGCGCTGGGGGCGGGGCGGATCTCCGAGATCGGTGAGGAGGCAGCGCCCTCTGTCGCGATCCTGATGGCGTCGACCAAGGAGGCGAGCACGAAGAAAGGCAATAGCGCTGCCCTCGACCTACGTAATGCCCTCGCAGCGCGAGGGCTGCGCGTCTTCAACCCGCGCAACAAGGCGGCGGCAGCGGTCGGTAGCCCGGTTCACGACCTGCTCGGTCTGATCTCATACCTGATCGACCCGGTGACCATGGCGCCGGCTGGGAAAGCGAACCCGAGTACCGGCAAACGCCGCGACGTCGGCGTCTGGGCTACGAACCACGACACCGAGAAGGCGGCCTTCGCGGTCAGCGCCCGACCGCGTTTCCGGGTCAGCAACGACCACGCCGGTATCCAGAAACGGACGATCAAAAGGGACGGCGGCGGCATTGGGGTACCGGGGCCGACTTTCGGGCCGCTGCTCACAACGCTCGACCAGATGCGCGATGATCTCGTCTCGCGCCCCGAGGGCAGCCTGAAATTGTCGCTCGGCGGGCTGGTGGCCCGGCTGCTCTCGATGCCGCCCTTCCGTGAAAGCGGCTACAGCGTCGAGCTCTTCCGCCAGGCCCTCTTCGCCCAACTGCTCGACGCCAACATTGCTGTCACCCGGACCAGGGGCAAAAAATCGCTTGAGAACCCGATGGTCCCGCGCCGCAGGGACGACGGCAAGATCGTCTGGCCGGACCAATACTGGTCGATGCTCGGCGCCTTTGGGCAGTTAGTGGAGGCGGGCAGCCTAGACGACCTCGAGGTCGAGGCCTTCAGCGAGGACGCGATCTCATTGCTCACCTACCACCAGGCCAAGGGGCTCGAGTTCGACCACGTCTACGTCGCAATGACCGGCAAGGAGGTCGACCCCAGCTCGGTGCTGGCGACGATGCTCTTCAGCGGCGAATCACCGACCTACAAAGTCGTCGACGAACATCCCACGACCAAAGACAAAACGGTGCTGCGCAGTGCGACCGCGGACCGCGAGCGCGAGGTCTACGTCGCGATCACCCGCGCTAAGCAGCACCTCACCGTCATCCATGCTCCCGACGACGAGCGGCCGATGATGAAGCTGAACGCGGGGATCGAATCCCTGTTCGCGGACAAGAAACCGAAACGGTCCGGCAGGGCCTTGATCCGCAGGTGGTCGGCGTGAACGAGGTCATCGAAGTCTCCTACACGGGCGACCTGCTGGCCCACCGGCGCTGCCCCCGCGCCTGGGCATACGAGAACCACGTGGGCTTCGTCCCCTACGAGCAGGTGCAGGCAATGGAGGGGCGCCTGCTGCACCACGCGATGGAGTGGCTTGCGCGCCGCTACGCCGACGACGGCGTCCTCGCTAGGCGGATCGAACTGGCGGAACAGCTCGACCATTACTACCGGGTCCTGCGCTCGCGGGGGATCGTCACCGCCTTCAGCACCCGGGAAGAGGTCCTCGACCGGATCCTCCGGAACCTCTACAAGACGAAGAGCGACTCGTCCAAGTTGCAGAGGCCGGTCGAGACCGTGATCCGCGGCGCCCAGCACACCGAGTACCAGCTCAAATCGGTGCGCAAGGTAATACCCAAAGACTTCGCCGGAAAGAAGAAGATCCTTCTCACCGGGATCATCGATCTGGTCCTCCAGCAGCCCGACTCGCTCACCTACCACCGGTTGTGGAAGTGGGACCACCGCGACGAGTTGCTTGGGCACGTCGAGCACGAGGAGATCAAGGCCACGCCCGGCGACCAGGAGATCTGGGACTTCAAGGCGACCAGGGCCTCGTCGGAGTTCCAGATTGACTACGTGCGTCAGGTCGCCACCTACGCCGCGCTTTACCGCGAGCGGACCGGCGAGCTGCCGGAGCGGTGTGTCCTCTTCTTCGTCAACGAGCGCGAGGAGGAGAACCGGCTGCTCGCCATCCCGATCGACGACGAGATCGTCGAGAAGGCGTTGGAGTGGACGGTGGGTCAGGTCGAGTTGCTGCGGGCGACGACGATTGAGTTCGCCAAGGGCCCGGTCGCCATCCACGGTGGCTCGCTACTCGAGATGGACAAGCCGGTCGGCGAGCGGATTACCAGCGAGTTGAAAAAACAGTGCACCGCGTGCGCTCAGCGCTTCGACTGCGACGAGTACAAGGCCTACTTGAAGAGAGAGTCGCCGGGCAGGCTGGACCGCGAGACGAACGCGCTCCGCGTCGACAGGACCTGAGCCGGTCAGAACATGGGCGGCCTTTCAATCCGCCGCACTTCGGGCACGTCGACGCGGGCAGCGCTGTGCTCGAGGCCACCGCGCTGGAGGACGCGGACCTCGGCGACCGGCGCTTCGCCAAGGTCTTCGTCTTCAACGTCGCTCCCTTCTGGCTGCAGCCGGAGGCGGCGCTCGGTGCCGTCCGCGAGCACCTCGCCCGGGACGGTGTCTTCTATCTCTTCTGGGACGCGCGCCACTCCGCGCCCGAGCGAGCGCGGGACCTCGGGAACACGCTGGCCGACCGGCTCCGCGAGGGGGATTCACCGTCGACAGGGTCCTGGTCGAGAACCTGCGCCCGGTCCCCGCAGTCTGCGCGATCGGGCGGCCCTAGGGCCTACACACGGCGTCGCGGCCGGGTCCTGGTCCGAAGCTGGCTCGCCGGGGCCTCGACCCCGCCACGTCCCGCGGCCTGCGCCGTCGCACCGAATCGGAGGACGCGGCCGCCGAAGGCGATCGCGCAGGCGGCGAACCAGGCCCAGCCGAGTGCGAGGCCCGCGAGGACATCGGTTAGCCAGTGAACGTCGAGCAAGACTCGGCTGACCCCGACTCCAACCGCGATGCCGACGGCGGTGCCGGCAAGCGCCGGCCAGGCTCGCGGCCCCCACCAACGTCCGGCGACGAGGGCGAAGGCGGCCCATGAGGCGGCAGCGGTGGCGGTGTGACCGCTGGGGAACGATGGGCCGAGCGTCGCGGCCACGGGCTCGAGCTCCGGCCGGGCGCGATCGACGAGCTGCTTGATCGCCTCGGTGAGGAGCTTGTCTCCGAGCATGACCGTGAGGAGGAACGGCACCATCCAGTGACTGCGCGTGCGGGCGATCTCGACCGCTGCTACTGCGAGGGCGACGGCGATCACGGTCCAGGTCGCGCCCAGATTCGTCACCACGGTGATCGCGTCGTGGGACCAGGCGGATGCGTGTCGGTTTCCCCACTCGGCCACGCTGGTGTCGATGCCGGCAAGGGCGTCGGTGCTGCGCACCAGGACCGTCAATGAGGCGAGCACCGCGCCGCCGAGGAGGATTGCGGCGACCGCCAGCGTGAGCGCCAGGCCGGTTGCCCTCTCCGGGTCGAGGCGCGCGGCCCGCACCGTGCGACGCGCAACCGGGCCGGTGGCGTGCCGGCCGGCCTCGCGTGCCGCCTCGAGGACGGGGGAGGTGTCGGTGCGTCGCCGGTAGAGCCGCGTCAGCGAGGCGGCTCCGAGCCCCGCGGCGAGGGAAATGATCAGGAGCAGGAGAAATGGCATCGGGGCAGGGGCGCAGGCGGAGCGGTGCGGTCCAGTACCCGGATACGGAGGCTTACTATGCCGCCGATCGGGCAATAGGTCGTTGCTGTGGAGGTTGGACAAGGATCTCGAACTGCTGCGGCGCCGACGACGCCGGGGAAACCGACCCGACGGCCGGTGTCGGTGCTCGCTGCGCGCCCGGGTGGGTAGGCCGACCGATTTGCCGCTGCCCGCGGCGACCGCCATCCCGCCGTCGTCTTCGCGCTAGCGCTGCTCGCCGGCCTGTTGGTGCTGCTGGCGGTCTCGATCGCGCTCGGGCATCTGGTCGTCGACGGGCTGGTCAGCGGCAGCGGGCTCGGTCTCGGCGGCAGCGACGAAAGCGTCAACGAGACGCTCGCGGAACACCGCACCGGCACCCTCAACACGATCGCCGAAATCGGCTCGGAACTCGGCACGGTGGTCCTCGTATCGCTGGTCATCCTGATCGCGATCGTCTGCGTCGTCACTCGCCGCTGGCGGATCGGGGCGTTCGCGGTCTTCGCGCTGTGCGTCGAGTCGGCGACGTACTACGTCACCTCGCTCGCGGTTCCCCGCCAGCGTCCATCCGTCCCCCGCCTCGAAGACCTGGAGGCCAACGCCAGCTATCCCTCCGGACACACCGCCGCCGCGATCGCCGTCTACGCCGGGCTCGTGCTGCTGCTGACGAGTCGCCTGACCAGCAGTCTGTGGAAGGCGCTGCTGTGGACCGGAGCGATCCTGATCGTCACCTACATCGCCCTCTCGCGCCTGTACCAGGGGATGCACCATCCACTCGACGTCGCCGGCGGCGTGCTGATCGGGATCGGGGCGATCCTGGTGGCGCTGTGGGCCTGCCGGGCCGCCGGCGCCGCCGCGGAGAGGCGGAAGCGAGCATGAAGCTGGCGGTCGTCGCCCACGCGGGCAAAACTCTCGGGGGCGGCCTCTCGGAGCTGCGACGCACGCTCGCGGAGGCGGGCGTCCCGAAGCCGCTCTGGATCGAGGTGCCGAAGAGCAAGCGAGCCCCGGCAGCAGTCAAGCGGGCATTGGAGGAGGGCGCCGAGCTGATTCTCGCCTGGGGCGGCGACGGCATGGTGCGGCGCTGCGTCAACGCTCTCGAGGACACCCAGGTCCCGCTCGCGATCGTCCCGGCGGGGACCTCGAATCTGTTCGCCACCAACCTCGGGATCGAGCCCGACATCCACGAGGCCGTTCAGGTCGCACTGCTCGGCGAGCGCCGCCGCGCTCGACGTCGGGCGCTTCGAGGAAGAGCGCTTCGCGGTGATGGCGGGGGCGGGCTTCGACGCGGCGATGATCAAGGGCGCCGACGAGCACAAGGGCCGTCTCGGCCGCGGCGCCTATCTGCTCGGTGGGGCGACGAAGCTCAACACTCCGAGCTTCGAGGCGAAGATCAAGATCGACGGGACGCGCTGGTACAAGGGGCCGGCGAGTTGCATCCTCGTCGGCAACGTCGGCGGCCTCTTCGGGGGCATCGAGGTGTTCGCCGACGCGCAGCCCGACGACGGTTTGCTCGACGTCGGTGTGCTCACCTCGGAGGGCCCGGTGCAGCTGGTCCGCGCCGCGACCCGCACCGCCCTCGGCAGTGCGGACAAGTCGCCCTTCGTGCGCATCACCCAGGGCCGCAAGGTACGCGTGAAGCTCGACCGCAAGGTCCGCTACGAGCTCGACGGAGGTGATCGCAAGAGGGTTCGGTCGTTCAAGGTCGATGTCGAACCCGGCGCGATCACGGTATGCGTGCCGCGCTCGGCGCGCGAAGGGAGTGGCGCGCGATGATCGACCAGCAGGACGGGAAGGATGTCGCCGACAAGGCAAAGCGGGAAGGCGACAGGCTCGCGGGCGCGAAGCCGCTCGGCTGGCTTGCGCGAGCGGGACTCATCGCCCGTGGGGTCGTCTACTTCATCATCGGTCTCCTGGCGATCGAGCTGGCGCTTGGCGAAGGAGGCAAGGCGGCCAACCAACAGGACGCGTTGAAGACGATCGCCAACCAGCCGTTCGGCAAGACGCTGCTGATCCTGGTCGCGATCGGGCTGGCCGGCTACGCACTTTGGCGGTTGGTCCGCGCTGCCGTCGGCCACGGCGCCGAACAACGCGACAGCGGATCCGACCGGGTCGCGGCGCTCGCGAGTGGGATCGCCTACGGAATCCTCTGCGTCACGGCAGTGGAGATCGTCAGCGGTTCGGGCACCGGCTCAGGGACGCCGAAGGAGGCGACCGGCGGCGTGCTCGGCTGGTCTGGCGGCACCCTGATCGTCGCGATCGCCGGGGCGGCCCTGATCGGAGTCGCCATCTACCAGGCGTACAAGGGCCTGGCGAGGAGGTTCCTCGAAGATGCGAAGACGGGCGAGATGACCCCCGAGGTCCGCAAGGGCTATACCGCGCTCGGCGTCTTCGGACTGGTGGCGCGGGCCGTGATCTTCGCTCTGGTCGGCTACGGGCTGATCAAAGCGGCGATCAACTACAACCCGCAGCAAGCGGTCGGGCTGGATGGGGCGCTGCGCCAGCTCGCGGATTCGGCCTTCGGCCCGGCGTTGCTCGGCATCGTTGCCGCCGGGCTGGCAGGGTTCGCGATCTACTCGATAGCGGATGCCCGCTATCGCAAGGTCTGACCGGGTCATGCCTGACAAATCCCATACCCGGCCGTTCTACCTGTAGCCGATGCCCGAGCTCCTGATTGGACCGCTGCTGCGCTACGTCTCGGACACCGAGGCGACGATCTGGGTCGAGACCAGCGCGCAGTGCGAGGTCGAGATCCTCGGCCGCAAAGAGCCGACTTTTCGGTTCGAAGACCATCATTACGCGCTGGTCCGCCTCGAAGGCCTCGACCCCGACTCCACCTACGAGTACGGGGTAGCCCTCGACGGTCACCAGGTCTGGCCGGCGCTCGAGGGGATGCCGGCGAGCGAAATCCACACTCTTGGGGGCTCCGGCCCTCTGGAGATCGCCTTCGGCTCCTGCCGTGTCGCCCTGCCGCACGAGCCTCCGTTCACCGACGGCGCTGACCACGAGAACGGCTTCGAGCCAGATGCGCTGTGGGTGCTCGCCAAGCAGATGGTCGCGAGCGAGCGCTTCCGCCGGCCCGACCAACTGTTCTTGCTCGGCGACCAGGTCTACGTCGATGAGGGCTCGCCGAAGACGCGGGCGAAGATCAGGGAACGGCGCGGAACCGGTACGCCCCCGGGCGAGGAGATCCTCGACTTCGAGGAGTACACCTGGCTCTACCGCGAGAGCTGGCGCGAGCCGCTAATCCGCTGGCTGTTCTCGACGGTCTCGGTCTCGATGCTCTGGGACGACCATGACATGAGCGACGACTGGAACATCTCCCACTCGTGGTTGGAAGAGATGCGAGGCCGCTCCTGGTGGCACCGCCGCGCCGTCGATTGCATCACCAGCTACTGGATCTACCAGCACCTAGGCAACCTCTCCCCGGCCGAGCTCGACGACAGCGAGGTCTACCGGGAAGTCCGGGGCAACCAGCAGGCTTCGGAGGTGCTGCGGGCCTGGGCCGATCGGATCGACGTCGACGCATCCGGCTCGCGCTGGAGCTTCTATCGCGACTTCGGCCGAACCAGGGCCGTGTTCATCGACTCGCGGGCCGGGCGCGTGCTCGAGCCAGACAGGCGCGCGATCCTCGACGAGGAGGAGTGGAACTGGATCGTCGAGCACTGCAGCGGCGACTTCGACCACCTGCTGCTGGCGACCACCGTGCCCTTCCTGCTCTCGCCCTCATTCGACCGCCTCGAGGCCTGGAACGAGCGCCTCTGCGAAGGCGCTTGGGGATCGATGATCGGAAGAGGCAGCGAGCTGCTCCGTCGCGCGGTCGACTTCGACCACTGGGCCGCCTTTCAGGACTCCTTCGCCCAGATGAGAGACCTGCTCGCCGGGCTGGCGAAGGGCGAGTACGGCGAGGCGCCGAAGTCGATCGTCGTGCTCTCCGGCGACGTCCACCACGCCTACCTCTGCGAGCTGGGGTTGCCCGGCGACAAGTCAGACCGCAGCCCGATCTACCAGGCCGTCTGCTCTCCATACCGCAACCCCCTCGAGGAGAAAGAGCGACGTGTCGTGCGGGCAGCTTTCGGGCGCCCGCTCAGCGCGCTCTGCTCCAGTCTCGCGAAACTCGCCGGCGCTCCCGACCCGGGGTGTCGCTGGCGACTGCTCGAGGGGCCCTACTTCAACAACCAGGTCTCGACCCTGACCATCGAAGACGACGAGGCGACGCTGCGTCTCGAGCGGACCGCCCCCGGCGAACTCGAGGCCCAGGCTCTGCTGCCGTCCTACGAGCACTGGCTGACATGACACGGCGGCCGGAGCAGCACGACCGCGCCCCGATCAGGGCGCTGGCGTTACAGGTTCGAGCGAATACTTCGGCGTCCCCACGCCGGGGGGGAACGCTTCATCCGGCGGGACCATTTCGCACTTCCAGGTGTTCTTGTATTCCTTGATCGCAATGCCTTGGCGCATAAAGTGGCCTGGGTCGGCTTCCAGGTTGGGTGAGTTTTCTTCGCCGGGTTCGAATTCGACCTTGCCGAAGAGGGGTTTCAGCATCGCTTGGGAGGCCCAGCCGTATTCGCGTTCTTTGCGTGCCACTGAGAGGTAGACGCGCCAGTATTCGGCTCCCGTTTCGGGGTCGATTTCCCAGAGGCTCTTGTGGTAGGAGAGGGCGGGGGCGCCTTTGAGTGGCTCGGAGAAGTCGGTGCAGGGGGCGGCGTTTGCCGGAAAGATGGTTTCTTTGCGTTTGGTCAGGCCGAGGTCGAGGATGGGGTAGGCGAGGGGGAGGAGTCGTTCGTAGATTTCGCGCTGGAAAGCGCGCTTCATCGTCAGGTCCGCGAACTTTTCCAATTCTTCGTTGAAGCCGAGTTCTTCGAACTTGGCTGGGCAGCCGTCGTCGGTTGGGTTGCAACCACCCCATTTGATTTCCGCCAGCTTGGTGGGGTCGCTGACGATGATGTCGCCCATTCGGTGGAAGGTGTTGATGTTGGCTTCGGCCTGGGCCTGGAGCTCGGAGCCGAGTCGGAGGGCCTCGACCTGGATGCTGGGTTCCTTCGAGGTGCCCTGGTAATTGGCGTTCCAGATCGTCTGGCCCAACTCGGCAGCGACCGCCGCCAACGCTACGTAGTGGGTCAGATCCATAAAACTCTTGATTGGTTTCAGCTCGAGGAGGGTGCTGACTCCTTCCAGCACCCCCTCAATGATTGCCAGCCATTCGGCACTCACCTCGCCCTGTTCTTTGAGGGCTTTGATCCGTTCTTCGAGTTCAGCCGAGAGCTTGGTGGCTTCCTCCCAAGCGATCGTTCCCGAGTGCCGCGCCGGCGTCGCCAGCTCTTCCATGTAGGTGCGCACTTTTTTGACCCCTTCAACCTCATGGGCCAGTTCTTCCTTGGCCTTGTTGAAGACCGCTTCGGTGAACTTGGGTTCGCCGAGTGCGGCAGGGAATTTGGCTCCCTTCACTTGTTCGAGTGCGGTGCTTGCGACTAGCGGCGTGGTCAGCTGGGTCCAGTAGGCGGGCCGCGGGTCGTAGCCGAGCAGGGACGACTGGGCGCCGATCGCGACGATCGCCGCTTCGGCTTCGCGGTTGCCGTCGCCCCACCACGCCTGGCTCGGTTCGCGCAGCAGCGTCTGGATCAGCAGTTCGGGCTCATCCATGCTGGCGCCGCTCAGCACCGCCTGCGGTTCGAAGACCGACTGATCACCGGGCACGAGGACGCCGCGGAGGCGTGCTCCCGCCACCGATTGCTCGTCCCCGGCGCCTTCGCCGAGGCCGGACCAGCCGACCAGGCTGTAATCACCGCCGGCGCTGGTCGCCGCCGTGTTCAGCCCTTCGCGGGTGCCGCCGATCGAGACGATCGCCGCGATCAGGGCGTTCCAGGGGGTTTTCGAGGCGCCGGGGGTGAAGAGGACCCCTGGCGACTGGCCGTGGACCGAGGTGACGACGACGAGCGCTCCTTGCTTGGCCAGCGCTTCGACCTTGCGGGACATTTCTCTCGGTCCAAACTCGCCAGTGGAGTTTTCGCCGCTTTCGGGCTGGCCGCCGGCGGTGGTGAAGAGGGCGTGTTCGATCGGCGCCAGGGTGCGGCGGTCGAAGCCGCTGACGAGGAAGCCGCCTTTGCCGGCGGCTACGGTCGCGGTGACTTCGTTCGCACCCACCTTCTGGGCGACGGTGCAGCCGTTGGCGTTGCACGAGGTGGCAGCACGGGTGTCGAAGGGTTCCCGCTGGCGTGGGATGAAGAAGAAGAATTTCGGGGTGTGACTGTCGGGGGTGAGGTAGCCGACCATCCCGGTCTGGCCGCCGCCGAGGATGTACTTGGCGTCCCCGGGGTCGAGGCCCGGCACGCCGACGCCCGACATTTCGCCCGGCTTGGCTGCGGCGAGTTCGGCAGCGGATGTGGGCGAAGTTTCGGGCGTCGGCATCCCGATCCCGCCCAGGAACGCGCTGAAGAACCCGAAATCGGCCGGGCTTCCCCAGGCGAGGCCAGGGGTCGCGCCGCTCGGGTGCGAGGCGGCGACAACGAGGGTCGAGGGCCCGAGTTCGGCCAGTTCCTTGGTCGGGTCGGCGTCGATCGGTTCACCCTTGGGGCCGTTCCGACAGGGGTAGTAGTCGCCCGGGACGGTGCAGATCCCGTAGGTGCGATTCCACTTGAACGCCAGCGTCGTCCGTTCGAAGGCGACGACCTGTGCCATCGCCACGTAGGTGACGTTGCCGGCCTTGCCCGCGTAGGTGCCGGTGGGGTTCGCTTCGCGCGCGTAGGGCGGGCGGGCTTCGCGCATGAAGGGGGCGGGGATGACTTCGCCGCCGACAAAGACTCCCGGCTGCGGTTGCTGCGCCGACGCTGGTACCTCGGTGCGCAGGTTGATCAGTGGGCTCGTCGGCACCGCGTAGATGTTGGCCCAGTCGACGCTTTTGCCGCTGCCGCTTTCGATGGTCAACTTCACCTTGTAGTGGCCGCGGACGTCGGGGCGGAAGGTCGGGGTGAGGGTGCGGCGTTCGCCGAGGGCGGAGCGTTCCGCGGCGCGGGCGGCGGCGTTCGCGGCGGGCTTGTTCGAGAGGGCGCTGCGGCGCGGGGCTCCGACGACCTGCCACTGGACGCCGCGCGCGCCGCTGTCGGAGCGGTCGAGCTTCAGCATCCCGTGCAGCTCGAGGCGGGAGCCGGCGACGACGCGGATGTCGCGGCCGGCGGACGCGAGCGGCCGGTGGTGGGCGACGAAGAAGCGGACGCTGGCGCGGCGATAGCCGCCATGGCGGAGGTCGTGGACGCGGATGGTGAGCGTGTTGCCGCCGCGGCGCAGACCGTCAATCGGCGTCGCGTCGAGCTGGCGGCGGTGGCGCCGCGGGTTGGCGCCAAAGCGGCCGCCAATCCGCTCCCCGTTCAGCCTCGCCTTCAGGTCCTCGGGCTCGGCACCGGCGCGGACGACGATCCGCACCCGGTCGCCGCGGATCCGCTGCCCGGGGCGCGGCGAGACGATCAGCCGCGCCGAGCCCTTGGCATCGCCTGCGCCCTGCTTTCCTTTGCCGGCCGGCTTGGCGCCGGCAGCCGTTCCGGGGGCGGCGAGGATGATCGCGCCAGCGAGCAAAGCCGCGAAGACAGCAGCTTGAAACGAACGGACGAGACCCCTGGAAGCCAAGACTCTGACCACCGTACCGGCGATTTAAGGCAGTTTTGCCTTGGTATGAAGCCAATCGAACGTTCGCCTAGCCGGCCGAAGCCGAATGTTCAGTTTGTAACTAGGATGTGAGTGTCATTCGTCCCCGCTTTGCCCTCCTAATTGTCTTGGTGTCGCTCCTCGCCGTGCCGGCGAGCGCCGACGCGAGCTCATGCATCGCGGGCAATGTGAGCGTCGCCGGTGGGTGCGTCAGCCGGGCCACGGCAAGCAAGCACGTGCGCACGTTGGTCCAAGAAGCGAAGGGCGAACTGGGGTTGAAAGCGGCGATCGTCCGCATCGACACTGGCTCGCAACCACTGGCCGAATTCGCCCTTGGCAACTCGATGAAGGGCACGCCGGCGAGGACCGACATGTACTTCCGGATTGGCTCGATGGCGATCCCACACATGATCACCGTCCTCCTGGAACTGCAGGACGAAGGGCAGCTCTCGCTCGACGACAAACTCGCCAAGTACCGGCCGGAGATGCCGAACGCGGACCGGATCACGTTGCGGATGCTGGCCAACAACACCTCCGGCTACCTCGACTGGATCCAGGGCAACCTGTCCTTCGTCGAGGCCCTGTTCGAAAATCCGTTCCGATTCTGGACGGCGGACGAACTGCTGCAGATCGCCTTCGCCCGGGGCCAGGCCTGCGAACCCGGTACCTGCTTCCACTACGCGCACACCAACCTCTCGGTACTCAGCACGGTGATCGCGGAGGTGACCGGTCAATCGGCGGAGCAGGCGATCCGGGAACGGGTGCTCGAGCCACTCGGACTCCGGCACACCCAGATCTCCCGCTACGCCGCCTTCCCAGGGCCAGCCCTCCACTCCTACACCACCGAGCGCGGCTTTTATGAGGATGCGACCTTCTGGACCCCGTCGTGGACGATCGGCGCGGGACAGGTGATGAGCGCGACGATCGGCGACGTAGCGCTGACCGCGAGGGCGGTTGGCAGCGGCGCCCTGATCTCACCCGCCGCCGCCCGCGAGCGCGTCGCCAACACCAGCGCCGGCCTGCCGGGGACCAAACCGGACTTCCACTACGGCCTGGGGGAGCTCGTCGACGGCGACTGGGTGATCCAGAACCCGATGCTGAACGGTTACACCGGGGTGATGGCTTACCTGCCGAAGCGCAAGCTTTCAGTGGCGATCGTGACCACGATCCTTCCCAGCGCCGACCCCGAACTGGCCTACTCCACGGTGCTCTTCGAACGCCTCGCCGCCTACCTGACCCCGGGCGATCAGGTCGAACTCCCGAGCTGAGCGGATGGAGTCCGTCCAACAAGTCGAGGATTTCCCTCCTGTCAGTCCGGTGGAGAACGGCTTGGTAAGGCGCTAGAGATGCTCCCGGGACTAACCCAAAGCCCTGCTTCTTGGCGGCTTCCCGTCTAGGTGGACAGCGTCGTAGGGGCGGAGCGAATGAGTGAGGGTGCTCGCTGCGGCCTTCGCCAGGAGCGCGTCATTGACGGCATGGCTGAAGACCCCGCGCCAGATGTTCTCCAGATCCTCGAGTGCTCTTTTGAGCTTACGGGGCGGCCGACCAGGCCGCCGATGAGCAGGACTCCCCGAGAAAGGCGGCCCAGATCCCGACCCTTTGGCCGATGAAAACGAGAATGGCTCGACCAAGGAATCTGATCACGTCGACAGGCTAATCCGGAGCGGGGCAGACGCGCCACCCTGTGACGGTTCGATCTGCGTCTCATCTCGGTCGCATCACTCTGGGATGAGGCCGAGAGGGCGCCGACCCCGCCATTGAACTCACTGCCGTTTCTCACCGAGGGAACAATGCTCGGGAGGATTTCGTGCCTGACACCTGCACGGTGTCTCCTTCGACGTAGAGGTGGGCGATCTCGAGCGAGTCGAGGAGACGTAGGCGGCGCTCGGAGATTGGTCGGTTTGAGACCAGGCAGAGGCGGTTGCGGGGACTACCGAGGAAGAGGCGGTATTCGAGTAGTTGGGCTAGGCCGCTGCGGACTCGGGTGCGCTCGCTGCCATCGGTGATGCTCTTGATCTCAAATAGCACCGTGTTGCGGGGGCGGGGGCTCTTTGCCAGGAGGTCGATGGCACCGTCGATTTCTTGGAGCTCAACCCAGCCTGCTGACTGCAGCCAGAGACCGACGGTACTGAGGGCGTTTTGGTGGGCTTGATCGGCTTGTTCGGCTAGGACCTTTTGGCTCTCGGGGTCGCGTGGTGCGGATCGCCTTCGTTGGCTTGGTCGGCGATTGGGGTCAAACGGTCGGGGCACAAAGGACTCGGGGCTGCGTCCTTGGTCGGAACGCTCGGAGCTGATGATTTTGCGGCGGGTGCGACGTTTTCGACGGCCGAGTGGTGCGAGGCGAAACTGATGGAGCCGGCGTTCGTTGCCGACGACGTCGTAGCCGGTGCTCTCCCAGTGATCGGCGCAGCGCACGCGGCCGTGGAAGTAGAGCTGCCGCGAGCCGGCGGCTTCAAACAGGTAGAGGTGCCGAGAGTTTTCGGCGACGTAGCGGTTGGCGCCCTTTAGCTCCTGGTGCCCGGTGCGACCGCGGCCCGCATAGATGAGGTCAGGACCGTCCCATTCATCGCCGTAGCTAAAGCCCTGTCCTTCCTGGTCGTGCGTAATCAGCAGCAGAGAGTCGTGGTCGGGGCGGGGCACCATGCCGCCGGCCCGGCTTAGGTAGTTGGGCGGGAAGTCGAAGACCTCACCCAGCTCCTCCCAGCTGTAGGTGCGCCCGGGTTCTAGCTCGGGTGGCTTCTCGCTCTCTATGGGTGAATCAGTATCGGCGTTCACGATCGTAAATCCCAGCCGCTCGAGGGCCGGCACCGAAGTGTGGGCGCCGCCAGTGTAGGAAGCTGGACGCTGGCGGGGGTCGTTGAAATGCTGCAGTCCCCAGGCGACGCCGGCGATCGCCTTGGCGTCGTAGGTGCGGCTTTTGTAGCGCAGGCGGTACCGGCGGGCGCGACGATAGCCGTGGAGCGAGCGGAACTGATGGGGCCCGAGCCGGTCGTACTCTTTGATCGCCTCGAGGACTCGCTCGCGCGAGCTCAGCGCAGCGATCGTCAGCCGCTCCCCTGGCACACCCCCCAACCTAAGCCCCTGCCGGCGCTGCGTCCAGATCAGGTAGCCGATGTGCTCGCTGCCGCGTTCCCCTAGCGGTCGACAGAATCCTCGCTCAAGCTGAAGTTGCCCGCGCTCCCCTCGGGCCTAGTCGGATCCACCCACTCCGTCTGGATCGATTCCATGATCAGATCGACGAGGCCGTCGGCCTCGGCGGCCACCGCTGCCTCCTCTCACCAGTCGCAGCAGTTGCAGTGTTCGGCGACGGGTTTGCCTTGACATAGTTGATTAGTGTGGGATTGAAGACACACTCGTCACAGGCGTAACCGGGCACAGCTGGCTCCTCGCCCTTGTTGATTCACCTGCATTTCCTTTACGAAACGCAGGAGGAGTTGGCGCTGGGGCTGACGCTGGCGTAATATTGATGGATGGCCACCCCGGCCGCCAGTGACACTCGCGGCGAGATCACCCGGCTCGCTCACGCCGGCTTGAACCTGTCCGGGTTCGCCCCTCGTGCCGCGCGTGTCCTGGGCCGTGCTGTTCCGTTTGATGGGGTGGCCATCGTTGCCTGCGATCCGGCGACGACGCTCGCAACCGGGAAGTGGTACGAGAACTCGATCAGCGGGGAGGCCGGCTTACGATTGGCGGACATCGAGCTGCTCGAGCCTGACGTAAACAAGTTTGGGGATCTTGCGCTCTCAGGCCAACTGGCCGCCAGTATGAGCGAGGCGACCGAAGGAAAGCTCGATCAAAGCCTTCGGTATCGCGAGCTGATGCGCCCGCACGGGTTCGGGGACGAACTCCGGGTCGCGTGTGTGGATGGCTCACGTACGTTCGGCATAATCGTCTTGCACCGCGACCTCGGCCGCCCCGACTTCGACGCCGACGATGTGAAACTGCTCGCCTCGCTCTCCGGTCGCCTAGCCGAGGCGTTTCAGCGCACGAGCCTCCAACATAGATTGACCTCCAACGCGACGTCTCGCGGCGCTGAGGCCGGCCTGTTGCTTCTGGACGACGAGGACTGCCTGGAGACCGCCAACGAGGCCGCTGCCGAATGGCTCGAAGAGCTGGGTGGCGACATGCGACAGCTGCCCCTCGTCATCACCGCGGTCGCCCACGGCGCGCGCGCCGTCGACTCCGGGCAAAGCGAAGTGATCGCCACTGCACGGGTCAGGGCCGGATCGGGCCGATGGGCGCTGGTGCGAGGATCAGTGCTTCTCGACGGGACGCGCAAACGGACCGCCGTTACGATCGAGGCTGCGCGTATGCCCGAGCTGGCGGCGCTGATCGTCGACGCCTATGGCCTCACCCAGAGGGAGCGGCTCGTGACGGAGCTCGTCGCGCAAGGCCACTCGACCACCGCGATCGCCGATCAACTTCACTTGTCGGCCTTTACCGTCCAGGATCACTTGAAGGCCATCTTCGAGAAGCTCGATGTGGCAAGCCGCGGCGAGCTTGTTGCCACGCTCTTCGTCGATCACTACTTCGTCAACGGGAGCCTCAGCGGCCCCCTCGCCTGACCACCTTACCCCCGGAAATCTGGGATGGTCACGGCGGCATTTGGGTCTTACGATGTTCTTCTTTGGTAACCATCTGTGATGACGGGGGTTCGGGGACGTGAGCACATGGGCAAGCTGATCTGGCACACGATGATGAGTCTCGATGGTTTCGTCGCCGGCCCGGACGACGACATGGATTGGGCGCTCGGGACCGATGGTGGAGACGGCAAGACGATGACCGAGATCGTGCGGTCGACGGGAGCGCTGCTGGTGGGCCGACGGACCCAGGACGTCGAGGACCGGTTGCAGCCGGGCTTTTACGGTGGTGCGTTCAGCGGGCCGTTCTTCGTACTTCGACATGATCCGCCCTCAGCGCCACCGGTGGTGAAAGGTGTCACCGGCCAGTTCATCAGCGTCGGCATCGAGGAGGCAGTGCAACTTGCCAAGTCGGCGGCCGAGGGCGACAACGTGGTCATTCTCGGCGCGAACGTTGCGCGTCAATGCCTCGAGGCCGGGCTCTTGGACGAAATCATCGTGCACGTTGCTCCAGTGCTCGTAGGGGCCGGCGTTCGCCTCTTCGAGCGTCGTGGCGCGGCGGTGAAGCTCGAGCCCATCTCCTCCGTGCAGGAGGGTGAGACGACCGTACTGCGCTACTCGGTCGCACCGCCTGCTCGCGCGTGAGGAACCTCGAGCCTTAGCTATCGCGCGCTGCGGCTACTCGTGCGTTTCAGCGAGCTTCGCCAGCTCGCTGTGCGAGATCCCGAGCGCGGCGGCGAGCTTGCGGGTCGTGTCCCAGGTCGGGTTGGCTTGTCCGCGCTCGATCAGCGAGAGCGTCGGCGGCGTGACTCCGGCGCCGGCGGCGATCTCCTCCTGGGTGGCCTGGCGCTTCATGCGCTGCTCGCGCACCGCCTTACCGAGCGCTGCCTGAGGTCGTTCCGAACGCCGCATTTACCGGTCGTTTCCAGAAAAGCACAGGCGGTACCCTAACCTAAAACATGTATTCGGTTGGTGGTACGCTGAGCGCGGCTCCTAATGGCGAACCAGAACCCCCCAGCGCATGGCGCCATTGCGGTGGACGGCGACCTGCGAGACCAGGCGCTGGTACTCGATCGCCTCTTGGTTCAATGGCCCACCCAGCTGCAGGAGGCGGACCTGTTGAGGGAACTGCAGTTCGGTGAGGACGAGTTCGAGCACCTCGACCGGGTCGACCGTGCGGTCATCGAGCTCTGCTGGGCGGGTCTGGCCGTGCGCTCCGGACCCCTGGTCCTGCCGAGCCGCGCCGCTGTGCACTACCGCGCGCTCGGCGATCGCACGGCGGTCGATCTCTGAGCCGATCGCGGCCCGGGCGGCGGAGGAATCTCACCCACTCCGGGCGCTAGCCCATTAGGCTCGCGGGGCGGCTCGGCCTGACAATTCAAAGCTTGAGGGGAGAGGCCGTGAACGCCAACAAGGACCTGTGGGAGAAGGGCGACTTCACCAAGATCGCCGAGACGATGAGGGGCAGCGGAGAGGCGCTGGTCGCTGAGCTCGGGATCGAGGAGGGGATGCGGGTGCTCGATCTGGGCTGTGGCGACGGGACGACGGCACTGCCCGCCGCTCAGCGCGGGGCCGAGGTGACGGGTGTCGACATCGCCGCCAATCTGGTCGCGGCCGGGAACGCGCGCGCCGAGGCCGCGGGGCTCTCCAACCTCAGCTTCCAGGAGGGTGATGCGTCGGATCTACAGGAGCTGGAGGACGAGAGCTTCGATTTGGTGGTCAGCTACTTCGGGGCAATGTTTGCGCCGCGGCCGTTCGAGGTCGCCAAAGAGATGGTGCGGGTGACGAAGCCCGGCGGGCGGATCGTGATGGGCAACTGGATCCCCGGCGATCCGACCCTGGTGGCGCAGATCCTGAAGACCAGCGCCGCCTACTCGCCGCCGCCCCCGGAGGGGTTCGTCAGCCCGGTTACCTGGGGCGTCGAAGACGAGGTGCGGGAGCGCTTCGGGGCGGCTGGGATCGCGCCTGATCAGATCAACTGCCAGCGCGACACCTGGCGGTTCGAGTACCACGGCTCACCTGCGGAGCTGCTGGCGATCTTCCGCGACTTCTACGGACCGACGATGAACGCCTTCGCGGCGGCGGCGAAAGACGGACACGAGGGGGATCTGCAGAGCGAGCTCGAGGCGCTCTTCAACGAGCAGAACACCAGCGCCGAAGGAACCTCGATCCCGGCCACCTACCTGCGGGTGACGGTCACGCGCTAGCGACCCTTGCCGTGGCGACGCGGCGGCGGCAGCTTCAGGGTCGCCGTGCGCTGCAGGACGGTGCGGGCGTTGGCGCTGTTGGTCAGGGTGACCGTGAAGCCGGCCTTCAGTTTGCTCTTGGCCGCCAGCAGCTGCTGCGCCGGTTTCGAGAGCTGGAGGACGACGGTCTTCGGCTTCCCCGCCTGCAGGCTGAAGCGGACGGTCCCGAGCGAGACCTTGTGACGTTTGGGTTTGGCCGAGGCGAGGGCGAAGGGTTTGGCGGTCTTGCCGCTCAGGACCCCCGAACAGCTCGCGGCTGAGCTCAGCACGAAGCTGACCCTGGCGCCACCGGGCTTGACCTGAGCGCGGAAAGACGTGAGGCGGATCGGCGACTTCTTGCCGGTTCCGGTGGCGGGGGGTGCGGGGGTGCCGCTCGGCGTGATGCCGTTGGGGGGCAGCTTGAGCAGATGGTCGTGGACGGCAGTGCCGTTGGGTGCGGCAGGGGTGCCGTTGTAGTCAGTCAGGAGGAAGAAGGCGCTGCAGCCGGCGCCGGCGATCTCCTGCGGCGTCAGCACCCACCAGCCCCAGGCCAGGTAGCCGACGCCGTGCTGGTCGGACCAGGTCATGTAGTCCTCGTCGAAGTTGCTGGCAGTGCAGATGTCCTGGTCGAACTCGCCGGTGACGACCGGCACCTGGCCGGCGACCGAAGCGATCGTCGAGTTCCAGCAGCCGACGTTGTCGCAGGCCTTCCCCTGGTAGTTGTGGAAGGAGGCCGCCACCTGGTTGAGCGGGTCGCTGGGCTTGTTCGCCAGCCACTGGGTGATGTCGTTGGCGTAGTCGAGGCCGCCGGCCAGCACCGGCTGGGTGGCGCCAGTGGCACGGACCGCGTCGAGCAGGGCTTGCATGCCGACGGCCGGATAGAGAGTTTTGCTCGCAGCTTCGGAGTCACTCGACACGGGCAGGAGGCAGCCGCCGTTGCGCCAGCACGCCCAGCTGACTGGGTGCCCCGGATCGTTCACCTCGGCCGGCGAATAGGGCTCGTTGAAGAGGTCGAAGACGACAGCCGGGTTGTCTTTGAAGGTGGTGGCGACTGAGCTCCAGAAGGTGAGCGACTTGGCGTCGGGCATCGGGCGCTGGCCTTCGGTGACGGGCCCGCCTGGAACCGTCCAGTGGAGGTCGAGGATCGCGTAGAGCCCGTGGGCGTTGAGCACCGACACGTAGTCCTTCACCGCCTGCTGGTAGCCAGTTGCGGTGAGCGGCTGGGGCGAGCCGCCGTTGTTCAGCGGCAGCCCGTTGGTGCCCAGCCAGCAGTCCTCGTTGAGGGGGATGCGAACTGCGCTGGCGTTCCACGAGGCGACCGCAGCGGCGTCGGCGTCGTCCATGTGGCCGTCGCTGTAGCCATTGCCCTGGACGCAGGTGTACTCGAAGCTCGGGTGGTTGACGCCGAGCAGGCGAACGGTCTGGCCGGCGCCATTGACGAAGTGGTTGCCGTCGACCTTTATCGAGAGCGGGGCGGCCGCCGCTACACCGGCCTGCGCGAGGGCGCAGGCGAGCGCGACGCAGCCAAGCGCGACGAGCTTCGCGGAGCGGCTCCCAGACGGCATCTGCGGGGCAGGCTCGCAGCCGCTCGGTGCCTCCGCAACAGGGAGGCACCGAAGGATTAGGTCCTGACCTCCGCCTCGTAGGCGGCTTGGAGGCGGTCGAAGACGGATTCCGCCCCCGCCGGCCGGGCGATGCCGAGGTGCTGTTCGCGCAGCTCGTCCATGAATTCCTCCCACAGCTCCGGGCCGCCCTCCTCGAGCAGCTCGGCCCGGATCGAGAGCTCGCGGCTGACCGGCCGGTGGCGGCGACCCCAGGCACCGAGCTGGGCGATCACCGGGACCAGCTCGATCGCCGGCTCGGTCAGGCTGTAGATCACCTTCTGCTTGTGGGAGGGATCGGGGGAGCGGGAGACGAGCCCCTGCTCGGTCAGGCGGCGGAGGCGGTCGGCGAGGATGTTGGAGGCGATTCCCTCCTCCGAGCCGGCCAGCAGCTCGCCGAAGTGGTGGCGGTTGCCGAACATCATGTCGCGGATCACCAGCAATGACCACTTGTCGCCGATCACCTCGATCGAGAGGTTGATCGGGCACCCGGATCGGCCGTCATTCATCGCTTTTCATTTCTACTTGCATTCTGCAATTGGTTGATGATAGCGTGCTCGCACCACTTGCAGTTTGCAATCAGTTGCACTCAAATCAAGGAGAAAGAAATGCCCGAGGTAACCGCAAACATGATGGTCTCGCTCGACGGCTACGCCACCGGCAAGGGCCAGAGCAGGGAGCAGCCGTTCGGCGACATCGACGTCGATCGCCTCGAGGCTTGGCGGGCCGACGCGGAGGAAAACGCCGAGGAGCTTGCGTCGCTCACCGCGGCCGGCGCCTTCATCATGGGGCGCAACATGTTCGGGCCCGACCGCGGCGATTGGGACCTCGACTGGCGTGGCTGGTGGGGACCCAACCCGCCCTACCACGCACCGGTCTTCGTCCTCAGCCACCGTCCCCGCACGAGCGTCGAGATGGAAGGCGGCACCAGCTACCACTTCGTCAGCGACGGGATCGAGGCGGCGCTCGAGCGGGCTCGAGAGGCGGCGGGGGAGAAGAACGTCTCGATCGCCGGCGGGCCCAGCACCCTCAACCAGTACCTCGCCGCCGGCCTCGTCGACGAGCTGCGACTGCACGTCGCCCCGTTCGTCGCCGGCGCTGGCGAGCGCGTCTTTGCCGACGCCGCCGGGATCGAGCTGAAGCCGGTCAGCAGCCGTACCACCCCGCACGTCAACCATCTCGTCTACCGGCGTTGATGGATTGGCGTGGCTATGACCACGTCAACTCACCAGCGAGTGGCCGGGCGAGGTCGCCTTTGCAGGCGACCTTGACCCGGTCGAGGCCGAGCCAGGCGGCCATCGAGCGCAGCTCGGCGGCGAGCTCGGGGGCGACGGCGACGGGCTCGGCCGCCGGCTCGGCGAAGGCGCCGCGGACCAGCAGGGCACCGGACTTGGCGCGGTCGTTCTTCAGGTCGACCCGGGCGACCAGCTGGTCGCCGAGCAGGAAGGGCAGCACGTAGTAGCCGTGGCGCCGTTTGGCTGCCGGGGTGTAGATCTCGATCCGGTAGTGGAAGTCGAAGAGGCGTTCGGTTCGCTCCCGCGCCCAGATAAGGGAGTCGAAGGGAGAGAGGAGGGCGCGGGCCGCGACGGCGTTCCGCCGCGGCTTCAGCCCGGCCGGCACGTAGGCCGGCTTCGCCCAGCTCTCGACCCGGGCCGGCAGCAGCTCGCCGGCCTCGAGCAGCTCGGCGACCCGGGCCTTCGAGTCGGCACGAGGAAGGCGGAAGTAGTCGCCGAGGTCGGGCTCGGTGGCGACGCCGAGGCGCTCGGCGGCGAGCAGGATCAGCCGGCGCTGGGCGTCGTCCTCGGGCGGGGTGGGCGTCGCCAGCACCGCCGCCGGCAGGACCCGCTCCGGCAGATCGTAGCGGCGCTCGAAGTTCACCCGACCAGCGGCGCAGACGCGCCCGGCGAAGAAGAGGTGCTCGAGCGCCGTCTTCTCCTCCGACCAACTCCACATCTCGGCCCGCCCCTGTGGGCGCCGCGGCACTCCCAGCTCCGAGGCGCGGAGCGGCCCGCGCTCGCGCACCTGGTCGAGCACCCACTCGACCAGCCGCGGTTGCTCGCGCCCAATCCGTGCCACCGATTTCCAGGCAAGCGAGTCGACCCGGGCCATCCGCCAGCGCAGCAGCGGTTGCAGCTCGACCGGCAGCAGCGAGGCCTCGTGCGCCCAGTACTCGAACAGCCGCCGCTCGCCGCCGGCGCCACGGCGGTCCTTGCCGTCGCGGTGGAAGGCGAGCCGGTCGAGCACCTCGCGCGGGTAAGGCCCGAGGCGCGAAAAGGCCGGCAGGTAGTGGGCACGGGAGAGGACGTTGACCGAGTCGAGCTGGAGCAGGCCGACGTCGTCGAGCACCCGGTTCAGGTGGCGAGTGTCGACCCGCCCGGCCGGCCGCCGCCGGGCGAATCCCTGCGCGGCTAGCGCGGTCGCGCGCGCCTGTCGCAAGCTCAGCTCGATCTCCGCGCGCCCGGCCATGCACAGGATTTTCACTTCTTGGCCCGATCGGGGCGAGGGCTAGCTCCGACGGCCGCCGGAGCGGACCCGCTCTACGTATTCGCGGAGCGCCGCCGGGTCGGGCTCGTCGTGGCGCAGCCCGAGGTGGTGATCGGGGCGGACCGCAAGGATCGTCAAGCCCTCGAGGCCGAGCTGCGCCGCCAGCTCGGCCTCGATGGCGAGCACCCGTGCCTGCTCGAAGAACTGCTCCACCTCCGGGCCGAGCCCCGACTCGAGTAGCCGCGCGCCGGCCGCCTGGGACTCCTGGTCGCTCGCCGCCAGCACCAGGCTGTGGCCGGAGCCGGCAACCAGCTCCTGCAGCTCGGTCGGCAGCCGCACCCCAGCCGCGAACAGCGGTGACTCGCCGCCGACGATCGGCGAGCCGGCGTAGTCGATGTTGAGCTCGACCTCGGCCATCACCTCGCGGCGGCTCGACTCGGGGTCGGCGAAGGCGGCCCGCATCGCAAGGTCGCGCTCGGTCCGCGCCGCGGCGTCGTCACCGATCATCAGGCTCGCCTCCATCTCGTCGCCGGACGCGCTAATCGCCAGCGCCACCGGCCGACGCTCCGCCTCGTAGCTGTCGAGCAGCTCCTCCTCGGCCTCGCCCTTGACCACGTGCGCAAGCTTCCAGGCGAGGTTGAAGGAGTCCTGGATGCCGGTGTTCATCCCATGGCCCTGACCCGGGGTGCACACGTGGGCGGCATCGCCGGCGAGCAGCGCCCGCCCCTGGCGGTAGCGGGCGGCGACCTTGGAGTGGCAGTCGAAGCGGCGCGGGTTCTCGACTTCGACCAGCTCGGCGCCGGGGTCGTAGCGGCCGATCACCGCGGCCGCCTCGGCGACCAGGTCCGAGTCAGTGGAGGAGGGGCGCAAGTAGGCGCGCCAGCGGGCCCCCGGCAGCGGCGTGAGAATCACCGCCGGCTGGTCGAGGAATCCGTAGTTGACGTCGAGATCGCCAGCCCAGCCGGCGAGGGTGACGTCGAAGACCGCCCACGGGTCTGGGATGTCGTGGCCATCGAAGCTGATCCCGGTTAGTTCGCGGACAGGGCTGCGGAGGCCGCCGCAGCCGACCACCCAGGCGGCCCGAACCTCCTCCTTGCCGCCGTCGTGCTCGATCGTCGCCAGCAGGTGGTCGTCGCGCTGCTCGAGGCCGACCAGTTTGTGGCCGCGCTTGACCTCGCCGCCTTGTGCTTCGAGGTGATCGTGGATGATCGACTCGGTCACCTCCTCGGAGACGTCGAGGTTGTAGCCGAAGCGGCTGCCGGAGTCGGCGAGGTCCATCTCGGCCAGCTGCTCGCCGGCGGAGAAGATGCGGATCCCCCACTGGTGGATGCCGGCGTCGAGGAAGCGGTCGGCGAGGCCGATCGTCGCCATCAGCTCGAGCGTGCGGGGATGGACGATCGTCGCCCGGTCCCACTGGTTCGCTTCCTCGCGGGCGTCGATCAGCGTGCACTCGACCCCGCGCCGCCGCAGCTCGGCCGCCAGCAGCAGCCCGGTCGGCCCCGCTCCGACGACAAGCACCGGCGTTTCCACCGCGCTTGTCTATCACTCCGGCTGGGTCAGGGTGTCAGGCCAGCCGCGCGCTGAGGTTGATCTCGGGAACGCCGGCCAGCGCCCGCGAGACCGGACAGGCCTTCTTCGCCTCTTCTGCCACCTCGACGAACTTCGCCTCGTCGATCCCCGGCACCGAGCCGACCACGTCGAGGTTGATCTGGGCGATCGTCGGGGCGTCGTCGATACGGCGAAGGCTGACGCCGGCCGTCGCTTTGACCGAGTCGGGCGGGTTGCCGCCTTCGGCCAGCGCGTTGCTGAGCGCCATCGCGAAGCAGGAGGCGTGGGCGGCAGCGATCAGCTCCTCCGGGTTGGTCCCTTCGCCCTCCTCGAAGCGCGAGGTGAAGGAGTAATTGCCGGTCCACGCGCCCTCACCGACGGTGACCGTTCCGCCGCCGCCTTTGAGGTCGCCCTGCCACTCGGCACTGCCTTTGCGAGCTGCCATCTCCACTCCTTGGTTTGCGGGGGACGCGGGTCCCGGGTGAGCTTGTGTCCAGAGGTCTACCCGATCGGCCTCATCGGCCTTCGCTTGACGGCGCCGGCCGGTGGTGAGAGCGTCGGTCGGCTCGGCCGCGAATCGACGTAGGGAGGAATGAGATGGCGGACGCATTGATCCTCGAATTCGACGGCCTCGACGCGGATATGTACGAACGCGTCAACAGAGAGCTCGGCATCGACATGAGAACCGGCGAGGGCAACTGGCCCGAGGGCCTCGTCACCCACGTCGGCGGCGCCAAGGACGGCGGCTTCGTGGTCTTCGAGATCTGGCGCTCGAAGGCGGACCAGGAGCGGTTCCTCGAGGAGCGGTTGGGCGTGGCGCTGCAGGCCGCGGGCGCCCCGCCGCAGCCGAGCCGGGCCGAGTGGCTGGAGCTGGCCGCGAGCCACTATCACCCCGAGCAGGGCTAGGCCCTCGCGTCCGCGTCGCCCCGCCGGCATAAGCCAACTGCATTTGCCACCGCCTCGGTAGTGGATGCAGTTCTCGTCCGGAGATGAGGTTGCCTCCTTGCCCGCTATGCGGGTCAAACGGCAACCTCGTTCCGAGGCGACCCGGCAAAGACCGTTGATGAAGGAGGGGGGAGGATCGTTCGGCCTAGTGGGGCGCGACGGTTACCAGCCAGGGGATCCGGCCCTTGCCGGGTTCGCCGAGGATCACCGCCCGCCCCGACTGGGCGGCGACGCCCTCGGACAGGTCCCAGCCGGAGAGGTTTACGTGGAGCCGGCCGCGGTTGCCGAAGCGCGGATCCGGCTTGCCGTTGCGATCGAAGACGACCGCGCCGATGTCTGACTGATTGTCGTGGTGGAACTGCGCCGAGGCGGCGACGAAGACGACCCCGTGCGGCAGCAGCGTCATCGCCTCGCCGAAGGTCGAGCCGTCGATCTGCGCCCGCGCCCAGCCTGCCGTGCCGTAGGAGCGATCGATGCGGCCGTCCGGGCGGAGGCGGACGGCGACGACGCGGTAGTTGGTGGGGTCGGAGTCTTCGAGACTGCCGGTGCCGGCGAGGAGGATCTTGCCGCTCGGCAGCACGGCCAGCTGCTCGACCAGGTCGATGTCTTCTTCGCGGCCGAACTGGGTGCGCTTGCCGCGGCCCTCGATCTTGACCAGGCCGCGCTTGCCGAAGCCGCGGTCGATCGAGCCGTCGGCGCGCAGCTTCCAGATCGCGGTGCCGAGTTCGGCTTCCCCCTCGACGACGATCGCGCCACCGCGAGCGAGGCCGATGTCGAAGGTGCCCCCTTCCGAGCCGCCGCGCAGGATCCGCACCCCGTCGCTGCCGAAGCCGCGGTCGAGGGCGCCGTCCGGGCCCAGGCGGGCGATCGCCTGGATCGCGTCGCTGGGGCTGCGGTTGCCGAGGTAGGTCGTCTTGACGCCGCCGAGCAGGATGTCGCCGTTGGCTGCCACGGTCGCGGTCTGACCGCGGTCGTAGCGACCGCCGAGGTCGACCAGCACCGCGCCATCCTGGCCGAACGACCTGTCGAGGCCGCCGTTCGGCAGTAGCCGCCTGACTTCGGCGTCTTCGTTATCCGGGTCGCCTGGAGCGGTGCCGGTGCCAACGAGGAGGATCTTCCCCCCCGGCGCAACCACGGCGGTGGTGTAGGAGACCGCCAGCTTGCCGTCCTCGCCGAAGGAGCGGTCGAGCTTGCCGCGGCTGTCGACCCGCATGATCCCACTCGCTTTGACGTCGCTGAGCAGCAGCAGCTGCGAGCGGTTGTAGGTGAGGATCTCCTCGGCCTGGCGCAGCGCCGGCCCCAGTCGCAGCTTGTCGACCCCGAGCGGACCGCCCTGCCCGGCGCCGAGCGCCGCAGCGGCGAGCAGGCCGGCAAGGACCAATCCGGCCAGCGCAGCCCCCAGACGCCGATCGCCCCAGCTCATCTCGTTAAGGAACCTAGCCGAGAGCCGAGGGTTTCGAGGTGTCAGAGTTATTTCAAGGCTTGCGCCTAATTTGAGCCTCGAAAGCTGTTCAAAAGGAGGCTGCTGTGTCCGCACTGAAACGAATCTCGACCCGCCGCTTGTTGTTGATCTGCGCGCTTGCGCTGGCAGTTGTCGGCGGCGGTACCGCCGTGGCGCTGGCGGCGACCAGCGGAAGCGGCGAGACGCCGCCTCCGAAACCTCTGGCCAACGCGGTCGAGGACGCGCTGAACGCGCCCGAGGTGCCGGGGATCAGCGCCCGCATCGAGTTCACCAACAACCTGATCGACGCCTCCAGCATCCAGGGCGCCGACCCGATCCTGGCCGGCGCTAGCGGCCGCCTCTGGGCCTCGCCCGCGGACGGCGGCAAGCTGCGGCTCGAGCTGCAGTCGGAAGAAAGCGGCGGCGGCGACAGCCAGCTGCTGGTCGCGGGTCGTCACTTCCAGCTCTATGACGGCAGCTCGGAAACTGTCTACGAAGGCACCCTGCCCGAAGAGGAACACGGCACCGAGCAGGGCGAATGGACGGTGCCGGGGCTGGGCGAGATCGAAACCGAGATCACCAAAGCCGAACAACACGCCGAGATCAGCGGCGCCACCCCGTCGAACACCGCCGGCCAGCCGAGCTACACGGTGCGGATCGCGCCGAAGCACGATGGCGGCCTGCTCGGCGGCGTCGAGCTCTCCTGGGACGCAAGTAACGGCATCCCGCTGCGCGGCGCGATCTACTCGAGCGACTCGAGCTCGCCGGTGGTGCAACTGGAGGCGACCGACGTCGCCTTCGAAGCGATCCCGGAGTCGGTCTTCGACGCTCAGCCGCCGGCCGGCGCCAAAGTCGTGAACATCGACCCCGAACAGGAACTCGGCGACGAGCACGGCAAGCCGCGCGAGATCGTTGGCGAGCAGGCCGTTTCCGATGCGGTCGACTTCGAGCTCGACGCTCCGGACAGTCTCGCCGGCCTGCCGCGCAACGAAGTGCGGGCGATCGCCGTCGACGGCAAGAGCGCCGCGCTGGTCGGTTACGGCGAGGGCCTCGGCGGGATCCTTGTAATCGAGTCGAAGAGCGAGCCGGGCGCGGCCGAAGAGGATCCGGGTCCGCAAGGGTTCGAACTGCCGAAGGTGCAGATCAACGGCGTCGAGGGTGTCGAGCTCGACACCGCGCTCGGCACGGCGCTGCAGTTCACGCGCGACGGCATCGACTACATCGTCCTCGGCTCGGTGCCCCCGGCCGCAGCCGAGGCGGCAGCGAGGGCGCTCTGACGCCGCCCTCCCAGATTCGCGGAGACGCCCCGGACCCCGACCGCCCGGTCGAGGTCCGGGGTCTCTGCAAGAGCTACGGTGACCTGGTCGCCGTCGACGACGTCGACCTCAGCGTCGAGCCGGGCGACGTCTTCGGCTACCTCGGCCCCAACGGGGCCGGCAAGACCACCTCGCTGCGGATGATGCTGGGGCTGATCCGGCCGACCGCCGGCTCGGTCCGGCTCTTCGGCCGCGACCCGCAGCTGACGGTGCGAGCGCTCGAGGGCGTCGCCGGCTTCGTCGAAGCGCCGTCCTTCTACCCCTACCTGAGCGGGCTGGTCAACCTCGAACTGCTCGCTGCCCTCGACGGCGGCGGGGCCAAGCAGCGAATCGGGGAGGCGCTCGAGGTCGTCAACCTCCCAGATCGCGCCAAGGACAAGGTGGGTGCCTACTCACACGGGATGCGGCAGCGGCTGGGGATCGCCGCGGCGCTGCTGCGGCAGCCGCGGCTGATGCTGCTCGACGAGCCGGCGACCGGGCTCGACCCGGCCGGGATGCGCGACATGCGCGACCTGATCCGTGAACTTTCGGCGCGGGGGATGACGGTGGTGCTCTCGAGCCACCTGTTGGGTGAGGTCGAAGAGCTCTGCAACCGGGTGGCGATCGTCCGCAAGGGCGGCCTCGCCTACCAGGGCTCGCTGGCCGAGCTGAAGCACCAGGCCGGCGGCGGCTACCTGCTGCGGACCTCGGACGACGACGTCGCCCGCCGGGTCGCCGCGGCGCAGACGGGGATCAGCGAACTGCGGGCGGGGGTCGAGGGCGGCCTCACCTTTGACGCCGAGAGCGACGCCGCGGTCGGCGCCCTCTCGCTGGCGCTGACCGAGTCGGGGGCGCTGATCACCGAGCTGAGCCCGCGGCAGGCGAGCCTCGAGGACCTCTTCTTCAAATTGACCGAAGGCGATACGGGACCGGCCGCCGGGCGACCGGCCGAGCCGGAGCTGGCGGAGCGAGCGGCGTGAACCCCGGCACGCTGACGATCTACCGCTGGGAGTTGCGCAAGCTGCGCGCCCAAAAGCGCACCTATCTCGGACTCGGCGCCGCAGCGGCGGTGCCGATCATTTTCGTCATCGCCCTCCTGATCCAGGGCGACAGCCCGAACGAAGTCGCCTTCGGCAAATACGTCCGCGACACCGGGCTGGCGATCCCGCTGGTCCTGCTGCTTTTCGGCGCGGTCTGGATGTTCCCGCTGATTACCGCGCTGGTCGCCGGCGACATCGTCGCCTCCGAGGACCGCAACCAGACCCTGAAGACGATCCTCACCCGCTCGGTCGAGCGCCACCAGGTCTTCGCCGGCAAGACCCTCGCGACCTTCACCTACGCGATCCTGGCGATCGCCCTGATGGGCGCCGTCGCCCTCGTCGCCGGGATCATGGCCTCCGGCTTCAACTCGATCACCAGCCTCTCCGGGACGCGAGTCTCGGCGATGGAAGGGCTGGGATTGGTCTGGGCCAGCCTCGGCATCTACCTGATCCCGATCCTCACCGTCGCCTGCATCGGCCTGCTGTTCTCGACCCTGTTCCGCAACAGTGCCGCGGCGATCGTCGGCACCCTGATGTTCTCGCTGCTGATCCAGCTGATCGGCATCCTGCCCGGGCTCGACAGCCTCCATCCCTACCTGCTCAGCACCCAGTACAACGCCTGGCAGGGGTTCCTGCGCTCTCCCGTCGACTGGGACCCGATCGTGCGGGCGCTCTGGGTCTGCTCGCTCTACGCCGTGCCGGCGCTGATCACCGCCGCGCTGGTTTTCCTCCGCCGTGACGTTGCTGGGGATTAAGAGCGCGAGGTTCGGCGAGCGATGGCCGATGACCTGCTGATCGTCGAGGACGACCCGCCGGTACGGCGGATGCTCGAGCGCAGCCTGCGGGCTGAGGGGTTCGAGGTGCGGAGCGCTGCCGACGGCGGCGGCGCCCTGGTTGCCGCCGAGCAGGCGATTCCCGACCTGGTTCTGCTTGACGTGGCGATGCCGGGGCTCGACGGTTTCGAGGTCTGCCGGCGGCTGCGCGAGCGCGGGATGAGCGGCGGGGTGCTGATGCTGACCGCCCGCGACGGGGTCGAGGAACGGGTGCGCGGGCTCGAAGCCGGCGCCGACGACTACGTCGTCAAGCCGTTCGCGATCGAAGAGGTGGTGGCGCGGCTGCGGGCGTTGCTGCGCCGCGGCACCGACCGCAGCGGCCTGGTCAGCGTCGGCCCGCTGACCCTCGACACCGAGCGCCACGAGGTGCGGCGCGGCGAAGGCGAGCCAATCGAGTTGACCGGGCGCGAGTCGCAACTGCTGGAGATGCTGATGCGCGAACCGCGGGTGGTGATCTCGCGCGCCGCCGCGGTCGAGCGGATCTGGGGCGGCGCCGCGGTCGAGAACGTCGTTGACCGCTACGTGGCGCGGCTGCGCCGCAAGCTCGACGACCCAGAGCTGATCCGGACCGTCTGGGGGGTCGGCTTCATCCTCGAGGCCTGAGCGTGTGCGGGATGCTTGAGCCGTGAGGCTCCGCAGTCTCAACACCCGCCTTACCCTGGCGGCGATCGCCGCGGTCCTGCTCGCGGTGGTGATCCTCGGCGTCGGTGCCCGGCTGATCGTCAGCAACAAGCTCAGCTCCTCACTCGACGACAGCCTCCGCAACCGCGCCGCCCAGGTCGCCCACCTGGCGGTCTCGGCGCCGGCCGTGCTCGACTCGCCGGGGGCGCTCGAATCGCCGGTCTCGGGACGGCAGCTGAGCGTCGAGGTGCTCGACCGCGACGGTGCGATCGTCGCCCGCTCTCTGGCGCTGGGGGCGAAACTGCTGCCGCGCGGACCCGAGGTGCGGGCGGCAGCCGCCGGCCGCACGAGCTTCGCCGACGCCCTGCTCGGCGACGAACCGCTGCGGATCTTCGCGGCGCCGATTGCCGACGCCGGCGGCCCGGCGGCGGGCGGGGTAGTGATCGTCGCCGCTAGCACCGCCGACATCGATGACACCGTGCACGAACTCAACCTGCTGCTGTTGCTGGTCGGGGCGGGGGCGGTGCTGGCCGGTGGCCTGGCGGCGGCGCTCTTGACCCGGCGCAGCACTGCGCCGCTGCGGGCACTCTCCTCCTCGGCGGCCGAGATTGAGCGCAGCGGCGACACCTCGACCCGGCTGGCGACCCCCGAGAATCCCGAGGAGATCGGCGACCTGGCGCGGACCCTGAACGCGATGCTGGCGGCGATCGAGTCCTCGCGCGAGCGCGAGCGGCGCCTGCTCGCCGACGCCAGCCACGAGATGCGGACGCCGCTGACGGCGCTGATCGGCAACGTCGACTACCTCGCCAAGCACGGTGCCAGTGACGAGGTGGTCGCCGAGGTCCGCGGCGACGCGCAGCGCCTGCAGCGACTGGTCGGCGACCTGCTGGCGCTGGAGCGCGAGAGCGCCGCCGCGGCGCCGCAGCGGCCGGTCCGCCTCGACCGGCTTGTCGCGCAGGTGGGGGAGGGGCGGCCCGGGGTGCGGACCGAGGTCGCGGGACCGGCGACGGTGATCGGCGAGGAGGACGCGCTGGCCCGCAGCATCGAGAACCTGCTCGAGAACGCGGCGCTGCACGGCCCGCCCGGCGGCGAGGTCGACCTCGCGCTGCAGCTCGAGAACGGCGTCGCCCGGGTGTTGGTCAGCGACGAGGGCGAGGGGTTCGCCGCGGGCGAGGAGGAGCTCGCCTTCGAGCGCTTCTGGCGCTCGGACCGCTCGCGCGAGCGCGACGGCTCGGGGATCGGCCTGGCGATCGTCAAGGCCACCGCGGAGCGTCACCACGGCAGCGTTCGCGCCGAGGGCTCGACCGTCACCATCACCCTGCCGACCGCCAACGACGCCTGACACGTCGTCGAGGTTGCCTTTTGCCGTCGTATACGCGGCAAAAGGCAACCTCAACGAGGGCAGTCGCGGCGACTGGCTCATCTGGGCTTAATGAATGGCGACGAGGATGCCGCGCTTGCATCCGATCTCCTACTTCCAGGCGATCGTCCTCGGGGTGATCCAGGGGATCGCGGAGCCGTTCCCGATCTCGAGCCTCGGTCACAGCGTCCTCTTGCCGAAGCTCTTCGGCTGGAACATCCACCAGAACGACGACTACTTCCTCGCCTTCCTAGTCGCTACCCACTGCGCGACCGCCCTCGTCCTCTTCATCTTCTTCTGGGACGACTGGAAGCGGATCCTGCGCGGCCTTTGGCGCTCGGTTCGAGGCCGGTCCGACGCCGCCGACACTGACGCCCGGCTCGGCTGGCTGCTGGTGATCGGGACGATCCCGGCCGGGATCCTTGGCCTCGCGCTCGAGCATCCGCTGCGGACGCTGTTCGCCTCGGCCGAGGTGGCGGCGGTCTTCCTCGCCGGCAACGGTGCCCTGCTGCTCGCCTTCGAGCGCCTGCGCCGGCGGGCGCCGCAGCCGGACGACTGGCAGGGCGACGGCGACCCGCGGATCGCGCGGACGATGAGCTTCAAGCAGGCGGCGGCGATCGGTGGCGCCCAGGCGGCGGCGCTGATCCCCGGCATCTCGCGCTCGGGGGTGACGATGGGCGGCGGCCTCCTCGCCGGGCTCTCGAACGAGGACGCGGCCCGCTTCGCCTTCCTGCTGGCGACGCCGATCATCGGCGCCGCCGGGCTGCTGAAGCTGCCGGAACTGATGGGGAGCGCCGGCGACGGCGTCCGCGGTCAGGCGCTGGTCGGGGCGATCGCCGCCGGGATCACGACCTGGTTCGCGGTCCGCTTCCTGCTCCGCTTCTTCGAGACCAACCGCCTGACCCCGTTTGGGATCTACTGCCTCGCCGCCGGCATCGTGCTGGCGGTCGCCTTCGCGCTCTGAGGCTCGTTCGGAACCGCGAAGCCCGTCTGCCGCGGCAGCACCGACCCCGCCAGCGCCGCCAGCAGCGAGAGCCCGGTGGTGACCAGCATCGCGGCGACGAAGCCGTCGCTGAACTCGGCCGGCGAGCCGTAGCCGCCGGCGCCGGCGAAGGCGGCGACGCCGATTGCAATTCCGAGCACGCCTCCGAGCTCGCGCATCGTCGTGTTGGTCCCCGACGCCTTGCCGATCGCCTCCGGCGGCACCGCGCCGACCACCGAGTTCTGGGCGGCGGGGAAGGACATCGAGATGCCGATCCCAGAGATGATCAGCGGCGGGATCAGCTCGCCGTAGCTCATCCCGGCTTCGGCGACGAGCGCGATCCAGCCCATCCCGGCCGCCTGCAGCAGCGGCCCGATCACCAGGAAAGGGCGCTCGCCGAAGCGGTCGACCAGCTTGCCGGCAATCGGGGCGACGAAGAACAGGGTCGCGGTCCAGGGCAGCAGCCGCAGGCCGGCGCCGAGTGGCCCGTAGCCGAGCCCCTCCTGGAGGAACTGCGACATGAAGAAGACCGCGCAGAAGAGGCCGCCGACGGCGCAGAAGATCGCCGCGTTGCCGGCCGAGAAGGCGCGCGAGCGGAAGAAGCGCATCGGCAGCATCGGTGCCCGGGTTCGCAGCTCGAAGCGGACGAATGCGGGCAGCAGGACGAGGCCGGCGGCGAAGGCCCCGAGCACCTCGGCGCTGTCCCAGCCGGCGGTGTTGCCGCGGACCAGGCCCCAGACGATCCCAAGGATGCCGCCGCTGACCAGCGCCAGCCCGGGCAGGTCGACCCGCGAGTCGGGGCCGTAGCTCTCGGGGATCCGCCTTAGCACCAGCGGGATCAGCGCGAGCCCGATCGGCACGTTGAGCCAGAAGATCCACTGCCAGGAGATCCCCTCGGTGACGGCGCCCCCGACCAGCGGCCCGCCGGCGACCGCGAGGCCGTTGAGGGCGAAGAAGATGCCGAGCGCCGAACCACGGGTCTGCGGCGGGAAGGCGGCGCTGACCAGGGCGAGAGCGAGCGTCGTCACCGCCGCCGCGCCTGCGCCCTGGACCGCGCGGGCGGCGATCAGCGCGCCCACCGATGGCGAGAGCGCGCAGGCGGCCGAGGCGAGGACGAAGAGACCGATGCCGGCGGCGAACAGCCGGCGCCGGCCGAAACGGTCGCCGAGCGCGGCGGCGGTCATCAGCAGCACCGCGAAGCTGAGGTTGTAGGCGTTGACCGTCCACTCGAGCTGCTCGACCGAGGCGCCGAGGTCGCGTTGGATGGTGCTCAGCGCGGTCGTCACCACCAGCGTGTCGAGGGCGGTCATGAAGGCCGCCAGCGCGGCCAGTACGAGGATCCATCTCTGTTTCGAGGTCATGCCAGTAAGACGCCGGCGCGCCCACGAACTAAGCGATGAATTCTGCCGGCCGCCGGGGTCCTAACAAGGACATGCACGAGGAGGTCCCCGACGTTGGGAGAATCGAATGATGAGCGCCGTGACTCTGGCCCGCGCGAGGGAGGGCGACGAGAACGCCTTCCGGACGCTGACCGATCCGCACCGGCGCGAGCTGCAGGTGCACTGCTACCGGATCCTCGGCTCGGTCCAGGACGCCGAGGACGCGGTCCAGGAGACGCTGCTCTCGGCCTGGCGGGCGCTGCCGCGATTCGAGGGCCGCTCCTCGCTACGCACCTGGCTCTACCGGATCGCCACCAACCGCTGCCTCAACATGCTGCGCGACAGCAGCCGGAGCTCGAACGTGACCGAGTCTGAAGGGATTCCCAATGCGCCGCAGCCGACTCGGTTGGCGGAGCCGATCTGGCTACAGCCCTATCCGGAGGAGATGCTGGAGGGCCTGCCGGACGCGGCTCCCGGACCCGAGGCCCGCTACGAGATGCGCGAGACGGTCGGGCTCGCCTTCGTCTCCGGCCTGCAGCGGATGCCACCCCGTCAGCGGGCGGTGCTGGTGCTGCGCGATGTGCTCGGCTACCACGCGGCCGAGGTCGCCGAGATGCTGGAGACGAGCGAGGCCTCGGTCAACAGTGCCCTGCAGCGGGCGCGGGCGGCGCTGGCGGCGGCGCCCGAGCGGACCGGCGGCGGCGTGATGCCGGACTCGCCCGCCCAGCGCTCGCTCCTGGCGCGCTTCGCCGATGCCTTCGAAGCCGGCGACGCCGAGACGGTGGTCGAGTTGCTGAGCGAGGACGCCTGGATCCGGATGCCCCCCGAGCCGCACGAATACAACGGCAGGCCGGCGATCCGCGAGTTCCTCGAGTCGCGGCCGTTGTGGAAGCCGCGGCGGCTGCGGCTGGTCCCGACCCGCGCCAACGGGCAGCCCGCATTTGCCTACTACCTCGGCGACCCGCAGGCGGAAGTCTGCCGCGCCGGGGGCATCTTCGTAATCGGCTTCGCCGGCAGCGAGAACCGCGCGGAGGGCGAGCAGATCGCCGAAATCACCCGGCTCGCCGACACTGGCTGGCTGCCCTACTTCGGCCTGCCGCGGACGCTGCCGGGCTAGTGGGGCGCCTTTCTATCGCTATGCGAGAGAAATGCGCCCTAGCCGAGAGAAATGCGCCCCAGCGCTAGCGCAGCTCGTCGAGCGAGCCGACCTCGAGGTCAAACGGCTCGTCGGCGGCGCGTCGCCGCCGGTACGGGGAGACAGTGACGCGGTGGGTTTCGCCGCAGGGGCAGGGAACCTCGATCGGGCTGGTGTCGCTGGCCGGGTCGGTGTCGACCTTCAGCCGTTTCAGCTCGCCGGTGTTCTTGCAGCCGAACGAGATCACCCAGCCGTAGTCGCCGCGCTCCTGTTTTTTTCCTCTGCGGGGTTGGGGCATCGTGCGTCTCCTCGCCCGCAGGCTATTCGAGGAGTGACACCGGCCGCTTCATTCCTGCTCGAGGAAGTGGGTGCCGTGCCGGGTGAAGCCGCGGGGAATCGGGCCGTGGAAGGTGTAGGCGACATGGCGGTAGACCCACGCTTCACCCTTCGGCGAGCGGTAGTTGAGTTTGACGCTGACTCTGGGCCGGGTGACTTCGCGGCCGCGGCAGCCCTGGCAGCCGTGCCGCAGGAAGGCTCGCCCCTCGGCCCGGGCGGTCGACTTGCCCCATTCCCGCCACTCGAGGTCGTAGAGCTGTAGCGAGCCTTGGCGGTTTATCTGCATCCAGTGCGGTTCGTCGTCGTAGCGGCGGGTGAGGACGCTGACGATCACGAAGGTCCCCGCCGGTTCGGGTGGCGCCGCGCCCGGTTCGGCGCTGAAGGTCGCGTGCGTTTCCGGGCATCCGGGGAGCATCCGGCTCGGTGCCGTCACCATGCCTTCGAGCCGGTCCGGCGCGACGAAAGTGCCTTCGATCCAGGGGCCGCGGAGGTCGGTGAACTTCCAGTAGCCGGCGGAATCGACGGGCACCGTCGCCGGCACGTCGTTCTCGAACGTCCCGCAGAACCCCCAGCGGAAGCGCCACACCGGGTTGATGACCTGGCCGCCCGTCACTTCAAAGGCGACCGGCAGCCCGGCCGAGCTGGTCGCGTGCCAGGGACCCTCGACCGGGACCACATCGGCCTCGGCGCTGCCGGCGCCGCTGGCCAGCACCAGGACACAGAGCACGCACGTCAGGGTTGCGATCCTCCCCATCTTGCGACCCTAACCGAGATGCACCGCGTAATCGATGCGATGAACGTGATCGGTTCGCGCCCCGACGGCTGGTGGCGCGACCGGGCGGGCGCGATCGAGCGCCTGGCGGCGCAGCTCGAGCGCTGGGCCGAGCGCCACGGCGAGCGGGTAACGGTGGTGCTCGAGCAGCGTCCGCGGCGGCCGCTGCCGGTCAGCGCGGTGGCGGTCGAGTGGGCGCCGCAGCCCGGCCGCGACGCCGCCGACCGCGAGATCGTGCGGCGGCTGGGGGAGTGGGTCGGCGAAGGCGAGGTCACCGTCGTCACCTCCGACCGCGACCTCGCGGCGCAGGCCCGAGCGGCCGGCGCGGTGGTCGAGCCGAGCTCTCGCTTCCGCATCGAACTGGAGGGGCTGTGAGCGGACGAAGCGGGTAAGGAGAGTGAGATGAGCGAGCGAGCCAAGTTCGTCGGTATCAACCACATCGCGCTCGAAGTCGATGACATCGACGCGGCGCTCGGGTTCTACGGCGAGCTGTTCGAGTTCGAGCTGCGCGGCCGCCACGGCCGGCGGATGGCCTTCGTCGACGCGGGCGACCAGTTCATCGCCTTCTCGGCGCCGCGCAGGATGCCGACCGACGAGTCGCGCCACTTCGGCCTCGTCGTCGACGACAAGGAGGCGGTACGGGCGGCGCTCGAACGGCAAGGGGTCGAGATCCTGCGTGGCCGCGGCCTCGACTTCCGCGACCCCTGGGGCAACCTGGTCCAGATCGTCCAGTACGACGAGATTCAGTTCGCGAAGACCGAGCCAGTGCTGCGGGCGCTCGGTCTCGCCGGGCTCGGCAAGAGTGAGGCGGCGGCAGAGGAGATGCGTAAGAAGGGGCTTGTGTAAGCGCGGTTGGGCGCTATATTCCTTCGCAATGGCGGATCGACGGGGAAATAGCACGTTCGCGGTCGCGAACCTCCCTGTCATTACCGTCGTCCTTACGGTCGTCGAGGCCGAGCTCAAATGCTCGGTCATCGTCTGAACCCGCAAGAACGCCCGCCGACCAAAGACGAAACTGAAGGGGACGCGGCGGAGGCGTTGGAAGTGGTGCCGGCCCCCTCGAAGCACTGGCAGGAAGCACTCGACACGCTAGCCGCGCGCCGCTACGCGCTGCCGACAATGCCGCCGCCCGGCAGCCGGCCGCCGGCGCCCTGAGCGGATCCCTGCAAGCGCAGGGAATGCGCCCGGTCCGGCGAACGGGGCCGCAGATGCAGCGCTTGCCGGACTTCCGCTTCCCCGACCTCAAGCTCCCGAGTGTGCGCGTCCCCAGCCCTCGGCTTCCCAGCGTGCGGCTGCCCCGTCTGGGCGGCAGCCTGGGGCTCCGCGGCTTCCGGGTACAAGGCCTGCGGCGACCGCGGCTCGACGTCGACGACCCGGGCCGCCTCAGCGGACACCTGCAGTTCTTCTTCTACCTGCTGATGTTCGTCGCGCTGCTGGCGATCTTCGCCGGCGCCACCGGGACGGGCGTGGTGATGCTGATCGTTGGCGCGGCGCTGCACGTGCTCCGTTCCTCGCTTGTGGAGGTCGCGGCGCAGCGGCAGGCAAGGCGCGAGCGCGCCGAGCGCAAGAAGCCGGTGCGGCTGCGCTCGCACCGGGCGGCGCAGCGGGCCCGCACCGAAGAGAAGATCCGTGTCACTGCGGCCCCGCGTGCCGCATCGGCCCCGCGCGACGCGACCGCCGCACAGCGCGTCGCCACGGCACCGCGCGCCGCCACCCCGCCCGTCAGCGCGACGCCGCGCCTCAGCACCCGCCGGCGCCCCGCCGTTGCTCAGCCGGGCCCCAGCCCGACGCGGAAGCAACGCGTTATATAGGGCATCTCGAAGCTCTCCCGGCCGGCCAGGTCGGGATGGCTGGCGACCAGCTCGCGGACCGCGGCGAAGAACTGCTGCCGCTCCTCCTCGGGAGCGATGATCACGTAGGAGCGCGAAGCCAGCAGGGCGACTAGCCGCTCCTCGTCCATCGGCCGGGTCCAGGCGACCGCCAGCCGCTCGGTCTCCGCGAAGCGACCGCCGAAGGCGAAGTCCTCCTCGACCACGGTGTTTGACCCGAAGCGGTTGATCAGCGCCGAGAGCTCGCGCATCCAGCCCGACTCGTCGTCGCGCAGGTTCCAGACGCAGGCCAGCCGGCCGCCGGGCCGCAGCACCCGCGCCGCCTCGGCCAGCGCCGCCCCCTCCTCGACCCAGTGCCACGCCTGGGCGTAGGTGACGAGGTCGACCGAGGAGTCCGCAAGCGGCAGTCGCTCGCCACCCCCGTCCAGCGCCCGCACCGCGGGCAGCTCGGTTTCGAGCCGCGCCCGCATCCCCTCCGACGGCTCGACCGCCGTCACCTCGAGCCCGCGCTCGCCCAGCGCCCGGGTCAGCTTGCCGGTACCGGCCCCGACGTCCACCACCGCCCGCGCTCCCGTCGGCACGATCCAGTCGACCACCGCGGCGGGATACTCCGGCCGCGCCCGCTCGTACTCGGCCGCCGCCGCCCCGAAGGAGGCGGCCTGCTCTGAAGTGAAGCCATCGCGCACGCTGCTGCCCACTCTAGGCGGACGCTTCTGTCAGCATTCCGGCGATGCGACGGGTCGGGGGACTCCTGGTAGCGGTGCTGTGCGCGTGGGCGCTTGGGGTGGTGAGCGCGGGGGCCGAGGTGCGCCCGATCTCGGAAGGCGGGATGAGCTTCGGGACGATCACCGGGCCCGCAGATCCGGAGGAATACTCGTTTAGCCTCGAACTCGGCGAAGGGCAGGAATTGATGGCGGTCGACGATCAGCATGCCGAGGTGCGTTACGGCCGAAGCGAACACATCGCCTTCAGGATCGCGGCCGAACCGGCGAGCGACGCGATCGGGACCAACGTCCCGACGACGCTCACCGTCACCCAACCGAACATCGTCACCCTCACCGTCCACCACCGCGAGGGGAACCCGGCGGCCGGCGGCGCGCCGTTTACTTACCCGGTGGTCAGAGGCGCCGGCTGGGAAGGCGGCTTCCAAACCTCCACCGTCTTGATGCCGGAAGACGAAGCGGAACAGCGCGCTAAGGAACGCGCCGCGCGTGGCGCGACGCCGCCGGAACCGCAGCCGACCTCGCCCGAACCGCAGCCCCAACGCGTCCTCGTCACCCGCGCCCTCGGCGACCCCAAGCTCTACTTCCGTCCCCACTCCTTCCTGCTCTCCGCCGACGGGACCTTCGGCATCGGCAAGGTGCGGTGGAAGGGCTACGGCGACGCGACCGCGACGGCGACCGGGCGTGGCTTCGCCAACGACTGCATCCCCAACTGCGCCGAAGGCCGCTTCTCCCACCCGCAAGCAATGCTGCGGCTCGCGAAGGTCGTCCCCTGCCAAGGCAACCCGGTCTACGCCCGTCTCCACTACGCACTAACCGGGCCGCTGCCGCAAGGCATGCCGCGCCAGGGCAGCTTCTCGATGCTGCCGCTCGGCGAAGAAGGCAAGCCAGACTGCTGACAGACGCAGTCCTCTTGATCCGGCTAGGCGCCGAGCGGCTCGTCCCGCCGGCGGAGGCGGGCGCACCAGAGGGCGAAGAGGCCGATGGCGACGACGGCGCCGGCCCAGTGGGCGCCGATGACGACGAAGAGGAGGCTGGGGAGGCCAGCGAGGAGGGCGCCGAGCAGGGTCGGGCCGAGGGGGAGGGTGAGGATCCGGGCGGTGAAGGCGGCGCAGAGGAGCCAGGCAAGCGGACCGGTCAGCCAGCCCCAGTCCTCGAAGAAGTCGTGGGGGAGCGCTAGGGCGAGGGCGATCGAGAGGAGAGCGACGGCGACCAGCTGTAGCAGGGCGGACCGCCACAGAGTGGTCGTATCCATGCCCGGTCGAGGGTAGTCGACGGGGCTACTTGACGACGATCTTGCCCTTCATGAAGGGGTGGATCGAGCAGTGGAAGAGGTAGGTGCCGGGCCGTTTGAAGGTGACCGCCGCCGACTTGCCCGGCTTGATTCGCCCGGTGGCGAAGCCGCCGCCATTCTGGTTCGCGGTGTGGGTGGTGCTGTCCTGGTTGGAGAAGACGACTCGGGTTCCGGGGCTGACGGTCAGAGGCGTCGGGTGGAAGGCGAAGTTGGCGATCCGCTCGGTCGTGGCGCGGCTCGCCGTCGCCCCATGCTCGGTGGCGGACTGACCGGCGGCGGCGCGTAGGCCGGCGAGGGAGGCGATCGCGATCGCCGCCACGAAGGCCATTGCCAGGCGCCGCTGCCAGTTGTCCCAACCAGCCGTCATCGGACCGATATACGGAGCATACGCCGCGGCGGTTCAGCCCGTCAGCAGAGAAATTCGAATTCGGATTCGCCGCACAGTTCCGAGGCGACGCTGCCGAGTTCCGAGACTTCTTCTTCGAGGCTTTCAACCCGTTCTTCGAGTTCACCCTCGCCTTCGCCGGCGCTGCTTTCGACTTCGCCGAGTTGCCCGCGCAGTTCTTCGATTTCCGCTTCCAGCGCCTCGACTTCGCCCGCTGCCGATTCTCCGGCCGGCCCGCGCGGTCCCTCCGGCCCGCGCTTGCCCTGCTTCCCGGCCGCCCCTTCCGGCCCGGTCTGGGCGAGCAGCGCGATCCCCGACCCAATCGCCGCGCTCAGCACGCAGACGCCGACGACCAGCGCGATGAACTGATTGCGGGGCAGCGAGACGAGGGGCTTACGCTCCGGTTCGATGCCGGGAAGTCTCTCAGGCGGCGGCCCGCGGCCGCCGATGGTGCGTCCGGTGCGACCGGAAGGATCGGGGCAGTGAGCTCGCAGGCGGTGCAGCCCGACGACCCGCGGCAGGCGCGGGCGCAGCGGATTCAGGACCGCTTCGAATGGCCGGTGGTGATCGCGGCGTTGCTGACGGTGCCGCTGGTGGTGATCCAGGAGTCGAACCTGCGGGCGCCCTGGCCGGAAGTGGCGCGGGTGCTGAACTGGGTGACCTGGGGTGTCTTCGCGCTCGAGACGGTGGTGATGCTCATGGTCGTCCCCGATCGCTGGCGCTGGCTGCGGCGCCACGTGATCGACGTCCTGGTCGTCGTCATCACGCCACCGTTTGCGCCGGCCGGTTGGCAGAGCGGGCGGCTGTTTCGGCTGGTGCGGCTGCTGCGGCTGGTCCGGATCCTGGCCCTGCGGCGACTGCTCTCGCTGGAGGGGATGCGGTACGCGGGGATGGTCGCCATCGGCACCGTGATCATCGGCGGCGTCGTCTTCGCCAGCGTCGAAGAAAAGCAGGGGATCACTACCTGGGACGGCGTCTGGTGGGCGGTGACCACGGTGACCACTGTCGGCTACGGCGAAATCCCGGTCCAGAGCACCGGCGGCCGGATCATCGGAATCACGATCATGTTCGTCGGCATCGGCTTCGTCGCCCTGCTCACCGCCTTCATCGCCGACCGCTTCATCAGTGCCGAGGAGGTGGCCGAGGAGAAGGACGACCTGATCCTCGCCGAACTGCAGGCGATCAACGCCCGGCTCGAGCTGCTCGAGGCCGGCGGCGAGACCCGCGCCTCACCGGACCCGCGTCTCGACCTGCCCGATTAGGAGCAATCGGCGAAGCCCGGGTACTCTCCGAGGCGGGGCGGTTAGCTCAGTTGGGAGAGCGTTCGGTTTACACCCGAAAGGTCACTGGTTCGAGCCCGGTACCGCCCATCAGCCAGCCGTGATCAGCACCACCGCGGCGGCCGCGATGGCGAGGCCGGCGATCTGCAGCCGGCCTAGCTTTTCACCGAGGAAGATCGCCGCCAGGGCAACGGTGCTGGCGGGGTAGAGCGAGGCGATCACCGCGACGACGGTCAGCAGTCCCTGGCGGGTGGCGAGCAGGAACAACACCGTCGCCGCCATTCCCAGCAGCCCGAAGGCGTAGACCGGCAGTTTGCCCGGCCCGCGCGGCAACAACGGCTGGCGCAGCGCGATCGCCGCCAGGGCGATGACGCCGGTGATCACCGCCAGCATCAGGGTCAGCGGCAGGAAGCCGGCGCCGTCGCCCATCTGCCCGATCAGCGCGAACTCCGCCCCGAACCCGATGCCGGCAACGACGCCGTCGCCGGCGGCGCTCGGCGCTGGGCCGCCGCCCGCTCCCTCCTCCGCGGCGTCGACCTGGGGGATCAGGTAGATCGCCGGGAAAGCGAGGACGATGCCGAGCCAGACCAGCGCCGAGGGCGACTCGCCGCTGGCGATCCCGACGACGACCGGGATCAGCGCCGCGCCGGTGCCCGAGATCGGCGCGACGACGCTCATCCGGCCGCGGCTCAGGCCGCGGTAGAGGAAGACGATCCCGAGCGCCCCGCCTAGCCCCGCCGCCGCGCCCCAGGCGAAGTCCGCGGCGCGTGGGTCGCCGGGAGCGAGGACCGCGACGAGGGCGGTCGCCAGCGCCGCGGTCAACTGGCTGGCGACCCCGACCGTGTAGACGCTGCGGCTCTTGCTGAGGATGCCGCCGGCGAAGTCCGAGAGTCCGTAGGAGAGGGCCGAGGCGAGGGCGAGCGCGGCTGCGAGCATCAGGGAGTAGTAACGCAACGAACAAATCTGAGAACCTGACGCGGTCGTGAAGGCGGTCAGGCAGGAAGCGCCGCGGTTGGTCAGCCGCGAGGTCGAGCTCGGGCGGATCCGCGAGGCGCTCCGCGCTGAAGGCGTGGTCGGAGTCTTCGTCCACGGCGCCGGCGGGGTCGGCAAGACGGCGCTGTTGCGCCGTGCCGCGGCGACGGCGGCACGCGATGAGGGCTTCTCGGTCACCTGGCTCGACGGCCGCGACGTTGCCCCGGTCCCCGACGAGCTCGAGGATGCGCTGGCCGCCGCCCGCGCCGAGCCGCAGCCGCTGATCGTCCTCGACAGCTTCGAGCACGTCGAGTCGCTGGGCGGCTACCTGCGTCGGGCCCTGATTCCCTCGCTGCCGCGCGGCGCGGCGGTGCTGATCGGCTCGCGCCGGGCGCCGGGGCCTGAGTGGGCACCGCGCGAGGCCGCTGGCGGCTTCGAGACGATCGGCCTACGGCCGCTCGACTCGGCCGACTCTCTGGAGCTGCTGCGGCGGCTCGGGGTGAGCGGCGAGCTGGCCGCCCAAGCGGGCCGCTGGGCGCGCGGCAATCCGCTCGCGCTCGAGCTCGGCGCCGACTCGGCGCGCCGGCTGGGTCGGGTCGCGACGCAGACCGAGCGCGACCGCGCCGAGCTCGACGAGGAACTCGTCGGGCGGCTGGTCGAAGGGAGCCTGCAGGGCCCCCATCTGGCGACGATGGCGGTCGCTGCGATCGCCCGGGTGACGTCGCCGGCGCTGCTCGCCGCGGCGCTGACCGGCGCCGACCCCGACGGCGAGTGGGAGTGGCTGCGCTCGCGCAGCTTCGTCGAGCCGCGCGGCGAGGGGGTGGCGCCGCACGAGCTGGTGCGCGAAGCGATCCGCGCCAGCGTCCGCCGCGACGAGCCACTGCTCGAGCGCGAGCTGCGGCGCCGGGTCGCCGACCATCTCTACGACAGCGCCAGCGGCCCGGCCGGACCGCTGGCGATCATCGACCTCGCCGAGCTGGCCGACGACCCGGCGCTGCGCTGGGGCTTCTCCTGGCAGGCGGCGGGCCGCTTCCGGGTCGACGGCGTCCGTGAGGGCGATCTCGGCGCAGCCGACCGCGCCCTGCGCGAGAGCCGCCACGCCGCCGTCTGGGAAGGCACCCGGCTCTTCTTCGAGCAGGCGCCCGAGCACGTCACGGTCGCCCGCGACGGTGAGGACCGGCTCTGTGGCCTGACCCTGACGCTGACCCCCGCGACCGCCGCGCCGCTGGCCCTCGAGGACCCGATCCTCGGCCCGCGCCTCCGCCACGCGCGCGAGCACGGGCGGCCCAACGCGGTGATTTGGCGCGACATGATCGACCTCAGCCGCGATCCCGAGGCTGGCCTGTTCGGCCTGCTCGGGATCGCTGGTCTGCTCGGCGCCACCTCGGGCAGCCCCCGCCACGCCTACCTGCCGATCAACCCCGAGCTGCCCGGCGCCCGCTCGTTCGCCGCCGCCAGCGGCGCCGATCACGTCCCCGAGCTCGACGTCCTCGTCGGCGCGGAGACGGTCGAGTGCCACGTGATCGACTGGGGCCAAGGCGGCGTCGTCGCGGCGCTGCGCGAGCACCTCTACAGCGAGCTAGGGCTGCCGGCGCCGCCGCGACCCGACGGCGGCGAGGGGGTGTCGGTCGAGGCGGTGCGCGAGGCTTTCGACGACCTCGAGGACACGGCCGCGCTCGCCCGCAGCCCACTGGCCCGCGGCGACGACGTGCAAGAGCGCGCCGAATCGGTGCGGCGGACCCTGGTCGCGGCGGTCGAGGGCGCTTTCGGCGAAGCGCCAGGCGAAGCGCTGACCCAGGCGGCGCTGCGGCACGGCTGTCTCGCCCGTGATGGCCACGACGACGACGAGAACGCCGCCGCGCTCGGCCTCAGCCGAGCCGCCTACCAGCGACGCCTGCGCCGCGGCTGCGAGCAGGTCGCCAAGCACCTCTCGGCCGCGGCGGGCTGAGGCGGAGCCGGGTCAGCCGCCGATTGGCGTCAGCGGGTTGCCGGGCGGGATCGCGGCGCAGTTCTGTGGCGCCGCCTGGCCGGCGAACCGTGCCTCGAGCCAGGGAATCGCAGCGGTGATCCAGGGGACCGCGGTCGGCACGTGGCCGAAAGCGTCGTATTGCGAGTAGGAGACGGGGACGCCGCGGGAGCAGTATTCGCGCGCCAGGGTGCGGACGTCGCCGGCGATCATCACCCCGTCGCCCTGGCCGATCCCCGGCTTGTTTCCCGGCGTCCCTTCGAGCTCGCCGAAGGCGCCCTGGGCGATCTGCAGCGGCACGCTCGGCGTCCCGCCCGTCCCCATGATCAGCTGGTTGACCGTTTCGGCGTAGAGCGGGATCGACTCCGGGGTCGCGTATTCGGGCTTTGCCAGCTGGGTCCAGGTCAGGCCCGGGTATTTGCCGAGGACTTCGACGATCGAGGCACCCTGCAGTTTGTCGTAGAGCTGTTTGCCGTATTCGCTCAGGTAGGGGGTGAGGTCGATGTCGAAGGCGCGCGAGACGCCGATGATCGCCATCGGCATCACGCCTGCCCACTGGCTGCTGCCGTCGACGTAGTGGAGGTTGTGGGCGGGGTCGACGAGGACGCCGCCGAAGCTGGCGCCGACCAGCTTGCTGTTGACGTCCGGCGCGTAGCTTGGCGCCAGCTCGGCTGCCCACTCGGTGGCGATCGCTCCGCCCGAGTAGCCGATCAGGCCGACCTTGGCGTTGGCGCCGCCGAGGCCGGTGGCCGGTGAGGCGAGCGCCGCCCGGATCCCATCGAGGGTGTTGATCCCGTACTCGGGCCCGGCGGCGAAGTCGGCGCTCTGGCCCTCGGTATCGGCGATCACGATCGCGCGGCCGGCGGTCAGCTCGGGGGCGAACAGCAGCGACTCGACCTGGGGGATCAGGCCGCCCAGGGTGAGGCCGCCGGCGATCGCGTAGGAGGGCTCGTCGGCCTGGGCGAGCGAGTCGTAGAAGGAGCCGTAGGCGACGACCCTGGGCGGGCCGATCCGCAGCGGCGGCAGTAGCACCGAGGTGACGTTGACGGTCGGATCGCCGGTCATCCCGGTCGATCGGTAGAGCAACTGCACCGCTCTAACCGGCAGCGGCAGGCCGGCGAGGTGGTAGGGGAGGGTGCGGGTTTTGAGCACCGTCCCCGGCGCGATCTGCGCCAGCGGCATCGCGCCGTCGTAGCTGTAGAAGGGGTCTTGGCTCGGGGGTGGGACCGCAGCGCCGCGCGTCGCCGGCGCCAGCAGCGCCGCGCACAGCGCCACCAAAGCCAGCACCATCGCAACCCCCCGTCGCATGCCGCCACCGTACCCAAAACCGAGTAGCGCGAAACAAGGGGACTGCATTCGCGTGCGAGAGGAACATGAATGCAGTCCTCTCGGGCAGCGGGGTGGCAAGATCACCGCATGCGATCGCGCCTCCTCAGCGTCAACGTCGGTCTGCCGAAAGCGGTCGAGACCGGCACGCGGGTGGTTGAGACGGCGATCTGGAAGCACCCGGTGGAGGGGCGGGTGCGGGTGCGCGGGGTCAACCTCGACGGCGATCGCCAGGCTGACCTCAGCGTCCACGGCGGTCCCGACAAGGCCGTCTATGCCTACGCAATCGAGGAGACCCGGCTGTGGGAGGAGGAGCTGGGGCGCGAGCTCGGCCCCGGCGCCTTCGGCGAGAACCTGACCACCGAAGGTGTTGATGTCTCCGGGGCGCTGCTCGGCGAGCGCTGGCGGCTTGGGACGACGCTGCTGGAAGTGGTGCAGCCGCGGCTGCCTTGCTTCAAGCTCGGGCTGCGGATCGGCGACCCGCTGTTCGTCCGGCGCTTCGGCCAGGCCTCGCGGCCGGGCGCCTACCTGCGGATCCTCGAGGAGGGCGAACTCGGCACCGGCGACGCGATCGCCGTCGAGCGCGACGCGGGCCAGGACCACGGGGTCAGCGTCCGCCTCGTCTCCGACGCGATCCTCAACGATCCTAGGCTGGTGCCACAGGCGTTGGCGGCGCCGCAGCTGATCCCGAAACTGCGCGAGCACATGGCGGCGGAGCCCGTCTGAGGATGTCTGCGACGGCCGAACCGCGGCGCAAGCCGCGCCTGCGCTCGCGGACCCGCGACCTGGTCGAACGCCGGCTCTCGCTGGTGCGACTGGTGATTGCGATCTTCGTCGCCCGGATCGCGGTCACCGTGGTCGAGGTGAGTGAGTCGAACGTCACTTTCTGGTCGGCGCTGATCACCCTGGCGATCGGGATCGAGGCGTGGCGGGCCTGGTCGGTGATGCGGATCGCCAAACGTGGGGAGCTGAAGCCGGCGCCGATCCCCGACTCGCCCTGGGACCGCTTCCTGCGCCCGCTGGAGCGGACCGGCCCGACGGTGATTTACGCGCTGACCGCCGTCTTCGTCATCGCGGTCCTGATCGTGGTCGCGCTCGGCAACCCGCGCGACACCTTGCTCGACGTCGCCCAGATCGGCCGCGAGATCACCACCGTCTTCTTCCTTGCCGTCGTCCTCGCCGGCTACATGTCGACCCGGCAGCCGAAGACGGGAGGCGGGCAGCCGCCCGCCGAGGGTTGACGTCTCTACCCAGTTTTAGGTAGCCTCCCGTCCGTGAACGGGAGGAGGCCGCTCGCAGCGCCAGTCGCAGTCCTCGCCGCCTTGGTGGCGCTGGCCCTGCTGCCCGCCGCCGCGCTCGGCTGGGCGCCGGCGAAAACGGCGCCGATCCACCCCGGCGTCCAGACCTACACGCAAGGCGGCCAGTGCACCTCGAACTTCGTCTTCCAGGAAGGGGCGGAGGTCTACCTCGGGCAAGCCGCCCACTGCTCAGGCACCGGTGGCCAGACCGAAACCAACGGCTGCACCAGCGGTTCGCTGCCACTCGGTACCGCGGTCGAAGTGAAAGGCGCGAGCAAAGCGGGGACCCTCGTCTACAACTCCTGGCTGGCGATGCAAGCGCTGGGTGAGGGCGATCCCGACAGCTGCGCCTACAACGACCTGGCGCTGGTCCGGATCGATGCCGCCGACGTCGGCAGCGTCAACCCCTCGGTGCCGGGCTTCGGCGGCCCGACCGGGGTCGGCACGGTCGGCGGCCTCGGCTCGACCGTCTACTCCTACGGCAACTCGGAACTGCGCCTCGGGATCACCAAACTGAGCCCCAAGCAGGGGATCGTGATCCAGAACGAAGGGAACGGCTGGAGCCACGTCGTCGCCACCCTTACTCCCGGCATTCCCGGCGACTCGGGGAGCGGTTTCATGAACGGCAACGGCGAAGCGATCGGCGTCCTCAGCACCTTGCAGCTGGCGCCGCTCCCCGCCACCAACGGCGTTGGCGACCTGGCCAACGAGCTCGCCTACGAGCGCGCCCACGGCCCCTTCCCGAACCTGCAACTGGTCGCCGGCACCGAGCCCTTCACGCCGAACCTGATCGGCGCGATTCTCGGCTCCTGAGACCGCCCGACCGGGCGGTTGTGCGGCGGCGTCAGGCGTCGCAAAGCAGGAAGCGCCGCCAGCTGGCCGAAGAGGCCGCCATGCTCGCAACCCGCGCCGTCTCAGTGACCCTGAAAACCCGCCTCGCCCTCGGCCTCGCCGCGCTCACGGTCGGCTTGCTCGCCCCGAGTGCCGCGCAGGCGGCGATGCCCGGCGCGCCGACGCGCCCCGCAGTACTGACCTTCACGACGATGAACGTCGGCTCGCCCGGCAACCCCTCGGTCGGGATCATCCCCTTCGAAGACAAGATCTTCCAGAGCTGCGCCGAAGCGCCGAAGCCGAAAATCAAACGCAAACCGGCCTGCATGGAAGTCGGCGGCGTCGACTACGCCTACGGGGTCGGCGAACTCGAGGTGACGGTCGGTCAGTGGGTCGACTTCCTCAACACGGTCGACCCGCTCGGCCGCAACCGGCACAAACTCTGGAGCGAAACCGAGAGCGGCGAGCAGTGGCCGCGCTTCGGCCAGATCAACTACACCGAAGCGGCGGTATCGGGCCGCCACTACAGCGCGGCCGCGCCGGAATGGGAAGACAAGCCCTACGGCTTCGCCAACTTCCTGCGCGCCGCCCGTTTCGCCAACTCGGTCGACAACGGCAAAGTGCTCTCGCGCACGAGCGGGACCGTTGCGGGCTTTTCGACCGTCACCTATCGGGTGCGGCTTTCGCGCAACACCGAGACCGGGATGTACAAGATGACGACGCGCCGGATGGAACGCGACCAGTCCAGCGGCTTCGTGATCCCGAGCCAGGACGAGTGGATCAAGGCTGCTTACTACGACCCCAAAGGCGGCGGCAAATACTCCTACTGGGAGTACCCGACCAACCCCGGTGCCTTTGAAACGGAAAACTCGCAGCCGCCCGCTGAAGCGACCCTCAACCCCGCTACCGGCGACGTCACCAACGGCTCCACGACCCAGCCGGTGGCGATCTGGCACACGATGAACAAGACGCCGTGGCCGACCTGGTGCCCGTCGAACCAGAGCGCCTCGGACTGCGCCACCGTCAACCCGCTCGGCCTCTCGCCGTCGCAATACGAAGCCGCCTTCCAGGGCAGCCTCGGCACGGTCGGCACCGCGCAGATCCGCTCGCCTTGGGGGACGCTCGACCAGGGCGGCAATGCGGTCGAGTGGACCGACACGATCACCCCGCCACCGTTCGGCGTCAAAGGCCACCGCGTCTGGCGACGCCTGCACGGCGGCATCTCCAACGCTCCCGTCTACCAACTCTGGCTCTCGGCGGTCGGCCTGCAGCCGCAGGACAACGCCTTCTTCACTAAGAGCTATCCGTGGCTCGGCCTGCGGATCGGGGTAGTTGGCAACCCGTAGTCGGGGTTTGGCGGGGGCGGGTCGCCGGCGTACCTCCCCAAAACGCTCCCGCCTTCGGCTCCGCTCGAGTTTTTTGGGGACCAAGGTTTGGCGAGGTTCGCCGGGCTGTTCCTTATCTCGGAATGGCATGGATAAGGAACAGCCAAACCACACCCCCCGGTTTGCTCGCCACGACTCATCGAATCTGGCCTGCGCAGCTGGCGGGTCGTGATCGGCAAGCCGGACACCTCGACGCCGCGCGGCCTGTTCACGATCTACGAGCGGGTGCGGCAGCGGCCGGCAGCGAGCTCGGCCCGCTCGCACGGCTGCATCCGGATGCAGAACCGGATCCTCCGCTGGTTGGCGGCTCGCGCCCGGCCCGGGACGCCGGTCGAAATCCGGTGAGCCCAATACGATCCCACTCGTGAAGATGAGTGCCAGGGGGGTCCTCAGCCTCGCCGTGATCGTCGCCGCGGTCGCGGTCTTTGCTTCGAGCGCCGGCGGCGCCGAAGCACCGGAAGAAGCGCCGCGCTGCCACGGCAAGAAGGCGACGATCGTCGGCACGCCGGAGGACGACACGATCCGCGGCACCGGCGAGCCCGACGTGATCGTCACCCTCGGCGGCGACGACACCGTCTATAGCGGTCTCGGCAACGATTACGTCTGCACCGGCACCGGCGACGATCACATCCGCGGCGGCCGCGGCAACGACCTGCTCGACGGCGGCGCCGGCACCGACCGCGTCTTCGGCGACCTCGGTGACGACAAAGCAACCGGCTCCGGCGGCGATGACGACGAAGTCAGCGGCGGCCTCGGCATCGACACCGTCAGCGGTGGTCCCGGCAACGACGATCTGGTCCGCGGCGACTACGGCTACGACCGCATGGACGGCGGCCCCGGCCGCGGCGACGTCGCCTCCTTCTCGACCGCCGTTGCTGGCGGCAAGGGCACCGGCGTCTGGGCCTCGCTCCCCGCCCACAAAGCTTTCGGCGACGGCCACGACCGGCTCTTCCGCTTCCAGGCGCTGGAAGGCTCGGCCTTCGCCGACACCCTGATCGGCGGTCCGGCGAAGGCGATCGACGGCGGCCCCGGCAACGACACCCTGATCGGCAACCGTGGCACCAGGACGATCGACGGCGGCCAGGGCAAGGACAGCTGCAGAGGTGGCATCGTCCGCCTCTCCTGCGGACCCGAAGCGCCGCCTCGGGGCTCGGCCCTGATCCGCCTCGACCCCGACCCGGCCGGCGGTGGCGGCCTGCAGGTGGTCGGCGGCGCCGGCCCCGACCGCCTCTTCGTCTCCTGGGACGAAGCCAATGAGACCTACGCGGTCAGCGGCGTCTCCGCGCTCGCAGCCGGCGCCGGCTGCGAGCATCCGCCCGGCGCCGCCGAGCAGGTGATCTGCAAGGCGGAAGGCCCGGGGCGCTGGATGATGGCCGACCTCGGTCCCGGCAACGACTCGCTCGCGGTCGAGGGCTCGCTCGAAGCGATCGACTTCGTCCGCCTCGCCGGCGGCCAGGGCAACGACACCCTGCGCGGCGGCCCCGAGGACGACCTGCTCGAGTCCGGCCCCGGCGCCGACCGGCTCTATGGCGGTGACGGTGAAGACGGCCTGATTGGCGGCCTGCCCGGCCCGACCTTCCTCTACGGCGAAGGTGGCGGTGACCTGCTGGCGGCCGGTGGCGGCTGTGCCGGCGGCGCGATCGTCGGCGGCACCGGCCGCGACGACGCCTCCTTCGCCGAGACCCAGGCCCACCCCGGCACTCTCTACATCTCGCTCGCCGTCCACTCGGCCTGGATTAACGCCGTCAAAGGCTGCCGTCACGTCCACCTCAGCGCTACCGATGAGGACATCGAGGGTTCCTTCGACAACGACGTCCTGATTGGCGACGGCGGCCCCAACCTGCTGCTCGGCCAGCCCGGCGTCGACAGCTACTTCGGGCGCGGCGGCGATGACACGATCGTCGCCGCCGATGGCGTCAAGGACTGGTACGTCCAGTGCGGCCTCGACGGCCGCCCCGAGGGGCGCGCGATCGTCGACCCGATCGACCCCGAAAGTTACGACTGCGCCACGGTCAGCGAAGGCACCCCCGTCGCCGGCCTCCACAAGTAGCGCCGGGCGCGCCGGCGCTACTGCAGGGCGAAGATCACCCCGACAGTGGCGGTGACGGTCGAGACGCCGGGCTTGGTTGGTGGTGCCGGCCCGCAGACGGTGCTGCCGGCGCGCTTGGCGACCGGGCCGGCGCTGGTGCCGCAGTCGGCGGAGGGTGCCGACGCCCCCTTGAACTCAGGGACGATTTCGGCCTTGCCGCCTTCGTTGATCGTCAGCGCCTGGCCGAGCGTGGCGCCAGCCTGGCCGGCCAGGGTCGCGGCCTTCGCTTTGGCTTTCTGGAAGGCGGCGCCGAGGGCATTTGCGTAGGCGGCTTCGGTGTCGCCGACGAAGTAGCTGGGGCCGCGGACACCGGTGACGCCGGCGGCGATCGCGGCGGAGACGAGGTTGCCGGCTTGCGACGGGTCGTGGAGGAGGACGCCGATGCCCTCGCCTGCCCGGTAGCGGCCTGGGCTCTCTTTCCCCACCGAGATGCGGCCGGTCTCGACGTCGCCGTCGCCGACCCCGGGGATCGCTTGAACCGCCACGACCACCTTCTTCAGCTTCGCTGAGACGGCGCGCAGCGCAGCGCTGCGGCTGTCCCGCACGAGGCTGACGCCGAGCCCGAAGGAGGCACTGTCGTTCGGCACCTTGATCGTCGCCGTAGCTTCGACCGAGACCGTGCGTTCGACCGCACCGAGGGCGGCGGCCGGAGCGGCGAGGGCCAGGAGCGAGAGGACTAGGGCGGCGAGGAGCAGCGATCGGTTGCGCATATGGCGACTACGGTAACGGGGCTCGTTCGTCACGGAATTCCTCCGGATCGTTCCTGCGGATCGAGTCATCTCCCGCTGTCCTTCCCGGAAATCCGCTTCCGCAATCGGTCCCAAAGCGAGGCCGGCCGTGGCTGGGTTGCCCGCCACGCTTCCTCGCTCGGCAACCGTCCCGCCTTGCGCGCCCGCATGACGCACTCGGTGTGGGCGTGGCGGCGCTTGCTCTTGTCGCCCTCAGGCGCAATCAGGAAGTGCTCCGAGAGCGCCGGCAGCCGCTCCCCGCAAAGCGGGCACCGATACGTCGCCGGCTTCAGGTTCTGCGCCGGCCGAATCAACCACCACCTCGCTTCGCCAGCCATGCCCCGAAGCTACCGGGCTGTTCCTTATGTCGGGATAGCCGACATAAGGAACAGCTCCCGCCGGGAGGGCGGGCTCAATCGCGGTGGGAGCCGCCGCTGCGGTGCTCGCGGCTCATCGCCACCATCGCCGCGCCGGAGGTGCGGGGGTCGACGAGGCCGCGCAGCTGGTGGCGGGCGAAGATCTCCTCCATTTCCTCGCGGCTCAGCGTCTCGCGCTCGAGCGCCTGCTCGGCGAGTTCGTCGAGGGCCTCGCGGTTGGCGGCGAGCAGGGCGCGGGCGCGGCGGTAGGCCTCACGGGCCAGGGTCATCGCCGCCTGGTCGACGTCGCGGCGGGTCTGGTCGGAGACCTGCCAGTCGCCGACCGGCATCGCGATCGGCGGCGGCCCGTCGTGGTCGATCGCGACGCCCATGCCGAATTCGGTCACCATCTGGGCGCAGATCGCGTAGACGTGGGAGAGATCGGAGGAGACGCCCGAGTAGCCCTCGCGGAAGACCTCCTCCTCGGCGGCGCGGCCGCCGAGCGCGGTGACGACGTCGTCGAGCAGCTCGCCGCGCGATTTGAGGTAGCGGTCTTCCTCGACCGAGGGGGCGACGAAGCCGAGCGCGGTGCCGCGCGGGACGATGCTCATGATCTCCGGCGCCTCGTTCGAGACGAGCCGGAAGCAGAGCGCGTGGCCAGCCTCGTGGTAGGCGACCAAACGGCGCTCCTTCTCGGTCAGGCGGCGGGTCTGCTGCGAGCCGACCGACTGGCGCAGCAGCGCCTCGTCGAGGTCTTCGCGGATGATCTCGTCGCGGCCGGCGCGGCCGGCGATGATCGCCCCCTCGTTCAGCGCGTTGGCGAGCTGGGCGCCGGTCATCCCGGTGGTCTTGCGGGCGACGTCGGCGAGCTGCAGGTCGGCGGCCAGCGGCTTGCCCTCGGCGTGGGCGCGGAGGATCGCTTCGCGGCCGTCGCGGTCGGGTGGCGAGACCAGCACCCGGCGGTCGAAGCGGCCCGGCCGCAGCAGCGCTTTGTCGAGCTTGTCGACGTGGTTGGAGGCGGCGATCACGATCACCGTCGCTTCGCCCTTCTCGAAGCCGTCGAGCTCGACCAGCAGCTGGTTCAGTGCCTGCTCGCGCTCGCTGGTGCCGCCGTCGCCGCCGCCACCCGAGCGGGAGCCGCCGATCGCGTCGAGCTCGTCGATGAAGATCACCGCGCGGCCCGACTTGCGCGCCTCTTTGAAGAGCCGGCGGATGCGGGCGGCGCCGCGGCCGACGAACATCTCGACGAAGCTCGAGCCCGAGGCGGCGTAGAAGTCGACGTTGGCCTGGGCGGCGACGGCGCGCGCCAGCATCGTCTTGCCGGTCCCGGGCGGGCCGTAGAGGAGGACGCCGCCGGGCGGGCGGGCGCCGAGCTTGGCGAAGCGGTCGGGGTCGTGGAGCCATTCGGCGACGTCCATCAGCTCCTCTTTGGCGGCGTCGACCCCCTGCACCTCGTCCCACAGCACCGGCTTGGTGCGGCTCGCCTTGACCGTCTCCGGCTTGGTCGTCCCCATCGTCGTCCGCATCAGCCGCAGGAAGACGAACAGCAACAGCGCCATAAAGAAGACGCCGAAGACGGGGTACCAGTTGAAGAAGAATTCTTGGATCTGTTCGGACACCGTCGATTCAGTGTCCTACTCCTGGGGCCGGCGGGCACCGAATAGTGGGTCGCATATTCGTCCAAGCCCGGGCACGGCGCTGGACGGATTGCCGGTCAGCCGGCGTCGCGCACCAGCAGCGCGATCTGCACCCGGTTGGCGAGGTCGAGCTTCTCCAGCAGCTTCGAGACGTGGGCCTTGACGGTTGCCACCGAGAGGTGGAGCTCGGCCGAGATCTCGGCGTTGGAGAGGCCGCGGCCGACCGCCCGCGCGACCTCCAGCTCGCGTGGGCTGAGGCGGCCGATCAGCTCGCTCGCCTCGGCGCGGCGCGAGTCGCCGCCTCCCTCGCCGGCGACCAGCTGGATCAGCTGCCTGGTGACGGCGGGGGAGAGGGTGCTCTCGCCGGCGGCGACGGTCTCGATCGCGCGGACGATCTCAGCCGGCGCTGTGTCCTTGAGCAGGAAGCCGTCGGCGCCGGCGCGGAGCGCCTGCAGCACCAACTCGTCGGCGTCGAAGGTGGTCAGCATCAGCACCGCCGGCGGCGAGGGCTGGCCGGCGAGCAGGCCGGCGGCGGCGATCCCGTCGAGCTCGGGCATGCGGATGTCCATCAGGACGACGTCGGGCCGGTGGCGATCGACCGCACCCAGCACCTCGTTACCGTCGCCAACCTCGGCCACGACCTCGATCCGCTCGGCGCCGCCGAGCAGCAGCCGCAGTCCCGAGCGGACCAGCGGGTCGTCGTCGGCGAGCAGGACCCGGATCGGCCGCGTGTCGGTCGCGCCCACGCTCATCGGCCCGCCGGCAGGGTCGCCCGCAGCCGGTAGTCGCCGCGCTCGTCGGGGCCGTGGACGAGCTCGCCGCCGGCCAACGCGACCCGCTCACCGAGGCCGATCAGGCCGGATCCAGCGCCGGGCAGCGGCGCCGCGGCGACCGGCCCGAGCGCGGCGCCGACCGGCTGCGGATTGCGCAGCTCGACCTCGAGGCAGCCCTCGCCGCTGAGCCCGACGCGAACTGTGACAAGCGCGTTCGGGGCATGCTTGCGGGCGTTGGTCAAGCCCTCCTGGACGATCCGGAAGGCGGTGCGGCCGCTCAGCTCGGAGACCGCGCCGCCGTCCGCGGCGCTGCCGCCCACGGCCCCGCCCCCGTCCGCCGTCCGCCGTCCGCGGCCGCGCCGTCATGCGGCAACCCGATCTCCGCCTCGATCCGCATCCCCGCCGCCCGCGCCTCCGCGATCAGCCACGGGCAGGTCGCGCAGCGTCGGCTGCGCGGGATTGGTCGCGCCCTCGGTCTCCTCGCGCAGCACCCCGATCACGTCGCGCAACTCCTCCAGCGCCGCGTGGGCGGACTCGCGGATCACCGCCGCCGCTGCCGCGATCTCCTCGGGCGGCGCGTCGGGGCGGAACTCGAGCGCGCCGGCGTGCAGGCTGAGCAGCGAGATCCGGTGGGCGAGGACGTCGTGCATCTCGCGGGCGATCCGGCGCCGCTCGGCCTCGCGCGCCTGCTCGGCGTGCAGCTGGCTTTCGGCCTCGAGCCGGGCGGCGCGCTCGTGCAGGGCGGCGACCAGGTCGCGGCGGGCGCGGGCGAAGAGGCCCCAGCCGACCGCGAAGCCGATCACCAGGATCGAGATCAGGATCGAGCCGACATAGCTGCCGTCGGGGAAGAGCGCCGCGAAGATCGCCGAGGAGACGAGGGCGCCGAGCGCGATCCAGCTCAGCGTGCGCCGGCTGCAGCGCAGCGCGGCGTTGAAGACGGCGATCAGCGCGGCACCGCCGGCGAGCCCGGACAATGCGGCGGCGGCGAGGACGAAGACGGCGACCGCCCGCGGGTACTGACGGCGGAACCAGAGCGCGGCGATCGCCGCCACCCCGAGCAGCAGATCGAGGACGACGAAGACCGGACCGTGCTCCGCCAGGGTGCTGGTCAGGGCGAGGATCCCGACGCCGATCGCGACGACGAAGACCGCCGCGTCGACGATCCAGTCGCGGAGGCTGCGCCCAGCGCTCGGGCCGTCGACCATCGCTCCTGGCAGCAGCATCCGCTGCCAACGGGAGAACTCGAGCCCGGCGGTGGTGCTCTCGGGGTTCACGACAAACAAGCGTACGCCGCGTCCCCGCCCCGGACCCCCTACCGAAGTAGGGGCGGGCGCCGACTTCCGCAGGGGCGAGAAATGGACGGTCGACGCTTGCAGGACGCGCCCGGATTCAGCAGGCTGCGGGCATGATCGAATCCCAAGGACTGACCAAGCGCTTCGGCGGGCGGACCGTCGTCAACGATGTCTCCTTCCATTGCGAACCGGGAACCGTGACCGGGTTCCTCGGCCCCAACGGGGCCGGCAAGACGACCACCCTGCGGATGGTCTGCGGCTTCTCCGACCCCGACGCCGGTGCGGCGACGGTGCTCGGCGGCGCCTACCGCGAGCTGCCCAACCCCGGCCGCCGGGTCGGCGTCCTGCTCGACGCCTCGGCCCAGCACGCCGGGCGGCGGGGCCGCGAGGCGTTGCGGATTTCGGCCGAGACGATGGGCGTGCGCCCGGAGCGGGTGGGGGAGATGCTCGAGCTGGTCGACCTCGACCGCGCTGCGGCCAAGCGCCGGGTCGGCGCCTACTCGCTGGGGATGCGGCAGCGGCTCGGCATCGCCAACGCCCTGCTCGGCGACCCCGAGGTGCTGATCCTCGACGAGCCGGCGAACGGGCTCGACCCCGAGGGGATGCGCTGGATGCGCGGCCTGCTGCGCGAGTTCGCCGACCGCGGCGGCACGGTGCTGCTCTCCTCGCACCTGTTGGGCGAGGTCGAAGCGGTCGCCGACCAGCTGGTGATCATCGGCGGCGGCCGGATCGTCGCCAGCGGCAGTCGCGAAGAGCTGATGGCGAAAGCCGGCACGGTGGTGCGGGCGACCGACGCGGAGGCGCTCGAGCGCGCCCTCGCCCAGGCGGCGCTGAAGCCGCGGGCCGACGGCAGCGGCGGCTTCGTTGTCGACGCCGAGCCGCGCGCGGTCGGCGCCGCGGCGCTGGCCGGCGACGTCGTCCTCACCCATCTGGCGGCGGCGCAGGACGCCGGCCTCGAGCAGCTGTTCTTCGACCTGACCAGCGGCGGGGCCGAGAACGGCGCGGAGCCGCAAGACCAAGTGGAGGCAAGTGACGAAGTGGAGGCGAGCCATGAGTAGCGCCAGCGTCGAAGCCCTGACCAACCCCGGGCCGCAGCCTCTGGAGCGTGACGCCCGGCCGGGCCTTGCCCGGCTGACGCGGGTCGAGCTGCGCAAGATGGTCGACACCCGCAGCGGCTTCTGGCTGCTGCTGGCGGTGGCGGCGCTGATGCTGCTGGTCCTAGTCGTCGTCGAGATCGCCGGCAACGATCACGACCGGATCCTGCGCGAGCTCCTCTCAGCGACGGTCCAGACCGGGGCGGTGCTGCTGCCCGTGGTCGGGATCCTGCTGGTCACCGCTGAGTGGGGGCAGCGCACCGCGTTGGTCAGCTTCGCGCTGGTCCCGGCGCGCTTGCGGGTGATCGCCGCCAAGGTCCTCGCCGGCTTGACCCTGGCGCTCGCCGCCTTCCTCGTCGCCCTGGTCCTCTCGGCGATCGGCGTTGCCATCGCCTCGTCCGGCGTCGACGACGCCTGGTCGCTGCCTCTCTCCCTGCTCGGGCAGGACGCCCTCTACGCGGCACTGGCGATGCTGATGGGGCTCGCCTTCGGGACCGCCTTCCTCAGCTCAGCCCCGGCGATCGTCCTCTACTTCGCCCTGCCGATCGCGATCGGCGCCCTCGGCTCGATCACCGCGATCTCGGGAGCGGTCGACTGGATCGAAACCGGCGCCTTCGCCCCGCTGACCGAAGAAGTCGTCGCCGGCAAGGACTGGGCCCAGGTCCTCACCGCGGCCCTGCTCTGGATCGCCCTGCCGCTGGCGATCGGCATCTGGCGCATCCGCCACAACGAGGTCAAGTAGGCGGGGGCGGAAATATCGGGGTACCGATTTTTCCCGCCCTATAGCCAGGGAAAGATCGGTATCCCAGTTCTCGCTCAGCCGGTGGCGAGCGGATCGGCCGCCGCGCGCTCGCGCGGCTGGCCGAAGACCCTGGCGAGCACGATGCTGAGCTCGTAGAGGGCGATCAGCGGTCCCATCTCGAGCAGCATCGAGATCGGGTCGATGCCGGGCAGCGCGGCGGCGACGACGGCGCAGCCGAGATAGGCGTAGCGCCGGTTCTTGGTCAGCTGCCGCACCGAGACGATGCCCAGCCTGGTGACGGCGAGAATCCCGACCGGCACTTGGAAGACGACACCGCAGGCGAGCAGGGTCTGAGCGAAGAAGGAGTAGTACTCCTTCGCCTGCAGCTGGATGTTGAACTGGCTGTCGTTGAAGTTGAGCAGGAAGTTCATCGCCGCCGGCAGGACGACGAAGTAGCCGAAGGCGACGCCGGCGAGGAAGAGCGCCGGGACCAGCAACAGCAGCGGCATGATCGTCCGCCGCTGCTGGCGGCCGAACGCCGGCAGCAGGAAGGCGTAGGCCTGGTAGAGGATGATCGGCAGCGCCAGGACGATCGCCCCGTATGCCGCGACGGTCATCGTCGTCGTGAACGGCTCGGTGACGCCGAAGGTGATCAGCCGCTCGTGCCCGGCCGGCAGCGCCGCGCCCGCCACTTCGAGCAGCAGGTGGTTCTGCCAGAAGCAGAGTGCGAGCGCGACGCCGAAGACGACGAGCGAGACGGCGATGCGCGAGCGCAGCTCCTCCAGGTGCCCTTCGAGTGGCACCCGGTCCTCGTGGGCGATCGGCGTAATCCGGCGCATCGTCAACGTCCTTCTCGGCGCTCTGGTCTAGACGCGCTGGTGCTCGCGGGGGCTCGGGGGTCGCGCTCGGCGCGGGGTCGAGGCCGAAGTGACCGCCGCGGGTTTGTCGTCCTCCTCGCGGTCATCGCCGCCGATCGAGCCTTTGAACTCGCGGATGCCGTTGCCGAGCGAGCGCCCGAGGTCGGGGAGCTTTTTCGGTCCGAAGACGATCAGCACGATGACCAGGACGATCCCGATCTCGAGCGGTCCGATGTTTGGCATGAGTGGCTCCTAGCAGTTGGGGATCAGCCACACACAACGGGGCAGATGGACCAACGGATCAACTGAGCGCGTGATTGATCCGGCGACGGGGGTGGGGGCGTAGGGCGGCGTAAGGGGCGACCGTTCAAACGACGCGAGGAGGCAACGATGTCCGAGGAGACGATGGAGCGAGGACCGAACGCGGTCAAGCGGGTGATGAGGGACCCGGTGTCGCGGCGCCGGTTCATGGCGGTTGGCGGCGGCGGCGCGGCGGCGGCGTTCCTTGTCGCCTGCGGCGGTGGCGATGACACGACCGGGACGACGATGGGCTCGACCGGCGAGCAAATGAACACCGCCGACAAGTCGATGGGTGGTGAGAGTGAAACTGAACAGTTCGGCAAAGGTGACATCGGAATCCTCAACTACGCCCTTACCCTCGAGTACCTCGAGACCGCCTTCTACGAAGAAGTCGCCAAGAGCGGTCTCTTCAAGGGCGCCGAGCTGGCGACGATCAAGACGTTCGGCTCCGAGGAGGCTCAGCACGTCGCCGCGCTGAGCGCGACGGTGAAGAAGCTCGGTGGCAAACCGGCGGCAAAGCCGAAGGCCGAATTCCCGCTGAAGAGCGCCAAGTCGGTGCTCGAACTGGCGGGGACGGTTGAGAACCTTGGCGCCGCCGCCTACCTCGGTCAGGCGGCGAACATCGAGAGTCCAGAAGTGTTGGCGGCGGCACTCTCGATCCACAGCGTCGAGGGCCGGCACGCGGCGACGTTGAACACGCTGCTGGGCGAATCGGTCACTCCCGACGGCGCCTTCGCGGTGCCGGCGGACGTGAAAACCGTCCTGACGGCGGTCGAACCCTTCATCGTCGGCTGAGCGCGGCGACGAGCTAAAGGAGAGATGAGATGAACAGCAAGCAACTTGCAACGCCCGACGCCGTCAGCCCCGAGCTGGCCGCGATCGAGGTGATCGACGACAGCGAGGACCTATCGCGCAGCCAGGTGATCCTCAAAGGGGCACTCGCGATCGGCGCCGTCTACGGCGCGATCAGCGTCGGCCCCTGGGTGCGCCGGGCGCTGGCGGCCTCCGGAGGTGGCGACGTCGGGATCGTCAACTTCGCCCTCACCCTCGAGTACCTGGAGGCCGCTTTCTACAAGGAAGCGGCGAGCCGAGCGGGAGCCAAGGGCGAGTTGAAGAGCCTGATCTCGCTGCTGGCCAAAGACGAGCAGCAGCACGTCGAAGCGCTGGCGGGGACGGTGAAGAAACTGGGCGGCAAGCCGGTCGCGGAGCCGAAGTTCAACTTCGAATACGACGACACCGCCGGCTTCCTGATGCTGGCCCAAACCTTCGAGGACACCGGCGTCAGCGCCTACAACGGCGCCGCGCCCGAAATCAAGTCGAAAGAAGTCCTCGTCGCCGCCGGCTCGATCGTCCAGGTCGAGGCCCGGCACGCGGCGGCGATCCGCCTCCAGAACAAAGCGGAACCGGCCCCCGAAGCCTTCGACAAGGCCCTGCCCGAAGCCAAGGTCCTAAAGGCCGTCGAACCCTTCATCGCCTAGCGGCGCAACCAGGGCGGGAAAGATCGGGGTACCGATATTTCCCGCCCTGGAGGCAGGGAAAGATCGGTATCCCAGTTCAGGTCCGCTCGACCTGGGAGCCGCCGACGATCGCGTCTTCGCCCGAGTCGCCGAACAGGACCCAGGCCTTGTTGCCGCCGTCGTAGTCGGGTGCCCAGAGCTTCAGCGTCGCCGGTCGGTCCCAGACCGTGACCTGCTCCTCGCCGGTCGAGTCGAGGCCGCGCCAGATCCGCACGAAGGGATTCTCGGCCCACTCCTCGCCGATCGTCGTCGGCTCTTTGTGGCCGGGGTGGACGGTCGTCTCCGGCGGCAGTTCGAGCAGGTGGAGGACCGAGGCTTTGAGGTCGGCGAAGCCGGAGGCGCCGGGGGCCATCGTGCCGCCGACAGTCCCCTTGAAGAGGACGTCGGCGGTGAAGACGTCGGAGCCGTTGATCAAAAAGGCGAGGTGGCCCGTGGCGTGCCCCGGGGTGTAGAGCGCCTTGATGTGGAGACCGCCGGCCTCGAGCTCGTCTTCGTCGCCGAGCAGCACCGCGACCTCCTCGTCGAGCTCGGCGGCGCAGTCGGGGTGGGCGACGAGCGGCGGGTCGCCGAGCGCCTCGCGGGCCTCGGCAAGGCCGGCGACGTGGTCAGCGTGGGGGTGGGTGACGAGGACGTGCGTCACCTTTATCCCGTCGCGGTTGGCCCGCTCGATCAGCGGCCGCAGCTCTTCGTTGCCGTCGATCAGGACGCCGGTCCCCGACTCGGGGTCGGCGACCAGGTAGGAGTTCGACAGCCACATCGGGTTCTCGGTCCGCTCGACGATCACGCGCTCCTCCTCGAAGTTGGTTGCCCTGGTTCTACCGGTTGCGCCACGCCGGCGGCGGCCGGCGCGCTCCGGGTGCTCCCCTCGAGCAGCACCCGAGCGATCAGCTCGGGATCGTCCCAGGTCGGGGTGTGGCCGACACCCGGCATCGCCAGGAAGCGGGAGCCGGCCGGGCGACGCTCGGGCCGCGGCGGCGCCACCAGCCCGTCGAGCTCTCCCCAGGCGATCGTCACCGGCACCTCCTCCGGATAGCCACTCGGCTCGAAGACGTACTTGCGCATCGCCGAGTTCGCCGCCTCGTAGCCCTCGGCATCGATCCAGCCGAGGACGAGGTCGCGGCCGGCGCCGGCCGGCACCCGCTCGGGATGGCCGGCGAAGGTGGCGACCGCCCGCCGCCGCAGCGGCGCCGCGTGCAGCCCCAAGGCGACCAGCGGCCGCAGCCGCCGCGCCCAGACTCGGCCCAGCATCGAGCGCTCGCCGATCGGCCCGCGCCAGAGCCCGGCCGGCGAGAGCGCGGTGACCGAGGCGGCCCAGCCGAGCCGTCCCATTTCCAGCGCCACCCAGCCGCCCAGCGAGTTGCCGGCGACGTGGGGCCGCTCGAGGCCCGGCTCGCCGAGGTGACGTTCGTGCAGCGCCTGCGCCAGGTTCGCCGCCGTCGCCTCGACCCCCTCCGGCAGCGGCGGTTCGGAGCCGAAGCCCGGCATGTCGAGGGCGATCACCTCGCGCTCCGCCGCCAGCAGCGGGATCACCGGCTCCCAGATCGTGCGCGAGCCACCGAGCCCGTGGATCAGCAGCAGCGGCTCGCGCGCCGCGGCCGGCGCCGCCTCGCTCACCGCGCGCCGGGCTTGGCGAACAGCATCTGGACGTCGCCAATCCGCCGCTCGCGGAAGCCCGCCTCGGAGGAGCTCAGGTAGAACTCCCAGAGGCGGCGGAAGCGCTCGTCGTAGCCGAGCCCGCGCAGCCGCTCCCAGGCGTCGAAGAAGCGCCCGCGCCATGTCGCCAGGGTCGGCGGGTAGTGCTCGGTGATGTCGTCGATCCAGACCTCGCGCATGCTGGTGACCCGCTCCAGGCAGTTGGCGATCAGCCCCCGCGAGGGCAGGCAGCCGCCGGGGAAGATGTGGGTGTTGGCGAAGCTCTTCGCCGCTTTCTCGACCTCGTAGATCCCGTCGTCGATGGTGATCGCCTGCAGCAGCATCAGGCCGTCGTCAGTCAGCAGCTCGTCGCAGCGGCGGAAGTATTCGTCGAAGTACTGCCAGCCGACCGCCTCGATCATCTCGACCGAGACCAGGCGGTCGTAGCGGCCGTCGAGGTCGCGGTAGTCCTCGAGCAGGACCGTGATCTGGTCCTCGAGCTCGGCTTCGCGCACGCGCTGGGTCGCCAGCTCGAACTGCTGCTTGGAGATCGTCGTCGTCGTCACCCGGCAACCGCTCCGCCGCGCCGCGTGGATCGCCATCCCGCCCCAGCCGGTGCCGATCTCGAGCAGGTGGTTCTCGGGGCCGAGCCGGAGGCGGTCGCAGATCCGGTCGAGCTTGGCCAGTTGGGCGTCCTCGAGGCTCGCCTCGGGCTCCGGCCAGTAGGCGCATGAGTACATCATCCGCTCGTCGAGGAAGGCCCTGAAGAGGTCGTTGCCGAGGTCGTAGTGGGCGCTGATGTTGGAGCGGGCGCCGGCCCGGGTGTTCTCGGGGACGAGGCCGCGCAGCTTGTGCCAGACGCCGCGGGGACGGGCGACGAAGCCGCGCAGGCCGTCGAACTCGCGCAGTTCGCGGGCGGCGATCCGGATCAGGGTGACCAGGTCGTCGGTCTCCCAGAGGCCGTTGACGTAGCCCTCGCCGAGCCCGACCGAGCCGCGGTAGGGACCGCGCCAGGCGGCCGGGTCATTGATCTGCAGGGTGGCCCTGAGTTCGGAGCCGGGCTCGCCGTAGCTGCGGCTGCTGCCGCCTTCGATTACCTCGATCTCGCCACCGCGGACCCGGCTCAGCACCTGCCCGACCCCGGCGCGAGCGAGCGCGTCCCTCATTTGGCCGCCCCGGGGTGGGGGTAGTAGCGCGCCCCTTTCAGCTTCAGGCGCAGCGCTTGGGCGTAGATGCGGGCGACGACCTGCAGCGAGTGGGCTGGGTAGCGGGCGAGCAGCCGGGCCATCAGCGGCCCGCTCAGCTCGCGGCGGCGGAGGTTGAGGGTGGCGTCGAAGGTCTTGCCGCCGTCTCCCTCGCGCGGGCGTGACTCGATCTGGACCGAGAGCGTCGCGGCCGGTTCGGAGGCGCTGAACCGGTACGTCTGATCCATGCCCATCAGTGGCGAAACGTGGAACTGCTTGTCGATCTCTTGACTCAGGACGGGACCCATTCGCGCTCCTCTGCGCAAAACATATGCGTGTTGTTCCCTCCAGGGAATGTTTTGTACGTCGGCGACGACCGCTTGCACCCGATCGTCCGGGTCGAAGCAGTAGTAGAAGCTGACCGGATTGAAGCTGTGGCCGAGGTAGCGGAGGCCGCCGAGAAGCCGCACCGGGCCGGCCGGGCGCTCGCCGGTCTCCGCCTCGACCCTGTCCCGAACGCAGGCGTCAAGCGACCGCGCCGGGTCGCCGAGGAAGTCGGCGCGGCGGAAGCGGGCGGGGGCGCGGCGGCGGGCCGACCACAGCGGATAGGGATCGAGGACGGCCGGTAGCTCGGCCAGGTCGAGGTAGAGGAGGAAGAGCGGATAACGGAACTCGTGGGCGACCGGGTCGAAGCGCCGGTGCCGGATCGAGCCCTCGTAGACGGCGGAGGCTGGTGGAACACCTTCTTCGCGCACAAATCGACCCGGGCCCGAATCGCCGGAGATCACCGTGTCGACTTGCGCGCTCACGCAGCCAGCGCCTTCTCTCCCAGTGCGGCGGCTCCGGCGGCGAGGCCGACGGGCTCGGGCGGCCCCGGCAGGGTTGCGGCCGCCGCCCCGCGCAGCGCCTCCACCACCCGCAGCCCGCTCACCACCCCGTCCTCGTGGAACCCCCAACCCCAGTAGGCGCCGGCGAAGTGGGTGCGGCGGCCGAGGTTCGAGATCTCGGCGTGGCGCGCCTGGGCGGCGACGCCGGCCTTGGTGAAGACCGGGTGGTCGTAGGCGAAGCGGCCGAGCCGCGCCGCCGGGTCGATCGCCTCGCTGCGGTTGAGGCTGAGGAAGTAGTCGCGGCCGCGTGGCAGCCGCTGCAGGTGGTTCATCCAGTAGGTGACGGTGGTCGCCGGCGGCGCCGGCGTGCAGAGGTGGAAGTTCCAGCTCGACCAGGCGGCGCGGCGGCGCGGCATCAGCCTGCGGTCGGTGTGGAGTACAGCCTCGTTGCGCTGGTAGGGGATCGCGCCGAGCACCTCGCGCTCGGCGTCGGTCGCGTCAGCGAGCATCCGCAGCGCCTGGTCGGAGTGGGCGGCGATCACGACCTGGTCGAACACCTCACTCTCGCAGCCATCTGCCTCGATTCGGATGCCCCCCGGCAGCCGCTCGATCCGCCGCACCGGCGCGCGGAGGCGAACCCGGTCGCGCCACGGCGCGCTGATCGCCTCGACGTAGCTGCGCGAGCCGCCGCGCACCGTCTGCCAGTGCGGCCGGTCGCGGAGGCTGTACATGCCGTGGTTGGCGAAGAACTCGGCCATGAAGCTGGCCGGGAACTCCCACATCTGCTCGGGGTCGGCCGACCAGACGGCCGATGCCTGGGGAACGATCAGCCGCCGCACGAACTGCTCCGAGTAGCCCTGCCGCTCGAGCCAGTGGCCGAGCGAGGGGGCGGTCCCGTTCATCCCGATCAGCGCCTGTGCCTCACGGTTGAAGCGGCGCCAATCGCGCAGCATGCGGATGAAGCGCGGGCTGAGCAGGTGGGCCGGGCGGGCGAAGAGGCCCCAGGGGGTGCCCGAGAACTCGAAGCCGCCGCGGTCGTCGGAGACCGAGAAGCTCATGTGGGAGGGCTGGGTGGCGACCCCGAGCTCTGCCAGCAGGGCTTCGAAGTGCGGGTAGTTGCGGTCGTTGAAGACGATGAAGCCGGTGTCGATCCAGCGCTCACCGCGCGGGTCCTCGACCGGCACCGTGTGCGTGTGGCCGCCGAGCCGCGACGCCGCCTCGTAGACGACGATCTCGTGCTCGCGGTGGAGGTGGTGGGCGGCTACCAGGCCGGAGATGCCGGTGCCAACGATCGCGATCTTCATCGCCCGTCCCTACGCAGGGACGAGCGGATCGGATGTCCTTACCGCCAGCCGATGCGCGACGGGTGGGGACAACTGCAACCGGGTCAGCCGTAGGGGCGATAGGTCAGCCGGTAACCGAGCAACTCGGAGACCGTCGCGAAGCCGAAGCCGCGAGCGCGCAGCGTGTCGATCACCTTGGGCAGCGCCGCCAGCGTCTCCTCGCGGGGTCCGCCGCCGTCGTGCATGAGGATGATCGAGCCGTCGTGGGCGTTGGCGACGACGTTCGAGTAGATCGCGCCGCTGCCCGGCAGCGACCAGTCGCGCGGGTCGACGTCCCAGGTGATGGTCCGCATTCCGAGCGCGCCGGCGGCCGCGATCACAGCTTCGCTCGCCGCCCCGCCGGGCGGCCGGAAGAGGCAGGGCTGGAAGTGGGTGTAGCGACGGATCAGCGAGGCGGCGCCGGCGATCTGGTCGTAGCCCGGGTTTTCAACGTGGTTCATCGTGTGGTCGCCGATCTCGTCGCCTTCGGCGAGGATCCGGCGCATCACCGCTTCGCGCCCCGGCATCTGCTGGCCGATCTCGAAGAAGGTCGCCGGCACTTCGTTTTCTTGCAGGACGTCGAGGAAGCGGTCGGTGTAGTCGCTGGGGCCGTCGTCGAAGCTGAGGGCGACCAGGGGGCGGTTGTCCGGGCCGCTGCTGTCGAGGCCGGCGGTGCCGCCGGTGCAGCCGACCGCGCGGACCGGGCGCAGCCGGAAGGCCCGCGGCCGCTCGGCTTCGGCCGGCAGCTGCTGGGCGCAGCGGCGCCGCACCTCGCAGCCGCCGCTGAGCAGGGCGCGCCAGCCATAGCGCTGCGGTGCGAGACCGGCTTCGCGAGGGACGAAGGAGAGCACCAGCTTCTGTGCTTCGGGCCGCTTCACAGTCGCCGGCACGGAGCTCTTCTCGAGCGGTTTGCCGGCCGCGTCGACGACCACGAGGCCGGCGCGGCGCTTCACTCTCTGCTCGCCGCCGAGGCACAGCCGGCGCTCGTTAGCGCCGCCGCCCGGTGCGCCGAGCGCCAGGCAGAGGTAGCGGGCCGCGGCGCGGCGCGTGTCGGGCCGCGCTTCCAGCCTGGCGAGCGAGAGCGGGGCGGAGGTGCGGACCGTGAACACCAGCTCCCGCCCCGATTGCGAGAGCTCAGCGCGGACGAGCCGCGGGTGGCGCGGCTTTGCCGCGGCGCCGCCGGGAGCGAGCAGCGCCGCACCCACGAGCAGCGCCGCGGCGGCGAGAAGGATCTTGCGAAGCGAGTCGATGGGCGGGTCACTAGGGCGAATACGAGAGGTCTCGCCATCCTAGAACCGTCCCCGCCTTCACCGGGAGTGGTTGTCTTTTGTCAACCGGCGCCGCCCGTGGTTGTCTTTTGTCCCGCACAGGTTGACTAAGGACACCCACACAGGCGATCACCCGGACTAAGGACAACCACACCCGTCCCGCGTCACCCGCTTCGACCCGCGACACCCTGGCTTCGACCGTGTTCCAGAAAAACGTGACTCTCTTCGCGCCCGTTGGCGCTGCGGCGGCCGCTCGCGCGCCGTCGACCGCTCGCCTGCGGCGCGCCCTGGCGCTGCTCGGGGCCCTCGCGGCGCTAGCACTGGCCGCCACGGCAACGCTCCCCGCAGCGACCCACGCCGCCGAACCCGGCGCCGGCGGCCTCGAAGAAAACCCCGGCCGCTCGCACACCCCCTACGACCGGCACGGGATGTGGATCTGGTACGTCTCGCACTCCGAGGGCGGCTCGATCCCGGCGATCGTCGCCCGGGCCAAGGCCAACGGGATCGGCACCGTCTACATCAAGGCCGGTGACGGCGCCACGTTCTGGAACCAGTTCAACAAAGCGCTGGTCAACCGCCTCCACGCCGCCGGCATCGACGCCTGCGCCTGGCAGTTCGTCTACGGCGACGCGCCCGCCGCCGAGGCCCGAGTCGGCGCGATCGCCGTCCACCGCGGCGCCGACTGCCTGGTGATCGACGCCGAGGCCGACTACGAAGGCAAGTACGCCGCCGCCGACCTCTACGTCCAGCGCCTGCGCGCCCAAATAGGCGCCAACTTCCCGCTCTCGCTGGCCGGCTTCCCCTACGTCGACTACCACCCGGCATTCCCCTACTCGGTCTTCCTCGGCCCCGGCGGCGCCACCTTCAACCAGCCGCAGATGTACTGGAAAGCGATCGGCACCTCGGTCCAGGGCGTCTACGAGCACACCTACCAGTACAACCGAATCTGGGGCCACCCGATCTACCCGATCGGCCAGACCTACGAAGGGCCCAGCAACGGCGAGCTGCGTCTCTTCCGCCGCTTCGCCGCCAGCTTCGGCCACTATGCGCCGAGCTGGTGGGATTGGCAGGAGACGAGCCCGGCCGAGTGGAACGCGCTCGGCGCCACCGCCGCCAACCGGCCGCTGACCGCCTACCAGGTCAACGTCGTCCACCCGCTACTGAAAATCAAATCGAAGGGCGACATGGTCGTCTGGGCGCAGGAGCGGTTGCTCAGCGCCGGCGCCGAGCTCGAGGTCACGGGGCTCTTCGGCGCCGAGACCCGGGCCGCGGTCCGAGTCTTCCAGGAAGCCCACGGCCTGCCGGCGAGCGGCGTGATCGGCACCGACACCTGGGAAGCGCTGCTCGCCTACCAGCCGGAGCGGGTCCCCTGGGCGGCAGCGCGGCCCGGCACCGGAGCGCTTGGCGCCCGCACCGCGCCGGCCCGAAAGCCGCTCTCCGCCTCGCTCCCCGCCCTCCGCGACGAGATCCCCCCGCGAGCTGTTCCTTATGTCGGCTATTCCGACAAAAGGAACAGCCCGGCGCGGCCCTAGCGGGCGATTCGCGTCTCGAGCCGGCCCAGCGTCGGCGAGGAGACCACCAGCTCGTCGCCGTCCTGCAGCCAGATCCGCGGCTCGCGGGCGCCGCCGACGCCCTCCGGCGTCCCGGTCGCGACGATGTCGCCGGGGCGCAGCGTCATCAACGTCGAGAGGTGGGCGAGGAGGGTGGGGATCGAGAAGATCAGGTCGTCGGTGCGGCCGCTCTGCATCTGCTCGCCGTTCAGGGTCAGCGTCAGCTCGAGCCCGTCCGCTGGGCCGGCCTCGTCCGCGGTGACCAGCCACGGCCCGCTCGGCGCCGCGCCGTCGAAGACCTTGCCGGCCATCCACTGCGGGGTCGCGAACTGCAGGTCACGCGCCGAGAGGTCGTTGAAGAGCATGTAGCCGGCGAGGTAGTCGAGCGCGTGCGCCTCGTCGACCTCCTTCGCCGCCCGCCCGATGACAAAGGCGATCTCGCCCTCGTAGTCGACTTTGGCGCTCGCCGCCGGCAGGGTGACGGTCGCGCCCGGCGCGGCCAGGGCGTTGCGGAACTTGCCGAAGATCGTCGGCGACTCGGGGACCTCCTGCCGCCCCTCGGCCGCGTGCTTGGCGTAGTTCAAGCCGATGCAGACGATCTTCTCCGGGTCGCGGGATCGGCGGCAGCAGCTTCACCGCCGAGAGCGGGTGGGAGGGGGCGCCGGTGTCGCCGAGCCGCGCCCGCAGGTTGTCGACGCGATCGTGCTCGAGCAGCTCGCGCAGCCCGGCCCGGTGCGGCTCGCCGAGCAAGGCCCAGGCGTCGACGACGCGGCCGTCCTCGAGCACCCCGGCCCGCGCCCCGTCGCCAGCGTCGTAGGTGAGCAACCTCATCGCGCGGCAGCCTAGCCGTCCGGCCTAGCCGCCGCCCGCACGCGGGGGTAGGTTCGGCAGATGAAGATGACGGGAGCCTCCCTTGCCGCACTCGTCGCCGCCACGGTCGCACTCGGCGCCGCCACGGTCGCGCTCGGCGCCGCCGGCGTCGTGCCGGCCTACCACCGCCGCACCTGCCGCCGCCGCGCCACCCGCCGCCGCGGCGCCGGCCGCCGCCGCCATGCCGGCCGCCGCGCAGCCGTCGGCCACCACCCCGCCACAGCCACCGCTCCACCGCTGCGACGTCGGCCTGCCGCGACCCTTCCAGTGCGGCCACATCATGGTCCCGGCGCGCCGGGCGGAACCGGAGCTGGGGAGGACCAAGGTGGTCTTCGCCGTCCGCCGCCACGCCGACACCAGCCGGCCGCCGGCAGGGACGATCATGGCGATGGACGGCGGCCCGGGGTACGCCTCGACCGCGAAGCCCTTCGCCGCCTCCCTGGTCGCGGCGCTGGCGCCGTTGCTGCGTCGCTACGACCTCGTCCTCTTCGACCAGCGCGGCACCGGGCGCTCGGACGTCGTCGACTGCCCGACTCTGCAGGCGGGGCTGATCCAGGAATCGATCGCGATCGGCGAATGCGCCAACCAGCTCGGCCCCAGCTACGCCGGCTACACCAGTGGCGAAGCCGCCGCCGACCTCGACCAGGTGCGGCGGACGCTCGGCCTCGGCAAGGTCTTCTTCTACGGCGACTCCTACGGCACGTTCTTCGGCCAGGCCTACGCGGTCCGCTACCCGCGCAGCCTGCGCGGGCTGATCCTCGACTCGGCCTATCCCGGCAACGACCCCTACTACCGGACCCTGCTGCCGGCCGGGCTCGACGGGCTGCGGATCACCTGCCGCAAGTCGCCCGAGTGCTCCGGCGACCCGGTCGCGCGCCTGACCCAGGTCGTCCGCCGCTTCCACGCCGCCCGCCGCTCGACCGACGACCTGATCTCCTTCCTACTGCAGGCGGGCTCCCTGGCCCCGCGCTCCTACCTCAGCCTCGACGACGGGCTGCGCCGCTTCCTCGCCGGCCAGCCGCAGCGACTGAACCGGCTGCTCGCGCCCGGCCCGGCCGGCCACGGCGAGCTGGCGGAATTCTCATACGGGCTGGAGATCGCGGTCGAGTGCAACGACTACGAGCTGCTCTGGGACCCGCGGGCCGGGATCGACGAGCGAATCCGCCAGCTCTCGACCGCGGTGACGAAGCTGCCGCGCGACCACTTCGCCCCCTTCGGGCGGCGCGAGTACCTGCTCTCCCACGCCGCCCACCTGACCAACTGCCTGACCTGGCCGGCGCCGCCGCCGGGTGGGCTCGAAGCGGCGATCCCGAGCGACTGGCAGGCGCCGACCAGCTTCCCGACGCTGGTCCTCGCCGGCGAGGTCGACGACATCACCTCGGTCGCAGAGGCGCGGCAGGTGAAGCGTCGCTTCCCCCGCTCGCGCCTCTACGTGGTGCCGAATCGCGGCCACGTCTCGAGCCTCTACTTCCCCTTCCGCTCGCCGGCGGTCGGGGTGATCCGGCGTTTCATCGTCGCCAACTGAGCGCCCGGGACCGTCAGGCCCGGACCGGCTCCGGCTCCTCCTCGAACGCGGTGTCGACCAGCGTCTCGCGCTCGATCTCCCGCTCGCGGACGAGCCAGAGGGCGAAGGCCGCGCCGAAGAAGCAGAGGACGCCGCCGATCACCAGGATCTCGTTCAGACCGTGCAGGAAGCCCTGTTCGGCCGCCTGCTGGACCTGCCCCTGCACGCCCTGCGGGAGCTGCGAGATCGCCTGCGGCAGGGTCCCCGAGGAGGTCGCTTCGATCAGGCCGCGGGCCTGGTCGTGGTCGACCGCGCCGCCGGCCAGCGACTCGGTGCGGCTGGCGCCGACGCCGAGGAAGATCGCTCCCCAGGCGGCGATCCCGACCGCGACACCGACCTGGCGGAAGGTGTCGTTGATCCCCGCAGCCATCCCGCTCTGCTCTTTGGGGACGACGCTGAGGGCGACGTCGGCGATCACCGGGTTGAGCAGGCCGACGCCGATGCCGCTGACGATGAAGCCGAGCAGCAGCGCCGTCCACTCCGAGTCCATGTTCAGCCCGGACATCAGCACCAGGCCGACGCCGGTGAGCAGGAGACCGCCGCTCATCAGGTAGCGGGCTTGGATCTTGGCCAGCGCCATGCCGGCGAGCGGGGCGATGACGAAGGCGCCGATCGTGATCGGCAGGTAGCGCAGGCCGGCGTCGATCGCCGAGTAGCCGAGGAACTGCTGCAGGTAGAGGGTCAGGTAGAGGAACAGCGCGAACATCGAAGCCGAGACCGCGAAGGCGGCGAGCTGGACCCCGGTGAAGGCGCGGTTGCGGAACAGGCCGAGCGGCAGCATCGGCTCGCGCACCCGGCTCTCGATCACCACGAAGGCGGCCATCAGCATCGCGGCCACGGCGAACAGGGTGACGATCACGGTGCTGCCCCAGCCCTCCTCGTTGCCGCGCACCAGCCCCAGCACCAGCAGCAGCAGCGCGGTCGAGAAGGTGACCAGCCCGCCCCAGTCGATCCGGCTGGCGTTGGGGTCGCGTGACTCACGCAGCTTCCAGAAGGTGACGCCGATCGCCGCCAGGCCGACCGGGACGTTGATCAGGAAGACCGACTGCCAGCCGATGCCGTCGGTGAGGGCGCCGCCGACCAGCGGGCCGAGCGCCACCGAGATGCCGATCGTCGCGCCGTAGATGCCCATCGCCATGCCGCGCTCGGCGCCGCTCGGGAACTCCTGGGCGACCAGCGCCAGCGAGACCGCGAACATCACCGCACCGCCGACACCCTGCAGGCCGCGGGCGAGGTTGAGGAAGGTCGGGTCGGGCGCCAGCGCGCAGAGCAGCGAGGCGACCGAGAAGACCGCCAAGCCGAAGACGAAGACGCGGCGCCGGCCGAGCCGATCGGCGAGCGAGCCGGCGGTCAAGACCAGCGCGGCAAGCGAGAGCGCGTAAGCGTCGACTACCCACTGCAGATCACTGAAGCTGCCGCCAAGGTCCTTCTGGATCGCCGGCAGCGCGGTGTTGACGACGGTGATGTCGAGCAGGAGCATGAACGTCGCGACGCAGACCGCGCCGAGCGTCCACCACTTCCTGTTCGTCGAGGCCAAGTCCATTTGATGCTCCATCCGTTCGGTTATAATTGTCAGGCGAACTTGTAAGAAAGCCTTGTCAGTTATACTGACGAAATCGCAACTTATCAGGTCTCCTGACGAAATGACGAAAGCCAGCGAAAATTTGGACACCCGCATCCCCGTCACCGGCCTCTGGGACGCCGCTCTGCAGGCCTTCCTCGACAGCTTCAGGGTCGAGTTGAGCGACAGCGAGTATGCCGACATCCGCCCGACCCACGGCTGCGTCTTCCGCTTCGTCCGCGAGGACGGCTTGCGCCTCACCCGCCTCGCCGAGCTGGCCGGGATCACCAAGCAGTCGGCGGGGGAGATCGTCGACGACCTCGTCAAGCGCGGCTACGTCGAGCGGACCCCCGACCCCGCCGACAAACGCGCCAAGCTGATCTGCCTCACCGACCGCGGCCGCGAAGCCCAGGCCACCGGCTTCGCCCTCTTCGCCGAGGTCGAACGCCGCTGGATCGAGCGCTACGGCGCCGAGCGCTGGCAGGAGATGCGCTCCCTGCTCGAGGAGATCGTCGCCACCGAGGCGCCCGACGCGGTCCCCGAGCTGGCCCGCGAAGAGCTCGGCGACCTCAACCTGCAAGCCGCCTGAGCCCCAGCAGAGCGCCCCCCGCGCGCCGCTTCGCCGACCCCCGATCCGCTAGCGTTGGGCCCCCGGGCCTCGGCCCGTCCCGAAACGCTCGGGGGCGTAGCTCAGCTGGTTAGAGCGCCGGCCTGTCACGCCGGAGGTCGCGGGTTCGAGTCCCGTCGCTCCCGTTGCGCATCCTTCCTGCACTTGGGCACTTTCCGGCTCGTCCGCGGCGGCATTGAGCCGCCGGGGCGCTGACGTTCTAGTCGCTAGGACAGCCGCTCGGCGCGAGCCACAAGCTCAGACAGCGGCACTTCAAGCGCCGCCGCGAGCTTGACGAGGTTGCGGTAGCTCGGGTTCCGCAACCCGCGCTCGATCTCGCTTACGTAGGTCCGGTGCATGCCGGCACGATCGGCCAGCCCCTCTTGGGAGAGACCGACGATCTCGTCGCGCCGCGCCCGAATCGCATAGCCAAGAGCCTTTAGAGCCTCCTCCGGCACGCGCCGAGCGTGCCATCTAGACACTTATTAGTCTACAGATTATAAGTGTCTTCTGCGATAATGATACCCAGACGATTTGCGCCCATCGGCCTCACTCAATCGCGGCGGGCGCATTTTTCTTGGAGCCGCAAGACATAGACTCGACAGAAATGCAGACCTCGCCGTACGAGCTTGTCTCGTTTGATGATCCTCCGGTCCAGGAGGTCGCTTTCGCTATCCAAACGGCGGAACCAGCAATCAATCTTGACTTTCTCACCTTTCTTCCGCGTGAGTTGTCTTTTGAGCTCCCCATACGTCAGCTCCGAGATCCGTTGCCCCGGTTGTCGGAGCCATTAGACGCAGAGCCCGAGATTCAGTTTGCAGTCCAAATGGGAACGGCGCTGCCTCGAGCTTGGTTCATGTCTCCCGACGGAGTGTTGCTCGTGCAAGCCCAGGAAGATCGCGTGGCGCTGAATTGGAGGCGGTCCGGGCTGCCAATCGAGTATCCCCGGTACGCCTCTCTCAGGCCGAAATTTGAGGAGTTGATTGAGGTTTCGGCGAGACTGCTCGGACTAGCCGATGGATTGGAAGGCGACCTAGTGGAGCTGACCTATGTGAACGAGCTCGATGTCGATCAGGGCCCGACATTGGCCGCTCAGAGTGTTCTCACGACGGTCAAGGAGCCCGATTCGGAATTCCTGCCCGCATCAGAGGATTCAAAATGGGCAGCGCGGTGGTTGATTCCGGGACCCGACGGAGCCCCATGCGGCCGACTCATCGCATCAGCCGAGCCCGCTACGCGACAGGCGGACCAGCGAGACACCTACCTCTTAACGATGACTGCCAAGTTCCCAGGATCAGTGATTGGCTCTGATGCAATCCTTGAGCTAATTGACTTAGGCCACGAATGGATAGTTAGGGGATTCGCGGACCTGACGACGAAACAGATGCAAGAGCGATGGGGGAGGACGAAATGACTGCTACGAGCATCTCAATGCCGGACACGGCAGCGAAGACCTTCGTGGTCGATGACTACCCACGCGGGCTGGCAACCAACGATCAGTACCGCTTGTTCAGCGAGGCGCCAGTCCCCTCACCCTTGCCGGCTTGGCAAAGTGGGGTTGTCGCCCGTCTGGCTGAGCTAGAGCGGTTGCCACCAAATTGGGACGGAGAGGGGGCGTTGCCCGTCTCTCGTCGCCACGCGAATCGGGCGAATGCCTTCTTGTCTCGGATTATGGATCCGATGTCACCCGCGCCCGAGGTGGCGCCACTCGCTGACGGCGGGGTCCAGCTCGAATGGCGTTTAGGTGGAAACACTCGCCTCGATTTCATCAGCGACGATGAGGAGCCGGCAGGCGTGCTCTTAGTCGAGCAAGATGGGCACCTTCAGACATTCCCCGGCCAAGCTGGCATAGATGAAGCCAGCCATCACTTAGGGCAGCTTCACTCCATCGAGCATTGACTGAAGACGGCGATCCGCCGGTCGACGATACGAGCGTCGACGACGGAACCATCCTCTTTCGATGGGTGCCGCCTGCGCACATACGTAGAACTGATGACGGCGCGGAGTGGCGTGATGGGGTGTTTAAGAATTTCCCCAACCCAGAGAAGCTACGGGTTTCCATTGTGTTGGGGGACAAGCTTTCGGAATTGAAGCGAGGTCCGGAGACGATTATCGAGAACAAGTCTGGACACGGGGTTATAGGCATTCGCGCACGAGACGTTCGGGCCGAGCAACAGCGAGTCGAGAGGTCGCCACGTGACGATGAGCCCGCCCACGGCGATGTCTGGGGCGAGAAGCCCGCAGTCTCGACGGAGGCGTCTCGCGCTCCACGCGTTTTGGGTGGTCGAACCGCCGGCCGGATGACTCCCTTGTCTCGCACTCTCTGAGCGGACATAAGATGGTGGCAGCAAGGGAATGTAACTAGCGGAGGGAGCACATGGAGAATCTCGCAACTCGTCTTTTCGACCTGTACAACTCATTGGGCGAGTACAAGGCCAGTGACCATCCGTCTGCGGCGATCATTCCGACCTACAACGCGCTGGTCGACGCGGCAAAAGAGTCTTTGCCTGATGACGCAATCGTCCAAGCGATGCCGCACACGTCCAAACGGGGTCCGGTTTGCGCCGACAACGCCGGTGCCCTTCGCGCGAACGTGTGGCAGATTCTCAGCGCGATGGGAGAAACTCAACCCTCGATCGGCTAGGGCCTGATGAGAGTCGGGCCAATCAGCGCTGAACTTCGGCAGTGTCGATCCACCTAGCGAGAAGACTCAGGGCTGCGAGAGCCTCTAGATCCTCCTGGGGGCTTTCGCCGTCCCGGTGCGTGTACAGGTTGCGAATTCGGAGAAAGCAGCCACGGCCGAAAGCTCCTGCTCCATCGTGGGCGCTTTTCCAGTTGTCGGATCCAGCCGGGCCAATGTCTGGGAACCGAAGTCGAGAGGACTCAGGGTCGGGATCGGCAGTCGAGAATGCCGAGGCCACAAGGGATGCGGCACTTCCCTCGTGGGCTGAGAGCTTCCCTCGCAGCCAGCCTTCTACCGAGGTGGCCGCAGTCTGCACCGCCTGACGAGTGTGTCCGTCAATCCAGAGTCGTGCCGCGACATCCCCCACCCAGGGATGAAAGTCGTCCGGATTGAGACCGGGGAGCGTGGGTTTCGCTCCGCGAGCTTCGAGATCTTCGACATAGGCTTCGAGCATCTCCACAGCTCTTTTCAGGCCTCCGCGACGCGCCTCGACATGAGCGCTCTGTGGCGTCCGGTCACTCCACATCGCGAGAGACCAACGAATGCTGTCGAACCGCTCTAGCTGATCAGCATTCTCTCCGTACGCCGCCGCGACTGCGAGGCGCGCTCGCTCTTTCCAGGCGCTGATCTCATTGTTCCCCGGTTCGCCCGCTTGGTCGATTAGCCGCTGCAGTCGATCCAGTTTTGGGTCCCCCGCCACATCGGAGAGCGTATGTGGCTCACGGGATGTCTTCGCACCATTGGGCACCGGTGCCCAAACGCTGGCGCAGGACGCCCTATTCGTTGGCATTCGCCGGGTTCTGAGGACGCGATTCAGGGCTCTGAGTCCCCCATCAAACAGCGGAATCTGCCCCGTTTCGCCTTCCTCCGGACCTCTCCTGTCACGCCGGAGGTCGCGGGCGTGAGAGCATCGGCAGACCGCTCCAGGTGAAACGCGATGAGTTCCGCCAGCGCCGCATCGTCGACTCCGACCCGCCCAACCTCATCTCCGGCCAAGCGCTGCTGCGGGTCGACAGCTTTGGGCTGACCGCGAACAACGTCACCTATGCGGTTTGAGTGAGGCGAGGCGGCCTTCGACGCTTTGCTCTTCGGCGCCAGCTTGAGAGACGCGGGGATCGTCTCGCCGCGACAGGAGTTCGCGCAGCGGGTAGCTTTTAGATTGCCTCTTAAAGAGCCTTCTCCAGGCGTAAAAGTTGCAGTAAAGATCTGGTTATTGCAACTATGGAGCGAGGTTTAAAGTTGCAAGAAATTGCAAGAAATTGAAAGTCGTTGCTAAAGTGGCTGGGATGGGACCCGCCGAGCGCACCAGGATCTTCGAGAACATCGCCCGCCTGCGCAGGGCCGAGCGCAGCTCTCCCAACCCCGAGGTTGCCGCTGTTCGCCACGACCTCGAAGACTCGATCGGCGGCACCGTCTCGCGAAATCTCGCCTCGAATTTGCTCGGGGTGAGCCACACCGCGCTCAATAACTGGATCAAGGCGGGGGACGTGCCCGTGGTGATCTCCGAGCGTGGGCGCAAGGAGGTCGCGGTCGGGGTCCTGCTCGATCTCCACGAACAGGTCAGCGAGGAGCGCCGCCGGGGCGCCCGCCGCCGCCACGTCCTCGAGCCGCCGCTCCTCGAGAGCCGCAAGCGGGCCGAACGGATGCGACCGGGGCGTGGACTTGAGATCGACGAGGACACCGATCCCCATCGCCGCGCAGAGCTGCGCAGCCTCGCTTACCACCGGGCGCTGGCGCCGCGCCTGCGGCGCTCGATGGCCGATGAGGCGGCCCACAAGATCAGCCGCTGGCAGGAGGAGGGCAGGATCGACACCCGCTATGCCCTGGAGTGGCAGCAGGTTCTGGCGCAGCCCGTGCCCGAGATCCGCCGGCTGATCACCACCGACGATGCTCGTGGACGTGACCTGCGCCAGAACTCTCCCTTCGCCGGTTTGCTCAGCGAGGCCGAGCGCCGCCGGATCCTCGAAGAGCTCCGGTAGCGCCGGGTGCGCAAAGAGAACTTCGACCACGTGATCGCCGCCGCGGTCGAGATCTCCGGAGAGCGGGAGATCGTCGTGATCGGCAGCCTCCCACCTTGGCTTCGAGTGCGGACGCACGCAGGACCGGGCATACCCTTGACCCATCGCCTGGTCCGCTACCGACATCCCCGACCTCTCGGGCCGAGTCGCTCTCGTCACCGGGGCCAACAGCGGCATCGGCCTGGCCGCCGCCGAAGCACTCGCGGCCCACGGGGCCTCGGTGCTGCTCGGCTGCCGCGACGCCGGCCGCGGCAAGGCGGCGCTGGCCGCGGTCTGCAAGCGGCGGTCGGCGGATGCGGCGATCGAGCTGATCGCCCTTGACCTCGCCGACCTTGCATCGGTCCGCGTGGCGTCCGCTGCGGTGGCGGCACGCCCGGAGCCACTCGACCTGCTCGTCAACAACGCCGGCGTGATGGCGCCGCCGCGGCGCGAGACTGCCGACGGCTTCGAGCTGCAGCTCGGCACCAACCACCTCGGCCACTTCGCCCTCACCGGCCTCCTTCTGGCGAAGCTGAAGGCGGCGCCGGAGCCACGGGTCGTCACCCTGACCAGCGGCGCACATCGCTTCGGAAGCATCGACTTCGACGACCTGCAGCGCCGCCACCACTACATGCGCTGGCTCGCCTACGGGCAGTCGAAGCTCGCCAACCTGCTCTTCGCCCTCGAGTTGCAGCGCCGGGCGGCTGCCGCCGACCTCGGCCTGGGCAGCATCGCCGCCCACCCCGGCTACGCCGCCACCAACCTCCAGCACGCCGGTCCCCAGCTCGAGGCCGGCCTGCTCTCGAAGCTAACCGCCCCGATCTGGTCGATCTCCAACCGCCTGATCGGCCAGAGCCCGCGCGACGGCGCCTTGCCGACCCTCTACGCGGCGACCGAGCCGGGGCTGCCGGGCGGCTCGCTGATTGGCCCCGGTGGCTTCGCCTCGATGCGCGGCGCGCCAGCCTTCGAGACCCCGAGCGGCGCCGCCCTCGACGAGGCGACGGCATCCCGGCTCTGGGAGGTCTCCGAGGAGCTGACCGGGGTCGAGTTCACATTTGCGCGGGCGTGAGAGCATCGGCAGATGACCGACTTCCAGGTGAAACGCGATGAGCTCCGCCAGTGCCGCATCGTCGACTCCGACCCGCCCAATCTCGTCTCCGGCCAAGCGCTGCTGCGGGTCGACAGCTTCGGGCTGACCGCGAACAACGTCACCTATGCGGTGTTCGGCGAGGCGATGTCCTACTGGGACTTCTTCCCGGCTCCCGCGGGCTGGGGGCGGGTGCCGGTCTGGGGATTCGCCGAGGTCGAACGAAGCGAGGCCGACAACGTCGAGGTTGGGAGCCGCGTCTTCGGGTATCTCCCGCCCTCCTCTCACCTCGTCGTGGAGCCGGCCGAGGCGGGGGAGTCGGGCTTCCTCGACGGCTCAGCGCATCGCGCCGCCCTGCCCTCGGCCTACCACCGCTACTTAGCGACCGCGGCCGATCCGTTCTATGACTCCGAGACCGAGGCGATGCAGATGCTGCTGCGCCCACTCTTCTTCACCTCCTTTCTGATCGACGACCAGATTGCCGCCGACGGGCTGACGGCGCGGGGCCCGATCCTGATTTCGAGCGCCTCGAGCAAGACGGCGATCGCCGCGGCGTTCCTCTTGGCTCGGCGTGACGGAGTCGAGCTGGTCGGCCTCACGTCGAAGCGCAACCGGGAATTCGTGGAGGGTCTCGGGATCTACGATCGCGTCGTCCCATACGAGGAGATCGACTCGCTCGAGCAGGGCCCGGCCAGCTTCGTCGACATCGCCGGCGACGGTGGCGTTCGCCTTGCCGTGCACTCCCACTACGGCGATCGGCTGCTCAACAGCATGCTGGTGGGGGCGGCCCACTGGGAGGAGCTCGGCGCCGGCGCCGGCGACCTGCCGGGCCCCGCGCCGACGCTGTTCTTCGCCCCCGATCGGATCACCAAGCGGACCGCCGACTGGGGTCATTCCGAGTTGGAAGCGAGGGTCACCGAGGCCTGGCACCCGTTCTGCAAATGGGCGGCCATTTGGCTCGAGCCGATTCGCGGCCAGGGGTTCGAGGCCGTTCGCAGCGCCTACCTGGACGCGCTCGACGGGGCGGTCAAGCCGGCCCATGCCCACGTGCTGGCCCTCGGTACCTGAACGGCGATTGGACCCGTCCCGCCGATGGCCGGCAGGACGGGTCGGACAGCTATCGCCTTGGCCTATTCGGTCGCTTCTTCGATCCGCTTCTGGGCTTCTTCGAGCCCCTTCTTGGCCTGAGCTTTTCCTTCTTCGATCCCCTTCTTGGCCTGAGCGCGGCCTTCTTCGATGCCCTTTTCGGCCTGCTTTAGGCCTTCCTTCACCTGTTCAGAGCCTTCGCCGTTCAGTTCTTCCTTCGCTTCTTCGATGCCCTTTTCGGCTTCCTTCGTGCCTTCCTTGACACTTTCTTCGGCCTGCTTGGTGACGGATTCGACTTCCTTGTTGACGCTGCTTTCGACGCTGTCGCTGTCGCTGCCGCAACCCGAAAGGGCAGCGCCCGCTAGTACCGCGCCAAGGACCAAGGCAATGCCCGCCCTGCGCAGGCTGACCTTGGTGGTGAATCGACCATCGTTCATCTATCGCTCCCGCTCGATTTGGGTATGAGCGAGCTGACACTGTCAGTTTCGGGCCGTTCGCCAAGGCTCCCCCCTCCTTGCCGCCGCTCGGAGTGGTGATCGTGGACGAAAAGGCGGGTCGACTCGAGAAGGCAGCCAGGCGATCGCTGAATTCGAGGTACCCGGGCTACGAAGTCGAATCAGTCCCAACCGACCGGCGAAATTCGGGCCTACCCCATCGGTCACACTGACCGATTGAAGGCAACCGCCTCCAATGCAGAGGAGACACCATCAAGTTGAGCAACGATGTGCGAGCCCAGGATCGCGTAGCTCTGGAAATCCCCCCCGAGCCAACTGACGCTGAGCGCCAGGTGGCCGATCTGATCCCGATCGATGCGGATCCGGAGACCGTTGCTGGCGTCCTCGAGAGGGTGCCGATCTGGTTCCACACGTTCGCGTTAAACCGTTCCCGGGGGATCTATACGCACGGCATCGCCCGGGATCATCGCTACCGGATTCCAGCCTTGCCCGAGGATTTCAGCGGACTGAGAGTGCTCGATATAGGCACCTTCGATGGCTTTTACGCCTTCCTCGCGGAGGCGCGTGGTGCGGCGCGGGTGGTCGCGGTCGACAACGAGCAGTACACGGAGTGGATCAGCTCCCGTTGGGGTGTCGAGCTGCAAGGGGGCGAGGGGTTCGCCGCAATTCGGCAGCTGCTCGGCTCGGAAGTCGACTACCGCCGTCTCGACGCATTCGACCTCGACCAACTCGATGAGGAAATCGACCTCATCCTCTGCTTTGGGATCCTGCACCGGGTCGAGAATCCGCTGGGATTGCTGAAAGTCATGCGCCGGCGCCTGGCTGCCGGCGGAAAGGTGCTGCTCGAGACCCATGGGGCGGCGGATCGGACCCTCGATTCCGCGGTGATCCAGATCCCCTCGCCGGGAGGGGTCTACGCTCACGACGACTTCGTCTACTGGGAATTCACCCCCGCGAGCCTCGACGCGATGGCTCGCCACGCGGGATTCGAGGGCTTTGAGCTGATCGACTCTCCGGTCATCGACGGCCATCCACGCGTGATCGGGTCGCTCCGCGCAGCTCCGCTCGACTGATCGTCTCCGGACGGCGACCGGCCCAGTTTCACAGCACAGAAACACCTGCTTTCCAGGGCTTTTACAACTCCGGAGCGGTTTCATGATCACCTGCGCTGGAGATGGACACGACCCTGCCCCCGCTGTACGCCCACCGACTCGGCCGGCACTACGGTCCGGATTCCTCGGCGGCCGCCCTCCGTCACACCCTGTCGGGCCCGGTCGAGGGCCTCGAGACCGACATATGCCTGACTGCTGACGACCAGCTGGTCCTGCTGCACGATCCACTGCTCACGCTCGGCACCACGCGGGAAGGGTGGGCCCGCCAGACCACTGCCGACGAGATCCGCTCGGCGCTGATCCGCGACCGCACCGGAGAACCCACGACCGAGCACCCGCTCCTGCTGGAGGAACTGCTGGAGCTGCTGCCGGCAGCGGTCGGTCTCCAGCTCGAGGTCAAGGCGCACGCCGACCCAGTCCTCGCCAGGCGCACCGCCGAGGTGCTCTGCGAGCGGCTTCGAGGGGACCCGATCCGCGACCGAGTCGAGGTACTCAGCTTCCACGGCGAGGCGTGTGCTGTCGCTTCCGCCAACGGACTCTCGTCTCGGCTGGTGATCTGGGCTGACTATGCGCCCGAGGCGCTCGCCTCCTGGGCTCGGCGGACCGGGGTGAAGGGAGTCTCGGTCGAGCACTTCCTTCTCTCCGAACGACTGGTCGGGGTGCTTCGAGACGCCGGATTGAGCGTCAACACCGGCACCGTGAATCACCTGGAGGTCCTCAGGCGGGTGGTCGAGTTCGGTCCCGATGCGATCGGCACCGATCGGCCTCACGAGCTCCGCGCGGCCGACGCTGCTGGTGTCGCTACTGCCCCGAAATCGGGCTAGCCGCCGAAGGCTTCGCGGACGACGATCGGCAGGGAGGCATGGCCCTTGCCGCCGTCGCCTTTGACGCGCAGGCGGTAGATCGCCGGCCCTTCGCCGGGGGCGGGACGGGGCAGCCGCAGGGTCACCCGGCCCGCCCGGCCGCTGCGGAGGTCACGGAGCTTCGACCAGCTCTCGCCGCAGCCGGTCCGGCGGTTGAGCTCGAGTCGTCGGCCCGGCTTGCCGTCGACGCGAAGGTGGAAGCGGGTCTCGGTGGGGCTGCCGATCCCACGGCCGAGGGAGGCGAGGGGGCGATCGAGGCTGACCGGCGGGGATCGTTCGCGGTCGAGCTGCGCCCGGTAGGGGAGGTCGCTGTGGCGGGCGGAGTCGCTGATGGCGACGCGGGTCGAGAAGGTTCCGTCGGCGCGCACCTCGGCGCTGCCGGCGCGGCGATCGCCGCTCTCCAGCCGGACGCGGGCACCGGTCTTGGTGAAGGGAGCCAGGCCCGAGATCCGCACCGAGTCGGTTCCGACCCTGATCACTTCCGTCAGCTGCAGTTTCGAACTGCAGCGGGTCGGGGTGATTTGGGGCACGGGGGTCACAGGGTTCACGGCGACCACCTGCTGCCGCAGGATTCCGCGGCTGCCTTCGAAGTTGCCGGCGGGGTCGCTGAAGATCGCCTGGACGTCGTGTTCGCCGACCGTCAGGCCGCTCAGCGGGGGTGAGGTCGCGGTCCCGCCCTGCAGTGGCACCGGGTCGCCCGTCGGGTCCCCATCGAGGAGGAAGCGGACCGTTCCCGCCGCTGCGGCGGCAGCTTCGCCCACGGGTTCGACCGTGGCGAGGAGGCTGACGGGGTTGCCCGCCCGGGTCGGCGCGGCGCTGGTCGTCAGCGAGGTCACCGTCGCCTCCGGATCGACGACGAGGAAGCCGGTCCCGCGGCCGGCGGCGAAGATCGAATCGCCCCCGTAGGCGGCGACGATCGGGTGGGCGCCGGCGGCCGGCGAGCCAGCGGGAGCGAGGTCGGCGCCGCCATCGGCATTCAGCGTCGCCGGCGTGCCGAGGGGGGCTCCGTCGAGGGAGAAGCGGACGCTGCCGCTGGGTTCGCCGAGGCCGACGGCCGTCGCTTCGACTTCCGCCTCGAGGCCGTAGCCGGCGCCGTAGACGAGCGGCGAAGGGTGCGCGGCGACGGCAGTGCTGGTGGCCGCGGCGATCACTTCCTGGCCGATCGTGGCCGCGGCGGGCTGGAACGGGCCGGTCGGAGTGAAGGCGGCTTCGACCCGGTTTCGGCCGGGGAGAAGCGAGAGCGCCGACGGAGTGCAGGAGGCGGTGCTCGATACGGCGTCGAGCGGCGCGGTCGCCACCCCTTCGCAGAGGGCTTCACCGCCGACGGTGAAAGCGACGACGCCGGTCGGCGACGCCCCGTGGGCGACCAGCTTGGCGTCGAAGGTGGGTGGGGTGCCGAACGGGGTGGGACGCTGGGAAGAGGTGAGGACGATCGCGGTCGCGTCGGCTCCCACCGCCTGCACCGCCGCCGCCGAGCCCCCGGTCAGCAGCGCATCGCCGGAATAGGTGGCGACGATTTCGTGCGTTCCTTCGGACAACGGCACTTCGAGCGAGGCTTTGGCCGCTGCCAGGGGAAGCCCTTCGGCCTGCGGCTCGCCGTCGACGGAGAAGCGAACGGTTCCCTGCGGTTCGGATGCGCTCGGCGCGACCGCCGCGACGACGGCCTCGAGCCGCACCGCTTCGCCGGCTTCGGAGGGGTTGGGGTCGGTGCTGACGGTAACCAGTGAGGTCCCGCGCAGGACCTGCTGCGACGGCAGGCTCGCCCGGCTCGCTCCGAAGTTCCCGATCGGCACGTAGAACGCTTCGATCTGGTGGCTGCCGAGGGGTCCCGCGCTGAGCGCGGCGCTCGGCGACGTCGCGTTGCCGGCGCCGTCGAGTGGCGTCGGCTCGCAACCGGACGCTCCCCCCGGGCAGAGGCGGGCGCCGTCGACGAAGAAGGAGACGCCCCCGCTCGGGATGCCGGCGCCGGAACGTCCGGCGGCGACCCGGGCGACGAACTGGGTGGGGGCGCCGGCGATGATCCGGGAGGGCGCGTCCAACAGGGTCGCGGTCGGCACCGGTTCGTTCTGCAGAGCGAAGTGAACGGGGGGCAGGCCGACGATGTTCGCCGTCGCAGTCCAGTCGCCGGTCTCTCCGTTGGCGACCATCTGCGGAGCGGTCGCAATGCCCAGGTCGTCGGTTTCGGCGATCACCGAGGTCGAGCCGGGAGCCAATGGGAAGGTCGCCGAAGGGCCGGCGCTGGGAAGGCTGAAGCTGATCGGGGCCCCGGCCACTGGAGTTCCGGCGCTGATGACTTTGACCTGCAGCGGAGCGGTGAAGGGGGCGTTGACGACCGCCGATTCTTCGCCGCCGGCGAAGGGGAAGACAGCGGTCGATTCGGTCAGCCAGGTGATCGTTATTTCGCCATTGCAACCGGCAGCGGGCTTGAATTCGACGTTGAGCGCTCCCCCCGAGGGGCAGGTGTCCGCGGCCAATCCGAAGGAGGCGGCTTGGACTGCGGGGTCGACGTAGGAATCGCCGCCGCCCCCACCGCCGGCGCCGGCGCGGTCGGGACCGTTGACGGTGAAATGGGGAGAGCCACCGCCACCACCACCCGATTCGGGTCCGGAATAGCCACCGCCACCGCCGCCACCCGCGCCGCCGCCGGAATTCGGCGGGTAGGAGTCGACGCCATCCTCGCCTTCGGCACCGCCACCACCTCCGGCCCCACCCAGTTCGCTGATCGGGAAGGGCTGCTGAGGCGGGTTGCCGCCGTCAGCGCCCTGCGGCGAGCCGACGCCGTTGCCGCCCGCCCCGTCGCCGCCGGGGCCGCCGATCGAGGACGAGTAGGAGTCGCCGGCGCCGCCCCCGCCGCCGCCACCACCGGCGACGAGCAAGGGCAGGTCGTCGTAGCCGACGATCTTGGTGACGGCGCTGGCGCCGCCCCCGTTGCCGCCGCCGAAGGAACCGTTCGCGGGCGCTTCGGCGGCGCCGCCGAAGCCGCCGGCGGGATATCCGAAGCTCGGGTCAGGGCCGTAGCCACTCGCCGCCACGGTGGCCCGGAGCATCTCGCCCGGCGAGATCGCCAACGAGCCCTCGACGACCGCGCCGCGACCGCCGCGGCCGATGTGCGGGCCATCTTCGCCGTGGCCGCCGCGGACCGAGAAGAAGGCGCCGACCACGCCCGCCGGCGCGGTGATTTCGACGCCGCTGAATTGGTAGTCGTTGGTGCAGGTGACCTTGACGACAGCTTCGAAGTCGCAGCTGGTCGCGGCCGCGGTCGCGGGACCGAAACCGGCGAGGGCGAGGAGCGCCAGGGCGGCGGCGAGGAGGAGCCGGCGGCTCACGGGCGCACCTCGAACCGGCGGCTCGCGACCGTCGGCAGGCCGACGGCGATCCGCGAGCGGACGCGGACTAGCAGCGTCGCGGTGCCGTCGCGCGGGGCAAGGGCCCAGGCGGGCAGCGCCAGGCGGATCGACTTGGGCTTCCCTGGCGCCGTCGAGAGCTGGGTGGCGCCGAGGTGGCGCCCGCCGAGCCGTAGCTCGACGTCGCCGCGGCAGCGCCGGGCGGGGTCGTCGGCGGGCGCCGCGCAGCGGACCCGGACGATGGCGGCTTTGGCCCCGACCGTGGCGGCGACCGGAAGCAGCCGCGGCGCTCGGCTCCCCCGCAGGTGCAGCTGCGGCCCGGCGCTACCGTGGCCGAAGCTGACCTCAGTCGCCAGCGTCCGGCGGGCGGAGATCAGGCGCCGGCCGGGCGGGCGCAGGGAGATCCGCAGCCGCTGCATGGTGCCGGCGGCGACGGTGGCGGCGGACTCGGCGAGCAGGGTGCCGCCGGGCACCGCGGCGCCGCGCTTGAACTCGGCGCCGGCGGGCAAGGCCAACCGGATCGGCTCCGCGCAGACGGTGCCCAGGGCGCCGCCGCAGGCGACCGAGACCAGCAGGGAGCCGTCCGGGCGGACCCGCGCTTCGCGGGATAGCAGGCGCAGCTGCGGGGCCGAGCCGGGCTCGGGCGCGGACGCGGACGCCGGGACCGTGACCCGGAACCCGAGGTTCGACTCGGAGGGGGCGAAGCGGTCGGTGCCGAGATAGTGGGCGACGACCTGGTGGGGACCCGGGGACAGCGGCCTGCCCGCCGGCGCGGTGGCGCTCCCGCCCAGCACCGCCGCCGGTTCCCCCAGCGTCGTGCCGTCGAGCAGGAACTGGACCGCGCCGCGTGGGGTGCCGCCGCCGGCAGCGATCGTGGCGGTGAAGGTCGGCGTTTCTCCGGCGACACCCGGCGAGGTCAGCGCGACCCGGGTGCTGGTCGTGTCGGGTTCGACGTGGAGGAAGCCGACGGCGCGACCGGGGCGCAGGTTCGGGTCGCTGGGCTGGAACCGGGCCTCGACCTTGTGCAGGCCGAAGCCCGGGGGGCAGACCGGTTCCGAGCCCGCCGCCGCGCAGGCATCGCCGAGGTTCGCGGTTCCCGCGGCGAGCGCGACCGGGGCGCCGAGGGCGGTCCCATCGAGCGTGAAGCCGACCGCACCGGGCGCGGCGGCGCCGTCGGCGCGAGCGACCGTCGCGGCGAGGGCAAAGGGTTCCCCCAGCAACGCGGGCTGCGGGGTCGCTGCGATCGCGGTCCGGGTCGGCGCCGCGACGACGACCTGGTGCAGCGTCCCGGTGGCGGCGCTGTCGCCGGAGCCGATGGCAGGCGTGAACTGCGCTCGCAGCAGGTGGGTGCTCGCTGCCAGCTCGTCCGGCAGCCGGCAGCCGGCCCGAGCGCCCACGGTCGGGACGGCGCTGCAGGCCGGGTCGCCGTCGACGCTGAAGTCGACGGTTCCGGCCGGGGTCAGACCGGGTTCGGCGCGGCGGATCTCGGCTTCGACCAGGCTCCCGTCGCCGAAGGTGGACGGGTTGGCGGCGGAGCTGAGGACGGCGGCAACGGCGGCGTCGTCGACCACCTCGACGAAGCTGCCGGTGGCGGCGGCGTAGCGTTCGTCGCCCGAGTAGTCGGCAGTGATCTCGGAGCTCCCGGCGCCGAGCGTTTCGGTGTGGAAGACGGCGCTGCCGCCGCCGCCGAGGGGCGCCGAGCCGAGTTCGAGTCCTTCGTCGAAGAAGGTGACGGTGCCGGTCGGCGGTGGGCCCGTGGTGCGGGCGGAAACGGTGGCCTGCAGGTCGACCCCGCTGCCGATCGCCGCCGGGTTCGAGACCCCTTCGACGGCGAGGGCGGTCGGCTCGGTGGTCACGGTCTGGGTCTCGGGGGCGGAGCTCGAGCCGGCGTGGAGGGCGTCGCCGAGGTATTGGGCGCCGATCGTGTGCGGGCCGGCGGTCAGGGAAGGCATCTGGGCGGCCGGAAGCTGGGCGGTCCCCGTTTCGGGATCGATCGCCACGGCGGGCGCCAGCGGCACGCCGTCGATTTCGAACTCGACGGCTCCGACCGGATGCGGCGCGAGCGCCGACTGCTCGCCGCTGACGGCAGCAGTTAGCTCGGGGGTCTCGAGGGTGGTGGAGGGATTCGGGGAAGAGGAGAGGGCGACGGCGCTTGCGATCGGCGCGTTTTCGAGCCCGAAGCGCGCGCTGGTTTTCACCCCCGGGGTGCTCGCCACCAGGGTCCAGTTGCCGAGTACTCCATTGCTGACCATGCCGTTGAGTGAGGCGAAGCCCTGGGAGTTCGTTTCGACGATCACCGTCGACGTCCCGCCGGGGAGGACGCCCGAGGCCCCGGTCGTCGGCACCGTGAAGCTCACCGGCACAGCGGATACCGGGACGCCGCCGGAGTCGGTCACCCGGGCGGTGAGTGGAGCGAATTGGGTCAGCGCCGGCACCACCTGGCCGGCGCCGGAGACTGGCGTGATCTTGGTCGGCTCCCCGCCCCATCTGAGTTGCACCAAGCCTTCGCATTCCGCTTCCGGCCCCGTCCCGCACGCGGTGGCGAGCGAGAATTCGGCGTCGAGGCCGCCGCTGCGGATGTAGGAGGACCCGCCGCCGCCACCGGCGCCGCTGAAGTCGACGAAAGTCGAGACCGTGGCATCTCCGTGTTCGCCGCCGGCGCCGCCGCTGGCCCCGCCTCCGCCACCACCACCGCCGCCACCGCCGAAGGGATTGAGCTTGTCGCTGTCGCCCTTGCCGCCGTGGGTCCCGTCTTCGCAACCGCCGCAGCCGCCTTCGACCCCCGCGTACGGGCCCTGTTCGCCGGCGCCGTTCGCGATGTTTCCGGGTGCACCGGTGGCCGCCTCCGGCGCGCCGGCGTTGCCACCCCGGCCACCTTCCGCTCGGGCGGAGTCGCCACCACCTCCGCCGCCACCGCCCGCGATCAGGAGTGGAGTCGAGCCCTGAAAGAGAACCGCCGACGCACCGCCGCCGCGGCCTCCGTCCTCCGCCTCGTCGGCTTCACCATGGTTGCCGCCGTACGCCCAGCCCCAGGTGTCGTTGTCGGAGACGTAGATCTGCAGCTGTTCCCCCGGCGTGACTTCGAAGGTGCCGCTGACCAGGGCTCCGAATCCGGGCGGGCCGCCGCCGGAGATATGGGTTCCGGAGGAGCCTCGCGCACTGATCGAGATGAAGTGGACGTCGGCGGGCACGGTGAAGGTCTGGACCGACTCGACGGGGAGGAACGTCGCTTCGCCACTCGGCTCCGCGGCGGCGCTCGCGGGCAGGACCACGGCGGCCGCGACCGCGGAAAGCGTGGTGCCGCGCAGCAGCCGCGTCAGTCGGCGCCGAACGCCCCTCACGGCAGATTCGCTGTCGAACCTCACTAGGTCTCATCGACATCCGGGCCGCCACCATGAATCTCCCGAACCAGCCAACCGGCGGTGAGACTTCAGCCCCTCGATCCGCGACGAGGCGACGGACTCGGCTCGCAGCAACTGCCTGGCCAAGGTCCAGATGAAATCCAAAGTTATGTCTACAACTTTGGGAAATGAAGACAACGCCCAAAGATCCTGAGCCTCGGCTGGCTAGTCCCGTTGCTCGGTGAGCCGCCGTACGATCTCGCCGCCGCTCGGCATCGCCCCTTGCGCCTCGAGCTGGGCGGCAAGGGCGAGCAGCGTCGCCTCGGCGTTGGCCGGACCGAGCAACTGGGCGCCGATCGGCACCCCGCTAGCGCTGTAGCCGGCGGGCACGTTCAGGCCGGGCCAGCCGGTCACGTTCCAGGCGAAGGCGAACGGGCAGGTGGCGCTGGCGACGGTGCTGGTCTTCCAGTAGCCGCGGGAATCGAGGGCGCCGATGCGCGGCGCCGGCGCTGCGGTCGTCGGGGTGAGGAGGACGTCGACGCCGTCGAAGATCGCGCCGATCCGGCGTGACAGCCCCGGCTCGGCGGCCCGTGCCGCCCGCAGCGGCGGTCCGCTCAGCGTCCGCCCGATCCGGGCGTGGACGCGGGTGCGGGGCTCGAACTCGGCGCCCTTCCGGCCCTCCTCGGCCATCCAGGTGCTGACCCCGGCCATCCCCCGCGGGACCAGGCCGAGGCCGACGAGTCCGTAGCGCGGGTCTTCGCGCACGACCTCGTGGCCGAGCTCCTGCAGCCGGCTCACCACCGACTCGCAGGCCACCCGCACCTCCTCGCTGACCCGGTTGGGAAGACCGAAGGGAGTGGCGTAGGAGACGGCGATCCGCAGCGGCCGCGGGTAGCGCGAGGCGGCTTCGAGATAGGGGCCCGAGGCGGCCGGCGGCCGGTGCAGGTCGCCGTCACGGGCGCCGGCGAGGACGTCGAGCATGAGCGCCGCATCTGCGACCGAGCGAGTCAGCGGCCCCAGGCAGGCGAGGCCGTTGAAGGACTCGGGCTCCGGCCAGGTCGAGATCCGGCCGCGCTGGGGCTTTAGGCCGACGAGCCCGGTCCAGCCGGCGGGGATGCGGATCGAGCCGGCGCCATCGGAACCGACGGCCGCCGCGACCAGACCGGCTGCCACCGCGGCGGCGGCGCCACCGCTCGAGCCGCCGGGGGTGTGCTCGGGGTTCCATGGGTTGCGGGTCACCCCGAACTTCGGCGACTCGGTGAAGTGCCACTGACCCACCTCGGGGGCGTTCGTCTTGCCGATCACGATCGCCCCGGCCCGCCGCAGCCTCGCCACCATCTCGGCGTCCTCGACCGCCGCGTGGTGCTCGCCACCGCAGCCAAACGGCGTCGTGTGGCCAGCCAGGTCGACGTCGTCCTTGATCGCCACCGGCACGCCGAGCAGCGGCAATCGATCGCCGCGCTCGAGTCGTTCGCCGGCCTCGGCGGCCGCGGCCCGCGCTTCCTCCGCGCAGACGATCCGGAAGGCGTTCAGCGTCGGTTGGGTTGCCTCGATCCGGCGCAGGCTGAGCTCGACCAGCTCCTCGGGAGTTGCCTCACCGCGGGCGAGAAGCTCCGCCTGCTGTCGCAATCCGCAGCTCGACAGCTCGGACTCCCGCTCGCTCAGCCCCGCCACCACATCGCTTGCGCCCATCGGCCCCCGCCTCTCGTTCGTTTGAACGAACGATAGACTACGAGCGCCGCGATATGCCTCTTGCCGCCTCTAGGTCACCCCGCCCCGTCGACGCTGCCCCGCGCGAGCGGATCGTCCGCGCCGCGCTGCAGCAGATCGGTCGTGACGGCGTCGCCGAAGTCTCGAACCGGCGTCTCGCCGAGGCAGCCGGCGTCTCGCTCGGGACGCTCACCTATCACTTCCCAAGCCAAGCCTCGCTCCTGCGCGAGAGCCTCTTGCTCTTCGCGGGGGAGGAGGCGGCGCGCCTGCAGGCGGTTGCCGCCGAGCTCCGCTCGCGCCGTCCGCCGCCGAACCTCGAGGAAGTGGCCGCCGTCGTGCAGCGGCTCGTCTCCGAGTCGGCGCAGCGACCCGAGCACGCGGCGGAGATCGAACTGCACCTGCGCTCCTCCCGCGAACCGGAGATGCGCGAGGCATCGCGCCGCTGCTTTGCCGCCTACGAGGGCATCGCCGTGGCAGCACTCGAGGCATTCGGGATCAGAGACTGCGAGCGCTACGCGCCCGCCCTGGTCGCGATGACCAGCGGCATGGCGATCCGCCGGCTGGCCACCGGCGAGGAAGATGCTGCCGGTACGGCGGCGGCGCTGCTGACGATCGTCCACGGGGCCCTTGCCGAGGAGCGGACCCGCGAGGGATCGAGATCACCGAGTTGACGACTCATCGATCGCGATCGCAGTTCGGTGACGCCGATTGCGCGGGGAGGTAACGCATCTCGTGGAGGATGTGAGCGGGGACACCAACCCATCGCCACGCTCTGACGTATCGCACGACCAGCCAGCAACCTCACCCCCCAAGGTTGGCTGAGGCGTTAGGGCCAAGCGAGGGCGTGCACGCGGCGAAGCGGCAGTGCTTCAGCACGACGCGAAGCCGCGGGTGCGACCTCGCGCAGTGCGCCCTAACGCCTCAGCCGCAGCCGGTGTTGTTGCCGCAGCTAGAGCACGTGTAGCAACTGCCCGTGCGCTGCATCATGCCGCCGCACTGCTCGCAAGCCGGGCCGAGGTCGAGGCCCTGCATCTTCGCCTGGACCACCGGCGGCGAGTCGGTAAAGGCGGCGGCGGCGGGAACCGCATCGCCGGCTTTCGCCTGCGGCGCCTTTGCGCTGCCCTCGGCGGAGCGGCTGTTGCCGCCGTTCCCGTTGCCGCCGTTGGCCGGGCCCGCGGTGTCGGTGGCGATACCGAGGCCGAGCTGCGAGGTCTCCGCCTCCTGTTTGTGGCGGACCTCCTGGGTCATGATCCCCAGCTCCTCGAGGGTTTCGGTGTCCTCGATGAAGCGGCTCCCTAGCCAGCGCATGATGTAGTCCGGCATCGATTTGGCGAACGGGATCTCCGGGTTGCCGGTGATGCCCTCGGGCTCGAAACGCATGTAGCTGAACTTGCGCACGAAGACCTCGAGCGGGACGCCGTACTGCAGGCCGAGCGAGATCGCCGTCGCGAAGGCGTTCATCAGCCCCCGCATCGTCGAGCCCTCCTTGCCGATGTCGGTGAGGAAGATCTCGCCGACCGAGCCATCCTCGTATTTACCGGCGGTGACGTAGCCCTCGTGGCCGCCGACCGAGAACTTGTGGGTGATCGATTCGCGCTCGCGCGGCATCCGCTTGCGCTCCGGGGGCAGCACCACGATCTCGGGCTCGGCCGCCTTAGCCTCCTTTTCCTCCTGAGCGTCGGTGCGCAGCGCCTGCGCCGTCTTCGAGCCGTCGCGGTAGATCGCCAGCGCCTTGAGGCCGCCCTTCCAGCCGCGGGTGTAGGCGTCGGCGATGTCCTCGACCGAGGCCGTCTGCGGCATGTTGACCGTCTTCGAGATTGCCCCCGAGAGGAACGGCTGGGCCGCCGCCATCATGTCGATGTGGCCGGTGTGGGTGATCGCCCGCTCGCCGACCGCGACGTCGAAGACCGGCAGGTGCTCGTCCTTCAGCCCCGGGGCCCCGACGATCGTTCCCTTCTCGGCGATGTAGGCGTTGATCTGGCCGATCTCCGCCTCTGAGTACCCCATCGCGTCCAGCGCCATCGGCACCGAGCGGTTGACGATCGTCATCTGACCGCCGCCGACCAGCTCCTTGTACTTAACCAGTGAGAAATCGGGCTCGATCCCGGTCGTGTCGCAGTCCATCAAGAAGCTGATCGTCCCGGTCGGCGCCAGCACCGTCGCCTGCGCGTTGCGGTAGCCGTGTTCCTCGCCGAGCTCGACCGCCTCGTCCCAAGAGCGCTGCGCGGCCTCGAGCAGCTCACCTTTGATCCCGGTGCCGTCGATGTCGTAGGCGGCGTCGCGGTGCATCCGCATCACCCCGTTGTGGGGCTCGCGGTTGCGCTCGTACTCGTCGTAGGGCCCGGTGGCGCCGGCGGCGATCAGCGCCGACTGGCGGTAGGCGCGGCCGGTCATCAGTGCGGTGATCGCGGCGGCAACGTTGCGACCCTCGCTCGAGTCGTAGGGGAGCCCGTCGGACATCAGCAGCGCGCCGAGGTTGGCGTACCCGAGCCCGAGCTGGCGGAAGCGCCGCGCGTTCTCGCCGATCTCCTCGGTCGGGTAGCTCGACGGGCTGACGATGATCTCCTGGGCGAGGAAGACGATGTCGACCGCGTGCTCGAACTCCGCCGTGTCGAAGCTGCCGTCCTCGCGACGGAAGCGCATCAGGTTGAGCGAGGCGAGGTTGCAGGCCGAGTTGTCGACGTGCATGTACTCGCTGCAGGGGTTGGAGGCGTTGATCCGGCCGGACTCCGGGCTGGTGTGCCAGCGGTTGATGATCGTGTCGTACTGAACGCCGGGATCGGCACAGCGCCAGGCGGCGTCGGCGATCTGGTTCATCAGCTCGCGCGCCGGCAGCGTCTTCGTCGTCGCGCCGTCGGTCCGCGCTTTCAGCTCCCAGTCCGCGCCGGACTCGACCGCCTCCATGAACTCGTCGGTGATCCGCACTGAGTTGTTGGCGTTCTGGTACTGGATCGAAGTGAATCCGTCGCCATCAATGGACATGTCGAAGCCGGCATCGCGCAGCGCCGCCGCCTTCTCCTCCTCATTGGCCTTGCACCAGATGAAGTCCTCGATATCGGGATGGTCGACGTCGAGGACGACCATCTTCGCCGCCCGCCGCGTCTTGCCGCCCGACTTGATCGTCCCGGCCCAGGCGTCGGCGCCGCGCATGAAGCTGACCGGGCCGGAGGCGAGCCCGCCCTTCGAGAGATGCTCGACCGAGCCGCGGATGTTGGAGAGGTTGATCCCCGATCCCGAGCCGCCGCGGAAGATCATTCCCTCTTTGGTGTTCCAGTCGAGGATCGACTCGATCGTGTCCTCGACGCTCAAGATGAAACAGGCCGAGCACTGCGGCTTCTCCTCGAAGCCGACGTTGAACCAGACCGGCGAGTTGAAGGCCGCCTTCTGGTTAAGCAGGATCGCGGTCAGCTCGTCCTCGAAGGCGCCGGCGTCCTCGGCCGAGGCGAAATAGTCGCGCTCACGTCCCCAGTTGGCGATCGTGCCGGCGACCCGGCCGATCATCTGTTTCACCGAGCTCTCCCGCTCGGGACTGCCGAGCCGGCCGCGGAAGTACTTCTGAGCGACGATGTTGGTCGCGTTCTGCGACCAGCTCTTGGGGAACTCGACGCCGCGCTGCTCGAACGCCGGGTCGGCCGGATCGCCGATCAATGCGTCGCGGATCTCCCACTCGATCTGGTCGAACGGATGCACACCGGCAGTCGAAAATCGTCGCTCGATGGCCAGTCCATTTTGCTTGCCAATCCGATTTTCCACTGCGGTTTTAGCCATTTCTCTGCCCTCTATTCGTTCTTTGTGGGCTAGCGATGGTCGCAACCCGCTCGGTCGGATCTTTGCCGTCTCTTCCCCGCAATTTTGGGAATTCCGCGGGCCCATACGAGCTCGCACACGGCTGCTTCGACGAATCGTTGGGACATCTCATTTTCCGATGTCTTGCCGTTTCTCTATCGGGTGGGGGAGCCGATTGCGAGCGCTATACGTCACTTTCAATTGTAGTTAGCGCACTCTTTGCCCCCCTCAGTTTTCTGCGCCTGCGAAGCTCGCCGCCGGGGTACCCTTCAGAGATGGTCGAAGAGTGGCGCCGGGGCGCCGAGAAGATGGGGGAGCGGGCGAGCGCCGCGCGGGAGACGATGAACGACCGCGCCGCCGCCGCTCGCGAGGTGGTCAGCGACCGCACCGCCGCCGCCAAGGAGGCAGTCGAAGAGCGGGCGACGGCGGCCAAAGAGGTGACTGCCGAGGCGATCGCCCTGGTCAAGCCGAAACTGCGCGGGGTCTCGCACGAGTGGGCCTTCTTTGCCTCACTCTTCTTCGGCGCCGCCCTGATCCTCCTCGCCTCGACCCCGAAGGCGACCCTGGCGGTCGCCATCTATGCGCTCAGCCTCTCGGCCCTGTTCGGGACCAGCGCCCTCTACCACCGGGTCAACTGGAAACGACCCAACGTGCGGCGCTGGATGCGCCGTCTCGATCACTCGATGATCTTCTTCCTCATCGCCGGCACCTACACGCCGTTCGCCCTGCTGGCGCTCCATGGCACCCTGGCGACCGCGATCCTGGTCGTCGTCTGGGTCGGGGCATTGGCCGGCGCGATCGTCGAGATGATCTGGATCGAGCACCCGAAATGGGCCTCGGTGCTGATCTACATGTCGCTGAGCTGGGTCGCGGTCGCCTGCTTCCCGGCGCTCTGGTCCTCGCTCGGGGTCGCCGGGGCGATGCTGCTGCTCGTCGGCGGCGCCCTCTACACGGCGGGTGCGGTGGTCTACGCGACCCAGCGCCCCAACCCGAATCCGGCGATCTTCGGCTACCACGAGGTCTTCCACCTCTTCGTGATCGCCGCCGCGCTCGCCCACTTCACGGCGATCGCCTTCTTCGCCCTGCCGCACGCGTAGCGGCGCCTCAACTCCCGCGGGGACGAGGTACCGCGGGGCGTCGCACACCCAATTCTTGGTAGAACCGCGGCCATGCCCTCCTACCTGAAATCGAGTCTCAAGTCCCCCGTCCGTCTCGGCGTCGCCCTCGCCTCCCTGGCTCTCCTGCTGGCCGCTCCCGCCGCCGCGCAGGCTGATTGGGGAGCGATCGCTGTCGACCCGATTACCGGCAAGTACGGCGTCGCCTTCAACTACAACTCGGCCAGTGGTGCCCAGCACCGGGCCCGCAACGAGTGCGGGACCAAGCACTGCAAGGTCGCCGTCTGGGTTGCCAACGGCTACGCGGCGCTGGTCCAGAAGCGCAGCAACGGCCTCTACTTCGCCGGCTACGGCCGCACCAAGCATGCTGCCTTCCACAAGGCCCTGCACCGCGCGCACGAATCGAACGCGCGCCACGTCGCCTGGATCTTCAGCGGCCTCTAAGCGCGCGCTGAGATCAGGCCGCGACGGGCTCGACGAGCACTTCGCGCAGCTCCTCGACTTCGCTCACCAGCTCGGCGAGGAGCTCGTCGAGGACCCCGGTCTGCTCGGGGCTGAGCTCGAGCTCGCCCTCGGCGTAGGCCTGCGCCGCGTGCGGGATCGGCAGTTCGGTCTCGACCACGCGGCCGCCGAGTGCCCCGAGCACCTTGCGGGTCTCGGCCTGCGCCCAGACCGCGCCGAACATTCCGGTCGAAGCACCGATCACTGCGGCCGGCGTCCCCGTCAGGGCACTCTCGCCGGCCGGGCGCGAGGCCCAGTCGAGCGCGTTCTTCAGCACGCCAGGGATCGAGTGGTTGTACTCCGGGGTCGCGATCAGGACCGCGTCGGCCTCGCGCATCGCCTCGCGCAGCGCCTCGACCGCCGCCGGCGCGGGCGCCCCGCCCTCTTCGAGGTCGGCGTCGTAGGGCGGGATCTCCCGCAGCCGGTCGAACTCGACCAGTTCGGCGCCGGCGGGCAGCCGCTCGGCGGCCACCCGCAACAGGGCGTGGTTATAGGAGTCCCGGCGCAGGCTCCCGGAGATGCCGAGGACGCGCATCGTTACGACTCCTGGGCGACGAGCTCGAGCTCGACGTTGATCGCGACCTCGTACTCGAGGACGTTGCCGCCCTTTGGCAGCTCGGCATTCCAGTCGAGACCCCAGTCGCGGCGGTCGATCGCGGTCGCCAGCGAGAGGCCGACACGCTCGTTGCCGCCGAGGTCGGCCCCGATCTCAGCGAACTTGCCGGTCGCCTCGACTCGGCGGGTCTCGCCGCGGAGCTCGAACTCACCGGCGAGGCGGACGCTGCCGTCGTCCTCGACGCTGAACTCGGTCGAGCTGAAGGTGACCCGCGGGAACTTCTGCACGTCGAAGAAGTCCGGGCTCATCAGGTGGCCCTTCAACTGCGGCTCGTCGATCTGAATGCTCTCGATGTCGACGCTGCCCTCGAGCTTCGGAGCCTCGCCGCCGGTCAGCGTCACCGAGTAGCTGCTCGAAGCCGCTGCGGTAGGTGGCGATGTCGTTGTGGGTGATCGCGAAGTGGATCGCGGAGTGGACGGGGTCGACGGTCCACGTGCCCGCCGGAACCTGCTGGTTGATCGTCTCGGTGCTCACGTTGTGCCTTTCGTTGAAGAACTTGAGACTCGGTCTGGTAATTGACGTAGAAACAATCATAGCAGAAACCCTTGCCACTACAACTATTAGCTCCGCAACCATCTGTGCGATAATTGGCAGATGTCTGAGACCGCCGAGACGGCTGAGAGCGCCGAGAACCCCGCGAGCACCGTCCTCGACGCCGATGTCGAGGCCTGCCACGCGCCGCACCAGATCGCCTGGCGCTCGCTTGCCCGCACCCACGCGGCGATCAGCACCCGCGTCCAGGAAACCCTGACCGACGCCGGCCTGCCGCCGCTCGCCTGGTTCGATGTGCTCGCGACCCTCGCCGAGGCAGGCGGCGCGATGAAGATGGGGGAGCTGGCCGAGTCGCTAGTGATCACCCGCGGCGGCCTGACCAAGCTGGTCGACCGCCTGGTCAAGGCCGGCCTGCTCGAGCGCACCTTCTGCGAGACCGACCGCCGCGTCTCCTACGCCACTGTGCTCCCGGCCGGCGCCGAGCTGCTGAACGAGATGCTGCCGGTCGTCTCGGCCGAGCTGCAGGTCGCCTTTGGCGCCAACATCAGCGACGGCGAGGCCGGGCAGCTGACGGAGACGTTGGACCGCGTTCGCGGCGTCGCCTGCAACGGCTGAGCGCCTGGATGGCTAGTCGTAGAGCGGCTACGCCGCGAGCGCGCCCTCGGCCCGCAGCTTGGCGGCGTCGATCAGCTCGAGCACCTCGCCCTCGCGACCTTCGCGCACCAGCTCGACCGGGTCGGGGTCGCCGTTGACGATCCCCTCGAAGAACTCCTTACGGTCCTGGTAGGTCGGCAGCGTCCCCTTCGCCCAGCCGCGGGCGTCGTTGAGGATCACCGCCAGCCGCGCATACTCCTCGCCGAACAGCTCGGAGACCTCGCGTTTCATCCGCTTTGCCAGCGCCGGCGAGGCGCCGGCGGTCGAGATTGCGATCGCCAGCGGACCGCTGCGGACGATCGCCGGCAAGATGAAGTTGCAGAGCGGCGGCACGTCGACCACATTGACCAGCATCGCCCGCTTCTCAGCGTCGTCGTAGACCCCGATGTTGACCTCGGAGTCGTTGGTCGCGGCGATCACCATGAAGACGCCCTCGAGGTCCTCGGGGCCGGCGTAGGCGCGGCGCTCCCAGGCGATCGAGCCCTCGGCCGCAAGCGACTCGAGCTCCGGGTGGGCGGCCGGGGCGAGCAGGGTGACGTCGCCGTCGCAGGCGAGCAACCCCTCGACCTTCTCGAGGCCGACATCGCCGCCGCCGACGACCAGGCACTTGCGCCCGGTCAGCTTCAGGCAGGCGATGTAGAAGGGGGTCTCGAGCATGTCGCGCACGCACGACTGGTCGCAGATCCCCTTGCGGAATTGGCAGACGCACTCCTTGCCGGCGTAGGCCTGGGCGGGCATGCAAAACAGGTTAGTGATCGTGGCCGTGCGGTCCGGGCTGCCCGGCCTCCGGCGAGGCGGTTGCACTTGTCCCCATCGCGTTGCTTTGTCCCCGCATATCGGGGACAACTGCAACGGCCGGGGACAACTGCAACGGCCGGGGACAACTGCAACGGCCGGGGACAACTGCAACGGCCGGGGACAACTGCAACGGCCGGGGACAAATGCAACGGCCGGGGACAACTGCAACCGCGGCGAGGTCGCTACTGGATCGACTCGAGGGTCAGCCGCATGCCCTCGCGCAGGTCCGTCTTCGCGCTCCAGCCGAGCACCTCGCGTGCCAAGCCCGCGTCGAGCGCGATCCGCTGCACCTCGCCGGCCCGCGCCGCGGCGAAATCGGCCTCGAAGGAGTCGCTGTCGCCGAGCTCGCGCAGAACCTCGATCAGGTCGAGGACGCTGGCCTCGACGCCGGTGCCGATGTTGACCGAGCCGACGTAGTCGGTCGCCGCGGCGGCGAGCGCGGCGTCGACGATGTCGCCGACATATATGTAGTCGCGGGTCTGGGTGCCGTCGCCGAAGACGGTCGGCCGGCCGCCGTCGCGGAGCTTGCCGCAGAAGATCGCCACCACGCCGGCCTCGCCGAGCGGGTCCTGGCGCGGCCCGTAGACGTTGCCGAGCCGCAGCGACATCCCCGACACCCCGTAGAGCCGCTCGTAGAGCGCCAGGTAGCCCTCGGCCGCGTACTTGCTCTGGCCGTAGGCGGACATCGGTTCGATCTCGGCCGACTCGTCGAGCGGCAGTTGCTTGCCGGCGCCCTCGCCGTAGATCGCGCCGCCAGTGGAGATGAAGACGACCCGCCCGGTGCCGGCCCGCGCGCGCTGCCTCCAGCACGTTGGCGGTGCCGCCGACGTTGACCGCGGCGTCGAAGGCCGGGTCCTCGAGCGATTTGCGGACGTCGATCTGGGCGGCGAGGTGGAAGATCGCCTCGGGCTTGCGGTCGGCGGCGACCTCGCTCAGCGCCCGGCCGTCGCGGATGTCGAGCTCGAGCAGCTCAGCGCCCGCCGCCAGCGCTCCCTCGAGGTTGACCCGCCGCCCGGTGACGAGGTTGTCGACGACCGTCACCTCGTCGCCGCGCACGAGCAGCGCGTCGACCAGATTCGAGCCGATGAATCCCGCTCCGCCAGTTACCAAGCACCTCATCAGGGCGCCGATCCTAATCGCGATTGCTGGGCGCGGGGATCGGTTTTCCTGAACATCGGTCCAGAATCGCGGCCGAGCGCCCCTGCTACCCTCGCCGCCCCGAACACCTATTTCGACTCCCTGCCCCGCAGAGGAATCAGATAGCGACTGCGAGGCAGGTCCGTCTCATGCGCCTAATCGTCACCGAGAAGAACAGCAGCGCGAAAAAGATCGCCGAGGTCCTCGGTGCCCCCAGTGGCGGCCCGAAAGCGGACAAAACCTACAAAGTCCCCTTCTACACCTGGACCGACCCCGACGGCGGCGAGCAGATGGCGATCGGCCTCAAGGGCCACGTGCTCGGCCCGGCTTTCCCCGAGGGCTACTCGAACTGGCAGAAGACCGACCTGCACGACCTGATCGACGCCAAGCTGATCAAGGAGCCGACCGACAAAAACGTCGTCAAAGCGATCAGGAAAATGGCGAAACAGGCGGACGAGCTGGTGATCGCAACCGACTTCGACCGCGAGGGCGAGCTGATCGGCCTCGAGGCGCTGGAGGAGATGCTCGACGCCAATCCGGCGCTCGGCAACCGCGACGAAACCGCGGCGGGGACGCTGAAAATCCTCCGCGCCCGCTACTCGGCGACGACCAAAGAGGAACTGCTGCGGGCCTTCAACGAGCTCGACTACCTCTCCTATCCGCTGGCCAATGCCGGCGCCGCGCGCCAGGACATCGACCTGCTCTGGGGGGCGACGCTGACCCGCGCCGTCTCGCTCGCGACCCGCCGCTTCGGCTCCAACTTCCTCTCCGTCGGCCGCGTCCAGAGCCCGACCCTCGGCCTGATCGTCGAGCGCGAGATGGAGCGCCGCGCCCACGTCGCGAAACCGTTCTGGGAAGTCTTCGCGAAGTTCGACCACCCCGACGGAGCCTTCGAGGCCCACCACTCGGTCGACAAATTCTGGGAGCAAGCCGAGGCTGACGCCGCGCTCGCCGGCACTTCCTCGCCGGGCACGGTAGAAGCGGTTACGGCGCGCAAAAACACCCGCCGCCCGCCGACCCCGTACAACACCACCGCCTTCAGTACCGACGCCTCCAGCCGTCTTGGCATCACCCCTGCCAGCGCGATGCGGATCGCCGAGGACCTCTACATGGACGGCTTCATCTCCTACCCGAGGACCGACAACACGGTCTACCCGGCCTCGCTGCCGTTCCGCGAGCTGATCGGTTCGCTGACCCGGATCAAGGAGTTCTCCGCCGCGTCCGCCCTCAACGATCTGGCCGAGCTGAAACCGACCCGCGGCAAAAAAGAGACCACCGACCACCCGCCGATCTACCCGACCCAGGCGATCCACCCGGGCGCCCTCGAGGGGTCGAAGAAACGGGTCTACGAACTGGTCGTGCGGCGCTTCCTGGCGACCTTCAGCCCGCCGATGATCACCGAGTCGACCCGCGCCGACATCGAGGCCGGCGACCAGACCTACTTCGTCCGTGGCTCGGTCGTCGTCGACCCCGGCTACGCGGCGATCTACACCTACGCCCGCTCCGCCGATGAGGAGATCCCGGCGCTGCAGGAGGGCCAGACGCTGGCGCTGGCGAGCGCCGACTCGTTTGTTGGCGAGGACGCGCCGACGACCAACCCGTGGAGCATCGGCAAGGAGACGCAGCCGCCCTCGCGGATCTCGCAGGCGAAACTGATCGAGATGATGGAGGAGCGCGGGTTGGGCACCAAAGCGACCCGCGCCGACATCATCCAGAAGCTCTTCGACCGCGGCTACGTCTACGGCAACCCGCCGGTCCCGACCGAGACCGGCGTCTCCCTCTACGAGGCGTTCAAGAGCTACGTGCCGGCGATGGCGACGCCGGAGATGACCGCCCAGCTCGAGGCTGAGATGGACCGGATCGCCCAGGGCGACATGACCAAGGGCGCGGTTGTCGGCGACAGCCGCGAGCTCCTGCACAAGACCTGGACCGAGATCGACGGCAGCCGCGAAGACCTCGCCAAAGTCGTCTGGAAAGGGATGGACGAAGACCGCATCCTCGGCCCCTGCAAGGTCTGCGAGGAAGCGGGGCGGACCAAGGAGGACGGCTCGCCGAACATGCTGCGGATCATCCGGGCGAAAAAATCGGGCAAACGGTTCGTCGGCTGCAGCGGCTGGAAAGCCGAATCCGAGCCCGACGATCCCAAATCCTGCGACCAGACCTTCCCGCTGCCGCAGCGCGGCGACGTCTTCCGGCTCGAGGAGCGCTGCTCGATCTGCGACCGCACCCCGCGTCTCAAAGTCCAGCCCTTCCGCGGCCGGCCCTGGAACCTCTGCCTCAACGACGACTGCGAGTCGATGCAGGAGATGAAGAAACGCCGGGCCGAGCGCGAAGCCGCCCGCGCCGCCAAAGAAGAGATGGAGAAGAAGCCGAAGCCGAAAGGCGACGAGGACGAGGCGCCGGCCAAAGGCAAATCCAAAGTCAAAGCTTCGAAAGCCGACACGGCGACGCGCGGGGTCAAACGCAAACGCGCCAAAGCCGGCGCCAAAGGCTGAGGCGACCCCGCCGGTGTTCATCTCCCTCGAGGGAGTGGACGGGTCGGGCAAGAGCACCCAGGCGCGCCTGCTGGCCGAGGCGCTGGGCGGGGACACCGTTGCGATCCGCGAGCCGGGTGGGACGGAGGCAGCAGAGCGGATCCGCGAGCTGCTGGCCGACCCGGAGCTGCCACTCGAGCCGCTGGCCGAGCTGCTGCTCTTCCTCGCCGCCCGTGCCGACCTCACTGAGCGGGTGATCCGGCCGGCGCTCGAGGCGGGCCGCGACGTTGTCGCCGACCGCTTCTCGGACTCGAGCGTCGCCTACCAAGGGGCCGCCCGCGGGCTGGGGGTCGGCGAGGTGATCTCGCTCTGCGACCGCGCCACCGACGGGCTCTGGCCGGACCTGACCGTGCTGTTGAAGATCGACCCGGAGGACAGTCTCGGCCGCGCCGCCGGCGAGGACCGCTTCGAGACCGAGGGGCTGCTGCTGCAGCAGGCGGTTGCGATGGCCTACGACGAAATCGCCAAGATCACCGACCGCTTCGCGATAGTCGACGCGACCGGCAGCGTCGAGGAGGTCCAGGCGCGGGTGCTGGCCGCGGTCGAGGCGGAGCGAGAGAAGCCGGCGTGAGGAGCGTTCGTCGTTTGTACGCCTATTTCGTCCCAAGGACGAACGCGTGCGGGGAGGGGTGCCGGTGAGCGCTGCGCTCGAGCAGGCGACCGAGCACCAGGCGCGGGCGCGGGTGGCGCTGCAGGCGGCGCTCGCCGCCGGGCCCTCGCACGCCTACCTCTTCCGCGGTCCGCGCGGTTCGGGCAAGCGGGCCGCGGCGCGGGCCTTGGCCGCCGAGATCCTCGCCACTGGGGCCGAGGACCCCGACGACGCTCGCCGCCGCGCCCTGCTCGACCCCTCGCCGCACCCCGACCTGGTCTGGATCGCCCCGCGCGGCGCCCAGCACATGGTCGAGGACGTGCGCGAGCGGGTGATCCGCGCCGCCGCCTACCGGCCTTTCGAAGGCAGCAAGCGGGTCTTCGTCATCGAGGCGGCCGAGGCGCTCCGCGACGAGAGCCAGAACGCGCTGTTGAAGACGCTCGAGGAGCCGCCTCCCTACGCGCACATCATCCTGCTCGCTTCGGAACCCGAGATCCTGCTGGAGACGATCGCCTCGCGCTGCGCCCCGGTCGAGTTCGCGCCCTACCCGGCGGAGGTGTTGGAAGCGGAGCTGGCGGCCTCGCCCGAGTCCGGTGACGCCGCTGCCGAGGAGATCGCCGCCGCCGCCCGGCTCGCCGCCGGCGACCGCGAGCGGGCCCGGCTGCTGCTCTCGCCGCTGGGCCGCGAGCTGCGGGCGGAGGCCGACGCTTGCGTCGCCGCCGCCGGCGCCGGCGAGCTCGCCTCGGCGCCCTGGAAAGCGCTGCTCGAGCGCGCCACCGCGGCCGGTGAGGAGGCCGAAGCGAGTACCCGCGAGGCGCTCGAGGAGGAGGCGCAGGCGGGGATCAAGCGCTCAGCTCGCGACCTCGCCGACGAGGCCAAACGGGCCGGCCGCCGTCGCCGCACCGAGATCCTCGACCTCGGCCTCGAGCTCTGCGCCGCCCACCTCCGCGACCTGGCGGCGATCGCCGCCGGCGCCGAGGAGGTCGCTTTCGCCCGCGACCGGCTCGACGCGCTCCGCACCGAAGCGGCGGGACTCGACCCCGGCGCCGCCCGCCGCGCCGCCACCGCGGCCCAGGAGACCCGCCGCAGCCTCGACCTCAATGTGGCGGAGGAGCTAGCGCTAGAGGCTTTGTTTTTCCGACTCGCTCGGCTCCTCGCTCGCGGCTGAGCTGGGGCCGCCGGGCTCCGCCCCGTTGAGCCGCTGCGCCCGCGCTTTTTCCAGCGCCAGTTCCTGCGCCAGACGGGTGATCTGGTCAGCCTGGCGCGACATCAGGACGCTGAAGTTGAGCGCCAGTCCGAGCAGCAGTAAGAGCACGATCGAGAACAAGGCGACGTTGGTGTCGCGGACGCCGAGGACATTGGCGACCAGCTCGAGCAGGCCCGGGAAGGCGGCGCCGGCCAGCATCCCGGCTCCGGCCAGGAGCCAGACCACGGCGTAGCGCTCCTGCAGGCGGTCGCGGCGGATCAGGTCGAGGATGAAGGCCATGAAGGCGAGCGCGATCACCGCGGCGACGATTCGCGTCTGCGCGGTCAGGTGGACCTGATTCGCCGTGTCCGCCGCCAGTGGCAGCAGCGAGGGGCTCATTCGGCGATTCTCCCACGGGCACCAGCGTCCCGCCTGCGTCGTCGCCTCGTCCGCGCCCGTGGCGAAGCGATTGAGATTGTGTTAGTAAACCTTCATGACGACGGTGAGCGAGATACCAGCCAAGCCACAGCCGTCGACGCCCAGGATCGGGATGCGCTTCTGGCTGACTGGCGCCTTCGGGCTGGTCAGCCTGATCACCGCCGTCGCCGTCTACCTGTTCGGCGACAACCCGCAGGCCCTGGTCGCGGCGGTGATGATCGGTGTCCTCGCCGGTTTTTTGATCGCGGTCGCGATCTCCCACCGCGTCGTCCGCCTCGCCCGCGCCGCCGGCGAGATGGCGGGCGGCTCCTTCGACGCGTCGCTTGCCGTCTCCGGGCCGGATGAGATCGGTGACCTGGCCCGCGCCCTCGACTCGATGCGCGCCTCGCTGAAAGAGAGCTTCGGGGTGTTGACCGCCGACCGCAACAAGCTGGCGGCGATCTTCGACGGCCTCACCGACTCGGTGATCGTCGTCGACTACGAGGGTCCAGTGCGGTTCTCCAATAGCGCCGCCTCGCGGCTGCTCGAGCCGGGGCCGAAACCGCCGCAGGTGATCATGCCGCAGCTGCAGCGCGCCTCCGAAGTCGGCTTCTCCGCCCACCCGGCACTGCGGATCGGCGACCGGGCCTACGCGCTCACGGTCCGCGCCCTGCCCGACGAGCGCGCCGTCCTCGCGGTGCTCCGCGACCGCACCGACGAGCTGCGCCGCGAGCTCGCCGAAGCCGACTTCGTCTCCAACGCCGCGCACGAGCTGCGCAACCCGCTGGCCGGGATCTCGGGCGCGATCGAGGTTCTGCAGAGCGGCGCCAAAAACACTCCGCAGGACCGCGACCACTTCCTCAACCGGTTGGCCGAGGACGCCGAGCGGATGAACCGGCTGACCCAGTCGCTCTTGACCCTGGCCCGGGTCGAGTCGAGCGGTGCTGCCGAGCGCGAGGTGGTCGACGTGCCGCTGGCGATCCGCGACGTCGTCGCCGCGGTCGAGCCGCCGCCCCACGTCGCGCTCGAGGTCGAGGTCGAGCGCGACCTTGCCGCGACCGGCGACCCGACCCTGCTCCGCCAGGTGATGATCGGCTTGCTGACCAACGCCTTCAAGAACACGCCGCCGCCGGGCACCGTTACGGTTCGCGGCAGACATGACGGCGAGGCAGAGGTAATCCTGGAGGTTGTCGACACCGGCACCGGAATCCCGGCGGCGGAGATCGAGCGTGTTTTCGAGCGCTTTTATCGTCGCAGCGAGTCTCGCAAGCAGGAAGGCTTCGGCCTCGGCCTGGCGATCGCCCGCCGCATGGTCGATGTGATGGGCGGCGAGATCGGCGCCGACTCCGTCCTCGGCGAAGGCAGCACTTTCTGGATCCGGCTGCCCGTCGCCCAACCGAGTCCGACCCCGGTGGCATGACGATCGAGGCCCCCCGATGAGCAGCGGCCGCATCCTGATCGCCGACGACGAGCCTTCGGTGCGCGACTCGGTCGGCTACGCGCTGACCCAGGAGGGCTTCGAGGTGACGGCGGCCGCCGACGGCGACGAGGCGGCGGAGCTGCTCGGCAACGGCATCCCCTTCGACCTCTTGATCCTCGACATCATGATGCCGGGGCCGAGCGGCCTCGACATCTGCCGCGACGTGCGCTCGCGCAGCGCCGTTCCGATCATCGTCCTGACCGCCAAGGACGCCGAGGTCGACAAGGTGGTCGGGCTCGAGGTCGGCGCTGACGACTACGTCACCAAGCCCTTCTCGGTGCGCGAGCTGCTGGGCCGGGTGCGCGCCCAGCTGCGCCGCCGCGAGCTCGACCGCTCGCCGCTGGCGCAGGCGGTGAAGATCGAATCGGGGCCGGTCTCGATCGACCTCGTCCGCCATGTCGCCACCGTGCGCGGCGCGCCGGTCAACCTGACCCGCTCCGAGTTTCAGCTGCTGCGGCTGCTCGCCGGGCGGCCCGGCGAGGTATTCGCCCGCTCGCAGATCATGGAGGAGCTCTGGCAGACCGAGTTCGAAGGCGACGAGCGCGCTTGCGACGTCCACATCTCCAACCTGCGCCAGAAGGTCGAGCGCGACCCGCAACGCCCGGAGCTGGTCCTCACTGTGCGCGGCGTTGGCTACAAGTTCTCCGCCGAGGGCACCTGACGAGGCCGAGAGGCCGCCATACGGCGTCCTCGGTCGCTCATGTGCAGAGCACACTTCGCTCCCTGCGTCCTTGTCTGACGGCCTCTCGGGCTCGTCAGTGGCGCAGCAGGCGGCGCAGCCCGGCGAGGCTCTGATCCCACTCTGCCCCGACGGTGCCGATCCAGGCGACCGCCTCGCCGAGCGGCTCGGGGTCGAGCTCGAAGAGCGACTCGCGGCCGCGACGGTGGCTGGAGACGAGGCCCGCGTCGTGCAGCAGCTTGAGGTGCTTGGCGACCGCCTGGCGGCTGATCGGCAGGGTCGCGGCGAGGCCGGTCGCGGTCGCCCCCGGCTCGGCGGCGAGCAGCTCCATCAGGTGGCGGCGGGTCGGGTCGGCGAGGGCGCCGAAGACGAGGTCGACGCGCTCATCCTCCGGGCCGGGGAGAGGGGAGGGCTGGGCCGCCACGGCTATGCCAGGACGAGGCGGCCGAGCACGAGGCGGAGCGATCCGAGGCGCGGCGCCCAGCTCGCGGCCACCAGCATCGGGCCGGCCGGGGTGGCGGTCTCGACCACGGTCAGCCGGGTGCCGTCGGCGACGGCGTCGACGATCCACTCGACCCAGCTCTCACCGCCCTCTTCGCGATGCCAGGTGAAGGCGAGGCGTTCGGCCTCCTCGACCACCGCGACCTCGCCGCGGCGCTCCTCGCCATCGTCGAAGCGGCAGATCAGCTCACCGCCCTCGCGCGGGTCGAGCTCGACCTCGGAGGCGAGCCACTCGCTGAGCAGCGCCTCGTCGGTCAGCGCCTCCCAGACCTCGGATGGCTCGGCGTCGAGGAGGACGGTGCGCTTGACGGTGTGTGCTAGGTTGGACACGCAACCGAATAGTTGCACAAGAGCCACAAGACTTCAACCTGGCTGTTCCTTATGTCGGCATAGCCCACATAAGGAACAGCGGAACGAACGAACGGAGGCCCAATGCCACTGGTACCGATGGTCGTCGAGCAGACCGCTCGCGGCGAGCGCTCCTTCGACATCTACAGCCGGCTGCTCGCGCAGCGGATCATCTTCCTCGGCGAGCCGGTGAGCGAGGACCTCGCCAACCTGATCATCGCCCAGCTCCTGCATCTCGAGTCCGAGGACCCCGACAAGGACGTCAGCCTCTACCTCAACTCGCCCGGCGGCTCCGCCTACGCCGGCCTGGCGATCTACGACACGATGCAGTTCATCAAGCCCGACGTGCAGACGATCTGTTACGGGATCGCGATGTCGGCGGGCTCGCTGATCCTCACCGGCGGTGCCAAAGGCAAGCGGATGGCGCTGCCCAACAGCCGCATCCTGATCCACCAACCGAGCAGCGGCTTCGAAGGTCAGGCCTCAGACATCGAGATTCACGCCAGGGAGGTACTGGCGCTGCGCGACCGCCTCGACCAGATCTACGTCAAGCACACCGGCCAGAGCGCCGAGCAGATCCACCTCGACATGGAACGCGACAAGTTCTTCCAGCCCGAGGCGGCGGTCGAGTACGGCCTGATCGACCGCGTGATCGATTCCCACGACGTGAAAACCACGCCAGTCGGCTTCCGCGAGAGCA
>CAVSMQ010000004.1:0-394378 GCA_963729055.1 uncultured Actinomycetes bacterium | reverse complement strand
GGCGGCGGAGCGCCCAGTTCTCGCTCGAGCCCTTCCGCCGAGACACGCGCTCCTGCGGCCGATGCCACAGATGGACAAGGTCTCGACTTCCCTCGCCATGGCTTGCCGGCGATGGCCGTTAGAGCGATGGCATGGCTTTCGTCCTCCTGGCCCCAGGAAACGAAGCGTTCGTCAAGGGGCACATCGACGAGCGTCGATCGACGAGCAACCACGATCCCGCCACCGAGGAATCCGCAGCAGGGCCTCTGGGTCACCGGCTGCCTGCGCCAGTCCGCGCCGGCGAGAACCGCATCGGTTCCCTCCTCGCTCAGCCGGTGAACAAGGCGGTGGGGAGCAGCCCAGGCGGCGGCGCGCTCAACCGCAGCGACTGCCTCAGGGAGGTCATCGCACCAGACATCAGCGTCGGCAAGAACAACAACGTCAGCCGTAGTCGCCTCAATGGCGGGATTGACCGCAGCGCCCTTGCACCAAGGTCCCGCCGGGGCCCGGGCCTCGAGGATCTCCCAGTCCGTGTGCGCCGCCGCGTAGGCCCCACGCAGCCAGCGCCAGGCACGCTCACGATATGAGCACCCGCCCCGGAAGGGCACAACCACCGCGACCTTCACGGCATCGAGTAGCCCTGCAACTGCACCCGCTCATCGGTCCAGAGGATCGATTCGAGGTGTTCGTTCCGGTGGTACTGCCCGTCGTCATGCTCGAAGTAGCGCGCAGCGCGGGCCTTACGTTCGGCAGGGTTCGCCCACCCAAGGTGGACTAGGTCGATCGGAAGTTTGGTACGACGGCCGGTGCCGCGGTAGAGCTTGCCCACGGCAACCGGCTCGCGCGGACAGGCCAGGCGCAGGTCGGTCCGGGCACGCCAGTCTGGTCCGCGTTCATCTGGCACCCGGTAGACGATCGGCGCATGACGTGGCCGCCAGCCACCGTCGACGCGGATCAGCCAAGGATCGGTGCTCCACGCCTCAACTACTCGCAGTGCCCACACTGGCTGCCTGGGACGCGCCTTGAGCTTCCTTCGCAGCTTTGCGCCATCGGGTACGAGCTCGTCGGCGTCGAGGGCGAGAACATGCGTCGGTTCGCCGGTGAGGGTGTGCTCGAGGAGTGCCTGACGCACACTTCCCTCGTGGCCGCCGTCCTCCATCCAGCCGAGGCCATCGCGGCGCTGAACCGAGACCCGGTCCTGCGCTTCGAGCCACTCGGCACTGCCATCGTCGGAGCCGTTGTCGAGTGCGCGGACCTCGTCGCAGTAGGTCAATGCATGCTCGACCGAGCGCTGCAGGTAGCGCCCCATCTCATTCCGGACCGGCATCGCGGCGATCAGGTGCATGCTCGCCTCCGCAGCACGTAGATCTCGGCCAGCTCGGAGGGCTGGGCGACCGTCTGGTAGTGCTCCCAGTCGTCATCAACGAACAGTGTCGGAAGCTCACCGGGCTCGAAGTCGCGACGGTGGTATGGGTTCTGACCGACCGTGGGCACCACGGGGCAGGAGAGGGCGATCCAGCGCCGCGCCCGCTTCGCAGCTCGTACATAGGCCGAACAGTCGTCAAGGTGCTCGATCGTCTCGAAGCCGACGAAGACATCGAAGTCGAAGTCCGGCTTCCAGGTTTCGAGATCAACCTCCTGGAAGGCGTATGGGCGTTCGGCCGGGAGGTCGCTGAGGTCGCGGTCGACGCCCACGTAGCCAATCAGGCCACGGGCTGCCAGGAGCTTGGCGCCATAGCCTGCGCCGCAGGCAGCGTCCACGACGACATCACAGGTGCGACAGAATCCGGCCGCGAGGCGGTAGCGGAACTCGTGCCCGCGCCGGTCTCCCTCGGGGGTCGCCGCGGTGATCCGCTCGCCGGGGCCGGCCATCAGGTCTCCCGCCGGTGGGCGCTGACCGACACCCAGCCCGTATCGCGGAAGGACAGCGGCAACACGCCGGGGTGGTAGTCGAGGAGCCAAAGGCAGAAGGGGAAGCTGACCTGATCCTGGAAGGACCAGCGCTCGACCTGGGCTCGCCAGAGGTCCCCGAGCTCGGGGACGCTGGGGTGCGTCATGTCGCGAGCCAGCACCCCGCACTCGTAGAGGCCGGCGTTCAGCGGGAAGCCCTGCGAGTGGTAGTAGGCGACCTGCTCGTCGAGCGGCTCAGAGGCGTACTTTGGTGGGCGGATCGTCGCCTCGCCGTAGGCGCAGTCCCGGCCGTCATAGTGGGGGGAGATCGCCATCCCGTTGGCGATGTGGCCGAGAATCTCCGGCACGAACGAGTCCGAGGTGATCGAGATGCCGCCGTCAACCCAGATCAGGTAGCGGTAGCGGCGGAGCTCAGGGATCGCGTGGGGGTCGAGCTTCGGCAGCTTCGCCCGCCGGCGCGGCCCGCCATCGTGCAAAGGCAGCGTGCGTGGCTGCCAGCCCGATGCAGGCGAGGTCTCCTCGTCGTGGAAAAAGAGGTAGTCGACGTCGGGCAGGAAGACATCAGAGCGCGGGTGGTCGTAGTCGCCTGCGACGGCGGTCACCACCGCGGTTTCGTTCACGCCCGCTCGATGTAGAGGATCGTCTCGACGCCGTAGGCGGTTTCTGGGCTGTCGAGCGTGGTGACCTTGGAGACGCTGGCGCCGCTCGCCTCTATGGCCTTGACGAGGTCAGTCAGCGCGAAAGAGATGTCGGGGACCCCGGGAGGGTCGACCCAGTCGATCTGGCGCGTCGTCTTCTCGAGCGGGGTGAACAGCACCAACGCCATCCGCTCGGTGAAGCTCTGCAGGGCGTTGTCGAAGACCGCCTCCCAGCGGAGGTTGTGCTCGATCACCCCGCGCATGAAGATCCCGGGAACCTCGGAGGTGTACTCGGTGAGGTCCGCGGTCACGCTCGCGAACGGGGAGGTTCCGTCCACGCCGCAGTAGCGCTCGGCCTCGATGAGGGTCGAGAACCACCCTCGGCCGCAGCCCCAATCCTCGATCAGCGAGCAGTCCTTGAGCCAGCGCGCTCCGAGCTCGAAGGTCGGGCTGTGGCCATAGGGCTCGGGCTTGCGAACGTCGTTCCAGTCGCCCCACATGCCGATCGCGGAGTCACCCTCTTTCATGCCCACAGCGCCTGTCTCCCTTCAAAGATGTGTCGGTCCTCGTGGAACTTCTCCCGCCCCTTGAGGTAGGTCTCATCATCCGGGGCGGTGTCATTCAACGGGTGCTCGTGCCGGACGTGAGCACCTGCGCAGTAGGCGTAGGCGCCTCGTGCCTTTGCCGTCGCGATGAACTCGTTGTCGCACCAGGAATGGTCGTAGCCCTCGTGGAAGAGACCTGGGCCGTCGATCGTCCCTGACTCCACGTAATCGCGAGCGACCAGGAAGTGCGTTGCGTGCTCCTGGCGAGCCGGCCTGCGCTCTATCAGATCGTTGACGCCGACCACCTGAATTCCATCTCGGAGACACGCAAGGGCGGCATCGAACCAGCCAGGCTCCGGGACGAGATCGTCAGCCCCAGTGAAGATGCAGGACTCGGAGGTCAGCCACAAACCGCGGTTGATCTTCTCCGAGTATTTGCCACCGTGGTCGTCGACCTTCACGCAGAGGTCGCCGCGGATCGACTCGCGCTCGATCGCCTCGAGCTCTGCGTGATCGTCCGGGTCGGCGAGGAAGAGAACACGGGCTCCGGGGGTTGCGCGCTCGATCGAGTCGAGCAGTGGTGCAACCCTGTGAGGCCGGCCGAGGACCGGGCAAAGGATTGCCAGATCGCGGCTCAAGAGCCTTCCTCTTCAAACGGCAGGAAGTCCAAGGGCGACGGTTCGTAGGGGTCGCCCGAGTACGGCGTTTCGACGGGGATCGAGGTGACCAGCGACTTGCCAGCAGCGCGCCGGACTAACTTGGCCTCGTTCTTCGTAAGCCAGAGCACGTCTGCCTGGTCAGTCCCTCGGAAGGTCCGGGCAGCCTCTCCCAGTTCCTCCCGGGCGATCCCATCCGGGTTGCTCCAGGCTCGGTAGGTGATCTGGATGCAGACCGCCTTGACTGCTGCCGGCACCGCTTCTTTTGAGTCCTCGGTCAGCCATTCAGCTTGCGAGCCCGTCAGCTCCAATTCGATGAGACCGGAGGCGTCATCAAGAAAGGCCTCGACCTGTTCCAGCTCTTCTCCGGAGAGCGGTCCATGCCGAAGTTCAAAGTCGTTTGCGGTCGCGAGCGCCATAAGGAAGACGAAGACGGGGGCCGGCGCCAAGGCCGACCCCCGATATCGCTCGGCTTAAGAGCCGACCTCTTCAAATGGCGTGAAGTTCACCTTCACGGCCCGGACGTTCTCGCCCGTGAGCTCGCCGAAATCTTCGCTTTCGAGGTCGAGATCACGGCCGTCTTCAACCGAGACCGCACCCGCAAATGACGAGTAGACCGAACGCTCCCGGAGGTGATCCGAGTCGTAGTCTTTGATCCACCGCATCGCCAGCGAGTCGGAGACGATGGTCGCGCCTGCGCTCACACTCCCCGGGACGGTGGGGGCGACGTTGCCGAGGGCATACGCGGTCGGATGGAACGCAACGGCGAACTCTGGATCGACGGAGTTGCAGTTGCCGATGACCGTGAACCCAGCGATTCGACCGATGATGGCCTCACGCAGTACGCCCGTCGTGCCCGACTTGTCTGCCTCGAGCAGATGCTTTGAGTTAAGCGCTGCCTCCTCGGCCGAGGAGCCGACCAGGAGGACGCGGCCCTCTGCCGGAACGTTCTCGTCGTTCAGGAGTTTCCGGCAGCGAACGGCCGCCCGGTAGAACGACCGGTCATCCTCGTCCGGGTCGCCCTGCTCCCAGGTGACTTCGTGCCGGTAGTCGGCATCGACTTCCATCGCTTTCGCGACGTAACCCTCGAGCCTTTCGGCGACGGCCTGAATCTGCGGGCGCGCAACCTGTTCGCCCCAGGAGGTCAGATCGAGAGTCAGCTCCTCATCAGTCAGGCCGACTGCGCTGTACGGGTGTTTGTTCAGCGCAACCGGGATGCTGAATTCCTCGAGGTCGTCCGTCTGAATCGCGGAGTTGCGGGTGCGCCACTCGTACTCCCGGCCCTTCAGCAGGGACGGGATTTTGATGTCGACGGTCGAGTTTTTCGCGCCTTTGTATTCGTCAATCCCCTTGCGGGTGACGAGCCGAGGCAGGATGAGTTCGCGTTTCAGTAGACCAAGCCCCTGATTGGTCAGCTTCTGGGGGTTTTCAAATGCATTCGCCATTGGCGGTCACTCCTATTCGTTAGGTGAGGGTGCTCGCGAGCGACCACCAATGGCGGGGTCCCTGCGAGGCTGACTAGAAGCCCGTGCTGGGGACGGCCTCGGCCAACTTGTCCGGGTCCATCTCCTCGGGCTCCTTGACCGACGTCGCGCCAGTGCGCTTCGTTTTCTCGGTCGGGCGACTCTTCGGAGGCTTCGAGCCCTCAGCGGACTCCTCGGTCTCCTCGTCGTCTTTCTTGGCGTTCAGCCGCTCGGAGAGCCGCTTTGCCCGCTCCTCGATCTGATCCTCATCGCCACTGCCAAGGAAGTCGAGATCTTCCTCGCTGAGGTCGTACTTAATCGCCACCCGCAGTTTCGCCGCGTCGGCTTTCGCCTCGGCAAGTTCCTGCTCGGTGGTGGTGACGCGGTCGGTGAGTTTTTCGCTCTCCGACTTCTTGGCGTCTTCAAATTCTTTGACCTTCGTTTCGGCCGCTTCTCGCTTCGCACGCTCGGTCTTGATCGTGATGCCGCGCTTGCGGGCCTTGGTTTCCCAGTCGTCGTCGGAATCGACTTTCGTCTCGTCCGTCGACTCGTTGCTCTCCGTCGTCTCCTCCGGAGACGCGGTGGTCTCCTCGGTTGACGTGGTCTCCTCCGAGGTCGTCTCCTCGGTAGTGCTCTCGTCGGCCATTCGGCCTCCTTCGTGTTGTTGAGCGCCCTTCGGGCACACGGGTTTGCGCCGTCCCCGTTCGGAGAATCAGCGCTTGCTGCTCACACGCGTTTGGCGCGTAAGATCAGTTCGCCTGCTGCTCGCGTTCATAGAAGCGGCGCCAGGCGTTGCGAAGGTAGTTCTTATTCGAGGAGTCGAGTTCTCCAGCCTCGCGAGCCTCGCGAATGGCCTGGTTATACATCTCGTGGAACTCAAGACTCCGGCCGGGCCATTCGGTTCCTTCGTACCCCGGCTCAGCGGTACATCCACAATGATCGTGGGCTTCAAAGTCGGCCGTGAATTCGGATATGTAGACCGGCCCCCGGGACGAGAGGAGAGCGCAGAATGCGCAAGGTTTGGGGTCGGTGACGCGAGCCCAGCCCCTCGCCTTGATGTCGTGCGCAGTCGAGCGAAGTATGGACTCACGACCACCATCGGAGATATGCCTGGTAAGGGTTCCCGACGTTGTGGTAAGCGCCGTTTGGCGGGCATCTTCCGGCGACCTGCCAGCCGCAAGTGCCTGACGCACAGTCATCTCGCCAGTCACATGCAGAGAAGCAACCAACCGGTCTTCGGCTTCGGGGGTCATCGGGTCAGCCAGCCAGGATTTCGCCTGACCTCCGGGGTTCTCTGCAAGCCGAAAGGCGTCGAAGTACGAAGCACCCAGGTCGCCTGACATTTGTCTGTATGCGCGGACGAGAACCACCGCGGCAGCCACTAGCTGGTTGAAAGAGTCCTCGCCGCCCGTCCAGATTGGCCAAAGACGAAGGTAGTCGCGGAGCGCCATCGCCCGGACTTTCAACTGCGCCTGATAGTGAAACTCGGTCAGTTGGCGCCCGGCCGGCGTTCTCGCCATCGCCTTGAGCTAGCTCGCCGAGGCGGCTTGGCGCTCAAGGAGCGCCGCCAGGGTGTCGAATGAGTTGCCTTGCTGGGCGGCCGCCTTCCACCGTTCGATTTCCTGCTTCGTGGTCTCGGGCACCCGTTCCCACAGCTCCTGTGGAGGTACCTGAAGCTTTTCGCTGATCATGGCGAGTCCCTCGATCGCCGTAGTGAAGGCCCGGCCCGAGGTGTCACGCCATTTCACCTCGCCGTCGTTGGGTAGCTCGATTCCTTTGAGCTGCGCCACGAGGGCAAACATCTGCTCATGGCTCTCACCGAGGCTCGTGTGGCGTTCCCCGACCTTACGGTCGCGAGCACTGTCGATCGCGGCCATCGCCTCCGCAGAGGGCGGATTGGCCAGGTCCCCGATTACTTCACGTACCGGAGTCTGCGAAAGGGTCGCTACGTGTTTAAGTGACGCCTCGCGCGATTCGATGAAGCCACGGAGCTCGGTCTGATTGAACTCCCCGACCTTGATCTGGTTTTCCGTGCCGCTTTCTTCGTTCGCCAAAGCGATGATCCGCCCGGCTCCCACCTTGAGAGTCTCTGCCTCGCTCTCGGCAGTCCAGCCGATAATCCAGCGCTGACGAAACCCGGTGTAGTGCTGGGCGATCTGCAGGGAGAAGGTGGTGAGGTCGATCTGATCCTGTAGGGGGATCAGCGGAGCAATCTGGCCCCGAGTTGGGTAACAGCGGTCGTAGCCCTCCGGCTCAACCTCGTCTTCATCATCAAGGTCGTGCTCGTCGAGGTAGCGAATCCACGGGACGACGCCGATGTCGTGCTCGCGCGATTCGATGAACGCTTTCTCTGTTCCGCCGGTCGGGTCGTAATGGACGTAGTAGACCGCGACATCGTCGTAGAGCTTCCAGAGGTTGTTGTCTGCCCGCTCGAGCGCCCACATCGGCCAGTCTGGGTCCTCGCCGTATATAGCGGTGCCAGTTCGGGGAGAGACGCCACGGATGATCGGCTCCGGATCGCCCGGCATAACAACCGCATATGAGACGCCGTAGGCGTACGCAGCCCTGTGAATCTCTGCCTGGCGTGCGTCCATGCGGTTGGCCTGCCAAGCACTCCACACGGCGCTATTCTCGTCATCACCTTTGCCGCGGTAGCCATCGACGTAGGTCGCCTGCGTGAGCGAGTTGATGACGATCGGCATCACGTTGACTCGCGAACTGCGCGCCATCACGCGAACCTCGCCAGGGGTTCCAACGGGAATCACGGCCGGCAGTTTTTGCCGGCCCTTCCAATAGCGGCGCAGGCCGTCCAGCTCCTCGCGCTCAGTCGAGTGCAAGCCATATAGCTCGCGGACCTGCTCGACTGCTTTGTCCGCGCTAAGCAGTTTCCCGTCCGCCATCTGTGGCCTGCTCCTTCGGTTAGCCGGCGTGGACGCGGACTTTCGTCTTGCCACGTCGGCCGCGTTTCATCAGGACTGCGCGTCGGGCGCTACGCGCCAGAGCGGTTGAGAACACTCCGTCGACCTTGCGGGCCGACTCACGGTGCTCCTTGCCGACAGAGACGCCCCAGTTGTCGGGGCGACGACGAGCGTTGTGGAAGTGCTGCCGAACGAGCGGGTGACCGTCGTGTCGAAAGGCGCCCTCGACGATCTCATCGTAGAGGCGCTCGATCTCAACGGTGGTCTCCTTCTTCAGCCCGCGCATGTCCCACGCGATTGCGTGTTTCGGCGAGGCTTTAACCCTGTATCGCCGCCCGTACTTCTCGGCCCACTTGTCCACGTAGGACTCAAGCGGGTGAAGGTCGGAGCGGAAAGCGACGACGCGGTACTTCTCATGCGCGGTGTCAACCGCCTCGTCAAGTTGGTCGCGAGGCAATTCCCCGCCAAACTTGGCCGGGTCCCATGCTCGCAGGGTCACCGTGTAGCCGTCCTCAATCCGAACAGCGGTTAGCACGGTGTGGTCGTCAGACTTCGAGGGGTCGAGCCCGAGCGCAACCTCGTCGCCGTCCTCGAGCGGCTCGGCCGTCTCGTCCCCCTGGGGACCGAGCGCGTCGTACTGGTAGGGCTCGATCCAGGCGTCCTCGGGCGCGACGATCTGGTTTAGGTAAAAGCGACGAGAAGATGAAGGCGAGTTTCGCGTGTCGTATATCTCTTCGACATGCCGTTCCTCGTCCAGCCAATGGGAGTCACCGCGGGCTGCCCGAAGGCCGGCCCGGAGCTGCTCCTCGTCAGCGATTTCGATCCCCGGCGGAGCCTCCAAGGAGTCGTAGAGGAAGCCCTTTGCCCGTGAGCGGCCCTGTTCGATCTGCTGCCAGGCTTCCCAGTCGTGCTCGGCGACGGAGTCCTCACCCGGCATGTGGGCGTTGGAGATCGCAAGTGACCGGGCCGAGCCGTCCCTCGACTTGACGAGGTTACGGTTGATGACCTCGGCCATCTTGTGGCCCTCGTTGGACGAGAGCCAATGCTGGCTCTCGTTGCAGAGGGTGAAGGTTCCGCGGGCACCCTCGAGCGCGCGAGGTGAAGAGGTGACCGCATCAAGTCGTCGCCGGCCGTGGTTCGCGTAGATGACCTCTTTGCCGAGGTCGATCTTCTCCGCGTCGATCAGGTCGGGCGAGAACATCGACGGGAACAGCGTCATCGTGTTCCGCGTCTGGTCGAGGGAGACGGCCGCAGTCAGTACCCAGGAGGCCGGGTGCGGAACCGCCACTGGATCGCCATTCGCATCCCAGCCGTCAAAGCGGCAGGGACCAACGAACTCGACAGCGCACAGGGTGGCGCCAACCGGGTCCTTGCCCCATCCCTTGACCCGGCGCAACATGCCGTTGCGGTAGAGCCAGCGGCCCTGGTCGTCGATCGCGAACCAGTGCAGGACGAACCGCATCTGCTCCTCCGTGTACATCCACGGATCGCCCGCGTCGGGACCATCGGGCTGACGGAGGTAGTCGAAGGTCCAGTCGAGAACCTGCCAGCCGAGCGTGCGATCCTTCGCGGGGAGATCCCACTCGCCGCTGTCGTCTTTCTTCCAGGTCGGCCCGAGCGCGACGGGAGCGAGCTCGGCAGTGGGCGCCATGTGGCGCTACCCGTTCGCAGCTTTGCGGTATTTCTCCATCGCAACGACTTTGGCTGCTTCTTTCTGCTCGGCCTTCGGGTCGGCGCCGCCGCGTTCCAAGGCGATGCCCGCTCGACGCCGGTCACCCTCGGAGACCATGAGGGCGGTAAAGCCTTTGAGGTATGCCGAGAGCGAGGCGCCCTTCATGGGCACCTTCTCGAAGACCGGCTCACCAGTCCGCTCGGGAACCGCGACCACCTGCGGTTCGAGATCACGGCTGATCGACTCGGCGAGCATGTAGGCCATTGCCCAGTCGGACGGCTCGTAGAACTCGCTCTGCCCCGAATTCTCAAGTGACTCGTAGATCTGCTTGGCGATCGGGTGCCAGTCCTCTTGGGCCGGCGGCATCACCACATCGGTGCTTGCGGTCCCTTCGGTCTGCACGCTTTTGTCTTTGTTGCGGCGCCGGAGCTCCTCGGGCCGCTTGCCCTGTGGTCCTCGTTCGCCCATTCGGGCTCCCTTCGATGTGGCCGCGGGCACCCGAACGGGGTCCGCGGCGGCGATTCAAGTCGTGGCTCGCTCCCAGGCCCATCGCCTTGAGAACCCGTACACGGCCGGAGGTGCTATGCAGCCGGTGCCGTCGGCCTCCAGGGGGCGGGGGATAATCCCTGTGGTAGTGACTATCTCTCATTCGTGATCGAGTCGCCGCTCCGGGTCGACTAACCCCGGATGCTGCTCAGCCGGTCGCTTCCTCGGTGGTCGATGAGCCATCACCGCAACGTTGCAGCGCGCATGCTCAGCGCCGCGGTACACGGACCGATCCCGATCATCGTGACCCAAGTGCCAGTCGGACCCGGGCGGTATCCACGCCTCCTCGCGCGTCTTCCCTTCGCTCAGGCAGCGCCAGCAGTAAGCCTCTCCTGCTTCTACTGTGCGCTTGACCTTGCGTCTTAGCTTGCGGTGCTCGGGACCGTAGCCGCGGTCTGCGGGAGACGGCCGGTCTTCGGCCATGAGCTACGTGGGTAGCTTGCCGGACAGCATGAGCGTCCAGAGCACAATGGCCGCAGCGAGCACCACGAGACCGAAGTTGCCGCGCATGAGGCGGTCGAAGCGCCGGCTGTATGGGGTGATGTAGCGCCTCACCCCACCGGAGCCCGGTCACGAACGCTCGGCGGGTCTAGGGCGCGAATGCCTTCAGCACTCAGACCCTTCAGGTCAGCCAGCAGATCGAACACATCGACCGCATCGCGATCCCTAACGAAGTAGGTCGCCCATCCCGCTCGGGTGCGACACCACGCGACGAGCCGCGCATGCCAGCGCCAGCGGAAAGAGTCGCGAACGTTGGAGCTGCCCGACAACTCGCTACCTCGCCAAACCTGCCAGCGATGTTTGGGCTCGCTCATGGTCCGTAAACCTCAGCAGGTAGACCGCTCGCATCGGTGTAGGTGAAGACATGGCCGCCGTCGAGCGTCACGCCGCGTGCCTCCATCTCGCCCAGCCACACGTCTGCTGCCTGTACCGCCGCGCTGGCCGTGAAGTAGGCCATGCCGCCATGCTTCAAGAACCGGAGGTCGTTGAGGCGGACGATCCCCATAGTCGGGCGCCAGCGAGGGACGAAGCGCAGCAGTACTCGGAGGACGCGAGGGTGGTCGAGGGTCCAGTGAAGTGCGCGAGGTAGGCGGCGCCCAAGCAGCTTGCGGCTATATGCCTCGCGGGAACGGGCTAGTTCCCTACTGCGAGTCGCGACCACCCCGAATCCGAAGTCGATGTCATTGATGTCCTCAGCGGTCCACTCGGTGCCCCATGGCTGCTTGCACTCCCAAGCGTCAGCGTCCCAGCGCGCGAGCCCTACGGGTCCGTCCATGCTCGGCATTCTATTCGCCTCCTCGGCTTGAGTGAGGTCCCTGCCTCATTGGCCGGCGGTGAAGGTAAGCCGGCCGAAGAGAGTGATCTTGGCTTCGTGCTCGATGCAGTGGGCGCAGGCCGCGACGCCGGGTGCGATCCAGTCGCGCTGCCCTTTGCGAGCTTTGACGGCCACCTCGATGTCGTCCTTGCCGCAGAAGTGGCAGTGCCCGATCTTTGAGAGGGTTTTGGTTGCCACGGCGCTCAGTCTACTTCGAGGAGGCGGCGCCGATGATGCGGCAACAGACGCAGGCGAAAGGTCCGCGTGCCTGCTTCTAGCTCAAGGTCGTAGTTGCTGGTCTGCCAGTGCTCGCGCAGGGAACCATCGTGCTCATGTGTGCGGCGCGCTATGCGTCGGTGACGGAACAGCCAGAGGCAGAGACGGCCAGATGGCTCCGGTGCCTCACGCTGACCCCATCCGACGCCTGCGAAGGCGAGTGCCTGAATGCGGGGCTCGGTGTGGTCGCTGCCCGCGAAGGGGCGGATGCGCATCGGTCAGCCCCTCGGCAGCGTCAGCTTGAGCCCAACCACGTTCGCCAGCGTCACGGTCTCGGGCCCTACCTCGACCACCGAGTACTCCATGCGCCGGCCTTCGTGGTTGCGGGTCACGACCTTGCGGCCTACGCCTGCCTTCACTGCGAGGCGTGCGACCTTGCGGAAGATGCGCTGGGTCTCCTCCTCAGTGGGGTCTCGTTCACTCATATGGCGAGACGTACAAGAGCTTGTTCGCAACATTGATCCGCTCCACACGCCAGTCAGTCCCGTCCTCAGTCCTAACGACGTCCCGCTCCAAGACGCTTCCCATGGTGGAGCAGCGGGCTACCTCATCGTCGGTCACGCTGTCGAGCATGAGCCAGTCGGAAGGCGGCGGCTTCTCCTTCTCAGCGAAGACGATGCGCTCGGCTGGGATGGAGATCGTCAGGGAGTGCACCTCACCGCGTCGGGCTGACGTGGACGGACCATCGGCGACCAACCAAGGGAAGTCCTCGCCGTCGATTACCAGCGAGTAGGAGCCGGGGCCACCGACTACCTCAATCAGCTTGGCGAACTCTGGCATCCGTCCTCCTCTTCGTTCGCTGAGCAGCGGTGAGGTACGAGCCCCTTATCCAGACAAGTCAAGCATGCGTCACATGCACCGAAGCAATCTGGGCAGAGCTCCCAGTAGCAGTCGTCGGGCTGGTCGAGTGCGTCACCCATCAGCAGTCCTTCCCGTTCAGCGTCCTGCAAGGCTCCACTCCATGCGCCCAACCAGCGAGGAGGTAGGCCAGGCGATCGACCAGCTTCTCCTCCTCGTGTTCTGCCTGTTCACGGAGCGGTGCAGTCTTGGCGTTGCCGAGCTCGAAGGAGACGGCGTCGAGCTGTTTGCGCCAAGGGCGCGTCAGTGCGTGCAGCAGCTCGTGGATGACCGTGGCCTCGACCTCCTCGTTGCTTTGCTTGAGGAGATCGTCGGTGAAGTGGATCTGGATCTTGGAGTAGTCGTCGCTCGTGCGACACACAGCCCAGGCGCCCTCCGTCTCCATGTCCTCGAGCGGTTCGTCATGCAGGGTGACGCGCCACTCGGGGAGTAGATCCTTGCGCCACTGCTCGACGAGGCGGGCGAGCTGGGGGCGGGTCATCGACCGCGTTCCTCTTTACGCCACTGCTCCATGTCGAAGGGTTCGGTTCGGGGGAGACGAGAGGTAGCGCGATCGATCTTGCGGACGCGAGACCAGAGCCGCATGCGCCGAGCGATCTTCTGCGTCTCCGGGTCTTTCACCGGCGCAGCGCTCGCTTAGCCTGAACCAGCACTCGCCGATGGAAGGGCAACGGCTTCAGGTAGTCAGAGATCAGCCTCACCAACGCAGCAATGCTCCCCAGTGCTATTGCAATGAGGAGTAGGTCGATTCGGTCTTCACGACTGAGGGTCATCGGGTCAGCTCCTGCCATCCGTCGATGAGGCGTTGCCTCCAGCGTCGCGGCTCAAGAGGAGCCGTAGTCGGCCGGTACTTGCAGGTTGAGTCGTGCGAGCCGTACTGGCCCCAGAAGTCAAGAGATGCGCCGCAGCCATCGCAGACGATCGGCTGGTCGCTCATACACCGATGGTGCAGGGCCTCCTCAGCGGAGAGGCTGCCCGGGATGGTGCGCATCGGTCGGGTCGCTGGCTCCCAAGGCATTTTCTCGATCACGCCCAGCTCCATCCCAGCAGGAGGGTCACGAATGCAAGCTCCACCGCGGCACGATTGGAAGGTGGCCGGTCCATCCCAGCCTGAAGCGGAGGCGGTGCTGTTTTCTCCACCAGCTCATGCGGCAACCAATCCAGGCCGGCCCTTCGCGTCCCAGCCTTGAGCATTGGCGATGTCGGCAAAGGTGAGGTCGTAGTCCTCCACGAGGAACTGCGCCATCTGCTCGCGGTCGTCCGTATCCATGTAGGTGACGACCATCTCGGCCGGTATGCGGCGGCCTGCGATGCAAGGCTTGCCGCCCAACCGACGGGGGTTGCAGACGACCCCCTTCGAGACTTCGTGGTCGCCTTCGCTCAAGGCGCGGCCCTCCCTACCGGAGAGAGGTAGCCCTGAAGCTGCAGGTAGAGGTCTAGGTGCTCGGCCTCTTCGGGGTATCCGTGAGAGACGCAGTAGAGGTAGAGGTCGTGGAGGCTCATCGCCGCGGTTTGCGCTTGGGGTCGGTGACCTGTTCGATGCCCTCTTCCAACCCCTCGCGCGCCTTGTCGGCGATGTCCCACGGGACGGCGGGAAGCTGAGCGGCGGTCTTCGCCGCATCCTTGGCGATCTCGCCCGGGATGCGTAGCGCCTTGTCGAGACCGAACATTCCCATCAGGCCACACTCCTCAGATTGGGCGTCTCGTATTCAGCAGACGGCGGGGCAGGCCGGACAAGCTCGAGCGGAGAGGGCTTCGGAGGCGGGGGCGACTGCAAGAACCAGACCCGAGCCGCGCTCCAGTAGACGGTGTCGAGTGGAGGGTGCTGCATCAGACACGCATCCGCTCGGCTTCGGCCTTGTCTTTGGGGACGTAGCCATCGGCGGGCCTCGGCTCAAGGTGGCCGATCTCCCCGAAGCTGTCGCAGCGGAGACAAAGCTCGCCATCTGGGTCGCAGCCTTCCCCATTACAGTCAGGGCACTTGCGGACGCATTTGAGGCACACGCTGAAGGACATGTGCTTTTCGCAGAAGAAGTCCCCGCAGTAGTGCTCGCCATCCATCCCGGCGTTGCTGACCCCGTCGAGTCCACCGCAGCAGTTGCCGATTCCGAGATCGATCGTCTCGTTGCAGTCCGGCCAGTCGCAGGTCGCCTCAACGCCGTAGCCAATCTCGCGGCCGTTGTTGTTTTCGCCGAACGCCCAGCCCATCAGATCCCCATCTCCGCAGCGACAGCCAGAGCAAGCCGTAGCTCCCGCACAGCCGCGTCACGGGCCTCATCCCCTGGAGGGAGGAAGTTCGTCTCACCCATCCGGAGACGTGCTCGGTTCAACCGACGTCGGGCTTCATCCCTTGGGGTGATCAGTAGCTCGGCTTCTGCTCCGAAGCCCATGTTGATCGTGTCCATGCGGGGTGAACCTCCGAGCTTGGATCAGGAGAAGAAGCCGGGCGGGCCGTGCTTCAGGGTCACGGTGCTCGAATGCGAGCCTTCGGTGCCGGCGGGTTCGCGGAAGGCGTCGCTGCGCGTGTCGAGACGCTTGAACTGCACGACGCGCCGTCCCTTGTAGCCCGGGAGGCTGGCGTCGTACTCGATGACCTCGTCGGTGACCTCTCGGCCGAGCTGCTGGCGCACGTACGCGCCAAGATTCTCCGGCTCATCATCTCCGGGGGCAAGAACCCGGTACCGCTCGGCCTCTGCGGCGATGACCGCTGACTCGTAGTTGTCGAGCGCCTCTGACGTCGCGGCCGCCGAATCCTCGTCCGAGACCTCAATGCGTATACGGGTCAGCATTCCGCCAACCTCCTTTCGCCTCAGCTATCCAGCCTTGGCGTCGTTTGCGAAGACATAAGCCCGCCGGAGTCGATCTCGGCGGGGGCCTCTGGTCGCGTTTCCCCGGCGGCTCTTACCTTGCAAGCGGGCGACGAACTTCCGCTCGGGAGTCACCCCTTACGCAGGAGGGCCTGCGCGTGTGACCGGCCGGGTGCATCCCGACGAATCTGATCGAAACGGCCAGCGGCCGGCTCGCCCCTGCCGCGATTTGACGACGACCCGGGGCGAGACGCGGTCGCGCTGGTCCAGAGCTCCCGGCCGGTCTTGCACCGGCTGCAGTCCTGCTTACAAGGCAGGGGCCTCGGCTACTTCGGCGTCAGGAGCGTGAAGGGGGACCGAGCTATCCGCTCTTTCGCTCGGTGTTCCGGCATCCAAACGCGCGCCAGGGCGGCGGGGCGGACCGGTGATCTATGTGGGTGCTTCCATGTGGCGTCTCGTTGACGCGTACCGACGTCGTCCAATACTTCAATTCCAACGCCGGAGGGACGAAGTATTCAGCGGGGCTAGCTCACAGCCGGTTAGAAGCCGACTGACCCGCTGAGGGGAGAGTGAGACCGAGCGGCCTTAAGCTCTGCTCGGCCCTTGAAATTGCATGCAGGGTGTAACTGCCCCGGGTCCGATGATCAGCGCTGTTGACCGCCGACCATTGTCCGACTTGGGCAGGTGCTTAGTAGTAAAGCCCAGCTAGTCGGACGGAAAAGCTAGAGACGGTCGAGGAACCGCAGCGCCTCGCACTCGGTGCAAGGCTCATCGGGCGGGTGGATGGGCGACGGGTAGTCGCCATCCGGGAACTCTTCGCGCAGTTCGGCGACGGTCCGTTCCAAGTGGCCTCGATCCAGTTCCGCCTGCGTCCACGGCTCGGTCCGGCGGTCGAAGTGGAACCTGATGCCCTGCTCGGCGGCCCACTCGAAGACGGACTTACCCGGCGGGATGTAGTGATGGCCGAGGTCGGGGCTGCCGCCATCGATGTGTAGCACCGTCGTCACCACTCGCTCGTCCACGTCGACCATCCTACGCTGCCTCCGAGGCGGATTCGGCTGCCCGGCGCTTTGCTTTCTCCAAGGCCATCTGAGCCAGCGTGCCGCTCTTGCCGCGCTTCCGCTGGTCGGCCAGATCCTGCTCGGCCCGCATGATCGACGCTTGGTCGACACTCAGCCTGTGCTCGATCGCCAGGGCGTGCTCTTCTTCTTCGCGTTCGCGGCGGCTCCGCTTCGGTGGCATCTGCTCGGGCTCGGTCTCGGTGGGGACCGGGGCGCTATTCCCCTCCTCTGCCTCCAGCGGAGCCCCCGTCAGCGTGGCCAAGGCGGCGTTCTTGTCCCCACCGCGGACCTTCGCCTTGGTGGGCAGGTAGACGACAGGGTCGGGGTCCTCGAAGACCACAACCTCGGCAACGAATCCCGGACCGTCCGCAACATCAGCGGCGAGAACGAGGATGCGGTCGCAGCCGCGGCGAGAGCGTGACAGCGGTTTCGGGTCAGGCGCGTTCGGTGCCTCCTCCCCATGCCGCCGGCGGTGCATCCCAGCCATGACCTCCCGATGGGTCTCGGGGTGGTATTCGCGGCGGTTGTGCTCGCGTTCGGGGTGATCGGTCCTTTCCTCGAGGCTCTGGACGGCGTAGGTCTTGCCGACCTTCGGTCCGCGCTCCCCGGCGGGCCACTTGATCGTGACCCGGTTTGGGGCGGCCTCCTGGATCAGCGCTCGTGTCTCTTTCGGGAACCTCATCGCCGCACCGCCTTTCGATTGCCAGCACTTCTCGGCCGCCCCCTGAGCTGCCCGAGCGCTCGCCCGGCTACGAATGCGCAGGCCGCGGCAAACGCAGGGCTATCGCCGAGAACGAGCACCGCAATGGCCGACAATCCGAAAAGGGGGAGTTCGAATGCCGGGTACTCGTGGACGAGGACGGAGATGAATCGCTTCGCGCGCTCGCCCATCTAGCCGACCACCTTCTCCACCAGCACCACCAGCCCGTAGATGCCCCAGCCGATTGCATTCAGGTTGGCGATGAGGATGGCGAAGCCTTGGAGGGTCTCTGGCCAAGTTGGGTCTTGGCGCCTCATTGCTGCCTCCCGGGGCCGCCGCGGTACCGGATGCCGTGGAACGGGCAGTCTTCGGCCGGCCCGTGGTCCGGGCAACAGCAATGGTCCTCATCAGAATCCAAAGCGCCAGGCTTGCCGTTTCTCACCTGGCCATGCCGCCGTCGATCTTCTCCAACCGCTATGCGGTCCGGCGGCCCCACCCTTGAGGTCGTGTCGATTTTAGGCTCGCCACCCCCAACCACAAAGCTCCGCTTCCTCCCCACCGTCAACGTCTTTCCTTCGATGTGTCGGGGGTCGTAATCGAGCAGGTGGAGGTAGCGCGGGCCGGTGCTGGTCTGGACCTTCACGCCGCCTTGGGCGATCAGGCGACGGGCCTCAGAGCGGCTGATCTCTGGGTACTGGTCGGTGATGAGGGTGGGCAGGTGGATCTCCGAGCTCGCCATCAGACGAAGAGGTGGACGATCCACCCAAACGCGAGCACGAGACCGGCGTTGGTGATGCCGAGACCGAAGGCTTCGAGGAAGCGCTGATCTCTCGGCAGCTTCTTCTTGTCCTCTTCCTCCTCACGCAGCCAGAGCATCCCGATGATCAGGGCGATACCGAGCGCCTCGGGGACGTTGATCGCCGGGACGCCAAGCGGCTCGATAAACCAGCCCCAGAGGACCGTGAGGACGAGTCCGCGAATGATCGTCGTAACTGCGACGGCCAACAGGACGGCGGTGAACTTCCCGAATGCGGCCCAGGGCGAGGGCTTGGTCGTTGCTTGCACTAGATGACCTCCATGGTCTGGTTGGTTCCTGCTACTGATCGCAAGTGGTTGAGCAATCGCCCTGCTACGGGCTAGCTACTGATCAAGGACGTGTGAGCGTCAAATGCGCTCCGAGGCGCTCCGCATGGTCAAGCGGGGCTCGGAGATGAATCGCCTGCTCAGGAGCCAAATCGAGGCCGGTAGTCCCGACCTGTCCAGACTTGACCCGGAGACTTCTTCTATCGGGGAGACAGGATTTGAACCTGCGACCGCTCGGCCCCCAGCCGAGTGCGCTACCAGACTGCGCCACTCCCCGTGGGGTGAACGCGACCATTCTGACGGATCGGCGAGATGGCGGCTAGGCTGGCGAGGCGTGCGGCGGTAGCTCAATGGTAGAGCCTCAGCCTTCCAAGCTGATGACGCGGGTTCAACTCCCGTCCGCCGCTCTTTTGCCGGCCCTTTTATTCGAGCGGCCGGCTGCCGATAGGAAGGGAACTCGATGCGATTGGTCCGCTTGCGAAGCCGGCTGCTGCTTTGGGCCGCCCTGCTGGGCGCAGTCGCGGTGCTGGCCGGATGCGGGTCGGGCGGGTCGGACTCGACCGGGGGGGCGACCGCGAGCGGCGGCTCGGACACGACGAGCTCCGGGGGCGCCACCGAGATGCCGGCCATCGAGCTCTCGCCCGGCTTCTCCGACTGGCCCTACTTCGGGCGCGTGCCGGAACGGACGCACTACCTGCCCGACAATCCGGTCGACCAAGTCTTCCTCGATCCGCCGCTGAAGCAGGCGTGGTCGATCAACACGCACGCGCTGATCGAGTTTCCGCCGGCAATTCATCGCGGTGTCGCCTACGTGATCAACAAATTCGGCAACGGCAAAGCGGTGCGGTTGAGCGACCGCAAGGTGCTGTGGGAACTGAACCTCGATCCCAAGAACAAGGGCGAAGAACCGATCGACGTGACCGGGCCGGTCTACTACAAGGGCAAGGTGTTCGGAGCGTTCAAGAACGGGAACCTTGCCGCCGGCGACGCGAAGAGCGGCAAGAAGCTCTGGGTCGAGAACCTGCACGCCGAACTCGAATCCTCGCCGCTGGTGGTCGGCGGCCTGCTCTACATCGGCACCAACGGACATCAGCTGCTGGCACTCGACCCCGACAACGGCAAGACGGTTTGGAGGTACGAGGCGCCCGGCGAAATCAAAGCGAGCCCAAGCTACCGCGAAGGCAAGGTCTTCGGCGCCGATTACGAGAGCGCGATGTTCGCCGTCGACGCCAAGACGGGCAAGCGGATCTGGAGCACGAACACCAGCCAGGCGGGCGGCAGCGGTGGCTTCTTCTCCTCCCCCGCGGTCGCCTTCGGCCGCGTCTATGCGGCCCGCGACGACGGCACCGTCTTCGCCCTCAACGAGAAGACCGGCAAGATCGAGTGGTCCTTCCCGACTGGCGCCGCGGTCTACGGCTCGCCAGCGGTGGCACAGGTGCCGGGGACGCCGCCGACCGTCTACATCGGCTCCGAAAACGGCACCTTCTACGCGCTCGACGCGAAGACCGGCAAGCGGCGCTGGACCTATGAGGTCGGCGGGCCGGTGCCAGGAACGGCGACGGTAATCGGCCACACCGTCTACACCTCGAGCTTCACGCCGCACCGCACGGTCGGCCTCGACGCCCGCACCCATAAGAAGTCCTTCGAGCTCAACCAGGGCGGCTACACGCCGGTCGTCTCCGACGGCAAACGGCTCTACCTGGTCGGCTACTACACGCTGATCGGCCTCGAACCGACCGCGCAGGCCAAGGCGGCCGAGCGCAAGCGCGCCGCGCAGGGCTAGCAGCCGCCTGGCTGCGCCCCTTCTGAGGGACTAAGGGGTCGGTAAGGCCAGCTAAGGGGTCGCGGGCCGAAACCGTAGGCATCCGCCCGATGTGCGGGGGCTTTCTCAGACCTAATTTGGGATCACACCCAAGAAGGAGGCCCGAGATGCAACCCAATTCGATGTTGATGCTGAACGTGGAGATCGACCAGGCGCAGCGCCAGGCACGGGCGCGGGCCGAGCGGCGGGCGAACAGCTCCCGGAGCAGCCGCGGGCCGGTCGCCGGACTGATCAGCCGCCTCTGGAGGCGATAATCGGGGCATGGCAGCCCGAGTAAGCGCCCGTGAGCTGATTGGCCGAGCGGCTGAGCTCGCCGAGCTCGAAGCCGCCTTCGCCGAGGCCGCGGCGGGGGCGGCGCGGTTGGGCTTCATCGCCGGCGAATCGGGCGTCGGCAAGTCGCGGCTGCTGAACGAGCTGCTGGAGAGGAGCGGCGAGGCGGGCGGCCGCTGCTTCGGGGGTGAGTGCATCGAGCTCGGTGCCGACGAACTTCCTTACGCGCCGCTGACCGGGGCGCTGCGGGCACTGGTCCGCGAGGGCGAGCCGGCGCTCGACGAGCTCTCGGCCAGCGACCGGGCCGGACTGGCACGGTTGGTGCCCGAGCTGAGGACCGGGGATGCCGCGGCCACCGAGGCTGACGGCGAGGAAGGCCTGCGGCGGCCGCTCGAGGCGTTGCTGGCGCTGCTCGAGCGCCTCACCGAAGACTCGCCGGTCGTCCTCTGGATCGACGACGCCCAGTGGGCCGACCGCGCCACCCGCCACTTCCTCACCTACCTGGCGGGCAGCCTGCGCGAGGACAGTCGGCTGCTGACGGTGATCGCTTACCGCTCCGACGAGATCACGCGCCGGCACCCGCTGCGGCCGCTGCTCGCCGAGCTCGGCCGCGGCGAGCGGGTGAGGCGGCTCGAGCTGGCGCCCTTCGGCCGCGCCGAGCTGGAGCAGCAGCTGCGCGACATCCTCGGCTCGGAGCCATCGGCGAGCGTGGTCGAGCGCCTGTTCGAGCGCAGCGAGGGTAACCCGCTGTTCACCGAGGAGCTGCTGGCGGCGGGCTCGGACGGCCGCGGCGGCCTCCCCTCCACCCTGCGCGACGCGCTGCTGGTCCGGGTGGAGCGGCTGCCGCAGCCAGCGCTGGGAGCGCTGCAGGCGCTCGCCGTTGCCAGCCGCGCCGACCATCGCCTGCTCGCCGAGGCCGCCGGACTCGAAGAGGCAGCGCTCGCTGAGGGCCTGCGCGAGGCAGTCTCGGCTCAGGTGGTGCTGGTCGGCCGCGACGACCGCTACGGATTCCGCCACGCGCTGCTGCGCGAGGTGATCTACGACGATCTGCTGCCCGGCGAGCGGACCGAGCTGCACCTCTGCCTGGCACGGACGCTCGAGGCGCGGCTGCCGACCAGCGACGACCCGGCGCTGCTCGCCGCCGCCGTCGCGCACCATTACCACGCCGCCGAGGAGCAGCCGGAAGCGCTGCGCAGCGCGATCGCCGCAGCGCGGGCAGCCGAGGGCGTGCAAGCGCCGGGCGCCTCGGCGGCGCTGCTCGACCGCGCTCTCGGCCTCTGGCGCCGCGTCCCCGAAGCCGAGGAGCTGGCCGGGATGGACCACGCCGAGCTGCTCTGGCGGGCGGCCCGGGCGCACGGGTTCGACGCCGACGAGAGCCACGCGATCTCCCTCTTCCAGCACGCGCTCGAGGAGCTGGACGAGAGCGCCGACCCGGTGCGAATCGCCCGCATCCTCACCGACAGCGCCTCGGCCCGCTGGGGTGTCGGCCAAGCCGACGCCGCCCGCGCCGACCTCGACCGGGCGCTGGCGCTGCTGCCGGCGAGCGACCCGAGCCCCGAGCGGGCCCGAGTCCTGGAAGGGAAAGCGCGCTTCCTGATGCTGCAGGGACGCTACGAGGAGGCGCGCGACGCCGGCGAGGAGGCGCTCAGCGCCGCCGATGCCGTCAGCGTCGAGGGGATCAAGTCCGGCGTGCTCAGCCGGCTCGGTCTCGCCCGCTACTTCTACGGCGAATTCGAACAGGGCAGCGAGGAGATGCGCGAGTCCTTGGAGCTGGCGCGACGGGCCGGGTCCAACGACGAGATCGCCACCGTCTTCCTCAACTACGCCGACGCGCTCCACCTCGGCGGGCGCACCGAGGAGGGGCTGGAGGTGGCCAAGCGCGGCTGCCGCGAAACCGCGCCGGGTGATCGCTCGGAGATCTGGCTCGACTGCCTGCGCTCCGAACTGCTCTTCGAGCTGGGGCGCTGGGACGAGGCGGAGGCGGCGCTGCCAAAGCGCTCGCGGGTCGCCACCGGCACCACCCGCTTCTTCCTCCTGCTGCGCCACGCGACCCTGGCGGTCGGCCGCGGCGAGCTCGACCACGCTCGCCAGGACGTCGAGGACATGCAGCGCTCGCTGATCGCCGCGGTCGAGCCCCAGTACATCGCCCCGGCCGGGGTGCTCGCCGCCGAACTGCATCTGCGCGAAGGCGACATCGAGGCAGCGCGAGCGGCGATCGACCTGGCGATCGACCGGATCGAGTACTGCTCGGAAGAACCGGTGCGGATGGCGCAGGTCGCCGCCGCCGGAACCGCGGTCGAGGCCGACGCCGCGATGGCGGCCTGCGACGTCGGCGACGCCGAGGGGCGCGAGCTAGCACTGGGCCGGGCCGAGCTGATGGTGGCGCGGGCGCGGGCCAGCCAGCCCGACAACCCGGCAGCCCCGTACATGCAGCTGACGCTCGCTTACCAGCTCAGCGCCGAAGCCGAGCAGGCGCGGGCGGCCGAGGCGGAGGACGCGGCGGCGCGGGCAATCACGGCGGCCGAGGCCTGGGAGGAGCTGAGCCGCCCCTACCCCGCCGCGGTGCATCGCTGGCGCGCGGCCGAGGCGCTGACTGCGGCCGGCGAGCGCGAGGCGGCGGGCGCGGTCGCGACGACGGCGCGGGCGGCGGCCGAACGAATCGGCTCGGCCTGGCTGGCAGCGGAGGTCGCCGGCCTGATCGCCCGCGGGCGGCTACCGGCTGGCGCGGGTGGCGCGGCGGTGAACGGGGCGGGCGGCGACGGTACGGTCGGCGACGACGCGGATCCGTTCGGGCTCACCCCGCGCGAGCGGCAGGTGCTGACGGCGCTCGCCCGCGGCGCCACCAACCGCGAGATCGCCGAGGAACTGTTCATGGCCGAGAAGACCGCCAGCGTCCACGTCTCCCGGATCCTCAGCAAGCTCGAAGTCCGCAGCCGCACCGAGGCCGCCGCCGTCGCCCACCGCCACGGCCTCGGCGCCTAGCTTGGGGCGCCTTTCTCTCGCATAGCGACACTTACGCGCCCCGCCACTCGTCCTCGAGGATCGCGAAGACCAGTTCGTCGCCCCACTCGCCCTTGAAAATCTCGGCCTCGCGGAAGTGCGCCTCTTGGCGCATGCCGAGGCGGCGCATCAAGGCCGCCGAGGCCTCGTTGCGGGCGTCGGTGCGGCCGTAGACGCGGTGGGCGCCGAGCTCCTCGAAGGCGAGGACGAGCAGCGCCCGGGCTGCCTCGGTCGCGTAGCCATGACCCTGAGCGCCGGGGTGGAAGGTGAAGCCGATCTCGACCTGGCGGTGCTCGCGCGAGCGCAGCCAGATCGAGACCCAGCCAAGCAGGGCGCCGCCCTCGCGCCGCTCGACCGCGAGCGAGAGCGAGTCGTCGTCGTCCTCGAGCCCGTCGGCGGCGATGTACTGCGCCAGCGCCGGTTCCACCTCCTCGCGCTCGCGCGGCTCCCAGTAGAGGAAGCGGGCGACCTCGGGCCGGGCCTGGATCGCGGCGAGCCCATCGAGGTCATCCAGCCTGAAGCGGCGCAGCCGCAGCCGCTCGGTTTCGATCGGCTCGTCGACCCGGAGCACGGCCTGATTGTGCCGGGTTAGGCGAGCGATGCGAGCGCGTCGGCGGTCGACTCGGCGAAGCCGGCGATCTGCTCCTCGGTGGAGACAAAGGGCGGCGAGAACTGCAGCGCGCCACTCGCCAGCAGGCGGCTGAGCTGACCGCGCTCGCGGACCGCGACCGCCGCCGCGGCCAGCGGCACGCCGCGCTCCTCGAACCAGGGGGCGTCGAGCTGGACTCCGGCCAGCAAGCCAATCGTCCGCACCTCGGAGATCCCGTCGACCTCGGCGAGCGGGCCGAGCAGGCGCGGCACCGCCTCCTCCAGCTCCGCCACCCGGTCGACCAGCCGCTCCTCTTCGATCAGGTCGAGGTTGGCAACCGCCGCCGCGCAGGCGGTTGCATGGCCCGAGTAGGTGTAGCCGTGTTTGAGCCAGGCGCCCTCGCCGGCGAAGAAGGCATCGGCGATCGCGCCACTGACCACCACCGCGCCGAGCGGCTGGTAACCGGAGGTGAGGATCTTGGCGAGGATCAGGAGGTCCGGCTTGACCCCGAAGCGCTCGCTTGCCGTCCAGCGGCCGAGCCGGCCGACCCCGGTCACGACCTCGTCGCAGACCAGCAAGACGCCGTGGCGGTCGCAGACCTCGCGGACCGCCTGCAGGTAGCCCTCCGGTGGCGGGAAGACGCCGCCGGCGCCGATCACCGGCTCGACGAAGAATGCGGCGACGCGCTCGGCGCCGACCTCGCGGATCTTCTCTTCCAGCGCCTCGGCGTTGAAGGCGGTGATGTGCTCGACCTCACGGACCAGCGGTCCCCAACCCTCGTGGTTGCCGGGAATCCCGGCCAGCGAAGTGCCGTAGGCATGCATCCCGTGGTAGGCGCCCTCGCGGGCGATGAACACCGTCTTCTCCGGCTCGCCCCGCATCGCGAAGTAGCGGCGGATGATCTTGCCGGCGCTCTCGATGCTGTCGGAGCCGCCGCTGGTGAGGAAGACGCGGCCGTCCTCGAGCGGCGACAGCGCCGCGATCCGGTCGGCGACCTCGAGGGTGACGTCGGGCGCGTAGACGTCGAAGCAGGTCGTCGCCGCCAGCTTCTCCGCCTGCTCGGCGATCGCCTTGGCGATCCGCTTGCGGCCGTGGCCGACGGCGTTGTACCAGAGGCCACCGCTGGCGTCGAAGTAACGCTTGCCCTCGCTGTCGGTGAGATGGGCGCCGTCGCCGGAGACGAAGACCACCCGTCCGCGCTCCATCGTCTCCGCCATGTTGGCGAAGGGGTGCCAGAAGCGACTGACGTCTCCGGTGGTGGCGATCCCTGAACCCTATGGGCGCCGCTCGCCGGCGTCCACGGCCGCGGCGGCGGGAGATTCGGGCTCGCTTACTCCGCGATGGCGACGATCGCGTCGATCTCGACCCGCAAGCCTTTGGGCAGCGAGCTGACGCCGACCGCGGCCCGGGCCGGGGGCTCGGCGGTGAAGAACTCGGCGTAGGCCTCGTTGATCGCGGCGAACTCGGCGAGCTCGGTCGTGTAGATCGTCAGCCGCAGAGCGCGGGAAAGGTCGGCTCCAGCCGCCTCGCAGACCGCGGCGAGGTTGCGCAGGCACTGGCGGGTTTCGTCAGCGATCGAGCCGCCGACCGGCTCGCCGCTCTGCGGGTCGAGGGCGATCTGCCCCGAGCAATAGAGGACGTCGCCGTGGCGCACCGCCTGGCTGTAGGGACCGAGCGCGGCCGGGCGCGGCGTCGGTGGAGATCGGCTGGCGGTCGCTGTCCATGGTGTCGCTGCAGCATTTCGGCGCTCTGGCGACCAAAAGGGCGCAGCGAGGCGACGGGCAGTGGCCGGCGAGGGACTCGAATCGGTTACTCGGCCCAGCCGAGGGCGCCGCAGTAGAGCCAGGTGGCGAAGGCATCGGGCCGCTCCCCCCACTCCCGGAACGCCGCGACCAGCGCCTCGAGCTCGGCCTCGTCGGCCCAGCCTTCGGCGACGATCACTTCGCGCGTGCTCGCGGCGGAGAAGAGGCCGGCGGCGAACTCGGCGAACCAGCGGGTGCTCTCGGCGTCGCCGTAGGTCTCGGGCGCGTGGGCGACACCGCGGGTGCGGGCGAAACCGGCGTCGAGCATCAGGCCGCGCAGGTTGCGCGAGTAGCGGGTGTCGCCGCCCTCGCGCCCGACGATCCGCTCGAACAGCTCCGGCGCGCGCGCCATTGCCGGCAGCTCGGGTGCCAGCGCCACAGTGCCGAGGTAGTCGTCGACCACCGCGGCGAGGCCGCCCGGCTTCAGCACCCGGCGCAGCTCGGCCAGCGCCCGCGGCCGGTCGGGGACGTAGAAGAGGACCGCGTTGGCGTAGGCGACGTCGACACTCGCCTCGGCAGCCGGCAGCTCGTATACGGAGCCGACCTCGAAGCTGGCGTTCTCGACACCGCGCTCGGCGGCGCTCGCCCGCGCCGCCTCGACCTGGCCAGCGTCGGCATCGACCCCGAGCACCCGCCCCGGCGCCACCCGCGCCGCCACGTCGAGGGCGATCGCGCCGACCCCGCAACCGACGTCGATCACATCGATGCCGGGATTGAGATGCGGCACCAGGAAGGGCAAGAAGGTGGTGACGTCGCGCTGCCCGACGTAGCCGTGCTGGACGCTCTCGTCGATTACGTAGCGTTGGTCTTCGGACACGCTTTGGTCTCCCGCCTCAGCCGTCCTGGGCGACGAGGCCGTGGCGGTAGGCGTAGCCGACCGCCTGGGCGCGGTCGCGGGCGCCGATCTTGGCGAAGAGGTGGTTGACGTGGCTCTTCACCGTCGCCGGCGAGACAACCAGCCGCTCGGCGATCTCCTGGTTGGAGAGGCCGCCGGCGATCAGGCCGAGGACCTCGGCCTCGCGGGCGGTGAGGTCGTCGGGGAGCTCGTCCCTCTCGGGCTCGGCGCCGGCCGGCTCGGGACCGACGCCGGCGGTGACCGCCGCAACCACCTTGGTCTGGATCGCCTCGTCGAGGCTGGCCTCGCCCTCGGCGACGCGGGAGATCGCGGCGGCGATCTGCTCGGCGCTGGCGTCCTTGGTCAGGTAGCCGCGGGCGCCGGCCCGCAGGGCGCCGAGGACCGAGGCGTCGTCGGCGTAGGTGGTCAGCGCGATCACCCCGATCCGCGGCCGGCTCGCCGCCAGCCGCCGGGTCGCCTCGATCCCATCGACGCGCGGCATCCGCAGGTCCATCAAAACGACGTCGGGAGAGAGGCGTTCGGCCAGCGTTACCGCCTGCTCGCCATCGCTTGCCGTCTCCACCACTTCGACGTCCTCGAGCAGATCGAGGATCAGAGTCAGGCCCTCACGGACTACCCGCTGGTCATCGGCCAGCAGGACCCGGATCGGCTCGCTCATGCCCGGACCAGCTCGGGCAGCCAGAGCTCGACCCGGTAGCCGTCGGCGGTCGGGCCAGCCTCGAGGCGGCCGCCGAGCAGCTCGGCGCGCTCGCGCATCCCGCCCACCCCGTAGCCCGAGCCGGCGTCCGCAAGTGGGCCGCTGCCGTTGCCGTTCGGGCAGTCGCGGTCGCCGTGGTCGGCGACGGTCAGCCGGGTGCCCTCAGCGGCGTAATCGAGATGGAGGTCGACCCACTTCGGCTCGGCGTGCTTGCGCACGTTGGTCAGCGCCTCCTGGGCGGTGCGGTAGATCGCCAGCCGCGCCTCGGAGCTGAGCTGGCGGGGCTTGCCGCTGACCTCGACCTCGCACTCGACCTCCCAGCCGGAGGCGAAGCTCTCGGCCAGCGCCGCCAGCCGCTCGGGCCCGGGCAGGTCGTCGCCGCGCAGCGCCTCGATCGCCGCCCGCGCCTCGTCGAGGCCGCTGGTCGCGTGCTGGTGGGCGCGCTCGATCGCGCTCTCGAGCTCCGGCACCGCCTCGTGCTTGCGAGCCAGCAGCCGGGCGCCTTCGAGCTCGACCGCCAGCGCCGAGAGCGAGTGGGCGAGGACGTCGTGCATCTCGCGGGCGATGCGGCCGCGCTCGGCCAGCGCCGCCGCTTCGGTCCGCGCCGCAAGGCTGCGCTTCTCCTCCTCGATCAGCGAGCGTTCGCGGGCGCTCTGTTCCTCGCTGACCCGGGCGAGGCGCGAGATCATGAAGGTGAAGGCGAAGCCGAGGCCGACCCAGAGGGCGACGAAGACGCTGTTTTCGCCACCGACCAAAACCAGCGTGTCGACGATGACCACGGTCGGGACGAGGACCACCAGGGCGTTCAGGCGCGGCAATCGCCGGGCGGCGAGGCCGACGCCGACGTAGCAGCCGATCACCGCGGTGCCGCCGGTCTGCTCGACAGCGACCGCCGCCGAGCCGAGGCAGATCCCGAGCGCCAGCACCGTCACCCAGCGGATCGAGCCCGGGTTGAAGGCGAACTCGACGAAGAGGACACCAGCGACCGTGAGCAGCCCGAGGATCGCGACCAGGCCCTTGCCGTGCAGGGCCGGGGTCGGCAGCTGCAGGACGAGGCCTGAGAGCAGGACCGCCAGCGCGAAGATCCCCAGTATTGGCCCGAAGCGGCCGCGGCCGCCGCGGTGGGTGACCCGGCGGATCAGGTTCGGCTCCGGCGCCGGACTGTCGTCCCAGATCGCCTTCAGGAACCCCTTGGCCTGGCTCAAGGCGGCTTCACTCATGTCACAAATCGTAGGAGTTCGGCGACATCTCTTCATCGGCCCGCGGGCCGATCGGGTGGGCTCCGCCTCCACCCCCGGGTGCACCCGGAAGTTAGGCGCGGGAGCCGATGTAGAGACTGAGTCTCGCACGTATCTTGGCCGCCATGGACACCCCCACCCAGATCCGCCCCGCAGCGGCGGCGCCAGACCTCGGACCCCGGCCCCCGGCCGAGGCGGCGATCTCAGTCAGGGGCCTGCACAAGTCATACGGCAGAGGTCGAAGCGGTACGCGGCATCGACCTCGACGTCCCGCACGGCGAGATCTTCGCCTTCCTCGGCCCCAACGGCGCCGGCAAGACGACCACGGTCGAGATCCTCGAGGGCTTCCAGCAGGCGGACGCCGGCGAGGTCTCGGTGCTCGGCGCCGACCCGGCGCGGGCGCCGCGCGGCTGGCGCGAGCGGGTCGGCATCGTCCTCCAGGAGTCGCCGGGCGAGATCGAGCTGACCGTGCGCGAGTGCCTCGAGTTCTACGCCGGCCTCTACACGGAGCCGCGCGGGGTCGAGGAGACGCTGGCGCAGGTCGGCCTCGGCGAGCGCCGGAGAGCAGAAGGCGATGGAGCTCTCCGGCGGCCAGCGGCGGCGGCTCGACGTCGCCCTGGCGCTGATCGGCGACCCCGAGCTGCTCTTCCTCGACGAGCCGACCACCGGCTTCGACCCGGCGGCGCGGCGCGAGGCCTGGGAGATGCTCTCCGGCCTGCGGGCGCTGGGCAAGACGATCTTCCTCACCACCCACTACATGGAGGAGGCGGAACGGCTGGCCGACCGGATCGCGGTGATCGCCGGCGGCGAGATCGTCGACGTCGGCACGCCGCGGACGATCGGCAACCGCGACCGCGCCGACACCGAGATCTCCTTCACCCTGCCCGACGGGCTGCGGGCGCGCGATCTGCCCGCCGACCTGCTCGCTCTGCTCGACGGCCCGGTCGACGGCCATGAGGTGCTGCTGCGAAGCGTCGCGCCGCTCCCCGACCTGCAGCGGCTCGGCGCCTGGCTCGACGGCCGCGGCGCCGAGATCGCCGACCTCGAGGTGCACCGGCCGAGCCTCGAGGAGGTCTACCTCGACCTCACCGCGGCGCCGCCCGGCGCCGTTGCGACGAACGGAAAGGAGCCCGCATGAACCTCGTCCTCCACACCACCCGCTTCGGCTTGCTCGCCTTCCGGCGCAACCGGCGAGCGCGCCTGCTGACCCTCGTCTTCCCGATTCTGCTGCTGGTCATCTTCGACGGCGTCTTCCACGGTGGCCACGTCGACGTCAACGGCGTCTCGGTCGACTACGGCGCCTTCTTCGTCCCCAGCGTGATCGTCTTCACGCTGACGATCTCGACCCTGGCGATCCTGGTCAACTCGGTCGTCGCCCAGCGCGAGCTGGGAATCCTCAAACGGCGGCGGGCGACGCCGTTGCCCGCCTGGGCGCTGGTGATCAGCCAGTCGCTGGCGGTGATCGCGATGGCGGTCACCTCGGTGGCGCTGCTCGTCGCCCTCGCCGCGATCGCCTTCGGCACCGCGCCTGACGGCAGCGGGATCCCCACCCTGGTGCTGGCGGTGATCTTCGGCAGCGCCGCCTTCTGCGGGCTCGCCTACGCGCTCAGCACCCTGGTCGACTCAGCCGACTCGGCCCAGCCGATGATCCAGCTGATCATGTTCCCGCTCTTCTTCATCAGCGGGATCTGGGTGCCGACCTCGCAGTTGCCGACCTGGCTCAACGATCTCGCCTCGGTCTTCCCGGTCGAGCACGTCGCCGACCTCGTCCACCGCGCCTACGTCGGGGTCGTCCCGGTCGGCCCGGTGCTGCTCGACATCGCGATCCTCGCCGCCTGGGCCGTCGCCGGCGCCGCGGTGGCCGCGCGACGGTTCCAGTGGTATCCGTCGCGGAAGGGGTGAGGGCACGATGCTGAGGCTGGTCGGCGGCGATTCGTTCCCGCTCGTCACCCTGGTGCTGGGCGCGGCGCTGATCATCCTCGCCCTAGCCTCCGCCACCGCGGGCCCGGCGTTCGCCGGCGCCGCCCTGATCGTCTTCTCGCTCTTCGGCCTGGCCCGCCGCTAGTCCCACCCGTCCCGTCGAGCTGTTCCTTTTGTCGGCTATTCCGACATAAGGAACAGCCCCGCGCGGGGCGCCGGGTCTAGAGCAGGTGGCGGCGGGCGAAGAGGAGGAGGAAGCCGGCGGCCGATACTGAGCAGGCGAAGACGACGCCGAGCCGCCAGCCGGCCGCCTCGACCAGCGGGCCGGCGAGGGCCGAGCCGGCGCTGGCGCCGAGGGCGATCGAGACCGAGACCCAGCTGAAGGCTTCGTTGCCGGTGCCCGGCGGTAGCGCCTCGCCGACCAGCTCGCTGCGGACGCTGATCAGCGGCGCCAGGCACAAGCCGGAGATCAGGGCGAGGACGAACATCGCGGCGATCGAGGGGGCGAAGATCAGCGGCAGCAGGAGCAGCGTCCAGATCGCCGCCAGCCGCAGGATCGCCACTCGCGGCGGGCCGAAGGCGCGCGGCCGGGTGCCGTAGAAGACCCCGCCGATAGCCGAGCCGAAGGCCAGCGAGGCGGCGAACGGGCCGCCCAGCGCGGCGCTGCCGTGGGCGACGCCGAAGGCGGGCAGGGCGACGTCGAGCGCCCCGAAGCAGGCGCCGATCGGCAGCCCGGCGAGAACCAAGACGCGGATCGCCGCCGAGACGAGGGCACCGCCGCGCGGCCGCTCCGCCACCAAGTCGCGGCGGTGCGCCGGCAACAGCAGCGTGAACCAGATCGCCCCGGCCAGACCCAGCAGGGCCGCGGCGATCAGTCCCTCCGCCGGTCCCGCCGTCGCCGCCAGCCCGCCGGCGAGCAGCGGACCGGCGATGAAGAAGATCTCGATCAGGATCGAGTCGACGGCGAACGCAGTCGGCTTGTCGGCGGGGTCGATCAGCTCTGGGAGCCGGTGACGGAAGACCCCGCCGATCGGCGGCGTGCCGATCCCGGCCAGGCAGGAACTGGCAACGAGCGCCCAGGCCGCCGCCCCGACCGAGCCAAGGGCCACCACCCCGCCCAGCCCGAGCGCGGAGACGATCGCCGCCGGCACCAGCGTCACCCGGCCGTGGCTGTCGACGAAGCGGCCGAGGAGGGGCGCGGTCAACCCGACGCCAACCGCAAAGCCCGCCGCCGCGGCGCCGGCCACCGCGAAGGAGCCGGTCTCGTGGCGCACGTAGAGGACCAGGCCAATCGCCGCCATGCCCACCGGCAGCCGCGCCAGCACCGAGGAGATCGCCAGCGGCAGCACCCCGGGCGCGCCGAGAACGCGCCGGTAGGCGGTGATCCCAGGCGGCGGCGGCGCGGTCTCGGTCGGAGTGATGGTCATCCCTCTGACTAAAGCAATCGCGGCGAAGCGGAACCCTGGCGCTGGCGCGTGTTCCAGAGGACATGACTAATTCCACTGCCTCGGCGCGCCTGCGCGCCCTCCTGCTCGCAAGCCTCACGACGGCGATCGCCATGCTCGCCTTCACGGCCGCCGCCCAGGCCGCCGCCAACCCGATCGCCAGCGGCGCCACCGACCTGCACCTGAAGCAGGGCATGGCGCGCAAGCTCTCCAACCTCGGCGTCAACGTCCTCGGCCTCGGCGCCACCACCGTCAGCGGCAACAAGATCGGCCTCGTCGTCTCGGAAGGGAAACTCGACCCGACCAACGCGCAGGGCGAACTCGAGAACCGGGGCGGCTTCAAGCTCGCGCTCGGCCGCCGCGGCGTGCCGGTGACCAACGTCGAAGTCAACACCGTCAGGGGCGTCGTCATCGCCCGGGTCGCCGGGGCGCGGATGTCGTTCGGCACCTTCTCCTCGCCCTCCACCGCGCGCGAAGGCTTCGGCGCGAGGCTGAAGGCAGGACAGCTCGTCCTTACCGACAACGTCGCAACCCGGATCAGCAACCGGCTCGGGCTGCAGGGCAGCCGCCGGATCGCCGGTGGCCGCGTGCTCAGCAACCTCTTCGTCGTGGCGCAGCCGCGGACCGTGACCCTGCTGCCGCAGGGCAGTGCCAATCTCACCGCCAACGCCGCAACGGTGGCGAAATTCAAAGCCAAGGGAGTTGAGGTGCCGGCCGGGTTCAGCCCCGTCGCGCCGGCCACCGAGCCGAGTTCGCTGCTCTTCCAGCTGCCGATCACCGGTGGCGAAATGCAGCTCAACTCGAGCACCGGCGCCGGCCAGGTCGAGACCGCGGGTGGGATCCAGATCCTGAAGAGCACGAAAACGCTCTCGCCCCAGGTGGCGCTGAAGGCGTTCAGCATCGACCTGACCTCGAAGAACGCCTCGGCTGAATTCGAAATCACCCCAGCGCCGCCGTTCGCCGGCAACACCGGCCGCTCCTTCGGGGTCTCGCTCGTGGTCCCGAACGGCGCGCTGGTCGCCAATCCGACGACGCGTCAGATCGAAGTCAAAGGCGTCGAAGCGAAACTGGAAGTGAATGCGGTCGAAACGTTGAACAACGTCTTCAACCAGCCCGCACCGACTCCGCCGCCGTCGAGCAACTTCGTCGTCGGCGACCCGCTGGGGACGTTGACGCTGATCGCCCAGGCCCAGTAGCGCAGCTCAAGCTAGCGCGGCGAGACAAGACCCGCTGCAAGCCAGGCACCGCCGTAGGCGAGGAGATCCTCGCCTACGGCGATCGCCGGGTCGGGCAGACCGGTCCGCTCGCCGAGCAGTGCCCGCGCCCGTTCGGAGGGAAAGGCAGCGACCAACGCGGTGGTGGCAGCAATCACGGCGCCGCGCCGCCCGGCCGCCACCGCTCCGACCGCGGCACCGGCAACGAACCGCCCGGCGAGCCCCGGCGGCTCGGTCCGCGGCGGCGTCATCGGCAGCTTGTCGCCGACCGCCTCACCGGCGGCGAGCAGGAGGATCGCGGCGCGCGCCCAGCCGGACTGCGGCCGCCCGCGCAGCGCCAGCGCTGCCGCCCCGGCGAAGGTGCGGGCGCCCGAGGCGGCACCGAGCGCAGCGGCGGCCCGGAAGCTCTGCGGCGTGCTCGCCACCTCAGCCCGTCGCGCTCAGCGCCGGCGAGAACGACGGCTGCTCGCCGAGCGGCCGGACGTCGACGGCGACGACCTTGTACTCCGGGCAGGAGGTGTTGACGTCGGCCGACTGCCCGACCAGAAGGTTGGTCCGGGTCTCCGGGAAGTGGAAGCTGGTGAAGACGTGGCCGGGCTCGATTCGCTCGGTGATCCGCGCCTCGATCTCGGTCCGCCCGACCCGGCTGCGGATCGAGACCCGGTCGCCGTCGGAGATCCAGAGCCGGGCCGCGTCCTCAGGGTGGATCTCGAGCAGGTCGCGGTCGACCAGCTCGGCGTTGGCGGTGCGGCGGGTCATCGTGCCGGCGTTGTAGTGCTGCAGGACCCGGCCGGTGACGAGGACCAGCGGGAACTCCTCGTCGGCCGCGTCGCCGGGGACCTTGTAGGGGAGGACGGCGAAGTGGCCGCGGCCGCCGGGGCGGTCGAAGGTCGTGTCGTAGAGGGTGGGCGAGTCGGAGCCGTCGGCGCGAACCGGCCACTGCAGCCCGCAGCGGCCGAGCCGCTCGTGGCTGACGCCGGCGTATTCCGGGGTCAGGCGGGCGATCTCGTCGAGCGCGTCCCAAGGGCGTCTCCCACCCCATCTCATAGCCGAGCGCGCGCGAGATCGCAGTGATGATCTCGAAGTCGGTCCGCGCTTCGCCGGGCGGGTCGATCGCCGGTTCGACCACCTGGAAGCGGCGCTCGGCGTTGGTGAAGGTCCCTTCCTTTTCGAGGAAGGCCGAGGCCGGCAGGACGACGTCGGCGTAGCTGCGTCGTCTCGTTGAGGAAGATCTCCTGGCAGACGAGGAACTCGAGACCTTCGAGCGCCGCGGCGACGTGGGCGATGTCGGGGTCGGTCTGGGCGACGTCCTCGCCGAAGATGTACATCGCCTTCAGCTCGCCGGCGACCGCGGCGTCGAACATCTCGGGGATTTTCATCCCCTTGTGGCGCGAGAGCGGCACCCCCCACTCCGCTTCGAAGCTGCGCGCCACCTCCTCGTCTTCGACCGAGCGGTAGGCGGTGTAGGTGTCGGGCAGGGCGCCCATGTCGGAGGAGCCCTGGACGTTGTTCTGGCCGCGCAGCGGCAGCAGCGCCGAGCCAGGCTTCCCCACCTTGCCGGTCATCATCGCCAGGTTGCAGAGCAGCTGGACGACCTCGGAGCCGTACTTGTGCTCGGTCACGCCGAGCCCCCAGAGCAGGGAGCCGGTCGCGGCCTCGCCGTAGAGATGAGCCGCAGCTTCGAGGTCGGTGGCGGCGATCCCGGTGATCTCCTCGACCGCGCCGGGGTCGTAGCTCTCGAGCAGCTCCTCGACCGCCTCGTAGCCTTCGGTCCGGGCGGCGATGAACTCCTCGTCGACCAGCCCGTCGCGGCGCACCACGTGGCAGAGGCCCAGCACCACCGCGGCGTTGGTCCCCGGCCGCGGCGAGAGGTGGATCGCGCCGTAGTCGGCGAGCTCGATCCGCCGCGGGTCGATCGTGATCAGCTTGCAGCCGCGCAGCGCCGCCTGCTTGAGGCGAGCGCCGACCACCGGGTGCCCCTGGGTCGGGTTGACCCCGAGCAGCAGCGCCACCTCGGCGTGGTCGATGTCGGTGAAGGAGCCGGTCGCGCCCGAGAGGCCGAACGATTTGCGCAGCGCGAAGGAGGTCGGCGAGTGGCAGACGCGCGAGCAGTTGTCGATGTTGTTGGTCCCGACCGCCGCCCGGATCAGGCGCTGCATCGCGTAGCAGTCCTCGTTGGTCGCCCGCGAGGAGGCGAGGCCGGCGATCGCGTCGGCGCCGTGGTCGCGCTTGATCCGCTCCAGTTCGGTGACGATGCGGTCGGTCGCCTCCTCCCAGCTCGCCTCGCGCAGCTCGCCTTCCTCGCGGATCAGCGGCGTCCGCAGCCGATCGGGGGAGCGGGTGAAGCCGTGGGCGAAGCGTCCCTTCAGGCAGGTGTGGCCCTCGTTGGCGGGGCCGTCGAGCGCAGGCGCGATCGAGACGATGCGACCGTCCGCCACAACGGGCTCGAGCCGACAGCCGACGCCGCAGTAGCCACAGGTAGTCGTCATCTCAACCCTCCTGCTTCGATTGTGCCACCAGGGCGGGCTCGGTAATCGCGTCGGTCGGGCAGGTGTCGGCGCAGGCGCCGCAGGCGACGCAGCTCGAGTCCTCGAAGCCGGCGTCGAGCCCGGCGGCGATGTTGGCCTCGAATCCGCGCCCGGTCGCGGTCAGCGCGAAGGCGCCCTGGACCTCGTCGCAGGCGCGAACGCAACGGCCGCAGGAGATGCAGAGCTCGTGGCGCAAGGCGAGGTAGGGGTGCCGGAAGTCCTCGGCGGTCTGGTGGACGGTCCCGGGCCAACGCGTCTCCCCGACCCCCAGCCGCTCCGCCACCTGGGCCAGCTCGGTGTGCGGTGCGGGCGGCTCGGGCAGCTCCGAGAGGACCAGCTCGACGACCGCGCCGGCGACGCGGCGGGCGGTCGCGTCCTCGGTCTCGATCGCCATCCCGTCGCGGCAGGGCGTGGTGCAGGCGGGCAGCGGTTTCGGCGAGCCCTCGACCCCGACCAGGCAGACCCGACAGGCGCCGAAGGGGGCCTGGCGCTCGTCGAAGCAGACGGTCGGGACCCAGCGGCCGGCGGCGCGCGCGGCCTCGAGCAGCGTGGCGCCCGGCGCCACCTCGATCTGCGACCCCGTCGACCGTCACAACGCTCATCGCGCGATCCACACTCATCGCAGTCCCAGCTCCCCTGGGAAGTGGGTCAGCAAACTGCGGAGCGGCGCCGGCATGCCGCCGCCATGGGCGCAGAGGCTGCCCAGCTCGAGCGTCTCCAGCAGCGCTTCGAAGCGCTCGCGGTCGACCGGCTCGGGGCCGGCGAACTCTTCGTGGGCGCGGCGCAGGCCGATCCGGCAGGGGAAGCACTTGCCGCAGCTCTCGTCGGCACCGAAGCGGAGCAGGTGGCGGGCGACGTCGCGCATGTTCGTCTGCTGGTCGAAGGCGAGGATGCTGCCGTGGCCGACCATGCAGCCCTCCGCCGCGAGGGCGTCGAAGTCGAAGCGGGTGTCGAGCCGCGAGGCGGGCAGGATGCCGCCCAGCGGGCCGCCGATCTGCACCGCCTTGATCGCCGCCCCGTCGCGCAACCCACCGGCCACCGCCTCGCAGAGCTCGCGGACCGTCATCCCGAACGGAACCTCGACCACGGTCGGCCGGGCGAAGCGCTCGTTGAAGCAGACCAGCTTCGAGCCCGCGGTCTCGCTGTCGGGGCTGAGGTCCCGGTAGGTGGCGGCCCCGCGCTCGGCGAGGAAGGGGATGTTGGCGAGCGTCTCGATGTTGTTGACCACCGTCGGCTGACCGTGGACGCCGCGCTCGGCGGGGAACGGCGGCCGCGCCGAGACGGTCCCGCGCAGCCCCTGCAGGCAGGCCAGCAGCGCCGTCTCCTCGCCGACGACGTAGGAGCCGGCCCCCTCGACGATCGTCACCTCGAAGTCGAAGCCACTGCCGAGAACGTCCTCGCCGAGCAGCCCCTCGGCCCGCGCCCGCTCGACCGCCGCCTCCAGCAGCGGCTTCGAGCGCGGGTACTCGGAGCGGGTGAGGACGAAGCCGTGGCTGGCGCCGACCGCGTAGCCCGCCAGCGCCAGGCCCTCGAGAACCAGCTCGGGCGAGCGCTCCATCAGGTACTTGTCGATGTAGGAGCCGGGATCGCCCTCGTCGCCGTTGGCGACGATGAACTTCTCCTCACCGGCGGCTTCACGGGTGAAGCGCCACTTGGTCCCGGCCGGGAAACCGGCGCCGCCGCGGCCGCGCACCTCGCCCGCCTCGACCTCGGCCAAGAGCGCCTCGGGCCCGAGCTCCGCAATCGCCCGGCGCAGACCGGTCCACTCGCCGGGGCGGGTCAGGACCGGCTCCGGGAGGAGGCTGTGCCAATCGGGCTCGGGCGAGGGGACGGTCTCGCCGGCGAGCGCGCGCTCGACCGCGCCCGGCCCGGCGTCGACCACGTCACCGACCCGCAGGGCGGGCGAGGAGTGGCAGAAGCCGAGGCAGACGGTCTCCGCCAGGGAGACCGCGCCGTCCTCGCTGCGCTCCCCGGGCTCGAGCCCGAGGCCGGCGCGGATCGCCTCGACGTGTGAGTCGCCGGCGGCGGCGAAACAGGCGGTGCCGGTGCAGACGCGGACGTGGCGCTCGCCGCGCGGCGCCAGCAGGTCGTCGTAGAAGGTCGAGACCCCGTAGACCGCGGCCTCGGGCAGGCCGGAGACCTCGGCCGCCCGCTCGCGGTCGGAGTCGGTCACCTCGCCGTGGTCGTCGACCGCCTGCTTCAGCACCTCGAGCGCGGTCGGCGCCTGCACCTGGTGGTGGCGGCGGATCAGCTCGACGAGGTTCTGGGACACGATCGACACCCAGCGTAGGCCCAGGGCCGGAAGCGGTCCAATGCCTTCTCTTCGCGCTTCGATAAACGGCGTTTATCATTCCCGTGTGGTTCTCCGGCAGCTCGAATACCTCTCAGCGCTCGCCCGCGAGCGCCACTTCGGCCGCGCGGCGGCCAGCTGCCATGTCACCCAGCCGGCGCTCTCGGTCGCGATCCGCAAACTCGAGGCCGAGCTCGGGGTCGAGCTGGTGCGGCGCGGGCGCAACTACGACGACCTGACGCCGCAGGGCGAGGAGCTGCTGCAGTGGGCGCGGCAGACCGTCGCCAGCGCCGACGGGCTCCTCGCCGAAGCGGCGCGCCTGACTGGCAACCTCGAGGGCCGGCTGCGGCTCGGGGTGATCCCGACCGCGCTCCCGGTGGTGGCCGAGATCACCGCCCCGCTGCTGCTCGACCACCCCTCCCTCGACCTCGAAATCCGCTCCTTCTCCTCGCAGGAGATCACCGCCCAGCTCGACTCGTTCGCGATCGACGCCGGCATCACCTACCTCGACAACGAGCCGATCGGCCCGCTGCTGGGCCTGCCGCTCTACCGCGAGCACTACGTCTTTCTAACCGCGGGCGAGCAACGGGCAAAGAAGCTCCGCTGGGCCGCGCTCGACGGCGCCGCCCTGTGTCTGCTCAGCTCCGAGATGCAGAACCGGCGGATCGTCGACGCGGCGCTGCGCGAGAGCGGCGCCAGCGCCCGGGCGCGGATCGAGAGCAACTCGATCACCGCCCTCCTCTCCTACGCCCGCGCCGGCTGGTCGAGCGTCGTCTCGGAGACCTGGCTCAACCTCTACGGGGTCCCGGACGGGATGCGGGCGATCCCCCTGGTCGAGCCCGATATCGCGCCGACGATCGGGATCGTCAGCCGCGACACCGAGCTGCGGCCGCCGGCGGTTAACGCCTTACTGGAGCGCGCGGGCGACCTCACCCTCGTCTGAGCTGGCACCGGCCTCGCGAATCTGCTTAGGTATTGCCTAGGCATGCCCAAAGCGCAGACGATCGGAATCGGCGAAGCGGCGAAGCAGCTCGGGGTCAGCGCCGACACCTTGCGGCGCTGGGACGCGGCCGGCAAGATCCGCACCACCCGCGACGCCGGCAATCGCCGCCGAGTGCCGGTCAAGGAGGTCGAACGACTGCGCGGCGCCCCGGCGCGGCACGCGACCGGCGACGAGTTCTCAGCCCGCAACCGCTTCCCCGGCGTGGTCCGCTCGGTCGAGGCCGACGGGGTGATGGCGCTGGTCGAGATCGAGGCCGGCCCCCACTTGATCACCGCCGCGATCACCCGCGACTCGGTCGAGGAACTTGGCCTCGCCCCCGGCGTCGCCGCGACCGCGACGGTGAAGGCGACCAGCGTCATGGTCCAGCGGGGTACGTGAGGCCGGTGAGGCCGGTGGGCCGACTTCGTGGATATACCTCCCGAAACCGGCCCGCCGGCGGCAGGGGGTCGAGCGCGGTGGTGGCGCTCGTTGCGGTGGTGGCGCTCGGGGCGGTTGCGGGGTGCGGGGGCGACGGGGGCGATGCGACGGCGGGCGGGACGACCGGCAGCGGTGATTCCGGCGGCCGCCTGATCGTCCTCGGCGCTTCCTCGCTGACCGACGCGGTGACCAAGTACAGCGAGGAATTCGAAGCCGCCGAAGTGAAGCCCTCGTTCGCCGGCTCCGACGAGCTGGCGGCACAGATCAAGCAGGGCGCCAAGGCCGACGTCTTCGCCTCCGCCGACACCGATTACCCGGCCGAACTGCACCAGGAAGGGCTGGTCGAAGAACCGGTCGTCTTCGCCGCCAACGAACTGGTGGTCGCGGTGCCGGAAGGCAGCGACGTCCACTCCCTCGCCGACCTCGCCGAGCCGGGGGTGAAACTGGTGATCGGCGACCCCAGCGTCCCGGTCGGCTCCTACACCCGCACCGTGCTCGGCCGCCTGCCGGCCGCCGAACGCGAAGCGATCATCGCCAACGTCCGCTCCGAAGAGACCGAGGTCAGCTCAGTCGTCGCCAAGCTCGAACAGGGCGCCGCCGACGCCGGCTTCGTCTACGTCACCGACGAGAAGGGCGCCGAAGGGCTCGAACCGGTCTCGATTCCCGCCAAGCTGCAGCCCGAGGTCGCCTACGCGGCGGCGGTCATCTCCTCCAGCGACGACAAGCCGGCGGCCGAGGAATTCCTCCAGGGTCTGGTCAGCGGCGAGGGCCAGGAAGACCTGCGCGAAGCGGGGTTCCTGCCGCCGCCGTGAGGCGGCCCTCGGCCTTCGCGGCGGTCTCGTTCCTCGCCGCCCTCGTCGCGCTGGCCTTCCTCCTCGTCCCCGTCGTCGCCGTCTTCGCCGACGTCCCGCCCGGTCGACTGCTCGACGCGCTCGGCGAAGAGGCGGCGCGCGAAGCGCTCTGGCTGAGCCTGCGAACGACGCTGATCGCAGTCCTCGTCGTCGTCCTGGTCGGGACGCCGGCCGCCTACCTGCTCGCCTCGGCGCGCCGCTTTCCGGGGCGGTCGCTGGTGCTGACCGCAATCGAGCTGCCGCTGGTGATGCCGCCGGCGGTCGCCGGGATCGCGCTGCTCGCCGCCTTCGGGCCGAAAGGGATCTTCGGCGCCGCGGTCGAAGACGCCGGCGTCGAACTCGTCTTCCAGACGGTGGGTGTCATCGTCGCCCTCATCTTCGTCTCGGCGCCGTTCTTCCTGCGGGCGGCGATCGCCTCCTTCGAGGCGCTCGACCCGCGTCTACTGGAGGCGGCGCGGACGCTCGGCGCCGGTCCCTTCCGCGCCTTCGCGACCGTCGCCGTGCCAAGCGCGCGGGGCGGCCTCGCCTCCGGGCTGGCGCTCGCCTGGGGACGAGCGCTGGGCGAGTTCGGGGCGACCCTGCTGTTCGCCGGCTCACTGCAGGGCATCACCCGCACGGCGCCGCTGGAGATCTTCTCCTCCTTCTCCGAACCGGGCGGCTTCACCGCCGCGCTGGCACTCTCGGCGGTGCTGATCCTGGTCTCGGCGGCGATCCTGCTTGGGGTCAAGCTGCTCGGCGGCGAGCGCGAGCTGCCGGGGGGCGAGGTGCGATGAGCGAGGCGCCGGCAACGCTGCGGGCCGCAGTGGCGACGCCGCTGCGCTCCTTCGAGCTGGCGCTCGAGCTGGAGGCGCGGCCGGGCGAACCGCTGGCGCTGGTCGGGCCCTCGGGAGCTGGCAAGACCAGCGTGCTGCGGATCCTCGCCGGGCTGCTGCGGCCGCGGCACGGCACGGTCGCGCTCGGCGGCGAGACCTGGCTCGACACCGAGCGTCGTCGCGAGCTGGCGGCCGAGCGGCGCCGCTGCGGCTACGTCTTCCAGGACTACGCGCTGTTCCCGCGGATGAGCGCTGTCCGCAACGTCGCATACGGAGCGCCGGGCGGCCGCGCCGAGCGGCAGGTAGCGGCAATGGCGATGCTGGAGCGGTTCGGGATCGCGGCACTGGCCGAGGCGAAGCCGTCGACGCTCTCGGGCGGCGAGCGCCAGCGGGTGGCGCTGGCCCGGGCGCTGGCGGCGCGGCCGCGGGTGCTGCTGCTCGACGAGCCGCTCTCGGCCCTCGACAGCTCGACCCGCCGCCACGCCCTGGCCGAGCTGCGCGCGGTGCTGACCGAGCTCGGCGTGCCGGTCGTCCTCGTCACCCACGCCTTCGACGAGGCGGCGCTGCTCGCCGCCGAGCTGGCGATCGTCGACCGCGGCGCGATCGTCCAGCGCGGGGACGCGGCGGCGATCTCCGCCGCGCCGGCCTCGGTCTTCGTCGCCGACTTCGCCGGCGCCGCCGTGCTGCGCGGCGAGGCCGAGCCCGATCCCGGCGGCGACCTCACCCTGGTCCGCCTCGAGGGCGGTGGCGAGGTGCGCAGCACTGACCCCGGCCGCGGCCCGGTGGCGGTCAGCGTCTACCCCTGGGAGGTCTCGCTCGAGCCGCCGGGCGCCACGGCCGCCGACTCGATCCAGAACCGAGTCGCCGCCGAGGTCGCCTCGCTGACCACGATCGGCAACCGCACCCGCGTCGCCCTCTCGCTGCCGCAGCCGCTGGTCGCCGAGATCAGCGCCGACTCGGCGCGGCGGATGGGGCTTCGCGCCGGGACCCGGGTCACCGCGGCCTGGAAGGCGGCGGCGACCCGGCTGGTCCAGGGCGGCTGAGCCGACGCGGGTGCAGTTGTCCCCACCGGGTGCAGTTGTCCCCACCGGGTGCAGTTGTCCCCGCTATGCGGGGACAAAGGCAACGGTCGGAGACAACTGCAACCTGAGCGACTCGGTCGCCCGGCTCAGCCGGTTGGACCGAAGCGCTCGGTGCGGATTCGCTCGGGCTCGTAGCCGGTCGCGAGCAGCAGAGTGCTCGCCACCTCGACGAAGGCGTTAGAGCCACAGATGAAGGCGGGGCCGGAGTCGAAGGCAAGGGAGGCGACAAGGTCGGCATCGATGCGACCGTGGTGGCCCTGCCAGCCGGGCGGTGAGGAGCGGGTCAGGGTGACGGTGGCGTCGTCGCTGAGCTCGTCGGCGTAGATCACTTCCTCCTCGCTGCGGGCCGAGTAGAGGAGGCGCATCGGCAGCTCGGGGGCGGTGAGTCGGCGGTGGCGGAGGATCGCCATCAGCGGCACCACGCCGGAGCCGCCGCCGATCAGCAGCACCGGGTGCTCGCCGCGCCAGACGAAGTAGGAGGCGAAGGGGCCGCGGACCTCGACTTGGTCGCCCTCGACGAGGACGTCGTGGAAGTAGGGCGAGACCTCGCCTTCGTCGAGGCGGTCGACGGTCAGCTCGATCACCCCCTCCTCCAGCGGCGAGGAGGCGACCGAGTAGGAGCGCTGAGCGACGTAGCCGTCGGGCGCGGTGAGGCGGACGTCGTAGTGCTGGCCCGGCAGGTGCGGCATCCACATCGGCAGCCGCAGCCGAAAGCTCTTGACCCGCGGGGTCTCGACCCGGATCTGCTCGACGGTGGCGATCTGCCAGCGGCCCGGCGCCCGCTGCTCGGGGACGGTGGCGCCTAGTCCGTCCAATACCGCTGCTCTTTCCAGGGGTCACCGTGGTTGTGGTAGCCGTTGGCCTCCCAGAAGCCGGGCTCGTCGTGGTCGGTTATGCGGAGGCCGGCGAGCCACTTGGCGCTCTTCCAGAAGTAGAGGTGCGGGACCAGCAGCCGGGCCGGGCCGCCGTGCTCGCGCGGCAGCGGCTCGCCCTCGTGCTCGGTGACGACCCAGGCCTTGCCGTCGCTGAGGTCCTCAAGCGCGTGGTTGGTGGTGTAGCCGCCGTAGGAGTAGACCATCGCGAAGGCGTCGAGTGGCTCGACCGCTCCGAACAGGGTGTCGAGCGAGACGCCGCGGAAGCTGGTGTCGAGCTTCGACCACTTGGTGACGCAGTGGATGTCACAGGGGACCTCTTCCTGCGGCAGGGCGTTGAACTCGGCCCAGCTCCACTCGGTCGGGTTGGCGACCATGCCGTCGATCCGCAGCTTCCACTCGCCGCTCTCTACCTGCGGGGTCGGGCCGGCGGTGAGGACCGGGAAGTCGGTTTCGAGGTATTGGCCGGGCGGCAGCCGCTGGCGGAGGTCGTCCGGCGTGCGCCGCCGACCCCCGAACCCGCGCGAGACGAATCCGCCCTCGCTCATCGGGCGAGGATATCGCTGGCGCGGTCCAGGTCCGAGGAATCGTTGACGTTCAGCAACAGCTCGGCGGGGTTGCCGAAGCGGCCGAGCTCGGCGTCGGCGAGGAGGCGGGGCGAAAGCGCGGCAACGGTCCTGCGTAGCGGCTCCCGGCGGGCGAGGGCGGCTTCGAGGTCCGGCAGCAGCGCGGAGGCGTAGCGCCCGAGAAGCGGCTGGGGGTCGCCGCCGGGGGCGGCAAGCACCAGCGGCTCCGGCGCTGCGGCAAGCGCGGCGAGTAGCGCCGGCGTGACGAGCGGCAGGTCACAGGCGACGGCAAGGACGGGCCGGCCGGCGCCGGCGCGCAGCGCGGTGACGATCCCCAGCAGCGGATGGCGCGGCTCGTCCGGCTCGCGCAGCACCGGGACCTCGAGCGGCGGCAGCTCGGTTTTGAGCTTCGCCACGACCAGCACCTCGATGCCTGCGTCGGCAAACGCCCGGAGCGGATACTCGACCAGCGCCCGTCCCGCCAGCTCAACCGTCGCCTTCGCCCCACCGAGCCGCGCCCCAGCACCCCCGGCCAGCACCGCCCCGAGCGTGGTTGTCCTTGAGTCCGCCGCCTGCGGCGTGGTTGTCCTTAGGTCCGCCATGCGGAGCAAAAGACAACCACGCCGGGCAAAACGACGGAATGGACAACCACGCTCGGGGGACGGGGAAGGTCCAGGCGGGGTGGATACGGGCGGTACGAGAGAATTCGATCGTGGCCGCCCCCGGACCGATCTCGTTGGAGGATGCGCGCGCGGAGGTGCTTGCGGCGGCGGCTCCGTTACCAGCGAAGGAGGTAGCGCTTGGGGAGGCGCTGGGGATGTACCTCGCCGAGGACGTAGTCGCCGACGCGCCGCTGCAGCGCTTCGACAACTCGGCGATGGATGGCTATGCGGTGCGCGCCGCGGACCTTGCCGCCGCGGCGCCGGAGGCGCCGGTAACGCTGACGCTCGCCGGTGAGTCGCGCGCCGGGCACCCGGCCGATGCCGCGGTTGGCCCCGGCGAGGCGATCGCGATCTCGACCGGGGCGATGGTGCCGGAGGGCGCCGACGCGGTGGTCCGGGTTGAGGACACGAGTCGCGCCGCGAGCCCAAGCCGCGCCGAGGGCCGGGTCGAGGACACGGGCCGGGGCGAGAGCCGAGTCGAGGACCCAGGCCGCACCAACGGTCGGGTCGAGTTCGCCGTCTCCCCCACGCCCGGCGCCAACATTCGCCGCGCCGGCGAGGACGTCGCCGCCGGCACCGTCGTCCTGCGCCGCGGCGACGCGCTCGGCCCGGCGGCGCTCGGGCTGCTGTCGGCGCTCGGGATCGAGACCGTCACCTGCCACCGCCGCCCCCGAGTCGCCGTCCTCACCAGCGGCGACGAGCTGGTCCCGTCCGGCGAGCCGCTGCCGCCGGGCGGAATCCGCGACTCCAACTCGACGACCCTCGCCGCCCTGGTCACCCGCGAGGGCGCCGAGCTGCACAGCAGCGGCAACGCCGGCGACAGTCTCGAAGCGACCGTTGCCGCACTCCAGCCAGCCCTCGCCGCCGACGTCGCCGCCGTCGTCGTCTGCGGCGGCGTCTCGGTCGGCGAGCACGATCACGTCAAGGAGGCACTGGCGCAGCTCGGGGTCGAGCAGATCTTCTGGCGCGTTTCGCTGCGGCCCGGCGGCCCCGCCTACTTCGGCCGCCGCGGCGAGACCCTGATCTTCGGCCTTCCCGGCAATCCGGTCTCGGTCTTCGTCACCTTCACCCTGCTCGCCGCGCCCGGCCTGGCGGCGCTCGCCGGCGGCTCGCCGCGCCGCCGCCGCACCACCGCGACCCTCACCGACTCCTACGAGAAGGGGACTGACCGCACCGAGGCCGTCCGCTGCGGCCTGCGATTAACCGACGCCGGCTGGGAGGCGAGCCCGCGGCCGCGCCAGGGCTCCCACGTCCTCACCTCGCTGCTCGACGCTGCCTGCCTGGCGATCCTCCCCGGCCCGGCCCGCCGCTTTGAGGCCGGTGAGCGGGTTGAGGTCGAGCTGCTCGACGGGCTTGATTCCGGGCGGGCTAGCATCGCCCCATGAACGTTCGCGTCCGTCTCTTCGCGATCCTCCGCGAGCGCGCCGGCCGCGACATGGTCGAAGTCGAGCTGCCGGACGGGGCGACGGTCGCCGACGCGCTGAGCGAGTTGGCTCAGCTGCCAGGGCTGGAGGAGCCGATCGCGCGGATGCCGGTGCGGATGGCGGTCAACCGCGAGTACGCCGACGCCGGCACGCGGCTGGCGGCCGAGGACGAGCTGGCGCTGATCCCGCCGATCTCTGGTGGCGCGGCTGCGGTCCACGCCGCGGTCAGCGAACGGCCGCTCGATCAGGCGGCGCTGCAGGCATTGGTCGCCGACCCAGGGGCCGGCGCGATCGTCTGCTTCCAGGGCGTCACCCGCGAGGTCGCCCGGCTCGACTACGAGGCCTACCGCGAGATGGCCGAGCAGCGGATGGCGGAGATCCTCAGCGAGTGCGTCGAGCGCCACGGGCTGCTCGGCGCCGCGGCCGAGCACCGGGTCGGCTCGGTCCCGCTCGGCGAGCCGGCAGTCGTCGTCGCCGTCTCTGCCGGCCACCGCGAGGAAGCCTTCGCCGGCGCCCGCGAGGCGATCGACCGGATCAAGGCCGAGGCGCCGATCTGGAAGCTCGAAGTCGAGGCTGGCGGCGCGGCGCGCTGGGTTGAGGGAGAGGCAGCGCCCGAGCCAGAGCCTGGGGGTATGGGGTGAGCGACCTGAGCCACCTCGATGAGGACGGCCGGGCGCGGATGGTCGACGTCAGCGCCAAGACCGAGAGCGAGCGCCGGGCGCGAGCGCGGGCGCGATTGCGAATGTCGCCGGCGACGGCGAAGCTGGTCGAGCGTGGCGAAGGGCCGAAGGGGGAGGTACTCGGCGTCGCCCGACTGGCCGGCATCCAGGCCGCCAAGCAGACCGCCAACCTGATCCCCCTCGCCCACCCGCTGCCTCTCTCCTTCGTCGATGTCGAGGCGCGGGTTGACGTCGAGGCCGGCCTCGTCGAACTGGTCGCCGAGGCGCGGACGGTCGGCCGTACCGGGGTCGAGATGGAGGCGATGGCAGCGGCCAGCGTCGCCGCCCTGACCGTCTACGACATGGTCAAGGGCGTCGAGCGCGGGGTGCGGATCGAGGACGTGGTGCTGCTCGAGAAGACCGGCGGCAAGTCGGACTACCGGCTCGAGGAGAGCGCTGGTGGCTGAGCCGCAGCCCCGCGCGGCGCTGCTGACCGTGAGCAGCTCGAAGGCGCGCGGCGAGGGCGCCGACGAGAGCGGCGAGCGGATGGCGGAGCTGGTGACGCGGCTCGGACTCGAGCTGGCGGCGCGGGAGGTGGTCAGCGACGATCGCGAGGCGGTCGAGACCTGGCTACGCCTCTGGGCCGACCAGGAGCGGGTCGATCTGATCCTGACCAGCGGCGGCACCGGGCTGACCCTCGACGACGTCACGCCGGAGGCGACTCGGGCCGTGATCGACCGCGAGGCGCCTGGGATCGCCGAGGCGATCCGGCTCGCCTCGCGCGACCACACTCCCCACTGGATGCTCTCCCGCGGCGTCGCCGGCACCCGTGGCGCGACGCTGATCATCAACTTGCCGGGATCCCCGGCCGGGGTCGAGCAGGCCGGGGAGGCAATTGCGACCGCCCTCCCCCACGCCCTCGACCTGCTCGCCGGGCGCAAGCGCGGGCACGAAGTCCACGAGCACCACGACCACGACCACGGAGGCTGAGATGGACCGCGACCAGTGGGTGCAGGCGTTCTGCAAGCGGATCGGCGTCGAGCCACCGAGCGCCGACGAAGCCGACGGGCTGCTGCAACTGGCGGCGACCGCCGCCCACAGCTCGGAGCGCACCGCCGCCCCGCTCGCCTGCTGGGCCGCCGGCCGCAGCGGCCGCCCCGCCGCCGAGCTGCAAGCGATCGCCGAGGAAATCACTGCGGACTGAGCTTCGCCCGATTCCACGCGTCTGCTATTCACCGTCGCATAGGCGGTAATTCGCAGACGCGTCGCGTCGCGTGTTAGCCGCGCACCCGCTCGGCGCCGGTGTAGACGTTGACGCGGCCGCGGCGGGCGAAGCCGGCGAGCGTCATGCCGCGGTCGGCAGCGAGCTCGACCGCCAATGAGGAGGGCGCGCCGACCCCAACCAGGATTGGCGCCCCGGCGACGGCGGCCTTCTGGACCAGCTCGAAGGAGAGGCGGCCGCTGACGCAGAGCAACCGCTGCGAGAGCGGCAGCGCCCCGTCGAGCAGCGCCCGCCCGATCGCCTTGTCCATCGCGTTGTGGCGGCCGACGTCCTCGCGGCTCCAGAGCAGCTCGCCATCGACGTCGAAGACCCCGGTTGCGTGCAGGCCGCCGGTGCGCTCGAAGCCCGGCTGCACGAGCCGGTCGGGGAGCGCCGCCAGCAGCTCCCGCCCGACCTGCGGCCCGGAGCCGAGCGGCGGCCCGGCGACCGCCGCGACCTCCTCCAGCGCCCCCTTCCCACAGACCCCACAAGAGGAGGTCGTGTAGAAGCGGCGCTGTCCCGGATCGCGCAGCAGCGGTCCGTTGACTTCGATCGTGTTCGCGGCGAAGTCCTCGCTCAGCCCCACCGGCCGGGCTTCCTCGATCAGCCCCTCGCCGTAGAGGAAGCCGAGTGCCAGCTCCTCGTCGTGGCCCGGGGTCCGCATCGTCACGCTCAGCGGCTCGCCGTCGACCCGGATCTCGAGCGGTTCCTCGACCGCGACCGCGTCAACCTCGCCGTCGCGCTCGACCTCCCGGAACATCGGATCCATGCGCCGAGGCTACCCGTCGCCCGACCCGGCGGATGAGATCGTGCAGGCGCCGCGACCGGGCAGGGACGCTTAAGAGTCGCCTGCCATCATCGGCCGCCGGTGCCCGCCGACCGACAGCCTGAGCTAATGACCCTGCAGCGGCTCGAGAGCCGACGCGGGGAGACCTGGCAGGGACTGTGGCTAGCGCCCCTGCTGACGATCGTGGGCCAAGGCTTCCTGCTGTTGACGCTGGCCGACGAAAACGTCGGCTGGCTGGGGCGGGTCGCCGTCCTCGCCGCCGCCCTCGGCGCCAACCTGGCGGCCGCCTGGTCGGTCCTGCGCGCCCACGCCCGCGAGGTCCAGTACAGCGAGGCGATCGACGCCGAGATCGCGGCGATGGCCGTCGCCGACTACGCCGACGTCCGCGCCGCCGCCCTGCCGCGGCCCCGCCGCCGCCGGCCGGAGCCGGCGCCCGGCCGCCCCGGCGCCGAGAAAGGCACGGAGGACGCCGCCGAGGAGCGGGAGGAGGCCGAGGAGTCACAACCCGCAGCATCGACCGCTACCGGCGGCGATGGCGAGGACGCGACCACCGCCATCGAGCCCGACCCGACCCCGACGCCAGCCGCGGAGCCGCGCCTAGAGCGCGAGGGCTGGGTCGCCCGCTGGGACCGCCACCTCGTCTGGTGGGCGGCCGGCGAGACCCACGCCAAGTCCTACATGGCCTGGGTCGCCGCCCTCGGCCTCTTCATGCTCGCCGACGTCGCCGTCTACCTGGCGACGGTCTGATCGAAGTTGCCGTTTCGCCCGCTATGCGGGTCGAAAGGCAACCTCGATGACGGAGCTAACTCTTCGAGGGCTGCGGGACGATGCGGATGTAAGGCCGCGGCTCCTCCCACTCGCCGAAGATCTCTTTCGCTTTCTCGTTGTCGACCGAGCCGGCGATGATCACGTCGTCGCCCTGCTGCCACTGCGCCGGCGTCGCCACTTTGCTGTTGGCGGTCAGCTGCAGCGAATCGATCACCCGCAGCACCTCGTCGAAGTTGCGCCCGGTGGTCATCGGGTAAACGAGGATGAGTTTGACTTTCTTGTCCGGGCCGATGACGAAGACGTTGCGGACCGTCTGGTTGTCGGCCGGAGTGCGGTCGTCGGTGTCGCCGGAGGCATCGGCGGGGAGCATCCCGTAGGCCTTCGCGATCGAGAGGTCGGTGTCGGCGACGATCGGGTAGTTCGGCGCCGTCCCCTGGGTGTCGGCGATGTCATCGGCCCACCCCTCCTGCTTTTCCAGCGAGTCGACCGAGAGGCCGAGGATCTTCACGCCGCGCTTGGCGAACTCGGGCTCGATCGAGGCCATGTAGCCGAGCTCGGTGGTGCAAACGGGGGTGAACGCCTTCGGGTGCGAGAACAGGACGGCCCAGCTGTCGCCGATCCAGTCGTGGAACGAGATGTGACCCTCGGTGGTCTCGGCCTCGAAGTCCGGGGCCGTGTCACCTAGCTGCAACGCCATCTGGTTGCTCCTCTCTGAAAATTGATCGTTGTACTCAAGATACCGCCGTGCTCATGGCGCCTCCACCCGGTCGATCGTTCAGCGTGCCGTACTACCCGGGGAGCGAGGTTTAGAAGATCCCCTTGGCGAAGATCGCGCCAACCAGGGCGGCGAAGATCGAGATGTTGCCGAGGACGATCGTTCGTTGCATCGAGTCGAAGCGGGAATTCATTTCCGAGCGCAGCTCGCGGAACTCCGTGTTCGTATGCAAACGCTCCTCGCAGAATTCCGTGCTCATGTCCGACCGCAGGTCGCGGAACTCGGTGTGGACCTGATCGAACTCGCGGTGCATCCCGTCTTTTAGGTCGTCGAGCCGCTCGTCGGTCCAGGTCTCTCTCGCCATCGTCGCCATGATGACAGAACATAGGTAACTTATTGTCGACAGTGATGCGCAGAATCGAACACCTTCTGCGCCGCAATCTGACGAAAAGGCGCTCAGATCTCCTGCCGGCCACCGCCGCGAAGGAGAGCGCGGAGATCGGCGGGCATCGGCACCGTCCGCATCGTCTCCGGATCGACCACACAGGCGGCCAGAGTGCCTTCGGCGGCAACCTGCCCCGGCCCGCGGACCTCGAACGAGTACTCAATCGTCGTCGCCCCCGCTTTGGTCACCGTCAGCTCGACCTCGACCTCCTGGTTGAAGCGCAGCGGGCTGCGGTAGCGGACGCCGACCGCCGTCCGCGGCGCGATGCCGAAGACCTCGGGGTGGCCGAGCGCCGTGAACAGCGCCGTCTCCGCCCGCTCGACCAAGCGGAAGACGGCGGTCCAGTGGGCGATGCCGGCGGCGTCGGTATCGGCCCAGTCGAGTCGTCCGCGCCAGCGGATCGAGGCGGGCGCGCCGGTGGCGGTGCTCATGCCGCCTCCACCACCATCGCCAGCCCCTGCCCGACCCCGATACAAAGCGTCGCCACGCCGTAGCGGCCGCCGCTGCGCCGCAGCTCGTGCACCACGCGGCCGAGCACGCGGGCGCCGGAGGCGCCAAGCGGATGGCCAACGGCGATCGCGCCGCCGCGCACGTTGACCTTCTCCGGGTCGAGCTCGGGCCAGCCCCGCAGGCAGGCGAGCGACTGCGAGGCAAAAGCCTCGTTCAGCTCGAGGAAGTCGACCTCGTCCCAGCCGATCCCGGCCTTGGTCAGCGCCTTGTTGACCGCCTCGACCGGGGCAATCCCGAAGACGTCGGGGTCGACCCCATGGACGGCGCGGGCCACGACCCGGGCCAACGGCTCGGTGCCGATCCGCTCCGCCGCCGCCTCGGAGCCGAGCAGCAGCGCCGAGGCGCCGTCGTTGAGCGGCGAGGAGTTGCCGGCGGTGACCGTGCCATCGGTGACGAAGGCCGGCTTCAGCTTCGCCAGCTGCTCGAGCGAGGTATCGGCGCGAATTCCCTCGTCGCGGTCGAGCCCGACTCCCGGAACCGGCACCACCTCCCCCATCACTCCCTGCTCGTAGGCGGCCGCCGCGAGCTGGTGGCTGCGGAGGGCGAAGCGGTCCTGCGCCGGGCGCGAGATCTCGTACATCGCGGCCAGCTTCTCGGCCGATTCACCGAGGCTGATCGTCCACTGCTCGGGCATCTCGGGGTTGACCATGCGCCAGCCGAGCGTCGTCGAGAAGAGCTCCTGATGTCCCGGCGGGAAACCCTTTTCCGGCTTCAGTAGGACCCACGGCGCGCGGCTCATCGACTCGACGCCGCCGACCAAGACCACCTCGGCGTCGCCGCTCTCGATCGCCCGCGAAGCCTGGATCGCCGCCTCGAGCGACGAGCCGCAGAGGCGGTTGATCGTGGCGCCCGGGACCGTGGTCGGCAGCCCGGCGAGCAGCACCGCCATGCGGGCGACGTCGCGGTTGTCCTCGCCGGCGCCATTGGCGTTGCCGAAGAGGACATCGTCGATCTCGTGCGGGTCGAGTTTCGGCAGCCGCCCGAGCAGCGCCCGGACGACGTGGGCGCCGAGGTCGTCGGGGCGGACTCCCGCGAGCGCGCCGCCGTAGCGTCCGAACGGGGTACGGACGGCGTCGTAGATGTAGGCGGCTGGGGCGCTGCTCATCGCAACCGCAAGCTTTACGTATCCTCAGCCCGTGGGGAACGGAGCGACCGCGTGCTGGTGACGAAACGCAGCGACGAGTTCCGGCTCGTCACCCAGTACGAGCACGGCGCGCTCGCCGGCGAACTCGCCGAACGCTGGGGAAACGACCGCTTCGCGATGCCCGCCGAGCCATTCGCCGCGGCCCTTACGGTCGCCGCCGCCCACCACGACGACGGCTGGCGCGAGCTCGACGATCTGCCCGCCTTCAACCCCGAGGCCGGCCGCCCGGCCCACTTCCTCGAGCTGCCGCTGGAGCGCACCGTGCCGCCCTATGGGCGCGGAGTCGACAGCGTCTACGCTCGCGACCCGCTGGCCGGCGCCCTCGTCCACGCGCACTGGACCGGCCTCTACTCGGGGCGCTGGGGCCTGCAGAGCAGCGGCGGCCCGGTCCCCCACCCGCTTGCCGAAGAGGTCGTCGCCAAGGGCGAGCCGCGCCGCCAAGCGGCGCTGCGTGAGGCTTGGGGCTTCGAGGGCCTGCGCAGCGAGTTCGAAGCCAACGCCTGGCACGCCTACGAGGTGCTGCAGGCGCTCGACGTCACCTCGCTGGCGCTCTCCCTCCTCGACCCGACCGTCGCCGCCGACCCGGCGATCGAGCCGCCGCTCCTCACCATCACCCTCTTCGCGGTCGAGCAGCCACCCGGCGGGCGGATCCTGCCGAGCGTGCCGACCGCGCCGCTCGGCGAGCACCTCGACCTGACGCTGCAGGTGCCCGAGCCGGGCGTAGCCGCGATCGACCCCTGGCCCTTCGCCGAGCAGAGCTTCGCGGTCGAGCTCCCATCTCGGGCCCTGCCGACCGACGGCCTCAGCGAGGAAGAGTCGCACGCCGCCTACCGAGCCGCCGCGGCCGAGCCGATCCGCTGGACGCTCGTCGCCGCACCCTGACCCGGTCCCCCGCCCCCGGCGGCAGCCGCAGGGCGCCGGCCGCCGCCAGCAGCGAGAGCAACGCCAGCAGGACGAAGGCGACCGAGTAGGCGGTCTCCTCGCCGGCGCTCCCCGGCAACAGGTCGCCGATCGGCCCGCCGGCCCGCAGGCAGACGGCGCCGAGCGCCACCCCGAGCCCAAAGGAGAGCTGCTGGTTCGTCGCCTGCAGGGTGTTGGCGTCGCGCATGTGCTCGTCGGGGACGTCGCTGAAGGCGAGCGAGGCGTAGCCGGTCGAGCCAACCGAGCGGGCAACACCACTGAGCAGCGCGACGAAGCCGATCACGACCAGCGGCGTCGCCGCGGTGAGGAAGGCGCAGGCGACCAGCGTCGCCGCCAGGCCAGCGGTCGAGGCGAGTAGCACTGCACGGAAGCCGAAGCGGCCGTAGAGGAAAGTCGTCGTCGGCTTGATCCCGATGTTGCCGGCGAACAGCACCAACAGCAGCGCTCCGGACTTGACGGCGCTCCAACCGAAGACTTCCTGGAACAGCAGCGGCAGCAGGAAGGGGATCGCCCCGACCGCCAGCCAGAACAGCGCCGAGCCGCCGATCGAGGCGCCGAAGGTGGCGATCCGCAGCGTCCGCAGGTTGACCAGCGGGTGCTCGGTGACCCAGAGGTGACGAATCGCCGCCGCCAGCAGCACGGCCGTGGCGACACCGAGGATCGCGACCACTAGCCAGGACGGCCGCGGCTGGGCGAGCAGGTCGGCGACGTAGGTGAGGGCGCCGAGACCGCCGCAGGTGAGCGCCACTCCCCGCCAGTCGAGCCGCGGCGGCGGCGGGCTCGGCGGCGACTCGATCAGCCGCAGCGCGGCGAGGAAGGCAAGTGCTCCGAGCGGCACGTTGATCAGGAAGATCCAGTGCCAGCTCGCGTAGGTGGTGATCAAGCCGCCGGCCAGCGGCGCGAAGACCGGGGCGATCAGCGCCGGCCAGACGAGGAAGGCGATCATCCTCATCATCTCCTGCTTCGGCGTCTTGGCCAGCACCACCAGGCGGCCGACCGGCACCATCATCGCCCCACCCACCCCCTGCAGAACACGGAAGGCGACCAGCTCGGGGAGGCTGGTGCTGGCGGCGCAGGCGGCCGAGGCGGCGGTGAAGATGACGATCGCCGCAAGGAACACCGGCCGAGCGCCAAAGCGAGCGCCGATCCAGCCGCTGAGCGGGATCAGCACCGCCAGCGTCACCAGGTAGGCGGTGACCACGAGGCTGATCGCGGTCGCGGGCACGTCGAGTGAGCTGCCGATCTCGGGCGCCGCGGTGACGACGATGATCCCGTCGAGGATCTCCATGAAGAAGCAGCCGGCGACCAGCAGGGCGAGGTTGCGATGCCGGCGCTCGATCATCGGCCCGACATCATTTGCCCATCATGGCCACCAGCTCCTCGGCGATTGCCAGGGAGGAGGTCGCCGCGGGCGAGGGTGCGTTGCGCACCCAAAGCACTTTGCTGCCACGGCCGATGCGGAAGTCATCGACCAGCGCCCCGTCGCGGTCGACCGCCTGGGCGCGGACGCCGGCCGGCCCCCGCACCGCGTCGTCCGCGGTCAGCTCGGGGACGAAGCGCCGGGCCTCGCGGACGAAGAGCTCCTTTCGGCGCGAAGCGAGCAGTTCGTGCAGACCGGTGCGCCAGTGGCGGCGCATCATCCGCCAGGTTCCCGGCCAGCCGAAGATGTGGCCCAGGTCGCGGCCGCTGACGTCGCGGCGGCGGTAACCCTCGAGCGCCAGCGCCAGCACCGCGTTTGGCCCGAGCAGGACCTCGCCGTCGATCCGCCGGGTCAGGTGGACGCCGAGGAACGGCAGCGCCGGGTCGGGCACCGGGTAGATCAGGCCGCGGACGAGATCGGTGCGCGTCCCTCGCAGCTTGAAGTACTCGCCGCGGAAGGGGATGATTCGCGGCTCCGCCGGCTGCCCCGAGGCGCGGGCCAGGCGATCCGACTCGAGCCCGGCGCAGACGATCACCCGCTCGGCCTCGATCGAATCGCCCGAGAGCAGCTCGACCGCAGCGGTCCCTCCCCCCTCCCCTCCCCCCTCCCGCACCCGCGCCACCCCGGCACCGACGCGGACCTTGCCGCCGCTCGCTTCGACGGCGGCCGCCAGCTCCCGCGCCACCGCGACGAAGTCGACGATCGCGCTCGCCGGCGAGTGCAGAGCAGCGACCCCGGCGACGTGCGGCTCGACCTCGCGCAACCGCTCGCCCTCGAGCCAGGCGAGGCCGGGCACCTCGTTGGCGCTCGCCCGCTCGGCCAGCGCCTCGAGCCGCTGGCGCTCGCTCTCATCGGTGGCGACAACGAGCTTGCCGCAGGCGTCATAGGCGATCCCCCGCGCGGCGCAGAACTCGTGCAGCAGCTCCATCCCGCGCCGGCAGAGCCGCGCCTTCAGCGAGCCCGGCGCGTAGTAGATCCCGGCATGGACAACGCCGCTGTTGTGGCCGGTCTGGTGGGTGGCGATCGCCGCCTCGCGCTCGAGCACCACCACCTCGGCGTCGGGATCGGCCGCGAGCACGGTGCGCGCCGTCGCCAGCCCGAGGATGCCGCCGCCTACGATCGCTACGCGCACGCGCGCAGCTTACGGCGGCGGCTTAGGAAGGGCTAACGGAAGCAGCCGGCGGGGCGGCTCCCTGCTGCTCGGCCTCGAGGTCGACCACCACGTGGGTGACGGGCAGTGCCAGGTTCTCCTCGGCCCGGGCGACGACGCCGCGCTCAAGCCAGCGCGAGCGCTGCGGCGGGTGGGTCGAGATCACCACCTCGTCGGCGGGGAAGTGGCGCAGAGCGTCCTCGAGGGCGAGGTTCGGGTCGGAGTCACCGATCTCGCCCCTGGCGCTGAGCCCGAGGCGCCCGATCCCATCGAGCGATTCCTGCAGCCGCTCGCGGGCGAGGGCGATCCCGTCGTCGATGTCCGAGGCCCAGTGGGCGGCGCGCGAGCCAGCCAGCGCCGGGGCGACGACGAAGACTTCGCAGTCGCGGCCGGCACAGCGGCGGTTGATCTCGGCCAGCAGCGCCTGGCCGGCGACGGTCTGGTTGGCGACGACAAGCAGGCGGTGCTTGTCGTCGTTGCTGCTGCGCGGTGAGAACTCACTCGGCAACGAGCCGCGGGCGCCGCGCCAGGCGAGCCCGACACCGAAGCCGATCAGGGCTGCGGCCAGGATCAACCCAATGACCGGCCGGGTCAGCAGGGCCAACGCCACCACCGCCGCCACCCCGATTCCGATCACCACTACAAGGCGGAACACGTCCGCCTCATTCCGAAGCGGATTATGCATACCCCACTTGTACCACCAGGGCGCGGCTCTAACCACCCCGTCGCTGGAGGATTCGCGTGGCCATAGCCACGTCAATGCTCCAGCGACGGGGCAACCTCAGAAGACTGGCGTCTCCGTGTAGGTGCCGAAGACCTCTTGCATCGCCGCGATCATCTCGCCCTCGGTCGCTTCGGCTCGCGCCGCCGCGATGATCGGCGGCATCAGGTTGGCGGATCCCACCGCCGCCGTTTTCAGCTCGCCCAGCGCTTGCTCGACGGCAGCCGAGTCGCGCCGCGCTTTGGTTGCCGCCAGTCGCTCGACCTGCTTGCGTTCGAGCGCCGGGTCGATCCGCAGGATCTCGGTTGCCGCTTCGTCCTCGGCGGTGAAGTCGTTGACGCCGACGACGATCCGCCGCCGTTCGTTCAGCTCCTGTTGGAAGGCGAAGGAGGACTCGGCGATCTCGCGCTGCGGGAAGTTGCGGCGGATCGCCTCGACCATCCCGCCCAGCTCGTCGATGCGGGCGAAGTAGTCGTAGGCGGCGGCCTCCATCTCGTCGGTCAGCTTCTCGACGAACCAGGAGCCGCCGAGCGGGTCGACGGTGTTGGCGACGCCAGTCTCGGTGGCGAGGATCTGCTGCGTCCGAAGCGCCACCGTCACCGCCTCCTCGGTCGGCAGCGCCAGCGCCTCGTCGTAGGAGTTGGTGTGCAGCGACTGGGTGCCGCCGAGCACCGCCGCCAGCGCCTCGGTCGCGGTGCGGACGATGTTGTTCAGCGGCTGCTGGGCGGTCAGTGAGACGCCGGCCGTCTGGGTGTGGAAGCGGAGCCGCATCGACTCCTCCTGCTTGGCGCCGTAGGTGTCGCGCAGCTCGCGCGCCCAGATCCGCCGTGCCGCCCGGTACTTGGCGATCTCCTCGAAGAAGTCGATGTGCGAGTTGAAGAAGAAGGAGAGACGGGGGGCGAAGTCGTCGACGTCGAGGCCGCGCTCGATCGCGTTCTCAACGTAGGTGAAGCCGTCTTTGAGGGTGAAGGCGAGCTCCTGCTGGGCGGTCGAGCCAGCCTCGCGGATGTGGTAGCCGGAGATCGAAACCGGGTGCCAGCGCGGCATCTTCTCGCTGCACCACTCGATCATGTCGGTGACCAGGCGCAGCGCCGGGTCGATCGGGAAGCACCACTCCTTCTGGGCGATGTACTCCTTCAGGATGTCGGTCTGGATCGTGCCGCCGAGCTGCTCCGCCGGCACCCCCTGGCGCTCGCCAACGAGGACGTAGTAGGCGAGCAGGATCGCCGCCGGCGCGTTGATCGTCATCGAGGTGGTGACACCGCCGAGCGGGATGCCCTCGAACAGCCGCTCCATGTCGGCCAGGGTGTCGACCGCGACCCCCTCGCGTCCGACCTCGCCGAGGCTGCGCGGGTGGTCGGAGTCGTAGCCCATCAGGGTCGGCATGTCGAAGGCGGTCGAGAGCCCCGTCTGGCCCTGATTGAGCAGATAGTGAAAGCGCTCGTTGGTCTCCTCGACGGTGCCGAAGCCGGCGAACTGGCGCATCGTCCAGAGCCGTCCCCGGTACATCGAGGGGTAGGGACCGCGGGTGAAGGGATAGGAGCCGGGGTAACCGATCCGCTCCTCGGCGGAGTCCTCGGCCGGCAGGTCTTGCTCGGTATAGAGCGGCTCGATTTGCTGGTCGGAGATGGTCGAGAAATCGACCTCGCGCTCGGGGGTTGCCTCGTAGCGCCGCTTCCACTCCTCGGCGTCGGCACCGCTCCGCTTGGGCGATAGGCGGCTCACAGATAGTAGGAGTACCACGTATCTCGTTTGGCCACAAGCATCACCCGGGGAAGTCGCCGGCGGCGACGCGGAGGGTTCGAAGCACCCGCGAGAGCTCTTCGAGGTCGGTGGCGGCAAGCGGCTCGGTCGCGAAGTCGGCCTCGTTCAGCGCCGCGGTCGCCGCCTCGGCGACGCGGCGGCCCTCGGGCAGGATCTCGGCCAGCACCGCGCGGCGGTCTGACTCGTGCGGGACCCGGCGCACCAGCCCGATCTTCTCCAGGCCGTCGATCGTGTTGGTGACGCTAGTGCGGTGGACCTGCAGCCGCTCGCCGATCTTGCCCAGCGGCAGTGAGCCGCGGCGCGAGAGGTAGAGCAACATCAGCGCCTCGTAGCGGGGGAAAGTGAGGCCGAAGCGCTCGAGCTCCTCGTTCAGCCGCGCCATCAAGATCTGGTGGACGCGCATGATCGAGGTGACCGCGACCATCTCGGTCGCGGCCCGCTTCGTCCAGCGCTCCTCCCAGTGGCGGCGCGCCTCGTCGATCGGGTCGAAGGGGAGCTGGTGGCTCGGCACGCGGCCAGTCTGACATCGCCGTCTGACCCTCGACCCCGATAATCCCCGCCGACCGTGCCCACCGTGCTGCTGATCCGCCACGCCCAGGCCTCCTTCGGCGCCGCCGACTACGACGTGCTGTCGGCGACCGGCGAGCGCCAGGCTGAGGTCGTCGCCGCGGCGCTGGCGCGGCGCGGTGTCGCGCCGAGCCGGGTCATCAGCGGCGACTTACGCCGCCAGATCGACACCGCCGCCGCCCTGGCCGGGCCAGCGCCCGAGGTCGACAAGCGCTGGAACGAGTACGACCCCAACGACGTCCTCACTCACCACAGCGAGTCGGCGGTGCGGATCGACGGCCCAGCCGCGCAGGCAGGCGACGCGCAGGCGGATGAGCCGCTGACCAGCAAACGCTTCCAGGCGATCCTCGAGCCGGCCCTCGAGGCGTGGATCGAGATGGCTGAGGAGAGCCCGACGCGACAGAGCTGGACGCAGTTCAGCGGTGCCGGCTCAGCGGCGCTGGCCGAGCTGGCGACGGAGCTGGGGCGCGGCGAGACCGCGGTGGTCGTCACCTCGGGCGGGACGATCGCGGCGCTTGCCGGCGGCCTCCTCGGCGCCCCCGCCCTGGTCTTCCCGCGGCTCAACCGGGTGATGGTCAATGCCAGCGTCACCAAGGTCGCGATCGGCGCCGGCGGCGTCAACCTGATCGGATTCAACGACCACGCCCACCTCGAGGAAGTCGACCGCGGGCTGGTGACCTACCGGTGAGCCGACTGGCGCTGATCCTGATCTCGCTGCTAGCTGCGGTGGCGATCGCGCTGGGCGGCTGCGGGGGTGGCGACTCGTCGGCGCCCTCGACCTCTACCGAACCCTCGTCCACCCCCCCACGACCGCGGCGGAACCCGAAGGCGGCACGCAGGCCGAGATCCCGGCCGAGCTCGAGGCAGCGGTCGCGAAAGCGGCAGCGAGCGGCGTGCCGGTGCGAATCCCGCCGGCCCTGCTCGAAGCGTCACTGCCCGGCGCCAACCACGCCGAAGTCCTGCGCTCGCCGCCCGACAGCTACACGCTCGGCCTCGCCTCGCAGCCCCGCTGCCGGTTCAAGAGCAACTGCGTGATCGCGATCTTCTCCGGCTCCGCCGGCGGCGGCGAGCTGAGCGGACCCAAGCTCCAGCTCGCCGCGGGAATCGAAGGTGTCTACGAGCCGGGTCGCTGCGGTCCTGGCTGCAAGTTCGGCACCGTCGCTTGGCGCCAGGACGGCGATCTCTATGGGGTCGGCGTGCCGGGTGCCTCGGTCAGCGAACTGATGGTGCTCGCCAACGAAGCGATCCAAGCCGAACCGGTTGGGGTAGGTGGCTGACTGGCGCTGCGTGGGACGGCTAGGTGGATTCGAGGGCGGCGCTAGGGGGTCACCCTCCCGGGCTGGGTTGCTCGCCTGGATCGAATCGCGGCCCGTCCGACGGAGAGCGCCGGTGCGAGCAAGAGGACGCCGCTCCGGGAGGGTGACCCCCTATCCCCGCCAACGGCACGAACAGCGAAGGTCCGGGCAGACCCCGCTTTCTTTTAGCTTCTTCTCCTTGGGGAGCTTGTGGCGACGCGGGCGAGCCCCGAGTCCTAGGGTCGGCGCCGAGTCTTCGACGAGTCGGTTGCACTTCTCCCCACCCGTTGCACTTCTCCCCACCCGTTGCACTTCCTTGTCCCCGGTATGCGGGGACAAACGCAACCGGTGGGGAGAAGTGCAACCGGACAGGGCTGCGCCAGCCATCGAGGTTGCCTTTCGACCCGGATAGCGGGTCGTTCGGCAACCTCAACGATCCGCGGCCAGAGCGGAGCGCGCTCCGAGTCTTCGGCGCTTGCTCGAGACCCCAAACCGGGAAGTAGCTCTCCGCCCCCGTCCCTTGAACGTTTGGCGGAGCCCAATCCGAGAGCGAAGAGCGCCGGGGGGAGACCCCCCGGCGCTCCCCTCGCGCTTCAAGGGCGGACGTCCCGCCACAACGGCCGCCTCTCCGCCGAAGTCCACAAGTAGCACTTATCCAGCGGGCAACAAATCCGTCCCACCGGTCCTGGACCATCGCAAGTGGAGGCGCACCGCGATGGCCGCATCAACCCTCACCCGCCCGACAGTTGAATCCCGCCGCCTGGCGCTCGGCGACGGCGCCGCGACGACGCTGCGGGTGGCGCGCTTCGACCGCCGCGAGTTCGGCTTGCGGGTGGTCGCGATCGACCCCTGCGCGACCCTGCTCGCCTGGTGCCGAGCCCATGCCGCCGAACACGCGATCGTCGGCGGCTTCTACGTCCGCCCCGGCGGCCCGCCGCTCGGCGACGTCTGGATCAACGGCCGGGCGCTGCCGGTCGAGCCCTTCGACTCCCCTTGGGACGGCGAGCGCGCCTGCCTCCACGCCGACGGCAGCAGGCTGGCGATCCGGCCGCGGCGTGAGCTCGGCAAGCCGCGCGGCGACCTCCTGCAGGCGGGCCCGAAGCTGGTCGGCGGCCGCCACTCGCTGGTCCGCGCCGGCCGCGACCCCGAGGGCTTCTCCGCCGGCGCCCGCCAGTTCGACTCCGACATCACCGCCGGCCGCTACCCCCGGGCCGCCCTCGGGCTCTCACCGACAGAGATGATCGCCGCCGTCTGCGAGGGCCGCGCCGACGACGAGGCGGGCCTGACGATGGCCGAGCTGGCCAACGCGATGCAAGAGCTCGGCGCGGTCGACGCGATCAACCTCGACGGCGGCGGCTCCGCCTCCCTCGTCGTCTCCAGTGCCCTGCTCAACACCCCGCGTGAGGAGCACGGCCGCGAGCTGGTCGGCGGCCGCGAGATCGCCACCGCCCTGCAGTTCCTCCCCCGCTAGCCGCCACCGCACCGCACCGCGGGCCGTGGTTGTCCATTGTGGACACATGGGTCACAAAGGACGACCACGCGGCACGGGTAGAGGTTGGGAGTGACAAATGTCCTGATGGGGATCTACTTTTTCCCACGCGGTGGATCGGCGCACGCGACGCGGGCGATGGTGCGGGAACTGCGCCGCCAGGGCATCGGGGTGACGCTGGTCTCGGGTTCGCGCTCGGACCGTGGCGACGACACCGATGCGCGCCGGTTCTACGCCGGCCTTGACCCGGTCGCGGTCGACTTCGCGCCGGCGCTGGCCTCGCCGCAGCCGCTGCGCTTCCACGGCAACGCCGGCACGGCACCGATCCACGGCTCCTTCGAGGACCGGCCGGGCGCCGCCGACGCGGTGCTCGCCAGCTTCGACGACGAGGCCTTCGAGCTGCAGGTGGAGGCCTGGGCGCAGGCGCTGGCGACAGTCGACCGCGACGCCGTCGACCTCCTCTACCTCCACCACCTAACCCCGCTGAACGAGGCGGCGGCGCGGGTCTTCCCCGACCGCCCTGTAGTCGGCCACCTGCACGGCACCGAGCTGCTGATGCTGGAGCAGATCATCGCCGGGGCGCCACCGGGCTGGGACCACGCCGAAGCCTGGCTGGAGCGGATGTCCCGTTGGGCCGCCGCCTGCACGCGGATCGTCGTCGCCGACCGCCGCGGCCGCGAACGCGCCGCCGCCCTGCTCGGGCTGGAGCGCGAGCGCTTCGCCTGCATCCCAACCGGAGTCGACCCGTATTTCAAGCCGCAACAGATCGACCGCCGCGCCCACTGGCGCCGCCACCTCAGCGAGGAGCCGCCCGGCACCGTCCTCGTCTATGTCGGCCGCTTCACCGCGGTCAAGCGACTGCCGCTGCTGATCGAGGCGTTCACCCACGCCCAGGGCCTGTCCGCCACACCGCTTTCCCTGGTCTTGGTCGGCGGCCACCCCGGCGAGTGGGAGGGCGAGCACCCGGAAGAGACCGTGAAGCGGCTCGGCGCTCGCGACGTCTTCCTCGCCGGCTGGCATTCCCACTCCGAGCTGCCGGACTTCCTCAACGCCGCCGACGCCCTCGTCCATGCCGCCGCCCGCGAGCAGTTCGGCCAGGTGCTGATCGAGGCGATGGCCTGCGAACGGCCGCCGATCGCGGTCGACTCCGCCGGGCCGGCCTCGATCGTCACCGACGGCGAGACCGGCTGGCTGGTGCCTGCCGAGGACCCCGGCGCCCTCGCCGCAGCGATCCTCGCCGCCGTCGAAGATCCCGCCGAGCGCCGCCGCCGCGGCCGCAACGCCCGCGCCGCAGCGCTCGAGCGCTACTCCTGGGACCGGGTCGCAGCCCGCACCGCAGCGCTTCTCGCCAGCGTCGATTAGGCTTCCGCCCCGGCGGCGACCGAAGGGGGAGGCGGACGTGAAACTGGTGATCGGGATCGTGCGGCCGGAGAAGGCCAACGACGTGCTCGAGAGTCTCTACCGCGCCGACGTGCGCGGGATCTCGATGAGCAGTGTGCGTGGGCATGGCGGCGAGCTGGAGCGGGTCGAGACCTACCGCGGTACCACCGTGCAGATGGGCCTCTCGGAGAAGGTGCGGTTCGAGATCGCGGTCACCGATGAGTTCGTCGAGCCGACGATCGCGGCGCTCTGCGAAGGCGCTCGCACCGGCGAGGTCGGCGACGGCAAGATCTTCGTCGTGGCGCTCGAGCAGGCGGTGCGGATCCGCACCGGCGACATCGACACCGGCGCGGTAACGCCGGTCGAGAAGTGAGCGCCCTCGTGCCGGCGGCAGTCGCCGGGATCGACACCGGCGACACCGCCTGGATGCTGATCGCAACCGCGCTGGTGCTGCTGATGACCCCGGCGCTGGGGCTCTTCTACGCCGGCCTGGTCCGCTCCAAGAACACCCTCAACACCTTCATGATGTCGGCCGGAGCGATCGCCGTCGCCGCTGTCACCTGGGCCGCGCTCGGCTACTCGATTGCCTTCGACGGCGACGGCTCGATCGTCGGCGGCCTCGGCAACGCCTTCCTCAGCGGCGTCGATTTCGCGCCCCGCGAGGGCACGACTATCCCCGAGCTCGTCTTCTTCTGCTTCCAGGCGACCTTTTGCATCATCACCGTCGCCCTGATCTCCGGCGCGGTAGTCGAGCGGATGCGGTTCGGCGCCTTCCTCGTCTTCGCGGCGCTGTGGTCGGTGGTCGTCTACGCCGTCCTCGCCCACTGGGCCTTCGGCGGCGGCTGGCTGCAGGCCAACGGCACCCTCGACTTCGCCGGCGGCATCCCGGTCGAGATGGGCTCGGGCTTCTCGGCCCTGGCGGCGGCGCTGGTGGTCGGCGCCCGCCGCGACTACGGTCGCCAGGCGCTTCTGCCCCACAACGCGATGTACGTGCTGCTCGGCGCCGGGCTGCTGTGGTTCGGCTGGTTTGGGTTCAACGGCGGCAGCGGCTTTTCGACCGGCAACCCGAGTGTGCTCGCCTTCACCAACACCCTGCTCTGCCCCGCCTGCACGCTGCTCGTCTGGTTCGCCCTCGACCTCTTCCGCGGCCGCAAGGTGACCGCGATCGGAGCCGCGACCGCGATCATCGTCGGCTGCGTCGCGATCACCCCGGCTGGGGGCTTCATCAGCCCCGGCTGGGCGATGGCGCTCGGCGCCCTCGCCGCCCTGCCCAGCTATGCGGTGATCGTCTACCGGACCCGGACCCGAGTCGACGAGACCCTCGACGTGCTCGCCGCCCACGGCACCGCGGGCCTGGTCGGAATCCTCTTCATCGGTTTATTCGCCGAGCTCTCCTGGAACGGCGTCGCCGACGGTCTCTTCTACGGCGACGCGTCGCAGCTCGGCCACCAGGCGCTGGCAGCGCTGGTCACCCCGGTCTACGCCTTCGTGATGACCTTCGTGCTGCTGAAACTGGTCAGCCTGGCGATGCCGCTGCGGGTCGACGAACGCCAGGAGGCGGTCGGCATGGACGTCACCCAGCACGGCGAGGAGGCCTACGTCACCGGCGAGGGAGCGATCCTGATCTCGACCGAGTCCGGCGAGGACCTCGCCCGCCCGGTCGCCGACGCGCGCTAACCGCCCCCAACCCGTCGAGGTTGGGGCGCTAGCTCACGATCAGGACGATCGCGACGACCGTGCCGACGGTGACGACGACCCAGCGCAAGACCTCGTCGGGGATGCGGCGACCGTAGGTCGAGCCGAGCTGGGCGCCGGCAATCGAGCCGACCGCGATCAGCCCCGCGGCGGCGAAGGCGACGTGGGCGAAGATCACGAAGAGCAGCGCCGCGACCCCGTTGGCGGTGCCGACCATCAGGTTCTTGGCGCCGTTCAGACGCTGCAGCCGCTCCGGGATCAGCAGCCGCAGCGAGGCAAGCAGGATCACCCCGGCGGCGGCGCCGAAGTAGCCAGCGTAGACGCCGGAGAAGAAGGTGATCGGGGCCAGCACAGCGGCGCGGGCGCGGGGCGAGATCTCATGCAGCCGCGGTTTCGGCTGGGTCGCCATCAGCACGCAAGCGAGGAGGATCAGTGCCGGCACGATCGCGTCGAAGACCGAGCTCGGCAGCGCCAGCAGAAGGACGCCGCCGACGATCGCGCCGACCCCCATGCCTGCCGCCAGCAGCCCCGCGCGGCGCTCCTGGCCCTTTAGCTCCGCCCGGTAGCCCCAAACCGCGCTGAAGTTGCCGAAGCAGAGCCCGACCGTATTGGAGACGTTGGCGGTGACCGGCGAGTAGCCGACCGCGAGCAGCGTCGGGAAGGTGATCAGCGAGCCGGAGCCGACGATCGCGTTGATCCCGCCCGCCGCCACCGCCGCGGCGAGGACGGCGATCGCCTCAGGCAGGGACATCGGCTGCGGCGGCGGGGGTCATCGCCGCCCCCACGCTATTCGCCGACCGCCCAGATCGCGATCACCGGCGGCACCAGCAGCGCAGCGAGCGCCGCGATCTCGGCGATCCCGTCGGCGGTGCCGAAGCCCTCCAGGTGCCCGGCATGGAAGATCAGGTGGAGGACGGAGCTGAGCAGGAAGGCGACACAGGCAGCCCGCACCAGAGTCCGCTCCAGCGCCCACGCTGCCCAGCCGAAGAGCAGTGCGAAGCCGAGGTAGAGGCCGCCGACGTCGGTGATCAGGTGCTCGTTGTAGGGCGGCAGCAGCTCGACCCAGTGGGCGAAGAAAGGGAAGTCGTCGTAGAAGGTGTGTGGCGCGAAGGCGGCGAGGGCGCCGAGCGCGACGCAGTAGGCGCAGAGCAAGACGAGCATCGCCCGCGCCACCCCCAGCCGCCCGCTGATCCGGCTCACGCCGAACAGGGTAGAAAGCGGACACGATGCCGCGGCCCTACACCCAGATCAACCTCGACGACGTCGAGGACGCCGCGCCGGCAAACGGCTTCGGCGAGCGCTGGGAGGCGCGGGTGGCGCGCACCGACCTCGAGGCCGAGCGGACCGGGGTCACCCACTTCCGCCTCCGCCCCGGCAAGCGCTCCCCGTTCGTCCACCGTCACCGCGAGGCCGAGGAGGTCTACGTGATCCTCCGCGGCCGCGGTCGGGTGAAACTCGGCGACGAGTTCCGCGAGGTCGTCGAGCTCGACGCGATCCGCATCGGCCCCGACCTGCCGCGCGCCTTCGAGGCGGGGCCCGAGGGTCTCGAGTTCATCGCTTTCGGTCCCCACCACGCCGATGGCGAACCGGTCGAGGACGAGTGGGTCGACTGAGCGCCGATCGCGCGATACGTTAGGCGCATGCAGAACTGGAACTTGAAAGCGGAGGGGGCCGGGCCGCACGAGCCGCGGATCCTCTCGACGGCTGACGACGCGCGGGCGATCCTGCTCAACCTGCCGCAGGGGGAGCAGCTGCAGGAGCACGAGGTCCACGAGCGAGCCCGGCTGCTGGTGGTCGACGGCGAGGCCGAGGTGTCAACGCCGGACGGCGCCAGCGTACGCGCCGCGGGCGGCCACCTCTTCGAGTTCGACCCCGGCGAGCGGCGCACCGTCCTCGCCCTCTCCAGCGTCCGCCTGCTGCTCTTGCTCAGCCCCTGGCCGGGCGACGGCCATCCCGGCGCGATGACGCTCGAAGAGAAGGGGCACGCCCGCGAGCGTGCCGCCGAGCGGGCCGCTGACTGAACAGCGCGGTCGCTGCCGGCCGAGGGGTCGGAGCTAGGGCTCCCAGCGGCCGTCCCTGCCGGGGCCGGCGATCAGGCGGGCGCCGCGGCCGCGGGTGACGAAGCTGTAGATCCAGCGGACGAGGACCAATAGCCGGTTCTGGAAGCCGATCAGGTACCAGATGTGGACCAGTAGCCAGGTCAGCCAGGCGGGAAAGCCGCTGAGCCGCAAGTAGTGGAGGTCGGCGACGGCGCTGGCGCGGCCGATCGTCGCCAGGTTGCCTTTGTCGAGATAGCGGAAGGGGCTGACCGTGCGGCCCTCGAGCCGGGCCCGGACCGCCTTCGCCGCGTAGCGGCCCTGCTGCATCGCGACCGGGGCGACGCCGGGGAAGATGCGGGCGCTGCCGTCGGGCTCGCGGACCCGGACCATGTCGCCGATCGCCAGCACCTCGGGGTGGCCGGGCAGGGTCAGGTCGGGCTCGACCAGGATCCGGCCAGCCCGGTCGAGGTCGGCGCCGGTCTGCTCGGCGAGCCCGGCGCCGAGCGTCGAGGCGGTAACCCCGGCGGCCCAGATCACGTTGTGAGCTGGGATCCGCTCGGCGGCGGCGCCGGCTGCTTCGACCGTCACCGATTCCGCGTCGATCCCGACCACGGTGTGACTCAACATCGGCGTCACCCCAAGCCGTTCGAGCGCCCGCGCCGCGCGGCGCGAGAGCGAGGGCGGAAAGGTGGAAAGCACCCGATCGCCCATCTCGATCAGCAGCACCCTCCCCTCCCCCGGGTCGATCTCATGGAACTCGTTGCGCAGCGTGTCGCGCGCCAGCTCGGCGATCTGCCCTGCCATCTCGACCCCGGTCGGGCCGGCGCCGACGACGGCGAAGGTCAACAGGGCACGCCGCCGCTCGAGGTCGCGCTCGAGCTCGGCCTGCTCGAAGGCCCCGAGCAGCCGCGCCCGCAGCTCCAGCGCGCTCTCCAGCGACTTCACCTCGGGGGCGACGTCGCGCCACTCCTCGTGGCCGAAGTAGGAGTAGGCCGAGCCGCCGGCGACCACCAGGCTGTCGTAGCCGACCCCGAGCTCCTTGCCACCGCCACCGCGCAGCCGCAGCTCGCGGCCGGCTAGGTCGATCGCCGTCACCTCGGCCATCATCACCCGCACGTTGCGCCGGCCCTTGAAGATCGCCCGCAGTGGGTAACAGACTTCCGCTGGCGAGAGAGCGCCGGTTGCCAGCTGGTAGGTGAGCGGCTGGAAGAGGTGGAAGTTGCGGCGGTCGATCAGGGTCAGCTCGACCTCGGCCGAGGCGAGGTGCTTGGCGGCTTCGAGACCGCCGAAGCCGCCCCCGATCACCGCCACCCTGTGAGGTGCTGCGCTCACGTGATCGTTTTACCCGATCAGGGGAGGGTAAGCCTTGACTTAGAGCGCGCTCTAATCCCTACCCTCGAACCATGGCATCCGACACCGCCCAGCTAGAAGAGAGCGGCCTGACCATCGCCGACGCCGCCGCGGCGACCGGGGTCAGCGTCCACACCCTGCGCTACTACGAACGCGCCGGGCTGATTGACGGCGTCGACCGCGCCGCTTCGGGCCATCGCCGCTACAGCGAGGCCGACCTCGCTTGGGTCGAGGCGCTGCGCTGCTTGCGGGCTACCGGGATGCCGATCCGCCGGATCCGCCGTTACGCGGAGCTGGTGCGGGCCGGCGAGGGCAACGAGCACGAGCGGCTGGCGCTGCTCGAGGAGCACCGGGCGGCGGTGCGGGCCGAGCTCGAGCAGGTGCGGATGCACCTCGCCTTCGTCGAGCGAAAGATTTCTATCTACAAGGAGCGAATCGATGAATAGAAGGACTCTGGGAAGCCAGGGCCTCGAGGTCTCGGCCGAGGGGCTTGGCTGCATGGGCATGACCTGGGCTTACGGCGAGGGCGACGAGCAGGGAGGCACGCAGACCATCGAGCGGGCGCTCGAGCTCGGCGTCACCTTCCTCGACACCGCCGAGATCTACGGCCCCCACAGCAACGAGGAACTGGTTGGCCGGGCAATCGCTGGCCGCCGCGACGAGTTCGAGCTGGCGACCAAGTTCGGCTTCCAGATCGACCCTGACGATCCCTACCGACGCGGCGTCGACGGCCGCCCCGAGAACGTCAAGCGAGCGATCGACGGCTCACTGCAACGGCTCGGCACCGACCACGTCGACCTCTACTACCAGCACCGCATCGACCCCCAGGTGCCGATCGAGGAGACCGTCGGCGCGATGGGCGAGCTGGTCGCAGCCGGCAAGGTGCGCTACCTCGGCCTTTCCGAGGCCTCGGCGGAGACGATCCGCCGCGCTCACGCAGACCCATCCGTTGACCGCGGTGCAGAGCGAGTACTCGCTGTGGACGCGCGACCCCGAGGACGAGGTGCTGCCGACCCTGCGCGAGCTCGGCATCGGCTTCGTCGCCTACTCGCCGCTCGGCCGCGGCTTCCTGACCGGCGCGATCCGCTCGCTCGACGACCTCCCCGAGGATGACTGGCGTCGCTCCAACCCGCGCTTCCAGGAGGAGGCGCTGGCGGAGAACCTGGCACTCGCCGACCGCGTCGGCGAGCTCGCCGAGCAGATCGGCGCCACCCCGGCCCAAGTGGCGCTCGCCTGGACGCTGGCGAAGGGCGAGGACATCGTCCCGATCCCAGGGACGAAACGCCCGCAGCGGCTCGAGGAGAACGCCGCCGCCACCGACGTCAAGCTAAGCAACGAGCAGCTCGCCGAACTCGACGAGGCGATCTCGCCGGAGGCGGTGCGCGGCGAGCGCTACGACGACTCCGCCATGCAGCTGCTCAACAACTGAGGATTGGCGCCTTTTGCATCCCTGAGATGCAAAAGGCGCCAAAGCCGCTACTCAACCAGGACGGTCTTCGTCGCTTCGCCGGTGGTGTGCTCGCGCAGGGCGCGCGGGGCGTCGTCGAGCGGGGCGACGACGGTCGTCACCGCTGCCGGGTCGAGTTTGCCGGCGACGATCAGGTCCAGCACCGCGGGGATCTGGCTGCGGGCATGAGAGCGGCCGATATGGACGGTGACGTTGCGGCCGAACATCAGCGCGGTCGGGATCTTCGAGTTGGCGTGCAGCGAGCCGACGCTGTTGCAGCGACCGTCCTCGGCGGTCATCCGGATCGCCACGTTGAGGCTGGCCGGCGTCGTGCCGGCGTCGACGGTTAGCGGCGAGAGGTCGCGGCGGTCGAGGTCGCGCGGGTCGAAGGCCTCGATCCCGAGCTGCTCGGCTTCGTCGCGGAGGAAGGACCGGGCGTCGGTGAAGCGGACGCGGCGGGCGCCGAGCGCCAGCGCGATCTGCCCGATGTAGAGCGGGACGCTGCCGCTGAAGGTGGTTTTCGGCGAGAGCGCGCCGACGATCAGCACCTCATCCGCCCCGCCCTCGACCCCGGCGCCGGCTCCCAGATAGGGGGCGACGCGAGAGTGGGCGTCGGCGAGGTTGTCGGCGGCGCTGGCGACGGTCGCTGGCTCGATCCCGTCGGGCACCGGGACCAGCATCGCCTCGGCGAAGGGAACCGCCAGCAGCTCGGAGACGGCGCCGCCCCAGTGGCCGCCGGCGAGCCCGAACCCATACATCGAAATCGGCGGCACCGCAGCGCAGTTGCCGGTCCGGCCCTGCTGGCAGGGCTCGCACTCGCCGCAGTTGATCTGAAAGGGGACGATGACCCGCTGGCCGGGGCGAATCGAGGTCACCCCGTCGGCCACCTCGACCACCTCGGCGACGCATTCGTGGCCGAAGTGGAGTGGCAGCGGGAAGGGTGCGGCGCCGAGGCCAATGGTGCGGTCGAGGTCGCAGGTGGCGGCGGCGATCGGGTGGACGAGGGCGCCGCCGGGCTGCGGCAGCGGCGGTGCCGGCACCTGGCGCCAGGCGAAGCGAGCGCCGGGAGCGAGGGAGAGCGCTCGCATCCGCGGTCGGGTCGGCTGCCGGCGTTGGCGCCAGCGGTCGGCGGCGGCTGCTTTCAGCCGCTCGACCCGCATCCCGGCCTGGCGCTCCATCGCGACCTGGCCGGCGACGGCGGCGGCCGGGGTCATCGTCTTGGCGACGTGCCGGATCCACCCGCGTGGACGATGTCCGCTCATGACAACTGTTCGCGCTCCGCTCCCGGCGCGAAGAGCCAGATATGGACGCTTGGTCGCTCCGCGCTCACGGCAGCCGAGGTTAACTGGCTGGCGGGCCAGGCGGTGCTACGGGGTCAGCGCCAAGACAGCGTCGCGCTCGGCCAGGCGGCGTCGCGCAGCGGTCCGCGGGGCGAGGCCGGTGACCCGCTTGAAGGCGCGGGCGAAGGCCGCCTCGGAGCCGTAGCCGAGCTCGGCGGCGACCGCGGCGACGGTTGTGCCGTCGGCCTCCAGCCGGCTCTGCGCCAGCCGCATCCGCCACTCGGTCAGGTAGCGCAGCACCGGCACCCCGACCAGCTCGGTGAAGCGGGCAGCGAAGGCCGAGCGCGACATCGCCACTTCGCGGGCGAGGCTGGCGACCGTCCACTCGCGCGCCGGGTCGGCGTGGATCAGGGTCAGGGCGCGGCCGATCCGCTCGTCGCGCAGGGCGCCGAGCCAGCCGACTTGGGCGCCGGGATCGGTCTCGAGCCAAGCGCGGATCGCCTGGATCACGAGGATGTCGGCGAGCCGGGTGACGACCGCCTCTCCCCCCGGCCGCGGCGCGATCGTCTCCGCCGCGATCAGCCCCAGGGTCGCCTGCAGCTGTCCCGCGTCGGCTGAGATCGAGCCGTCGACTTGGATGATCGGCGGCAGCAGCTCGACCAGGTTCTGGGCGGTCGCTTGCTCGAAGCGGACGGCGCCGCAGATCATCCGGCTGCGCTCGCCGCCGCCGCCATGACGCAGCAGTTCATAGCGCTCGGAGACTTGCTCACGGGGCAAGTCGAGGATCTCGGGGGCCTCGATGCCGGGCGCGCTGCGGAGGACGTGGCCGCCGCCGCGCGGGACCAGCGCCAGGTCGCCGCGGCGCAGGGTGCGCGCGGCGCCCTCGGCTTCGAGCTCGCAGCCGCCCTCGCTGATCACGTGGAACCAGGCGTAGCCGGGCAGTGGCGGCAGCGTCATCCCCCACGGCCCGCTGAGCTCGGAGCTGCAGTAGAAGGCGCCGGTCATCTGCAGCGGGCCGAGCGCCGCGGCGAGCGGGTCGGACCGGGCGCCGGCAAGCGGCTCGAGGGGTCGGGGCTGCGGCTCGGTGGCGGGCATGGGGCCAGCCTAGCGCCTTTGCTCGATCGTCCTATCTGGTTGGACGAACGATCAAGTGTCTGAGCTTTTTAGGCATAGACAGTCCATTAGTGCCGCGAGAAACTGGACGCGTCCACTACCGAAGGAGCGACGATGATCCAGCCCGGACAGACCCTTGAGAACCCCGTCACCGGTGAGCGCTTCAGCTTCAAGGAGACTGCCGCGACGAGCGATGGCGAGCTGCTTGCCTTCGAGCTCGGCCTGCGGCCGGGCGGCGCCGTTCCGATCCCCCACGTGCACCCGATCCAGACCGAGCGCTTCGAGGTCGTCGCCGGCCTGATGCGCTTCCGCGTCGGCTTCCGTCACGTCCTCGCCGAGCCCGGCGACGTTGTCGAGGTCGCCCCCGGCGTCCTCCATGGCTTCGCCAACGCGGGTGAGGACGAAGCGCGAGTCGCGGTCGAGGTGCGGCCGGCGCTGGCGATGGAGGAGATGTTTGCCGAGGTCGTGGCGATGGCCGAAGCCGGTCGGATGAGCAAGCGCGGGATGCCACGCAACCTGTTCGACCTCGCCTCCCTGGCCCGCCGCTACGACCAGGAGGCGCACGCCCCCTTCCTCGGCGTCGCCGGCCAGCGCCTGCTGCTCGCCCCGCTGGTCTTCGCCGCCAACCACCTGCGTCGACCCTCGCGCCGCCCGGCCGCGGTGCGGCTCGCCGCCTGAACCCTCACCATCGACCTGCCTCGTCCGCCCGAAAGGAGCCCGCGATGTCCGATCCCGTCTTCGCCCTCACCTTCGTCACCGCCCTCGGCTGTGCGATCGCCGCCGGCGTCTTCTACGCCTTCTCCTCGTTCGTGATGACCGGCCTCGACCTGCGCTCGCCGGCGACCGCAATCGGCGCGATGCAGGGCATCAACGTCGCCGCCGTGCGGCCGCCGCTACTGCTGCCGCTGTTCGGTACCGCGCCGCTCTGCCTCGCGGTCGTGGTCACCGCGCTGATCGAACGCGACGGCGGCGGCAGCTGGTTCGGCCTCGCCGGCGCCCTGATCTATCTGGTCGGGATCGTCGCCGTGACGATGTTCGCCAACGTCCCCCTCAACAACCGGATCGACCGGATCGACGCCGACGGGCCGGCGGCGGCCGAGGAGTGGCGCCACTACCTCGCACGCTGGGGTGCCTGGAACCACGTCCGCACGATCACCGGACTCGCCGCGACCGCCGCGATGATCGCCAGCCTGACCAGCTGATGACAGGAATGAACAACGAAACGATGCAGACAATAAGTTTCCCCCTTGCTAGCGTGCCGTCGTGGCGATCATGGCGGCACGCGAAGCATGGACTGACGAGCGGCTCGACGACCTCAACAAGAGGGTCGACGACGGCTTTCGCGAGATGCGCGAGGAATTCCGTGGCGTAGACGGCCGGCTCGACGGGCTCCGCGGGGAGATGAAAACGGGGTTCGATCGCGTCAACGATCAGATGCTGGCCCAGCAACGGATGCTGCTGCAGCTCTTCGGCGGCATGTTCGCGACGATGCTGGTCGGCTTCCTCGGCGTGATCGCGACGGTCCTCACCCAAACCTGAGCAAGGCATCGCCCGACCCGTCAGACTAGGTACTCGAAAGGTGATGACCGAGTCCGGGGCGTTCCACCACGAGGCGTTCTTCTATGCCGATCCCGACGAGTTTCTGGCCGGAACGGTGTCGTTCGTCCGCGCCGGGCTGAGGGCCGGGGAGGCGGTCCGCGCGGCTCTTCGGGCCGGCAACCTGGAGCTGCTGCGCCGCGCGCTCGGGGTCGACGCCGAGCGGGTGGAGCTCGTCGACATCGCGGAGATCGGCTGCAACCCGGCCCGGATGTCCGCGCCCTGAGCGCATGACGCGCTCGACGATCCGCAAAGACGCGCTGCGCAGCAGGCGTGCGATCCTCGACGCCGCCCACGAGCTCTACTCGAACGGCGGCGACGCTTCCTTCGCCGAGATCGCCGCCGCAGCCGGGGTCGGGCAGGCGACTGTCTACCGCCACTTCGAAGACCGCGAGGACCTGCTGGCGGCGCTCGCCGAAGAGGGGATGAGCCGGCTCGAGCAGAAAGCCGCCGCGACACCGGCTGGCGCCGATTCGTTCGAAGGCCTGCTGCGGATGATGGCGGCCGAGCAGGTGCGCGACCAGACCCTGATCGCGGCGATCCGCCGTGGCGAGCTCGAGCAGGCACGGGTCGAGCGACTGACCGCTCGGGCGCGGAGGTTGTTCCGCGAACCGCTGGCCGCGGCGCAGGTGGCGGGACGGGTGCGACCCGAGCTCGACCTCGACGACGTGATGGCGGTCCTGGCGATGCTCGACGGAGCGCTCGCTGCGGTCGGCGATCACGACCAGCGCGACCAGGCGGCGGAACGGGCGCTCGGCCTCCTGCTCGACGGACTTCGCGCTTAACGCTTCAAGCTTCGAGCTCTTGGCCGGTGTGATGGTCGCCGGCGTCGGCATCGCGATCGGCCAGGCTTAGCGTTCCTACCGATCACCAACCGCTCGTGGGCATACTGCGGCGCCTGTGGTCGAACGGCTCAGGCACGAAGTGGACGGTCCGAGCGGGCGGCGCCTGGTCGTCGAGGATGCTGGGCCGCCAAGCGGCGCGGCGCTCCTCCTCCACGGCGGCACGCCCGGGACCGGCAGCGTCTACGAACCGAACCTGGAAGCCGGCGCTGCCCGCGGCATTCGCCACATCACCTATGCGCGTCCCGGTTACGGCGGCTCCGACCGCGACCCCGGTCGCACTGTGGCCGACTGCGTCGCCGACACGGCCGCAGTCGCCGACCACCTCGGGATCGCGCGGTTCTACCTCTGCGGCTGGTCCGGCGGCGGGCCCCATGCCCTCGCCTGTGCGGCGCTGCTCGGCGAGCGCGTGCGGGCGGCGGTGATCGTCGCCAGCTTCGCGCCGCGGCGGGCCGACGGCCTCGACTGGCTGGCCGGGATGGCGACCGAGAACCTCGAGGAGTTCGCCGCCGCCGAAGCCGGCGCGGAGCAGCTGCGGGCTTACCTCGAGGGCACCGCCTCGGGGCTCGGCGCAATCGATGCCGAACAGCCGCACCAAGCGTTCGGGGAGCTGCTCGGCCCGGTCGACCGCGCCGCCTTCACAGACGAGATCGCCCGCCACGGGGCGCAGGTGATGGACGACGCGCTGCGCGACGGCATCTGGGGCTGGTTCGATGACGACCTCGCCCTGATCGCCGAGTGGGGCTTCGACCTCGCCTCGATCCGGGTCCCGGTCGCGATCTGGCACGGCGGCGACGACCGCATGGTCCCCCTTGCCCACGGCCGCTGGCTGGCCTCCCAGGTTCCCGACGCCCGCCAGCGCCTGCAGCCCGAGGAGGGCCACCTCTCGCTCGAGGCCCGCCGCTACGGCGACATCCTCGACGACCTCCTGTCCCTCGACTGACGACCTGTCAATTCGTCCGATCCGCTCGGGCAACCCGATGCAACCCCGGCGATGCGGAGCTTCCGGGTCGTCGCGCCGCGACCCGGCGGTTAGGATCAGGCGCATGCAGATGCGCGCCGCGGTGCTCGAGGATTTTGGCCAGCCCCTGAGCGTGCAGGAGGTCGAGCTCGAGGAGCCGCGGGCCGGCGAGGTGCTGGTCCGGCTGGCCGCCTGCGGCGTCTGCCACACCGACCTCTACACCGCCTCCGGCGCCGATCCCTCCGGCTACGCGCCAACGGTGCTCGGCCACGAGGGCGCCGGCGTTGTCGAGAAGGTCGGCGAGGGCGTCACCGACCTTGCCGTCGGCGACCACGTCGTCACCCTCTTCTCGCCCCAGTGCCGCGAGTGCGTTCACTGCGTCGACCCGCGGACCAACCTCTGCATGGCGATTCGCGCCGAGCAGAACCTCGGCCACCTGCCCGACGGCAGCACCCGACTGCGCCGCGACGGCGAGGAAATCCGCCACTTCATGGGCTGCTCGACCTTCGCCGAGTACACGGTGATGCCGGAGATCGCACTCGCCAAAATCAACCCCGAGGCGCCTTTCGAGCACGCTTGCCTCTTCGCCTGCGGCCTCTCGACCGGGCTCGGCGCCGCGATCAACACCGCCAAGGTCGAACCCGGCACCACCTGTGTCGTCTTCGGCGCTGGGATGGTCGGGCTTGGCGCCGTCGCCGGCTGCCGCCTGCAGGGCGCCGAGCAGATCGTTTGCGTCGACCTCTCCGAGGACCGGCTCGAGTTGGCGAAAGGCCAGGGTGCCACCCACACCATGGTCGGCGACGAGAACACCGTCGAGCGGATCCTCGCCATGACTGCCGGCGGCTTCGGCGCCGACTACACCTTCGAGGCGACCGGCCTGGTCGGGGTGATGCAGCAGGCGGTCGAAGCGGCGCGGATGGCCTGGGGTCTTTGCACCGTCGCCGGCGTCGCCGGCAAGGGCGAGACCCTCGACGTCGTCCCCAGGCTCTTGATCACGGGCCGCCGCATTGCCGGGTCATCGTTCGGTGGAGTAAAGGGGCGAGACCAGGTGCCGGTTCTGGTTGAGCGGTACTTGGCGGGGGAGATCGATGTTGAGCCTTTCCTCTCTCATCGGATCACGTTGGATGAGGTGAACAGGGGATTTGAGTTGATGGAGGAACAGGATGGGATTCGGAGTGTGATCGAGTTCGGGTAGGGCACAGTCGGTGCGTGGGGGGCGGGCGATCGCCGGCAGGACCCCCTCTCTCGACCTGTCGTCGATTGGAGAATTACTGCTGTCGCCCGAAGCGCCGTTCTCCTCAGTCGCAAAACGTTCGGGGGTCCTACCGACACTCGCCCGCCCAGAGCTCAAACGTTTGGGGATCCACCCCCTTTGGTTTTAGCTTCCGGTACACGGAAAGTGCGCCGAGACTTCGAATCGCAGCAACGGCCCGAAGCTTAAAAAAGAGGCTGGGACCCAGGCGGTTTCGGGCTCTGGGAGGGGGTCGGGGGACCCTCCGAACGTTTTGCGACTGAGGAGAGGGGCTCTTCGGAGGCGTAAAGCCGCATTCTCATATCGACGACAGGTCGAGAGAGGAGGGTCCACCGAGAGCCTCCCTCGCATCCCCCACCTACTGGTTGCCCCTCAGTCCACCCCGAACTGATCGATCGTGAACCCCAATGGCAACTCATCAAGGTGGTTCACTGGATGCAACTGGGTGGCGGTTGGAAATCCCGGCTTGCCCTGCAGTGCTGCGGTTAGCGCGGCGACGTTGGATTCGGCGGCGAGTTGGAAGGAGCTGAGGACGTAGGGGTAGCCGTCGGAGGTTGAGGCCGAGGGGCCGTTGACGACGTGGAAGTGGAGGTGCGGGGCGAGGGAGCCGCCGCTGTTGCCGAGCTTGCCGAGCTGCTGGCCGACCGTGACACGGTCGCCCACTTTCACCTTGACGCTGCCGGGAATGAGGTGGGCGTAGACGGCGCTGAGGCCGTTCTTCATCCGCACCACGACGACGTTGCCGGGCAGGTCGCCGAGCGGCAACGTTTTTGGCTTCACCTGTGGGGTCTGGTCGGGGAGGTCGTTCGTCGCTTCGGTCACGACGCCCGCCGAGGTCGAGTAGATCGGCTTGCCGTAGCCGTACCAGTTGGTCAGCACTGAGGGATCGCCGTGAAAGATCCGCCCGTCGGGCCCGAGCTCGATCCAATCGATCGCGTAGCGCTCAGCCGACTGCAGCGAGCCGTCGAGGCCATAGATCGCGCTGACGTGGCCAGAGGCGGTGCAGCAGCCCTGCGAGGCGAGCCAACTGCCGCCGCGCAGCGGCGGCGCCAGAACCGGCGGCTGCTCGGGGCTGATCGCGACCGCGCCCGCCCGGTAGTCGAACCTTTCGGTCTTCGCAGTGAACGGGTTGAGCGCGGTCAACTGGAAGCGCGCGGCGAGGCGCTGGGGGATCGCCTTCTGCGAGCTGAAAGGGACCGAGACGTAGAGGACCCGTGACGCTTCGGGCGGGATCGTGGCCTGCTTGACCGGGTTGCGATCAAGCCTTTTCAGGTCTTCGGCAACCATCTGCTCGGCGCCGATCGTCAGCAGCTTGCGGCCGCCGGCGGGGTCGACGATCGTCACTGCGCTCAGCGTCGCCGGCTTGGTCACCGAGTTGGTCAGCAGCAGCTCGTACATCGCGTGCCAGCGCCCGTCGGAGCCGAGCACCGGGACGATCGCCCTCTGTGGCACCAGGTTGGCGACGACCGGCGTCGCACCGATGCCACTGGCGCTTTCGTCTTCCTCGACCGGGTTGGCAAACGCAACCGCGGCGAGCAGGACCATCGCGAGCGCCAATGCCGTCGCGAGCACCGCGGCGAGCGCCGAGCCTTGCCGAGACCGGTTCCTCATCGCCGCCAAGCCTAGTGGTCACTAACGGGCCGGCTTTCTTTGGCGTCGCCGGCCTCCTCCCCTTCGCTGAGGGGTTGCCTTTTCCGGCGATATACGCGGGAAAAGGCAACCTCGACGGATGTGGGGCGGGGCGGCGAATAATCTTTATTAAGTTGGTCAACTTACTTTAGTTCTGCTACCTTCGGATCTCGACGACGTGCGAAAAAGGGAGGCCGCTAGTGCCGCAGATACTCGTAGTCACCGACTCCAAGGGCAGTGACGGCTCGGTCGTCTACCGCGAGCGGGTCTCTCGCAACGACCTCGAATCGGAGCATTTCTCGGGGCAACTGGTCGAGCGGATCGGGTGGGCGCTCGGGGACGCAAGCCAACTCGAAGCTGACGGCTGGATGCCGCAGCTGCGTCCCCCCTTGAAGGGAGCGGCGCCGCGTAGCAGGATGGGTAGAGGCGCAGCGGTCGCGCGGCGCCGGTAGGACGCCGCGAACACCAAACCAAGGAGGATCCCGATGGAGATCTCGGGCGGCGTCGAGGAGCAGCACGTCCACACCGGCCCCGGTTACGCCTCGCCGCAGGAGGCGCGCCGGCAGCCGGCGGAGCGGTTCATCTACGTCGCCGCCCTCTATGAGGGGACCGGGATCGAGGAGCCCGACTTCATCGCGGTGATCGACGTCGACCCATCCTCGGCCAGTTACGGCGACGTCATCTCCCGGGTCGAGATGCCAAACATTGGCGACGAGCTCCACCACTTCGGCTGGAATGCCTGCTCTTCGGCCTGCCACTCGCAGCTGCAGCGCGACACGCTGATCGTTCCCGGCTTCCGCTCCGGCCGCATCCACATGCTCGACGTCACCGACCCCGCCGCGCCGCGGATCAAGGACGTTGTCGAGGGCGAGGAGATCGCCGAGAAGCTGAACCTCAGCGCTCCCCACACCGTGCACTGCATGCCCGGCGACATCGTCACGATCTCGATGCTCGGCGACGCAGATGGCAACAGCCCCGGTGGCTTCGCGATGCTCGACGCTCGCGACTTCTCGGTCGCCGGTCGCTGGGAAGAGGAGCCCGGCGAGCTCGAGTTCACCTACGACTTCTGGTACCAGCCGCGCCAGAACACGCTCGTTTCCAGCGAGTGGGGCGCGCCGAACACCTTCAAGGACGGTTTCGACCCGGCCGACGTGGCCGCCGGCAAATACGGGCACAAACTGCACTTCTGGGACCTCGAGCAGCGCCGCCAGGTGCAGTCGCTTGACCTCGGCGAGGACGGCTGGATCCCGCTCGAGCTGCGCTGGCAGCACGACCCCGACTCCTCCCAGGGCTTCGTCGGCGTCACCCTCTCGAGCACCGTCAAGCGCTTCTTCCGCGAAAAGGGCGTCTGGAACGCCGAGACGGTGATCGCGGTCGAGAACGAGCCGCTCGAGGGTTGGCCGCTGCCCGGCGGCGTCCCCGGGCTGATCACCGACCTAGTGCTCTCGCTCGACGACCGCGACCTTTTCTTCTCCAACTGGCTGCACGGCGACCTGCGCCACTACGACGTCTCCGACCCGCGCAACCCGAAGCTGAAGTCGCAGGTCTGGCTGGGGGGGCTGCTCGGTCGTGACGGCGGCCACCCGAAGGCGGCCGGTCCGCTGAACGGCGGCCCGCAGATGCTGCAGAACTCGCTTGACGGCGAGCGCGTCTATGTCTCCAACTCGCTCTACTCGACCTGGGACAACCAGTTCTATCCGGACCTAAGCGGCTGGCTGACGAAACTCGTCCGCCAGCCCGACGGCAGCTATGCGCTCGACGAGGACTTCTTCGTCGACTTCGCCGCCCAGAGTGGCGGCGCCAGGCCGCACGAGATCCACCTGCCGGGGGGCGACTGCACGACCGAGATCTTCCAGTAGGGACGCGTCAGTCGTCCGCTTCCTCGGCGAGGGCGCGGCGGAGCGCCTCGTCGAAGGTCTCTGGCTCGACCCCGAACGGCTCGGCGCCGCTCGGGTCGGTGACGACAGTCGCCGTCCGCAGGCCCTCGATCAGCGGCCGGGCGACGTTGGTGTCGACCGGGGTGACGAGCCCGAGCCAGAGCGAGGAGAGCTGCGGACTGAGCAGCGGCACCGGCAGCTTGCGCCGCGGCTCCTTGCCCATCGCCCGCGCCATGTGGTCGAGCATGTCTTCGTAGGTGAGGACGTCGGGGCCGCCGATCTGCACCTCGCGGCCCTCCGACTCGGGCACCTCGGGAACCCGCCGCATGTACTCGACGACGGCGTCGATCCCGATCGGCTGGGTGTCGGTGCGCAGCCAGCTCGGCGCCACCATCACCGGCAGCCGGCCGACCAGGTAGCGCAGCGTCCGGTAGCTCTCGGAGCCGGCGCCGACCACCATCGCCGCCCGGAAGTAGGTCAGCGGCGGCCCGTAGGTGCGGAGCACCTCGGCGGTCATGTGGCGGCTGCGCAGGTGCTCGGACTGGCTCTCGTCGCCGAGGCCGCCGAGGTAGACGACCCGGCCGACCCCCTCGCCCTTCGCCATCTGGGCGAAGTTGCGGGCGCCGAGCCGCTCGCGCTCGTCGTAGCCCGACCCGCCGGCCATCGCGTGGACGAGGTAGTAGGCGACCTCGACCCCCTCCCCCGCCCCGGCCAAGCTGTCGGCGTCGGTGACGTCGCCGACGTGCAGCTCGACCCCAGCGTTCTCGAGGTCGCGGGCCCGCTCCGGGTCCCGCACCAGCGCCCGCACGGTGCCCTCGCCGCCTGCCAAGACGCGGGCCAGGCGGCCGCCGACGAAGCCCGTGGCTCCGGCGATGAGGACTGGGGAGCTGATCGGGACACCGTAACGGCCTGCGAAGCTGAGGCGATGCGGATCCACCTGCTCAAGCGGAGCCAGCGGGTCGAGGTTCCGGTCGAGCGGGCCTTCGCCTTCTATGCCTCCGCCGCCAACCTTGAGCCGCTGACCCCGCCCTGGCTCCACTTCCACCTGCTGACGGCGCAGCCGCTGACGCTCGAGGCGGGAGCGCTGCTCGACTACCGGCTGCGGTTGCACGGCGTCCCGATTCGCTGGCAGACCCGGATCGAGAGTTGGGAGCCGCCGCACCGCTTCCTCGACACCCAGGCCCGCGGCCCCTACGCGCTTTGGGAGCACACCCACGAGTTCGAGCCCGCCGGTGAGGCGGCGACCGTGATCCACGACCAGGTCCGCTACGCCTTGCCGCTCGGTCCGCTGGGGGTGCTCGCCCAGCGCCTCTTCGTCCGTCGTGACCTGGAGCGGATCTTCGACTATCGCCGCGACCGCACCGCCGCCCTGATCGGGTAGGAGGGCACTTAGGCGGCCCGGATCTGGCGTTATCACCGGGCGGTAGCGGGTATCTCCAAGCATGACCGTCAGTTATCTGCCTCCCAAGCTCGCCGCCGCGATCGAACCCGGCGCCTACGTCACCGACGGCTATCACCTCTTCGCGATCCTCTCCGTCGCCGAAGGCGGCCGCCACGAGCCGCTCGTCACCTACGAGGACTGCCAAACCCTGGAGATCTTCGTCTGCCCGGTCGGCGAGCTGCGGCAACGGCACCTCGAGCTGGTGCGGGCAGCGCCGCTCGCCGCGGAGGACTGAATCCCCAACGGCGAGCGCAGCCGGCGCGGCTAGTTCTTGAAGACCAGTTTCGTGGCGTCGAAGGTCGACATCTCCGCTGCGATCTTGCCGCCCTTGAAGACATATCCGTCGGTCGAGAAGTACGGCTTGGCGAGGAACGGCGCGGTGACCTTGAACTTGACGAACGAGGTCCCGCCCGAGGCCCATTCCAGGACCGGCTTGGCCTTCAGGCCGCAGAGCCCTTCGTCGTCGGGTGATTTGACGAAGCCGTCGTAGAGTTTCTGCAGCGCCTTTTCACCCTGGACGACGACGCCGTCGGGGAAGAAGACGGTGGCATCGGAGGTGTAGCCGGCGACCAGCGCATCGGCGTCGCAGGCGGACAGGGCGGCGATGTGTTCCTTGACCAGCTTGGCGTTCGAGCTCGCTGCGCCGGCGACGCTCGTGGCGCCGAGGGCGAGGGCCGCCGCGACAGTCGCCACAAGGACGGCCAATCGCCGCAGGGCCGGGTGGGAACGGGACATTCTGGAACCTCCTGGTCATCGCCCCGCCGCCCCCTGCGACGGGGCATCGGTTGCGACCAGCCTCCCCGCTCCGGGCCACTAGCGAGCGGCAGGTCCCCTCATCGATTGTTGGTATTGCCAAACAAACCGAGCTCCTCGGCGTGCGGTTCGAGCGCCGCGATCACGAAGGCGAGGTGCTGGTCGAAGTCCTCGCCCAGCTCCTCGGCGCCCTGCCGCACCTCATCGCGGTTGACCGCCGCCGCGAAGCTCGGCGTCTTCAGCTTCTTCTTCACCGACTTCGGGGTCATCCCGACGATCCCGTCGGGTCGCACCAGCGCCACCGCAGCGATGAATCCGGTCAGCTCGTCGACCGCGAACAGGGTCTTCGCCAGTCGGGTCTCGCGCGGCACGCCGAGGAAGCTGGCGTGGCCGGCGACGGCGTCGATCAGCTCGCGCGGGTATCCCTGCTCCTCAAAGTAGGCGAGGGCGACGCGCGGGTGACCGCTCTCGAGGTCCGGGTACCGCTCGTAGTCGAGATCGTGGAGGATCCCGGTCGCCGCCCACAGCTCTTCGTCCTCGCCGTACGTCCGCGCATAAGCGACCATCGCCAGCTCGACGCCGCGCACGTGCCGGCGCAGCGACTCGGACTCAGTCCACTCGCAGAACAGCTCCCAGGCTTCGTCGCGGCTCGGCGTCGCCACGCTCGCGAGGCTATCCGCTCGGTGGCGGCTTTGGCGAACTTCCAGCCGGCGCGGCGGGGGGCGGATCGCCCGGCGGGCGGCCGTTGCTACCTTCGCCTGGGATGGAGATCGGGTTCATCGACCAGACCCTGCGCGACGGGCCACAGAGCCTCTGGGGGATGCGGATGCGGGCCCAGCACGCGACCCCTGCGCTGCCGCACCTGGACGCGACTGGGTTCGACACGATCGACCTGCTCGGCGCGACCAGCATGGTGGTGATGATGCGCGACTCGGGCGACGACCCCTGGGCCTGGCTCGACCACACGATCAAGCACCTGCCCGACACGCCGCGGCGCTCGGCCCTGCGGCCGGTCGCCGCCGGTAGCTTCGGCTTCGTCCCCGAGGGGATCCTCGACCTCTGGATCGAAGTACTGGTCAAGCACGGCGTCCAGAGCCACTGGCTGTTCGACTGCCTCTACGACATGCCGCTGATGAAGACGCGGACCGAAGCGCTGCAGGCGGTCGGCGGCGAAGTGGTGCCGGCGATCATGTACGGGCTCTCCGAGCTCCACACCGACGAGTTCTTCGCCGAGCGGGCGCGCGAAATGGCGAGCTGGGAGGGAGTGAAGCGGATCTATGTCGAGGACGCGCCCGGGGTGCTGACCCCGGAGCGGGCGGCGACGCTGTTGCCGGCGCTGCAGGAGGCGAGCGGCGACGTTCGCCTCGAGATCCACTCCCACAACACCACCGGGTTGGCGCCGCTGGTCTACGTCGAGGCGATCAAAGCCGGAATCGATCTCGTCCACACCGCGACGATGCCACTCGCCAATGGCCCCTCGCTGCCGTCGACCGAGGCGATGGTCGAGATCGTCGAGGAGCTCGGCCACAGCCACAACATCGACAAGATCTCACCTGAGGCCGGTCGCCGACCACTTCTATGCCGAAGCGGCGCGGCTCGGCTACGAGGTCGGGGTGCCAAACGAGTACCGGATGCTCCCCTACAAACACCAGCTCCCCGGCGGCATGACCGGGACGCTGAAAAACCAGCTCAACGAGTACGGGATGCCGGAGAAGTTCGACCAGGTGATCGAGGAGATCGTGACCGTGCGCAGCGAGCTCGGCGAGCCGGTGATGGCGACCCCGTTCTCGCAGTTCGTCGGCATCCAGGCGGTTCTGAACGTGGTCATGCCCGAGCGCTACCAGGTGGTCCCCGACGAAGTGATCCAGTACGCGCTGGGCCACTACGGGCCGCTGATGCGCCCGGTCGACCCCGAGGTCGCCGACAAGATTTTCAGCAAGCCGCGGGCGAAGGAACTGGAAGGCTGGGAACGCGACCGCACCCCGGTCTCCGAGTTCCGCAAGCGGCTCGGGCAGAACCTCTCCGACGAGGAGCTCTTGCTGCGCTACTTCTGCCCCGAGGAGCAGGTCGACAAGATGCTGGCCGGGCCGCCACTGCGGACCAACGGCCACGTCCACGGCAACGGCATCCTCGAACGGGTGACCGAACTGATCGAAGAGGAGAGCTCGGTCAAGCACCTGACCCTGAACCAGCCGGGCATCTCGGTTCAACTGCGCGGCGACGAGGCTTAGCGCCGTGGACGCGCTGGAGGCGATGCGGACGATCGGCGCCTGCCGCCGCTACAAACCCGACGACGTCCCGGACGAGGTGATCTACGCGGCCGCGGAGTCGGCACGGTTCGCGCCGCAGGGCGGCAATCGCCAGCCGGTGCGGCTGGTGGTGGTTCGCGAGCGGGCGGCGAAAGAGCGGCTGCGCGATCTCTACCTGGTGCCCTGGCAGCCCTACTTCGAGGCGGCGCTGGCAGGGGTACAGGCGCTGGGCGAGTACGGCTCGCGCGAGAAAGCTGTGCGAGCGGCAGACGAGTTCGCCCACAACCTCGCCGACCATCCCCTGCTGATCGTCGTCTGCGCCCACCGCGACTCGCTCCACATCACCGACCTCAAGCTCGACCGTCCGTCGGTCGTCGGCGGCGCCTCGATCTACCCCTACGTACAGAACCTTTGCATCGCGTTGCGGGTCGAGGGCGTGGCGAGCGCGATCACCACGCTGGCGGTCGAGGCCGAGCCAGAGGTGAAGGAGCTGCTTGAAATCCCCGGCGAGTACCTGATGGCCTGCATGATGGCCGCCGGCTACCCCGAGCGCGGCTTCCCACGCAAGCTGAAGCGGCTGCCGGTCGAGGAGACCGTCTTCCTGGAGCGCTTCGGCGATTCGATCGGGACGGCGGGGCACTAGGGCGCTCGGCCCTTGGGAGCGCGAAGGGAGCGCCGGGGCCTCGGGACGAGCTTCGCTCTGACCGTGGATCGTTGAGGTTGCCGTTTGCCGCCTATAGCTCGGGAAAAGGCAACCTCGATGGCTGGCGCGGCTCGGTCCGGTTGCACTTCTCCCCACCCGTTGCACTTGTCCCCGGCATGCGGGGACAAACGCAACCGGTGGGGAGAAGTGCAACGGCTTACGCGGAGCCAGGGACAGGCCGAGGACTCGGCGCCGACCCCGCACAACCGCCAACGCCCCAAGGAGAAGAAGCTTCAAGAAAGCGGGGGGCGTCTGAGCGCCGGATCTTGGCTCCGTTGGCGGGGATAGGGGGTCCCCCTCTCGCAGCGGCGTCCTCTTGCTCGCACGGGCGCTTTCCGTAGGACTGCTCTCCGGCGATCCGGGCGAGCAACCCAGCAAGAGAGGGGGACCCCCTAGCGCCGCCCTCGAATCCGCATCGACCGTCCCTAGGAGCTACGCCGCCGCCAACTTCCCGCTCTCAACGCCCTCCCAAATCTCGTCTTCCTCCAGGTAATCGTGGATCACCCGGCCGTGCGGGAGGTCGAAGTCGTAGACGCCGAAGTAGCACTCGACGATCCGCGTCGGCGCCAGCAGGTGCCAGGGGTCGACGCTGGAGACGGTTGGCAAGGTCAGTGAGCCGCGGCCGGCGAAGAGACGGGGCGTCCCGTCCTGCGCGGTGTGCAGGGTGGCCGGCACGTCGAGCCGCACCAGCTCGGCGACCGAGGGCCGCTTGCCGGGCTCAGAGTTGGGGATGATCCGGGTCGAGAGGACCGGGGTGTCCTCGAGCTCGGCCGGGTCGGCGAGGCGGTCGGCGACCATCGTCGCGGTCATGATCGGCTGGCCCTTCGGGCGCTCCACCGTGAACACCATCTGCTCGCCAAAGGGGACCTCGCCGCCGCCCCAGTTGCGCTCGAAGACGGCGAGCTTCTTGGCGTAGCCCCAGATCTCACGGCCGGCCGTGAGCGGGATCTCGTTGTCGACGAAGATGAACGGCTGATAGAGGTAGGTCTGTCCCTCGAAGCTGGCCCGGACCATGATGTAGGCCTCGTGGTACTGGCCGAAGGTCGAGAACGGCACCCAGCGGGCCCAGGCGATGCAGGTCGGGACCTCGTCGGCGATCTCCAGCCCCGGCGGCAACAGCGCTTCGACCCCGGCGCGGTCGGCCTCATAGACGATGAAGCAGTCCTCGACGTCGCGGTAGAGGTAGGGCGGCGGCCCGTAGGCGCTGCCGGGCCCGATCGGCTGCGAGTAGGAGGCGGCGAAAGCGGCGTTATCCATCGAAGATCCCTCCGTCGATTCGGTGCTGTTCTGTCCTGAAGTTGGTCCCCGAACCCGACTGTAGGCGGGGTCGCGCGGCCCGCCGGAACTGGCGCCGGGCGGCCTTGTGGAATCCCCCTACTTCGAGTCGAAGCCGCCGTCGACGACGTAGACGGCGCCGTTGACGAAGCTCGCCTCGTCGCTGGCGAGGAAGAGTGCCGCGTTGGCCAGCTCCTCGGGCTGCGCCCAGCGGCCGATCGGCGCCGATTCGACCGCCTCCATCACCGCCGCGTCGGGCGAGGCGAAGATCTCCTTCGTCATCCCGGTCTCGACCGCGCCCGGGCAGATCACGTTGCAGCGGATCCCTTTGCGGGCGTAGTCGAAGCAGAGCTGGCGAGTGAAGCCGATCACCGCGTGCTTCGAGGTGGTGTAGGCGGCGCCGCCGTTGCCGCCGTTGAGACCGGCGGTCGAGGCGACGTTGATGATCGCGCCATCGCCCCGCTCGACCATCTGCGGCAGGAGTGCGCGAGCAGTGAAGAACTGGCCGAAGACGTTGACGCCGAGGACCCGGTTCCAGGTCTCGGTGCTGGTCTCGGCGGCGGGCTCGAACTCGTCGAGGATGCCGGCGTTGTTCATCAGCACATCGACCTTGCCGAAGCGCTCGAGCGCGGCTTCGGCCATCGCCGCGACCGCGGCCTCATCGGCGACGTCGGTGGCGAGCGCCAGCGCCTCTCCCCCGGCCGCCTCGATCGCCGCCGCCGTGTCCTCGGCGCCCTTCAGGTCGACCACCACCACCTGCGCCCCCTCGGCGGCGAAGCGTTCGGCGCTCGCCCGCCCGATCCCCGAGCCGGCGCCGGTCACCAGCGCCACCTTCCCACTCAACCTGTCGCCGGCCATCAGCCACTCCCTTCCGCGTAGGTGCCCCGCAGGGCCTTCTTGTCGAACTTGCCGACGCTCGTCTTCGGGATCTCCGCGACGAAGGCGAAGCCGTCGGGCAGCCACCAGCGCGGGATCTCGCGGGCGGTGAGGAACGCCGTCAGCTCCGCCTCGTCGACCTCGCCGCTGGCGGCGACGCAGGCGAACGGGCGCTCGCTCCAGCGCTCGTCGGGGACCGCGATCACCGCCGCCTCGGTCACTGCCGGGTGCGCCATCAGCGCCGACTCGAGGTCGACCGAGGAGATCCACTCGCCGCCCGACTTGATCACGTCCTTGGCGCGGTCGGTGATCCGCAGCCAGCCGCGCTCGTCGAGGGTGCCGACGTCGCCGGTCCGCAACCACTCGCCGTCGAAGGCGGCGGCGCTCGCCGCCTCGGCCTCGAAGTAGGAGCCGGCGACGACCGGGCCGCGGGCCTGGATCTCGCCCTGGCTCTCGCCGTCGCGCGGCAGCTCGGCGCCGTCGTCGCCGACCACCCGCAGCTCGTAGAAGGGGCTGACCCGGCCGGCGTGCTCGCGGCGCCGCCAGCGCTCCTCCTCGCCGGCGCCCGGCGGGTCGTGGGCGAGGACGGCGCCGGGCAGCGTCTCGGTCATCCCCCAGCCCTGGACGACGGCGACGCCGTGGCGGGCCTCGAAGTCGCGCATCAGCTGCGGCGGGACCTGGGTGCCGCCGCAGATCGCCAGCTCGAAGGCGGAGAGGTCGGAGCCGTGCTCGTCGGCGTAGCGCAGCACGTCCATCCAGATCGTCGGCACCCCGCAGCTGGCGGTGATCCGCTCGGCCTCGATCAGCTTGGTCAGCGGCTCGGGCTGCAGGAAGCGGCCCGGGAGGACGAGGTCGGCGCCGGTCATCCCGGCCAGGTAGGCGAGGTTCCAGCCCATCGCGTGGAACATCGGGACGACGGCGAGGACGCGGTCGCGGCGGCCGATCCGGTATGCGTCGGTGCCCGCCATCAGGATCGTGTGCAGGGCGAGGCAGCGGTGGCTGTAGGCGACGCCCTTGGGGTCGCCGGTGGTGCCCGAGGTGTAACAGAGGGCGGCGGCGGTGCGCTCGTCGAGCGCCGGGAACTCGTAGCCGTCGGCGCCGGCGGCGAGGAGATGCTCGTAGTCGATGGCACCGGGCGGGAGCACCGTCGCCGGAGCGTTCTCCCCGTCGTCGCCAGCGATCACGATTTGGTGCTCGGGCACGCCGTCCCCGAGCAGCTCCAACACCGGCGCCAAGGTCCCGAGCAACTGACTGTCGACGATGATCGCGCGGTCACCGGAGTGGCGCACCGTGTAGGCGATCTGCTCCGGCGAGAGGCGCGGGTTCATGGTGTGGAGAATCAGCCCGGCGCATGGCACGCCCCAGTAGGCCTCGAGGTGTTGGCGGATGTTCCAGGAGAAAACCCCAATCCGGTCGCCCTGGCGCAGCCCGAGCCCGTCGAGCGCCGCCGCCAGCGCTTCGGCCCGATCGCCAACCGCTGCGGCGCTGGTGCGCTCGACCCGGCCCTCGGCGTCGAGCTGGGTCACCACCTCGGCGTCGCCGTTGACGCCGCGGGCGCGGGAGAGCAGGTGGGTCAGCGTCAGCGGGAAGTCCTGCGTACCTCCGGCCAAAGGCAGGGTCAAAGCGAGAAGCCCCCGTCGACCGAGATCGTCTGCCCGTTGACCATCTCCAGCGCCGGATTGCAAAGCGCCTCGACCAGCGCTGCGGCGTCTTCCATCTCGACCCCACGGCCGATCGGGTTGGCCTTCGCCGCGGCAGCAAGCCGGTCCTCGTAGGTCTCGGGGAACATCGCCCGCAGCGCCGCCGTGTCGACAGCGCCGGGGGAGACGGTGATCACCCGGATGCCGCGTGGGCCGAGCTCCTTGGCGAGGTAGCGGACGACGTGCTCGCCGAGCGCTTTGGCGGTGCCGAGCGCCCCGTACTCGTGGATCACGAAGCGGCCGCCGCGACTCGAGAGGTAGAAGAGGATGCTGCCCTTGCCGAGCAGCGGCCCGGCCTCGCGAGCGAGGTCGACCAGCGCCAGGCCGTTGACGATCACCGACTCGCGCAACTCCTCCGGATCGACCTCGAGTAGCGGCCCGGTGACCGCCTTGGCGGCGCAGTGGACGAGCTGGTCGAGGCGGTCGGTGCGGGCGCGAACCACGTCCATCACCTCGCGCACGCCGGCGACCGTGCCGACGTCGGCCTTGATCAGGTGCGGGGTGCCGCCGGCCGCGGCGATCGCCGCCTCGGCCTCGGCTGCCGCCTCGTCGTTGGCGTGGTAATTGACGAAGACGTCGTTTCCGTCGCGGCCGAAGCGCTCGGCGATCGCCCGGCCGAGCCCGCTCGACCCCCCGGTGACAAGGATCGCCATGGCTCAAAGCTGGCAGACATCCCCAGCCCCGGCCAGGCTTGCGGCGAGCCCGCTTGTAGATCCGACGAATCCGTTCGCGCGGCAGGTGGGGGGCCGGCTGGGTCGCGATTACTGTCGAAGCGGTGATCGACTTCGAGCTCGAGCCCGAGCTGATTGAGCTGCGCGAGCGGGTCGCCGAGTTCGTCCGCGAGGTGGCGATCCCGGCCGAGCCGCGCGATCCCGGCACCGGCCACGGCACCGACGACGGGCTGCGCGCCGAGCTGCAGGATGAGGCCAAGCGCTGGGGCGTCTTCGGACCGCAGCTGAGCGAGGAGCTCGGCGGGCTCGGCCTCGACCACCGCGGCACCGCGGTGATCCTCGAGGAGTGCGGCTACAGCCTGCTTGGCCCGCAGGCGCTGAACTGCGCCGCGCCGGACGAGGGCAACATGCACATGCTTGACCTGATCGCCTCACCGGCCCAGCGCGAGCGCTACCTGGTGCCGCTGGCGGCGGGCGATGTCCGCTCCTGCTTCGCGATGACCGAGCCCGCCCCGGGCGCCGGCTCGGACCCCTCGATGCTGCAAGCGACGGCGCGGCGGACCTCCTCCGGCTGGTCGATCAACGGCCGCAAGTGGTTCATCACCGGCGCCGAGGGAGCCTCCTTCACGATCTGCATGGCGCTCGCCGAGGACGCCGGGGCGACGATGTTCCTGGTCGACGCGGAGAACCCCGGCTACCGGATCGAGCGGATCCTCGACGTCACCGACCGCGCCTTCCCCGGTGGTCACGCCGAAGTCGTCTTCGAGGATTGCGAGGTAGGCGAGGACGCCGTGCTCGGCGAGGTCGGCGAGGGCTTCCGCTACGCCCAGGTGCGGCTGGCGCCGGCCCGGCTGACCCACTGCGAGCGCTGGCTCGGGGCGGCGCGGCGGGCCCACGACTTCGCCCTCGACTACGTCTCCGGACGCGAAGCCTTCGGCCAGCCGCTCGGCGAGCTGGGGATGGTGCAGGAGAAGCTGGCTCGCTCGCTGATCGAGATCGAAACCTCGCGGCTCTTGATCTGGCGCTGCGCCTGGGCGCTCGACCGCGGCGAGCCGGCGAAGCACGAGTCATCGGTGGCCAAGGCGTATGTCTCCGAGGCGGTCAACCAGGTCGTCGACAACGCGGTCCAGGTCTGCGGCGCGACCGGGGTCTCCGGCGACGGACCGCTGGCCCGGCTGATCACCGAGCTGCGGCCGTTCCGGATCTACGACGGGCCGACCGAGACCCACCTCTGGTCGATCGCCCGCCGCCAGCTGCGCGCCCACTCGGCCAAGGCCGCGCAGACCGCTGCCGGATCGTGAACGCGACCGAGATCGAGCTGCTGGCGCCCGCCGAACCGCTGGCGCGCTATCTGGACCAGCTCGGCCTCGGGGCCGGCGCGCCGCTGATCGAGCCGATCGGCGACGGCCACTCGAACCCGACCTTCCTGGTCGCGCGCGAGGGGGCGCGACTGGTGCTGCGGCGGCCGCCGCGCGGCCCGCTGGCGCCCTCGACCCACGACGTCGTCCGCGAAGCGCGGATGCTGCGCGCGGTGCGGGCGCATGGGGTGCCGGTCGCCGAGGTGCTGGCGATCTGCGAGGACGAGGCGGTGATCGGCGCGCCCTTCTACGTGATGGCCTTCGTCGAAGGCGTGGTCCTGACCAACGAGATGCCGGCGGCGATGGCGGGCGAAGCGGAGGGGATTGGTGAGGAGATTGCCGAGCAGCTGGTCGACGAGCTGGTGGCGCTGCACAAGGTCGACCCGAGCGCCGAGGACCTGGTCGGGTTCGGCCGTCCGGAGGGATATTTGGAGCGCCAACTGAAGCGCTTCGACGGCCTCTACGAGGCGAACCCGAGCCGGCAGCTGCCCGACGTCGAGGCAGTGAGTCAGTGGCTGCACGCAAACCTCCCCGTCTCGCCGGCGCCGACCGTCGTCCACGGCGACTACCGCCTCGGCAACGTGATGTTCGCCCCCTCCCCGCTGCGCCTGGCGGCGATCCTCGACTGGGAGCTGGCGACGATCGGCGACCCCCTCGCCGACCTCGGTTACATGACCGCGATGTGGTCGGAGCCGGACGACCCCTCGAACGCCGTCGGCGACCTCTCGCTGATCACCCGCGGCAACGGCTTCCCCGACCGCGACTTCCTCGCCCGCCGCTACGCCGAGCGCAGCGGCCGCTCGATCGACTCCCTGCGCTGGTACCAGGTCCTCGCCCTCTGGAAGGCCGCCGTCTTCCTCGAGGTCAGCTTCCGCCGCTTCGGCGCCGGCACCACCGCCGACCCCTTCTTCGCGGGGCTCGAGACGGGCGTGCCGGCGCTGGCGGCGCTCGCCCGCGACCGGGCCGGCATCGCTTAGAGCAAGAGGACTGCATCCGCTACCGAGGCGGTAGTCGATGCAGTTCTAGTCCGGTCAGACCGTGACGAAGCCGCCGTTGGGACTGATCGTCTCGCCGACGAAGAAGCTGGCGTCGTCGGAGCAGAGGAAGGCGATCGCGGCGGCGATCTCCTCGGGGCGGCCGAGGCGGCCCTGTGGGGTGCCCATGCGGACGGCACCGATCAGCGGCTCGGTCAGCGAGCCGGAGACCAGCTGGGTGTCGACGAAGCCGGGGGCGATCGCGTTGACGCGGATCCCCTGCTGAATCAGCTCTTTGGCGACGGTGCGGGTGAAGGCGAGGATTCCGCCCTTCGCCGCTGAGTAATGGGGGTGGCCGGTGCAGCCCTCGATGCCGCAGATCGAGGCCATGTTGACGATCACCCCGCCGCCACGGGGGCCCATTGAGCGGGCCGCGGCGCGAGTCCCGTAGAAGGTGCCGTCGAGGTGGACGGAGAGCATCTGCCGCCACTCCTCGTCGCTCATCCCGGCCGTCGCCTCAAGCGCCGTCGCCACCTCTTCGCCCGCCGCCAGTTCGGCCAGCTGTTGCTCGGCGTGGGGGTTGACGCGGTCGGAGTGGGCGCCGCCGGAGATGCCGGCGTTGTTGACCCAGATGTCGACCGGGCCGAGCTCGGCCTCGACCTTCTCCAGGGCGTGGTCGACCTGGGCGCTGTCGCTGACGTCGGCGACCACCGCCAACCCATCCCCCGCCAGCTTCGCGGTCAGCCCCGCAGCGCTCTCATCGAGGTCGATCACCGCCACCCGCGCGCCCTCGGCCGCAAGCCTCACGCAGGTCGCCTCACCAATCCCCGAGCCACCGCCGGTAACGGCCGCGACCTTGGCCTCCAAGCTCATCGGACCACCTCCATCAGTCGAAGTTGCGCTGTAGCCAGGCGGTGAGGAAGCCGTTGACCTCCTGCGGCTCCTCCTGCTGCAGCCAGTGACCGGCGTCGGCGATCTCGTGCTGCTCGAGCTGCGGTAGGTACTCCTCGAGCCCGTCGTAGGCGACCGCGGGGAAGAACCAATCGTCAGCGGCATAGACGAGCAAAGCGGGCTTGTCGACGACGTAGTTCGAGCCCTGGGCCTCTTCGAAGTCCACGCGCAGGGCGCGATACCAGTTGAGGCCGCCAGTGAAGCCGGTGCGCGAGTAGACGTCGACGTAGAAGGCGATCTCCTCCGCGTCGGCGAGCGGCTCGCCGAACAGCTGCGGGTCGGCGACGAAGACTCCGGCCGGAACTTCCTGCACATCTTTCGGCGCGGCTTCGAACTCGGCCCGGGTCATGCCGCGGCCGCGCAGCATCGAGCGGAAGGTGTGCTCGATGTCGGAGCCGAGGATCTCCTCCCCCACCCCCGGCTCCTGGAAGGTCCGCATGTAGTGGTTCGGCCCGCGCAGTTCGTCGTAGGTTTCGAGCATGTCTTTCGGCGACTCCCAGGTGAAGTAGGGAGTACAGAGGCTGCCGATGCCGAGGGTCCGCTCGGGGGCGAAGATCGCCGAGTACCAGGCCGGCATTGAGCCCCAGTCGTGGCCGAAGAACACCGCTTTGTCGATCCCCAGGGCGTCGAGCAACCCAGTTAGGTCGGCGACCAGGTTCTTGACGCTGTAGGTCTGCGCGTCCTCCGGCGCGTCGGTGCCGCCGTAGCCGCGCTGACTGGGGACGATGACACGGAAACCCGCCTCGACCAAAGCCGGGATCTGGTGGCGCCATGAGTACGGGTGCTCGGGGAAGCCGTGCAGGAGCAGGACCGGCGTCCCCTCGCCTTCCTCGAAGTACTCCATCGTGATCCCGTTGGTCTGCGCCGTCTTCGCTTCGGTGAAGTCCATGAGCCGCCTTTCAGCCGGGGAGGGTGAAGCCGGCGTCGACGCAGAGCGTCTGGCCGGTGACCATGCGTGCTTCGTCGGAGAGCAGGAAGACCGCCGGTTCGGCCAGGTGCTCGGGATCGAGCACGCTGCCGAGAGGGGAGCGCTCGGCCCCCGCCGCGGCGATCGCTTCCCATTCGGGGATTTCCTTGAAGAGGTCGGTGAGGACGACGCCGCCGCGGACGCAGTTGGCGCGGATCCCGTCCGGCCCGCCCTCGACCGCGAGGTAGCGAATCAGGGTCTCGATCGCCGCCTTGGCGGTGCCGAAGGCCGAGTAGGCGTCGTAGACGCGGACCGCGCCGAGGCTCGAGATCGCGACGATCGCGCCGCCGCCGTTCTCGCGCATCGACGGCCGCACCACCTGGGCAAGACTGAGCAGCGCTCGCACATGGGTCTCCATCGTCCGGTCCCAGTCCTCGATCGTCAGCTCCTCGGTCATCCCGAAGGCGCCGTTGGCGGCGTTGGCGACGAGGTAGCGGAGCGGCCCGAGCTCGGCGATCGTGGCCTCGACCGCAGCGACGTTGGCGGCCGGGTCGCCGACGTCACCCTGGATCGTCAGAGCGCGGCGGCCCAGTGCCCGGATCTCCTCCGCCGTCGCCTCGGCAGCCTCCTGGTTGGCGACGTAAGTGATCGCCACGTCGGCGCCGCGCCGGGCGGCAGCCAGCGCACAGGCGCGGCCGATCCCGCGCGAGCCGCCGGTAACCAGCGCGTTCCCTCTCAGCTCCGCGGCCATCGCGCGAACCTAGACCGGCTCGCTCAGGCCGGCAGCTCGCGGCCGAGCCAGCCCTTGTAGAAACCCTCGATGTCGGGCAGGTACTCGTGCATCACCGGGTAGCCCGGTGGCACCGCTTCGGTCTCGAGCAGCCGGCCGGAGAGCGGGCAGTAGTACTCGCGCAGCTCCTGCCAATCGCCGTCGGGGTGGCCGAACTCGGGGTAGACCTCCTGGTAGAGCTCGTCGCTGTCGCGGACAAAGACCGGCACGTGCAGCTTCCAGTTCTCGTCCCAGCGACAAAGATCTGCGCCGGCGTCGGTGCGGATCACCAGCATCGTGTCCGAGGCGCGGCGAACGACGTTCATCCCCTCGCCGTAGGGGAGGACGATCGGGTCGTCGTAGTCGACCCGCGCCTGCAGCAGCGCCACCCACTTGTCGAAGCGGTCCGGGTCCTTGATCCCGGTCTGGATCTCTTTCACGGCGCGGCGGCTGAGCTTCTCGTCGAGCAGGTCGGCGAGCGTCTCGGCGGTCACCTCGGTGGTGATCGGAACGTCGAGCTGATCCTCGGGTAGGAAGACCTCAGAGCCGGCGAGGAACTCGCGCACCGACTCCTCCGGGGTGAGCTTGCCGGGCTCGGAGACCTGGGTCGCCGTGGTCGGGGTGACGACCTCGAACTCGAAGTCCTCGGGCAGGTCCCAGAAGCCGCGGAACTCGGCCGCCCAGCGCGGTTCCAGCCGCATCGACTCCGCGTACATCACCTTCACCGTCTCGATCAGGTCGCCGTCGAGGATCCGCTGGCGCTGTTCGGCCCACCACTCGCGCGCCGGCCGGGCGCGGTCGAGCCGGGCGTGCATCAGCCCTTCGCGGTCGCCGTGCCCGTAGGCACGCTCCGCCCACTTGCGCTGCAGGTGGCCGCCGGCGACGTCCTCCTCGATCCGCTCCTCGCTGCGCAGCAGCGGGTCGCCGAGCCCGCCGCCGCCGCGGCCGGTCGAGAGGTAGAGGTCGCCACTGCGGACCGCGATCATCATCGTGTAGGGGTCCTGCTCGAGCTGGTGCTCGCCGGCGAACGCCTGCAGCGCCGCCTCTTCACCGCTGACGTCGCCGACCGGGTAGGCGTCGCCGGCCGCCGCCTGCTCGAAGATGTCGGAGCCGAAGACGTTGTGGACGTAGGCGCTCGGCGCGGGGTAGCCGCCGAATAGGCCCGGCGAGGTCAGCATGCCGCCGGCGCCGATGTTCTCGATCTCGAAGTCCTCGGTGCCGTTGACCAGCAGCAGGGTCTCGAACGACGAGCCGCCGCGGTGCCGTCCCCAGCCGCCGGTGTTGGGCTTGATCTGGCGGCCGAGGTAGACCATCGGCTTGACCAACTCCCACATCTCGACGTCGCCCATGTCGCCCTCGGGGTTGAAGACGGCGGCGCCGTAGTCGAGCCCGTCGAGGACGTACTTGGCGCCCTGTCCCTGGGCCCCGATCTCGAAGTTCATGAAGCCAGAGATCTGACCGTACTGGTCGATCCCGCCGCCCTGGGCGACGTTGCCGGGCACCGTGTAGGTGGAGACGATCTCCTCGATGTAGCCGCGCGACTGCAGGGCGCGCGAGATCGAGCGCAGGTAGCCGACCGAGGTCGTGAACATCGGCATCCAGGGGAACGAGGAGGAGCAGGGCGCCTCGCCGAGGTCGGCCCAGCTGCCCTCGGTCAAGAGCAGCTCGGTCGCGTAGTAGGCGCCGTCGTTGATCTTGTCGTTGCAGATCAGCGTCTGCGTGAAGAGGATCCACTGCATCCCCTGCTGCGCCGCCGGGGTCGCGTTGAAGGAGTGCCAGCCCCAGGCCGAGGAGCCGCGCAGGTCGGTGGTCCAGCGGCCGTCGCGGTCGACCACCGCCTCGTAGGCGCCGTGGATGATCAGGTCGCGGCGGGCGCGCTTCGGCAGGTTCATCTTGTTCTCGTATTTGGCCTCGGAGAAGCCGGCGGCGCGGTAGCGGCCGGGGACGAGCAGGCCGCGGACGCGCGACTTGAAGTCGCGGCGACCGTCCTCGATCGCCTCGCGCATGAACTGCTTGAACGGTTCGGCGCCCTCCTCCAGCACCAGCCGCTCGACCGCGTCGCGGATCATGTGACAGCCGGCGAGCCGGGTCCGCTCGTCGAGCAGGTAGAGGCCCGGGGCGCGGCTCTGCATCGAGCAGCGCTTGGTGTGCCACTGGGCGATCGTGTCGCGCTCACCGATCTTCATGCAGTGCAGGTCGATGCCGTCGTCGAAGCGGGTGGTAGGCCCGACCGGGACGCCGCCCGGGGTGCTGGCTCCGATGTCCATCACGTGGATCACGCCGCCGGCCCAGCCGAGCAGCTCGCCCGGGTTCTCGGGGTTGAAGATCGGCACGAAGGTCTGGACGTCAGCGTTGTGGACGTCGCCGATCGTCGGCTGGTTGTTGGCGAAAATGTCGCCCGGCTGGATCCCGGGGTTGTCCTCCCAACCGTTCCGCACCATGAACTTGATCGCCTCGCTCATCGTGTGAACGTGGACGATGATCCCGGTCGAGAGCGCGACGTTGTCGCCCTCCGGGGTGTAGAGCGCGAAGCAGATCTCGCCCAGCTCGCGGACGATCGGCGAGGCGGAGATGTTGAGCGCGGTCTCGCGGGCGGTGACCATGCCGCCGCGGACCCGCGAGAAGAGTTTCTCGAAGTGCAGCGGATCGGAGTCCTTCATCTCCAACTGGCGCAGCCCGTGGTAGTGCCCGGTCTGCTCGAAAGCGCTCTCCGAGGCGGCCAGCATCGCCGCCAGCGTCTGCCCGTCCCAGCCAATCGGGGCGCGCTCGTCGGGCTCGAGGACGCGGGTCTTCTCGATCGTCGCCATCTACGTCAGTCCCTTCTTCAAAGAAGCCTTCTGTTGTCACGGAGTCGAGGTGAGGGATGAGCGCGAGTCCGAGGAGTTCGAGGACCAAGCGGGCCGGTCTCGACACGGTTCCCGCATAGCGGCGCTATACGGGACACCGGGGAGGGGCCGGATCCGCGCAGCGTCATCGGGCTCCTCGGCCCGCGCTCATCCCTCACCTCGACTCCAAATGGAAGATCCCGTGCTCGTCGAGCCAGGCGCGGCGATCGGGCGGGATCGGGAAGGTCGTCGACTCGGCCTCGAGCACCGCCGGGCCCTCGATCGTGTGGCCGTTGCGGACGTCGTCCATCTCGTAGACGTCGGTGGTCGCGTAGCCGTCGGCCCACCAGACCTCGCGCGTCTCCTTCACCGGCGGCGATCCCGACTCGCGCGGCATCACCGGCAGGGTCGGCTTCTCGATTGGGACCGAGCCCTTGACGATCGCCTGCGCGACCAGGTAGCCGAGCTCGGGCGAGGAGGCCGACCGCGCGTACATCCGCGTGTTGGTCTCCTCGAAGGCGGCGATCAGCGCTTCGACGTCCTCGAACGACTCGATCGCCGGCTTCGGCGCGTCGACCTCGATGTCGACCAGCTGGCCGTAGTACTGCATCCGCACCATGTGGGTGAAGGCGATGTCCTCGGCGTCGTGGCCCGACTTCGCGAACTCGTCGCGGACGCGATCCTCGAGCGAGCGCCACGCCTGGGTCAGGAGACCGCCCATCGCGACCTTTTCGGCCTCCGGCGCAGCCGGCAGCAGCGGCAGGTCGACCTGGCGGTCGAAGCGGTACTCGAACTCGGCGCAGGCGCAGCCGAAGGCGGAGAAGCCGGCCGCCCACTCGGGCACCAGGACCTGCTGGTAGGGGACGCCACGGGTGTAGCCGGAGACGTGCAGCGGCCCGCCACCGCCGTAGCAGAGCAGGGTGTAGTCGGCGGGGCTGTAGCCCTTGCCAAGGATGCGGCCGACCGCCTCGTTGCGCAGCGAGGTCTCGAACAGCTCGATCACCCCGGCGGCCGCCTGCTCGACCCCAAGCCCGAGCGGGTCGGCGACCTGGCGCTTGACCTCGTGGCGGGCGCGCTCGACGTCGAGCTGGACCTGGCCGCCAAGGAAGTAGTCGGGGTTGAGCCGGCCGAGGACCAGGTTCAGGTCGGTGATCGAGGCGGTCTCGACCCCGCCCTCGGGCCAGGCGGTACCGATCATCGCCCCGGCCGAGTCGGGGCCGATCTCGGGCCGCCGCGCGTTGGGGTCGATGCGGACGAAGGAGCCGCAGCCGGAGCCGACCGAGTCGATCTGGACCAACGGCATGTTGAGCAGGAATTTCGCCATGTCCGGCGTCGTCGTCACCTCGTAGCGCTTGCCGGTCAACAGCGCGATGTCGAACGAGGTGCCGCCGATGTCGGTGCAGAGAACGTTGTCGAGGCCGATCCGATCGGCCAGCCAGCGGGCGCCGACGACGCCGCCGATCGGGCCGCTGACGAGGGTGGTCGCCAGCTGGTCGGCGTCGATCGAGATCGTGCCGCCGTGCGAGGCCATCACCCGCAGCTCGAAAGCGGCGCCGCGCTCCTTGGTGCGGTCGCGAACGGCGCGCAGGGTGCCGCGCGAGGGCTCGGCCGCGTAGGCCTCGATCACCGTCGTGTTGAGCCGCGGGAAGTCGCGCCGTGAGGGATAGAGCTCGGAGGAGACGAAAACCGGGCAGTTGCCATTGAGGCCGCGCTTTGCCTTCTCCTCCTCGACGATCTCGCGGACCCGCTCCTCGTGGGCGGGGTTGCGGTAGCTGAAGATCAGCGAGATCACGATCCCCTCGACCCCGTCTTCGAGCAGCGCCGCCGCCGCCTCGCGGGCGTCCTCGTCGCGCAGCGGCAACACCTCGTTGCCGAAGAGATCGATACGGCCCCTGACGCCGTGCACCCGCGCCCGCGGGATCAGCGGCTCGTTGTGGTAATGGGTGGCGATGTGGAGACGGTCGGCGTAGGAGAAACCGAGGTAGGTCTGGATCCCGCGCTCCATCTGCAGCGAGTCCTCCTGGCCGGCGGTGACCAGGGCGCCGACCCGGCGACCTTTGCGGGTCAGCAATCGGTTCAGCATCGCGGTGCCGCTGAAGACGGCGGACTGGATCTGCGGAAAGGCCGCCTCCGGGGTTGAGTCCCACTGGCGCATCGCGTCCTCGGCCGAGCTGATCAGCCCGATCGACTCGTCCTGGGGCGTCGTCTGTGCCTTGCCGACAACGAAGGCGCCCTCGCCGTCGACGATGAAGGTGTCGGTCATCGTGCCGCCGGCGTCGATCGCGAGGACGCGCGGGTCGTGCATCTCAGGGCCCATCTCTGATTCCCCCGTTGTGCGGCGTGTGCGGTGAGGAATTGCCTTGCTGCGAACCTAACCGGCGGGCGATGGGACGCTCCGCATCTGCGGTGCCGGCTTTGTCGAATCCCCAGCGGCGGTCGAAACGGCGCCCGCGCAACCCAGGCAGGGCTCGAGCCGCCCTGTCTTAGCCGCTAGACAGGGCGGCTCTCCGCCCCGAGGCGCCTCCCGATGCCCCCGAGCCACCCCCCGGTAGCCCGGTTGACGACACTAGGTGGATGCGGCCACGCTGTCGTCGTCTTCGGCGCCCGATCGTCGCACCGCGGTTTGTGCTCGCAGCACAAAAGAATTAGATTAGTGAGATGGCACCCGGGGCAGGGATCTCCGCGCCGCCCGCTGCGAGTCGTGGCGAGGTAGAAGCGCTCGTCGAGACGCTCAGCCACGAGCTGGACGAGATCGCGGCGACTTTCGCCGACACCGTCCACGAGCATCTGGTCGAGCTCGACGACGACATGCGGCCGTGGACGCTGCAGGCGGCTCGCTCCAACCTCGGGGTGATCATCTCGATGATGCGCGAAGGCGACGACCCGCGCTCGGTGCAGCCGCCACCGGAGGCGATCGGCTACACCAAGGAGTACGTCGTCCGCGGCCTCGAGCTGAGCCTGATGCAGCGCGCCTACCGCACCGCCCAAGGCGTCTTCGGCGGCATCATCCTCGAGCGACTGCGAGCGGTGACCGACAATTCCGACCACCTGGCCGAGGCGATGTCCTTCTTCAACGCCTGGATCTTCGCCTACGTCGAGGCGATCGAGCGGCGGCTGACCGAGGTCTACCGGAGCGAGCGCGAGCAGTGGGTGCTGGGCGCCACCGCGATCCGAGCGGCCGAGGTGCGGGCGTTGCTGAGCGGCGCCGCCCCGGTCGACGCCGCCGCTGCCAGCCTCAAGCTCGGCTACGAGCTCGACCGCTTCCACGTCGGCTTCGTCGTCTGGAGCGAAGAGAGCGGCGAGCGCCCGGGCGACGCCAGCGCCCTCTTCGCAGCGATGGAAAGCGCCGCCGCCGCAGTCGCCAAGTCGCTGGGAGCCGGGGCGACGCTGACCGTCGCCGAGGGTCGCCACCTCGCCTGCTGGGCGGGGCAGCCGAGCGCCCCCGACCTGACCCGCCTGCGCCTCTCCCGCGCCGCCGGCCGCGGCGGCCTTTCGGTCGCCGCCGGGACGCCCGCGCACGGCGTCGAGGGCTTCGTCCTTAGCCACCACGAGGCGCTCCTAGCTCGGCGGGTCTCCCAGCTGCGCGGCGGCGGCACCGGCACCGTCGCCGCCTACCCTGACCTGTCCCTGGAGGCGCTGCTCGCCGACGATCTCGCCGCCGTCCACCGCTTCACCGATCGCGAGCTCGGCGCCCTCGCCACCGAAGACGACGCCACCGTCCGCCTCGCCTCGACCCTGGCGATCTTCCTCGAGGAGGGCTCCAGCTTCGTCGGCGCCGCCCGCCGCCTCGGCGTCCACGCCAACACCGTCGCCTACCGAGTCCGCCGCGCCGAAGCCCTGCTCGGCCGCTCGGTCAGCGAGCGCCAGCTCGAGCTACGGGTAGCGCTGCGGCTGTCGCGCCTGCTCGAGCGCTCGCCCGGTTAGTCGAGCGAGCCGCGCGGCATCAGCCACTCGCTGCGGAAATCGAGCCCCGTCTTTTCGAGCAGGACGTCGAAGTCCTTGTCGTAGTGGAGCACGCCGATCTCGTTGCGGTCGGCGATCGCGGCGATCACGACGTCGGTGGGCGGAATCCGATGGTGGCCGATGCGTGCCAACTGCGCCTGCGCGACAAGAGCACGGCGTTCAACCTCCGCGTCAATCGCGAAGGACTGGAGGGCGCCTAGGTCCTCGGTGACAAAAGCATGGTCATCTTTGGACCGAGCTGAAAATCCGGTCTCCAGCAAGAACGGCAGGCAAACGGCGAGCCGCTCCGTCGCGAATTCCTCAGCGAGCTCGAAGGCGCGCGACTCGGGCAGGTCGTCCTCTCCCATTCGGACCCATGCCGAGGTATCGATGAGAAGCGTCGCGCTCAATAACGCGCCCACGAGCGCTTGGCTTCTTCGGCAGCCTCTCGATCGAACCCCGGCAGTTCGCGGTTCCTGACACGTTCTGCGAGCCGCTGGCGCCGCGCCATCACGTCTTTGCGCTCCGCCCGTAGCGCAGCGACCTTGGCTCGGGCTCCAAGCACGACCAGCTCCCCCATCGGCACTCTGTCGGTGCCCAGCTCGGCGCGTAGCTCGTCAAGCGCCTCCTGCACGGGAGGCGTCTCGGTAACGGCATGGCGGCGACGGGTGGTCGGCATACGCCAAGTGTAACACCGGTGTCGCACGCTCTGAACCGTGCGACACCGTGGGCGGATCTAATTGCCTAGCTGCCGGTTGCGGCGCCGGGCTCGGGCCAGGCGCCGTGGTCGCGGACCCACTGGCGGCGGTCCTCGAAGGGGGTCTCGGCATAGCTGCGGAGGGCGTCCATCGCCTCGTCGGTGACGATCGTCTTCAGCCACTCCTCGGCCTCGACCCGGAGGCCCTCCTGCATCGGCAGGTTGGCGCCGCGGACGACCGAGCGCTTGGCGGCGGTGAGGGCGACGGCGGAATTCGACTTGAGCCGCTCGGCGACCTCGAGCGCGCGGGCTTTGGCGTCGTCGGCGAGCTCGTTGACGATCCCCAACTCGAGCGCGCCCTCGGGGGTGACGTAGCGGCTGCGGAGGAGGAAGTCGAGGGCACGGCTGCGGCCAATAGCCCGCTCGAGCAGCTGCGAGCCGGTGCCGGTGAGGATGCCGAGGCTGGCCTCCGGGAAGCCGACCAGGTAGTCGCCGCGCTCCATGATCCGGATGTCGCAGTTGAGCGAGAGCTCGAGGCCGCCGCCGCCGGTGTCGCCGGTCATCGCCGCGATGATCGGCTTGTCGAGATAGGAGAGTGACTGCAACAGCTGATGCCAGCCGTAGATCAGGTCGTTGGAGGCGCGGATCAGGCTCTCGCGGTCCTCGGCCAGCTCAACCAGCTCCTCGACGCTGTAGTGGGTGATGTATTTGCCCGGGATCGCGCCGGTGATGATCACTACCCGGACGTCGGGCTCGCGCCAGCGAGGCAGCATCTCCCCCAGCCCTTTGGCGCTGGCGCCGACGAAGTAGTTCATCGGCGGGTTGTTGTGGGCGGCGACAACGATCCCGTCGCGCTCCTCCACTTCCCAGACGCTCATGCCCTCATCCCTTCGTTCGTTCAGCGCGGATCGCCCGGCACCGCGGTCGCCCGTGACCGCGCCCAGGCGCGGCGCTCGGCGTGCGGGGTGGCGGCGTACTCGTCCATCGCGGCGACGGCCTCATCGGTCAGCATCGTCGCCAGGAAGGCGTCGGCCTCGACTCGGAGGCCCTCGGCGAGCGGCAGCGAGGAGCCGCGCAGGATGCTGCGCTTGGCCGCCGCCAGCGCGGTCGGCGACTGCTGGATCAGGCTCGCAGCGACCTCCAGCGCCCGCGCCCGCGGATCGTCGGCGAGCTCGCTGACGAGGCCGAGCGCCAGCGCCTGCTCGGGGGAGACGATGCGGCCGCGGAGGACGAAGTCGAGCGCTGGGCCGGCGCCGATGATCCGTGGCAGCCGCTGGGTGCCGCCGCCGCCGGGAATGATCCCGAGAGAAACCTCGGGGAAGCCGATCGAGTAGTCGCCGCGCTTGGCGATCCTGATGTCGCAGCCGAGCGAGAGCTCGAGGCCGCCGCCCATCGTGTCGCCGCTCATCGCCGCGATCACCGGCTTCTCGAGGTCGCTGATGTCCTGGACCAGAGCGTGGTAGCCGTCGTTGACGTCAGTGCCGAGCGCTCGCATCCCCTCGCGGTCGGCGGCCAACGCGGTCAGCTCCTCGACGCTGTAATGGGTCAGGTACTGGTCCGCGGGCCCGCCGGTGAGGATCACCGCCCGCACCGCCGGGTCGCGCCAGGTCGGGAGCAGCGCTTTGAGCTCTTCCACCCCCTCACCGACGAAGTAGTTCATCGGCGCGTTGGTGTAGGCGGCGACGACGATCCCCTCCTCGCGCCGCTCGACCTCCCAGAGGCTACTCATCGATCAGTCCGCGACGCGGAGCATGAGCTTGCCCATGTTGCCGCCCTCGAAGAGTTGCTCGAGCGCTGCGGGGGCGGCCTCGATTCCACCCTCGACGATCGTCTCGTCGTAGTGCAGCTTGCCTTCGCCGAGCAGGCCGCCGAGGTAGGTGATCGCCTCTTCGAAGCGGTGGCCGAAGTCGAGGACGAGGAAGCCCTTGATCGTGGCGCGCTGCATGATCAGCTGGCCAACGTTGGTCAGGTCGCCGGCGTGTTCGCCGCCCGGGTTGTAGGTGTTGTACTCGGCGATCATCCCGCAGAGGGCGATGCGGGCGCCGATGTTGAGGCGGCCGAGGATGTGGTCCATGATCGGGCCGCCGACGTTCTCGAAGTCGACGTCGATGCCGTCTGGGGTGGCGGCGTCGAGCTGCTCGCGCCAGTCGGCGGCGCGGTGGTCGACGCAGGCGTCGTAGCCGAGGGTCTCGACCGCGTGGCGGCACTTCTCAGCCCCACCGGCGACGCCGACGACCCGGCCCGCGCCACGCTGCCTGGCGATCTGGCCGGCGATCGAGCCGACCGCGCCGCAGGCGGCAGAGATGACGATCGTCTCACCCTCCTGCAGTTCGGCGAGGTCGATCCCGATGTAGGCGGTGACCCCGGTGTGTCCGAGCGCCCCGAGGAAGGCCGATTCCGGCCCGGGCAGCGGATCCGGCAGGACCGTTAGCGGCGCCTCGAGCTGGGAGTCGTCGGCGAGGCAGAGCTCCTGCCAACCGACGAAGCCGCTGACCGTGGCGCCGACCGGCATGTCGTCGCGCTTGGAGTCGATCACCTCGCCCAAGCCAAGGCCCCGCATCACGGCATCGATCGGCACCGCCGGCATGTAGCCGCGGATGTCTGACATCCAGATTCGGTTGGTCGGATCCAGCGAGAGCAGCTTGGTCTTGACCAGCGCCTGTCCCTCCCGCAGCTCCGGGACATCCTCTTCGACCAGCTCGAGGTCGCCGTCCGCCAGCGTCCCCTGGGGGCGCCGGCGGAGGCGGAAGGCGTGGTTGGTCATCAGCTCGCCAGCGCCGTCGTCTGCTCGGCGTCGGGGTTGTTCTTCGCCCAGACGTCGTCGTCGTAGTAGCGCAGGTCGTACTTGGCCGAGTGGAACGCCTTGGCGGCGGCGTTGCACTCGTCCTGGGTGAGCTTGCCCTGGGTCGTCGTCCACTTCGCCGTTTTCGCCGGCAGCGAGGTGCTGCCCGGCCCGATCGGCCCGACCCCGGCGGTCCAGTTGTCGTCGGCGAGGACCGAGTAGGGGATCGAGGTCCACATCTCGGTGCGGTCGCGCGAGTAGCGCTCCATCCGGTGCGGACCACGGTCCTGCGAGCTGAGCGAGACCAGACCGACCAACTCGGCGATCGCCGAGTTGCCGTACTCGTCGTTCATCAGCGGCCGGAACAGCTGGGTGCGCTCGTCGACCAGGAACCAGTCGTCCTGGTCGTAGACGCCAGCGAAGTGGGCGACGTCCTTGAGGATCGCGTAGTACACCAAGAGGCCCGCGTCGACCATCTGTTCGCGGCTCCAGCCGGCCATCATCCTGCCACATCTCCGAGGTGGCCTTTTCCATCTTCTCGCGCTGGTCGTCGAAGTAGTCGGCGAGCTCGGAGGCACTGTCCATGTGGACCGGGATGTAGCCGTCCGAGAGCCAGTCGGAGGTGTAGAGACCGACCGCCATCAGGTTCTGGTTGTCGTAGGAGGGTTTCGCCTCGAAGCTGCCCCAGTCGTCGACCATGTAGAAGTCGGTGTCCTTCATGATCACCGGGATCGTCAGGTTGTTGTGCTCGATCTCGGAAGCGGCGCCGTCCATCCACGGGAAGTCGCACTCGGAGAGGTCGAGTGCGTCGCGGACCAGCATCTGGTTGCCGTCCTTGGTCCGGTAGGGGCCGTTGTTGCAGAAGCTCAGCCGGCACTCGCAGTGGCTGAGGAAACCGTAGGCCGAAACCGCCGCCATGAAGTGAGTGAAGGCGGTGTGGAGCTTGTCGCCCGGCGTTACTCCGATCGCACCCTGTTCGAAGAACTCCGTCTGGCGGGCGCTGTGGATCTGGTCTTTGTGGTTGCCGTCGCTCGGCATGATGTGGTTCTCCGAGCGGTGGTAGGACATGTTGAGGCGACGGGCGAAGTCGAGCACGTCGACCATGTCTTCGACGCAGTCGGTCGGCTTCAGCAGTCCCATGTCGAGCAGCCACTGGCGGCCGCCGAGGTAGAACTGCGGCCCGACCCCCATCGAGATCGTGTTGACGTAGGTGCCGACCTGGCGGGCGCGGTCGCCGATCTCCTCGGCCGGCAGCGCCGCGTCGACCTTGCGGAGGATTTCCGGGTACCGGTACCAGGCGTTGTAGTACGACATCGCGATGTACGGGTTGACCGGGAACAGTTTCGACTCCTGCACGGTGCGGGTCGTGCACTGGAAGAAGAACGAGTCAGCCCACTTCTGAATGAAGTTGTTGGTCTCCAGCAGGTCGACGTAGCTGCGTTTGATCGGCATTTCGAATCCTCCTAGGAGACCTTGATGATCCGGGGGCGGTGTTCGGCCGCGGCTTCGGCGTCGGCGTAGGCGTCGGCCGCCGGTTTCGAGTACTCGACCGTGACCTCGTCGCCGTCGGCGAGCCCGTCGAGCTCGGCGTTCATCAGGCAGGGCACGTTGTACTCGCGGGTCAGGATCCCGAGGTGCGAGCGCACGGTGCCGCCCATGCAGACGACGGCGGTGAAGTCGCCGAGGATCGGCGCAGTCAGGGTGCCGCCGGAGTCGTCGATGATCGCCACCGTGTTCTCCGGCACGCCGCCGGTCAGCATCTCCATCACCCGGTCGACGTCGGAGATGTAGCGAGCCGTTCCGGTCACGTCGGCCGGGGCTTTGAAGACGTTGTCGCCACTGCCGACGATCGTCCGCCCCTCCTCGTCGGTCTCCTGTTCGCCGGAGTCGCCGATCCCGCCCAGCGGTTTGTATTTGTCCGGCTCCTCCTTCAGCGAGATCGTCGCCGAGACGTCGAATTTGTAGCCCTCGGCCAGCACCTCGGCCTCGATCTGCTCGAGCTCCTCACGGGTCGGCATCAGGACGCCGGCGGCGACGGCTTCCTCCCAAGACATGCCACCGCTGTTGGCGAACTTCTCGGCGGCGAGCGCCCGCACGGCGCTGTGGTAGCGCTCGACCAGCGGCGTCGCCGACTCGCGCGCCCACTTGTCTGGGTAGGGCGTCTTGCCCTCCTGTTTGACCGTCACGACGTTCCCTCCTCCTCCTGCTTGGAACTCTCTTTCAACTCCTCCTGCGCGGCTCGAAGCGCGTCGACCGGCGGGTTCGCCTCGTCGACTTCGGCCGGGCTCAGCTCGCGAACCCAATCGAGCAGCTCACTCAGCCCGGGAACGCTCGCCGGGTCGACCGCCTCGGTCGGCAGGGCGCCGCGGTAGACGACCCCGGCCGAGCCATCGACCGTCAGCTCTGCGCCGAGCAGCTCGGCGGTCGCCCCCTCCCCCACGCCGACCACGCTGGGGCGGCCGAGGGCGCGAGTGACGACGGCGGCGTGCGAAGTCGAACCGCCGCGCTCGGTGACCACGGCGCGCGCCGCGATCATCCCGCTGACGTCCTCGGGGCTGGTCGTCGGCCGGGTGAGGACGACGTCCCCCTCGGCCTCGCAGGCGGCGTCGGAATCGGCGATCGCGATCCCGCTCGCGACCCCGGGACAGGCGGCGATGCCGCTGGCGACGACCTCGGCGGCAGCGGCGACCTCGTCGGCGACGCGCGGCGCCAGGACGCTGGCCAGCTGCTCGGGGGTGACCCGCCCGATCGCCTCGACGCGGTCGATCGCGCCCTCCGCGGCGAGATCGACGGCGGCCCGCACCGCGGCCTGCGGCGAGCGTTTGGCGGAACGGGTCTGTAGCAGGAAGAGCTCGCCGCGCTCGACCGTGAACTCGACGTCCTGGATGTCGCCGTGCTCGCGCTCGAGCAGCTTGGCGGCGGCGAGCAGGCGCTCGTGCGCGTCGGGCAGCGAGCCGGCGAGGGCGGCGAGCGGCAGCGGGTCGTGGGTGCCGCTGACCACGTCCTCACCCTGGCCGCGCGGCAGCCACTCGCCATAGGGCTCGGGGTCGCCGGAGAGCGGGTTGCGGCTGAAGAGGACGCCGGTGCCCGAGTCCTCGCCGAGGTTGCCGAAGACCATCGCCTGGATGATCACCGCGGTGCCGCCGTCCTCGGGGATGTCCCAGTGGCGGCGGTAGGCCTTGGCCCGGCGCGAGGACCAGGAGCCGAAGACGGTCTTGATCACCGCCCGCAGCTGCTCGTGGGGGTCGGTTGGGACGTCGGCACCGGTGTCCTTGCGGACCGCTTCACGGACCTCGGCCGGGCTGGCGTCGGGGCCCGGCTCCTCGATATCGGCCTTGAGCACGATCTCGCCGAACTGGTGGACGAAGCGGCAGTGAGTCTGGCGGGCGAAGTCGGCGTCGCCGGAGAGCCGTGCCAGCGCCGCCTCGACCTCGTCGCTGATGCCGAGGTTCAAGACGGTGTCCATCATCCCCGGCATCGAGACCGCGGCGCCGGAGCGGACCGAGACCAGCAGCGGGCTCTCACCGCCGCCGAACTCGCGGCCAAGCACCTCCTCGAGCCGGGTGATGCCGGATAGGACCGAGCCCCAGGCGTCGGGGTCGAGCTCCTCGCCGTTGGCGTGGAAGCGGCGGCACTCCTCGATCGGCAAACACAGCGCCGGCGGCACCGGCAGCCCGAGGCTGAGCATCCAGGCGATGCTGCGCCCCTTGTTGCCGACCACCTCCTTGCTCGGCACCGTCGCGCCGTCGAGGACGACGGCGCGGTCGGCGACCGCGGTCAAGGTGCCTCCTCGCGTTCGCGGCCGGACACGCAAACCGTCACGGTGCCTCCTCGCGTTCGCGGCCGAGCATGCGAAGCAGGTCCTCGTGGAGCTCGAACCAAACCGTGTGGTAACTGTCGATACGGGCGCCCGAGACCCATTCGTGCTCGCCCGCCAGGGCTTTGTCGTAAGCCGAGTCGAGGCGCTCCTTATAGAGACCGAGCCGCGGTTCGAGCTCGGCGAAGGAGTCGAGGACCCGCTCGGCCCGTTCGTGTTGGGCGCCGAGGCGGTCGATCACGCCGGTGTCGTAGTCGGGGTCGGAGTGGTCGTTGGGGACCCGTTCGCCGCCCGCCGAGGGGACCATCTGCCAGTCGGTGAAGAGCGCCAGCAGCTCGCGGTTGATCCGCTCGAAGCGCTCGTAGGTCTCAGTCGCGGTGGGGTCGGCGCGGAACTCGGCGAAGGCCTCCGGATAGCGCTCGTCGAGCCACTCGCGACCGGCCGGGGCGACCATGAAGGTGCCTTTGGCGCCGGCGGCGCGACCGGCGGTAACCGCCGCCTCGAGCGAGGCCTCGACCTCGGCCTCCTCCGCCCCGACCACGGCGGCGACCGCAGCCGGACTGCCGGCCTTCTTCACCGCCAGTCCGTGCAGCGCGAGCAGCTCGGTATCAGTAGCGCTCGACATCCCTCGGCCAGATTCTCATGGAGCGCCCCAGACCGCCAGCGCCCAGGCACCGCATTTGTGAAAACCCCACAAATCCAGGCCGCCAGCGCCGTGGTTGTCCTTCCTTCGGCTATCCCGAAGAAAAGACAACCACATCACGCAGGGCCGAAGAAAAGACAACCACGCGGAGGTTGGGCGGGTGGGTTAGGTGGCGGACCAGTGGCGCTGCAGGGCCTCGGCGGTCTCCTCGGGGCGCTCGAAGGGCCACCAGTGGCCGCAGTCGAGGACGACCAGCTCGCCCTTCATCCGCTCGGCCAGCGCCGCGCCGAACTCGAGCGGAACGTAGGGGTCGTCCTTACCCCAGATCACCATCGCCGGCACTTCGATCCGCTCCAGGTCGGGCTGCCATTCCTCGCCGATGTCGACCGCCGAGCGGTAGAGGGCGAGGATCGTGTCCTTGCCGTGCGGCGTGGTCCAGATATTGGCCTCGGCGTCCTCCTGGGGCACCCCGTTTTCGACCAGGTGGGAGATCCCGAACTCGTCGGTCAGCTCCTCCTCCATGTAGCGCTCGCCCTCGCCCGGCGTCTGCCAGACCTGGGCCAGCGGGTGCCAGGGGTAGGTGCGGTCGACCGCGGCACCGCCGCAGGCGACCGTCCGCACCAGGTCGGGCCGAGTCGAGGCGACCCGCTGGACCAGCAGCGAGCCCCAGTCGTGGCCGACGAGGTCAACCCCGCCCCCGAGCGCTTCGAGCTGCTCGCAGATCCAATCGACGTAGGCCTCCTTCGTCATCGGGAAGTCGTCCGGCGCCGCCTCGGCGAAGCCCGGCAGGTCGGCGGCAACGATCTCGTCGCTGTAGGAGCCGAGGTTGTCGATCACCCGCGACCAGAGGCGCGCCGAGTCGGGGTTGCCGTGGACGAGGAAGGCGGGCATGTTCAGTCTCCTTTTGTCTGGCTTCGCGAGCGGTGGACGGGCGTCAGCCGGCGGAGCCGGTCCGCACCCGGAGGTGCGAGATGTCGTTGAACGAGCGCAAGAGCCAGCGGCCGTCGGGCTGGACGACCAAGCGCGAGACCGAGCCGTTGTCGGCGTGGACGAAGGCGAAGGGGCGGCTGTCGGTCGCCTGGCGGCAGAGCTGGCCGATCACGGCGCCGTGGAGGATCGCGACCGCGGCCTTGTCGGGCCCGGTGGCGGCGACGATCTTCTCGACCCCGGCGGTAACCCGCGGGCCGAAGTGCTCGAAGGTCTCGGCGTTCGGGATCTCGCTCCAGGCTTCCTCGCTGAAGACCCGCTTGATCACCGGGTCTTCGCGGGCGGCTTTGACCCGGTAGACGCCGCCCTCGAAGTCGCCGAGGAAGATCTCGCGCAGCTCCTCCAGCGGCGGCTCGGGCTCGATCCCCAGCGCCTCGGCCAGCGGCGCCGCGGTTTCCTGGGTGCGGCGCAGGGTGGAGACGAAGATCGCCGAGATCGGCTCGTGCCGCAGGCCCTCCGCCACCAGCTCCGCCTGGGCCAGGCCCGCCTCGGCCAGGGCCGGGTCCGAGTGGCCGCCGACCAGCGGGTTGGGTTTGCCCTCGACCGGCGGCGAGGAGGCGCCGTGGCGGACCAGGACGATTTCGGTCGCCCCCGGCGGCAGCTCGTACGGGGTCTGCTCGAAGCTGTCGCGATCGGCCATCGAGGAGTGAGCCTAGGGGGCGGTGTATCCGCCGTCGACCGGCATCGCCGTCCCGGTCACGAACGAGGCCTTGTCGGAGAGCAGCCAGGTCGCGGCGTTGGCGATCTCGCTCGGGTGCGCGAAGCGGCCGATCGGGTGGTTGGCGCGCGCCGCGCCGATCAGCTCCTCGTCGTTGCCGAGCGCGTCCTCGAAGAGCTCTTTCTCGACCATCGGGGTGAGCGTGTAGCTGGGGCAGATCGCGTTGACGCGGACGCCCTGCGGCGCGTACTCGAGCGCCGCCGCTTTGGTCAGCCCGACGACGCCGTGCTTGGCGGCGACGTAGCCGGAGGCGCCGGGCCAGCCAATCAGCCCGGCGGCCGAGGCCATGTTGAGGATCGAGCCGCCGCCCTGCTCGGCCATCGCGTTTACCTCGTGCTTGGTGCAGAGGAAGACGCCATTGAGGTCGACCTCGATCAGCTGCTTCCAGCCGTCGAGCGGCAGTTCGCCGATGTTGCCGAGGACGCCGAGGATGCCGGCGCAGTTGAAGGCGCCGTCGATCCGCCCGAGCTCGGAGACCGTCGCCGCGACCGCGGCCTCGACCGCCGCCTCGTCGGTGACGTCGACGTTGTGGTAGCTCGCCGCCTCGCCGATCTCCTCGGCCACCGCGGCACCGCCCTCGTCGTCGACGTCGCAGAGCAAGAGCCGCGCGCCCTCGATCGCCGCCTCCTGTGCAGTGGCGCGGCCGATCCCGCTGGCGGCACCGGTGATCATGATCGCCTTCCCCTCGAGTATCCCCACGGCCTCTCCTCTCACCCGGCCGCAGCGGCGAGCTTCTCGCGCAGCGGCTTCTTGTCGATCTTCCCGGTCGAGGTCTTCGGCAGCTCCTCGACCACCTCCCAGCTGGTCGGCACCTTGAAGGCCGCCAGCCGCGTCCGGCAGTGCTCCTCGAGCACCGCGACGTCGTCGCCCGAGACGAGCGCCACAACCGCGTGGACCTCCTCGCCGCGGACTTCGTCGGGGCGGCCGATCACCGCCGCCTCCTTGACCGAGTCGTGCTCTTGCAGGACGTCCTCGATCTCGCGCGGGTAGATGTTCTCGCCGCCGCGGATGATCATGTCCTTGGTCCGGTCGACGAGGAAGAAGTAGCCGTCCTCGTCGCGGAAGCCGACGTCGCCGGTGTCGGATCCAGCCGTCGACCATCGTCTCGGCGTTGGCGTCGGGACGCTTGTAGTAGCCGTGCATCATGTTCGGCCCGCGGAAGCAGATTTCGCCGGGGGTGCCGTCGGCGACCGGCGCGCCGCTCTCGTCGATCACCTGCAGCTCCTGGGCCCGGGTCGGCAGCCCGACCGAGCCGATCTTGCGCGGCCCGGTGAAGGGGTTGATCGTCGAGCAGCAGGTGCCCTCGGTGAGTCCGTAGCCCTCCATGATCTTCAGCCCGAACTTCTGCTCGAAGCGGCGGAAGAGCGCCGGCGAGAGCGGCGCCGCGCCGCAGATCACGAAGCGCAGGGTGTTCGCCTCGGCCTCGTCGGCGCCGGGGGCGTGGAGCAGCGCCGCCAGCATCGTCGGCACCGAGGAGAAGGTGACCGGTTCGAAGCGCGCCACCTCGGCCCAGAAGCGCGAGGCCGAGAAGCGCTCCCACATCGCCACCTGGGCGCCGAGCACCAGCGGGATCACCGTCGTCACCAACTGCGCGTTGACGTGGAACAGCGGCAGCACCATCCCCAGCGTGTCGCCGCGGCTGACCGGCAGCGGCTCGCCGAGCTGCCAGGCGTTGGCGAGGAAGTTGCCGTGGCCGAGCATCGCCCCCTTCGGCCGGCCGGTGGTGCCGGAGGTGTAGACGAATGAGGCGAGGTCGCCGGGGGCGATCTGGGCGTGCTCGGCGACGGTGCCGTGGGCGCGCAGCGGCGCCGCCGGGTCGCCGCCCGCGGCGGCAACGATCTCGCGCAGGTTGGGGAGCTCGTCGCGGTGCTCTTCGAGCCCGGCCGCGGCCTCCGGCGTGCAGACCGCGACCACCGCTTCGGAGTCGGCGAGGATCCCGGCCGCCTCGCGCCCGGTCAGCACCGGGTTGACCGGGTTGAAGATCGCGCCGAGCCAGAGGATCCCCCACCAGACCTCGAGGTAGTGGGGGCTGTTGGGAAGGACGACGCCGACCACGTCGCCCTGCTTGACCCCGAGCTCACGCAGGCCGGCGGCGACCTCCGTCACCCGCTGGTGGAACTCGCCGTAAGTCCACTCCTGGTTGGCGTCGCGGACGAAGCGCTCCTCGCCGATCTCGCCGGCGCGCACGGCAAGGACCTGCGGCAGGCTCTCGAAGTCGGTCTGCAGCGCCCGGTACATCCCCGCGCACCATTCCACCACCACCGACCCGCCGGGCGAATTCGCCACGGGCGGTTTGTGCTCCTCACAGAACCGCCGTCCCGGTTGCAGTTGTCCCCACCAGTTGCAGTTGTCCCCGGTATGCGGGGACAAACGCACCGGGTGGGGACAAGTGCGACGGCAGTTGCGGGTCAGGCGGTGACGATGGTGAGGGCGGTCGGGCCGGTGGGGCTGGCCGGGCCGCCGCAGAGGCCAAGGCCGACGCGGGCGCCGGGGACCTGGCGCCGCCCGGCGCGGTCGCGCAGCTGCAGCGAGAGCTCGACCAGTTGGCGGATACCGCCGGCCCCGTGCGAGACCCCCTGCGAGAGCGCGCCGCCGCTGGGGTTGACGGGAAGGACCCCGCCGAGCGCGGTGAAGCCGCTTTCGACCAGTTCCGGCCCCGACCCCTCGGGGGCGAACTCGAGCGCCTCGTAGGCGGCGATCTCCTCGACCGGGGTCGGGTCTTCGATCTCGGCCAGGTCGACGTCGTCGGGCCCGAGCCCGGCCGAGAGGTAGGCGAGGCGGGCGGCGCGGCTGGTCTCGGCGCCGCCGGCAGAGTCGTCGTCGAGCATTACCGAGGCGCTGACCCGCGGCGCCTTGGCGCCACGCCCGCGGCCCCGGGCGGCAGCGCCAAGGACGACCGCGGCGGCGGAGCTCGGGGCCGGCCCGGCAACCATCAGCCGCCGCAGCGGCCAGAGCAGCAGCTCGCTCTCGAGCACCTCGTCGACGCTGACTTCCGCCGTGATGAGAGCGTTCGGGTTGGCGGCGCCATGGCGCCGGTTCTTCGCCGCGACCCGCGCCAGGTGGCGCTCGCCGGCGCCCGAGTGCTGCAGGTATTCGCGCGCCGCCGCCGCCTGCGCCTCGAGCACTTCGCCGCGGTCGGCGGGCGGCGCCGCGGCGCCGTCGAAGCCGACGCAGACGACCACCTCCCCGACCCCGGCCGCGACCGCTTTCCAGGCGGAGTTAAGGGCCACGGTGCCAAGCCCGCAGCGGCACTGGTAGGGCCGCTGCTTGGCTCCGAGCAGCAACTCGGCGCCGCTCGCGAAGGCTTCCTCGTCGGCCGCGATCGCGACGCCGTCGACCTCGGCCGGCGTTACCCCGGCGTCGGCCAGGGCGGCGCCGACCACCTCGCGGGCGAGGTCAGCCGGCCCGCGGCTGCGCCGGGACTGCGACGTCGATGCGACTCCCAGGAGGTGAACCCCGGCCACGTTCGCGAACATAGCCCGGCGCCCGCCACCCGCGGGCGGGGCAGCGACGGGGTCCTCGGGATTCCCCCAAAAGGGGGAAGGGGGTGTGGCGCCAGCCAGCTAGGCGACCGGCACCACCTCCAGCTCGGAGAGCGCCGGCACCGCGGCCGGCGCCGCGCCGATCCCGCTCGGCAGCCGTCCCTGCAGCAGCAGGACGAGCAGCGAGAGCCGCGCCCGCAGCTGGGCGTCGGGGTCGTGCATCACCGCCAGGCCGGTCAGCTCCTCGATCCGCGATAGGCGGTAGCGGATCGTGTTCTCGTGGACGTCGAGCGCCGCCGCCGAGCCGCGGATGCTGCCCATGTTGTCGAAGAACGAGCAGAGCGTCGTCAGCAGGTCGGCTTTCGAGTGCTCGCGGACCAGCTCGCCGACCGTCTGTTCGGCGAAGGTCGCCATCGCTTCGCCGTCGGAGCTCGAGAGCAGCAGGCTGCCGACCCCGAGCTCGTCGGCGGTGAACAGCGCCGGCCCGTCGGGTGGCGAGAAGCGGCGGATGCACTCGACCACCTGGCGCGCCTCGCGGTGCGCGGCGCGGTAGCCGTCGGGCCCGCTGTGCACGGTCGAGACACCGGCGATCAGCTGCGCCGCCGGGCGCAGCCCGGCCCGCACCGCCTCGAACCGCTCGCGGTTGGCGAGCGCGAAGCCACGCCCCTCGGCGCCCTCCGGCAGTTCGACCAGCGCCGACACCGCGCCCTCGAGCGCGGTCACGTGAACGGTCAGCTCCGGAGTCTCGCGCTCAAAGGCGGAGGCGACGGCGCGGAAGTCCGGTCCCTCCCCCTCGGAGCGCGAGCCGATCACGATCACCAGCCGCTCGGCATCGAGGCTGACCCCGAGCCGATCGGCGCGGCGGCGGGCGACGGCGGCGTCGGAGCCGCCGCCGAGCAGCTCGGCGGCGAGCGAGGCACCGGCGTTCCAGTCGGCCTCGGCCGCCTTGCGCTCGGAGCTCACCTGCAGCGAGATCAGCGTCGCCGCCCGTCGCACCGCGACCACGTCGCCGCCGGTGAAGCGGCTCTTGTGCTCCATCACCACCAGCCGTCCCCAGAGCTCTTCGCCGAGCACGACCGGGGCGACGACGTGGCGGTGCAGGACGCCGGCAGCCGGCACCGGACCGGCGACGAAGGCGCGGCTCGACTCGTTCTCGGCCAGCGCCTTGCGGACCTCCGGCAGCGCCGCGATCTCCGGCTCGAGCAGCCGCGGCACGGCGCTCTCCGGCGCCGCCTCGGGCAACGCCGCGGCAACCCGCTTGCCGTCGGGGCGGAAGATCGCGCAGGGCTTGCCGAGCAACTGCGCCAGGGTCGCGGTGAGGTCGGCCAGCGACCGTCCCTCGAGCACCAGGTCGGAGAGCCGCTCGTCGACCGCGGTCGCCCGCCGCAGCGCGTTCAGCTGGCGGCTCGCCGCTCCCAACTTCGACTGCAGCTCGAGCCGCGTCTGGGTCTGGGCGATCAGGCCAGCGGCAAGGTCGGCGAAGGTCTTGGCCAGATCCACTTCGGGAGCGCCGAAGTCGTGCTGGCGGTCGGGGTCGTCGAGCAGCATCAGCCCGATCACCTCGGCGTCGAGGACCATCGGCACCGCCATCAGCGAGCGGATCTGCCAGTGACGGACCGTCGCCTTCACCATCCGTGGGTCCTGGCGGGCGTTGGCAACCACCACCGGCCTCCGCGTCTCCAGCACCTCGCGGGTGACGCCGTCGGCGGGGATGCCGCAGACCCAGCGCTTGATGTCCTCGGTCAGCGGGTTGCCCTTGCAGCAGGCGACGCAGCCGCGGAACAGGTTCTGGCGCTCTTCGCGCAGGTAGACGGAGCAGCGCTCGACCCCGACCAGGGCCGAGGTGCGGTCGGCAACCAGCCGCAAGAGCTCGTCGATGGAGGTGACCCCGGCGGCCGCTGGCGTGACCTCGGACAGCGCCGTGAAGGCGCGGCGCATCTGGCTATCGGACATCGTCTCTCTCCTCTCAGCTGAGCAGGTCAAGGGTTGCGGCGGCGTAGATCTCCGCCGCCTCGGCAACTTCGGCAAGGGGTATGTGCTCGTCGACCGCGTGGGCGAGCTCGAAGTCGCCAGGGCCGAAGGTGATCGTGGCGGGGACGTCGTAGCCGCCCTCGCCGGGGTGCATCATCTCCACCGCGTCGACCCAGCCGCCGTTGAACTTGCCTACCTTGGGCTCGCCGCCGGCGGCGCGGATCGCCGTCTCGAGCGCCTTGACGCCGGCGCTCTCGGGGTCGGACTCACCGGGGTGCAGCCACAACCGCCCTGCCCCCATCGGCAGGATTTTGCGCTCGAAGCGAACCTCGCCGTCCTCCTCCTCGAGCTGGCGCAGGAAGGCGTCGATCGCCGCCCGGACTTCGCCCAGCGAGGCGCCGGCCGGCGAGAGAATTGAGAGCACCGCGTCGCAGCGGGCGGGGATCGCCCAGCCACCGCCGGGGCGGGTGCGGATCGCGTTAGTGGTGACCCGCGGCTCGAACCATTTCGAGTTGCCCTGCGGCAGCTCGAGCCGGCCCTCGGCGACGGCGGTGACCAGCTTCGCCATCTTCGTCACCGCGTTGATCCCCTGCTCCGGCTCGGTCGGGTGGGCAGTGCGGCCGATCGCGGTGATTTTCCAGGTCGAGATGCCGGGGTAGGCGATCTCCACCCGGCTGTTGCCAGTTGCCTCTGCCGACCAGACCGTGCCGAGCCGGTCGACGATGCCGATGTCGCGCATCAGCGCCGCGCCGCGGAAGCCGTCCTCGCCGTCGGAGTCCGACATCAGGTAGAGCGGCCCGCTCAGCGCCTGGCCCGAGGCGGCGACCGCCTTCGCCGCCATCAGCATCGAGACCACCGTCCCCTTCGAGTCGACCGCGCCGCGACCGTAGAGGACGCCGTCCTCGACGTAGGGGTCCCAGGGATTGTGGGACCAGTCCTCGGGGACCGCGTGGACAGTGTCGAAGTGGGCGTCGAAGAGGACCCCGGGGCCGTCGCCGTCGCCCTCCAGCACCCCGAGCACCAGCGGATTCGGCTTGCCCTCGACGGGATAGTGCTCGACGCTCATCCCGATCTCTTCCAGCTGCCGCGTCATCCACAGGTGGGCGGTCGTCTTGTCGCCGTTGACGCTCGGGATCGAGACGAATTCCTTCAGCAGCTGCTCGGCCCGCTCGACGCCGATTCCGGCCGGTCGGGACTGTTGCTCGGTTGCCATAAGGTCGGGGGGTCCTTTCGGTGCATGATGCTTTTGGTGACGGTTGGTGATCTGGGTCAGCGAAGCTTTGGGTGCTCGGTCAGGGACATGCCGCCATCGACCGGGATCGCGGCGCCGGTGATCCAGCGCGCGGCGGGCGAGGCGAGGAAGGCGACGACGTCGGCAACGTCGGCGCCCGCGGCGACGCCACGCAGCGGCGTCTGGGCGACGAAGGCCTCTTCGACCCCGGGCTGCTCCAGCTGCGGCGCCATCAGCGGCGTCCGCACCAGGCCCGGCAGAACCGCGTTGCAGCGGACGCCGGCGGGGCCGAGCTCGAGCGCGGCGGAACGGACCAGCGCCTCGACCCCAGCCTTCGAGGCGCAGTAGGGGGCGAGGCCGTCGACCGGCGACTGCGAGTCGATCGAGGAGATCGCGGTGTAGGAGCCGCCCTCGGGGATGTGGGGGGCGGCGGCCTGCAGGACGTGAAATGCGCCCGTTAGGTTCACCCCGAGGACGAGCTCCCACTCGCGCTCCTCGACTTCGAGAAGTGGTTTGACTCGGGCGGTACCGGCGGCGTAGACGACGGCGCCGAGCCCATCGTGCGAGGCGGCCGCCTCGCCGACGGCGGCGAAGACTGCTTCGCGGTCGCGGACGTCGAGGGCGATCGCCTCTTCGCCGGGCGCCGGCTTCAAGTCGGCGACCACGGTCGGCCAACCGGCGGCGGCAAGCGCTTCAACGCAAGAGCGACCGATGCCCGAGGAGCCGCCGACGACGAGCGCGGCGCCGCTCACCTCTCGTGTCCCATCCGTAGCACGACCACCTCGGTGATCACTGCGTGCAGCTCCCTCTTCCCCGGACGACTGTCGGCTGGCGCTTCCCTCTCGCGCCGGCTCCCTTATCGTCTGACTATCGACCCTACACGGGCCGTTTACCGCCGTCAAATGGAAATTTCGTGCTCAAGACAATCGGACACTCTGACTTTCAAACAGAGACAATAAGCACAAGCGCTTCTCCGCCCGCCCACCGCCGCAATGCATCACCAGTGCTGTTGTTGCCAACCTCCAAAAGCGCTGGAGCCGCTCCAGAAAGCCGTGGGGGCGCTGGATAGGCTCTTCCCATGGCGCTGCCGCAGGGAATTCGATGAGCACTCGGCCCAGCCTCGTTCAACCGATAAAGATCGCCAGAGCGTATGAGCAGCTGGCGGCGCTGCTGCGCGAGCGAATCACCTCCGGGGACCTGCGGGTCGGCGACCGCCTCCCCTCCGAGAGCGCCCTAGCCGAGCAGGCCGGAGTCAGCCGCTCGACCGTGCGCGAGGCGCTGCGGATCCTCGAACAGGGCGGCCTGGTCGAACGGGCTAGCCCGCGGATCATGGTCGTCGCCGACCGCAGCGAGGACCCGGGGTTTCGCGAGCTACACCGCGCGCTGCGACAGCACAACGTCACCTTCCACCATCTGCACGAGGCGATGATGGTTCTCGACCCAGAGCTCACCCGGTTCGCCGCGATGCGCGCCGACCGCAGCGACATCAAGGAGCTGAACCAGGCCCTGGCGGCGCAGGAGGAACACCTCGGCCACCTCGCCGAGTGGAGCCGGCTCGATGTCGAATTCCACAGCATGTTGGCCGAGATCTCGGCCAACCCAGCGCTGATCATCGCCCGCGAGCCGGTCTCCCAGGTGCTGATCCCGGCGCTCTACCGCTTCATGGACACCCAGGAGATGGCCGAATACGCGACCAAGTACCACCGCCGCATCATCGAGGAGATCGAAGTCCGCGATCCCGACACCGCCGCGGCGGTGATGCGGAGGCACATAAACGACTGGCGCACGGCCTGGGAGAAACGCGGTTTGGATCTCCACCAAGAGATCCTCGATCTCTCTTACACCACCGATTCGGAGCCGAATACCGTCATCTCGACCGACCCGCACGAGGAGGAAGAGAAATGGGATTCGTCAAGAGCTCCGAGGAGATCACCCGCATCGAGCATGCCCTCAGCTTCCCGCGATTCGTAGGCGGCCAGATGCTCTCGGTGGAGTTCGCCACCGACGAGAGCGTGGTCGCCGAAGTGCTGCCGCCACCGCTCGAGCCGGCCGCGGCGCCGAATGTGCGGGCGATGGTCGGGCGCTGGCAATCCAACTGCGTCGGCGACTTCTACGGCGGTGCGATCTACGTCGCCGCCCGCCACGAGGGCATCGACGGTGAGTACGTGCTGGCGATGTACATGGACAACGATGTGCCCACCATCTACGGCCGCGATCTCTTCGGCGAGCCGAAGAAGATCGCCGACTCGGCCCTGCTGCGCCGCGGCGACGCCTTCCGCGGCTGGGTCGACCGCGGCGGCGTCCGGATCATCGAGCTGCAGGGCGAGATGAGCGAGGACATCGGCGGCTTCGACGCCGAGGGCTACAACTTCAACTTCAAGGCCCGTCCCGCCGCCGACGGCCACGGCCTCGAGGAGGACGCGATCCTCACCCGCGCCAAGTTCGAGGTCCACGCCACCACCTCACTCGAAGGCGCCGGCTCGGTCGTCCTCCGCGGCACCGTCCACGACCCGCTCGACGAGATCCCGGTCCGCTCGGTGACCAAGGCGACCTACGTCGAGGGCGACCTGATCGGCAAGTGCGAAGCCGTCGCCACCACCCCCGCCGACGTCTTCCTGCCGTTCCACTACGGCCGCCACGACGACTGGAGCGCCTTGGACACCGAATCCGCCCGTCTCGTGCCGGTCGCCTAGCTCTCCCGCCCGCTCTCCTATGTTTCGATTGTTGTCGGCGCCACCGGGGTGTACGGCTCGAAGCTGTTCGCCCTCGCGGTAGCTGTTGTCAGCACGTCGACGCCCGCTTTCACACTGTTCAATTTCAGCGTGCCTTGCGCTGTCGTAGGCGCGTGGCTGCAGACGATTGTTGCGCCTTCGTTCGGGCATTTGATGGTTCCCGAGAGGGTGTATTTGTTGTTCAGAGCTTCGATGATGCAGCCTTCGATCGGCACGGTCATGAAGGTCGTACCTTCTGCCGGTTCGAGCTTGCCTTCCATGCCCTGACCCAGGCTGGTCCCTTTCAATTTGTTCGTGGTCAGTTTCCCTTCCGGCACTTTGCAGCCTTTGCCAGCGGGTTTCGTCACCGTGACGCCGGTATACGTAGTCGTTCCGGTGCCTTCGATGAAGTGTTCGCCTTCGGCGTTTTTCTTGTTTGCCCCAGTGGCGAGGCCTTCGGTGCCAGTTGCCTGCAGTTCCAACTGGACCCCTGCAATGGTGGTCAGCAAGTGGACGGCAATCGTTTCCCCGCCTGTTTTCGTGTTCGTGACGCGTCCTTCTGTGACCACGTTTTCGGCAATCGCCACGTGTTCAAATTTCGCCCCGCTCGCCACTGCTTCTTTGCAGTGCGCATCCGCAAAGCCAGCCCCACCCGGTTCTTTCTTTTCCTTGCATGTGAACCCTGTTGTGCCTTTGATCGCTCCGGCCGCGCTCTGGACGGCGACCGCGCTGAAAGCGATCGCGCACAGCACGCAGACACCGATCACAGCTTTAACTCGAGTCATCCTTTGCCTCCTCGCCCTTGCCAATAGGTGTGTCGTAGCGCCGCCGTCGACCGCCTCTGCACAAATCCATCAGATTGATCAAGCCCTGTCAATCAATTGAGATGCGTTCGAGGGCAGCGCCGGAGCGCGGTCGGGGAGGAGAGGGCCGGCCGCGCCGCACCGGCGCTCCGCGCCGCGCTAGCCGGCGCTGTTGTTCTCGGCCGAGCGGGCGGCGTGCTCGGCCGCGCCAAGCTGGGCCTCGCCGGCTTCGACGTCGCCGCCGGCCGAGGTGAGGTAAGCCTGCTCGACCTCGCCGATCCGGCCGCGGGCCTGTTCGCCCGAGAGGTCGAGACGGACGCGGCCGCGGCGGATGACGATCGCGCGGTCGGTGTAGCCGAGCGCCTTGTGGGCGTGCTGCTCGACCATGATCACCGCCGTGCCCTGCTCGTCGGCCGCTTTGCGGACGGCGTTCAGGAGGCGGTCGACGACCAGCGGCGCGAGGCCGAGCGAGAGCTCGTCGGCGAGCAGCAGGCGCGGCTTGCGGCCAAGGGCCCGGGCGAGGGTCAGCATCTGCTGCTCGCCGCCCGAGAGCAAGCCGCCGCGGACGCCGAGGCGCTTGCCGAGCTCGGGGAACAGCGCCACCGCCTCGTCGACCGAGACGCCGCCGATCCGCAGGTTGTCGCGCAGGCTCAAGCTCTTGAAGATCGAGCGCTCTTCGGTCACGTAATGACATCCCGGCGCGGGCTCGCCTATAGAGCGGCGCGTTCTTCTTCACACCGGCGAACTCGACTTCGCCCTCGATCAGCGGCAGTTCGCCCGCCAGGGCCAGCATCGTCGTCGTCTTGCCGGCACCGTTCGGCCCCAGCAGGCAGAGGACTTCGCCCGGCATCACATCGAAGCTGAGGTCGTGGACGACCGGCTGCCCGGCGTAGCCGGTGCTCATCTCCCTGACCGAGATCACCGGCGCTTGGGCGGACATCACGCGCCCTCCGTCCCGAGGATCGAGCGCGGTGGCGCCGAGCGGGTCGAAGCGCTGCCGGTGTGCGCGTCCTCTTCCTCGCCCAGGTAGGCGGCGATCACCGCCGGGTTGTTGCGGACTTCGCTAGGCGTGCCGGTCGCGATCGTGCGGCCGAAGTCGAGCACGACCAGCTCGTCGCAGACCGACATCACGAAGTTCATGTCGTGCTCGACCACCAGCACCGCGATCCCCCACTCCTTCGCCAGCCGCCCGACCAGGTGGGCGAGCTCGGCGGTCTCGGCGTCGCCGAGCCCGGCCGCCGGCTCGTCGAGCAGCAGCACGCTCGACTCGGTCGCCACCGCCCGCGCCATCGCCAGCAGGCGCCGGCGGCCGTAGGGCAGGTCCTCGACCTGGCGGTCGAGGTCGTCCTCGAGCTCGAACTCGCGGATCGTCGCCAGCACGGTGTCGGGCAGCGGTGCGTTGATCGGCCAGACCAGGTCGCGAACGTAGGAGCCCATGTCGCGCGGGTCCGAGGCGGCGCGCAGGTTGTCGAGCACGGTCGAGTCCTCGAACAGCTCCAGCGACTGGAACGAGCGGCCGAGCCCGAGCCGCGAGCGTTTGGTCGCCGACAGTCGGTTGATGTCACTGCCGTCGAGCAAGAGCTGGGAGCCGGGCGCCATCCGGGTGAAGCCGGTGACGGCGTCGATCAGCGAGGTCTTGCCGGCACCGTTCGGCCCGATCAGCCCCAGCACCTGACCCGGCTTGACGGTCAGCGAGACGTCGTCGACCGCGGTCGTCCCCCCGTATTTGACGGTCAGGTCCTTGACCTCGAGGGTCATCGGCTCGACCTTGTTCTCGGCTCGGCTCGGCGCCGGCAGCTCGCGCTTCGGTTTCTCTTTCGGCGCCAGGAACGGGATCCACTGGCCGAGCTTCGAGCGCAGGAAGGCGATCTGCGCGATCTGCTCTTTGACCACGCCGTTCTGGTTGACCAGCACGAGGACGATCAGCGAGACGCCGCCGATCAAGCGGGATGTATTTGCCGATCCCCGAGTCGATCGAGTTCAGCAGCCGTTCCGAGAATGCCCCGGGCGCCAGCGTTGCCCCGATCACCGGCCCGAACAGGTAGCCGATGCCGCCGATCATCGCGTAGGCGACCATCGTGATCGAGGTGAACGAAGTGAATTCCGCGTAGTTGATCGAGGTGGTGCGGAAGGCGAGCAGGATGCCGCCGAGCGCGGCGATCGCCGCCCCGACGCCGAAGGCGTAGAGCTTCGCCCCCGGCACGCTGATCCCCAGCGCCGCCGCTGCGCGCTCGTTGGTGCGCACCGCGATCAGCCTGCGGCCGGACCTCCCCCTTCGCAGATTGCCGACGATCAGGGCGACCACCACCAGGCAACCAAGCGCCATCAGCCCGTAGCGGGTCGGGTGGGCGGCGGCGTTGACGTTCAGCCCGAAGAAGCTCGGTTCGCCGATCTGGGTGCCGCCGAAGCCACCGGTGAAGTCGGTGTTGCCGAACAGCACCAGCTCGATCGCGCTGCCTAACCCGAGGGTGACGATCGCCAGGTTGATCCCGCGCGTTCGCACCGCCGGCAGCCCGAAGAGGATCCCGAGCGGGATCGTCGCCACGACCCCGATCGCGACACCGAGCCAGAACGGCAGCCCGGTCGTCGCCAGCAATCGCCCGGCGACGTAGGCGCCGAAGCCAGCGAAGGCGAACTGCGCCAGCGAGAGCTGCCCGGTATAGCCGGTGAGGACGACGATCGAGAGCAGGATCACGCCGATGCAGATCGTCACCGTGATCGCGTCGATCCAGATCGGGGTCATGATCGAGAGCAGGACGGCGCCGATCACCGTGCCGATCGCCACCCCGGGCCAGTTGATGCGGCCGCTGCCGATCGTCGGCAGCCGCTGCAGCAGGTAGTCGCGCAGCGGCAGTGCCTGGCCGCGGATCACCAGCCAGATGACGATGACGACAAAGGGAATCGCGGTGCCGACGCCGGTCTGTTCGACGTAGCGCGTCACCTCGGTCTGGGCGATGCCGACGATCAGCCCGACCACCAGCGCGATCGGGAAGGAGCGGAAGCCGGCGACCAGCGCCGCCGCGGTCGCGGCCAGCACCAGGTTGGTCAGCACCGCCGGCTGCAGGGTGACGATCGGGACGATCAGGATCGCCGCCAGGCCAGCGAGGCCGCAGCCGAGCGCCCAGTTCAGCGTCGCCATCGGTGTCCGGCGAGAGGCCGAGCGCCGAAGCCGAGCGCTCCGACTCGGCGACCGCCGAGGTCGCGAGGCCGAAGCGGGTGTAGCGGTAGAAGAGCCAGAGGCCGAGGGTGAGGGCGCAGGCGATCCCGAGCAGGATCAGCCGGTCGGCCGAGATCACGATCGTGTTGTGGATGTGGACGATGTCCGTCGGCAGGTCCGAGGGGACGAATTTCGAGGTCGCCGTGTAGCGCAGGATCGCGATCGACTGGATCGTGATCAGCACCCCGAGCGTCGCGATCACCCTCACCAGCGGCGCCGAGTTGCGCAGCGGCCTCATGATCAGCAGATGCACCAGGCCGCCGATTACGGCGGCGAAGAGGACCCCGGCGATCAGCCCGGGCAGGAACGCCCAGCCCTGGTTGGTGGTCAGCTCCCACCAGACGTAGGCGCCGGCCATGCCGATCGCGCCGAGCGCGAAGTTGAGGACACCAGAGCCGCGGTAGACGATGATCAGGCCCTGGGAGGCGAGCGCGTAGGTGGCGCCGATTCCCAAGCCCAACAGCGCGAAACGGATGACTTCTTCCACTGGTGCTCTCTTTCGGTCCCTAGCGCATTACCGGTACTGAACTCACTCACTGCGGATTGCCAGCGGCGGCCCCGGGACCGTTACCCGGGGCCGCCAGCTGGGCGTCTGCGCGATCAGCCTCCGAAAGGCGGACCGCAATCCATCGGCTGGGTGCCTCCGGCAATTTCGGAGACGTCTTCGAATTCAGTGCTGGCCGGGACCAGCTTCCCTTCTTTGAATTCACTGAAGACGACGCACCGGTTGACGATCCGTTCGAACCCTTTCGGCCCGCCGGTGTTGCCCCAGTTTTCCGCCATGTTGAGCGGCGGGACCATGCCCGGCAGGTCGATTTTGGCCGTTTCGGCCGCTTTCAGGAACGTTTCGTTGTCGAGGTTGCCTTTGATCGTTTCGGCGACCTGTTTGAACCCTTCGTAAGCGGCCCAGGTGCCCATGCCGCCGAGACTGTTGTAGTCCTGCGCGTCATCGGCTTCGAATTTCTCCAGCGCTTCGCGGTATTCGCCCCAGGCTTCGGTCGAGATGTCCGGGTACATGCCGGCATCGATGTCGCCTTCGACCACTTCGTCGAAGCCTTTGACGGCGTTTTCGTTGAAGTTGCCCTGCGGCCCGTACATGCGGGCTTCAGAGCCGGACTGGGCGAACGCCGGCATCCAGGCGATGTACGGCGTTTCGGAGACGATCATCACCAAACAGTCGGTGCCACCTGACGTCGCTTCCGCCACCTGGGCGCTGTAGTCCTGCGCGGTTCCCGGCAGGTTGACGAACTTCTCGATTTTGGTGCCTTCGGCTTTCGCCGCGTTTTCCATCAGCGGTTCGAATGCTTCGGCGCCTTCGATGATCACGCCGACCATGTGTTTGCACCCGTCGGCGACCGCCCGTTTCACGAGTCCCACCCCGTAAAGCGGCTGGTTCCCCATCGGGAAACTGATTTTCGACGTCAATTCCGTCGGGGCGATCGCACAGCAGTTGCCCCATTGAGCCGTGTTGGCTTTTTCGAGAATCGGCACCACCGCGTCGCCGGTGAAGGTGAAGTTGCCGACTACTGCAACCGCGCCTCCGGCCGTAGCTTCACGCGCGCAAGCCGCCGCTCCGGTTGGCGTGCCCCGGGCGTCGCAGAAATTCGCTTCGAGCGGACGCCCCGCGATCCCACCGTGCGAGTTGACCCATTCCTGGTAAACGCGCGCGGTTTCTTCGATGTTTTTGTACTGCGGCCCTTCGGTGTTCACGTCCGTGTAGGTCCACGTGACGATCGGTTCGCCGCTGGCCGTTTCTTCCGAACCTTCCGAGCCTTCCGAGCTCGCTTCTTCGCTGGTGGCTGCGCCGGTTTCTTCGGTTGCGGACGAACTATCGTCGCCGCCTCCACAGGCAGCGAGCACCAGAGCGCAGGCCAAGAGCGCGAAGAGGGCCAACAGCGGCCACTTCGAACCCCTCGCGATGCGACGGGTGGATGACTTCATCGACTCTCCTCCTCAGGTAGCAAGCCGGATCTGGGCTAGCGTACGAGCGCGCCGGGGGCCTGGGCGAAGCTCGCAGCGGGGGGCTTGGAGAATCGCCAAAGCGGCGCGAAAGCCGCTTCCGGAGCCGAATTCAGAGGACGCGGTGGACGCGATATTCGACCACCGGTCCGGGGTGCAGCCGGCCCTCGCCGACGAACACCGTTTGGTTCACCCAGAGGTAGCGCTCGTCGCCGCTCTCGAGCCGCGGGGCGGTGCGGAAGTAGTGCTCGGAATACTCGCTCGAGCGCTCGCCGGCGTTGGCGGCGTGCGCCGCCTCGTTGTACTCGATCACCCCGAAGTACTGGACGTAGATCGCGGCGCCGTCGTCGGTCTCGATCGTCAGCCGCACGTCGAGCCGCCCCCAGCCGTCGGGGCCGACCAGGACCCAGTCCGAGCCGCCGGTCCCGACCTTGCCGTTGATCCGCTCGCCCGTCACCTCGCCGCCCAGCACCTCGCGGATGCGGCGGTTGCCGTACGGCCCCGGCCCGACTTTGACCGCCGGCGCGAGTCGGGCGTTGAAGGTGAACTCGTGCACCAGCTCCATCGGCTCCGCCCCTTCCTTCGCTAGCGCCGCAGCGTCACCCGGACGTCGCCGCGGCTGGCGCTGACGCCGCGGGCGTCGGTCGCCTGCAGTAGGTCCTTGAGCCAGGGGATGCCGCCGGGACCACCAACCGCGATGATCGGCTCGATCGGGTTGTCGGCCTCATACATGCGGTCGACGTCGTTGCCGGGGATCAGGTAGCGGAGCAGCAGCTCCTCGTCGGTGAGACTCTCGCCGTACTCGGCCCGGATCTCCTTCAAGCTCGGCTGCGGCGCGTGGCCGGCGTCCATCATCCCCTTGCCGCGCGGGTTGGCGGCGGCGCGCTCGAGCACCTCGGGGTCGACCGGCCCCGGCGGCGTCCCGTACCAGCCCGCCAGGTACATCAGGTTCTCGTCGGGGATCGTCACGTAGCGCTCGCCCTGGACGACGTTCAGCAGCGCCTGGATCCCGACCAGCTGCGAGAACGGCGTCGCCATGATCGGCCAGCCCATCTCCTCGCGGACCCGGATCGCCTCCTCGAGCACCGCCGGCAAGCGGTCGCTCATCCCCACCTGCTTCAGCTGTTCGCGCAGCGTCCCCATCATCCCGCCCGGGAACTGCTGCTGGATGTTGGCGACCTGGTACTCGACCGGGGCGCCGCGGGCGAAGCCTTCTTCGTCGGCGAGGGCGCCGAAGTGCTCGGCGACCTCGGCCAGGCGGCTGTCGTCGATCGCCACCTCGTGGCCGAGCCGGCGCAGGTTGTCGACGGTGACCTCGGTCGAGGGCATCGAGACGCCGTTGGCGAGGGTCGAGATCGCGCAGTGGACGATCGACACCCCCTCCTCGACGCCGATGATGTGGTTGAGGTTGGCCATCGCGGTGCGGTTGTGGAAGTGCATCTCGAGCGGCACCCCGCCGGCCGCGGCGCGTTCCTGGCTCTGGCGGATCCAGCCCCGCGCCCGCTCCGGCCCCATCACCCCGGCCTCGTCGCCGAGGATGATCGTGTGGGCGGCGCCGCCGGCGATCATCCGGTCGATCACGTCGGCGTAGTACTCGTCGGTGTGGACCGGCGACTCGGAGAAGTTGAGCTGCGGCGAGGGGTCGAGGCCGGCGTCGCGGGCGACCTTCGCCACCCGGATCATGTTCTCGGCGTCGTGCAGGCAGTCGAAGATCCAGAGGCTTTCGATCCCGTGCTTGGCGAGGGTCTGGATCCAGAGCTCGACGATCGAGTCCGGGGTGACGTTCATGCCGACGACGCCGTTGCTGCGGGTGCCGGCGCGCAGGGTCGAGTTCGGGAGCGCGGCGCGGATCGCGTCGAGGCCCTTCCACGGGTTCTCCTCGCGGAAGCGCACCATCACCTCGAAGATCGAGGAACCGGTGAGGTCGACGACGCGGTAGCCGGCGCTGTCGATTGCCTCGGCGACCGGGAGGATCTGGCCGGCCTGCATCCGCATCCCCCAGTAGCTCTGCTGGCCGTCGCGCAGGCTCTGGTCGATCAGCTCGATCCGGGCCATCAGGTTGCCCCCACCGGGGCGGGCTCGGCCGCCGCGTTCCACTCGGGGAGGAAGGTCTCCTCGACCCACTTGGTGTGGACGTTGCCGGCGATCACCTCGGGGTGGTCGAGCAGGTCGTAGGCGAAGCCGGCGGTCGTCGAGACGCCCTCGACCCGGAGGTGGCTGAGTGCCTGGCGGGTGCGGGCCAGTGCCGCCTCGCGATCGGGACCCGAGCAGATCAGCTTCGCCAGCAGCGAGTCGTAGTAGGGCGGGACGGTCCAGCCGGGGAAGCAGGCGGTGTCGACGCGGACGTCGGTGCCCTGCGGTGGCGCCCAGACGTCGACCCGGCCGGGGGTCGGAGTGAAGTCGCGGCGCGGGTCCTCGGCGTTGATCCGGACCTCGATCGCGTGGCCGGAGATGGTGATCTCGTCCTGGCCGACCGAGAGCCCCTCGCCGCCGGCGATCCGCAGCATCTCGCGCACCACGTCGACCCCGGTGACGACCTCGGAGACCGGATGCTCGACCTGCAGCCGAGCGTTGATCTCGAGGAAGCCGGCGGTGCCGCGGTCGGGGTCGACGAGGAACTCGCAGGTGGCGGCGCCGGTGTAGTCGAGGGCCGCGATCAGCCGCACCGCGGCGTCGCCGATCTCGCGCTCGAGCGCCGCCGAGAGGTCGTGGGCGGGCGCCTCCTCGATCAGCTTCTGGTAGCGGCGCTGCAGGGTGCAGTCGCGGTTGCCGACGTGGACGACGTTGCCGGCGGCGTCGCCCAGCACCTGCACCTCGACGTGGCGGGCGTGGCGGACGAAGCGCTCGAGGAAGAGGCGACCGTCGCCGAAGGCGGCCTCGGCCTCGCCGTGGGCCTGCGCCCAGGCCGACGCCATCGCCGCCTCTGACTCGACGATCCGCATGCCGCGGCCGCCGCCGCCGGCCGCCGCCTTGAGCAGGACGGGGTAGCCGATCTCGGCGGCGATCCCCCGCGCCTCCTCCTCGGACTCGATTACTTCGGAGCCCTCGTTGATCGGGACCTCGAGCTCGCGGGCGAGGGCGCGGGCGGTTGCCTTGTCGCCGGAGCGGCGCATCGCCTCGGCCGAGGGGCCGACGAAGATCACATCCTCCTCCTCGCAGGCGGCGGCCAGCTCGGCGCGCTCGGAGAGAAAGCCGTAGCCGGGGTGCAGAGCGTCGCAGCCGGTCGTCTTCGCGGCGGCCAGCACGCGGTCGACGTCGAGGTAGCTTTCGGCCGCCGCGGCGGGGCCGATCACTACGGTCTGGTCGGCGAGCTGGGCCCCGAGGCTCCCCCGGTCGGCCTGCGGAGACGGCGAGGACCGCCTCGATCCCCTCGTCGAAGCAGGCTTTGATCACCCGCACGGCGATCTCACCACGGTTGGCGATCAACACGCGGCGCAGCGCCACGGGGTCTCCTCAACCCTCGGGATCGACGACCACGATCGGCTGCCCGAACTCGACCGCCTCACCGTTCTCGACCAAGATCGCCGTAACCACCCCATCGACGGGCGAGGCAACATGGTTCATCAGCTTCATCACCTCGACGATCGCGACAGTCTCACCGGCCTCCACCCTGCCGCCAAGCTCCACGAAGGGAGGTGCGCCGGGACTTGGAGCACGCCAGAAGAGCCCCACCGAGGGCGACTCGACCTTGGTCCCTTTCGCGTCAGCCTCAACCGCCTCTCCAGCGGGTGGCGGGCTAGGGGGGACCACCCCCGAGGAAGCTTTAGCTACCGCAGGGGGTGGTGGGTCCCCTGGCCCGACAGGACCCGCTGGCTGAGCGCTCGGTCCCGCGGCCGTTGGGGCTACCGGCCCACTCGGCGCGTTCCCCTCAACGGGAAGCGGATCACGCGAAACATGCAATCGATCCTCGCCAACCTCGACCACCATCTCCCGCCAATCGCTGCGCTCGAAGGCGTCAAGCAACGCCCGGATCGTTTCTGGACTCATCTCCATGCGTGGCGATCTCCTCGGTCGCGAACGGGGACGGCGGCTTCGATGATATGGGCGTGAAGATCGACTTCCAGCGGGCACTGACCGCGCCGCCGGGGGCGAAGGAGGTGATCCTGGTCCGCCATGGCGCCTGCGACCCGCCGGCGCCGGACGGCCTGATCGCCGGCCGCAGCGACCCGGGGCTGAATCAGCGCGGCCGCGAGGAGGCAGCGGCGGCGGCCGAGCGGCTCCAGCGCGAGCCGGTCCGTGCGGTCTTCGCCAGCCAGCTGCGACGCACGACCGAGACGGCGGCGCCGATCGCCGCCCACTTCGGCCTGCGGCCGACGGTGCTCGAGGACCTCGGCGAGATCTACCTCGGCGAGTGGGAGGGCCACGGGATCCACGACCGCGGCTCGCGCGGCGATTCCGAGCTGGCCCGGGTCTTCGCCGAGCAGCGCTGGGACCTGGTCCCCGGCAGCGAGGACCTCGACGGCTTCGGGCTGCGGGTGCGGCGCGGGGTCGAGGCGGTTGCCGACGCGGCGGCCGACGGCGAGGTCGTGGTCGGCGTCACCCACTCGGCGGTGATCGCCGAGTTCCTGCGCCAGATCACCGCCGCCGAGCCGTTCGCCTTCCTCCACAACACCAACGGCTCGCTGACCCGGGTGATCCGGCTGCCGGACCGGCGCTGGATCCTCGCCAGCTTCAACGACACCGAGCACATCCGCGCCTACCGTGCGGCGGCATCCGAGGCGGGTGGAGTAAGCGGTTGACATCGGTCCGGGGCGCGGGGCGCGCCTGGCCGTAGTGATACACCTCGCTCGCCGCCCTCCCGAGGCGCCACGGCTCCCGGTCTGTGGTTACCCCAAGCGCCATCGCGCCCACCGACCCGCCACACCCGTGCAGCGGCAAGTATCGAATCGACGCCCGGACTCCCGTGCAGTTGTCCCCGCATACCGGGGACAACAGCAACGAGTGGAGACAACTGCAACCGGGGAAGCGACTCAAGGAGGGCGAGATGAGTGACGGGAACGGCAACGGCCGCGTCGCCGGCAAGGTAGCGGTGGTCAGCGGGGCGAGCAGCGGCATCGGCCGCGCGACCTTCGAACTGCTCGGGCGCGAGGGCGCCAAGGTCGTCGGCACTGCCCGCACCGAGTCGAAGCTGCAAGAGGCGCTCGACGCGATCAAGGCCGACGGCGGCGAGGGGATCATCGTCCCCGCCGACCTCGAGGACCCGGCGACCGCCGACAAGGTGGTCAAGGCCGCGATCGACGAGTACGGCCGCATCGACATCCTCGTCTGCAACGCCGGCGTCGGCTGGAAGTACGGCGAAGAACACCCGGGAACGATGGCCGGCGTCCACGAGGCCGACGTCCAGAACTGGCGCGACGTGATCGGCGGCGTCGACCTCGAGGGCTACTTCACGATGATCCACGCCGCGCTTCCGAAGATGCTCGAGCAGGAAAGCGGCTCGATCGTCAGCGTCGCCAGCATGGCCGGCCTTACTGGCCTCTACGATGCCCACGCCTACACCGCGGCCAAGGGAGCGATCATCAACCTCACCCGCTCGATGGGGATCACCTACGCCAAACAGGGCGTGCGCGCCAACTGCGTCTGCCCGGGCTTCATCGACACGCCGATGATCGAACCGGCGATCGGCGCCTTCAACGACCCGGCGACCAAATGGGCGATGGTGCCGATGGGCCGCGCCGGCCGCCCCGAGGAGATGGCCAACGCCGTCCTCTTCCTCGCCTCCGACGAGGCGAGCTACTGCACCGGCACGGCGCTCCTCGCCGACGGCGGCTGCACCTCGCGCTCGTTCCCGATGGCCTGAGCGGATGCGCTCGCTCCCCCTCGACCAGCTCACGGTGGGCGACGCCGCCGAATCCCGCAAGACGATCTCCGAGTCCGACGTCTACCTGTTCGCGGGGGTGACGGGCGACTTCAACCCCCTCCACGTCGATGCCGAGTACGCGAAGACGACCCCGTTCGGGGCCCGGGTCGCCCACGGGCCCCTCACCTTCTCGCTCTGCGCCGGCCTGCTCGGCACGGAGCTGCCCGGCCTCGGCACCGTCGCCGTCTCCAACCAGATCACCTACGAAGCGCCGGTGTTCTTCGGCGACACGATCGCCGTCCGGGTCGAGGTCGCCGAGCTCGACCCCGAGCGCAACCGGGCGACGATGGCGGTCACCTGGCGAAACCAAGACGGCACCCAGGTGGCGTCGGGCTCGATGGTGGTCAAACCACCCCGCGAGCCGGTCAGCATTTAGCGAGGACGACTCGAACCACGGCGACCATTCGGGCCGCCGTGGTTCATCGAGTCGCGTGTTGGTCCAGCCTCCCTACTGAACGGCTATGTAAGGGCGACTGGCCCCGCCGCCGTACTGGCTGTCAAGGCGCCTTCCAGGCCAGCTTTGTTGCCACCAAATTTCAGAGTGTTTTGGGTTGTGATCCCGAAATGCGTGGTACTCAATGTCGCTCCACTGGCGTCCGCGACAAGGCTGCCCAACACTGAGTAGGATTTGTTCAGTGCGGGGATTTCGCATTTTTCGATTTTCGCGCTCGCGAGTTCAGTTCCTGACGCTGGCGCGAGTTTCACTTTGTTGGCCGCCTGCCCAACCGTCGTCGCAAGCAATTCTTTGGTTTCGATGGTTCCACCGCTCACAACGCAACCTTTCCCCGCGGGTCTCGTCACAACGCAATTTGTGAAGATGATGGTTTTTATGTGGAGGTCGAGGGCCGCGGCTGTATTTGTCAAGGTGCCAATGAAGTGGACAGCACTACACGAAAGTTCGGTTTCGACCCCCGACAAGGCTCCTTTCAATTTGGAAACTGCTGCCGCAGTTGTCGAACTGGCAGTTTTTTCGTTCGTGCCGGTTACTTCAGGAGTTCCTTCAATCAAGGTATGACCAAAGCTGCTCCCCCCTCCGTTCACGCAGTGGGCGTCGCTGAAGGTTTTGCTCGCAGCCGAGCTTGAGCAGGTGTACGCCCGCTGTTCCGCAAAGGCGGACGGAGCTACGAAAGCCGAGAAGGCCAGGATCGACAGCACGGCTGCCCCAGTGATGTATCTACGGTCACTCATTGAGTGACTCCTCTCTGTTGCGATCAATCAAGCGACAGTCCCACGACCGCGGCAAATGATCAACAGAATTTGATGTAAGTCTTCTCTCTAACTCGCCGTCCCAGCCGAGCGCGTCGCGCTCGGCCTTCGGCAGCTTGCTCACGACCAGGTCGTAGGAGTCCTCGATCATCTCGCCAACCGCCTCATCTGAGAGCGAGCCGTCGAGGATCACCGTGTTCCAGTGCTGCTTGTTCAGGTGGTATCCGGGGATCACCGCCGCGTGCTCCTCCCGCAGCGCGACCGCCACCCCCGGCTCGCATTTGACGCTCACCCGCAGCGACTCCGAGCCCAGCTGCGAGAGCGCGAACACCTTCCCCTCGACCTTGAACACCGAGGTCTCGGGCCCGAACGGAAACGTCTCCTCCGCCCCGGCAAACTCGAGGCACCGATCCCGTAGCTCCTCGGCGGTCACCGCTCAAACGGTGCCACGTTCAAAGCGCGTTCGTCGTAAGGACGAAATACGCATCCAAACGACGAACGCGTTCGCCTTTCTTCCCGCCTGGCGGGACAAGCGACGAACGCGGTCAGCCCTCTCGGCCCATCGTCAGGTTGGAGAGGCTGATGCCGCCGTCGACGGGGAGCCAGGCGCCGGTTACGTAGCTCGCGGCGTCGGAGCAGAGGAAGGCGACCACCGAGGCGACCTCCTCGGGAGAGGCGAAGCGGCGCATCGGGACGTAGGCGGTGGCGCGGTCCTTCACCTCCTGCGGCATCGCTTCGACCTTCTCGGTGCCGATCATCCCCGGCAGCACCGCGTTGACCGTCACCCCAGCCGGCGCCATCTCCAGCGCCAGCGTCCGCACCATGCCGAGCAGCCCCGCTTTCGCGGCGGAGTAGGCGACCTGGCCGCCAAGCCCATCGGTTGCCGCGATCGAGGAAATCGCCACCACCCGCCCGCCGCCGCGCTCGCGCATCCCGGCCAGCGCCGGCTGCAGCGAGAGGAACGCTCCGGTCAAATTGACCTCGAGTTCGGCACGCCACTCCTCGGGATCGAGCTTCGCAGCCCGAGCGAGCCGATCGGCGACGCCGGCGTTGGCGACCACCGCCCCGACCGGCCCAAGCCCCTCCTCGGCCCGCGCGTGCGCTTCTCGAGTCGCGTCGGCGTCCCGCACATCAAACGCCAGCGACAGTCCCTCCCCGCCAGCATCCCGAACCGCGCCAACGGTCTCGTCCGCACCGCCGAGGTCACAAGCCGCAACCTTCCACCCCCCGGCCGCCAGCTCCAGACAAATCGCCCGCCCAATCCCACCGGCGGCCCCCGTGACCAGCGCGCACGTATCCCCTCCTACCTGCCGGCGGGAGGGGATACGTGCGCGCTGGTCCTCGCGGCCGCCTCGCTCTACCTCGCTCAACCCTCCGCCGCCCGCTCCAACCCGTACCGCCGCCAGTACTCGTCCGGGATGTCCTCCGGGTCCTTGTACCAGAACCAAACGCATGGATCGTGATCGAAGTCCTGCGGCGGCCGGCTCGGATACAGCGGCATCCCGTACCACCTGATCGGCAGCAGCTCGTTCATGAACGCGCAGTGGGTGCAATAGAGCGGGAAGCCCTCGCGCCCGTAGGACCAGTCATGCGCTTCTTCGGTTACGCCGTAAGCGTCCTCACCCTCGTACGCTCCGTTCCGCCACAACCGCTGCCCCGACCCGCAAGGGTTCATCGCGAAGGTGAACTTCTCCTCGTCCTCGCTGATCGTGAACGCCCCTGGGTTCTGGCCAGTGCCACTGCCCGAGTGCGCCCGCCAGGTCGCCGCCAGCGCCTCGACGATCGCCCGCCGGTCACGTTCGAAGATCTTGCCGGTGTCGCGTTTCCAGCCGCGCCGCAGGCTCTCTTCCCAGGCCTCCCCCACCCCCTCGTCGCCGAGCCGCTGCTGCACGTAGTTGACGAGGCCGAGCATCGACTCGGCCATCAAGTCGTGGAGGAAGAGCCACTCGTGACGCATCGACTTGCAGAGCTCGAGCGCCGTCTCGGTGTCGCCCGCCTCCAGCGCCTCGATCGCGCGGTCCATCGTCGGCCGCGACATCTGCCCCAGCTCCTCGTCTGAGAACCAGCGCTCAGCCGCCATTTTCGAAGCGCTCCTTGAGCACGAACTTCTGCACCTTCCCAGACGGGGTCAGGGGCAGCTCCTCGACGGTGCGCAGGTGGGCGGGGATCTTGTAGCGGGCGACGCGGCCGGTCATCAGCTCGCGCAGCTCCTCGTGGGTCAGCGAGGCCCCGTCGGCGAGGCGGACGTAGGCGCAGCAGACCTCGCCGTAGCGCTCGTCGGGGACGCCGATCACGGCGACGTCGGCGACCGGGTCGAGGGCGCGGATCGCGTTCTCGATCTCGGCCGGGTAGATGTTCTCGCCGCCGCGGATGATCATCTCCTTAGCCCGGCCGGTGATCGAGACGTAACCGTTCTCGTCGATCCGTGCCAGGTCGCCGGAGCGGATGAAGCCGTCGGGGCCGATCGCCTCGGCGGTCGCCTCCGGGTTGGCCCAGTAGCCCTTCATCACCATCGCGCTGCGCGAGCGCAGCTCGCCCTCGACCCCGAGCGGCACCGCCTCGCTCCCGCCCGGCTCGACGATGTCGACTTCGATGTGAGGCAGCGGCGGCCCAACCGTCGTGGTCTGCAGATCGACCGGGTCGCCGGGCAGCGTCGCGCAGATGACCGGCGAGCACTCGGTCATCCCGTAGGTGTTGTTGATCCCGACCCCGTAGCGCTCGATCCAACGGTTCATCACTTCCGGCGGCACCGGCGAGCCGCCGGTGACGACCACTTGCAGCGAGGAGAGGTCGCGCCCGTCCTTCGTCACCTGCTCTTCGACCCCGATCATCATCGTCGGCACCGCCGAGAGCGAGGTGCAGCGCTCCTCCTCGATCGTGCGGGTGATCCGCGCCGGGTCGAAAGTGATCGCCGGCAGCTGCGCTGAGCCGGTGGCGACCGAGCCGAGCGTCGACATCACGCAGCCGCCGCAGTGGAAGTAGGGCATCGGGTTGGAGTGGCGGCCGTGCTGGGGCATGGTCGCGCGGTGGGCGAAGAGGCGGGCGTTGTTGACGATCCCGCCGTGTGAGAGCTCGGCCCCCTTCGGGAAGCCGGTGGTGCCGGAGGTGAACTGGATCTGCGAGGTGTCGGTTTGGGGTGCACCGCGCGGCGGCGCTTCTCGAGCGCGTCCTCGCCGACGGCGTCACCGGCCGCCAGCCACTCCTCCCAGCCCGGGGCGCCATCGCGGGCGTCGCCGAGCGGCACCAGCTGCACGCCGTTCGAGCTCCGCGGTCGCCTCGACCGCCATCTCCCAGAGACTCGCGCCGCGGTTCTCGGGCAGGACGAAGCACGCCGCCGCACCCGACTTCCCCAGCACGAACTCGACCTCGCTGGTCCGGTAGAGCGGGTTCATCGGCACCACCACCGCGCCGGCGTAGGCGGCGCCGAACTGCAGCTCGAGCCACTCGGGGATGTTGGTCGCCCAGATCCCGAACCGGTCCCCCGGCTCGATCCCGGCGGCGATCAGCGCCCGGCCGACCCGCCGCGCCCGCGACGCCAGCTCGGCGTAGCTCCAGCGCGCCTCGATCCCGATGTCCTCGTAGGCCGAGAAGACGACCGCTTCGGAGTCGGGCCAGCGCTCGACCGCCTCGTCGAGCAGGTCGCCGACGGTCAGCTCACGCAGCGGCGGCTCGGCGCCCCGCTCGGGCAGCCAGTGGGAGATGCCCGGCGCCGCCAGCGGCATCGGCGTTATGGGTCGAGGCGCAGCTCGTGGAACGGAGCGTCGCCGGGGTAGGCGGTTTCGGTCGCCAGCCGCACCCCGCAGCCGGGGCAGCAGAACTCGCGGAAGACGACCTCATCGTCGACGAACCTGCTCGGCTCCGGGTAGGCCGGGTTGAGCGACGAGGTCGGCCGCTCGCGGCTCGCCATCGCCAGCTTTGCGTTGCCGTCAAGCGGCCCGAGCGAGGTCGCGCAGCGGTGGCAGCGGAGCACACCCTCGCCGCGATCGACCAGGTAGGCGTCGCCGATCGCCTCGGAGCCCTCGGGCGGCACGACCGTCGGCGCCAGCTCGTCGCGCTCGGCGCCGCACTCGCGCAGCCGTTCGAGCCGCTTGCGCTCGCGCTTCTTCTCCGTCGCCTCGTGGTCGACCGTCCCATCCTCGGCGAGCCTCACCGCGTAGAGCTCGTCGGCGGCCCAGGCGCTGATCGCGCCGGCGGCGACGTCGGCGAGGACCGCCTCGGGGTCGCGGGTCAGCGGGTCGCCGTAGCCGCCGGGGCCGAGCCAGTTCCAGTAGAGGACGTCGTCGTCGGTGACCGGGAAGCCGTCGGGCTTGCCGCCGATCTCGAGCTCCGTTCCCTCCAGCGCGTCGAGGTCCTGCGGCAGCTCGCCGGCGGCGAAGCGCTCGCGCAGGTTCGAGCCCTGGATCACCCGCGTGACCATGATCGAGCCATGGTCGCCGCCGAACAGGCCGGGCGTCTTCGGGATCGCCTCGTTGGTGGCGAGGCCGAGGAAGGACTCGCCCTTGTGCGGGACGTAGGCGATCTCGCCGCCGTTGCCGGCGCGCTGGCGGCCGGCGCCGCCGGAGTCGGCGTGCTCGCGGCGGAAGAGGTAGAGGATCGGCCAGTCGGCCTCGTAGGCCTCGACGTTCGGCCCGCGTCCCTCGGGGATCCAGAAGTGGCCGTTGGCGAATTCGCCGTCGCGCCAGGCGGTGCCGCCGCCGCCGCCGAGCATGTTGTCGCCCATCCCGCCGACGTAGTAGTCGCCGCGCTGGTTCTCGCCGGCGACGAAGTGGCAGGGCCACTGGGCGCCGTCGGGGGTGACCGCGTTGGCCCGCAGCGTCTCGTCGCTGGAGGCGAGCATCATCTTCGAGACCAGCGCGTTGCAGAGCGAGATCGCCGTCTCGGTCGCGTAGACGCCGGCCGGGCTGACCGCCGCGCCCCAGTCGGGCGAGGTGATCTTGCCCGGTTCGGGGTCGAAGGTGCAGAGCCGGGCGGCGCCGCCGATGCAGCCCATCTGCCCGGGCAGCATCAGGACGTTGATCGAGCCGAGGATCGCGCCGCGCCAGGCGGCGAAGCCGACGTTGATCGCGCCGACCTGGTCGTGGGTGCCGACGTTGTCCCAGATCAGCTCCCTGCCGCGCTTGCGGACCGTGGTCTGCACCGGGTAGGTGCCGCGGTCGCCGTTGCGCGAGACCTCCTGGATCAGCCGGTCGGAGTAGGTGCCGTCGGGGATCGTCTCGAGCGCCGCTTCGAACGCGCGCTGGCTGGCGTCGAGGGCGCGGCGCATGACGCCCTTGACCATCGCCTTGCCGTACTTCTCGACCAGGCTGAGGATGCGGGCGCGGGCGGCGTTGTTGCCGGCGATCGTCGCCCGCAGGTCGAGCGAGAGGTTCTCCGGGGTGCGCGAGCAGCGCCGGTAGAGCGCCTCCATGTCGGGGACGATCTGGTTGCCCTCGACGATCTTGAACGGCGGGTAGGAGGGCGGGTCCCAGAAGGCGTCTTCGGCGTTCGGGCAGAAGGAGCCGGGGACGGTGCCGCCGATGTCGTTCTGGTGGGAGATGTTGGCGACCCAGCAGAACACCTCGCCGTCGACGAAGACCGGGCACATCAGGCCGACGTCGGGCTGGTGAGCGGTGCCGATGATCGGGTCGTTGCAGAGCCACATGTCGCCGTCGACGACCCGTTCGCCGCGGTGTTCGAGGATGTAGCGGGTCATCATGTCGAGCATCCCCGACATGTACTGCAGGCAGGGGCCGAAGTAGAGGAGCTCGGCGTCCTCGGTGAGGATGCAGGGCTGGAAGTCGCGGATCTCGACCGTGATCTGCGAGACCGCGAGGTTCTCGATCTCGCGCACGTGCTCGGCGTTGGCGTTCCAGAGCCCGTGGCGGACGACCTCGTAGGTGATCGGGTCGATCTCGGTCTCGGCCTCGGTCGAGAGGGTCAGGTTCGGCGGCACCTTGACCGGGCCGGTCGGGTTGAAGGCGTGGTCGACGCCGTCCCAGAACCCGGGCGGGCGCTGCGGGCGCTCCTGCTCGGCGGGGCAGTGGCGACGGTCGGGTTCATCGCGAGTCTCGCTCGCGTCCGTTTCGAGGGTCATCACGAAGTCGCCGGTCTGGCGGCGCTCGCAGCTGGTGCCGGGCGGGACGACGATGCCGGTGATCGCCAGGTCGATCACCGCCGGGCCCTCGACCACCGCGCCGAGCGGCATCGCGTCGCCGTTGTAGACGGCGGCGTCGACCGCGCCGGCGCCGCGCTCGAAGTGGACCGGCCGCGTCCCCTTCTCGAACTCCTCGCCGGTGATGACGTCGAGGCGGTCGAGGTTCTCGGAGCCCATCGTGATCGCCGGCTCGAGCCGGATCGAGACGATCTCGACCGCGGCGCCCGGCAGCAGCGCCACCTCGCCGTAGCGCTCGGTGTAGATCTCGACGAACTGGCGTTTGACCTCCTCCAGGGTGGCGGCGTCGATCTCGCCGGCCGGGAAGCTCATCTCCAGCTCGTGCCGCTGCCACTGGAAGCGCATCCGGGCGAAGCGGCGGAACTCGAAGGCGTCGGCGTCCTCGCGCTCGCCGAGCGCCTCGCGGGCCTGCGCTTCGAGCCCGTCGAAGGCGCCCTTGACGCGGTCGGGGTCGAAAGGCTCGATCAGCACGACCGAGGATTCGTACTGGTAGCGGATGTCTGCCTGACTGATACCGAAGGCCGACCAGACCGAGGCCGCCTCGCCGGGGACGACGATCGTCTCGACGCCGAGCGAGGCCGCGTAGCCGGCGGCGTGGAACGGGCCGGCGCCGCCGTAGGACATCAGGACGAAGTCGCGCGGGTCGAAGCCGCGGCCGATGATCTCGTTCTCCAGCGCCGCCGCCATCTTCGCGTTGGCCACCTCGACGATCCCCAGCGCCGCGTCGGTGACCGAGAGGCCGAGCGGCTCGGCGATCTTCTCGCGGATCGCCTGCTCGGCGAGGTCGGCGACGCGGCTGGAAGCCGCCGCGGTCGCCTTTCGAGCCGAAGGTCGCCTCGGGGGCGATGTAGCCGAGGATCAGGTCGGCGTCGGTGACCGTCGGCTCCTCGCCGCCGCGGTCGTAGCAGCAGGGGCCGGGCAGTGAGGAGGCGCTCTGCGGGCCGACCCGCAGGCCGCCGCCGAGCTCGTCGATCCAGGCGATCGAGCCGCCGCCGGCGCCGATCGAGATCACCTCGACCGCCGGGACCCGGTAGCGCCACTTGCCGAGCAGGGTGTCGTCGGCGGCGAGCGGCTCGCCGTCTTTGATGATCCCGACGTCGAACGAGGTGCCGCCCATGTCGGAGGCGATGATGTCGCGCCGGCCGAGGTCGTCGGCGACGCGGGCGCAGCCGATCAGGCCGCCGACCGGGCCGGAGCCGATCGTGAAGATCGGCCGGTCGGCGCCGAGCCCGAGCGGGACCATGCCGCCGTGGCACTGCATGATGTGGAGCTCGCCGGCGAAGCCGACGTCGGCGAGCCGGCCCTGGACCCCGTGCAGGTAGGTGCTGGTGACCGGGCCGACGTAGGAGTTGATCAGGGTGGCGACGAAGCGCTCGTACTCGCCGACCGACTTCGAGATCTCGCTCGAGATCGTGACGAAGGTGTCGGGGGCGCGCTCGCGGACGATCTCGCGGGCGCGGCGCTCGTGGGCGTCGTTGCGGACCGACCAGAGGAAGGCGATCGCGATCGTCTCGACGCCCGCCTCGACCAGCGCATCGGCAGCGGCCGCCACCGCCTCCTCGTCGAGCTCGACCACCACGTCGCCGTCGGAATCGACCCGCTCGGCGACGCCGAAGGTGCGCTCGATCGGGACCAGCGGCTCGGGCTTGCGGGTTTCGGCGAAGCGCAGCAGGTTCTCCGGCGGCTCGCCGGTCGGCCGGCCGAGCCCGCGCATCGTCCGCACCGTGTCCTCGAAGCCGCGGGTGGTGATCAGTCCGATCGCCGCCCCTTTGCGCTCGACGACGATGTTGGTGGCGACGGTCGAGCCGTGCGAGATCAGCCGGTCCATCTTCGTGTAGAGCTCGCCCGGCTCGAGCCCGAGCTGGTCGCCGGCCGACTCGATGCTGCCGAAGAACCCCGATTTGAACGAGTCCGCCGGTGAGGAGAGCGCCTTGCCGTAGGCGACCTTGCCGTCCTCGCCGATCAGCACGCAGTCGGTGAAGGTGCCGCCGATATCGACCCCGCAGACCATTCCGGGCACAGCTCGCTCCTCCTCCGTCGCCTGACCGATCGAAGATCGGCCCTCTCGTCCCGACCCACACTAGGCCCGCGCGCGGGCCGTCCCAACGGCTCCCGGCGCGCTCTTTATGGGTCCTCCAAACCCATCTTCGCACACTGACCGTCCGGTCGGTCAGGCCCTGCTATCGTCGCCCGCGTGGAGGCTGTGCGCTGGCACGCCGCGGGTGACGTGCGGCTCGAGGACGTCGAGCTGGAGCTGCCGCTCGGGCCGGGAATGGTCGAGGCGGAGGTCCGCTACTGCGGCATCTGCGGCTCAGACCTGGCCGAGTTCCGCCACCCCTTCGCGATCCGCCCCGAGAAGGTCCACCCACTTACCGGCCAGCAGCCGCCGCTGACCCTCGGCCACGAGTTCTCGGCAGTGATCACCGCGGTCGGCGAGGGGGTCGACGAGGTCGCGCCCGGCGACCGCGTCTCCGCCGACGCCTGCTGGCGCTGCGGCGAGTGCGAGGCCTGCGTCGCCGGCCGCTACAACCAGTGCATCTACAGCGGCTCGATCGGCCTCTCCTCCGACGGCGCCTTCGCGCCGCTGGTCCGCTTCCCCGCCTACTGCGCGGTGCCGCTCCCCGACAACGTCTGCGACGAAGTCGGCGCCCTGCTCGAGCCGCTGGCGGTCGGGCTCCACGCGCTCGACCGCGCCGACGCCCAGGCCGGCGAGCGCGTCGCCGTGATCGGCTACGGCCCGGTCGGCGCCGCCACCGCCCTGCTCGCCCGCTCGCTCGGGCTCGAGCCGATCGTCTACGAGCTCGAGCGAGGGCCGCCGCGCCCGCGCCGAGGCGCACGGCTTCGAGGCCAACGCCCCCGAGCCCGAGACCCGCGAGTTCGCCCGCGCCGTCCGCAGCAGGACCGACGGCGGCGCCGAGATCGTGGTCGACTGCAGCGGCGCCGTGCCGGCGCTGGAAGCGGCGATGGAGATGACCCGCCGCGGCGGCCGCGTCGTCATCGCCGGCATCCCGAAGAAACCGGTCCCGGTCGACCCGGGACGGATGGTCCTCTACGAGCGCTCGCTGATTGGGACCCTCGGCTACGCCAACGACCTGCCGCGGGTGGCGCGGATGATCGCCTCCGGCGCCCTCGAGCCGAGCGTGATGATCACCAAGCGGATCCCGCTCAGCGAGGTCGCCGGCGAAATCGAGCGGATGGCGAGCGACCCGCGCGACGAGGTGAAGGTGCTGGCGGAGGTGGGCTCATGAGCCCGGCGGCGACGGGGACCGTGATCCCGATGCCCCACATGGGCGTCTCCGTCGAGGAGGGCACGGTGATCGAGTGGCACAAGGCGGTCGGGGACGAGGTCGAGGCCGGCGAGGTGATCTGCGAGATCTCGACCGACAAGGTCGACACCGAGGTCGAGTCGCCGGCGAGCGGGGACGTTGACGCGGATCGTGGCCGAGGCGGGTGAGACGGTTGCTGTGGGGGCGCCGCTCGCCGAACTGGACGGGGATGGTGGTGATGGTGAGGCCGCGGCCACCGGGGTCGACTCGCCGGACACTTCTCAGCAGGGTGTGTCCGGCGAGTCGACCCCGGCGCCCCCGGCCGAGCTCGGGGCGCGGGCGGCTGGCGGACGGGACGAGTTCGGGAGCTTCGATCCAGTCGCGGCCGCTGACGCGGTCACCAGCCTTCCCAGCGACGAGCCGCTTGCTTCGCCAGTCGCGAAGCGGGTAGCAGCGGATCGCGGTGTGGAGCTCGGGTCGGTTGCCGGCTCCGGCCGCAATGGTCGGATTACGAAAGCCGACGTATTGGCCGCGGCGGCGGCCGGTCCCTCCTCTTCCGGGGCCGCCGCGGCGCGTCGGGCTCCGGGCGGCGAGCCCGCGCCGAAGGGCGTGCCCGCCGGCTATGAGGGCGTGCCCCACGAAGTGGTGCCGACTACGAGGGTGCGGCAGGCGATCGCCGATCACATGATCCGCTCGCGGCAGACCGCGGCGCACATGACGACCGAGGTCGACGTCGACCTCACCGCGGTGGTCCGGGCGCGCAAGGAGCTGAACGCAGCGCGGGCCCAGGCGGGCGAGGGCAAGCTCTCCTTCCTCCCCTTGATCGGCCGGGCAACCTGCGCGGCGCTGGCAGAGCACCCCGACATGAACGCGACCTTCCAGGGCGAGCAGACGATCCGCTGGGGTCAGGTCAACCTCGGCGTCGCCGTCGACACCGAGGCCGGCCTGCTGGTGCCCGTGGTCCGCAATGCCGGCGCGATGACCGCACCGGCGCTCGGCGAGGCGATCGCCGACCTCGCCGCCCGAGCACGCGATAAGAAGCTCGTCCCCGACGACCTCGCCGGCGGCACCTTCACGCTCTCCAACCCCGGCTCGGTCGGCGCCGTCTCGGCCCCGGCGATCATCAACCAACCCCAGGTCGCGATCCTCGGCATCCCCACCATCCAGCGCCGCCCCTGGGTCGTCACCGACGCCGAAGGCGAGGAGATGATCGCGATCCGCTCGATCCTCCGCCTCGCCGTCACCTTCGACCACCGCGCGATCGACGGCGCCGACGCCACCCGCTTCGCCGTGGCGGTCAAAGACCGCCTCGAGTCCTGGGCCACCGAGGCCTACGCGTAGGCGGGAAATATCGGTACACCGATCTTTCCCTGGCTATAGGGCGGGAAATATCGGTATGGCAGTGGCTAGAGGGCGAGGAGCTCGCGGGCGGCGGACTCGATCTGGTCGGCGCTCGGGATCACGAGCTGCTCTAGGTCTGGGTCCTGGGGGATCGGCGTGTCCAGTGCCCCGAGGCGCCAAACCGGGGCGTCGAGGGCGAAGAAGGCGGCTTCCTGGATGCGGGCGGCGATCTCGGCGCCGGCGCCGGCGGTGCGAACCGCCTCGTGGACGACGAGGGCGCGGCCGGTCTTCTCGACCGAGGCGACGATCGTGTCCATGTCGAGAGGCACGATCGTGCGGGGGTCGATGACTTCGAGCTCGGTGCCGTCCGCCGCGAGCCTCTCCGCCGCTTCCAGCGCACGGGGGACCATCAAGCCGGTGGCGACGATGGTGGCGGCGTCGCCACGACGGCGCACCGCCGCCTCGCCGAAGGGCACCAGATAGTCGTCGCCGGTCGGCACCGGGCCCTTCGCCCGGTACATCCCCTTGTGCTCGAAGAAGAGGACCGGGTTGGGGTCGCGGATCGCCGACTTGAGCAGGCCCTTGGCGTCGGCGGGGGTCGCGGGGAGGACGACTTTGAGGCCGGGGACGTGCATCCCCATCGCCTCCAGGCTCTGCGAGTGTTCGGCGCCAGCGCCGCCGACCACGCCGGTTGGCAGCCGCACGACCACCGGGAGCGAGAGCTTGCCGCCGTGCATGTAGCGCCACTTGGCGAGCTTGTGGAAGATCTCGTCGCCAGCGACCAGGCCGAAGTCGGCGAACTGCAGCTCGACCACGGGGATCGTCCCGGTCATCGCCGCCCCGGCGGCGCCGCCGACGATGAAGGTCTCGTTGATCGTCGTGTCGCGGACACGGGCTGGGCCGAACTCGTCGAAGAGGCCGCGGGTGACGCCGAAGACGCCGCCCATCTTGCCGATGTCCTGGCCCATCATCCAGACCCGCTCGTCGCGGCGCATCTCCTCGGCCAGAGCCGCGTTGATCGCCCGGCCGTAGCCGAGCTGCTCAGTCTCGACGCCCTCCGGCACCTCGGCGACGACACTCATGACCAAACCCCGTCGGTGACGATCGCCGCGTCGCCTTTCGGCATCGCCAGCGCCGCCTCGAGCGCCGCGTCGGCCTCCTTCTCGGCCTCGGCGTCGAGCTCATCGGCCCGCTCGGCCGGGACCCGCTCGCGGAGGATCTTCAGCGGGTCGCGCGGCACCTCGAGCCCGTCAGCGATGTCGTCGCGGTATTTCTGCGGATCGCCCTCGTAGTGGCCGCGGATGCGCAGCGTCTTCGCCTCGACCAGCGACGGCCCGTCCCCCGATCGCGCCCGCTCGACCGCTTCCAGCGTCGCCTCGCGGACCGCGACCGCGTCCTGGCCGTCGACGACGACGCCCGGCATCCCGTAGCCGGCGGCGCGATCGGCGATGTCGTCGGTTGGGCTCTGATCGGCGAATGGCGCCGAGAGGTGCCAGCCGTTGTTCTCGCAGATCCAGACGACCGGCAACTTCCAGACGCTCGCCTGCAGCGCCGCCTCGTGGAAGGTGCCGCGGGCGGCGGCGCCGTCGCCGAAGAAGACGGCGACGACCCGGTCCTCGCCGAGCAGCTGGACCGAGGTTGCGGCGCCAGCGCCGAGCACGAAGTTGGAGCCGAGGGTGCCGCCTTGGCCGAGAACGCCGAGCTCGGGGTCGACGAAATGGACGGTGCCGCCGCCCTTGCCGCCGACGCTGCCGCCAGTCCGCCCGAAGAGGTCGCCGAGCAGCACCTCGGGCGCCATCCCCTTGACCAGCGCGTAGCCGAGCCCGCGGTGGGCGTAGAAGAGGTAGTCCTCCTTGCGCAGTGCCGCCACCGCCCCGGCTTGGACCGCCTCCTGTCCCAAACCGGGGTGCCAGAAGCCGCCGAAACCGTGCTCTTTGACGTAGCGGTTGAGCAGCAGCTCGAGGGCGCGGATCCGGCTCACCTGGCGGTAGAGCTCGAGCGCGACCTCGCTCGCCGTCTCGCTCTCGGTCTTGGTGCTCACCACGCCTCTCCGATCCCGTTTTTCCCAAACTGACCGTCCGGACGGTTAGTCTATAACTCATGGGGAATGGGAGTAGCGGGGACTGGAGCGCCCGCAACGTCGAAACCGACAAGGCTGCCGGGGCCCGCCCCGACCAGGCGGACCGCCGTGCCGCGCTGGTAACCGGCGCCTCCTCCGGCATCGGCCTGGCGATCGCCGCCATGCTGGGGTCAGAGGGCTACGACCTGACCCTGACGTCGCGCACCGCCGCCAAGCTCGAGGCCGCCGCCGAGCCGCTCGCCGCGCTCGGCACCGAGGTGCAGACCGTCGCCGCCGACGTCGGCGACCCCGAGCAGGTGGCCGCTGTCGTCGCTGCCCACCGCGAGCGCTTCGGCCGTCTCGACGTGCTCGTCAACAACGCCGGCCTCGGCATCGTCTCCCCCCTCGGCGCGATCCAGACCAAGCACCTCGAGCTGCAGCTGGCGGTCAACTTGCGGGCGCCGATCCTCTTCTACCGCGAAGCCGAGTCGATGCTGCGCGCCGCCGGCGCCGAGCACGGCGAGGCGCTGGTCGTCAACACTTCCTCGATCGCCGGCAAGGCCGGCGAGCCCGAGCTCGGCGTCTACTCGGCGACCAAGCACGGGATCGTCGGCTTCACCCAGGCGATGCAGCGCGAGCTCGGCCCGGCCGGCGTCAAGTCCTGCGTGCTCTGCCCCGGCTACGTCGACACCCAGCTCTCCGACTACGTCAAGGACACGGTGCCGGCGGCGACGATGATCCGTGCCGAGGACGTCGCCGAATCGGTCCGCTCGCTGCTCCGGCTCTCCCGCCATTGCGTCGTGCCGGAGATCGTGATGGTCCAGCCCGAGGTGGTGGCGGCGCCGTGAAGACCGCTTCCCGGCACGTCGAGGTCTCCCTGCGCGACCACGTCGCGGTGCTGAAGCTCAACAACCCCGAGCGTCGCAACGTGATGGACGTGGCGACCGCGACCGCGATGCAGGAAGCGGTCGAGCGGCTTGGCCGCGACCCGCATGTGCGCTGCGTGGTGATCGCCGGATCCGACGGCGTCTTCGCCTCCGGCGCTGACATCCGCGAGCTCGACGCCGCCAGCACCGAGGAAAACCTCGCCTACAACCGCCGCCTGCGGGCCTCGGTGAACGCGGTCGCGGCGCTGCCGATGCCGACGATCGCGGCGCTCAACGGCCACGCGATCGGCGGCGGCCTCGAGCTCGCCCTCGCCTGCCTGCTGCGGGTCGCCTCGACCGAGGCGAAGCTAGGGCTGCCGGAGGTGAAGCTGGGGATCATCCCGGCGACCGGCGGCCTCGCCCGGCTGCCGATCCTGGTTCCGCGCACGATCGCCGCCGAGCTGGCGCTGACCGGCGAGCTCGTAACTGGCGCCGAGGCGAAGGAGCTGGGGCTGGTCAACCAGGCGGTCCCGCCCGATGAGGTGATGGACCGCGCCCTCGAACTGGCCGAGAAGATCGCCAGGGTGGCGCCGCTCTCGGCCCGGGCGATCGTCGAAAGCCTGCGCCGCGACGGCAACCTGCCGATCGCCGATGCCAACCTGCGGGTCGAAGACCGGCTCGCCGCGCTACTCGCCTCGCACGACCGCCGCGAGGGCGCCCGCGCCTTTCTCGAGCGGCGCGAGCCCGAGTTCGAGGGGCTGTAGGCGGTGCCGCTGCCGCCCCCGAGCGACCTCGGGCTCGGCGATGAGCAGCAACTGCTGCGCCGCACCGCGCGCGAGTTCGCCCGCCGCGACGTCGCCCCCCGCGCCGCCGCGCTCGACGCCGAGCAGAGCTTCCCCACGGAGAGCTGGCGCCAGGCCGCCGAGCTCGGCTTCCTCGGTGCGGTCGCGCCGGCCGAGTACGGCGGCGCCGGCCTCGGCCTGGCTGAGCTCTGCATCATCGGCGAAGAGCTGGCCGCCGCCTGCGTCTCGACCGCGGCGACGGTTCTGCACCAGGCCGACATGGTCGTCGGCCGTCTCGCCCGCCACGGCGACGAGGGGCAGAAACAGCGCTGGCTGCCGGGCCTGATCGACGGCTCGCTGATCGGCTGCCTGGCGATGACCGAGCCCGAGGCCGGCTCCGACGTGATGTCGATGCGGACCCGCGCCGAGCCCACCGAGAGCGGCGGCTGGCGGCTCAACGGCACCAAGACCTTCATCACCAACGGCCCGGTCGCTGACCTGGCGCTGGTCTACGCGCGGACCGGCGGCAGCGACGATCGCCAGCTCGGCCTCTTCGCGATCCCGACCGACTCCCCCGGTTTCGCCCGCGGCCGCAAGTTCTCGAAGATGGGCTGGCGCGGCTCGCCGACCGGCGAACTGATCCTCGACGACTGCGAGATCGGCGAGGACGCCCTCGTCGGCGGCCCCGGCGACGGCCGCGGGATCCTCCTCGCCGGCCTCGACAGCGAGCGGGTACTGCTCGCCGCCGAGTCGGTCGGGGTCGCCCAGGGGGCACTCGAAGTGGCGCTCGACTACGCCCGCGAGCGGCGCCAGTTCGGCCGCCCGATCGGCGAGTTCCAGCTGATCCAGGGCAAGCTCGCCGACATGTACACCGAGACCGAGGCGGCGCGGGCGCTGGCCTGGACCGCCGCCGCCCGGGTCGAGGCCGGCGCGGCGGGATCCCGCGAGCTCGCCTCCGCCGCCAAGCTCCTGGCCGGCGACGTGGCGATGAAGGTGACGACCGAGGCGGTCCAGGTGCTCGGCGGCTACGGCTACATCGACGAGTTCCCGGTCGAGCGCTACATGCGCGACGCGAAGCTGATGCAGATCGGCGGCGGCACCGCCGAGATCCAGCGCTTCATCATCGCCCGCGCCCTCCTGGCATGAGCGTCGCTGGAGGATTGGCGTGCCTGGGACAACGCCAATGCTCCAGCGACGCCGGATAGCCTCCGCCGATGCCCGCCGCCCCCCGCAAGAGCAAGCGCGCCGAGATCCTGCTCAGCTTCACCGAGCTGGTCGCTGAGCGCGGCTACGACGAGGTCAGCGTCCGCGACGTCGCCGAAGCGCTCGAGATCAGCAAGGGGACGATCCTCCACCACTTCGGCTCCAAGGAGGCGATCCTCGAGCAGATCAACAACGACTACATGCGGCGCCGCCTGGCCGAGGCCCGCGAGTACCTCCCCGCGCTCGACGACCCGATCGACGAACTGCAGGCCTTCATCTGCCACCTGATGCTCTGCCAGCAGGACGACCGTGCGGCGACCGTCGCCTTCTCGCGCGAGATCGTCCGCTCCGCCTCCGAGCCGGTGATGGCCGAGGTGCGCCAACTGCGTGACGAATTCTCGGCGGTGCTGGTCCAGATCATCGAGCGGGGCGTGAAGAGCGGCACCTTCGCCGCATGCGACCCGCGCCTAACCGCCCTGCAGATCTTCGGCATGGTCAACTGGGCCTGGACCTGGTTCGTCCCCGGCGGCCGCAAAACCGCGGTCGAGATCGCCGACCAGTTCAGTCGCACCGTGATCGGCGGCCTGGCCCCCGGCGCGACCCGCGACGGCGCCGACTCCGAGCGCCTCGCCGCCGCGGTCGGCGCCGCGATGCGCGCGAACCGCCCGCCCGCGCCGTAGATTTCGGATTGTGAGTCGCGCGGGGGCGGTACTCGTTGTCGCGGCCCTGTTCGGCATCGTTGCCGGGTGTGGATCGACGGCGCCAGCCGCTGCGCCGAGCGGATGCCAGCAGGTCGTCCATGATGTCCCGAGGCGGGTCCTGCCGGAAACGAGTAGCTTCAGCTGCGCCGCGATCCGCGAATCGATCGGCGCCCTCCCACCCGAATGCCACCGCTACGTACCCGCCGAGAACGGCGTGCTCTTGCGCTGCAGGCAGCACCAGAAGGGGTTCAGCATTGTCAAGCGATAGCTCGGGCCGATGCTATTGGCGCCTAGCCGTCCGCACTCGCCAGGGCGCTCCAGTCGTCGTTGCGGCCGTGGTGGTAGGGGGCGAAGACGGCGGCGGGGATTCGCGCCACGGAGCGGGTGGCGGCAGCGAGGTCGCCCTCGAAGTACGTCGCGCGGAGGACCTCGCGCACCGGGATCGTGTCGAGGGGGTCGTGGGCGCTGCCGGCGAGGGCGAGGCGGCCCTCGCCCTCGAGCGAGACGCGGCCGCTGATCTCGTAGTGGGCTTGGGTGAGGATCGCGTCCTCCTCGAGGCCGTGGCCGTCGGCCGCCGGGCGCGACTTGACGTTGTAGCTCTCGCGGGTCGCCTCGAAGGGACCGAGGTCGCGGGTCAGCTCGGCTTCGAGCGAGACCAGGGTCACGCCCATCCGCTCGATCGAGCCGTGCATCCGCTCACCGCGCCGGCGCAGCGCCGAGCGCGCGATCTTCTTCGGCTCGCCGAAGACGTCGCGGCCGAAGATCGTCGCCGCGTAGCCGTCCATGTACTGGGCGAGGTTGTATTCGCCCTCGACCCCATCGTGGCTGCAGGCGACGAAGACGGTGCCGCCAGCGAAGTCGCCGACGCAGTTCGACTGCCAGCGTCCGACCATCGCCCGTATCCGCGGCTCGGCCAGCGGCTCGAGCGGCGGCGGCAGAACCGCGGCGACGAAGTCGGGGTCGACGAGGAACTCGACCGAGAGCATCTGGGCAGCGGTGAAGCGCGGCGCCGAGATCGCTGCCTCAATCCGCGCCACCTCCTCGGCCGTCTTCACAAACCCCACCGGACACTCAGCCCTTCGCGCTCAGCTCGACCGCCTGCGGCGTGCCCAAACCGTTGGCGAGGGTGACGCCGAAGCGCTCGTGCATCTCGGCGGCGTCGGCGCGCAGCGCCTCCCACTGCGGCGTCCGCATCGCCTCCGCCAGCGCCTCCTTGCTCTCGAAGACGGTCTCGGCGACGCGGTAGTAGGAGGGCGGCGCGTCTTCGAGCCCCTCGTCGGTGCGGGTCAAGGTGAGGCTGACCGTGCCCGGGATCGCCGCCGCCAGCGGCACGTGAACCTCCCAGTAGTGGCGCTCGAAGGCCTCCTCCTCGCCGGGACGCGGAAACGACCAGCAGGAGATCGCCTTGAAGGAACCCACGAAGGCCAGCGTAAGCCGCTCGATCGCTCGTGCGGTCGAGCCATTAGCGTCGGCTTTGTGAAGGTCGATAGCGCCCATGTCGTTGTCACCGGCGGCGCTGCCGGGATCGGTGCCGCCGCGGCCCGCGCCTTCGCCGCGGCCGGCGCCCGCGCTGTCGTCGTCGCCGACCGCGACGGCGAGGGGGCCAAGGCGACCGCGGCCGAAGTCGGCGGCCTCGGCGTCGAGGTCGACCTCGGCAGCGAGGAGGGCGTCGCCGCCCTGGTCGAGCGCGCCGAAGCGGAGAACGGCCCGGTCGACCTCTGCTTCTCCAACGCCGGCATCGCCGGCCCCTACGGCGGCCCCGAGGTCGCCGACGAGGAGTGGACCCAGACCTGGAACGTCAACGTGATGGCCCACATCTGGGCCGCCCGCATCCTCCTCCCAGGAATGCTCGAGCGCCGCCGCGGCCACCTCAGCTCGACCGCCTCGGCCGCCGGCCTGCTCGCCAACCCTGGCCTGATGCCCTACTCGGTGACCAAGCACGCCGCCGTCGCCGTCGCCGAGTGGCTGGCGATCACCTACGGCGGCAACGGCTCCGGCGTCGGCTTCTCTTGCTTCTGCCCGCAGGGCGTGGCGACGCCGATGCTCGAAACCTGGCGCCGCGAGGACCCGAGCTCGCGCCTGGCCAGCGCCTCCGGCGAGACGATCAGCCCCGACGATGCCGCCCAGGCGCTGCTCGAGGGGATCGAGAGCGGCCGCTTCCTGATCCTCTCCCACCCCGAGGTCCAGACCTACATGCAGCGCAAAGCCGCCGACCCCGAGCGCTGGCTGGCCGGCTTCCAGCGTTTCCAGGCGCAGATCGACGAGGCAAAGGCCGCGAGCGAGGCGAGGGCCGAAACCGGGTAGTGGACGGTCGAGGATGAGGGATCTGCTCGAAATCCACTCGAAGGTCTCGCAGGTCGCGGCGAAGGCGACGGCGACCTCGGAAGTGCTCGACCAGGTCGTCCGCGAGGGGGCCGAGCTGATCGGCGTCGAGCGCTGCGGCATCTACCTGCGCGAGGGGGACGAGGAGACCTTCCGCGCCGGCGCCTCGATCCGCGGCGGCGCGCCGCTGCCCGAAGACGTCAGCCGCTGGCGGGCCGGCGTCCCCGGCGACGGGCTCACGGTCGAAGCGGTGCAATCGGGCGAGCCGGTGATCGTCGAGAACGCCCGCGAGGACCCGCGGATGATGCCGGTCGCAGTCGAGCGCTGGGCGATCCGCTCGATCATGGCGGTGCCGCTCGTCTTCGACGGCGAAGTGGTCGGGCTGATGATGATGGACGACGTCGCCCGAACGCGGCGCTTTGCCGACCGCGAAGCCGAGGTCGCCCGGGCCTTCGCGGACTTCGCCGCTGCCACGATCACCCAAACCAGCGAGCGCCTCGCGCTGCGCTCGCAGCTCGACGTCGCGAGCCGCCAGCTCAGCGTCGTCCGCCGCGCCACCCGGCTCGAGGAGGACCTGAGCGAGATCGCCCGTAACGGCGGCTCGCTGCAGGAGATGGTCGCCCGGCTCGCCGGCCTGCTCGCCAAGCCGTGCGCGATCTTCCGCAACGACGGCGGCCCGATCCTCTGCGGCCCGACCGCCGAGGACCCCCTCCCGACCCTCTTCGAGCCGGGCTTCATCGCCCACCCCGAAGTCCAGGCGGCACTGGCCGAGAACGAGGGCGAGGGCGCCTTCCTGCTCGGGCCGGTGGCCTCGGCCGGGGTGCGCCGCCGCCACGTGATCGCCCCGATCTGGGTCGAGGAGGCCCAAGTGTGGGGACAGCTGGTCGTCGGCGAAGGCCGCAATGGCATCTCCGGCACCGACATCGGCGCGATCCGCCGCGCCGCGACCCTGATCGGCCTCCAGGCCCGCGCCCAGCGCGGTGCCCGCGAAGCGAACCGCCACTCGACCGCCGAGCTGATCGCCGATGTGCTGCGCGGCGAGGGCAAGGCCGGCGACGTTCGCCAGCGCGCCGGCCGGCTCGGGATCAGCCTCGACGCGCGGCGGGCGGTCGCCGTGCTCGCCCGCCGCGGCGGCCACGAGGAGGCCCACCTGCTGCCCGAGCGCGAGGCACTCGCCGCCACCCTGGGTGACCAGATCCGCGGCCTGCGCACCGACGCGGTCGCGATCGACGGCGCGATCGCGCTGCTGGTCGAGGTCCATGGCGACGAGGACGCCGCCGCCTTCCCCAGCGCCCAACGCGGCGCCTTTGAGCGCACCCTCGCCGCCCACGATCCCGACGGCGAGCTGATTGCCGGCGTCTCCAACCTGCAGCGCTGGAAGGAGGGCTACCGGACCGCCTACGGCGAAGCGCGCCAAGTGGTCGAGTGCATCCGCCGCTTCTCGCCGCCCGATGGGCCGCGCCTGCTAACCGCCGCCGACCTCGGCGCCGGCGGCCTCTTCCTCGCCAGCACCGACCCCGAGACGGTCACCGGTTTCGCCGAAGAGACGGTCGGCAGGCTGCTCGACGAGGGCGCCAACCCCGACCTGCTGGCGACGCTCTCGATCTTCCTCGGCCACATGTGCGGGATCCGGGCCACGGCGGCGGCGCTCGACGTCCACGAGAACACCGTCCGCTACCGGCTCGGCCGGGTCGAGGAGGTCACCGGCCTGGCGATTCTGCGCGACCCCGACGCCCAGGCCGGCGCCCACCTGGCGCTGCTCACCCTGATCCTCCGCGGGCGGCTGCCGGCAAGCGCGATTTCCCTTTGTGGAATCACACTGCCGGCCGCCGATCGCCCCGATTGACCCATCATGCGCGGCGCGCCTAGCCTCGGCTGATGACGACTCAAATCGAGGAGCGCTTCCACATCGGCGTCGACATCGGCGGCACCTTCACCGACGTCGTCGTCTCCACCGACGAGGGCAAGACCTTCCGCGCCAAGCAGCCGACCACCCACGACGGCTACGGCAAGGGGATCGTCGACGCGCTCGAGCTGGTCGCCGACCGCGAGCTGCAGATGCCGCTGCAGGAGCTGCTCGGCCGCACCCGCTCGATGGTCAACGGAACCACGATCGTCACCAACGCGGTAGCCGAGCTACGGGGATCCGCGGTCGGCCTGATCGTCACCAAGGGGACTCGCGACACGCTACGGATCGCCCGCTCGGCCCGCACCAATAACTACGACATGCAGACCCAGGTGCCGCTGCCCGACCTGGTCGACCGGGCCGCGATCGTCGAGGTCGACGAGCGCCTCGACTACAGCGGCGAGGTGGTCGTCCCGCTCAGCGCCGAGGCCGCTGAGGCGGCGGTACGCGAGCTGGTCGAGGAGCGCCAGGTCGAGGCGCTCGCGGTCTGCCTGCTCTGGTCGTTCCAGAACCCGGCCCACGAGCGGCTGATCGGTGAGGCGGCGCAGCGCCTCTATCCCGACCTCTTCCTCTCGCTCTCGAGCTCGGTCTACCCGGTCCACCGCGAGTACGAGCGGATGGTGACCACGGTGCTCAACTCCTTCACCGGCAGCGCCGTCTCCGACTACGTCGACGGGCTCGAGCGTGAGCTCGCCGCTCGCGGCCTGGCGATCCCGTTCTCGCTGATGCAGTCGATCGGCGGCCGCATCCCCGCCACCCAGGCCAAGGAGCGGCCGATGTCGCTGGTCAACTCGGGCCCGGTCGGCGGCGTGATCGGCGCCCAGAGCCTCGGCCACGCCTACGGGCTCGAACAGGTGATCACCGCCGATATGGGCGGCACCAGCTTCGACTGCGCGCTGATCGACAAAGGCGAGGTCGGGCTCGCCCACCGGGCCGAGCTGAATCGCTTCCTCACCGGGCTCTCGCTGGTCGACATCAACGCGATCGGCGCCGGCGGCGGCTCGATCGCCTGGGTTGACAACCGCGGCATGCCACGGGTCGGCCCGCGCAGCGCCGGCTCTACCCCCGGCCCGGCCTGCTACGGCCGCGGCGGCGAGGAGCCAACCGTCACCGACGCCGCCCTGGCACTCGGCTTGGTCGACCCCGACTACTTCCTCGGCGGCACCATGCAAGTCGACCGCTCGCTGGCCGAGCAGGCGATCAAAGCGAAGATCGCCGAGCCGGTCGAGTGGTCGGTGACCGAGGCGGCGGCGGCGATCTGGACGATCGTCGTGCAGAGCATGTCGGCGGCGGTCCGCGCCGTCTCGATCGAGAAGGGCCACGACCCGCGCGAGTTCACCCTGATCCAGTACGGCGGCGCCGGGGCGCTGTTCTCGGCGCCGATCGCCCGCAGTCTCGGGATCTCACGGGTGATCGTCCCCGCCAGTGCCTCGACGTTCTCCGCCAGTGGTCTCATGCACGCCGACGCCCGCCACTCGCTGGTGCAGACGATCAACTGGAACGTCCTCCGCGAGTCACCCGAGCGCGCCCGCGAGGCCTTCGCGGCGCTCGCCGCGGAGGCCCGTTCGGCGCTCGAAGCCGACGGCTACGAAGACGACTCGATCGAAGTCGTGCTCGAGGGCGACCTGAAGTTCATCGGCCAGGCCTTCGAGGTGACGATGCCAATCGTCCCCGAGGGGCTCGAGTCGAAGCGCCTCTACGAGGAGTTCGTCGCCACCTACGAAGCGATGTACGGCGAGGGGACCGCCTGGGAGGGCTTCGACGTGATGCTGCTGAACTGCCGCGTCACCGGGGTCGGCCGCACGCCGAAGCCCGAGCTCGAGCGGGTCGCGGTCAGCGAGGGCGACATCGAGGCGGCCCGCAAGCAGAGCCGCTCCGTCTTCATGCCCGACGAGGGCGAAGAGGTCGAGATGGCGGTCTACGCCGACGAGCGCCTCACCCCCGGCGCCCGGTTGCAGGGCCCCGCGATCGTCGAGGTCCGCGACACCACGATCTACGTCCCGGTCGGCGCCGAGCTAAGCGTCGACGAGTTCAGCAACTACGTGCTGGAGGTCTGATGAGCGACAACGGCAGCAGCCGAGACTACGACCCCGTCACCGCCGAGGTGATTGCCAGTCGCGTGCGCTCGATCGTCTCCGAGGCGGCGATCACGATCGCCCGCACCTCCGGCTCGCCGGTGATCACCGAGGCCCAGGACTTCTCGACCGCGCTGTTCGACGCCGCCGGTGAGCATGTCGCCTTCTCCGGCTACGTCTGCTCGCACATCGGCTCCTCGCTGGTCGGGGTCGAAGGGGTGATGCGCGACTTCGAGCTCGACGACTTCAACCGCGGCGACCAGTTCATCTGCAACTGCCCCTACACCGCCGGCGCGATCCACCAGGGCGACGTCGGCATCATCAGCCCGCTCTTCCACAAGGACGAGCTGGTCGGCTGGGCGTTCTCCAACGCGCACGTGCTCGACATCGGCGGCATGTCCCCGGGCGGCTGGGCGCCGGTCGCCTGGGACCGCTACGCCGAGGCACTCAACTTCCCGCCGACCCGCTTCGTCGAGGGCGGCCGGATGCGCGAGGACTGGGTCCGTTTCATCATGAACAACGTCCGCCTGCCCGGGCCCGTGATGGGCGACCTGAAGAGCTTGGTGGCGGCGAACATCGCCACCCAGCGGCGCTTGGACGACCTGCTCGAGAAGTACGACCTCGAGGAGTACCGGCGCTACTGCGAGATCAACAAGGACCTCTCGGAGACGGCGCTGCGCGAGCGGATCGAGCGGATCCCCGACGGCACCTACCGCTCCGAGGACTGGCTCGAGTACGACGGGCACGGCGAGGACAAGCTGGTCCACGTTGCCTGCAAGCTGACCGTCGACGGCGACCGCCTGCTGGTCGACTACAGCGGCTCGGACCCGCAGTACGACGGCTTCGGCAACGCCGGCTGGGGGGCCACCTACGGGGTGCTCTCGGCGATGCTGATGCACGTCCTCGCCTACGACCTGCCGATGAACGCCGGCGTCCTGAGGGCGCTGCAGATCGACCCCGGCGAGGAAGGCACGGTGCTGAACCCGACGATCCCGGCGCCGGTCTCCTGCGGCCACATGGAGGGCGCCTCGAAGGCCGGCCGCACCTTCACTTATGCCCTGAACCAAGCGCTGGCGATCTCCGAGGACGCCTGGGTCCGCTCGCGCACCGCGGCCCTCGGCACCTACGCCTGGCCCGGTAACTCCTGGGCAGGGACCAGCCAGTACGGCGAGTACACCGCCTTCGCGGTGATGGACTGCGGCTCCTGCGGGCTTGGCGCCCAGTCGAGCGGCGACGGCCTCGACATCTCTTCCTACGAGGTGCAGATGGCGAACTCGATTCCGGACATCGAGTCGAACGAGGCGCTCTACCCGATGCTCTACCTCTGGCGGCAGCTGAACGCCGGTGCCGGCGGGCCGGGGCTGCACCGCGGCGGCAACGGGATCGACCTCGCCTGGATCCCCTGGAAGACCGACGGCCTGCTCGGGACGATGGAGAACGCCTGCGCCGAGGTTCCCTCGCAGGGGATGCTCGGCGGCCTGCCGGGCGGTACCCACAGCTTCCTGGTCCACCGCGACACCGAGACGGCGAAGCTCCGCGAGGGCGGCGCCGAGTCGCTGCCCGGGCCGGACGAGGTCGGCGGCGAGCGCGAAACGCTGCTCAACCACATCAGCGGCGTGCCGCTCGCCCCCGGCGACGTCTTCCAGCAGGTGACCGGCGGCGGTGCCGGCTGGAAGGACCCGCTGCTGCGGCCGGCGACCCTGGTCGAAGAGGACGTCCGCAACGGTTACGTCCCGGCAGCGCAGGCGCGTGCCGCATACGGGGTGCTGGCCGGCGACGCCGAGGCGACCCGCAAGGAGCGCTCGCGGCTGCGAGCTGAGCGGATCGGCGGCGAGCCGTCGATGCCGGCGCCCGAGGAGGGCGACGAGCGGATGCCGCTGGTGGTGGCCGCGGGCGAGTCCAGCTGCGGCTACTGCGGCGAGTCTTTGGGCGGAGAGTGGCGGGAGACCGCAGCGGTGCGCGAACGGCCGCTGGGCGAGCGGATGGCCGAGCTCGGGCTCTACGCGCAGGCGCGAGTCGAGCCGCGGTTGCTGCTGCGGGAATGGTTCTGCCCGGCCTGCGCCAGCGCCCTGCACTCGCAGGTCGAAGCCGAGGACGCGCCAGTCGGCGTCGGCGCCGCAGCGACGGCCTCAGGCGCCACCGCCTGAGCGCCAAACCCCTGCAAATCACCACCAAATAAACCTTGGCGAAGTAACCAAGCACTGCCACCCCCAATTGCCGCCGGGACCCTCCCGCCCGGCCTAGGGTCGGCCGAGGAATCGATATCAGTCGAGGAGGAATCGATGAAGCAGCCGATCCGTGTCGGGTCGCAATCGAGGTGGCTACTACTGGTGCTCTTCGCCCTGGTCGCCGGGACCCTGGTGCTGAGCGCCTGCGGTGGCGGCGACGACTCGTCGAGCAGCGAAGCGACGGGCTCAGAAGAAGCCGCGACCAGCGAAGCCGGCGGTGGTGGTGGCGAAGAAGCCAGCGGCGAACCGATCGTCACCATGACCTACACCGACGTCAACACCGAAGGCCCGCAGTACAAGAACATCGAAGAAGCAGCGCGCGTCTACGAAGAATGGGTCAACGCCAACGGCGGCATTGGTGGCCGTCCGCTGGAAGCCAAGTTCTGCGACGCCCGTGGCACTCCGACCGCCGCTGCGGCTTGCGCCCGCGAAGCGACGGCCGACGAAACGGTCGCCGCGGTCGGCAGCTTCACCTTCACCGGCGACGCGGTGGTGCCGATCTTCGAAAAAGCCAACACGGCGATGTTCGGCTACTGCTGCGCGGTGGCGCCGTCCGAATTCACCTCACCGATCTCGCTGCCGATCGGCAGCCAGCCAACCTTCAACGTCGGCCTGGTGCCAAAAGCGAAAGAAGACGGCTGCAAAAAGATCAACGTGGTGCTGATTGAAGGCGCCGAATCGTTCATCCCGCTGATCGAAAACGCGGCCAAAAACAGCGGCGCCAACGTCGGTGAGATCGTCGAACTCCCCGGCACCTCGCAGGACTACAGCCCACAAGTGGCCGAAGCGATACAGGGCGATCCCGACTGCCTGATCATGCTGGTCTCCGAAGGCCCGTTCATCGCCTGGATGCCGGCCTTCGAACAGTCGGGCTCGGAAGCGCGGATGTACGGGGTCCAGGGCAACTACAACGAAAACGTCTCCAACGGGTTCGGCGAACTGGTCGACGGCGACGTCGTCTCCGGCTCCTTCCCCGACATCTCGCTGCCGGCCTGGGCCAACTACCGGGAAGCGATCGACAAATACGAAGCCGACCCGGCCCAGGACTACAACAGCCTCGCCGGACTCGGCACCTGGGCAGCCTACGAAGCGTTCAAACAGGTGGTTGAAGGGATGAAAGGGACGATCGACCACGAAACGTTCCTGAAAGCCGCGGCGACGGCGAAAATCAACCTGCCGGGGATGATCCCGCCGCTCGACATGGCGGAAACCTGGGGCAAAACCGGCGGCCCGGAAGGGTTTGAACAGCTGGTCAACCGCTGCGCCACGTTCAGCGAATTCGAAGGCGAAAAACTGGTCCCCGCCGCCGACAAATTCACCGACGAGTCGGAAGTCATGGGCGGCACCGAGCCGATGAACTGCGGCCCGCCATTCGAAAGCTAAGCCGCCGGTAGCCGCCGGTGCCCGCCCCGGGCCTCTCCTCCCCGGGGCGGGCAGCCGTTGCGTTTGTCCCCACCGGTTGCGTCTGTCCCCGGTATGCGGGGACAAATGCCCTCGGTGGGGACAAACGCAACCGCGTCAGGAGGGGCCAACGTCGGCGTAGCGCTCGCGCAGCGTCCGCTTCAGGACCTTGCCGGAGGCGTTACGCGGTAACGCCTCGACAAAGACCACGGCTGACGGCTTCTTGTAGCCGGCGAGGCGCGCTCGGCAGAGCTCGATCAGCTCCTCCTCCCCGACCTCGGCGCCCGGCTCGCGGACGACCACCGCCAGCGGCGTTTCGACCCAGCGCTGGTGCGGGACGCCGATCACCGCCACCTCGGCGACGCCGGGATGGGCGACCAGCGCCCGCTCGACCTCGGCCGGGTAGACGTTCTCGCCGCCGGAGATCAGCATGTCCTTGAGCCGGTCGACGACGTAGACGAAGCCTTCCTCGTCTTCGCGGACGAGGTCGCCGCTGTGGAACCAGCCGCCGGCGAAGGCCTCCGCCGTGGCCTCGGGCTTGTCGTGGTAGCCGTGCATCACGGTCGGGCCGCGGTAGACGATCTCGCCGACCTCGCCCGGGGCGACGTCGGCGCCGTCCTCGTCGACGATCCGCACCTCGACCCCGAGCGCCGGCTTCCCCACCGAGCCCATCTTGCGGATCGAGTCCTCGCCCTTGAGGAAGCAGGTGTTCGAGGACATCTCGGTCTGGCCGAAGGCGCTGACGATCTCGACCGAGGGGAAGGTCTGCGACATCAGTTCCAGGGTCGGCAGCGGCGCCTGCGAGGCGCCCCACATCGCCACCCGCAGGCGCTCGCGATCGATCCGCTCGACCTCGGGGCTGGCGCAGATCTCCTGCCACTGGGTGGGGACGAAGAAGCACATCGACGCCCCGGTGCTCGACAAGCCTGCGAGATCGAGCTGCTCAGCGTCGAAGCCGCCGGAAGGCTCGATCACCGCCAGGCCGCCGAGGTGGAGGAACGGCAGCACGCCGTTGAGGCCGCCGATGTGGAACAGCGGCAGGCCCGAGAGCCAGACGTCGCCGGGCCGCGCCCCGACCTCGTAGAGCCAGTTGGTCGTGTTGCAGAGCAGGTTCTGGTGGCTCAGCATCGCCCCCTTTGGCCGACCGGTGGTCCCCGACGTGTACATCAGAAAGGCGAGGTCCTCGTCGTCGACTTCGACCGCCGGCGGCGCCGGCGACGCGGCGGCGAGCGCCCCCTCGTAGTCCTCGCCGACGACGAGGGTCGGCAGCTCACCAGCCAGCGCCTCGAGCTCGGGGTCGGCGATCGCCAGCAGCGAGCCCGAGTCGGCGAGCACGTACTCCGCCTCCTCGCGCGAGAGGCGGAAGTTGACCGGGACCGCGCAGGCGCCGAGCAGCTGGATCGCGAGGAACGACTCGACGAACTCGATCCGGTTGTACATCAAGATCGCGACCTTGTCGCCGGCGCCGACCCCGCGCGCCGCCAGCGCCGCGGCAAGCCGGTTGGCGCGCGCCGTCGAGCTCGCCGAAGCTGCGCGTCTCGCCCTCGAAGGCGAGCGCCGGCGCCTGCGGATCGCGCCGCGCCGAGCGGGCGACCAGCTCCGGGATCACGAGCCGGCGCGAGCGGTCGAGGGCGGTCACGTCGTCCGGCGTCTCCATGCCCGGAACGCTAGGACCGCATCGGCGCCGTTCCGGCGACAGCAGCAAGCGCGCATGTGGTTCCTCCAACTCGGCCGCCGCGCTCAGCCGCGTAGCCAGCCGACCCCCACATACGCTCAGCCCAGATGCGCGAGCCGACCAAGCTCCTCGACGGCGGCACCTTCTTCGAGGGTCCCCGCTGGCACCAGGGGCGCTGGTGGGTCTCCGACTTCTATACCGGCGGCGGCCGGATAGTGGCGGTCGATCCCGAGGGCGCGATCGAGGATGAAATATCGCTCGAGCAGCCCTCGGGACTCGGCTGGTTGCCGGACGGCAGCCTGCTCGCGGTCTCGATGGCCCGGCACCAGATCTGGCGGGTCGACGGCGACGGCGAGCCCGAGCTCTACGCCGACATCTCGAAGCTCGCCCGCGGCGAGTCGAACGACATGTGCGTCGACGCCCAGGGGCGGGTCTGGGTCGACGCCTTCGGCTACGACCTCTACGCCGGCGAGGCGCCGGTCGGCTCGCCGATCATGCGCGTCGACCCCGACGGCTCGGTCACCGCCGTCGCCGACGGTCTCCACTTCCCCAACTCGATCATCGTGCCGCCGCCCGGCGACACCCTGATCGTCGCCGAGACGATCGCCTCCCGCCTCACCGCCTTCGACATCGAGGACGACGGCACGCTCTCGAACCGCCGCGTCTACTGCCAGATCGCCCCGAGCCCGGAGCTGGAGGAGATCGACGAGCGCTACTCGAACGTCAGCTACGGCCCCGACGGCTGCACGCTCGACGCCGAGGGCTGCGTCTGGGCCGGCAACTCGCTCGGCAACCACATCGCCCGCGTCTCACCCGAGGGCGAGGTGCTGGAGACGATCGACGCGCCCGAAGCGGGTATGTCCGCCTATGCCGTGCAGCTCGGCGGCGAGGACGGGCGGACGCTGCTGATGTGCGTGGCGCCGGACTGGCGCCTGGGGATGGGTGGGGACGAGCCGCGGGCTTCGCTGTGGACGGTCGTGGTCGACGTCCCGCACCATGGCGGGCAGCCGTAACGACCAGCTGGCGATGGCGGAGGACCCCGAGGTGCCAGCCCGCTACCTGAGCGACAACATCGGCTCCTGGACCGCGCTGCGGGCGCGCCGCGATCCCGAGCGGACGGCGCTCGTCTGCGGCGCCGAGCGGGTCGACTACGCCGAGCTTGAGCGCCGCACCGGGCTCGTCGCCGGGGCGCTGCGCGAGGCCGGCGTCAGGCCGGGGCGGCGGGTGGCGACGGCGCTGAAGAACCGGGTCGAGTTCGTCGAGCTGCTGTTCGGGACGGCGCGCGTTGGGGCGATCTTCGTGCCGCTGAACTTCCGTCTCTCGAGCGAGGAGGTCGCCTACGCGCTGGCCGATTCCGGCGCCGAGATCGTCGTCGTCCAGGAGGACACCGCCGCGGCGGTCGCGGCAGCGCTGGAGCTGCTCGAGGGCGAGCCGCCGCGGCTGATCTCGGTCGACGGGCCAGATGCCAGCTACGCCGAGTGGCGCGAGGCGGCCTACGCCCTCGACCCGCACCCCGTGCGCCCCGAGGACCCGGTCTCGATCGTCTACACCTCGGGCACCACCGGGCCGCCGAAGGGCGCCGTCCTCACCCACGGCGGCGTCCTCGCCAACGTCGAGAACTACCTCGCCGACTGGGACCTGCGCCGCGACGACGCGACCGTGGTCGTCAACCCGATCTTCCACGTCGTCCTCTACATCCTCACCGTGCCGCTGCTCTACAAGGGCGGGAAGGTGGTGCTGATCGAGAACTTCGAGCCGGCCGCGGCGGTGCGGCTGGCCGAGGCCGAGAAGATCACGGTCTGGTTCGCGATCCCGACTGCCTGGCAGATGATGCTGGCGACGCCGGAGATCGAGGCGCTCGACACCTCGCGGCTGCGCTTCGTCGGCTCCGGCGGCGCCGCTTGCCCGCAGCCGCTGATCGACCGCTTCGCCGAGCTCGGGCTCGACTACCGCCAGGGCTACGGGCTCTCGGAGACGACCTCCTCGGCGACGACGATGGGGCCGGGAGACGAGCAGCGCAAACCGGGCTCGATCGGGAGGCCCTTCTTCCACGTCGAGGCGCGGATCGTCGACGAAGCCGGGCGGGTCGTCGCGAGCGGCGAGCCGGGCGAGATCCAGCTGCGGGGACGAAATATCTGCGCCGGCTACTGGCGCAAGCCGAAGGAGACGGCCGAGTCGTTCGGCGCCGACGGCTGGTTCTCGAGCGGCGACATCGGCACCGCCGACGAGGAGGGCTTCCTCTGGATCGTCGACCGCAAGAAGGACCTGATCATCTCCGGCGGCGAGAACATCTCCTCGATCGAGGTCGAGCAGGCGGTCGTCTCGCACCCGCGGGTCGCCGAGGCGGTGGTGATCGGCCTGCCGCACGAGCGCTGGGGCGAGACCCCGTGCGCGGTCCTCACTACCAGCGACGGCGAGGATCTCGACCCCGAGGAGCTGATCGCCCATACCCGCGAGCGGATCGCCCACTACAAGTGCCCGACCGTCGTCATCACGGTCCCTGAGCTACCGAAGACCGCCACCGGCAAGATCGCCAAGCTACGAGTCCGCGACCTCGTCGCCGCCCGCGTCCCCTAGCCGTCGGGCTGTTCCTTATGTCGGCCATTCCGACATAAGGAACAGCCCGACGATCAGGCGGTCGGGGTTCCCTCCTCGTACTCGCCCGCCTCGACCCGCAGTTCGACCCCGAAGCGCTCGATGATGTCGCCGGAGCAGCCGCGCATCGTCGCCCAGGCCTCCGATTCGGCCGACTCGGCCATCGCCGCAGCGCTCTCGAACATCATCTCGGCGACGCGGTAGTGGTCGGGCTCGGCGCCCTCGAATCCGTCCGAGGTGCGGGTCGTCGTGATCGCCTTCAGGTTGGGCACCGCGGCGGCGCGCGGGACGTGGGTCTCGGCGTAGTACTCCTCGAACGCCTCGACGTCCTCGGGCTTCGGCGCCGACCAGTACGCGTAGAGCTTGTAGGCCACGGGTTCTCCTCCTAGGTTTGGCTACCGGGATCAGCCAACCAGGCGCGCCCGCCCCGGCGGCTCGGAAGCCACGCGCCCTTCGTCGAATCCCCCAAGCCCGATCGCGCCCTGGCGGCGCCTCGGCCGACGGTTCGCCAGAGTGAAGCCCGTGCTGGCCGCCTACGCCACCGCGATCACGCCTGAAGACCCGCTTGCCGGGTTCGCGGTCGGCGAGCTCGAGCCGCCGGCGCCGCCCGACGGCTGGGTGACGGTCGAGGTGCGGGCGGCGGCGCTCAACCACCACGACGTCTGGGCGCTGAAAGGCTTCGGCCTCTCGGCCGAGCAGTTGCCAATGATCCTCGGCTGCGACGCCGCCGGAGTCGATCCCGATGGCAACGAGGTGATCGTCCACGCCCTGGTCGGCGATCCCGAGTGGCCGGGCGAGGAAACCGACGACCCGCGCCGCACGATCCTCTCCGAAGTCCACCCCGGCACCCTCGCCGAGCATCTCGCGGTGCCGCGCCGCAACCTGATCCCGAAGCCCGAGAGCCTCTCCTTCGCCGAGGCTGCCTGCCTCCCCACCGCCTACCTGACCGCCTTCCGCATGCTCTTCACCAAGGCGCGGCTGCAGCCCGGCGAGACCGTCCTCGTCCAGGGCGCGGGCGGCGGCGTCGCCACCGCCGCGATCACCCTCGCCGCAGCGGCCGGCATCCGCGTCTGGGCGACCAGCCGCAGCGAGGAGAAGCGCGACCTCGCCCTCCGCCTCGGCGCCGACGCCGCCTTCGAGTCCGGCGCCCGTCTCCCCGCCCGGGCCGACGCGGTGATCGAGACCGTCGGCGAGGCGACCTGGCCACACTCGCTGCGCTCGGTCCGCAACGGCGGCCGCATCGTCGTCGCCGGGTCGACCAGCGGCCCCAACCCGAGCGCCGACCTCCCCCGCCTCTTCTTCCGCGAGGTCTCCGTCCTCGGCTCGACGATGGGCACCCGCGGTGAGCTCGAGCGCCTCGTCGCCTTCCTCGACACCACCGGCGCCCGCCCCCTGATCGACCGCACCCTCCCCCTCAGCGAGGTCCGCTCCGGCCTCGAGGCGATGGTCGCCGGCGAGCTGCAGGGCAAGGTCGTCGTCGAGCCCTAGCCGCCGAGCGCGGCAGCGTGCTGCGCCGCCGCCTCGATCACCTTTTGCTGGTGCGGCTGGACCTCCATGTAGCCCATGCCGCGAAAGGCCTCGATGTAGGGGTCCTCGATCGACTCCTCCGATCCAAGTAGGCCCTCGACCACGGCGGCGCCGCAGAAGGGGACGTAGGAGGTCGAGTAGCCGCCCTCGTGGATCGCGACCAGCTTGCCGTCGCAGGCGCTGGCGGCGAGGTCGACCATTACGTCGGTCATCTGCCGGTACCCCTCGCTGGTCACGCACTGCATCGCCAGCGGGTCCATCATGCTGGCGTCGAGACCGGAGGCGATGATGAGGATGTCGGGATCGAAGTTGGTCACCGCCGGCACCACCACCTGCTCGAGCGCCGCGACGTAGGCGCCGTTGCCGGAGCCGGGCGGCAGCGGCACGTTGATCGTGTAGCCCTCACCCTCTCCCTCGCCGGTGTGCTCGACCAAGCCCGATTCGGCCGGGTAGAGCCCGTCCTGATGGAGGGAGATGGTGAGGACCGAGGAGTCGTCGTAGAAGGCGTGCTCGGTGCCGTTGCCGTGGTGGACGTCCCAGTCGACGATCGCCACCTTGCCAACCCCGAGCTCCTGCTGTGCGTACTTGGTCGCGACGGCGATGTTGGCGAAGACGCAGAAGCCACGGCCTTCGTCGGCCTCGGCGTGGTGGCCAGGCGGCCGGGTCAGGGCGTAGGCGTTGTCGACCTCGCCCCTCCAGACCGCCTCCAGGGTGGCGATTGCGCCGCCGGTCGAGAGCAGGGCGATCTCGTAGCCGCCGGGCCCGAAGGGCGCCAGTTCGCCGCCGTCGCCGCCCCCTTCTTCGCTTTCGCGCTTGACCCGCTCGACGTAGGCGGCGGTGTGGACCCGCTCCAGCTCCTCCTCGTCGGCGCGGCGGCCGGGGATCGCGATCGTCTGGCCGAGCAGGCCGGTGACGTCGAGCAGGTTGCGCAGCCGGCGCTTCGTCGCCGGGCTCTCGCCATGCTGCTCGGGCTCGACCAGCCCGCCGGTGCTGAGGTAGGCCGAGCCAGTGCCGGTGTCGTGCCAGGCGTAGAGCTCATTCCAGTGGAAGCCAGTTGCCATCGCCGCTCGAACCTATGCGCGTGGGCAGGACGGGGCCCCGGCCGCGTCCACGTCACCTGTTGAATTCCCAAATGCAGGGCTCTCGAATGGCCTCTCGCCTTCCGATGCGCCCCATGCGCTCGTCCTCCCACGCCGCCCGCGGCGTACTCCAGCGTTTAAGAAATCACACCGTTCGCATTTAGCGAACCATACATACGAGTTTGTAGAACCCATACACAGCGGTGTGAGAGAGCTACGCCTCGATGCCGGCGTTTCCAAAGCCCCGCTTCGACTACGACTACGACCTGCAAGCGCAGCTACGGGCGCTGCGCGGGTACCACAAGCTCCCCGAAAGAGAAGACCGAACGATCCCGGCGAAGGCGAAAGGCCACCTCCTCCTCGCCACCTGGAACATCGCCAACCTCGGGGTCCAGCAACGGCGCGAGAAGGACTACCGGCTGATCGCCGAGATCGTCTCCTGGTTCGACCTGATCGCGATTCAAGAGACGAACGACAACCTCTCCGGACTGCGTGGCATCCAGGCGCAGCTCCCCGATCACTACGAGGTCCTCTTCTCCGACCCCGGCGGCAACAACGAGCGTTTCGCCTTCGCCTACGACCGCCGGCGGCTCGAGATCCGCGAGGAGGTCGGGATGGTGACGGTGCCGGCCAAAGACCTGAAACGGATCACGCTGCCGGAAGTCTCCCTGCCCTTCCCCGGCTTCGACCGCAACCCCTACCTGGTCAGCTTCCGCGCCGACGACCTCGATTTCGTCCTCGCCAACGTCCACCTCTACTTCGGCGACGAGTCGAGCAAAGCCGGGATGGAACGGCGCTGCCTCGAGGCCTACGCGGTCGGTCGCTGGGCCGACTCGCGGCGCCGCGACGAGCAGGCCTACATCCCCAACGTCCTCGCTCTCGGCGACTTCAACCTGCCAGTCCGCGACGAGACCGACGCCGTCTACCGAGCCCTCACCCGCAGGGGCCTGAGCCTGCCGCCGCACTCGACCAAGGTCGGCGGCTCGAACCTCAGCGACGACGCCCAGTACGACCAGATGGGCGTCTTTCCCGGGCCGATGGAAGAAGCGATCGAGCACCTTGGCGTCTTCGACTTCGACGGCGCCCTGTTCCGCGCCCTCTGGGGTCCGACCAAAGCCGAGCAGACCAAATTCCGCTCCTACGTCAAGTACTACCTCTCCGACCACCGCCCCCTCTGGGCCCAGCTGAAGACGGCCCGGTAAACCCTCAACGAGTGCACTGCCGTGCCAACTCGATCGCGCCGAGCACGCCGGCGCGCGCTCCGAGCGCCGGCGGCACCAGGTACGAAGCGACGTCTTCTTGCAGCTGCGGAGCGTCGAGGTAACCGCCGAGGACCCTCGGTAGCCGCTCGCGGACCAGCTCCAGCAGTCCCGGCGTGCTGGCGACACCGCCGCCGACGATCAGCCGTTCGGGTGAGATGGTGAGGACGATGTTGGCGAGGCCGAGGGCCAGGTAGTCGGCCTCGAGCTCCCAGACCTCGAGCCGCTCGAGCTCCTCGCCCGGCGCGCCCCAGCGCTGCCGCAGCGCTTCGCCCGAGGCGAGCCCCTCGAGGCAGTCGCCGTGGAAGGGACAGCTGCCGGGGAAGGGATCGCGCTCGCGGTCGTGCGGCACCCGCATGTGGCCGAGCTCGGGGTGGACGAGGCCGTGCAGCGGGCGGCCATTGGCGACAACGCCGCCGCCGATCCCGGTGCCGACGGTGACGTAAGCAGAAGGTCTCGAAGCCGGCGCCCGCGCCCCACCTCGCCTCCCCCACCGCGGCGGCGTTGACGTCGGTATCGAAGGCGATCGGGACGTCGAGACGCCTCCGCCAGCATGCGACGACGTCGGTCCCCGACCAGCCGGGCTTCGGCGTCGTCGTGATCTGACCCCAGCGCGGCGAGGAGCGGTCGAGCTCGATCGGCCCGAAGCAGCCGACGCCGAGCGCGCTCAGCGGGCCGTTGGCAGCGAAGAACTCGACCGCCCGCCCGATCGTCTCCGCCGGCGTCGTCGTCGCGAAGCTCTCCGCCGCCGCGATCGTGCCCTCGCCGTCGCCGACGGCGCAGTTCCAGCGGGTGCCGCCCGCCTCGATTCCGCCGAGGCTCACGATCGAGCGGGTGCAGCTCGCCCCGCACCAGTGCCTCGGTGCGCAGGTGGGCGATCGCCAGGTACTCGGGCGACTGGATCATCTCCAGGAAGGCGCCGCGGGTCGGGTACTCGACCAGCAGCACCAGGTCCCAGGACTCCGCGCCGATCACTACCGGCGCCGCGGGGCCCTGGAACACCACCTGGCCGCCCGCCCGCTCGAGCAGTGGCAGCACCGCCGCCCCGTATTCGGCGTAGCGCTCCTCGCCGCCGTCGGGCTTGAAGGCGAGCAGGTTGAGCATCGTCACCGGCCCGTCGTCGGGCCGCCGCGCAAGGTCGGCAAACCCCTCCTCGCTCACTACCTCCGGCGCGCCGCTCCCCTCCATCGCGCCATTCTCGCGCAAAACGTCTCCGGCGAACCAGGCGTGACTAGGCGCCTACCGCTGCGTAAGTCGTCCAGCTCGGCGACTCGAACGGCCGCGAGCGGCTCCAGACCGTCGCCGCGACGCGGTCGACCAGCGCGCCCATGTCCTCGCAGCAGGCGCGGACCAGGTCTTCCGGGGTCGAGCCGGGACCGAGCGCCAGCGCCGCGGCGGCACCCAGCAGCTCCTCCTGGGTCAGCGCCAGCGCGGTGCGGCCGCGGGCCGGCACCGCCGCCAGGGCGACCGGGTCGCCGTCGGGGCAGAAGGTGCCGAAGCGGGAGACGTAGACGAGGACGTCCTCGAAGCCCGACCTCGGCCTCCTCGACCACGAACGGGGTGCGGAGGCGGCCGAGCCAGTAGCTGAGCTCCGACCAGGTGAGCTGGGTGAACTGCGGGGCGGTGACCCAGAGCACGGTCGCCGCGACCTCGGTTCCCGGCGCTGGGGAAGACGGTCGCCGGCATCGATCCGTAGATCGCGACGGTCGCCGCCGCGCCGACGTCGAAGTCGCGCAGCCAGCCGGTCAGCGCCAGCACCGCCCGGTCCTCGGGCGCCTCGAAGTGGGCGAACTTGCGCTGCAGCACCTCGGGCGCCGCGTTGGAGCCGATCGCCAGCAGCGGCACCCGGCCGCCGGCGGGCTGCCGGTAGCGGTCGATGAGTGCCTCGCGCTCGACCTCGGGCAGCGAGGAGAGCAGCCGCGCCGCGCCTTCGCGGAGCTCGTAGGAGCCCGGCGGCCGCGCCCACGGGTAGCCGATCGCGTGGGCGAGCGCCCCGGCCTCGAACTCGCGGGCCGGGACGGCGCGGGCGAACTCGCCGATCAGCTGGCGGAACTCGGCGTCGCCGAGCGCCAGCCGCGCCAGCAGCTCGGGCTCCTCGATCGGCGGCCAGCCCTGCATCGGGTGCAGGCTAACCGGGTAGGAGGACTCAACGGCAATGGTGAGACCCGGTCCCATGGGATGGGACCGAGTGACCGAGAGGGAGGATTCGGGATGAGGGTCTGGTTGATCGGAATCGTCGCGGCGCTGTTCGCCGCGTTCAGCGTCCCCGCCGCCGCGCTCGCGGGCGATCCGCACTCGCGGGGCGGGCATCCGCACGGGCATGGCCAAGCGCACCACGGACACGGCGATCACCACGGCCACGGACACCATCAGCCCGGCCACGGGCAGCACCACCACGGGCACGGGCACCATCCCGGCCACGGCCACGGCAAGCCCGATCTGCCGCCGATCGACACCTCGAACGCCGCCAACTGCGACTTCATCGCCCAGCCCGGCAACCCGGTCTGCATGCTGCCCTTCCCCGACGACTACTACACGCGCCCCGACGCGACCAGCCCGACCGGCCGCCGCATCTCCTTCACCGCCGAAGGGATGCCAGCCAACGTGCTCGGCGCCCACATCGACCCCACTCCCTACAACGCCGCCGACGGTTTCAGCCAGGGCGCCACGATCCTGCTCAAGGTCCCCGGGATCGAGACCACTGCCGACGTCGCCGCGACCGGCGCCACCCCGATCAACGAACTCGCCCGCTACCGCGAACCGCGGGCGCCGGTGGTCGTGATCGACGCCGATACCGGCAAGCGCTGGCCGATCTGGGTCGAGATCGACTCGACCGCTTCGGACCCGGCGAAAGCCGCACTGGAGATCCACCCGGCCGAGAACTTCCTCGCCGGCCACCGCTACATCGTCGCCCTGCGCGACCTGCGCAACGCCGCCGGTGAAGAGATCGAAGCGCCTGCCGCCTTCCGCTACTACCGCGACAACGTCCCCTCCAAGCAGCCCGAGATCAACGCCCGGCGCGGCCACTTCCGCGAACTCTTCAAGCGCCTGAAGCGCTCCGGCATCGACCAGCGCGACCTCTACCTCGCCTGGGACTTCACCGTCGCCAGCGACGAAAACAACACCAGCCGGATGCTGGCGATGCGCGACGACGCCTTCGCCCAGCTCGGCGACACCGACCTCGCCGACGGGGTGCCGCAGGGCACTTCGCCGAGCTTCCAGGTGCTGAGCGTCGAACCCGAACCCAACCCGGGCCAGATCGCCCGCCGCGTCAAAGGCACCTTCGAGGTCCCCTGCTACCTGTTCCCGAGCTGCGCGCCGGGCGGCACCATGCAGCTCGACGCCAACGGCAAGCCGACCCAGAACGGCACCTGGACCGCCAACTTCGACTGCATCGTGCCGCTCTCGGTGACCACCGGCGCGCCCGACCGCGGCCGGCCCTCGCTCTACGGGCACGGCCTCTTCGGCAGCGCCTCCGAGGTCGCCTCGAGCCCGCAACGAAGCCTCGCGCAAGCACACGAAATCGTCACCTGCGCGACCGACGAGATCGGGATGTCGCAGTCCGACGTCCCGGTCGCGATCTTCGCGCTGCAGGACCTCTCGCGCTTCCCGGCGCTGCCGGATCGCCTGCAGCAGGGCTTGCTCGACGAGCTCTACCTCGGCCGGGCGATGATCAGCCCCAGCGGCTTCACCACCGACGCCGCCTTCCACCAGGACGGCACCCTGCTGAGCGGCTCGGTCCTCGACACCAGCGAGCTCTACTACAACGGCAACAGCCAGGGCGGGATCATGGGCGGCGCCCTGACCGCGGTCGCGCCGGACTTCACCCGCGCCTCGCTCGGGGTGCCGGGGATGAACTACTCGGTGCTGCTGCCGCGCTCGGTCGACTTCGACCAGTTCGCCCAGGTGCTCTACCCCTCCTACCCGGACGAAACGGCCCGGCCCCTGGTCCTCAACCTGATCCAGATGCTCTGGGACCGCGGTGAGCCGAACGGCTACGCCCACCGGATGACCGACGACCCGCTGCCCAACACGCCGGCCCACCAGGTGCTGCTGAACGTCGCCTTCGGCGACCACCAGGTGACCGACTACCAGGCCGACGTCGAGGCCCGCACGGTCGGCGCCGCCGCCCACCAGCCGGTCCTCTTCCCCGGCCGCTGGCCGAACACCGAAGTGCTCTGGAACGTGCCCTCGATCGACCACTACCCCTACACCGGCTCGGCGATCTACTACTGGGACGGCGGCCCGCTGCGCGAAGAACCGGCCGGCTCGGGCACCCAGGTCGGCACCGAACCACCGCCCTACGAGAACCTGCCGAACCGCGTCGGCGAAGACCCCCACGGCGCTCCCCCGCGCGACGGCGGCCGAGCAACAACTCGTCTCCGACTTCTTCGCCGGGGCGATCCCCGAAAGCGACAACTGCGGCGGCGGTCCCTGCTACGCGGGGACCTTCACCGGCCCTTAGGCCAGGCAGGAACTGCGACCGCGAGCGGCTCGGCGGCTCGCGTCGCGATGCACGAAGCCGACATTCAGGCGCGGATCGACATCCGCGCCACGAGCTCGCCCTCGACCTGGAATTCGAAATGGCTCGGCCCGTTGAAGCCGTCACCGCCGACGCTGGCGGTGACGACCGTCGCGCCATCGCGGCTGTTGATCTCGGTGACCTCGAGCGAGACCCGAACGCCGATGAACTCGCGGTCGCTCCAAGCCGCGGATCTCGTCCGGGCCGCGGAACTCGCGACCCCAGTCGTCGACCACCCCGTCGGGGGCGAAGCAGGCGAGGAAGGCATCGAAGTCGTTGGCGTTAGCGGCGTCGATCGCCGCCGCCACAGGAGCCGGCAGTTCGCTCGGTTCGGGGCCCATCGCCACAAGGATGACACCGTCGCCGCCGCCAATCGCTAACCTACAACCCTATGGTTGTAGATACCAAAGCCGAAGAGGAGCGCCAGACCGACCTCCTCTTCAAGGCTCTCGGCGACTCCGACCCGGCGCGACATCCTCGGCCGGGCGAGCGAGGGCGAGCTCTCGGTCTCGGCCCTGGCCCGCCTCTACCCGGTCAGCCTCGCGGCGGTACAGAAGCACGTCGCGACGCTCGAGCGGGCGGGGCTGGTCAGCAAGCAGCGCCGCGGCCGCGAAACGGTCGTCCACGCCGAGACCGAGGCGCTCCGACGCGCCCACGCCGCCCTCGACCGGCTCGAGTCCGACTGGCGCGGCCGCATCGAACGCATCGACCAGATCCTCGTCCAACCCGAGATCGGAGACCCCAGATGCCAGTGACCGACGTCCAAAAAGATCTCGACGCCCTGACGATGACGATCACCGCCGAGTTCGACGCCCCCGCCGATCGCCTCTGGCAGATCTGGTCGGACCCCCGCCAGCTCGAGCAATGGTGGGGCCCACCGAGCTACCCGGCCACCTTCACCGACCACGACCTCACCCCCGGCGGCCGCGTCGCCTATTACATGACCGGCCCCGACGGCGATCAGCATCACGGCTGGTGGAAGGTCGAGGAGGTCGAGCCGCCCGACCCGCCTGCGCTTCGAAGACGGCTTCGCCGACAACGAGGGCAACCCCAACCCGGAGATGCCGACCTCGGTCGCCACTGTCACCTTCACTGAGTCCGACGGCCGCACCACGATGGCGATCGAGTCGCACTTCTCGAGCCGCGAGCAGATGGAGCAGACGATCGAGATGGGCGGCGAAGAAGGGATACGCGAAGCGCTAGGCCAAGTCGACGCGCTGCTGACGAGCTGAGTGCGGCAGTGACCTTAAACCAGCCGACCGAGACTGGACTGCAACGTCGCACGAAACTCAGGCTCTGATCGAAACAAGGACAGACCCGCCCAACAGACCGCGAGAAGGACCGTAGAGACCCCCGCGGATCGATTCTCCATCAATCAAAGACCAGATCGCTGGAAGCAGCCAACCCAGCTGCCAGGACCAACAAGAATCTAGGGGCAAGTCGATCCATACTGTTCCCTACGGTAGTTCGCTCTCCCAGAACACACTCGGCATCAGTTAGAGGGAGGCATCGAGCGGAGCTTAATTGCCACGACTAGCGTCGGGAAAAAGGCAAGTTGAACAATAAGGTAGGCCGCCCAGACAATCGTCGAGTGAAGAACGCTGGCAAGGATGATCAAACCCACACAGCCGGCACCAAGGCTCCACGACCAGGCTGCTACGCGTCTGCGGCGCCTTTTGTCCTCGTAGGCGTCGCCAGTGGTCATCGGCTTTAGTCCCCTGCTCTGCAACTCCCGTTCCCATTCGAGGAGCGTCAGGAGGACCCCAGTCACGGTCTTTTTGAGTCTCTCGTACATGCTGTTCTTCAACGCTGGCATATTCCAGCCGATGATCGATTGTTACGTGGGTCGCAGGCAGGCCCAAGATACATGCGTCGCAAGCGGCCTCGTAACCTCGGGCGACGCAACTCGCCTTACGAAAAAAGCATAGGGCCACCATTTAAAACTCATCGGGCCACCGTGATTCGACGGGTGACGACTATGTTCGCGGCGCCTACGGCCGCCGCGCCAACCGCGAGCCACCCAGCGAGCCTGCCACCATGTAGGACCCCGGTGAGGCTCGCGATGCCTGCCAGGGCAATCGCGATGCTGAAATTGGCCTCTTCATCAGTCCGAAGCCGGAAAGCGGCAATAGGTTTACCCGAACGTCTCGACATCGACCTCGGTGCAAGCAGATGGAGGTTGATGGCAATGAGCGTCTCCACACCGATAAAGACGACCGAGACTCCCACGAGGAATCCTAGCCACTGGATCAAAGCGAGCGACAAAAGAACGACAGCAACCACTAGGAGCCAGGTCACGGCTCGCCGTCGATGGACGATTGCATTCATCGTGGCATGCAATCACGCCGTCCGATCTGCCTCATAGCGATCAATGCTCTCCGCCAGCACTACATCTCTTCGCTCGCTATCTCTTGTCATGGTCAACTGCGTGCATCCTCAGGACCCGACCTTGCTTAGCTTTATGTAGCGATGGCGACCGAACGATATCCAGTAGAACTCCGTCAAGGGAATCCCGTTTGGTGCGCAGCGGAACGCGACCGTCTGTCCCGCCTCCAACGCTATGGTGAGCTTTTCGCGTCGGCACCAGTCGATCTTCAGGAAGAGCTCATGGGAACCGGGATCCACTTCAAAAGCCTGTGACTCGCCCGCGCCCAGTAGACCGACCACCTCCTCATCGATCACAACCTGGTAGGAACGCAGGTGATCCTTCAACCCACTTAAATCACGCTGTAATTCGACTAAAGCTGCCATAGCGTTAAGGGCTCGTAGCAGGGTCGCTTCCGTAGAGGCAGCTGCCGACAGTGCCCCGACAGAAAGCGGCGCTGAAGCCCGGACCCGTGAGCGGGGCCCCGTCGATGCCCGGTAGATCGACCCTGAGGTTTCCTGTCCAGTTCGCCGCACCCGTGATGCGTGAGTAGAGGGCGCGCCCTGCGAAGGGCTCTGGAGGCCTGACCTCGATGGTTTCAGGCTCACTTTCACGCCTGCTCATAACGACAGTCCGGGCGCCGGTGGCGCATCGGCGGCAAGCGCAGCCTGCCCGTGGAGAACCAAGATCAGGATCGCCGTCGCAGCGTCGGTTTCAGCGGTGGTGATCGACGCGCCGGACACCCCGGGGGGCGACGGCGAGGCCGTGTTGACCTCGTGGCCTTCCGGATCCATGTAATGGACCGTCGCCCCCGTGTAGCTCGAGGGCGGCGATCCTGAGGGGACGTGGTTTGGCGGGAAGATCGCCGTCGCGTCGACCGGCAGGTCGGTCTGACCCCATTTGGCGATCGCTTCCGAGGTCATGTCGTAGGGGGCACCGGCGCCTTTGACCGGCACTTCGTAGGCGAGCGTCGTCGTCGCGGCGCCTCGGCTCACCGACTTCAGCCTGGTGGGTTTTTCACCTTGATTGGGATATCCGGGGGCGTTGTATTCGTAGCTGAATATCCAGGGTTCCTGGCCCGGCGGCGTCAGCGACCTCATCTCGTTGCTATAGGGGGACGACGCGTAGGTGTAGATCTCCGGCAACCCGATGCGAGGGTCGGCCTCGGCGGTGAGGGCGATCCCCGGGCTCCCTGAGGGAGTTGCCATTTCGGTGTAGCCGTACCAGGCGACGAGCTGGGCTTCTGCCGGGTTGCCCGATGGGCCCCAGTAGGCGATCGATTCCAAGAGGGTCACCGATCCGCCCCCCGCAAGGCTGTGCGCTGCGTACCTGAATTCGAGCGTCCGACAGCCGGGCGTCACGTGGGAGGTCCATTCCGGGCAGGTGACCGGAGACGGCGCGATCTCCCTTTCCAGCCGAAGTTCTTTGCCGTGCATCTGGTAGATCAGCCGCATGCTGCCTGGGGTCGCCTGATAGGAGATGTATTTCGGCACAAAGTGACCTTCCCCGTCGCTGACGATCGTGGTGTGCGTCCCGTTGGGATAGGCGAGCACGAAGTTCCCGGCTTCCTTGTAGAGCTTCAGTTCCTTCCCCCAGGCGGGCGAGATGTAGTTTTCGCCAGCGATTTCGAAGGGAACCCCGGCCCCTTCGTTGTCGAAGAGTTCAATCCATTTGATTTCCGGTTGCTCTTCTTCTTCAACCCATTTTTCACACGACTGCTGAGGGCAGTTGGTCGCGACATCACCGGGGCAGGGGGCATCGTCCGAGACGATTTCGAATTCTTCTTCCCCTACTTCTACTTCGTGTTCGGTCCAGCAGGCATACCCGTAGATCGTCGGGCGGTACGGGATCACTTTTTCTTCGATCCGGGTCCACGCTTCGCCTTCGCCTTCGGCTTCAAGCGGAGAGGGAAATGGCCTTCGCCGTTTTGAAGGCCCCGCCCCGGTGTGGAGTCTTCGCCGCGGACTCTTCAGCGGCAGCTAAGGAACCAGCGAGCGGGGCGAGAGCTGGCCGCTGCGCTCAGGGCGTCGCCGGCAGGTTGGCGAACGCCTGGTAGGCGCGACACGGCTCCCCCCGCAGGCCCGGGCACGGCGGCAGCCCGGTCGGGACGCTGACGTTGGGGACGACGGGGAGTAGGAGATTCGAAGGGGTACCGGCGCCGTAGGCGATCGCGACCTGGGTCGTGCCCGCTTCCGGCTCGGCGTGGTCGAAGGCCCAGATCGGCTGGGTGCCATTCGGGGCGGCGATCGTCACCCGGATCCGGGAGCCGGTCCGGTAGGCGTGGCCCTGGTAGTAGAGCGGGATCGTCACCGGGACGAATTCGTTCGGTGGCAGTGGTTCGACGTCGGATTCGCGCAGGCTCAGCACCGGCTCGAGCGGGGTGCTCTTGGCGGCGTCGAGCTTGCGCTCGTTGCCCCGCACCCAGCCGTTCTGGACGAAGGTCTCCTTGCCGTCGGGCCGGACCTCGCTGATCGTCGCCTGCAGGTCGACGTTGGGAGCGGCCGAGCGGACCCAGAGGTTGACGGCGCCGGCGCCGATCACCGTGGTGTTGGCGCTGAGCGGCGCGGTCAGGTAGGAGACGGCCTTGCCGGGCGGGTTCTGTTCCCACTGGTATGCCGGCAGCGCCGTCCAGAGGCCGCCTTCGCCCGCGGCGGTGTTGCCCGTGAAGTCGGTCTTTGGCAGCGCGTGTGGGTCGGCGGCGAATTCGTCAGCCGCCTGGCTGGAGGGTGAACTGGCGCCAAGGCTGCCACCGGGTCCGAGGTACCAGGCTTTGGCCTGGGTGCCGGGGACGGGCAGCGCGTCGAAGGACTTCTCGAAACCCGGGTATGGCCGACCCGGCCCGAGCAGGCCGCCGGCGCCGCTATCGAAGAGGACCCGGACCGGCTTCTGTTGCTCAAAGGCGGCCTTGGCGAGGCCGTAGGTCGGCAGCAGCTGGATCGGATCGGCGGGCAGGGTCAGGAGCGGGATCCCCATCGCTTCCTGGAAGACCACAGGGGCCGCGGCGTGGAGCGCCGCCCCGACGAGGATCGGTGGTCGTTTCGCCACGTATATCTGCAGGAAGTCGAGCCAGCGGTTGAACGTCTCCGGGTCGAGCGAGTCGACGTGGGTGCCGTTGGTGAAGGTGAACCACTTGCGGCTGGTGCCGGTGAAGCGGGAGGCGAGGGTCGGGCAGTGGCCGCCGGTCTGCTCGTCGGTCCACTGGCAGGCCATGAAGGTCGGGACTTTGATCTTGTTGACGAAGGTGACCGGCGCCAGCGGGTCGGCGACTTTCGGGTCGTAGTGATCGTTTTCTTCGACCTTTTTCAGCAGGTCGACCGCCTCGGGGTGGAGCGCCTGGTTTTCGGCGCAGGTCTGGTCGCCTTCCTGGATCCGCTGGTAGGCCCAGGCCTGGCCGCTTTCCGGCCCGGCTGCTTCGGCATCGTGGACCCGCTCTTTCGCCCATTCGAGGGCAAAGCCGGTGTTGAGGATGCCGCCCGGATAGAGCGTCGTCTGGGTGTTGTCGATCACCGAGAGCGGCGAGATCGCCGCCAGGCTCGGCGGCTGCGTCGCCGCGGTGAACAGCTGGCTGATGCCGCCGTAGGAGATCCCCATCATCCCCACCTGGTGGTTCAGCGCCCAGGGCTGGTTGGCGATCGTCTCGATCACGTCGTAGCCGTCGAGGCCCTGCAGCGGCTCGAAGAAGTCGAAGGCGCCGCCCGAGCAGCCGGTGCCGCGCATGTTGACGTCGACCACGGTGAAGCCCATCAGGTTGGCGATCAGCGAGATCCCGCTTTCGGGCCCGGCTGGATTGGCGTAGCCGTAGCCGGCGTACTCGATCAAGGTCGGGGTCGGGCCGGTCGGGATGTGCGGCAGTTCGACCCCGGGCAGGACGTGGGTGACGTCCTGGGGCGGGTGGACGTAGATCGAGAGCTTGGTGCCGTCGCGGGTGCTGAGGTAGCCGTAGCCGTGGTCGGGGATCGACTGGCTGTAGATCGACGGGTCGGGCGGCGCCGACTGGGTGGTCAGGACCTGCAGCGGCGGCGATTCGGGGCCGCTGCCGGCGAGGCCGACCCGGTAGCCACCGCCCGGCGCGACTTCGCGGAAGACGACGCCGCCGAGCTGGCCGGCGTTCTGCGTCGCAACTTCCTGGCTGCCGCTGTCGTAGAGCGTGACTTCGGCGCCGGGCGCGAAGCCGGTCGCGTAGACCTGTTCGACGCTGCCGTGGGCGGAGGGTTCGGCGGCCGCAGCGCGGCCGGGCAAGAACAGGAGGGCGATTGCCGCGAACGCGAGAGCAGTCCAAGTCACCGCCCCACGCCGGCCTCCCAACCAGTCGAAGATCCCTTCCCTACCCAAGATTGGGTACTTGTACCACATCGCACGGGTTCTAAACACCGATTCGTGTCAAATGCCTACACGAGCCGCCGCGGCTCCTACGGGCCGCCGCCGATTCGCCGGAGGTTCTCCGCTTTCGTTGAGGTTGCCTTTTGCCGCCTATATCGCGGCAAAAGGCAACCTCAATGACGCCGTCGGTCTGGGTCGAGACCCACGCGACGCGGGCACAGCATTTCGGCCTGCAACCGGGCAAGTTTCAGGCGAAATGCTGCGGCAGGCCTGAGGAGAGAGACTCGTTCGGCGCTCGCCACCAAACGCATCCGGCGTTTGGAGCCCGAACGTTATACGAGTTCAATGCGGATTTGTATTTCGGCCTCCGAACGCAATTTCGCCTTAATCCGCATTTCGCCATAAAGTACAGGCGTGTCTGCGTCGCAGCCTGGTTCACAGAGCGAACTCCGTGCCGCGAACCGCCTGCGCCTGATCGAACTCCTCCGCTCCCGCGGCCCGATGACTCAGGCCGAGCTCGCCCGGGCCAGCGGCCTCTCCCCCGCCACCGTCTCGAGCATCGCCCACGAACTGCGCGACGAGGAATGGGTGATTGACGAAGACCTCGAGGGCGCCCGCGGCCGCGCCCTCGCCCTCAGCCGCGACGCCGGCCTCGCCGTCGGCATCGCCTTCGGCCACTCCCACGTGCGGGTCGCGATCGCCGACCTCGCCCACACGATCCTCGCCGAGGCCGAGGCCCGCCTCGACACCGACCACGGCGGCGCCGACGAGGGCATCGCCCTCGCCGCCTCCCTCTTCCGCACCCTGGTCGAGGAGAACGGCATCGACACCCAGCTCGTCACCGGGGTCGGCATGGGCCTCCCGGGTCCGCTCCGCCGCGACACGGGCCAGGTCGGCGACTCGGCGATCCTCCCCGGCTGGATCGCCTCCCACCCGGCCGAGCTGATGCAAAACGAGCTCGGCCTCGATGTCACCGTCGAGAACGACGCCAACCTCGCCGCCCTCGCCGAGATCGTCTGGGGCGCCGGCCGCGGCTGCTCCGACCTCCTCTACCTCAAAATCTCCACCGGCGTCGGCGGCGGCCTGATCCTGGGCGGCCGCCTCTACCACGGCCACGCTGGCACCGCCGGCGAGATCGGCCACACCATCGTCGACGAAGCCGGGCCCGTCTGCCGCTGCGGCAGCCGCGGCTGCCTCGAGACCTTCGCCGGCGCCGAGGCCGTCCTCGAGCCCCTCCGCCGCCGCCACGGCCCAGACCTCACCATCCGCCAAGTAGTCGCCATGGCCGAGGACGGCGACGCCGGCTGCCGCCGGGTGATCGCCGACGCCGGCCACGCCGTCGGCCGCGCCGTTGCTGACGCCTGCAACATCCTCGCCCCCGAGCAAGTCGTGATCGGCGGCGACCTCGCCCGCTCCGGCGACCTCCTCCTCGACCCGATCCGCGCCGCCACCGCCCGCTCCACCATCGGCGCCATGCGCGAGATCCCCGTTACCACCGGCACCCTCGGCGAGCGCGCCGACGTCCTCGGCGCCGTCGCCCTCGTCCTCCGCGACTCCGAGCGCTTCGTAGCTCAGCCGGGCTGAGCCTCGTCCTTGTCGAACATCCCCGAGCTCTCACCAAGCTCGATCGCCCGTCGCCCCAAATCATTGCTTCTGTAGAAGTGTTGCGTCGAACCCCGCACGGGCCGAGTTTCAACCAACTCGATCACCCCGTAGAAGTTCAAAGCGCGCGAGTGATACGCGACCAGATGCAGATCCTCCCCCAGCCGTCGCGAAAGGTCGGTCGGCGAAGAGACACCCTCGGCATACGCCACGAGCAGCTTCCGTCGCACCGGGTGTCTAAGTGCGAACACCATCGCCTCACCGTCGTCGGCGGGACGCTTCCACGGTCCTTTGGGCATTAGCGGGGGGCCTCCGGGTTAGGTAATGCGGGGGGGCCGGATACCTACCAGGTACCGTTAACTTGGTGCGATTTCACCGGTTCGGAGAGTCAGTTGACTACGGCGGGAGTCCCTCGTTATCTCGTTTCCTGAGATACAGCCCCGGCCTGCATCTAGTCCCGACCGGGGCTGTCCCTCAGTGGCGATCTACGCCGTCTTCGTTGTGTTGACCGACGGCACGACGCCGGAGCAAGCAGCGATCTTCATCCCATTCACCTCCTCCCTGTCCCCGCGGAGATGCGAATGAGACCGAGTTTGGTGGAGTGAGCCTCAGCGGTGAGACACGATCAACGCAAACTCGGCTGCGCAAATTTGCGATAAATTCCTCGACTTAATGAAATACGTCTCAACGGGAGGGATAGCGTGAGCAGTCCAGAGCAGACGAAGCGACGAAACCGGCGGGGCGAGTCACCGGATTTCGTAGCCGCCATCAACCATCCGCTTCGTGTGCAGCTCCTCACGATCCTCACCATCCGCGAAGCGAGCCCGAGCGAAATCGCCAAGGAGTTGGAAGAGGAGTTGGGCGTCGTGAACTACCACGCCCGGAGGCTGGAGAAACTGGGGATGGTGGAGATCGTCCGTGAACGACCTGTTCGAGGCTCTACTGAGCACTTCTACAAAGCAACCGCACGACCGTGGTGGACCACCGAACAATGGTCACGGGTCGACCCAAAACTCAAGGCGATAACCACCGCGTGCGGCCTCGACGGGCTGATGGCAGATGTCGCAGCGGCGGTCAACAGCGGGACCTTCGACGGCCGTAACGAGCGTCACCTAAGCCGAACGCCGATGGTGCTCGACGAGCAAGGCTGGATGAAAGTAAGCGCCATCCTCGATGAAACGCTCGACGCGATCCTGCAACAGTCAGCTCAGGCGACCGAACGGATGGCTGACTCAGGCGAGACTCCGATCCCAGTGACCGTTGGCCTACTCTCCTTCGAAATGCCGGCGAAGGGACATTCGCCGGTCAACCAGGTCTTAGCTACTGACGCAGGTGAGCCGGCTCTGGCTTCAAGAGGGGTGGCAGACGGGATTCGAACCCGCGACCGCCGGCACCACAAGCCGGAGCTCTACCAACTGAGCTACTGCCACCTCGCTCGGCTCAATTTACCGGGCCGCTGGCGCTAGGCGACCCGCGGCACTACTTCGCGGCCGATCACGGCGATCGCGTCGAGGTCGCGGTGCAGGAGGTGCTGGCACATCACCCGGCTCAGCCCCGCCGCCGCGAGCGCCTGCAGCTGCTCGACCGCTTCCTCGACCGTGCCTTGGATCGTCGACTTGGGCAGCGCGGTGAGGAAGGCGTCGCCGTCGCCTCCTTCGCCCTTCCACTCGGACAGGCCGGCGGCGCGGTGGCGTAGTTCCTCGCGATCGGCGCCGACCAGCCAGCCGGTCATCATCGAGAGCGGTAATGAGGCGGGGTCGCGGCCCTCGGCTTCGCAGGCGGCGTCTAGACGGGCGCGAATGTCGCGCACTTCGTCATCAGTCGCCATCACGGTGTTGTACTCGTCGGCGTACTTGGCAGCGAGGCGCAGGCTTCGCTTGCCGCCGCTGCCGCCAAGGATCAGCGGCGGGTGCGGCGCCTGCACCGGCTTCGGCTGCGCGTCGAGGCCGATCGCCGAGTAGTACTCACCGTCGAAGTCGAATGGGCCCGGGCCCCAGTGGCCGCGGACCACCTGCAGTTGCTCCTCGAGTGCGTCGATGCGCGGGCCGATCGGCGGCAGGTCGAAGCCGTAGACCTCGTGCTCGCGCTCCCACCACCCTGCCCCGAGCCCGCACTCGACCCGGCCGCCGGAGATGTGGTCGGCGGTGACAACCATCTTCGCCAGCACCGCCGGGTGACGGAAGGTCGCCGGCGAGACCATCGTCCCCAGCCGCAGCTCCTTGGTCACCGCTGCCAGCGCCGCGATCGTCGCCCAGGCGTCGAGCGCGCCGCGCTCGTGCCGATCTTCGACCGAGAGGTAGTGATCGGAGCGGAACATCGTCCCCACCCCGTTCTCTTCACAAGCCGCGGCGAGCGCGACCCAGTCCGCCCAGGTCACGTCCTCCTGGCCCTCGATCATCAGCGCAAGCTGCATCTCTCCGCACCCTAGACAAGTTCCCCCGCCGCCCGCCAGATCGCTCGGAAGGAGCCCTCAGTGATGCGCCTGTGCCGCAAGCTCTCCTACTCGAACGTCGTTTCAACCCTCTGCCTGGTCCTGCTGGTGGGTGGTGGCACTGCCTACGCCGCGACCGAGGTGCTGCCGGAGGACAGCGTCGGCACGAAGCAGATCCGCGAAGGCGCCGTCACCCCGGCGAAGCTCAGCAAGGGAGCCAAGGACGCACTGGGGGCCGAGGTGACGATCCGCCGGGCGGAGTTCGATGCCCCGTCCTTGGCTGTGGAGGACTCGAAGGTTGTCTGCAAGCCCGGCGAGGTGGCGACCGGCGGCGGCGTCGGCCACAGCGGCGGCATCGACGACATCCATTTCTTCCAGCCCGGTGGCATCCCGGAGAGCACCATCGACAAGACCCCGGAGAAGCCGAACGCGTGGTCCGTCGTCTGGTGGAACTCCTCGCCCAACGCCGACAAGATCTTCCTCTACGTAGTCTGCGCTCGCGGCTAGGCCGCGAGGCACGACTAAGCCGCCACGGGCAGGCGCTCGAGCGACTCGATCGTCTCGGTGCAGGCCTTCGCCACCTCGCGCCCCTTGACCTGGAAGTGCTCGTGGAAGAAGCGCTGGTGCTCGTCGTGCTCGTGGAAGTGGTGCGGGGTGAGGACGGCGGAGAAGACCGGCACGCCGGTGTCGAGCTGGACCCGCATCAGCCCGTCGATCACCGCCTCGGCGACGAACTCGTGGCGGTAGATGCCGCCGTCGACGACGAGGCCGGCGGCGACGATCGCCCGGTAGCGGCCGCTGGCGGCAAGACGCTGGGCATGCAGCGGAATCTCGAAGGCGCCGGTCACCTCGAAGCGGTCAACCGTCGGACTCGGGCACGCCGCGCTCGCGCCAGCTCGGCCAGGAACGAGTCGCGGCACTCGTCGACGATGTCCCGGTGCCAGCACGACTGCACGAAGGCGATCCGCCCGTCGCTCCCCTCAACGCTGCTCTCCATCACGCCCTCCTCTCGCTCGGTGTTCGGCGAGACGAATCTACTCCTACTCCCCCGCGTTGAACTCCCAGATCGCGATGCCGAGCATGATCATCCCGAGAGCGAAAATGACGAAGATCTCGAGCCCGGTCGGGACCGTCCAGCCGAACCAGGTGATGCCGGGGTTGAGGGTCGATTCGGCCGCCTTGGAGAGGTCGAGGTGGTTGAAGACGAGGGTGCGCATCGGCGACACCGCGTAGGTCAGCGGGTCGAGGCGATTGAGGACGGCGAGCCAGCCCGGCAGGCCGGTGACCGGGAAGAGCGCTCCGGAGATGAAGAACATCGGCATGATCACCAACTGCATCACGCCCATGAAGGACTGAATCTGCTTGATCCGGGCGGCGACCATCACCCCGAAGGCGGTGATGCTGAAGGCAAGCAGCAGTTGCAGGGCGAAGACGCCGACGACGAGGGTGAGGCTGTAGGGGACGTGGACCGCCCAGGCGAGCGCCAGCAGGATCAGCCCCTGCGAGGCGGCGACGGTGGCGCCGCCGAAGCACTTGCCGATCACGATCGAGCTGCGGCGAACCGGCGCCACCATCATCTCCCGCAGGAAGCCGAACTCGCGGTCCCAGACGATCGAGGCGGCCGAGAACATCGCGGTGAACATCACCGAGATGCAGAGGATGCCGGGATAGATGAAGGTCTTCAGGTCGACCCCGTGGGTGCTGGCGGAGGAGAGTTGCTGCAGGCCGGAGCCAAGGACAAAGAGGAAGAGCAGCGGCTGCACAAGGGAAGTGACGATCCGCAGGCGGTCGCTGCGGAAGCGGATCAGCTCGCGGCGCCAGACGACCTTGATCGCCCGCAGCTCGCTGCGCAGGCTGCGGGCCGGGACGTGGACCTGGACGACCGGGGCGCCGCTCGGCCCGCCGCGGTCGGCAGGGACGCTGACACTCATCGCCGCGCCCCGCTCAGCATCTGCGCGGCGACGCGGGCGTTGTCTTTGCGCCCATCCCCTTCGGCGTCGCGGATCGTCGTCCCAGTGTGGGACATGAAGACGTCGTCGAGGGTCGGCCGCGAGAGGTTGACCGAGCGGATCGGCACCCCGAGCTCGGCGAACAGGCGCGGCACGAACGCCTCGCCCTCGGGCACGTAGAAGGAGACCGCTTCCTCGGAGACTCCGGCCTCGAGGTCGAAGCGCTCCGCGAGTTCGCGAATCGCCGCCTCATCGTCATCGGTGGTGATCCGCACCCGGTCGGCGCCGACCGCTTCCTTCAGCGCCGCCGGCGTGTCGAGGGCGACGATCTCGCCGTGGTCCATGATCGCGATCCGACCGCAGAACTCGGCCTCGTCCATGTAATGGGTGGTCATGAAGATCGTGATCTCCTCCTGGCGCTGCAGCTCGCGGATGTAGCCCCAGATCGAGGAGCGGGTCTGCGGGTCGAGGCCGATCGTCGGCTCGTCGAGGAAGAGGACGCGGGGCGAGTGCATCAGGCCGCGGGCGATCTCCAGCCGCCGCCGCATCCCGCCGGAGAAGGTCATCACCTGGGCGTCGCGGCGCTCCCAGAGGCCGACCATCTCCATCACCTGCCGCATCCGCGGCTCGACCAGCTTGCGCTCGACCCCGTAGAGCTCGGCGTGCAGCTCGAGGTTCTGGGCGGCGGTGAGGTAGCCGTCGAGGGTCTGGTCCTGGAAGACGAGGCCGATGTGGCGGCGGACGTCATCGCGGCGGCTGGCGACGTCGAACCCGGCCACCTCGGCGCTGCCGCCCGAGGGCTTGGAGAGGGTGCAGAGCATGTTGATCGTCGTCGTCTTGCCAGCCCCATTGGGGCCGAGGAAACCGAAGACCTCACCGCTCTGGACCTCGAAGCTGACACCGCGAACCGCTTCGAACTCGCCGAAGGACTTGCGCAGGGAGCTGACGGTGATGGCGGGGGGCATGGTGCGGTGGGCGAGACACCAGGCCGAGCCGGGCCGAGAAACGGGTCCGTACGGAGCGGCGATTGTACGCGGACGGAATCGAGGCGGTCTCGATGCGACTCTGGCGCGGCCCGGGCGCCTGTTCGCCGCCGGGGCCGAGAGCGAACGCCGCGCCGTCGCTCCTGAGCCGGACTTCGAGCCGGGCCTTGAGTGGCTGCTCGACGGAATCGAGGCGATGACATAGGCTCGCTCGATGCCCAAGCTCGAAGCACTCGCCTGCAAGCTCCCGATCGCCACCTTCAAGCCCGAGGCGCGGCCCGCCACTGCCACCGGGGTCTCCGCGATCGGCACCTTCGCAGTCGGCGCCCTCGCGGTCGGCGCCGTGGCAATCGGCGCATTCGCGATCGGCCGCCTCTCGATCGGGCGGCTGGCGATCGGCAAGGCGGCGATCGGCCAGCTGGCGATCAAGCGGCTCGAAGTCGAGGAGCTCGAGATCGGCCGGCTGACGGTCCGCGAGGGCCTGCCGCCGGCCGCCCCACTACCCGCCGGCCCGTCCGGGACCGGGGCCTGACGATGCAAGCTTTTGGGGGTCTATGGACCCCCAAATCACTGCAGCGCGCGGCGGCCGTGGCATTCGCCGTCGCGGCAATCGCGCTGACGGTCGCCGCCCTCCCCAGCGGCGCCGCCGAGCCGCCGCCGGACCTCGGCTCTTGCCAGGTCTTCCCGAACCCGCCCGCCGGCCTCTCCCCCACGGCCAAGTCGCTGCCGACTCAGGCCGCCTGGAACCAAGACATCTCGCAGGCGCCGCGGGCGAAGAACTCGAGCGCGGTGATCGCCTACATCAACCGCCACGGCGGCAGCGAATTCCACCCCGACTTCGGCTCGCCGCGCCCCTACGGCATCGGCTACTCGGTGGTCGGTGCCGGCCAGGCGAAGTTGCCGATCCACTACACCGCCTACGGCGCCGAAAGCACCCCAGGGCCCTTCCCGATCCCGCCCAATGCCCAGGTCGAGGGCGGCAGCGGCAGCAACGGCGACCGCCACGTAGTCGCCGTCGACACCGCCGAATGCAAGGTCTACGAGCTCTTTGACGCCCACTACAAGCCGACGCCGCAACCGCACTGGGATGCCGGCTCGGGCGCCGCCTGGGACCTCGGCTCCGACGCAGTTTGGCCCGACGGCGATACCTCAGCCGACGCCGCCGGGCTGCCGATCTTCGCCGGGCTGGTCCGCTACGACGAAGTCGCCGCCGGCCGTCTCGACCACGCGATCCGCATCACCTTCGAGAGCACCCGCCACGCCTGGGTCCCGCCCGCCAGCCACTGCGCCGGCGACACCGGCAATGGGAGCGCGCCGCCGATGGGGATGCGACTGCGGCTCAAGGCCGGCTACGGCCTCGGCGGCTTCAGCGGCGCCGCGCGGACGATCGCCGAAGCGATGAAGCGCTACGGGCTGATCGTCGCCGACAACGGCTCGAACTGGTACATCAGTGGCAACATCGACCGCCGCTGGGACGACGAGAACCTCAATCAGCTGAAGCGGATTCCGGGCTCCGCTTTCGAAGTCGTCGCGAGCGCAGCCGCCGCCCACCTCTGCTGAACAGGCGGCCGCCGCGGGCAAGGAGCTGGAAGAACTTGCCAACGATCGTGATCACGGTGGTCGCGACAGCGAGGCCGATCGCGCCAAGGATCAGCAGGAAGACGATGAAGGCAAGGATCGCCAGCGGTACGAACAGGATTTTCACGGCATCAGCAGCTTCCTCGATTTTCCTATCGGCAAGATGAACTCAATCTTCGCCCACTAGTCTGGCGCGCGGGGATCGGGCAGACCATGGCTCCTCTTCATACACGCTTCAGCTGTGCCGTCGTGGCGCTGGTCACCCTCGCCCTTTTGCTACCAGCTGGCGCCGCGGCCCAGCAGGAGCAGCACGATGCGGGCCTGAGCAAGCTGCGCTCGGCCGTGATCACAGCGCTCACCCACTCCCGCGCCGGCGACGCGCTCGACACGCTGAGCAACAGCCTGGCGCTGCTCGGTGCCCGCTACCAACTCGCGCGCGAAGGGAAGCCGCAGGCCGCGCCGCCGCCGCAGCATGAAGCGCCAAAAAAGGCGCCGCCGAAGATCATCACCGACCCCGAGAAGATGCCGCCCGCCTCGGCCGGCAGCAACGGCTCCTACACGCCGAGCGACGCTTCGAGCCGCGGCGACCTCTTCGCCCACGTCCGCGACACCGACCCGAGCACCCCGAACGCGATCCTCCTCACCGGGATCGCCCTCGCTCCGCCCGACGCGCCGGAAACCGTCAAGGGTGTGATCAACAACGCCAACTCGATCGTCGGCCGCCCCTATATCTGGGGCGGCGGCCACGGCTCCTGGTACTCCAATGGATACGACTGCTCGGGCTCGGTCAGCTTCGCGCTCTTCGGCGGCGGCCTGATCCCCGAACCGCTGACCTCCGGCGCGCTCGAGGGCTGGGGCGCCCCCGGCCCCGGCAAGTGGATCACCGTCTACGCCAACGCCGGCCACACCTTTGCCGAGATCGCCGGTCTGCGATGGGACACGGTCGGCGATGAGAACGGCACCGGCCCGCGCTGGCACCTCGCTTCCACCTCGACCGCCGGCTTCGTCGCCCGCCACCCGCCCGGGCTCTAGCGGCCCTCGCGGCGGACCGCCCGCAAGACCCGCGTCACCTGGTCGATCACCAACCTCGGCTGGGTCAGCATCACGTAGTGGGAGCTGTCCTTGGCCACGACGTGGACAGCACCGGGCGTCAGCTTCGCGAGCTGGTCCTGCGAGTAGGTCCAGGCCCGCTCGACCGCGTCCGAGGTGAGACCGCCAGGCAACCCTTCCGGCAGCGCGAATGGCTTGCCGTGCGAGATGACGCTGAGGGGGACGTCCGGAAACGGGTGCTTGCGCTCTTCCGCTCGCTGCTGCGCGAAGCTCTGGCGGAAGGCGAAGCTCTCGATATCGGGGTAGTCGATCCCTTCGACCGGGTTGTTGTTGACCGCTTCGTAGGCGTCCATCTGGGCCGGGTCGAGGCCCCGCTTGCCGCCCTCGATGAACTCGGCGAGGGCGTCGACCAGGACCATCCCCGCGACTTCGCGCGGGTAGGTCGAGGCGTAGAGGAGGTCGATCAGGCCGCCGGTCGAGTGGTTGACGAAGACGTACGGGCCGGGGACCTTCGCGTTCCACAGCAGGCGGTGCAGGTCGTAGACCGCCTCAGCGGCGACGCGCGGCATGAACGTCGGCGAGCTGCGACTGAATTCGAGCGGTTCGAAGCTGATGAGGACCCCGGGCCGGTCGTAGGCGCAGACGCGGGTCTCGCGGGCGAGGGCCTGGAGCACGGTCGGGCCTGCCGGCGTTTCCGGGGTCCGTTCGGCCCAGATCGCGCCACCGTTCCGCAGCCCGGCGTCGAGGACCACGGTCGGTGAGCCGTGCCCGAAGCACTCGAGGAACATCGAACGCCCCTTGCTGATCCCGAACGAGCCGGCGAAGTCGCCGCGGTGCAGCGCCAGGTCCGAAGTCGCCGCCGCGGCGACGGACGCCGACGCGCCCAGGAGGACCGAGACAGAGATCGAGACAGCCGCGAGAACGAGACGCCGCACGATGCGCGGCAGCTTACCCTCACCCCGCGGCAGGCATCGATGCAACGTCGGCGCGACCTTTCTCCAGCTTCGCTTCCAGGTAGGGCGTATCGTGCTCGCATCGGTTTCGGCCCCGAAGTCAAATTCACGTCCCGCTGGCTGCTTGCCGCGGTGACGGTGGTTCTGGCGGCGCTCGTCCTGGCGCAGCCAAGCCTTGCTGCCGCCGCAGGGAACGTGATCGCCAACCCCGGCTTCGGCGAACTCGGCAAAGCCTCAAACCCGCTCTTTCCCTTCGACGGCGATCCGCTCTCCAAGCACCTGGTCACCGACTGGAAGCTCGTCGCCGCCAAGCCCAGCACGCTCGCCGGCCGCTCCTATCCACGAGCCGGGGCGGCGGGCCAAACCGAGTGCGTCCCCGCCGAGCGCGGCTCGCAGCCGTTCCTTTCGCTCGACGTCCCGGCCGGCTCGGAAGCCTTCGCCGAGCAGGCGATCAAAATCCCGGCGCATCCGAGCAGGCTGCGGCTGAAAACCTGGGGCAACAACCAGGCCGTCGACGCGCGAGTCAGCCTCGTCACCGCCGACGGGGTCGAGAGGCTGCGGGTCTTCTTCCAGCCGCCGCTGCTCGGCCCGACCCCGACGCGCGAATGCCTCGACGCCTCGGGGCCGCGCAACCTCTCGCTCGACGTCTCCCCCTTCGCCGGGCAAGAGGTCATCCTGCGCCTGGCGGCCACCTCGGAGGGCGACAACGGCACGATCGCCAACTTCGACAACCTCAGCCTGCGGGCGCAGGAGTCGGCGGCGAGCGGGATCGACTACGTCGCACTCGGCGACTCCTACTCCTCGGGCGAGGGCAACGCCCCTTACGAGCCCGCTTCGGCGACCGACGACGACAAGTGCCACCGCTCCGAGCGCGACGCCTACTCGAAGCAGCTGCGGCTGCCGCGGGTGACGATCTCGACGCTCCACTTCTTCGCCTGCAGCGGCGCCACCAGCGCCGACGTGCTCGACACCGAATTCCGCACCGAGCCGCCGCAGCTGAGCCACGTCGCCGAGCTGGCCGCGGCGGACCTGCTGACGATCTCGGTCGGCGGCAACGACGCCGGTTTCTCCAAGGCCCTCGAGCAGTGCGTGGCCAGGATCTGCTCGCGCAAGCCGTTCAGCACGAGAATCATCGAGCGGATCGCCGGGCTGGTTCCGCTGCTGGTCGAGACCTACGCCCGCCTGCGGGCCGCCGCGCCGCAGGCGACAATCGTCGTCCTCGACTACCCCAACGCCTTCCCCAAGCTCGGGTTCGGCGGCTCCTTCACCTGCAAGTCGAACGCCGCCGCCCTGCTCGGCCGCAAGGGCGTCAACTTCCTGCACGAGAGGAGCGACCAGCTCGACGACGTGATCGCCGACGCGGTCCGCCGCGCCAACGAAGAGGGATCGAACATCCGCCTCGTCGGCGTCCGCGGCGTCTTCGCCGGGCACGACGTCTGCGCCAAGGACCGCTGGGTGCGGGCCCTGAAGGTCAGCCGCCCGAGCAAACAGAACCAGGCGGCGGTGATCAACACCGGCTCCTTCCACCCCAACGAGGCGGGCCAGCGGGCCTATGCCGAGGCGCTGGCGAAGGAGCTCGAGGACGTCTTCTAAGGCCCGAGCGAAGTCCGCGCCGGCCGCTCAGCCGAACCAGCGGCTACGGCGGGTATCGCCGAACCTTTCCTTCTCGGCGACCATCTCGGCCGATGGCGCCCGGAAGGTCCCGGTCCGCTCGGGGCCGGAGAGGAAGTCGATTTCGACGCCGCCGACGCGGCCGCTGCCGAACTCGATGTAACAAGTGCCCTGGCCGAGGTGGCGGCCGGGCTCCTCGCCGCCGAGGAACCTGGCGATCAGCGCCTGGGCGACGACCCGGGCTGCCCCCTCGGCGAAGACCCCCGCCTTCGGCACCCCGGCGGTGGCGACATCGCCGACCGCGTAGACGCCGGGATATTTGGTCTCGAGCGTCGCGACGTCGACCGGCACGTAGCCGTCCTCGGTGATCCCCGCCTCGATCACGACCTCGGGCGCGCGGTGCTTGGGCACGCCGAGGAAGAGGTCGAAGGGCAGCTCGCTCTCGTCATCGAGGACCGCGACCTTGCGGTCAGGCTGCAGGGCGGTGACCCGGCGACCGGGAATCAGCTCGATCCCCCGCTCAGCGAACTCCGCCTCGAGCGCGGCTGAGGTCTCCGGCGAGGGCGGCACCGGCCGGCCGAAGGGGATCACGAACGAGATCCGGCAGTCCTCGCGCACCCCGCGCGAGCGCAGCTCGTCGTCGAGTAGCAGCGCGCACTCGCTTGGCGCCGGCGGGCACTTAAAAGGGGCGCCGCAGACGCCGATCAGCGCGTGGCCGGAGGAGAACTGCGGCAGGATCCCGGCCAGCCGCTCGGCCCCGGCGAAGGAGTAGAACTCGTGGCCCACCTCGGCGAGGCCGGGGGTGGCGTCGATGTCGTAGTCGGCGCCGAGCGCGATAACCAGCGCGTCGCCCTGGTGGACACCCGCGTCGGTCGTCACCCGCAGCGCCTCGGCGTCGATCGCGGTCACCGTCTCGCGCAGCATCCGTACGCCGGGCTTGGCGAGCTCGGCATAAGGAATCACCACCTCCTCCATCGTCGCCCGCCCGAACATCAGCTCAAGCTTGGAGAAGCCGAAGGAAAAGCCCTCGCCCTTGTCGATCAGCGTCACTTCGAGCTCAGCCCCGCCCGCCTCGGAGAGCATCGTCGCGATCTCCAAGCCACCAAAGCCTGCCCCGAGGACAACGACGCGCTGACTCGGATCCATGGGGGCGATCCTATCCGGGCGCCGATCGAGGAGAATCGGCGGCGCGATGAAGGTCGAACGTCTGATCGCCGGCTATTTCACCGCTCCGGCCGGGCTCTTCCGGGCCGGCGAGGAAATGGAGCGGTCCGTCCGCTACCCGATCCCGGCCTACCTGGTGGAGACCGAGAGCGAGCGGATCCTGATCGACACCGGCCTCAACCCAGCGGCTATCGCCGACCCGGCGGCCTACTACGAGCGCCCCGACATCTTCGCCGTCTCCACCCTCGAGCAGGAGCAGAGCGTCGCTGATCAGGTCGACGTCAACAGCCTGACCAAGCTGGTCCTGACCCACCTGCACTGGGACCACGTCGGCGGCCTCGAGCTGATCCCAACCTCGGTCCCGGTCGTGATCCAACGCCGCGAATGGGAAGCCGGGCAGGACCAGGGCACGATCCAAAGCAACTTCTTCCTGCCGCGCGACTACGCCGCAGCGGAGCGCGAGCTGATCCTGCTCGATGGCGACACCGACCTGTTCGGCGACGGCAGCCTCGAGCTACTCCTCACCCCCGGCCACACGCCAGGCCACCAGTCGGTGCGGATCGGCGAGCTGGTCCTCGGTATCGACGTCGTCCACTTCGCCTCCGGGCTCGACGACCACCGCTTCCCCGTCTTCGCCGACGATCACGAGGAGCAGGGGCGCTCGGCGGAGCGCCTGCGCGCACTGCGCGACGCCGGCAGCACCGTCGTCCCCGGCCACGACCCGGAGCTGTTGCAGCCGGGGCCAGTTACTCCCTGACGCGGCAGGTCCGTTCGAGGACCACGTTCGCGTGGCGCCCGTCGGCGAATTCGAAGCTGCCCCGAGCGAGGGTGAAAACGTCCACGGTGAAGCCCGCCGGCGCCGGGCAACTGGCGCTGAGGAAGCTGCGGGGCTGGCCGCCGAAGCGATAGCGGCGGTTCAGGGTGAGTCCGATTCCGGTCAGGTAACCGGCGCCGCCCGCCAGCCGTGGCACGGTGGTGCTAAGCACGGTGCCGAATCGGCCTTGGGACGGATGCGAGATGTTCATCGCGATCACCAGCGCCGCCTGCACCGGCGCGCTGACGTAAACGTGCAGGAGGACCACAGGGCGGCCTTGACGCCGGCCGTTGAAGGCAAGCGCCGGGCCCCGCACGTTGAACCCACTCGGCGGGAAGTCGATGAAGGCGGCGAATTGGCCACGGCCGAGGAAGGCGTCGCCGCAGCGCGCCATGGCCGTCGCGGTCGTGACCGACTGGAGGTCACCCCGCCGGCAGACCGGCAAGCCCTGGGTCGAGACGGTGCCGCGGCGATCGAAGCCGATCGAAAGCCGCCTAACGCGCGGCGGGGCGCCCCCGTCGAGCGCCCTGATCGCGCCGCTGAAGCTGGCGCTGATCGGTGCCGGCCGGTCGCGCGGCAGAGCCTGCGGGCTGAACTGGACGTCGAACGAAAGGCGGACGTTGCCCTGCTGGGCGATCTCGGCGCGAGCCAATCCGGCGCTCAACAGCAGAACGACCAGGAGTGCGAGCCCCAGGCCGAGGCGAAGCCGCGCGCGCGATCCGACGATCGAAACCCTCCCCCTTGCCAGTACCAAAATATAGCGCAGAGGGCCCTTGTATCAAGGCCCCGCTCGTCTGTATAAACGCCCGCCGCAAGCGGGAATCAACGGATTGGAGTGGTGCAGATGAGCGTCTCGTTGTCGCCGACCGAGAGTGCGGTCGTGATCGCCGGTGGAGGGCCGACCGGGCTGATGCTGGCCGGTGAGCTGGCGCTGGCCGGTGTCGATTTCACCATCCTCGAGCGGCGGCCGGATCAGGAGAAGGTCGTCGGGACGCGCGCCGGGGGTCTGCACTCGCGGACGATCGAGATTATGGACCAGCGCGGGATCGCTGAGCGCTTCATCGCCGAGGGACAGAAGCACGAAGTCGCCCTCTTCGCCGAAGCCGTGCTCGACACCAGCGACCTTCCCAGCCGCCATCCCTACAACCTGACGATCTGGCAGAAGCACATCGAACGGATCCTGGCAGGCTGGCTCGGCGAGCTCGGGGTGACGATCGACTACGGCCAGGAGGTCGCCGGCTTCACGCAGGACGACGCTGGTGTCGACCTGCAGCTCGCCGATGGTCGCTCGCTGCGCGCGCAGTACCTGGTCGGCTGCGACGGCGGGCGCAGCGCGATCCGCAAAGCCGCGGGCATCGAGTTCGCCGGCTGGGACCCTACGCTGAGCGCACTGATCGCCGAGATCGAGATGAGCGAGAAACCCGAGTACGGCGTCCGCCACGGGGAGTTCGGCATCAGCGGCATCGGCCCAACCGGGGAAGGCGAGAGGCTGCGGGTCGTCGTCACCGAGCGGCATCTCGAACGCGGTGACGAACCCACCCTGGACGAACTCAGCCAGGCGCTCGTCGCCGTCTACGGGACCGACTACGGCGTCCACAGCCCCGTCTGGATCTCCCGTTTCACCGATGCAACCCGCCAAGCAGCCACCTACCGCAGCGGCAGAGTGCTGCTCGCCGGCGACTCCGCCCACATCCACTACCCCGCCGGCGGCCAGGGCATCCAGCACGGTGTCCAAGACGCGGTGAACCTCGGCTGGAAGCTGGCCCAGGTAGTCAATGAAACCTCACCCGACTCCCTGCTCGACACCTACCAGGCCGAGCGCCACCCGCCCACCGCCCGGGCCCTGCAAGAGACGATGGCGGCGACCATCCTGCACCGTGGCGGCCCCCGCACCGCGGCCCTCCGCGACATCCTGACCGAACTGGCGCCGATGGATGAGCCACGCAAGAACCTCATTGCCCAGAGGATGGGCCTCGACATCCGCTACGACCTCGGCGAGGGACACCCCCTGCTCGGCCGCCGCATGCCCGACCTCGATCTGGTCGCCGGCGACGGCTCAATCACCACCTACACCCTCCTCCACCAAGCCCGGCCAACCCTGCTCAACCTCGGCGATCCCGGCAGCATCGAGATCACCCCCTGGGCCGATCGAGTCCAGCTGGTCGACGCCAAGTACACCGGTACCTGGGAGCTGCCGGCGATCGGCGAGGTCCCCGCTCCAAAGGCGGTCCTAGTACGCCCCGACGGCCATGTCGCCTGGGTCGGCGAGGGAACCGAAGACGGCCTCACCGAGGCCCTCACCAGCTGGTTCGGCCCGGCGACGTCGTAACGCGACCGGCTAGAGCAGGTCGACCAGCGCTAGCTCGAAATTTCAGCCAGCGAGTGGCTGCGCCCGCGAGGACGCGCTGCTCGCCGATGACGGCAGCAAAAGCGCCGAGATGCAGACCATCGCGAAAGCGGTGATCTGCAGGGAGATGCCGAGCGGGCTCGGCGAGAGTGGATCGCCGAAGACGAGGATGCCACCGACGATCTGCGCCGCGTTTGCGACCAGTCCCATCAAGCCGATCGTCTCGATCGCACCGCCACTTTGCAGGGCTGCGACCGCCGTCCACTGGGCGAGGCCGCCACAGCAGATGGTCAACGCGACCAACGTGGCGATTAGCGGCCAGGAGCTGTCGGCCCCGCCAGTGAGTCCCTTGATCGCGATTCCAGCGAGGGCAAAGAGCAGGCCGGCAACGATCGGAAGTAGAACCCCGTTCCGCGCTACGAAGCGTCCGGATCGATGGCCAAGGGCGATCCCGGCTGCAAGCAGGACCAGTCCCCCCTCGAAGCTCGAGATCGCCGCCAGGGAGAAGCCTGAATGGGTGCCGTGGATGCGCGGGAGCGTCGCGACGAGCAGAACCAGGCCGACGGCGCCGAGAATCAAGGCGAGCCACTGTCGCTGCTCGACGCGATCGCCGAAGAGGCGCTGAGAGAGGACCGCGAGCGTGACCGCGCCGCCGGCAAGGACCGTCTGGACGAGGGAGATCGGCGCCAGGGAGAGAGCCGCTACATGGGCTAGCCAAGCAAGCGCGGCGATCCCCCAGCCGGCGACGAACCAGCGCGATCGTGCCAGCCCGCGGATGCTCGCGATCGGACGCGCGATGTGAACCGGCTGCGCGCCTTGACAACCCCGGTGCTTGAGCAGTGAGGCGAGGTTGGTCAGTAGCGCGACCGCAATCGCGAGGCCGATTCCGATCTCCACAGTCGCCGCCGCTCTATCCGGCGTCCACGCGGGCGGCGCCGGGGACGACCGCCGGAGGTGGCATCAGCTCGTTGCGGATTGCCGCGACGGCCCCCGGTGAGGTGTGGCAGGCCCGCGCGATCGTCCGGTTCGGTGCCTCCGGCGCGCGGCGGATCTCGAAATGGATCAGTGCGTTGCGCCGAATGCGCACGAGCTCATCCCCTGGGGTCGCTTCGGGGGCAGCATCGGTCGCTGCCTCACCGGCAAGAGCGCGACTGCACGCGAGGCAAAATATTTCCTCTCCCGTGCGTGTCCAGCAATCCGGCATCGCCGCCGGCTTGCTGTCGATCCGGCCAACCGAGACGCCGCAGCGAGCACAGCTCCATCTGACGGCGGCGACCTCCATCGGTCAGGCCGAAACCCTCGCCGGCCGCCGGCGCCTGCGGCGCCGGCGATTGGTAGTAGATCGGGCAGTTCCAGCGCTGGCCTTGGGGGGCCGGCCGCCACCGCCATCGACGATGCCGAGGGCGGTCGCGATGCTGCGCATCTCCTGCGCCTGGTCGGCGAGGACGAAGCTGACGCTGGTGCCGGTCCGCCCCGCTCGCCCGGTGCGCCCGGTGCGGTGAACGTAAGTCTCCTGGTCCTCCGGGGCGTCGTAGTTCACCACTAGCTCGATGTCGCTTACGTCGATCCCGCGGGCGGCGACGTCGGTGGCGACCAGCGTCGTCACCTTGCCACGTTCGAATCGCTCCAAAGCGAGCTCGCGCTGCCGCTGGCTCTTGTCGCCGTGCATCGCGACAGCCTCGACGTTGCGGCTGCGCAAGCGCTTGACGAGCCGGTCCGCGCCGCGCTTGGTGCGGACGAAGACAAGTGAGCGGCCGGCGCCGTCCTCGTGCAGGTGCTCGATCAGTCGGTCGAGCTTCACTTCCTGCGACTCGACAGCGAGGAAGCGATGCTCGACGTCGCCTTTGGCCTCGGCGCTGTGCTCATGGACATGGGAGCGTGCATCGTTGGTGTAGGCGGCGGCGACCTTGCCGGTAGCGCCGGCCAGGGTCGCCGAGAAGAACAGGGTCTGGCGATCGGAAGGGGTCTTGGCGACGATCCGGTCGACGGCCGGCCGGAAGCCCATGTCGAGCATTCGGTCTGCCTCGTCGAGGATCAGGACCCGGACACTGGCCAAATTGACCGCGCCGCGCTCGATCAAGTCCTCGAGCCGGCCGGGGGTGGCGACGAGGATGTCGGCTCGCCGGGCCGCGGCGATCTGCGGTCCGAAGCCGACGCCGCCGTAGACCGCGGCAATCCGCAGCCGCCGAGCCTTCGCCAAAGAGGTCAGCTCGGTGACGATCTGCCCGGCAAGCTCGCGGGTTGGAGCCAAGACCAGGGCCTGTGGCCCCTGCTCGTGCCGGCTGATCAGGTCGACGAGCGGCACGCCAAAGGCGAGCGTCTTGCCGGACCCAGTGGGGGACTGGACGAGCAAGTCATGACCAGCGAGCGCATCGCGGATGACCAACTCTTGAACGGGAAAGGGATGGGCGATCGAGCGCGCGCGAAGCGCGTCGACCACCGGCTGGGAGGTGCCGAGATCGGCAAAAGATCTGATTTTCGTTTACTCCTGAATTGACGTCTGGGGGAGATCCTGGGACCCCGACGCGCCAACGGCACAAGGAGGAAACGGAACCTCTCGGGAGGCGAACTGGCCAAACCCGACCCATTCACCGTAGCAGTCGGTCCCCCAGCTAACGCGTTTTGATGTCGCGATGGGGATCCTGCGGCACCATGATCTCGCTCGCCTCTTCGGGCGTGATCTTTGGATAGAGCACAGCGATCAACCCGAAGCCGACGACTGCGCCAAGCAGCTGGAAGGCGACAAACGCTGGCACCGAGGACGGCGCGATGCCGGCGAAGGTGTCGGAGAACATCCGGCCGACGTCGATCGCCGGATTGGCGAAGCTGGTCGAGCTGGTGAAGAAGTAGGCGGCGCCGATGTAAGCGCCGACCGCCGCCGGCGCCAGCGCCCCGCGCCGGGTCCGCGCCAGCGAGAAGATCACCAGCAGCAGCCCGACCGTAGCGACGACCTCGGCAAAGAGGTGCGCGGGAGAGGCGCGGTGGTGGGTCGAGATCGAGACCGCTGCCAGCCCGAACATCGCATTCGCGGTCACCGCCCCGGCGATGCAGCCTGCTACTTGGGCACCGATGTAGGGAGCCAGGTGGCGCCGCCGCAGACCGCCGAACGCGGCATCGACCAGCGAGACGACCGGGTTGAAGTGGGCGCCAGAGATCGGCCCGAAGATGAGGATGAAGGTGAAGAGGCCGGCGGCCGTGGCGGCGGCGTTCTCGAAGAGTTGAAGGCCGGTATCGCCGGGGGAGAGTTCGGCGGCGGCGATTCCCGAGCCGATCACCGTTGCCGTCAGGAAGGCCGATCCCAGGAACTCGGCGAGGAGCCGCCGAGGGAGGAGCGCGTCGGTCATCAACGCGACCCTACGTATTGACGTATCTCATTTCAATAGATATATGTAAATGGATGATGTCCTCGCTCCAACTCGTCCCGAAGCAGAAGCGTCCCGCGGGCGATGCCTGCTGCGAGGCGATCGTCTTCCCGGACGTTGACCCCGCGGCCGCCCAGCGCCTGGCCGCGGTCGCCAAGGCACTCGGCGACCCTGTCCGGGTGCAGTTGGTCGACGTGCTCCGCAAGCACGCTGGCAAGGTCTGCGTTTGCGAGCTCGTGCCGCTTTTCGATCTCTCGCAGCCGACCGTCTCCCACCACCTGAAGGTCCTGCGGGAGGCCGGAATCGTCGCCTCCGAGCGGCAGGGCCTCTGGGCCTACTACTACGTGATTCCCGAGGCACTGGAGGAGTTCTTCGTCTGGCTCGGCAGGCGTACCGACGGCCCAACCGCCTGATGGCAAACGCCCTCTTCGTCTGCCTCCATAACGCCGGCCGCTCGCAGATCAGCCAGGCCCTCTTTGAACGCTCTGCCGCGGGCCGCCACCAAGCGCGGTCGGCCGGCACGACGCCGGGCGAGCGCGTCCATCCCGAGGTGGTCGAGGTGATGCGCGAGGTCGGGATCGACCTCGCCGACCGGGTCCCTCACAAGCTGAGCGAGGACGACGCCCGCTGGGCCGATGTGGTGGTGACGATGGGATGCGGCGACGAGTGCCCTTACATCCCCGGTCGCCGCTACATCGATTGGGACCTGCCCGACCCGAAGGGCCGGCCGGCCGAGGACGTGCGGGCGACCCGCGAGGAGATCAGCCGCCGGGTCGACGCCCTCGTCGCCGAACTAGACGGCGCCGCGCCGCCGCCGCCCGGGCAAGGCGCTCAGGGTCGACCGTGACGTGCCCTGCGACGATGATCATGGGGAGCTCCTTTCAACCTTCTGCCTCAATGGCTCATTCGACGAACTGGTAGTCGGTCGCGATGCGGCCGTCGGCGGCGAGGATCACGAACTCGAGACCGGCGCCAAGCACCTCGCCATTCGGGTGAGACTCCCTCCCAGCGCCAGGTGGCCACATCGCCGAGGCGTTTCACGCTCGCGCTTAGCGGCCTCACGCTGCCGATCGACTTGGGGCGATTCGCGGCGACCTCCTAGGAGCGGCGCTGCGCGTCGTACAGCCCCCAGATCTCGTCGTAGACCTCGTGCGCCGCTGCGAAAGGCGCCAGCTCCCGCTCGTCGATCCCGCCGTAGGCGTCCAGCGCCTGGGTGACGAAGGCGGAGTCGGCGCCGCGGAGTTCGAGGCTGATGAGATATCCCGCCAGATCCCAATGGACCGGGCCGCGGCAAACGTCCTCGAAGTCGTTCCAGACGAGACGCCCGGACGTGCTGCGCAAGAGGTTGAACAACGACGCGTCGGCGTGCAGCGCTTGCGCCGGCAACGGGGCGCGGAAGACGGTGTCGCCAAGCGCGAGCAGCCTCGCCTCGAGCGATTCGATTCTCTCCGCACGGAGGACCGCGCTCGGTTGCAGAAGCCGCAGCAGGCGCTCGATGCGCTGCTGCACGTCGACGAAGCCGGGCAGCTCGCCCGAGAACCTCGAGAGCTCGTCGTGAAGCTCGCGCAGGGCCCGACCCAGCACCTCGGAGCCGTCGTTGAGGTCGGCTTGTCCCCGAAGCTCCAACGACTGCCAGAAGGTCATCCACAGCCCGTCCCGTTGATACGGCCCCGGAGCGATCAGAGCGCTCGGGGCGACCGCCATGCCGGAGGGCGCGAGGAAGCGCAGCACCGCGACTTCCTGCGCCAGCCACCGCTCGGGCTCCTCGTGCAGCACGACGGTCCCGCTCATCACCCGCGCCACGACCGGCGACGGCCGCAGGTGGACGAGCACGTTGCTGCCGGCATGAATCACTGCCGCCTCTCCGCAAGGCAGGTCCCGCTCAACAGCGACCGCACACGCCGCCGCAAGTGCCCGTTGCTCGACCGAACCAGCTTCCATCGACGACCAACGGTCGCAGACCGACATGACCCTCGAGCAAAGGAGCCAGAATCGTGAACGCCGAACAGACCGGCGGGGCCCAGGACGACGGAGCCACGACCGGCATTGAGACCGCACTAGCGCGCAACCGCGCCTTCGCCGCCGCCGGCGGTCACGAAGGTGCGGTCGTCCTCCCCACCCTGCGCCTCTTCGTGATCACCTGCCTCGACCCCCGCGTCGACCCAGCGCACGTTCTCGGCCTCGAGCTGAGCGACGCGATCGTCGTCCGCAACGTCGGCGGCCGGGTCACACCTGAGGTGATCGACGACGTCGCCTTCATCGCCCAGATCGCCGAGGGCGCCTTTCCGGACGGCCCGCTGTTCGAGGTCGCCGTGATCCATCACACCCAGTGCGGAGCCGGAGCCCTCGCCGACGACGGCTTCCGCCTGCGCTACGCAGAGCGGATCGGCAGCGAGGAGTCAGCGCTCCGCGACCGCGCGGTCCTAGATCCCGCTGCCACCGTCGAGGCCGACGTGGCGCTCCTGCGCTCGGCTGCCTCCATCCCCCCGCGGGTGCAGGTCTCGGGCCATGTCTACGACGTGACCACCGGCCTGGTCGATTCGGTGCCAATTCGCGAAATCCCTCGTTAGGGCGGCGTGCGACGAGCCCTTTTCTGAGCGGCAAGGAAGAACGCTGGCGTGCGGCGACTGCTTAGGCGCCGGGCCGGCGCTTGTCTTGCTTCGCCTGGCGCTGAGCGTGGTCGGCGCGATCGATCAGGGCGGCGAGGGTGTCGTTCGGTTCCATCGTCGCCAGGCCGAAGGTGATCAAAACCTGCGGTTCGAGCTCGCTGAGGTTCGCCTGCGCGCTCTCGATTCGCGCTTGCGCCTCCGCCGTCGAGATCCCCGAGATCGTGCAGACGAACTCGTCGCCACCCCAGCGGACGATCGGATCGTAAGGACGTAGCTTGGCCTGGACGCCGCCGAAGACCTGGCACAGGAGGGCGTCGCCGGCAGCATGGCCCGAGCGCGCGTTGGTCTGCTTGAGGTCGTCAACGTCGAGGAAGATCAGGGTCAAATCGCCACCCTGGCGCTCGGCCCGGCGCATCTCGTGGCGCAGGAGAATTTCCCCGAGGCCGCGCCGGTAGGCACCGGTCAGCTCATCGAGGTGCGAGCGCTCCATCTCGCCGCGCAGAAACTTCCGGTCCTCCGCTGCGGCCTCGCGGTCGCGGGCTGCGTTCTCACGATCGGTGGCGGCGCGGACCCGGGCCGTGGCGGCGAGGCTGCGCGCCGACGCCGCCGCTTCGAAGGCGTGCCTGGCGCGAGCGTCGACCTCGCCAACCGAGCCTGCCAGGGCCTCGGCTTCGCGATCGGCGAGCTCGGCGACCTGGTCACGGCTGGCCGCGGTCTCATCACGGCTGCGGGCGCTTTCGTCGCGCCGCTCCGCCTGCTCGTCGCGTTCGCCGGAGATCAAGGCACGGACTGCGGCGGTCGCGGTACGAGAGATGGTCCCCTCGTCGCGTTCGGCGTGGGCGCGTTCGTATTCGCCGAGCCGCCCGGAGTCGCCGGTCAGCCGGGCGGTCTCGATATACCGCTCGGCGACCGCCTGTTCGCGGTCGGAAGCATCCTGGTCGCCCTTGGCCGCCGCACGGTCGCGGTCGGACAAGCTCTGATCGGTGTCCGATCCGGTCTGGTCGGCGTCGGCGAGAGTCTGGTCCGCCTCGGATAGCTCCTGGTCGTCCGGGTTCCGGGAGCGACGCGGGCGAGACGGAGACATCGATGAAACTCCTGTCGGGACCGCCGATCTAGAAAGTGTTGGCTGCGGGTGGCCCTGGCGGCGACACTACCACCCGTGCAGCTCGCTAGACGCCGCTCTCAACCGTCAGCTCGCCGGAGCGTTGCGCCGCCATCAGCACCTCATAGTCGGCTTCGTTCTGATCGGCGTAAGCGGCGGAGAATTCGGCGATCGCCTTGTCGAACTTGTCGCTCTTGCCGAGGTAGGAGGAGATCGCGACGCGGTCGCCGGTGCGAGCGTGGGCCCGAGCGAGAGCGCGGCCGCAGAGGCTGGCGTAGGTGACCATCGCCTCTTCTGACATCGACTCAATCTCCGCCGAGCCCTTGCCGTCCCAGAGCTGGCGCAGGTAGAAATCACGCTTCGTGCCGTCGATTCCCTCGACGGTCAGCCAACCGAGGAGGACGTCGCTCGCGGCCTGGGTCAGTCGCTGGCCGGCGACGACGCGATGACCATGGTTGCGGAACCGGCTCGCTCCGGCGAACGGCTCGAGGACCGAGGGCCCTGCTTCCTTCATCTGCAGGAAGAGCGGGTCACTCTCGTCGCGACCGAGCAGCAAGGCAATCCAGGCGCGGGTGCCGACGCTGCCTACCCCGACCACCTTGTGGGCAGCATCGACGTACCGGTAGCGCTCGGCCAAGACCCGAGCCTGCTCGTCCATCGATTCCCGGTACGTGTCGAGCAGGCCCTTGATCATCTCGGCGATCTCGCCCGGGTCGCGACCTTCGCGTTCGGCCAACCGGTCGATCGGGACCAAGAGCGGCGGCCGGTCGGCGATTCGCAGCCTCCCCTCGACGGTCTCGGTCAGCTTGGCGAGCGCCCGCAGGCTGTCCTTGTTGCGAGCCTTCGCGAGGTTCTTCTCGAGCCGGCGACGATCTGCCTTCGACGCACTGCCTTGCCAGCGCGTGACGATGCTCTCGACGTCGAGGCGCGAGTACCAGACGTCGAGCTCCTTCATCACCGCGAACTCGGCCATCGCTGCGCGATAGGAGCCGACGGCGGCAAGCACCGCCGCTTCGCAGTCGGCGGCGTCGAAATGGCGGTCGCGGGCGCCGATCACGACGCTCGCTGCCAGCCGCTTGACGTCCCACTCGAACGGCCCCGGCAGCGTCTCGTCGAAGTCGTTGATGTCGAAGACGAGGCGACGATCGGGCGCCTGAAAGACGCCGAAGTTGGAGAGATGGGCGTCGCCGCAGAGCTGGACTCGGAGGCCGGAGTTCGGGCTCGCGGCCAAGTCGGCGGCCATGATCGCCGCCGCGCCACGGTAGAAGGTGAACGCGGAGGCGAGCATGCGCCCGTAGCGGACCGGAACCAGCTCGGGCACGCGGGTCTTGTCCTGCTCGGCGAGAACCTCGAGTGGACCGACGCGGTCGGGCCCCGGCTGCCAATCGGCCTGCGAAGTGCGGCTTGCTGACTTCCGTGCGTTCCTACCGGCGTTGGTCACGCTTTCGAACCCTACGTCCTCGCCGGACTCATCACATCATTCGAATTGGGTGATTTCACTTCGGAGCCTCCAGGTTCGACTGGTGGGGGCCCGAAAGCCACTCCGCATCCGCCAGACGCGCGTCGACCGGTTCCTCTTCTCGCCGCAGCGCGTCGATGTAGGCACGATCGGCGGCGAGGCGGGCCGCCACCTCGGGGCCCTCGGCAACGGCGCCGTGGCCGGGGACCATGACATCGACGTGCCTGGCGGCCTCACCAAGCCGGTCGAGTGCCGTCTCGTAGGCGCTCAACTGATCGGACTGGCGAGGGTCGAAGAGCGGGATCAGGACATCGGAGAGCATGTCGCCGGCGAGCAGGACGCCACGGTCAGCGAGGAGGATCGCGGCGTGCCCGACGGCGTGCGCCTGATGCTCGATGATCTCCCCCGGCACCGGTCCGCCGTCCGCAGGCAGCGGGGTGACGAGCGCGACCAGCTCGAGAGGGACGCCCGTCGCGCTCTCCGCCGCCATTGCCTGTGCCCGCTCTCGGGCTTCATTGGCAACCTGGGCGCAGGCGGGGGTGGCGTAGCGCGGCACGTCGCCGAACCGGGAGTGCCAGAGCAGGTGGTCCCAGTGGGGATGGGTGGAGAACCCGGCGACCACCGGAATGCCGAGCTGGTCCAAGTCATCGGCGAGTTGGTCCAACTCGGAGCCATCGATGCCGGGATCGATCAGGATCAACCCATCCTCCCCGCGCACCACGATGGAGTTGGTCCAGACCCACTCGCTCTGCCGGACCCAGACGCCGTCAGCCACCTGAGTCAGCATCGGAGCTCGTCGAACCGTCCCGTTACCCAGCCGGCGTAGCGGTCGGCCGAGCGCTGAACCGTCGCCGCCGCGTCGGCGTCGACCGAGCGTCCGAAGTTGTCGTAGAGCCGGTCGAAGGCGAACTCGGCGACCGCGCTCGCCAAGCGCTCGACGATGGCGGCCGAGAGAGGGATGCGGTTGGGATAGCTCCGCATGAAGGTGACCGACCGATCCGGGTTGGCCTGAATGGTGTCGGAGCCGAGCAGTACACCGCGGCCTTCAGCGCCCGCGGTCCAGTGCACGACCGAGCTGCCGGGAAAGTGGCCGCCGAGTTGGACCAGGGTGAGGCCGGGGGCGAGCTCTCGGCGACCGGCCCAAGTCTCGATCGCTGAGTCGGGTCGCGCTACCCAGTCGATGTCGGCCGCAGAGACGAGCACGGGGACGCCGCCCAGCGACCGACTCCACTCGACCTGGACGCCGAACATGTGCGGATGACTGGCGGCGATCGCCAGGGTCGGGCCGAGCTGGCGCAGTCGCGCGACCGCACCCTCATCGAGGAAGCCGATCGGGTCCCAGAGCAGGTTGCCCGCGGGGGTGCGAAGAAGGTACGCCGTCTGGCCGATCCCGACCTTCGGCTCGGCGGTGATCGCGAGCAGATCCGGCTCCAGCTCCTCGACCGCGATCTCGCGTCCCGCCTCTCCCAGCTCCTCAAGCGACGTCCACTGTTGGCCCTCAGGCGGAACCCACTGGCGCTCGTCGGCGCAGATGGCGCAGGTCCCGCTCGCCTCGGCGTGCTCGACCCCACAGGTCGCGCAGATCGCGATCATCGATTCCTCCTTCCTCTTGACCGTTGCCTAGTGCCACCATGAGTGCACCGCCGAATCGCCACCGCTTCCAGGCGGAACTCGTCGATCAAGTCGAGCCGCAGGAGCGACCGTTAGAAGGTGGCGCCGCCCCAGACCGAAGATCGGCTCCTCACCCCGCCCGCCGGTAGCGGATGTGCGTGGCGAGCGGAGAGTGGAGCACCTCGACCGGCTCGAACCCGAAGGACTCGACTCCGTCGAACAGCCGCTCGCCGGACCCGAGCAGGACAGGGGCCACGTCGAGCATGAGTTCGTCGATCACCCCGGCGGCGAGCGCCTGACGGACGGTCGAGGCGCCGCCAGCGATGTCGATGCCATCCTCGCCGGCCGTCTCACTCGCCTGCGCATAGGCGGCCTCGAATCCCTGGGTGACGAAGTGGAAGCTCGTACCGCCCTCCATCTCGATCGACTCGCGGGGGTGGTGGGTGAGCACGAAGACCGGTGCGTGGTAGGGCGGCTCGGAGCCCCACCATCCATCCCAGTCCTGATCCCACTCGCCGCGGATCGGCCCGAACATGTTGCGGCCCATGACGTAGGCCCCGCGCGGTCGCAGGAGCCAGAGCTCTGCCGTCGCGTCGGCGTCGTTCGCGCGCTCGTCGCCGAGGTGCCAGCTATGGACCTCCCTGCCGCGCTTCCCCAGCGGATTCTCCCGGCTCTGGTCCGGCCCGGCGACAAAGCCGTCGAGCGAGATCGACATGTGGCAGGTGGTGTCCGGCATCGGCGTCCTCAAAGTAGGCGCGATTTGCAAGCGTCGGCACCGTACCGCACGGAAAGGGTGGTCGCGATCGCAAGTAGAGGACCCGCGAATCGAACTCAATTCATCATTTTTCCGACACCCTCAACTCAGCGCCAAGAACAACAAGAATGAATCGGTCACCTTGACCTCGGAAGCGGTCAGCCTGGTAGCCGGAGAAAAGACCTATTCGCCGGACAGCAATGCCGAAATCGCTCTAGTTGGATCCGGGGGAAAGACGTTCCTGCTAGAGGACCTAGGACCAAGCGTCACGCTGAAGGGCAAGGTCGCATTCGACGTCGCGCCACCGGTTCTCCAGCAGCATCCTGAACTCCGCTTCAACGAGCTCGGCTTTGGGGACACTCACGGCTATATCGCGCTGCCGAAATTATCTGGCTAAGCGGTCCATCTATCCGGCGTGAGCCGGCGCGGTCATCTCGCCCTAGAAGCGCTTGAGCGACGCCCCCGGCCGAACACAATCCGAACCTGATAGCGCGGATCGAGGCTGAGCCGGTTTCGCTATCGCTCGGTTCGGCCTCGAATCGACGCTACGCTTTGGGCCATGACCGCCAAGGAGAAGCTGATCGAGCGGGTTGCGAACCTCTCGGAGGCCGAGGCTGACGAGACGCTTCGCCTGCTCGACATGAGGGCCGACCCCGTGGTCGCCGCCTTCCGCGATGCTCCCGAGGACGACGAGCCCTGGACGGCGGAGGACGAATCGGCGGTCGCGGAGGCGGATGCCGACCTCGCTGCCGGCCACACCACCTCGCTCGAGGACGTCGGGCGCAAGTACGGCATCGAGTGAGCGAGGCGCGCTGGCGCGTCCTCTTAGCTCGAAGGGCTGAGAAGGATCTCGATCGCCTCGATCCACCGATCCGCGAACGGGTGGTTAGGGCGTTGAGGGATCTTGCGAACGACCCGGCAGCCGCCAGAGGACTGAAAAAGCTTCGAGGCCGGCCCGAGCGACGGCTCCGGGTCGGGGACTGGCGCGTGGTCGTTGACCTCGACGCGGCGGACCGTGCGATCCGGGTCAAGCGAGTGCTGCCGCGCGGCCGAGCCTACGATCGTTAGGGCATCGCGCGCCGGAATGAGTCCGGGCGGACCGCTTGTCTGCTCGCCTAGAGATCGGCGACAGTTAGCTGGTCCAGGTGCTCATTTAGGTAGGACTGGACCGTTTCGCTGGAGAAGCAGATCATGGCGACGGCGAGCTCGCGAAGGTCGGGAACGAATTCCTTCAATGGCCCTAAGTCCTCGCCTTTGGTCGGAATGAAGAGCTGATAATCGAGGACACTGGCGAACTCGGCGTAGAAGTCTTTCAACGTCTCACCGATCCGTACTTTGCCGATACCCGGCTGGCCATCTTCATCCTCTTCGCCAAGCCGCTCCAACGCACCGATCAGGAGCTTGTGATCGAGATCTGAGTAATGGGAGGCTTGATCGCGAGCTGAGACAAGTTTGGCCTTGAAGGTTTTTTTGTTTGGGGGAGCCGGGGCGTTGATCAGCTCGAATATCCGACCCAGCTTTCCTCGGGTCTTATCGGACAACCGCCCTTGGAAGTCTTTGATCTCGGGCACATCGCTCTCGCGTAGAAACTCGCTCAGCTCCCAGGCATGCGCAGCAACCTGCTTGATGTCATAGATCGCTTCGTGCCCAGTCAGTGGCTCGCCAGCGAAGGTCTCATCCAGTCGGCGATGAGCGAGCAAGAGATCGTTCGCCGCTCGCGATAGGTTGGCGATCCACTGAGCCAATGGGCTTCTCGGATCGAACAGCTCCATGAACGGGAACTCGATCTCGACTTTGAATTTCGGGTCCAGATTGGGCATCCCAGTCAAAGCTATTCGACAGCGTGATCTTGGAGCCCCAAATGCCCCGGCACATCACCACAATTGGATCGATGCTGAGCCGGTCCGCTGGCACGGTAGGGCGCCGTCGCGCACATCCGCGCCACTCCCCGCGCATCGCCGACGATCGACTCGCTTTGTGGCGGCAGCGGAGCTACGGTCGGCGACGACCGAAAACAGAAGCGGCGACCCGCCGCGTTGGAGCGCAGGCGGGCCGCCTGACCATCAGGAGGACAAGTCTCCCAATGGCTACCGAGAACCCTACGGGCGGCGAGCGCGCCGTCCCTCTCTCGATCCCGCCCGAGCAGGTCGCGTACCTGCGCCGGGAATTGACCGGCTTTAAGGACGGCCTTGAGGACGATGCTCAGACGCACCCCGACCGCCCCGACGCCCGGCGATGGCTCGCCAAAGCCGAAGCCTACGGGCGTCTGATCGCCGGCCTTGATGCCAGCGAGATCGTTCCCGACGATCACATCCGCCACCTCGTCCGCGAGTGGGCCGAGGCACATGACGGCGCCGAGCACTACGAGCAGGTCGTGTTCGAGCACGATGCGATCGCCGCCTTGCGGCGGCAGCTCGGAGCGGGACGATGAGAGGCAGCGGCGGCGCATTCGCTCTCCGCTTCGGCGCCAACCTCGCCTATTGCCGCAACCGGGCCGGCGATATCTCCCAGGAAGAGTTAGGGATGCGAGCCGACCTGCATCGCACCGCGGTCGGGCAGCTGGAGCGTGGCGAACGAGTCGCCCGCTCCGACACCCTGGTCAAGCTGGCCGGTTCGCTCGGCATTCCGTACGACGAACTGCTCGACGGGCTGCTCTGGACGCCGAGCATCCGCACGGCGGGCTTGATGGATATCGAGCCGTTCGCCGGTCAGGGCAACCGGCAGTCGGTCGCCGTCGACCTCGGCCTCAAGGAGGTTGAGCGATGACCTTCTCGGTGGTCGGCCTCCTGGCCTTCGCTCTGATCTGCACCTGGACCTTCGGCGGCGCCGCGCTTCGCCTCTGCGGAGCCGTAATCGCCTTGGCCGGTCTGGTCGGATTGAGCCTGGCCGGCAACGCGATCGGCTTGCTCGTCTTCGCGCCTGGCGCCGGTCTTTGGCTCGCCGGCCACCTGCATTTCCGCCTGCGCCACGGCGCCTTCAAGAGCACCCTCGCCGAACGGCTTTGCCTCACCGCCGCCCGGGCCTGGCGACGCGAGTTGAAGCTGGGGCCCAGCAGCTAGCCGTCCCCGTTGCCTAGCCCTTGGCGGGTGACAACTGCCTCTGTACCTAAACTACTCGGCGTGCCGAGTGACCTGGACCGCCGATGGATCGAGGGCAAAAGTCTGGATGAGTTGCTGTCTGGGTTAATGAGTCCTCAGGTCGGCTCGCAGGTCCATGAGCAGGTGAAAGCTGCGATCCAAGTTGAGATCGCGAAGATCCAACGCGAAGCCGCCCGAGAAGCTGTCCAATGGGCGAAGATTTCCGCGCTCGGAACGGTCTCAGCCACCCTGATCGCCCTTGGGGCGCTGATCGTGGCCTTGGTGGCTTAGCCGCATGAACCTTCGCGATCAGCTTGAGGAGATGGTCACGACGCTTGAGCGTTATCAGCCGAACGACCTGCCGCCTTGGCAGATCGGGCAGACCTTCAACGTCCTGCTGGACGAGGCAAAGAAGGAGGCACCGGACAATCCGGTGATCGGCGCAATGCAGCCTATTGACGCCGGGCCAGAGGACATCTTTACGACGATCAACGCCAACGGATTGGCAGGGATGACTCGTCAGCTCTACACGGCTTTGTCGTCTTAAGCCATGCGGGCGCCGAGTCTTGGTAGCTCCTGACATGTCTGATCGAGATTTCGACTACGACCACGCTGCGGTGGACGCCTACCTTGAGGATTGGCCGCAGCTAGAGGCTGACGCGCAGTACGAGGCGTGGCGAAGCGGCATCGGCGAGCCTTTCGACTTCACCGGCGAGTCCTACCTAGACGAGTACACGCGGCCGCTTCGGGAGCGGACGCCGCTGATAGATCAATTCGAGGAGCGGGTGTCGGCGGCGCGAGCCAGAATGTCGAGCTGGGGAGAGTGGCCCGACCTCACTGGCGCAGACCTCGAGTTCATCCTCGACCTGAGTCAGGGCATCCACACTGACGGCGACTATTTCCTTCGGCAGGACGCGGGATTCCTTGACGACCAGTCCAAAGTCAACCTCTGCGCGGCGGGCACCGAGCTAGCCAGCCTCAGTCGTGATTTTTGGGAGCGCCTGATCGAGGTTGGTTCGACGCCCACGATGGTTCGGGAGGCGCGCCACCTGCTTCTGCTGCGAGGCGCCGACGACGACGAAAGTGTTTGCCGCCGACAAGACCTGGAAGCGGCGTGCATGGACTACGTACGGCCTGTTGAAAAGGCGAAGGAGGGCGGCGGCGACATGTTCGATGCCTTCCAAGAGGACATGCGAGGCTGGGGCAGCCGATCCGGCGGGAATGGAGCATTCAAGCTCTATCACGGGCTGGGGAATTCCTCGGAGCGGCAATGTGAAGAACTGCTCGCCTGCCTTGTTCGGCGTGATAGGGCTGGAGCGCTCCGCATCCTGGCTCGCATCTCGACTACGAACGAGACCGAAGCGAGGAAGGCGGGCTTGAAGTTCTACGACGGCTACGAGGTGGAGCGAGTACCTGGGGCACCGGTCCAGCCGGCCACCTACGCTGACATCAGCTTTCTGCGGATCGGGATTGCGCGCCGAGCGGTGTCGTCGCACACGTCCCCCATCGCGCGAACATCAACGTTCCTCGTCGGTCGTCGCGCCTGCTCGCGGGAGCGAGCATCCCGCGGCAAGTCCTCCCCCGTCCGCGGGTCCCGTCGGATCTCCAGCCGCTCGGACGGTGGCGGAGCCGCCGACGACCCCGACCCAGAACCCTCAGCCGTAGCGGGCATCAGGCTCATTGAGTGGGAAATAGCAACGACCGGATTCGGCTTAACGGTGGGCGCTGCTGCCGGCATCGGCTTGAAGGGCACGGTTATCGGGGCGCTCATCGGTTGGCTGTGGGGACGCCGTCGCCTCGCGCGCGGACGATCGCCGATGTAAAGAATGCGGCTGCCCTCTCGTGCGGACGTTAGGCCGCGCCGCTTCGCCCGCGATCCGCAGCTTCGAGTTCAGCGACTCGGTACACGAGCATCCTCGCGACGATGCCGATCCCGTAGTTGACCTCTTCTCGCGTCGGCGGGTCGCGAAGCTCGCGTCCGTGAACGGCCCTATTACGAGCCACCCGCAGTCGATCGAGAATCTCCAGCTCGTGATCCGAGAGCGGGATGCCGTCGCGCTTCACTCTCTGCACCATCCGCTCGCGCACTGGCGGGTCGTTCAGCTTTCCGATCGCCCGCTCAAGCACCTCGCGCTGGCGCGCGTCGAGCCCGGCCGGTATTGCCTCCCGCAGCTCGTCGAGTTCGTAGCTGGCGAAGAGCTTGCGGCATTTGGTTTTCGCCGCGAAGGACTCAATCGCTTGCCAGATCGCGATCGCCTGGGCGTAGGGGTCGCGCTGAGAAGTGGCGAGCCGGAGCGCGAGCAGCGCTTGGCGGAGGGCGATCGGAATGTCTGCGGGCAGCTCCGGCGAGAACAATGGCGAGCCGCCTCGAAGCTCGCGCTCCAATGGATCACTGCTGCCTGCCGGCCAACGGAGCCATTGGCGATGGGTGGTCCTTCCGATGACCAGGACGACGGCGCCCTGATCGGGTCCCCGCAAGGCCTGCTGGCGGTCAAAGCCCTGGCCACTGCCGTCTGGCATTTGCGCCGAGCCGTAACGCGAGCGGACGTTGAGCCAAGCCACAGCCGCCTCGATTTGCTCCAAGCCAAGCTCCTCGGCCTCATGCGTCGTGGCCGAGGTAACCAGGCAACGCATGTAGGCACTGGCGTTCAGGTACTCGTCGCGGAGCGCCGAGAAAGCCTCACCGTCGCGGTTCACGTCTAAGCGGTCGAGAATCTGGATTCCGTCATCGCGCGGGATCAACTCGACGGCGCCGAAGTTAGCGACCGCCTCGGTGCGGATGCCAGTTACAGGCACGGCGACCTCGAAGACCTCCTCGATCTTCTCGCCGGGCTCTTCGCTCAGAATCAGCTCGCCTTCCCAGCCCGAGAGAGCGATCATTGAGCGGATCAGATCTCCGGGCGGAATGTGAGCACTCACCATGCCACCGCTCGCATTGTCGGTCAGTGCCGCAGCACCCTCGCAGCGGAGCGTGGTGATGTTGCCTTCGTTCTCTGCGCTCTGAACGACGCCCGCGAACATCTCACGTTCGGCATCGCCCTCGGCCAACTTGAAGCTGAACGGCGCCCAGAAATCGATCGGCTCGGCACCGATCAAATCGAGCCGCAGCTCGAGCGTCGCTTCCGGCAAGGCGTCGAGCCCCTCGGAGCTGCGAGCCTTGCGTGCGGCGCGATCGGCGAGAGTCGCTCCGAAGCTCATCGTGCTTCGATCGCGGTTCTGCAGCAAGACCGAAACCCTCATTTGGTCCTCGGACTGTTCGTACGCGTCGTGGAGCACGGCGGCGTGGTGCAAAGGCAGGGACTGCAGTTTCAGGTTCTTCGCCTCGCCGCTCTTTGCGTCGACCTCGATCCCAATCAAGGAAGGCGTTCCGTGTTCGACCTCCGCAGCCAACGCCTCGACCTCGGCGATGATCGCCTCCGCGTCGGAGCGTCGGGCTTTCAGCACCCCGGGAACCAGGCTCCCAGCGAGTCCGAGCAACGTCAACGGCACGCTCTCCGCCTCCGGCTCCTCTGCGCCTGTGAGCACAAGCTCGCCGCTCGGTGCAACACCGATTAGCTTGCGACCCTGAGCGGCGGCCGCGACGAGTTCTTGGAGCCGCTGGTATGCCGGGGACTCACGCAGAAGCGCAAGCGCGTGGGTAAGCGAGTCCGAGGCCTCGCGGTCCGCGCCCGATTCTTCCGAGCGATCCCCTGCGCCCATTTGCTCTATGGCCGAGAGGAACTCGGTGAGGAGCGCCGCGAAAGCGGCGAGCTCGCGGCGGGCACCGCGCTGGGTGGACTCGGCGATCTCGCCGTCCTCCGCCCCCTCATGGGCCGCGTAATCGATTAGCTCACGCCAGCTCTGGCCGGAGCTAAGAAGGCGGATGAACTCTTGCTGATCGGCAAGAGCGCCGAGCAGCTCGAACTTCGACTGAAGGTCAGCTACCTGGGCAATGGTGAGCGGGCGGGTTTGGGGATATTCATACCCTTCGCTGCCCTGGATGAGCCCCCCGAGCGACCAGTGGATTTCGCGATCTTTTTCTGGAGATGTCACGTGTCTTCCCGCGCCGCTAATTTCGACGGTAGTGGCCGCAGACTATGAGATCGGAGCGGAGTCCTTTACGCATCCACGTTCGCGTTTGGGGCGGGCGCGGAAACAGTTCGTTTCTCTAGCTGGGGAGGTAAGGGGATACGCAAGCGCGGCGCAACAACTTGATCGGCAATTCGATCCTGCCAGCGGCTGGACGAGCTATTGCCTTAACGAACTGCGACGTCCGCCCAAGAGCTTGGCGGAGGGTGCCGGGGCGGTCTGCGAAGACCTGCGCGGCGCCCTCGATGCTCTTATCGGCGCCCTACGACCCGCCCACGAACATGGCTCCGAGCCACCGAGGTTCCCCATCTGCCTCAAGAGCGAGGACTACCTGGGTGAGGGAGCTAAGCGCGGTAAGCGGGGGTCTCTGCTCGGCGGCCTACGGTCGGCCGACTTGTCGATGATCGATTCGCTGCAGCCCTACCAACGGGTAAAGCCGAATGATGACCCTCTAGCTCGCCTGCAAAGCCTCTGCGAGAGTCACTCCAGGGGCGAGATGAGGAGCACCTTGATTTTGGGAGATGCAGCAGAGGCGGACTTCGAAGAGCTTCAACGCGGCAGTGTTCAGAGAGCTGAGACCCGACTTTGCCGAGGAGGTGTCGAGGCGGAGAACGGCCTTGAGGTTATGCGCTACCGGGTCTCGCCCGACCCGGAAGCTCGGTTGAAAGTCGACATCCGTCTGCGCTTCGACCTTCGCTTCGACCCAGCCAGCCTGACGATGAGCGACCTTGATCGCATTCGCATTCGCGTTGAGGAAATCGTAGGCAGCTTTGACAGCCGGCTTCCTGCGGCCGCATGAAGGCTGTGTAACGGCCCACGACGCCACCCAGGTGGGTTAGCGCGGATCTACGGAAAACAGTAATCCGAACACATCCCCGCACATAACCCTTGACTTCCGCGCCGCACGGAGTTACGTCCTCGTGCAATGCGCTCGTTCAGCGAATCGATAGCGGCACCAGGGCGGCGAGAATTCCGGCCCGATCTCACCTGCGCTGATCCTCGCCTCGCCTCATCTTGCCAATCGCTCAAATCCGAACGGCAAGGTCCTAGTCCGGTCATCTCGCAACGCTACGCGGAGTCGCCGCCTGCGCGGCGCGCCCGACTCTCTATCCACTCGGCATCTACACAGAGTCACGGTGGATCGCTCCCTCTCCTCGTTCAGTCGCCTCATGGCTCACGCCGCAGCGCCCTCGACGCCCGCTATCGCCTCCGCGCTGGCTACGCAACGCTTCTCCGGCTCGCTGGCCGCGATCACACTAGGCGCGACCGCGATCGCCTCGGCGCTGACGACTCAGCGGCTCCCAGCGACCGCGCTGGCGGTGACCCCAGCCAAGCCGCCCTTTGCGCCTACGGCGCCCCGAGCGGCCCACAGACGGGCCGAGCGCAGCGGTCGCTGACGGTGGCGATCATCGCCGCGCCGGGAGGGCCGAGGGCTTGACCAGATCGCCATCGGCGGGCCGTCGTAACCGCTCACGCTCGCGCGGGCAGGCGCCGCAGCTCTCGGATCTCGATCAGCGCATCCTCTCGCTCCTCTCCGAGCATCGGGTGCTGACGCAGAACCAGCTCGCGGCGATCGAGCCGTCGACGTCACCGCGCACCCTGCGCTACCGCTGCGCCCAGCTCGCCCGGCGCGGGCTCCTCGGCCGTACCCGCCCATACCGCGAACGGGGATCGGCGCCGCACCACCTGTGGCCGACTCGCAAGGGCGAGGCGATGGCTTGCGGCGGTCCGCCACCGCGCGGCGGCGAGCGCCAAGAGCCGAATCCGCTCTTCCTTGCCCACGCCGCCGGGCTCACGGAGATCTACGTCGCGCTGGAGACGACGCTGCCGGCCGGCAGCGAGCTAACCCGCTTCGATCGCGAGGCCAAGGCCCGCGAGCCGTTCTCCACCTTGGTGAAGCGCGAACAGCGAGCAATCGCCCCCGACGTCTTGATCGAGATCACCGACCGTGACGGCGGGCCCCTCCTCGCCTTCATCGAGCTGGACATGGGCACGATGTCGCACCGCCGACTCAAGCAGAAGGCGGCGGGCTACGCCGAGTATGCGAAGGCCGATGCCTGGCACGAGCGCCACCGCTTCTGCCCCCCGCTCCTGTTCCTGACCACCACCGAGAAGCGCGCCCGCTCCTTCCTCGGGGCGATCGGCAAAGAGCTGGGGCGAGATGCGCTGCTTCTGAGCTGCGCATCCGATCTGGCGCGGCGGATCGGCGGCACCGCAACTGAGCCCCGATGGCTGCTCGGAGCCGATGAGGGCAAGCAAGCCGTAGACCTGCTCGCAGCGCTGCGCGAGGCGCGTCGGCCGTTTGACGAAGAGCGCGAGCGCATCGCGACCCAGCGCCGCAAGGACGACGTCATGCGCGAGCGCCTCCGCTCCGACCCCGAGGCACTGCGCGACCACCTGCGCTCCTGGCGCCATCGCGATTGGGGGCTCGGGTGCTTTGGCGAGGGCGCGGCGGCCACGATGAACATTGCGATTGAGCGAGACGGCGAGTTGGCCGAGCCTGAGCGCCGTGCGCTGCTCGCGCTCGGCGCTCTGTTCACGGACCCAATGAGGCTGGAACTGGGCGAGCGGGAGCCGAGCGCTAAGGAGCACCGCGCCCTCACCGGACTCGCTGAGCACTACCGAGCAGAGCAGCTTCGCCAGGTCGCCGACCTGGTGCTGCGCCTTGGCGAAGGTCCGGCGCTGCGCGAGGCGCGCGAGCGGATCGAAGGAGGCGAGCTGCTCGGCGCCGCTGACACATCTTGGTCGCTCGAACAGAAGGCCGCAGACGACGAGCGCTCGCGGGCCGAGCAGGAGCGCCTCGCTGCCGACTACCTCTCCTGGCGCGAAGGGGAGGCGCGGCGGCTCGCCAAGGCGCAGGGCTTCACCGCTCGGCTGCGCAAAAAGCCCGAGGACTTCCTAGACGAGATCGACCGCCGCTCGCTGCGCGCGTGCCGGAGCTGCGGTGAGATCGCCTATCCCGATCCCGAGCGGGCGCAGTACGAGCGCGCCCGCCGCGACCGCGCCTTCCGCTGCCACTTCTGCGGCGGGTCGGCGCTCGCCGAGTTGGACGACGAGGGAGGCAGTCACTGATCGCGATAGCCACCGGCTCGGCGCAGCGGCGCGGCGACGATCATCGCCGCAGCGAGGGGCGCTCGGACCGCCTCGGCGTCCGGCCGGCTCGGTTGGTGCGCCGCTCAGGCGAGCAGGTTGATGAGGTGCACGGTGCCCTGCGCACCCTCTACCGCGACTACCTTGCCGCCGGTGGACTTGACTCCTTGCGGCAGTCGAGGTGTCGTGGACGTTCGCGCAAGGCAGGCAAGCGACGGAGGCCGCAATGAGAATCGCCACCTACACCCGGATTTCGACCGACGAGGAGCTACAGCCCTACTCGCTGGAGGCGCAGGCAACGCGGCTCGACGCGTATGCCGAAAGCCAGGAGGACTGGCAGATCGTCCGCCGCTTCACCGACCAGGCGTCGGGAGCGATCCTTGAGCGCGACGGCCTCGAACGAGCGCTCCGCGAGGCCGAGGCCGAGCCGCTTCGATCTCCTCCTCGTCTACCGCGTCGATCGCCTCTCGCGCTCGGTGCGTGGCCTCGCCCAGATCCTCGCTCGGCTCGATGAGGCGAAGGTGCTCTTTCGCTCCGCGACCGAGCCCTTCGACACCGCCTCCTCGGCCGGGCGGATGATGGTGCAGCTCCTCGGCGTCTTCGCCGAGTTCGAGCGCTCCTCGATCGTGGAGAGGACGTCGCCGGGATGGAACGCAAGGCAGCCCTAGGCGAGTGGACCGGCGGCTCGATCCCCTTTGGCTATCGCCTCGACCCCGAGCGGCGCTTCCTGGTTCCCAAGCCGAGCGAGGCGGCGGTGGTACCGCAGATCTTTCGCCGCTACACCCAGCGCCTTGAGGGCTCCTCGGCGTTGGCGACCTGGCTGACCGATCGCGGCTTGCGCACGCGCAACGGCAAGCCCTTCAACGTTCCCGCCGTTCTCAGCATCCTGCGTAACCGCGCCTACGTCGGCGAGATCTTCTTCCGCGGCAGCCACTACCCCGCTCCGCACGAGCCGCTGGTCGACCGGCGCTCTTCGAGCGCGCGCAGGCGATCCTCGCCGAGCGCAGCGAGGACGTCTCGCTGCGGCGCTCGAATCAGTCCGAATACCTGCTGACCGGACTCGTCAAGTGCGCGCACTGCGGCAAGCGCTACGTCGGCGCATCAGCCAAGGGCAACGGCGGCCGCTATCGCTACTACGTCTGCTTCTCGCGCCAGCGCTACGGCAAACGCTCCTGCGATGGCGACCGGCTGCCGGCCGATGAGCTGGAGGAGGCAATCCTCTCGCAGTTGCTCTCAGTGCTCGAACGGGAGCCGGTGGTGCGCAAGGCGATCGCTGCGGCCTTCGAGGAGTTGGAGGCCGAGGCGCCGCAGCGCGAGGCCGAGCTGGAGCGGATCGACGCCGAGGCGCGGCGGGTGGGTGAATCCCTCGATCGCTACTTCCGCGCTTTCGAGGAGGGCTCGATGCCCGAGTCAGCCTGCGCGCCGCGGATCGATGAGCTGAGCGGCAAGCTACGCGGCCTCCAGGCACGGCGCGAGGAGTTGGGCGCCGAGGAGCCCGAGGAACATAAGCCGCTGAGCGACGAGGACCTGGAGCTGCTGGTCGCCCACGTGCGCGAGGTGATCGAGGGCGGCGATCCGCCGACGCGCAAGGCGCTCTTGCAATCGCTGGTCGAGGAGATACGGGTGGTCAGCCGCGCGGAGATCTACCCATCCTTTTCTTTGCCGGCGGTTCGACCACCGTCAGGATCAGTGCCCCCGGCTGGATTCGAACCAGCGACCGTCGGATTAGAAGTTACGCCGGAGAGCGTCCACGAGATCGACCAAGTTTCGAGGCCTCGAGATTCTCAGTTCGCTCCCGCCGACATGGCTTCAGGGTCGACTCCAGTCGGGTTATGACCAGAACTCGTCCCAAGCGTAGAGGTCGTGAAAGTGCTCCCGACCGTCAGTAATCCGGCCGTTCTCGAGCTCGAAGACGATGCAGTTGCCGACCTCTAGGTGCTTGCCGTCTCGGTCTCCGGTGCTGGTCTGGATACCGACGACGAGGCCCTCATCATCTTCAGCCATATGCAGCAATTCGGCCCGGAAGGTCCCTCCCGTCTCCTGTCCCAGCCGGCCGAAGAAGGCAAGGGTCTCCTCGCGGCTCTTGCGGTCGCCGGAGAAGGAGCCCCGTCCCGGCGTGTGCCATGAGGCGCTCTCGTCGAAGGTTTCGGTCAGCGTCTCCATGTCGGCGGTGTTGAAAGCCTCGTAGGCGCGGCGGACGATCGCGGCGTTTTCGCCAGTTGCCATGTTTCTCCCGTTCGTTGCTATCGGTACAAGCGACCCTACTCCCCTCGGAGAGAGCGCTGGAGCTGCGGCCAGCGCTGACGATGCCGAGGGATACTCCCGCGCATGGCTGATCCCGACGGACGCAAGCGGAGTCGTTCCGGCCAACTCCGCGACGCGGCGATCTGGGGAATAGCGCTAGGCGGTACGTCGGGCGCCGTGCTGGGCGCTGCGATCGACGGGGTCGGGGCTGCCGTTGGCGCCGTGGCCGTTGCCGCGGTGTACGCACCAGCCGAGGTCATCACCACGATGAGCAGAAGCGCCGGGGAGATCAAGCCGCTCTGGATGCGCATCTTCGCCAGCGCTTTGCTGATGGCGCTGTTCGGCTGGTTGCTGGGTCTGATCTACGGCTCCGACGAGCTCCTGCTCACCGCGATCATCAGTGGTGCCCTCCTCGGTCTGTTCGGGTTACGCCCGGCGAAGCTGGTCCTCGGGCTCCTGATCGGCGCCGCTCTGGGAGTTCTGTTCGAGGCTCTCGACGCTTCTTTCGATTCCGCTTTGGTGTCAGCGGCAGTGGCAGTTGTCTACCGCGTGGCCGCCGCGATCGCCTACCGCGGTCGGCCGCTGGTACGGGTGATGGCCGAGGAGGTACCGGCGGCGGAGCTGCGATATGTCGTGCCTTTCGAGGCACGCTCGCGGTACGTCGGCGCCGATTACGTCGAGCAGCTCGCGAAGTTCCGTGGCGGCACGTTCCGCCGCAATCCGCCCGACGTCGGAATTCTCGCCTCACTCGACAGCTTGAACGGGCCGAGCTTCGACGCCGCTCAGGTGCACCCTCTGGTCCGCGAGTTCTACGAGCACACCAGCCGCTTCAAGCTCTCGATCATCCCCGAGTGGCGGCGCTGGATGAAGCCCGGGTACGGGCTCTTCAAGTTGCTGGTCGCGCAACCGCTCGGGCAGGCCGCGATCCCGTCGAACATCGAAGAGGCCCAACGCGGAATGATCAGCACGATCGACACGATCGCCATTGACGACAGCGAGGTGATCGACATCCGAGGCTGGATCCGGACCTACGCGGACTCGGGTAAGCCGATCTACGTCGGTATCTACACCAGCTTCAGACACGAGGGCTGCGGCTACGTGAGCGTCGGCTTCCCGATCCCAAGCGCCAACTTCACCGCGACGTTGCTTCCCCAGAATGTCGGGGAGCAAGACTTCCTACTGACGTCTCAAACCGACCATGAATTCACCGGCCACTACCTGAGCTCCGTCGACAGTGAGAGAGATGCTCTGACCGTACTCAAGCTCCTCTACTTCCAAGAGCAGATCTTCGTCTACGTCGCCGACGGCGAGCTGAAGACCGACCACAGCTTTTCCCTGGCCGGACAGCGGTTCCTTACCCTGCACTACGAGATCGAACGCCTCGCCGCGGCTTGAAGTCATGATCGGCGCGAAGGCTCGCTAAAAACCTGGGGGGTCTGTCAGTATGGCTGGCGATGCGCCGCTCGCTCTTCACGCTCGCCGCCGGTCGTCGGGCGAAGTGGGTCGTCTTCGCAGCCTGGTTCCTGGCGATCTTCATCGCCGCCGGGCCGGCCAACTTGCCCGGGAAGTTCGAAGACGCCGAAAGCAACGAGGCGACCTCCTACCTGCCCGGCTCGGCCGAATCGACCAAGGCGCTGAACGCGACCGAGGAACTGCAGAACGGCGAAATCGCCCCCGCGGTGATCGTCTACCGTCGCGACTCCGGCCTCACCCCGGCCGATTTCCAGACGATCGAAGAAGACGTCGGCAAGATGACCTCGAAGCAGTTCGGCGGCGTCGTCGCCGACGGCGAAACCGCCGCCTCGGGGGGCAAGCCGGACGCGTCGCAGTCGGATTCGACGAGCGGCGCGGCCGAGCCAGGCTGCGGCGGGCCCACCACTACCGTCCCCGGGCAGCCCGCCGACTACGCGCCTTTCGTCGGTCCGCTCTGCTCGCAGGACGGCAAGGCGGCGATCATCACCGCCTACATCAACGCCGAAGGCGAGGGCGACAGGATCGTCGACCCGGTCAAGTTCTGGCGCGACGAGATCACCGACCAGGGCGGCGGGCTCGAGGTGAAGATCACCGGCGGAGCCGGCTTCTCGGCCGACGCGATCGAAGTCTTCGAAGGGATCAACGGGACCCTGCTGCTGGCGGCGCTGGCGCTGGTGATCTTCCTGCTGATTGTCATCTACCGCTCGCCGATCTTCCTCTTCATCCCGCTGATCGCGGTGGTCTTCGCCGAGATCCTTTCGCGCTCGATCGGCTACGGCGTCTCCGAGCTAGGAGTGACGATCAACGGCCAATCGAGCTCGATCATGTCGGTCCTGGTGCTGGGCGCGGGGACGGACTACGCCCTCCTGTTGGTCGCCCGCTACCGCGAGGAGCTGCACCACACGACCGACAAGTACAAGGCGATGGGGACCGCGCTCGAATCGGCTGGGCCGGCGATCTTCGCATCGGCGGCGACGGTGATCGCGGCTCTCCTCTGCCTGATGATCGCCAAGGTCAACGGCACCTCCGGGCTCGGCCCGATCGCAGCGATCGGCATCGCCTGCGCAGCGCTGTCGATGCTGACCCTGCTGCCGGCGCTATTGACGATCTTCGGCCGTCGCGCTTTCTGGCCCTTCGTCCCCCACACGCCGGAGACGGCACCGGCCGCCGCGGTCGTCTCCGACCGGGCCCGGCAGCGGATCGTTGACGGCTCCGGAGCGGGGGCGCTCGCTCGCGTCGTCCTCGCCTGCCTGCTGGTTTTGGTCCTGCTGCCGCTGGTCCTGATCAATTGGATCCTCCGCGTCCTCAGCGGCCGCCGGATCCCGTCGCTGATCGTCGGGCCGCTCGACCGGGCGGTCTTCACCCCGTACGAGATGCGCCGCCACCGGCTCGAGCACGCCAGCGACGCGACCCATGGATTCTGGCGACGGATCGGCGACCGAATTGCGATTTCGCCCCGCCGGGTCATGTTCGGCACGATCGGCGTGCTGCTGATCCTCTGCGCCGGCTTCGCCTTCTTCTCTACCGACTTGACGAGCGAAGACACCTACCGCAACGAAGTCGAATCGGTCGAAGGCCAGGATCTGCTCAACAAGAGCTTCCCCTCGGGGACGACGGCACCGACCGACATCGTCGTCGAGAGCTCCGGTGACGTCGAAGCCGTAAAAGGTGCGGTCGAAGGCGTCGAAGGCGTCGAGGCGGTCTCGCCACCGGTCGCCAAAGGCCCGCCGGGCACCCTGATCCAGGCGACGCTCGAACCCAACCCCTACTCGACCGAGGCATTCGATCTGATCGACCCGATCCGCGAAGCCGCGCACGGAGTGGCGCCCACCACTCTCGTCGGTGGGCCGACCGCGGTCGAATTCGACGTCCGCGACGCGGCTGGCTGGGACTCGATCGTGATCCCGCCAATCATCCTCCTCGTCGTCTTCCTGATCCTGATGGGCCTGCTGCGGGCGGTCGTCGCGCCGCTGGTCCTGATCGGGACCGTGATCCTCAGCTTCCTCGCCGCCCTTGGCTTCGGCTATTTCGTCTTCGACGTGGTCTTCGACTTCCCGGGCTCGGACCCATCGCTACCCCTCTTCGCCTTCGTCTTCCTCGTCGCCCTCGGCGTCGACTACAACATCTTCCTGATCGCACGCGCCCGCGAGGAAACGGAGAGGCACGGCTCCAAACAGGGGATCCTCCGGGCCCTGGCCGTGACCGGAGGGGTCATCAGCAGTGCCGGGATTGTCCTCGCCGGCACCTTCTCGGTGCTCGCCGTCCTCCCCCTGACCTTCCTCACCGAGCTGGGCTTCGTCGTCGCTTTCGGCGTCCTCCTCGACACCTTCCTGGTCCGCAGCGTCTTGGTTCCGGCAATCGCGCTCTCGCTTGGCGACAAGTTCTGGTGGCCGTCAGCGCTCTCGCGTCCCGGGCGCGTGCCGCCTTCACCTGGGAGTGCCGACGCGGACCCAGGCCGAAGAGCTGGCGTGAACTAGAGGAGCGGCTCGAGCCGGGCTCAGCTTCTCGGGACCAGGTTTTGAGAGGCAACTCCGCCCACACCGGCTCAGCCCAGAAGTCGGACCGTGCAGCTCAACCCAGCGATCTTCGCGATCTGCTGATCGCCGGTAACAATCAGTCCGACACTCGCCTCGGTGTCGGCGCTCGCGAGGATCAATGCATCCGGCATGCGCAGCGACCTGAACCGAGAACGAAGGTCGGCCGCCCTATCCGCAACGGCAACATCAACAGGCAAAATGGCGGAGATCAGCTCGGTGAAGAACCCACCGACCGCTTCCTCATCATGGTGACCCAGCCGAGCACCGGTCAACACCTCGGCGTAGGTCACCGCCGAGACGAGAATCCGGTGCTCGCCGATGACATCGCGAATCGCCGCGTCGGCGGCGTCGTGAAGAACGTCGTCGCGATCAAGGAATCCGACGACCGCGTCGGAGTCGAGGACTACCGCCACTCCTCGCGCAGCCCTCTCACGCGCTCACGCAGGTCGCCACCGGTTGCAAGACGTCCGGAGTACCGATTCACCAGCTCGGCAACGCGCGTGAGGACCACGCGCCCCGGCCCCTCGGCCTCCACTTTCACGACGTCCCCGGGCTCAAGGCCCGCCGTCCGGAACGCGCCCTTCGGAATCGTCACCTGGTGCTTGCTGGAGACCCTAGTCTGATTCTTTACCTTCTCGGACATAAGTAAAGGATAGCATTCACGTGCTGGTTGGCGCGGCCGTTGATCGCAGCGGCCTGACGCTTTGTTGCCCACCAGCGGCGGCGCCCCAGATCAGGGGTTACTTCGCGGAGCCCTTGACGATCGTCCACGGGCGCATCAGGTCGTCGTCCTCGTGCTCGAGAATATGGCAGTGGTGAATGTACCCCGCCGGGAACTCAGCGCCACTGTTCGGTATCGACGCGACCGTCTCAGTCGGTGGATCAAATTCGTCGATGATTATTCTGGTCACCATTTCAGCTTCGGCCAGGACCGTGTCCTTATGGGACCGTTCCTCGGCCGGAAAGGGCGGAACTGGTGGACCGGTGAAATAGTGCGCCAACACCGGTTCGTCCGCCTGTTTGCGCCCGCCCTTTAGCCACTTTTCGTAGTCGGTCTGGTAACCGAATGCGTCGATCGGCTGCCTGTTCAGCACCTGGAAGGAGACGAGGTGGACATGCATCGGGTGGGCGTCGTGATTGAGATTGATGTATTCCCAGATCTCGGTTGAGCCCGCCTTGATGAAGTCCTCAGAGGGTTCCGCGAATGGCACCGCGTTGAACGTCAGGGTGCCGAAGAGATGGTCCTCGTACACGACCCATTGCCGCCGACGGGTGTCGGGCTTTAGGCTTGATCGGTGCGACCGCTGGAAGCTTGAGGCTCTTCGGGCGGCGTCGTCTTGTCCGCGGCTCCGGACAATGGCTTGGTGACCCGGAACTGCATGATTTCCGGGATTTCCGGTCCGGTGCCGGACGTCCCCGGGGTAGTGGACCGGGGTGTGTAGTTCTGCAAGGTGACCTTCGTGCCCATCGGCAGCTGACTGAAGTCGACGATCAGGTCGCAGCGCTCGGCCGGCGAGATCAGGATGTCCAGCATCTGCAGTGGAGCCCGGAAGCCTCCGTCGGTGCCGACCAACCAGAACGGCAGTCGTGGGCTGAGGCAGTGAGCTCACGTCCCGGGGACGTCGAACTGCAGCCGCCAGACACGCTCGTTCGAAGCGTTGAGAATGCGCAGCCGGTAGCGTCGCGGCTCGACGGCCAGGAAGGGGTACGCCTTCCCGTTGACGACGGGGGTGTCCGCGCCTTCACCGCGGCATGGTGTAGGCGAGCGAGCCGTCGGTGTGGAAGGTCCGGTCCTGCAGGATCAGGGGGACCTCGAATTTGCCTTGCGGCAGCCCGAGCGGTTCTTCGGCACGGTCATCGAACAAGCAGAGACCGGCAAGCCCCGCATAGACGTTGAAGCTGGTCATCATCCAGCCGTGATCGTGATACCACTGCATGCACGCACGCGAGCGGTTGGTATAGCGAGTAGATCGCTTCGTTGGGTTTGACCTGGCTCGGGTCCAGAGTCTGATAGTCGTCGGCGTGAATGCCGTCCGGGCTGAACGACTGTCTCGGCTGGCCGTCGCACTGTGGTGCCGTGAAACCGCCGTGCTGGTGTACGACGTTCCACACGTTGACACCTAGGGGAAGGGCATCTTGTTCTTGTAGGGAGGCGGAGCTTTCGGCGTGAGCTGCGGGTCCCCATGGCGAAGGCGGTCGACCGCGAACTGGAACAGATGGGTGGTCGGCAGTTCGTTCCTGTACCTAACGACCGTCGGGTGATCTTTGGTCGTGCTGACGGTCGGCCCGAGGTAGCCCATGCCGGTCGGCTGTTGGCGGATCTTGCGGGTTCGTCGCCCAGTACCCCCACACCTTCGCCGGCCCGAGATCCCGGTGGAACTGCCACGAGCCCTGCCGCATCGCGATGTCGTAATAGTCGGCGCCCGGATAGACGAAAGGATCCGGGATCGCGGTCGCCGGGATCGGCAGCGGGTCGACGTATTTCGTCAGCGACGGAGTCTGCGGCACCTCGGAGCCGGCAGACGCCATCCCAGGCATTCCGGTGGCCTGCGGCGTTCCGGGGGTTGCGGCTTCGCCGACGCGGAGGTCGCATACAAAAGGAACACCGATCAGCCCCGCCCCGCCACCCAGAAGGGCATTTCGCAGCACGGTCCGCCGACTTACCTCGCCGCCGATCGGGTTTGTGCCCGCTCGCGGCGAGCCCTTCGAATCACTGGCGTCCACAGCTATTCCTCTCCCATCTGCCCGCTCACCGGCAGGTCGTCAAAGCGGCGAGCTGCCAGGGGCACGAGACTTCGACCTCGCCCGCACGGCAGGGCTGGCGATCAGTGGGTAGGTCCCCAAAGCGACGAGCTAGTGAAGTCTTGCTTGGCCGGGACCCTCATACCGAAAACAAGGTACCTAGTACCGGGTCTCACTCATCGAATGTTCGAGCCGGACGAAGCCGGTGAAGGCCGCCACGGTGATCACCGTCCACCCCAAGTCAGGACTCCTGCTGGGGTTCGACTACCGTAAGGGCCGGTCAGGCTCAGCGCCACCGGCTGAATTCGAACCAACGACCGTCGGATTTAGAAGCTGAGTTGGGTGGAGTCGGGGACCAATTTCGGGACCAAAGTTCCGCGGCAAATTTGCGTCTAGGTACGAGCGATCGGCGCATCCGAGGTCCGCGCGTCGTGCAACGCGATGACTACCGCTCGATCCTCGGCCTCGATGTACATGTAGACGACGATCAGCCAGCCCCAGGGACCGATCAGTGCTCGACAATCCCGCCAGACTCCCGATAGTTGTTTCCCCGCTCGGGGGTATTCGCCAAGGATGAGGAGCGAGCGCGAGACGCGCTCTCGCGTGTCGGCCGGAAGCTGCCGGGTCTCGATTAATTCCAGCAACTCCCCACGCGCCTGGCGCGTGACCTCGATGGCAGCCATTGGCTACAGCTCCGAGAGCGGCACCGTTTCCCCGCGTCGCGCCTGCTCGATCGACTCCTGAGCGCGCTCCCAGGCACCAGGGATCCCATCGAGGATTTCGGTGATCCGCGAGGCGTCCGGATCGGCTTCGTCAAGCGCGCTGGAAAGAAGCGAGCGGGCGAGGGTCCCCTCCTGAACGTGCGTGCGCTCCGCCAGACTCGCCAGCTTCCGCGCGTAGTCCGGCTCGAGGGTGACATTGATCCGTCGGTTCCGCTCGGCCATGACTCAAGGGTACACGCAAGGGCACACGGTGTACATCAGCGGTCATCACGATAGCCTGGGCCAATGGCGCACCACAAGCGCAAACGACCAAAGCATCGCCGAAACGGCTGCCTCCTCTGCAAGCCGCACAAGCTGTCCGCCAGTGTCAAGGCCGAACGCCGCAAAGACCGTCGCGATTGGCTCTCGCATGAGCGGACCGCCGGCTGGATCTCAGCGTAAACCCATCGTCGGTCCCAGTCAGGACGCCCCCGGCTGGATTCGAACCAGCGACCGTCGGATTAGAAGTTCTGCCGGAGCGTGTCCAGTGAGCCGGCTCTGGTCTGATGAGCTCGGCCGCGTCCAAGGAGTTCAGCTGAGTTCGGTGGAGTCGGGCCCAGATTCGGGGCCAGGTGCGCACCGAAGCTCAGCCCTTACTCGCCCCTCGACGTCTGCCCGCACTGGCCTTCGACTTCGTCGCCGGGATCGGCGATCACCGTCGTTAGCTGGGTTTCGCAGCTGACCGTGTCGTCGCCCTGTCCATCGGCGACGTCGACCCGGTCGAGTTCCGGCCCGGAGTTGGCGCCGGTACTGACCGTGGTCGGGCCGCTGTTGTCGTCGATCCGGTCAGGTCCGGGCCCGCCGGCGATCGTGTCTTCGCCAGGGCCGCCTTTGATGAAGTCGCGGCCGCTGCCGCCGAGCAGGGTGTCCGGGCCGCCGCCACCGCGAAGCAGGTCGGCACCGCCGAGACCGCGGAGGGTGTTGCCTTCGGGGCCGCCGCGCATCAGGTCGGCGATGCTGGTGCCGCTGTCTTCGGTCTGCACCAGGGCGGCGGAGGTCAGCGTCAGACCTTCTAGGGGCGGGTTGCCCGCTTCGGACCCGGCCCGTTTGTGGGGGCATTCGGCTTTGTACTGTTCAGGGTTCAGCCTTTCGTAGTCGGCGGAGAAGTTGCCAGGCCTTTTCCCGCTGGTATCGGGAGTGTCGAAGGCCACGTTCTGGATCTTCCATGAGGTGTTGCCGAGCTTGAGGGTGAATTCGCCGGTGTCACGGATGACCGGCGCGGTGATGTTGACCCAGCCCACCTTTTCCGGTTCCACTTTCACCTTGACGCCCTGTTTGAATTCTTCCGATTCGCTTCGCTTGTGTTCGTACTTGAAGGTGATGCTTGATTGGAAGATGTCGAAAAATTCGACCCCGGCCTTGACGCTGAGACCGACGCTGTTGGAAACCGTGACCGTCGTGGCGGCGCTGATTTCGGTTTCGACGTCGGGCCCGCCTTTTTCCGCGCAGTTGGTGACCGTCTTGCCGTAGACGATCCGAGGCGTAAACGTTTCGATCGTCTTCTGCGGTTCGAATTCGCATTCGTTGGCCTTCGTGCAGAGGGTCTTCAGGGCTCTGGCCTGGTCCTGGATCTGTTCCGCATCGACCGTGTGGACGCTCCCGGGTGGTTCGAGGAACTCGACCCGCCCCCCTTCGACCTTGCACTGCAGATGTACGGCTTCGCATTCCGGATACTCGCCGTTTTCGAGGACTACCGTGACGGCCATCCCCGGGGCCATGAAGGTGAGAAAGACAGCGCGGGACTGGAAGACCGGGTTTTCGATCTCGATGTGGAGTTCCTCGCCCGACTGCAGAACCTGGTTCTTGCGAGGCGGGATCACGCTGGGGTCTTCCCTGGACCAAATGTGGGCGCCGGCTTCTGAGGAGGACGTACGGATTTCGTCGAGCTTCAGTTCCGCCCCGGTTAGGTTGAACATATGCGCGCCGGTGCTGCGCGCCTGGGCCGTAGCGCCGCCCGCCAGCATTGCGACCGCGACGACGAACAGGGACAGGGCGAGCGCGCCGTGCTTGCGGTGGACCATCGTGACCGATTCCTCTCTTAGGTGACGTCGGGATCCTACGCCTCACGAGCCCAGGGGGCCACCGTCCGATCGCACAGACGGCTAGAGCCGTCCGAGCACTAGCGCCCCCGGCTGGATTCGAACCAGCGACCGTCGGATTAGAAGTTCAGCCGGAACGTGTCCAGTAAGCCGAATCTAGCTTGATAGGGCCGTTCAGCTACAAGGAGTTCGGCTGAGTTCGGTGGAGTCGGGGACCAATTTCGGGACCAAGTTTTTTAGGCTGATCCAGCCAATCTAGCTCTATGGCAATTGGCTGTGGAGTAGTCGATGAGCAATCCGCAGGAATCGCTTGCCCTCGGCTTCACCTCGTCATGCCGAGCGAACCGCGTCAATGAACTTGAGAAGTACGGACAGGTTCTCATCGCTCAGCTTCGCATCGTCGACCTTGTGATCCTCAGCGAGATCACCGACGAACATGCGCTCGATGAACTCCTTGCGAACCGCGTTCTTCTCCGCTTCTGGAAGAGGCTCGGAGATTGGCTTAAAGGCGACCAACTGCAGGTAGAGACGCCTCGCCCGCTGCTCGCGGCGGCGATGCTGCCCGGACTGCTCCGCCGCATAGCCAGCGATGCCCAGTAATAGCGTGACCGCCGTGACCTTGGCGACGATCAACGCCGCACCTCCGCCCCATTGCCCCACGGCCAGCACAACCGCTCCGAGCGCCACAAGAACCGCTACCGCACCACAGACGATCGCATTGCGCCGCCACCTATCGGCCTGCTCCTTCTGCTCTTCCGCCTCCTTTTTGAATCCGCCAGCGATGCTTGACGTGGCAGCGGTATCGACCATGTCGATGGCTTCCTGCCTCTTTTCAGAAAGGAAGTCCATGACTTCTTTGCTCTTATGTTCGATGTTGGCGACTGCCGTTTCCGCTTCGACCTTGCTTTCACCCTGTGCCTCACTGCCGGCAGTTTTAAAAGCTTCAATGGCCTCCTCGGCTTTGCCAGTGAGGTCTCGGTCGACCTCCTGAAATCGAGCGTCGCGCGCTTCTTGTTCAGATTTGAATTGCACCTCGAAACCGTCAATGGTCTGCTGAACGCGGGCGCGCTCGGTCTCAGCTTCGGTCTTCAACGTCTCAAGCTGGCCTTCAAGCTCCTTGACCCGTTCATCCGCAGTCGTCCTCATCGAATCCGAGGTCTCGCCGACCTGGTCCTTCAGACGGTCTAAAAGTTCTTGTAGGTCGGCGGCCTGCTTTTGAAGCTCGCGCGTCTTTGCTGAAGATGCCTCGCCGAGAAGAGCTGCTGCCCTCTTCTCGTCAGTCTTCGCCCATACCCCAATGGCAGGCGCCATCCGAAGCGACCGATTGAGCAGTGCTTCAACGCCGGACTGAATCGTCGGCAGCTGTTCGAAGTCTTTGTCCTTGAACGGCGTCAACGCGGAACTGATTTGCTGAATTGCTTCGTTCAAGTCATCAAGCATGTGCTCCGTGACCAACGCGGTATCGGCGCTGGCCAACAAAGCGCCAGCGAACTCAAGAGCGGGATCAAGCCTAGGAAGCGACGCCGGGGCATCTTGCTCGCGCGCTTCCTCCAATAACTCACTTGAAAGATCCGCGACCTGCTGTTTCAACTGCTTCAGGTTCCCATGTACCGGATGCTCGCTGAAAGCAATGCTGTATTGAGGCTGTCCCATGGAGCGTCGATAATAAGCTGGGTCCCGGCGTGAACGCTGTTAGGAACGCCAGTAAAATCCGTTGGATAACCGATTAATCCAAGAAGGTCGGCTGAGTCAAGTGGAGTCGGCGACCAATTTGGAACCAAGCATGGGCACAGCTCCGATCCCGAGAGCGCTCCAGCCGCTAGATGCCTGCTGTTGGCCGCACTCGCTACTGATCAGCCAAGAGCGCACTTAAGGCAGCCGATTCGCTGAATCCGCGACCGGCCAGGCGGACTCTCCCGGGAACCGCCTCGTTCACGTCAGCGAGAAAGCTAATCGAATCCGTGTCGAGCAAATCGGCAATCTCCTCCCGATAGCGGCTGTCATTGCGAAGCCGTCGCGCTAGCGGCACTCCGCCGCCCCGATAGATCATCCAATAGGCAAGTGCTTCTTCCCCTTCGAGGCCAACCCGAAGGCTGACCAAAAAGTCGAAGTTCGCCAGCGCAGGAACCTTCGGTTCTTTGCCTTGAAGGAACTCCGGCCAACGCTCTTGCAGCACCCGGTTGTTCGAAAGTGACCAGAGCAAATGCTCCCAACGGGGCGACATCCAGTCGGTTCCGGAGAAGCGGGCCATCACCAGTTTTCCTAGTTCTTGCCCGATGTTCTCCCGCACTGGTTCGATGAGATGCCGTTCGTATTCGTTGACATTTGCAAACGTCGCTTTCAGCAACGGAACGAGCGCTGGCCAAGATTCGTGAAAGAGGGCGAAAGCGCCGGTTGCGTAACCGAGCCACCAGGCTCCCCAATCCAGTAATTCCGGCCAGACGGCGAAGCCACCCTCAATGGCCTGGTTCTCCAACAGCTCGACTAGGGATCTGACCTCGGGCTCAAAGTTGTTAGGAGCGTAAGCAATGAGGGGTAGCAATCCAGCCAAACGCCGTTCCCAAAGGGGCAGGATCTGGTCGTGAACAGGAAGGAGGACCTCTTCTTCGGGCCGATCCTGGCGATGGTCGGCGACAACCGCGTTCATCGCCTCCGCGAATTCGCGGCGCTCTCGTCGCATCACCTCTGCCAATCCGATCTCGTCCCTCGCTCGGACCAAAGCAAGCACTTCATCGTGAACCTCAACCGGAGTGTGACCGCTGGGATGACTGCGAAAAACGCTAAGGCGACGATGAAGGTCCGCAAGGAACTCCGAAGCTCCATCGCGCTTGATTAACCGCCCGCCAGTAGCCTCGCTGATCCGACTCGCTCCCTCGCTGAGATTCCCGCGAGCGACCCAATACAAGCCGTAACGTGACTTTCGAGCGCTCAAGAGCTCCGCAATCCCAGTGTCCGATCCCGAGTATCCGAGAACAACCACTCCGAAGCGCTCGAAAATCTCCCGGAGCTCGCCAGCAATCTCCGGCTCCAACTCAGCTAACTCGCTGGGCGTATTCCGGATCGTCTCCTGCAGGTAGTCACCGTGAGGCTTGAGCACGTAACACGTCGCGTGCTCTCGGCGAGGAGCAGAGGCCAGGTCCGCTGCGCTCGTGATAATGACGGGCTCAATGCCTCGCGCCTGTAGTGCGTGCTCGAGCAAGCGATCGAAGTTGGTGGTAACGAAGACGCGAATTGCCCCCTCCTCGGCGAGGCGCGCTAGCTCGTGATGCGCCTCCCCTGGTTCTTTGCCCTCAAAGTGCTTTGCCAGATAGTCCCGGCGATTTGCAGCATCTGGGGTGATCAGCTGCAGAATGTCGGAGTAGCCGAAGCCCTCTCGGCCCGACTCGTTCAGCCATTTCGCCAGCTTCTCTTCCCCGGGAGTCTTCCCCGTCTCGTTCTCAAGTCGATAGAGCTCCCCGACCGCTTGCCAAAAAACTTGCTGACCCGTAGGTACTCCGGCGTCACGCGAGACCCGTGAGCCGAGAAGGAAGGCGTGGCTACCCGGAGCCTCAGCAATAGCGACTGACAGCGAAACGATTGGATCGAGGCTCATCTGTTAAGCCCGCATCCTCGCCTTGAGCTTGAGCACCCGAGCTTCTTCGTCCTTGAGCAATTCCCGCTCGTGATCGCTAATCGCTGGATCAGCAAGCGCTCGTCGAGTGTCTTCCAGGATGCTGTTCAAATCCGCGTAGAGACGATCGCCCGCCTCGTCAACCGCCTGGCGGCGACGGGTTTCAACGCGCACATGGGTGTCGTCGGCAGCTCGTTCTGCTTTGTGCAGCTCCGCTTCCATTTGCCGAGCGCGCTTCGCAGCGATGACCTCTTTCACGGTGCGAGGTGGCACAGGCTTTCCTCCCATTTACAAGGGTTGAAAATAATCCCCCTCCAAGCGTCGGATCGCTGCTGCCGGAAGCGGCAAATGATCGACAAGTGCCCAGCGGAGTCGGCGGAGCGGACGTGGCCGCTGCCACCGCGAGCGTGAATCCTCGATCAGGCTCGGGTCGACCCCGCGAAGCTCTGATCCCACGGTCTGGTGCGCGGACACAATGTAGATCGCCATGTGCCTGAAGTACTGCTTTCTTGCTTCTTGGATCTCCCGCTGATTCCGCGCTCGGCGCTCGGCGGTGAGTGCAAGGTCAAGGCGACTACCCCGCAGTCCCCCAAGGATGCGCTCTACAGCTCCGCACATCATCTCTAGTGACTGACCACCCGGGTGCGCCGGTCCGAGACGGATGTCTACGCGCAGTGAGTGGGCCCGCAACTCTCTCGACGCGCGTTCGAGATGGTCGAAGCTCGCCCCTAATGCAGGAATCGCGAAGAGTTCCGGACCGAAGGCCCTGGCCCCCTGAGTCAGCGTGATGACGAGCTCCATCGTGTCTTGCAGCATTGGCGCGGCGTGGTCGAACAGATCTCGCGCGGCATCCAAGTCCGAAAGACGACGCTGATGTGCAAGCGATCGTCGGGATATGGCCTGCGTGCTGAGGACGCTGGCGACCGCCACGAGAGGAACCGCAATAGCTAGCAATAGCTGAAGACTCGGCATCAAGCCACCTTCCGCCGTCGCCGCGCCTTGGCAGGCAACTGCAAGCCCGTCACGTAGCACGAGGCAACCTCGCCTTGTATCGGTCGGTGATCGAGCACGATGTCGAAGCGACCCGACACTCGGAGGCGCAGGTACTCGCCGGTGTGGTGCTTGCGGATCAGCTTCGCCGTCCGCAATTCCTCACGCAGCTGAGCTTCGGCCTGCGCAACGGATGATCGCTTCGCGAACTTTTGGCGGTAGAAGTTGAGGAGTTTCGGATCGAAGATCAGGCGCTGAACGATGTCCTCGTGCTCTTCCGCCGCCTTGTTGCAAGGAGGCTTTGCTTTCAACCGCTCACCCTGGATCCGGAACCTCTCTGGCAGCCGATTACCCAGGCGCTCCTCGACCTCTTTGTCGAAGACGACCTCGATCCTCGTCCGGAAGGGCCGCAGCTGCACGATGGGCGCTTCGAACACCTCTCGCACGCCAAAGACTTCTTTGCCCTCTACTCGTGCAATTCCCCGCGCATCATCCACATCCACCACCGTCAGCCGCAACCCGAGCGTCTGAGTCCAAGTCACTCCTTCGCCCGGACACGGAACCCAACCGGGCGGCGCCTCCTCGGGCTCTGGTTGCGCCTGGCGTTTACGTCGCTTCGGGGCCGGCGCCGGCTCCCGGCCAGGAAGCGGATAGAGAGACCTGGACGGCGCCTCGATCTCGTTCCCCCGGCCTACGCCCTCCTCAACCCTTACGAGGACTAGATGCGAGCGCCCTGATGGTGCCTCCTTAGCCAGCAGCGTGACCCGCCGCGGCCGACGAGTCGGCCCCCGCTGCATTTCGTACTGTTCGCCATCCCGCATCTCGTTTTGGCGCACCCACGACACGTTAGGAGGGGTCTCGGATACCTCCGGCGCAGACATTCATGTTTCTCGGAGCAGCGGTTAGCCGACGTGATCCGCGCGAACGAGGAGCTGTCCACTCGTGTACTGCGCGGGGGTCCAGCTGAGCCCTCGAAAAAGCTCTCCGACCTCGACGCCCAAGCATGATGCCAGCCTCAGCACGGTGTCCGCGCGGGCAATCCGCTGCCCCCGCTCTAGCTGGCCGACTGCGGTCCGATGGAGGTTAGCCATGAGCCCGAGGTCTTCCTGGCTGACCCCCAACGCTTCGCGGCACCGAGCGAGGTTGGCGCCGAATACCTCGGCGAAGCCTGGATCGCGTCGCCTCGGCCCGGTCATCGCCTACTCCTCGATCTTCGGCGCCGCCGCTGCCACCCCGTTGCTGAACAGCGGACGCCCCTTTGTCAGTACGGGCGCCGCCCAGCTGATCCCGGCGAACAGTGCGTTCGGGGAGACGCCGAGCCCGACGCAGAGCTTCAGCGCCGTGTCGGCGCGACCGATCTCCTCCCCCCGCTCGATCTTTCCGATGACGGTGCGGTGGACTTCCGACCGGAAGCCAAGGGCTTCCTGGCTCATGCCCTTGGCGCGCCGGAGGCGCGCCAAGTTCGCGCCAAATGCCTTAGCGAATTCTCGGGCTTGGACTTTGACTAGTGCGGTGGGCATAGTTAGAGGTCGACTGCGGTCTCGGAGCTGAGGACGTGGAAATGCAGCGCTGCCCGAGTCGGCACGACGACCAGGCCCGAATGCAAGGCGAGTCCGGCCCAGTGCAGCTGCACTACGGCGCGGACGACTCGGTCGCGATGGTCGAACTCGCCGTCGCCGAGCTGTAATTCTCGCCGCAGATCCGACTCCTGCAGCTGGGTTGGCCACTGGACCAAGAGCCGGTCGAGGACGAGGGCTTGGTCTTCTAGATCGGCCTCAGCGTTGGACGGCGTATCGGGAATGGCGCGATGCGCCGTAGGGTTCTCATCAGCCATGAGGAGTTCGCTCTCCTTGTGGTTAGGCCCTCGGTTGGCGTTACCGCGCCGGCCGGGGGCTGCTGTTGTCTCTAGCGATTCAGGCTAGCATCATGGAGAGTTTTACTCTCCATGATGCTATTTGCCGCGAATGATTTGGCTAACCCGCGTGTGGTGCAGGCCAACCTCTTCGCCAATGGCTCGCAGCGAGAGTCCGGCCTTTTGCGCTTCTGCGAATGCTTTGCGCCTGGCGCGATGTGCGGCCGCAGAGTCCCGCTCGAACTGCCGCTGCGCCGCCTTGGCGGCTTTGCGGGCAGCCGCGAGCCTGGCATCACTTGGCATGGTCCGCAGACTATTGGCGCAGCGGCCGAGTGGTGTCTATGCGCCGGGTACCATTGACCGCATGGCCCACGCGACCAAACCTGCCCGACCGGAAGTGAAGCGACGCCGAGAAGCTGCGGAACGAATGCGCGGGATGTTCGCCCACCTGGCCCCTGGCCGGAACCTTTCGGATGAGCTGATCGCCGACCGCCGCGCGGAAGCGCGAGCCGAAGACCGCGAGGCCGCCGAGGAAGCTCGGCGTCTCCGTGGCAAGCGCTGAATCGCCGGCATCGGTTCTCGATGCCTCTGCCGTTCTCGCTCTCCTGAACAACGAGGCGGGCGCCGAGATCGTGACGGACGCGATCGCCGAGGGAGCGGCGATCAGCGTCGTCAATTGGGCGGAGGTCTTGTCGAAGATGGCAGAGCGCGGCGCCGACCCAGCGGCCGTGGCAGCGGAACTGCGCAGAGCCGAAGGCTCACGGCGAGCGCTGACGATCGAACCGCTGATCGCAGCCGACTGCGTCGCGATCGCGCAGCTACGGCCGCTGACGAAACGGCAGGGCCTCTCCCTGGCTGATCGGGCCTGCCTCGTCCTGGCCGAACGCCTCGGCGTTGCGGCGCTGACTACTGACACGGACTGGACCGGTGTTCGCGACCTCAACATCTCCGTTGTGCAGATCCGCTGATCGCGAGCGGACCGCCGTGGCCGGGCTTGCGCTGTGTCTGCTCGCTTTGCTCGTCGTCTTGGGGAGATGCCACCGCCTCGGCAACTCCGGCCAAAGCACCGAAACCATCAATTCGAGCCAGAAATCAGCGACCAGCAAGCCGGCCACGGAAGCAACAGCCCAGGCAGAACGAGGCCAGCAGTCAGCTAGTCAGGCAAGATCAGACAGGCAAAGCCAGAGTCAGCAAGCAGCCAGCCAGCCCAGCCAGTCAGAGGCAGTCATCCCAATAGACCAGCCACAGTCAGTAGCTGAGCCAATCACCTAGTCAAACAGCAAAGCAACCACCCACACCGACTATCACCTTCGGTGATCGCGCGGCCCGCCAAGGCGCCGCATAGCTGGACCACTCCGCTGCCTAGCCGGTGCAACTCCTCCGCTCGTGGGTCAGTGTCCCCATGGATTTCGCGGGGCGCCGGCTGGCTTCACCTGACGGAACGCGGGCGCCAGCCCGAGACGGATTCGCCTTCTCCGAAGGACACCCCTCCTAGATGGGGACCTCCGTCGGAAAACTGGGCGTAGGCCAGGAGCGCTACTACCTCGACAAAGTCGCCCTCGGGATCGAGGACTACTACTCCGGCGAGGGCGAGGCCCAGGGCTATTGGGTCGGCCAGGTTGCGATCGAGCTAGAGCTTTCCGGCAAGGTCGAGCCGGATCAGCTCGGCGCGATGCTGACCGGGTGCAACCCGGTCGACGGCGAGCCCTTCGGTTTGAAGTCGCCGCCCGGTCGCGAGCCGGTCCCCGGCTTCGATCTGACCTTCTCGGCCCCAAAGTCGGTCTCCCCGACCTGGGCGCTCGGCGGCCATCCGGTCTCAGGCGAGGTGATGGAGGCCCACCGCGCCGCCGTCGCCGAAGCCCTCTCTTATCTGGAGCGCAATGCCTGCTGGGCGCGGCGCGGCAAGGGCGGCGCCCAGTTCGTCCCCGGCAACGGCTTCCTCGCTGCGGCCTACGTCCATCGCTCCTCGCGGGCCGGCGACCCGCACCTCCACACCCACGTCCTGATCGCCAACGCGACCAAGGGGCCTGACGGCCGCTGGTCGCGCCTCTACCACCCGGCGATCTATGAGCACGCGAGGACCGCCGGGTTCATCTACGAGGCCCACCTGCGACACGAGCTGACCCGGCGGCTCGGCATCGAGTGGGGGCCGGTCGAGAACGGGGTCGCCAACGTCCGCGGCTTCTCCCTCGAGGAGGTGGACCGCTTCTCGACTCGCCGCGCCGAAATTCTCGCTGCCGCCGGCGAGGGCGCCTCGGCCCGCGCGATGCAGGTCGCGACCTTGGCGACGCGCCAGGCCAAGGAGCGCGACCTGACCACCGAGAGCTTGCGCGAGGCGTGGCGAGCGAAGGGTGAGGAGGTCGGCCTAGACCGCGAGACGATCGGCGCCCGGCTTGGCCATGAGCGACCGGGACCGACCGTCCTCACCGCGCAGCAAGTCGAGCGCTCGGTCACTGCCCACGCTTCGCACTTCGATCGGCGCGACACGATCCGTGCTGTCGCCGAGAACCTGCCCCACGGCGCTCTGGCCTCCGAGGTCGAGGAACTGGCCGACGCATTCCTTTCCTCCGGTTCGGTGATCGAGATCGCCGTGACGCCGCGCGGGCCTCGCTTCACCACTGAGCGGATCTGGCAGCTTGAGCAGCGCGCGCTCGCCGTCGCCGGGCAGATGCACGCCGCCGAGGGTGTCGCCACGGTCGATCCGATCCGGGTGTGTCGCGTCCTCGATGCCCGCCCGAGCCTCAAGGCCGACCAGCGGGCAATGGTCGAGCGGCTGCTTGGGGGCGGCGCCGGCCTTGAGGTCGTGATCGGCGAGGCCGGCTCGGGAAAGACCTACGCCACCGCCGCCGCGGCGGCGGGTTGGGCCTCGGCCGGGTACGAGCTGCGGGTCGCGGCGCCGACCTGGCGGGCGGCGAACGTCCTGCGCGCAGAGGGGTTGCCGGCGACGACGGTTGCCGGTCTCCTCGGGCGGCTCGATTTCGGCGAGCAGAAGCTGCGAGCGAATGCCGTGCTCTTGGTCGACGAGGCCGGGATGGTCGATTCGGCGAGCCTCGCCCGGTTGATCGACCACGCGAACCAGGCGCGGGCGAAGCTCGTCCTAGTCGGCGACCCCGCGCAGCTGAGCGAGGTCGAGACGGGCGGCCTCTTCGCGGCGATTGCGAAGCGCACGGAGACGATCCGCCTCGATGAAGTGATCCGCCACCGGCACGAGCTCGACCGCGAGGCGGCGAAGCTGATCCGTGAGGGACACGGCGGCGAGGCGATCGAGCGCTATGCCCGCGAGGGCCGGGTCGTCGTCGCCGCCGATCACGAGGAGCGGCGCGCGGTGATCGTCTCGGATTGGTGGGAGGCACGGCAGCGCGGCGAGGACGCGCTGATGATCGCCAAGCTGAACTCCGAGCGCGAGCACCTGAACGTCAGGGCGCGGGAGCTGCTTCGGGCTGATGGGCGGCTCGGCGCCGAGGAGATCGAGGTCGGCGGCCGGCGCTTCGCTGTCGGCGACGAGGTGATCACCCGCGTCAACGACCAGCGAGCGCAGATCTATAACCGCGAGCGCTGGCGGATCGAGGCCGTAGACGTGGAGTCCGGGCGTATGCGATTGGCCGGGATCGACACCGACAGGCTGGTAGGTGTCGATCCCGGCTATCTGGAGCGGGTAAATCCTGCGGACGGGGCTCCAGCCATCGAACACGGCTACGCCGGGACGATCTACCAGGCGCAGGGAACCACTCTCGACAGCGCGTTCGTGATGGCCGATCCCTCGATGGATCGGCAGGAGTTCTATGTCGCCGCCTCACGCACTCGCGAGGAGACGTTTTTCTATGCGACTCCCGAGGTCGGCTTCGACCGGGTCGAGTTCGCGCCGGCCACGCCCGCCGCCGAAGGTCTTCAGCACATTGCGATGGCCGCTGAGCGCGACGGCGCCCAGGTCGCGGCGCACGATGCTGCCCTGCGCGAGCGGTTGGGTCGGCTACCGACCGAGGAGCTTTACGCGCGGCGGCGCGAGCTTGTCTCCGAGGCCGGCGCCGAGCGCCAGAACGAGCAGCGCCGCGGCGGCCTCGAGCACCGGCTTGCCGAGAGCAAGGATCGGCTCGAATGGCTAGCCGAGCAACGGCAGGCGCTGGGTGACGAGCCGCCGGTCTGGGCGAGAGCCGATCGCGCCGCGCACCGTGAGCAGGTGGCGATGCTCGCCGCTCAGGAGCTGCGCTCCGAGGAGGCAGTCGCCAGGCTCGAGCGGGAGGTCGCAGGTTCGCCCGCCGTCGAGCACGATGCCCGCGCCGAGCGCGCCGTCACCGAGCACCTGATCGCCGAGCGGCTGCGCCAGCGGCTCGCTGCTGTTCGGGTCGAGCCGCCCGAGTACGTCGTTGCGGAGCTGGGGCAGCGACCCGCCGATCCAGCGAAGCGCCGGACCTGGGATCGGGCCGCGGCGGGGATCGAGGACTACCGCTTCGAGCGCGGCATCGGGGACATAGACAGAGCGCTTGGGGCCGTTCCCGATGATGTGTTGGAGCGGCGGCAGCAGCAGAGCGCCAGGGAGTCGATCTCTCAGACTCAGAGGCAGTTGGGTTTGGAACAGGCGCCGGCAGTAGCGCGGACTGTCGAGATGGGAATCGAGATGTGACGATGGCTGGTCACGCCGCAAGCCCAAAGAAGAACGACGGAAGTCACCCGTTGGAGCAGCCGCTTCTCGATGCGACGGAGGCCGCCGAACTCCTGCGCGTTCCTCGCAGTACGGTCTACGAGCTGGTCCGGTCACGGGGTCTCCCCCATGTTCGGATCGGCGAGCGCGGGATGAGATTCACACGGAGTGGCTTAGAGGAATGGGTCGCGTCGCACACCTACGGTCGGCCCTGAACCCTGCGGCCGAGCATTTCGACGCTCAGTGACTAAAGCGGCGCGGCCGGGTTTCGCTACCGACGACCGAGCAAGTTAGCTTCCCGGCAACCCGCCAGGATGAGAAAGCGCAGTATGCTGAGGGCGTCGACGAGATCTAACGATTTTCGGTGGATGTGATGGCTTATGTCCAAGCACGTGCGATCTCGCGGCGAAAAAAGGAACTCTCATCCAATCATTCCAGGACGCGGCTCGCCGGGTTCATCACCGTCGGTCCCACCGACAGGCAAACATCGCGTCTCGGTTCCTATCGACGGTGTTTCTCTGCCTTGCCCAAGCAGCCCTGCCCGGGTTCCCGTCTGATGACGTTCGACTCCGCGTCGTAGGTGGTCACGTTGCGGATACACGTTGACGCTTTTGCAAGAGCTGGGAACACGAAGTATCGGAAGCGGGCGGCCCCAGAAGAGTGAAGCGAAGATCCGCGCAGCAACGGCAAGCGGAAATCCTTCTTTGACCCGTTACCAAACTCCACCGTGAGCGAACGAACGAACGGATCGTAGAGGCGCTCGATCACCGTGATCCGCGCGCGTCCGCTGCCCGCCGACACCGACCCCGTAACCGAGTCCGTAACCCCACCCAGCGAGCCACATTCAGTCGATTCATGGCCGAGGCTAATACCGTCGGATTCTTCGGACTCAACCAACCCGAGCTGAACGCAAAACTGAGTGCGGGAGGAATGCGTAGGGACTAATACTCCAGCGGTCCAGGCGTATCCATTGGTTTGACCGCGCTTCAAGGTCAGCCTCTTCCAGACGCCAGCACCATCAGCCGAACTGACCAAAAAGCTAGCGCTCAAAAGCGACAAAAGGATGAGGAGTGACAGCAGCGCCTTGCCTGGCCGAAGCCCAGGCCGCCGAGGGTCCCGAGTTGGAGCATAGCCCTTCGGGTAGGGATCATAGTTCTTCTGGTAGACCAACAGAATGCACCGTTTCCGTGATTTTTCCTGAAGGATACAGATGGAGTTCCATTGCCGCATCCTGTACCGAGGGCGGGTTTTCGCCGCACGGTTCAGCACAGTTAGCCCTAGAGAGCACTTTCCAGTGAGCTTGTGCCCTCAGATAGTGCCCGGGTTTGACAGAGACACCGCCATTTTCGTCTTCGGTTCGCGGCCCGTAAATACATTGGTAGGCGGGTCGCACAAAATATTTGTCGACCTGTATGAAGTTCACGATGTGTGCGGCTTGGTCGCAACCTATCGAGCCGCGCTGTCGTGCCCAGAAAAAAGGCTTGAAGTAGAAGATGCCGCGAATGGCCACGTGATACGGCACGCCCGGACCCCACTTATTTTTGAACGGATTGCCGCAGGCCTGCGTGTAGGCGCGAGGGTAGAATGAAGTGTGCCCACACATCACCTTGACGTATCTCTTCGGAGTTCCACCTTGAACGCTCACGGCGCTCGGTCCTAGTTCGGCCGGTTCGCTTTCGCTCGGAGCGGGACCCTCCACACGAGCGAAGAGTTCATCCGTTATCCAGACAGAGTCGCTTTTCATTTCGCTCTGCAAGGGAATCACCGCCGACCGGTTCAGCTGGTTACCTGCTTGATCTTCGGTTTCTACGGTCAAGCGATGCGCTTCGAGGCCGAAGGTTCCGGTTTTATAGACCCATTCGCGGTTTAGAGAGCAGTTGCCTTGATGACATTCCTGTTCGACGGTGTCGACGGTTTCGCCGTCGATCAATATCGTGGCCCGCTTCAGGCCGGACCTTGGAAGAGCGGGATCGTTATCCCGGGCGGTGACCTGCAGAGGGTATTCCGTAGTGCCTTCTTTGAGGCCTTCCGTCAGGGCTCCGCTGAGTTCTAGGTCCGGCGGCGAGGTGTCGAGCACCCGCTGCAGATCGATTTCCCCCGCGTCCAGCGCCCGGTCATAGATCCGCACCTCGTCGATCCGCCCCTCGAAGTGCTCGCCTTCAGATGGCCAGCAGCCGAGGTAGAGGGGGCCTTCGCTGGACGCAATCTCTGAGGCGTTCTCAGTGTCGACCAACTGGCCATCGACGTAGAGGCGCAAGTAGGCGCCGTCGGAGGTGAAGGCGACGTGGCTCCAGGTTTTCGCTGGCAGCGCTTCGCCCGATTTGACTTCGGACCATTCTTCGGATTCGTCGGCTACGAAGCCTTCGAGGTGGCCCGAGTTGAAGGCGCCGAGGAAGAGCGAGTAGCTGTAGAAGGTGCCGCTTTCCTTGAAGAAGACCGGGGTGAATTTGTTCAGGTTCTCGGGCCTCACCCAGGCCTCGAGGGTGAATTCTTCGTCGAGCTGGAGGTCTTCGGTGTTGGCGATTTTGACGCAGTCGTTTTCGCCGTCGAACTGGAGGGCGGAGCCGTATTTGCCGCGGTCGGTCCAGGTCGCGCCTTCGATCGTGCCTTCGTGCCCTTCGCCGGTGACGTCTTCGGCGACGGTGCCGGCGCTTTCGCCAGCGTCGAGGGAGTAGGCCGCGATCGGACCGGCCTGCTGCGTCTGGATGCCTGAGTGGAGGTCGGTGGTGATTTCGGCTCCGGAGAGTGCGCGGCCGTAGATCCGGACCTCGTCGATCTTGCCGTCGAACCATTGCGCTGGCACATAGGATGCGGCGCCGCCGATCTGAAGCGTCCCTCCCCCGCCGGCGATGACGTTGGCGCCAGATCGCGTGTCGACCAGGTCGCCGTTGACGTAGAAGCGCAGTTTGCTGCCGTCGGAGGTGACGGCGATGTGGGTCCAGGCTTTCTCATCAAGCCGGTCTTCGGAATAGGCGTAGCGATGGACCGATTTGCCTTCGGTGATCCAGCCTTCGGGTAGGGCGGATTCGTTGTTGCCGCCGGCCAAGAGCTCATAGCCGAAGTCTTCGGGGTCGGCCTTCGCGATCACCGGCGCAAAGGGGTGGGTGTCGCTTGACTTGACCCAGGCCTCGAGGGTGAAGTCTTCGAGGTTCAGGTCGGATGAGGTCGGGATCGTGACGACGTCTTCTTGCGAGGCTTTGAACTCGAGCGCCGAGCCGAACTTGCCGCGGGTCCATTCCGCCCCTTCGATCGTGCCGTCATGGGCGCCGGCGTGGTCGCCTGCCACGGTGCCGGTGTTCTCGTCGAAGGCGTAGGCGGCGACGGGTCCCGAGCGCGGGGTCTGCAGCTCGGCGATCATGTCGCCGGCGACTTCTCCTCCGTCGAGCGCCCGGTCATAGATCCGCACCTCATCGATCCGCCCTTCGAAGTGCTCGCCTTCTTCGGGCCAGCAGCCGAGGTAGAGCGGGCCTTCGGATTCGCCGATTTCCGAGGCGCTTCCCGTGCCGACGAGCGCTCCATCGACGTAGAGGCGCAGGTAGGCGCCGTCGGAGGTGAAAGCGACGTGCGACCAGGCCTTCGCCGGCAGGGCTTCTTTGGATTCGACTTCCGACCACCCCGGACCTTCGTTCGCGACGAATCCTTCGAGGTGGCCGGAATTGAAAGCACCGAGAAAGAGGCTGTAGCTGTAGAAGCCTTCGTGCTCCTTGAAGAACAGCGGTGCGAATTCCTGCAGGCTGTCCGGCCGCACCCAAGCCTCGAGCGTGAATTCTTCTGAGAGCTGCAGGTCTTCGGTGTTGGCGATCTGCACGCAATCGTTGACCCCGTCGAACCGGAGCGCCTTTCCGAATTTGCCGCGGTCGTCCCAGGTGGCGCCTTCGATCGTGCCGATGTGTTCGTTCAGCGTGACGTCTTCGGCGAGCGTGCCGGCGCTTTCGCCGGCGTCGAGCGAGTAGGCGGCGATCGGGCCGGCCTGAGGGGTGTCGATGCCGCTGTGGAGGTCGGTGGTGATTTCGGCTTCGCTCAGGGCGCGGCCGTAGATCCGGACCTCGTCGATCTTGCCGTCGAAGTAGGTGGGGTTGAAGATGGAGGTGTCGCCGCCGATCTGGAGGTCGGTGCTGCCGCCGGCGACTTCGTTGTAACCAGAGCGGGTGTCGACCAGCGTGCCGTTGACGTAGAAGCGCATCTTTGAGCCGTCGGAGGTGACGGCGATGTGGGTCCAGGCTTTGGTCGAGAGCTCTTCTTCGCCGGTTGCGAAGGCATTGACCGATTCGCCTTCGAAGATGTAGCCGGTCGGGACCAACGGTTCTTCAGCTCCGGCGCCGTAGAGCGCGTAACCGAACCCTTCGCCGCTGCCCTTGGCGATCACCGGCAAAAGTTCATTGACTTCTGATAGCTTGACCCAGGCCTCGAGGGTGAAGTCTTCGACGTTCAGGTCGGATGAGGTCGGGATCGTGACGACGTCTTCTTCAGAGGCGTCAAAGTCGAGCGCGGAGCCGAACTTTCCTTTGGTCCAGGTCGCGCCTTCGATCGTTCCGTCGTGGCCGCCGGCGTAGTCGTGCGCGACGGTCCCAGTGTTCTCGTCGAACCCGTAGGCGGCGATCACAGGCGAGGGCCGGGACTGCAAGCCGGCTGCGAGGTCAGCCCCAATTTCCCCCCCGTCCAACGCCCGATCATAAATCTGAACCTCGTCGATCCGGCCTTCGAAGTGCTCGCCTTCTGAGGGCCAGCAGCCGAGGTAGAGCGGGCCTTCGCTCGGGGCGATCTCTGAGGCGTTCTCGGTGTCGACCAGCTGGCCGTCGACGTAGAGGCGCAGATGAGCGCCGTCGGAGGTGAAGGCGACGTGGGACCAGGCCTTGGCAGGCAGGGCTTTCCCGGATTTGACTTCGGAATATTCTTCGGATTCGTCAGCAACGAAGCCTTCGAGGTGGCCCGCGTTAAAGGCACCGAGGAAAAGGCTATAGCTGTAGAAGGTGCCGCTTTCCTTGAAGAAGATCGGGGTGAATGCGTTCAGGTTCTCTGGCCTGACCCAGGCCTCGAGGGTGAATTCTTCGTCGAGCTGGAGGTCTTCGGTGTTGGCGACTTTGACGCAGTCGTTTTCGCCGTCGAACTGAAGCGCGGAGCCGTACTTGCCGCGGTCGGTCCAGGTGGCACCTTCGATCGTGCCGTCGTGTTCTGCGCCAGTGACGTCTTCGGCGACGGTCCCGGCGCCTTCGCCGGCATCTAGCGAGTAAGCGGCGATGGGGGCCTGGGACGCGGCGTTGGCCCCTCCGAGCAACCAAGTCGAGCCGAGGAGCGCAAATCCAAAACAGCAAGAGAGCGACACGAAAAGAAGCGCCAGACGAGCTACAGACACGGTCGAGCGAACGCGGTTGCGCGGCATGGGCTACCCCTGACTCAATCGCCGGACCCTGGGGCCCGGGAGGACGGTGACGGAGGGCGTTCTACGCCAACGCATGCTGATCGTCAAGAAAATCTTGTGGTATTGAGAAGTTTCCCCTCGGTTGGGATCTTTCTACTTATTTTTGGACCACGACGCTCGACAAAGGATCTAGCCGCGTCCAGAAGGACTGGTTCAAACCTCAGCCGCTCTGGGGCCGGCGCTGACCTGCCTCGGGAGATCGACCCCGAATGCTTCCGACACGCGTTTTGCCGCGTCGTCACGATCAACGAACGCCAAATAGCGCCGGGTGGTGCTCAAGTCGGCGTGACCCATCCACTCCATGACCTCGCGGGAGTCGGCTTTGCGGATCACGGTGCTGCCGAAGGTGTGGCGCAGGTTGTGGAACCAGAAGCTCTCGCGCAGGCCAGCGGCCGTGAGCGCATCGCGGTAGCGCTTCCGCAGGGACTTGGAGCCGAGGTGCTGGCCGCGCTCAGTGCAGAAGACGAGATCGTCTTCGCCGGTGAAGTGGTCGCGCTGGCCGAGCTTCGCGAGCCGCGCGGCAACCTCGTCGGCCATTGGGACCGCTCGCTCGCTGCCGCCCTTCGGCGTCGTCGTCTTGCCGAGCGCCCAGTTGTCGCGAACGTGGATCGTTCGGCGAGCGAAATCGACGTCACGCCAGCGCAACGCCAACAACTCCCCCATCCTCAGCCCGGCGAAAGCGGCCGTGTTGAAAATCGCCGCGTCTTGCTCGTCCTCAGCCGCGCGGACCAACGCCATGACCTCCTCAGGACGCAGGACGTCGATCGTCGCCGGCTTCCGAACGCGCGGCCGCTCGACCACGTCGACCGGGTTGGTCGGCAGCGCGTAGACCTTCTTCGCGCGCTTGAAGATCGAGCCGAGGCAGACGAGGTACTTCTGGCGCGTGCGGTTCGAGCCCTCATACGTGGTGATCCACCGCTCGATCTCCTGCGAGGTGATCGTCTCGACCTTCCGCCCACCGAACTTCCGGTTCAGCACCGCCACCATCGTCCGGTAGTCATTCAGCGTCGTCGCCTTGCAGTCGCGGACGTTCTCGCTGTAGGCAAGCCACTCCTCGGCCGCGTCGCGGAAGGTCTTCCCGGTCTTGACCATCCCCGGCAGCGTTCCGACCCGAGCTTGCGCGAGAACAGAGTCAAGGTGAGCCTGGGCGCTCGCTTTCGTGAAGTAGCCCTCAGGCGGCGCCGTCTTCTTCGTCCAGTTCGGCCCGAGCTTCTTCTTCCGCTGGCGACCGTCCGGCAGTCGGTACTTGGCGTACCAAACGTCACCGCGCGCGCCCTTGCGCTTGAAGACATGACCGGAGATCGGGCGTGGTGCAGGGTCCTCCATCTGGTCCCGATTTTAGCCGATCTCGGGACCAATTGGGGACCAATTTCGCCATTTCGTGACAACTGACTCTTAGTATTTCCGCTCTAGAAAGCGATTTGAGCGACGCCCCCGGCTGGATTCGAACCAGCGACCGTCGGATTAGAAGTCCGGTGCTCTGTCCACTGAGCTACGGGGGCGGGGCACCAGCGTAGAGCGGGATCGGGCGGGATGGCGCGGTGGCGGTAACAGGGCAGAAACCGGCCGGGGGGCGTGGTCGCTTAGCGTTTCGGTATCGCACCACCGCTCGAGACTCGGCTGCCGGCGGACCTCCTCCCCGCGCGTTTCAATCTGCGGGACCTTGGCGGGATCGAGGTTGGCGAGGGACGGGTGGTCGCTGGGGGGCGGCTCTATCGGGGCGCCAGCCTGCACCGGTTGGAGGCTGAGCATTTGCGGGCGGTGGCGCCGCTCGGCATCAGGACCGCGATCGATTTACGCAGCAGCGAGGAAGTCGGACTGGGGAAGTTCGCGAGCGCGGAGTCGGTGCGCCATCTGCCGATCTTTGAGGTGGGGCCCGAGTTCGGTGAGCCGGTCGAGGACGTGGCGCGGACGTTGGCTGACGCCTATCTGTGGATGCTTGGCGAGGGGGCGGGGTCGATCCGGGCGGCTATCGATCTGCTGGGCGCGCCGGAGAGGCTGCCGGCGATTGTCTACTGCGCCGCCGGCAAGGACCGGACCGGCGTCGTCTGCGCGATCGTGTTGCGGCTGGTCGGAGTTGGGCGGGAGGCGGTCGTCGCCGATTTCGCGCTCAGCGACGCCCCGGCCGCAGCTCTGCGCAAGTGGCACCTGGAGAACGGGGCCTCCCCGGACCAACTGGCGGCCGCTGGAGTGTTTCGCGCCCCGGTTGAGGCGATGGAGCTCTTCCTCGACTCGGTCGACGAGCGGTTCGGCTCGCTTGATGGGTATCTGGACGGGATCGGCGTTGACGTCGGCGCGGCGCGCTCGCGCCTTGCCGAGGCGCTGCTCGTCGATCGCCCCTGAGGGCGGGCGCCCCGGCTAACCGGTTTCGGCTTCCGGTTCGGGTTTGCAGGCGCCCGGGGAGAGCTTGCCTTTGACCCGGAAGACGAAGTCGGGCTGCGGGGGGACGCCCTCTTCGACCACCTTTTCGAGAGCGGGGTCTTTTTTCACCCAGGCGTAGATCGGATACCAGTATTCGGAGTAACGGGAGTCCTGGGTGAACTGGCTCATGATCACGTAGTCGTATTCGCCTTCGTTGATCAGGCTGCGGAACTGGCGGCAGCTGGTCGGCAGGCGCATCGAGCCGTGCGGCCCCTGCGGACCGATCCAGTCGACTTGGTTGGAGAGGTCGGCGCCGAAGAAACCGAACTGGCCGAAGATGATCGAGCTCGAGCCAACAATGCCGATCCGCTGGTCCTCGAGTTTGCGGGCGTATTCGTAGGCTTCGATCGGCCCACCTTCATCGAGGTAGAGCTTGGCGTTGGTATAGGCCTGGTTTGCGTACTGAACCTCTTGGGAGCGCCCGAGGACGACGGCAAGCACCAGCACCACTCCGGCGACCAGGGTCACCACCAGGCGCGAGGCGAGATTGCGCGAGCGCAGAATCCCCAGCCCACCCGGCACCCAGACCAGCGCCAGAGTGATGAAGATCGCCCCGAGGATGTAGGTCGTGTACCACTGCGGCGTGGCGAGCACGGTGATCGCGTAGACGAGGGCGAGGAAGTAGAGGGTCCAGCGGGCGCGGCCGTCGGGAGCACGCAGCGGCCGGGCGATCGGCAGCAGGGTAAGGGCCAGCACCAGCCCCGGCATCAGGTAACGGGTGTTGGTGAAGAAGCCGGTCGGCGAGCCCTCCTGGCCGGCGGCAGTGAGTGGGGTAACGAGGTAGACGACCGCGGTGAGGAGCGCCGCGGCAGCGATCACCCGCAGCATGATGTTGCGCGAGCGCCAGATGATGAAGACGGCGGCAGCGACCGCGACGATCAGGATCAGCGGCCAGAGCGGCCCAAGCGCGTTGTCGAGCTGGGGGAAGAACCAACGGCGGTAGATCGTCGGCTCGGTCAAGTAGTGGGCGACCGAAAAGCGGGGCCGCGGATCGAGCGGTAACTGGTCCGGGACGGGCAGGTTGAGCGGGCCGAACTTGGTGATCGGGATCGGGTTGCCGCCGCTCTTGATCGCCGCCCGCAGATACCAGTAGCCGCCGACGATTAGCAGCGGCAGGCCCATCACCCAGGCGGTCGTCCAGCGGCGCCCGCGACCACTGAATAAGAAGACGCCGATCGCCAGCGCCGCGACCGGGACGAGGAAGGTGGTCTTCACCGAGATTGCGAGGCCGCCGGCGATTCCGGCCATGATCAGCGGGCCCTTGTCAAGCAGGGCGGCGCCGCGCTCGGGGGCGTCTTGCACCGCCGTCCCTTCCGCCGGGGCCCTTCGCTGGTGGCCGTTGATCAGGAACGCCGCAAAGGCGATTAGGAAGGCGAGGCCGAGGATGTCGTTGCGCGCCTCGCCGGGCTGGGTTTCGATCATCACCCCCGAGTCGAGGAGGAGTGCCGCGGCGACCAGCGTCGCCGGCCCGACCTTGTAGGGCCGGCCGATGCACCAGGCTGCCAACAGCGCGATCGCGAGGAAGAAGATGTTCACCAGCGGCGTCAGCCAGGCGCTCTTGAAGAGGACGATCGTGGCGCCGTCGATCAGCTCCGAGGTCTGGGGGTAGAACCACGCCGCGAGCCGCAGCGGGTCGGTGAAATGGAGGTGGATCGTCGAGTGTTCCTGGGCGAAGGTCGCCGCGAACGGCATGTGGTACCAGGTGGTGTCGCCGCCGAACATGCCGACGTCCATCGCCTGCTGGGTCGGGAAGCTCCACTCGGCGACCGTGAAGGAGGCGACGGCGACCGCAATCAGCAGGGCGAACAGCTGCACCCGCGGCGCCGCCACCTGGCGCCGCTCCTCCGGCGCTTTCCAGTAGCCGAGCAGTGCCGCCAGCAGCCCGATCCCGATGCAGAAGAAGACGATCCAGCCGAGCCGCAAGAGGCTCAGCGTGCCGAGAATCTCGAGCGCGACCACAAACAGCGCCATGCCGATCGTGACGTCGCCGAGCCGCGCCAGCGCGCCAGAGAATTCCGGCGCAATCCAGCGCCGCAGCCAGTAGCCGCCGAGGCCGTCGGCCGCAACGATCCCGATCAGGGCGAGGCAGCCGACTATGTAGGAGCCGAAGTCCGGGGCCACGAGCGCGTGATGCTATTAATCGCCGCGCCCGCGGCGCAGGCTCACTTGGTTGCGGCGGGGATGCTGCAGGCCACGCCGGTCCCTTTCAGGCCGCAATAGCCATTCGGGACCTTGTGCAGGTACTGCTGGTGGTAATCCTCGGCGTAGTAGAACGGCGCGGCCGGCTCGACCTCGGTCGTGACCGCGTCGCGACCCGCCGCCCGCAGCGCTTCCTCGTAGGACTCGCGCATCATCTCGGCGGTCGCCTTCTGGGCGTCGTTGGCGAAGTAGATCCCCGAGCGGTACTGGGTGCCGACGTCGTTGCCCTGGCGCATCCCCTGGGTCGGGTCGTGCTCCTCGAAGAAGACTTTGAGCAGATCGGCGTAGGAGACCTTGGCCGGGTCGTAGGCGACCATCACCGCCTCGGCGTGGCCAGTCTTGCCGCTGCAGACCTCCTCGTAGGTCGGGTTCGGGGTGGTCCCGTTCATGTAGCCGACCGCCGTCGAGTAGACCCCGTCCAGCTCCCAGAACAGCCGCTCCGCGCCCCAGAAGCAGCCGAGCGCAAAGTAGGCGATCTCGATCCCCTCCGGGAAAGGTGGCTCGAGCGGCGTGCCCAGCACAGCGTGCTCCTTCGGGACCGGGAAGGGGCGCTCGCTGCGGCCCGGCAGCGCATCGTCGGCGGACGGCATCCGCGTCTTCTCGGGATTCAGCACGCTCATCAGTCTTCCAATGTCCATTTCGGTCCTTTCGTCTTCTCCAGGGTACGCCCGGGAGCTAACGAATCGATGAACAGGACCGCTTTCGGGCGCCAGCCGCCGAGGCGGCGGATACGGTCTGCGCGATGGGTTGCCTCGTCGTCCTCTTCGCCTTCATCTCGCCGCGCCTGGCGCTATTCGTCCTCTTCCTCTTCACGGACGTGCTCTCGCGCGCCTACGACAGCTGGATCCTTCCCTTCCTCGGCTTCTTCCTGCTGCCCTGGACGACCCTCGCCTACGCGGCGATGTGGGAGGTCGGCTCGAACGGCGTCAGCGGCTTCGAGTGGTTCGTGGTCGTCCTCGCCTTCGTCGTCGACCTCGGCTCCTACATGCGAGGCGAGCGCACCCGCTCCTCGCGCAGCTGAGGCGCGGCGCTTACTCCTCGAGCTCGTAGCAGAGCCGCACGTGGCGCTTGTTGAGCGCGAGGAACGGGCGGCTGATCGTGGTGCCGTCGTCGAAGGAGAGTTCGACGTTGGTCAGCGGGATGAATTCGAACTCGCTGCGGTTGAGCAGGTCCGTGAAGCGGCGTTGGTAACCGGCCTGCGGCAGCGTCACATCGCCGACCACCCGGTGCCGGTCAGTCTCGAACACCGCTCGCTCCACCCTCCGTTGCGCAGCCAGAGCGGGGGACGAGCCACTGGCGGACATGTCGCTGTCCATACCCTTGGAATCGACAACAACGCAATCTGGCTTTAACAATGGAGTTCGTGAGTCGGGGCGCCCGGATTCGAACCGGGGACCTCCGCCACCCAAAGGCGGCGCGCTACCAGGCTGCGCCACGCCCCGACCGCGCAAGTGTAGGTTGCCGGAATGGCTGAAGTCCTCCCCTTCGACGCGTTGCACTACAACCTGGCAAAGGCCGGCGGCCTCGCCGCGGTCGCCTCGCCGCCCTACGACGTGATCGACGCCGCCGAGCGGGCGGCGCTGCTCGAGCGCTCGCCGTACAACGCGGTGGCGATCGACCTGCCGGTGCCACCGGGCGATGAGCCGAGCGCGGAGGTATACGCAAACGCGCGCGGGACGATCGAGCAGTGGGTCGCGGACGGCGCCCTGGTCCAAGACTCCGAGCCTTCGCTCTGGGCGCTGACCCAGGATTACAGCGCCCCGGACGGCAGCAAGCACAGCCGCCACGGCGTCCTCTGCCGAGTGCGGATCGAGGAGTACGACAGCGAGGGCATCCGGCCCCACGAGCGCACCCACCCCGGCCCCCTGCTCGACCGGCTCGAGCTGACGCGCGCCAGCGGCTACAACCTCTCGCCGATCTTCTCGCTGGCCAGCGAGGACCCTTGGCCGCTGGTCGAACCGACGCTCGCCCCCGAGCCGTGGGGCGAAGTGACCGACGCCGACGGCACCGTCAACCGACTTTGGAAGGTCGAGGACCCGGCGGTACACGAGGCGGTAACCGAGCGGCTCGCCGGCGCCCAGCTACTGATCGCCGACGGCCACCACCGCTACGAGACCGCCCGCGCCTTCCGCGACGAGGTCGGCGGCGAGGGCCCCCACAACTACACGCTGATGTCGCTGACCGGGCTCGACGACCCTGGCCTCACCGTCTTCCCCACCCACCGCCTGCTCTCGCTTGGCGCCGATCCGCAGCTGCCCGCCCGCTTCGGCGCCGGCGTCCGCGAGCTGTTCGACGCCAGCGAGGTCGGCGAGGGCGAGATCGACCCGGCTGACAGCGAGGGGGTCGGCGTCTTTGGGCTCTACGACCGCCACCACCGCACCGCCTACCGGCTGCGGCTCAAGGACACCGCCCGCGAGGAGCTCGACCGCCAGCTCGAAGGCAAACCCGAGGCCTACCGCCGCCTCGACTCGGCGATTCTCGAGACCCTCGTCCTCAAGGGCCTCTTAGGGATGAGCGACGAGGACATCGACGAGCGCCGCGGGCTCGAATACGCGAAGAGCGTCCCCGACGCCCTCGCCGGGCTCGACGACGGCTATGACGTCGCTTTCATCCTGCGCCCGGTCCCGATCGAGCAGGTCCGCGCCGTCGCTGCCACCGACGAGAACATGCCGCCGAAGTCGACCTACTTCTTCCCCAAGGTGATGACCGGCTTCGCCTTCAACCCGGTGCGGCCGATCGGTTAGGGGGACCCGGCCCGTGGTCAAGATCTACACCAAGAAGGGCGACGACGGGACCACCTCGCTCTGGTACGGCGGCCGGGTCCCCAAGCACCACGGCCGCACCAAGGCCTACGGCACCCTCGACGAGGCCTGCGCCCAGCTCGGCGCCGCCCGCGCCCTCTGCGGCGACGGCGAGGAGGAGATGGCGGCGGCGATCCTCCGCCTACAGGACGACATCTTCATCGCCGGCGCCGAGCTGGCTACCGCGCCGGAGGCGGCCGAGCGCCTGGAGGACGGGGTCAGTCGCGTCACCGAGGAGATGGTCACCGAGCTCGAGGGCCTGATCGACCGCTACATGGCCGCGGTCGAACTGCCGCCCAAGTTCGTCATCCCCGGCGGCAACCAGCTCTCTGCCCAGCTCGACATCGCCCGCACCGTGATCCGCCGCGCCGAGCGCCACATCTCCGAGTTGGCCGAGGAAGGCGAGCTGGCCAGCGAGACCGTGATCCACTTCGTCAACCGCGCCTCCGACCTCGCCTTCGCGATGGCGCGCTACGCCGATGTGAAGGACCCGGCCCTCTTTCAGGGCCGCGAACGGAGTAAGTGACGGTGCGGATCTCGGCCCGTCGGATCGAGGGACTGGCCCACGAGGTCGACCTCGAGGGTGGCCACGTCCTGGTCGTCGACGAGCCGCCCGACCGCGGCGGCACCGACACCGGCCCACGCCCGACCCAGCTGCTCGCCGCCAGCCTCGCCGGCTGCACCGCGATCACGGTCGAGATGTACGCGGAGCGCAAAGGGTGGGACGTCGGCAAGGTCGAAGTCGACGTCGATGTCTCTTACGACCACCACGTCCCCGACCACTTCAAGGTGGCGCTGCGGTTGCCCGCCGAGCTCAGCGACGAGCAACGGGAGCGGTTGCTGCTGATCGCCGAGAAATGCCCCGTCCACCGGGTGCTGGCGGGGGAAGTGAAGGTGACCGTGGTCGAGCGGGTCGAGGCGGCCTAGTTTGCTGCGGGCGGGCCGCTGATGGACCTCGGGATCGCCGGCCGCGGCTGCGTGGTCACTGGCGCCAGCCGCGGGATCGGCCGCGAGGCGGCAGCGCTGCTCTGCGCCGAGGGCGCGGCGGTGCTGCTGGTCGGCCGCGACGAAGGACGGCTGGCGCCGGCGGTCGAGCTGGCCGAGCAGGCCGGTGCCAAGGCGGGAGGCCGCGCCGCCGCACTCGCCCTCGACGTCACCGATGAGGATGCCGGCGAGCGGCTGCTGGCCACCGCCGAGGAGCGCTTCGGCTCGCTCGACGTGCTCGTCAACAACGCCGGCTTCGCCCGCTACCACGAGCTCGAGGAGGCGCCCGACGAGGACTGGCGGATGCAGTACGAGCTCAACGTAATGGCGCCGTTGCGGGCGATGCGGGCGGCGGCGCCGGCGATGGCCGAGCGCGGCTGGGGGCGAATCGTCAACGTCGCCTCGACCTCCGCCAAGCGCCCCTCGCCGCTGATGCCCGACTACTCGGTGGCAAAGGCGGCCGAGCTCTCGCTCTCGCGGCTCTTCGCCGACCGCTACGCCGAGCGCGGCGTGCTCGTCAACGCGATCTGCCCGGGCCCGACCGAGTCGGAGTTGTGGATGGCGCCCGGCGGGCTCGCCGACCAGGCGCGGGAGCGCTCGGGCGCCGCCTCCCGCGAGGAGGCGGTTGCCACGGCCGGGGCCAAACGGCCGATCGGCCGCCTCGCCGAGCCGGGCGAGATCGCCGCCGCGATCGTCTTCCTCTGCTCCGAGCGCGCCTCCTACGTCGCCGGCGCCGCCTGGTCGGTCGACGGCGGCACCGTCCAGGTCATCGTCTGAGCGTGCGTTCGTCGTTCGGACGCATATGACGGACAAAAGACGAACGCGTGAGCTCGGCGAGCGGCTGCTGACGCCAGAGCAGGCGGCGGCGACGCCGTCGCGGGGCGGCACCGACGCGGCGGTGCTGCTCGCCCTCTACGGCTGGCCCGAGGAGCCAGGACTGATCTTCACCGAGCGCCGCGCCGACCTGCGCCGCCACGCCGGTGAGATCTCCTTCCCCGGCGGCCGCCAAGACCCCGGCGACGCCGACCTGGCGGCGACCGCGCTGCGCGAGGCGGAGGAGGAGATCGCTCTCGATCCCGCCGCGGTGGAGCTAGCCGGGGCCCTGACCCCGGTCTCGACCTTTGTCACCGGCTACCGCGTCCACCCGTTCGTCGGCACCGTTGCCGACCCGCTCGAGCTCGGCCTCGAGCCGAACCCGGACGAGGTCGAGACGGTCCTCACCTTCTCGCTCGAGCTACTCCGCGAGGGCTACGCGATGCGCCGGTTGATCCGCCGCGGCATCCCGATCCACACCCCCACCTACGAGGTAGAGGGGGCGCTGATCTGGGGGGCAACCGCGCGCATCCTCGCCGATTTACTCGGGCGGCTCGACTGAGCCGCCCGCCCGTGGCGTCGTCCAGCTAACTGGCTTTGCCGGCGGGTGAGATCGCCTTGCTGACGCCGTTTGCCATCGCCTCGACCCAGCCATCGGGGTCGGCGCGCGGGGCCTCGACCAGCTCGACCGGGATCCGCCAGGTGCGCGCCGCGCGGCGCAGCACCTCCGCCCCGCCGGCGAGCAGCGCCGGGTCGGTGTCGCCGCTGGCCTCGTAGACGACGCCGCGAACGGGCGTGTCGACGAGTCGCTCGGTGAGCGCTTCGAGGCGCGGCCCATGGACCGCTGCAACCTGCTCCGGGTCGCCGGCGGCCGAACCGAGCGCGAGGACGACAACGGCGACGTCGCCGACCAGCTCGAGCAGCGTCCCCGGCTGCTCGGGGTCGGCCAGCGCCGGCTCGATCGCCGCCGCCTCGATCGCCGCCAGGCCCTCCTCGCGGCGGCTAGTCCCGCGCACCGCCCAGCCCTCGGCCAGCAGCCGCTCGCCGAGCGAGCGCCCGCAGCAGCCGCAGCCGACGATCAGCGCGCGTGCCATCGGGCGACTCTAGGTCAGCGCCGCCGCGGACGCCGACGAGGTTGCCTTTCGACCCGGATAGCGGGCGAAAAGGAAACCTCGACGGGGGCTCCCGTCAGGTGTCGTCGAACGGGCCGCGACCGCGCAGGCGCAGGCGCTCGTCCTCGCGGACGGCGGCGTCGAGGTCGGCCTCGGTCATCTCCGGAGCGCCGCGGCGGCGGCGCATCTCATTCTGCGCTTCGAGCATCTGGCGCACGTCGTCGACCTCGTTCTGCGCCTCGAGCGCCGGAGAGCGGGTCGGGCGCCAATCGAGCAGATCGGCGGCGGTCGACTTCGAGAAATGGCCGACGAGGAGCAGCACGCCGACGATTAGCGCCAACACTCCCAGCGTCCCCAGTACGAACAGCACGGACCAAAGGATAGGCCGAGAGATGTCCTCGTGGGCGGGCTTGGGTAGCCTCGCCGCATGGATTCGGGATTCATCGAGCTGGCCAGCGTCGACGGCACGATCACTCCAACCGCCGAGGCCACGATCCCGCTCAAAGACGACGGGCTCTACCGCGGCGACGGCGTTTTCGAGGTGATCCGGCTCTACGCCGGCCGCCCCTTCGCGCTCGCCGAGCATTACGAGCGGATGCAGCGCTCCGCCGCAGCGATCGAGCTGCCGCTCGATCGGCCGGCGCTCGAAACCGAGGTCGAGGCGCTGCTCGCTCAGGCGGGCGCGGCGGAAGCGCAACTGCGGCTGATCGTCACCCGCGGCGGCCGCCGCATCGCCGCCACCGAGCCGGTCCCCGAGCACGCCGCGGCGGTCGCGGTCGCCTCAGTCGTCTACCAACCGACGGTGATCCTCAACGGCGTCAAGTCGCTCTCCTACGGCGCCAACATGCAGGCGACGCGGCAGGCCAAGGCTGGCGGCGCCGACGAGGCGCTCTTCGTCCGCCCCGACGGCATCGTCCTCGAGCCGCCGACCTCCTCGATCTTCTGGGTCTCTGAGGGCGAGCTGCGGACCACCGCGCTGGAGGCGGGCGTGCTTGCTTCGATCACCCGCGACCGCCTGCTCGCCGCACTCGAGGTCAGCGAGGGCGAATACCCACTAGGCGATCTGCTTGGCGCCAGCGAGGCCTTCCTCGCCTCGACCGTCCGTGAGGTCCAACCGGTCCACACGATCGACGGCACCGAGCTCGGCGACGTCCCCGGCCCACGCACGCTCGAAGCGCGCGAGGCCTTCGCGGCGATCCTCGCCCGCGAGCTCGGCGCCTGAGCGTTCGTCCTTCTTCCCGCCAGGCGGGACAAACGACGAACGCGCCGCCTACTCGGCGGTCAGCTCCATCATCAGTTCGTCGGGGTAGCACCAGCTCCAGGTCTCGCCCGGCTCGACCGAGCGGATGATCGGGTGCCCGGTCTCGTGGTTGTGCGCGGTGGCGTGTTTGCCCGGCGAGTTGTCGCAGCAGCCGATCTGGCCGCAGGTCTGGCACATCCGCAAGTGAACCCAGTGGCCGCCGGTCTTCAGGCACTCCTCGCAGCCGGCGATCTCAGCCGGCGCCTCGAGCACCTTGACCTGGTCGAGGTGCGTGCACTCGGCCGGCATCAGGAGCCGGTCGCGATCTCGGCCGGCTCACCGCCGGGGAACCAGTGGGCCTCGACTGGCGGCGGGCTATCGCGCAGGAAGCGCTCGGCGTCGAGTGCCCCCATGCAGCCGGTCCCGGCGGCGGTGACCGCCTGGCGGTAGGTGTGGTCGACGACGTCGCCAACCGCGAAGACGCCGCCAAGATTGGTCCGGGTCGAGCCGGCATCGGTGCGGATGTAGCCGTCCTCGTCGGTGTCGACCTGGCCCTTGACGACCTCCGAGCGGGGGATGTGGCCGATGGCGACGAAGGCGCCGGTCGCCTCGAGATCCTCCTGCTCGCCGGTCTCGGCGTTGCGCAGCCGGATCTTCTGCAGTTTCCCGTCCTCGCCGGCGACGAACTCCTCGGGGATAAACGGGGTCTTGAAGTCGATGTTCTCCTTCTCCTCGGCCCGCTCGAGCATGATCTTCGAGGCGCGGAACTCGTCGCGCCGGTTGATGATCGTCAGCTCGTCGGCGAACTTGGAGATGAAGATCGCGTCCTCCATCGCCGAGTCACCGCCGCCGACCACGATCACCCGGTGGCCCTTGAAGAAGGCGCCGTCGCAGACGCCGCAAGTGGAGACGCCGCGGCCGCCTAGCTCCATCTCGCCCGGGATCCCGAGCCGGCGCGGCTCGGCGCCCATCGCCAGGATCACAGTCTTGGCGCGGTGCTCCTCGTCGCCGAGGAAGACCTTCTGGAGGCCGCCGTCGGAGAGCTCGACCCGGTCGACGTCGTCGCTGACGAAGCGGGTCCCGAAGCGCTCGGCCTGAGCGCGAAACTGGGACATCATCTCCGGGCCCATGATCCCGTCGGGGTAGCCGGGGTAGTTCTCGACGTCGGTCGTGTTCTGCAGCTGACCGCCCCATTGGAAGCCCTCGAAGACGAGCGGCCGCAGATTGGCGCGCGCCGTATAGAGCGCAGCGGTGTACCCGGCGGGCCCGCCGCCGATGATGATCACGTTCTCTACCTGCTTCGTCTCCGTATCGGTCATCTCGTCTCCTGAGGCCTTTTCAAAGCTCTACAGCCTAATACTTTACTTTTTATAGTACTCCCCCAGGCGCTCGTCAACAAGCGGCCCGACCGCCGGCTCGAGCTCCGATAAGGCGGTGCCGCCGCGTTCGATCGGCAGCCCTTCTTCTTCCCATAGTCGTACCCGGTGGCGCAGCTGGAAGAAGGCGACGACCCCGGGCGGAATCGGCATCCAGAAGGAAATCAAGCGGAAGACGAGGATCGCCGGGAAGACCGTCTCCTCGGGGATCCCGAAGAGGACGAAGGCGCCGATCATGCCGGCGTCGACCGCGCCGACCCCGGCCGGCGCCAGCGGAAAGAGGTTGGCGACCATGCCGAGGAAGTAGCCCTGGACGACGACCGCGAGCGGCACCTTGACCCCGAGCGCGTGGAACGAGGCCCAGAGGACGGCGATGCTGAAGGCCCAGTAGCCGGCGGCTGCGATCAGCGCCAGGCCGCCTTGCTTGGGATGGGTGAAGAGGCTGATCGCGAAGCGGAAGCCCTCGGCGGCCGTGGCCGGCACTTTGGCGGCGGTGCGGACGAAGCTGCGCGCCTTCTCATTGCTGGCGTAGCGGGCGAGGCGCCGCTCGAGGTCGGGCGGGATCAGCGCGATCAGGACCCCGATCACGATCAAGAGGCCGGCGACCGCCGCCGGCACGATCGTCAGCTCGACCGAGTCCTCGCCGTGGACGAGACCGATCCGCAGCAGCAGCCCACAGACGATCAGGGCGATCGGGTAGAAGGCGTAGTGGAGGCTGATGAAGGCGACCATCCGGCGGCCGACGTCGCGGCGCGCCATCCCCGCCTTGCGCAGCGCCCAGTAGGTAAGCGCCACCCCGCCGGCGCCGCCGGCCGAGAAGAGCAGCGTCGCCGCCACCCCGGCCATGTTGATCTCGTAGGTCTCGGTCCAGCTGAGGCGCAGCGCGTCGCCACCGACCACCGCTTTGAAGAGGGCGATGTAGGTCGCGTAGGCAAGGACGTTGAAGCCGATCGCGACGCCGATCCAGAGCGGGTCGGCGTTGTCGAGCTTGCCGAGGGCGTCGCCGAAGCCGGCGATCTTCGGGACGAAGAAATAGATCCCGACGAGAAGGATCGCGACCAGGATGAGCGTCTGGACGATCCTTTTGGTCGTCAGGATCGGCATCTCGGCATCGCCACCGCCGTTTGCCGTCTGATTACCAGGCACCGCCCGAAAAACTACTGGCTGGCCAACCTCTCTAAACGCTGCAAACCGCGATTGATCGCCTGAACGGCGGGTTCGGCGAGCGGGTCGCCGCCGCGCACGAGGGCGACGAGCAGGCCTCCTGCGATCAGGTCGGTGACGTAGTGCTCGCCGAGGTAGACGAGGGCGAAGCCCAACGTGCCGGCATAAGTCCAGCCGACCGCCCCCTCGACCCGACCGCTTTCCGAGAGCGAGACCGCCCCCATCACCGAGGTCGCGAAGTGCAGCGAGGGCATCGCCGCCCAGGGGTTGCCGCCGAGCGCCTTGTACATCGTCTCCCAGGCGCGGCCCCAGGTCGGTTCGCCGACCTCCACCATGATCCGCCGCACCTTTTCCTCGCCGGCGTGGCCGTGTTCAACCGTCCACCACGGTGGCGCGGTCGGCACCGCGAAGTAGCCGACGCAGCCGAGGTCGAAGACCGCCGCCATCTGCCGCGCCGCCCGCGGGAAGCGGTTGTGGTCGCGAACCAAGATCCAGGTCAGCACCAGGTAGGGCTCGAAGAACCAGAGCCAGTGGGCCCAGGTGAGAAATCGGTCGAGGGAGCGCGCGAAGGGCAGCCGGGCGATGGTCCGCTGGAGGCGGGCGTTGGGGAGCTCGCCGAAGCCGATCAGGCGGTCGCTCTTGATCGGATAGGAGGTGCGGAGCCGCCGGCGCAGCTTCTCCGGGTCGTCGTAAGGCAGCTCGTGGACGACCGCGAAGGCCCACATCTGCAGGGCGAACAGCGCGACGTCGCGGGAACGGGAGCGCTTCTTCAGTACGGCGACGGCAAGCGGCCCCGAGGCGGTGGCAGCGATCGTCACCGGCGCCGGGATCCGCAGCCGCTTGCGGGCCAGCGGCACCGCGATGGCGGCAACGAGACAGGCGCCGGCGCCGGCGCGCACGGCGAGGCCCAGCGCGCTCGGTCCTCGGCGGCGCTTCATCGCGCGGCGAGTATATGAGCCCCAGCCGCTCCAGCCGGGAGCCGTCGCGCCGCCTGCCCACGACCCTCCTGAGAGGAGCATCCAGGGGTGCGGGCCTCCCGGGAGAGGTCGTGAATAGAATGGCCGCGCCTTGTCCCCGCACTCTCCTGGATCTGACCAGATCGACGCCCTGATGTGGGTCGGCCTCGTCGCCGCGGTTCTCGTCGTGGCGATCGTCCTCTTCGCCCTGCTCGGGGTCGTGCGCCGCTTCCGCGCCGCCCGCGGCGCCGAGCCGCGGCAGCTGACCGGCCCTGGCCGCGTCCAGGTACCGGTCGCCGCCGTCCTCACCGCCTTCGCCCTGGTGCTGTTCGTGATCAGCATCGTGCTCACCGACGAAGCCCGCAACACGCCGGGCAACGGCGCCAACGGCCTCGCGTCGGCAAAAGGCAAGCCGCTGACCAAGCCGCTCGAAATCGAAGCCACCGGTCAGCAGTGGATCTGGCGCTACGACTACCCAAACGGCGCCTTCTCCTACTACAAACTGGTGGTCCCGGTCGACACCGCGGTGAAGCTGAAGCTGCTCTCGACCGACGTCGTCCACACCTGGAACGTCGGCGACCTCGCCCGCAAGGCCGACGCGGTCCCGGGCAAGGTCCACAACATCGTTTTCCGCGCTGACCAAGAAGGCAACTTCGGCGGCGAAGCGGCGACCCTCTCCGGGCAGGCCTACGCGCAGATGCGGACCGAGGTCGAAGTCGTCTCCGCCGACGAATACAAAGCCTTCATCCAGCAGCAGAAAAAGGCGATCGACTCGGCCCAGGAAAACGTGATCGAACTGATCGAAAACGGGGAAGTGCCATGAGCGACCGCGCCGCGCCGGAGCTGGTAATCGACCGCATCGCGCCGAAACGGCCGCGCTGGATCGAGATCGCGACCAGCGCCAACCACAAGGACCTCGGCGGCATCCTCCTGACCGGCGCCGGCGGCTTCCTGTTCATGGCGCTGATCGAGTTCTTGCTGATGCGGCTGCAGCTGGTGGTGCCGGAAAACAGCTTCCTGACGCCGGTCACCTTCAACCGGATGCTCTCCTACTACGGGGCGACCGCGATCTTCTTCTTCGCGCTGCCATTCGTCTTCGGCTTCTTCCACTACGTCGCGCCGCTGCAGGTCGGGGCGCGCGGCACGGCGCTGCCGCGGCTGAGCCAGATCGGCGTCGCTCTCTGGGTCGCCGGCGCGACGCTCTTCTACGTCGCCTTCTTCTGGACCCCCTCGGAGGCCGGGATCAACCCGCTGCCGCCGCTCAGCGAGACCGCCTTCCTCGCCAACAACGGGGTCGACGTCTGGATCACCGCGGTCGGCTTCGCGACGCTCGGCTTCGTCTTCCTGGCGATTGACCTGGGGACGACGCTGCGGCGGATGCGGGCGCCGGGGATGGTCTGGCGCCGAGCGCCGGTCTTCGCCTTCGCCGCCAACGTCTGCTGCTGGCTGATGACGGTGATCGGACCGGTCTTCCTGGCGGCGCTGACGATGCTGATGATCGACCGCCACTACGAAGGCATCTTCTTCTCCGACTCGACCGGCGGCGCGCCGCTCCTCTGGCAGCACCTGAGCTGGATCTTCTTCACCGGCGTCTACATGACGATCCTGATCTTCGCTTTCGGCGCGATCGCCGAAATCGTCACCACCTTCTCGCGCAAACCGCTCTTCAACCGGCGCACGGTGATGGGCTCGCTGGCGGTTGTCGCGGTGGTCGGGACGCTGGCCTGGATGCAGAACATGCTGACCGCGCCGATCGGGCTCGGCTGGCAGTACTTCGCGATGCTGATGTCGCTGGCGCTGATCGTTCCCTTCGGGCTGATCATCTACAACCTGATCGCGACGATGATCGGCGGCACGCTGCGGATGCGGACGCCGCTGCTGTTCGCGCTCGGGGCCCTCGCCTGCATCACCGTCGGCCTCGCGGCCGAGCTGCAGCAGTCGATGGTCGGCGCCGCCTGGCAGCTGCACAACACCGTCGATGCCACCGCGGCAACCCACTTCGCACTGGTTGGCGGCGCCGTCTTCGGTGGCTTCGCGGCGCTCCACTACTGGTACCCGAAGATCACCGGCCGGACGATGGGCGAGTACCTCGGCCGGCTCTCCTTCTGGACCCTGGTCCTCGGGATCGTGCTGACTTTCGTACCGCTGTTCTTTGCCGGCCAGGTCGCCGGCCAGGTGGTCGACGCCTACAAGTACTTCGGCGGCACCGGCGTCAGCTTCTGGAACCTGCTCTCGACGATCGGCTCCTTCGTGATCTTGATCGGCGTCTTGATGACGCTCGTCAACGCGATCTCGAGCCGCACCAACGGTTCCGAGGCCGGCCACGACCCATGGAGCGGCGACACGCTCGAGTGGTTCACGCTCTCGCCCCCGGAGCCGCACAACTTCGACGTCCTGCCGGACGTCCGCAGCGAGCGTCCGATGCGCGACATCCGCGAGGCGATCGCCCGCCGCACCGCCCGCCGCGAGCGCGAGGCTCGCGAGCGCCAGCCGGTAGCCTGAGGCCATGCCGACCGGTGCCGGCGCGACCTCCGCGCCCAACCCGACGACGGTCGAGCGCTCCGCCGTCCCGACCGTCGTCCGCGACTACCTGACGCTGACCAAGCCGAAGGTCCAGTCGCTACTGCTGTTCACCACGGTGACGACGATGTACACGGCGGGGAGCCCTTCGATCGGGCTGGTCCTGCTGACCTGTATCGGCGGCGCCCTCTCGGCTGGCGGCGCTGGCGCGATCAACCACGCCGTCGACCGCGACATCGACCGGATGATGGCCCGCACCGCCGACCGCCCGGTCGCCTCAGGGCGGGTCTCGCCGGCCGCCGCGATCGCCTTCGGGACGTTGCTCGGCGCCGCTTCCTTCCTGCTGCTGGCGCTGACCGTCAACCCGCTGGCGGCGGCGCTCTCGCTCTCCGGACTGCTCGGTTACGTCTTTGTCTACACGCTCTGGCTGAAGCGCTCGACGCCACAGAACATCGTCATCGGCGGGGCGGCCGGCGCGGTGCCGCCGCTGGTCGCCTGGGCGGCGACGACGGGCGGGCTCAGCGGGATGGCCTTCTACCTCTTCGCGATCGTCTTCTTCTGGACCCCGCCCCACTTCTGGGCCCTCTCGCTGCTGATGAAGGACGAGTACGCGCGGGCGGGGATCCCGATGCTGCCGGTGGTCCGCGGAGAGAACGAGACGCGGCGCCAGATCGTGCTCTACACGGTGCTGCTCTACGCGGTCACCCAGCTGCCCTTCTGCGCCGGCGGCCTCGGCGTCGCCTACCTGGTGCCCTCGATGCTGCTCGGTGGCGTCTTCGTCTACTTCTCGGTCCGGCTGCTGCGCGCCGCCGACCGCAAATGGGCACTGCGCACCTACCTCTTCTCGCTCGCCTACCTGGCGCTGCTCTTCCTCTCGATCGCAATCGCCGCCAACGTCTAGGCGGGCCGGCGCGATACGGCGTCCTCGGGCGCCCACGTGCAGAGCACGCGGTCGCCCTGCGTCCTTGTCTCGCTTGGCCCGGCGCTCGCCTGCCTAGACGTTGGCAGTAATTGATAGAAATCAGGCCGTGGATCGCGATACTGCCCGCGGAAACATGCTCGCCGGCCTCCTCACTGGGGGCCTTGCGGCAGCCGTCTTCGCGCTCTGCTTCATCGTCGCCGCCCTCTACCTGGCGACCGCATGAGCCCCGAGCACCGTCACGTGCCCGAGCCGGGCGAGATGATCTACCAGCCGAAGCCCTCCTGGGCACCGGTCTTCTTCGCGCTCGGCGGACTTGGCCTGGTCTGCGGGATCTACGCCGCCGGCTTCCTCTTCTCGCCCTACATCTACTCGATCGCCGGCGCAATCGTGATCCTGGCGGCCTTCCGCAGCCTGGTCCGCGGCGGGATCCGCGGCTACTTCGGACTCACCCGGCGGCAGCGCGTCCAGAGCGCGGCCCTGCCGATCGAAGAGATCACGCTCGACCGCTAAAGCCCCGCGGGGTTGCGAGGCCCTCAGAAGCCCGGAGAGGGCTTCAGCCGGGCGTCATACCCGAAGTCGCGCCGTCGGTCGTCCAGCATTTGACGATGTCCCGCATCGAGAGGATCCCGACCACGTTCGCGTCGTCGAAGACGACCAGGTGCCTGACGCCGCGGCGCGACATCTCGGCCGCGGCGCGCTCGAGGCTCCAGCCGGGCGCGGCGACGATCACTGACTCGGTCATGTGGTCGGCCACCCGCTCTGCATCTGGGTCCTCGCCGGCGCCGATCGAGTTCAGTAGGTCGCGCTCGGTGACGATCCCGGGGGTGGGCGCCTCGGCATCCTCGACGATCGCCGCGCCGGTCCCGCGATCGACCATTCGCCGCGCCGCCTCGCGCAACGAGTGCGAGGGCCCCACGGTGACCGAGATCTCCGACATTCCATCGCTTACCTGCATCAGCGGCCTCCTCTAGTTGCCGTCTCACACGTCGTCTCACACCTAGTATCAATCGCCTCAAGACAAGTCAAATCGAGGCCTCTGACAGGACGCGGCAGGGCCGGCTCGACATATAGACTCCGGCCCGCCTGTCGCCCTATGCGAAGCGCTTCGAAACTCATCCGTCCACTGCTGGTCTTGGCCCTGCTCGGCGGCCTTGTGCTCGTGGTTTCCGGCTGCGGGACCAGCACCGCTGACCCCGCCCGCGGGCGCACGCTGTTCGTCAAAAAGTGCGGCGTCTGCCATGCCATGGCCGAGGCCGGCACGACCGCCGAAGTCGGCCCCGACCTCGATGCCGCGTTCGCGGCGGCGCGCGAAATCGGCGAGGACAGCGACACGATCGAAGGCATCGTCAAGGCCCAGGTCGAGTTCCCGCGTCCCGACAACGGAAACCCGGCCGTCTCGATGCCGCGCGACATCGTCACCGGCCAGGACCTCAACGACGTCGCCGCATACGTCGGCGAGTGGGCCGGCGTGCCCGGCGCCGCGCCGCCGGAGGTCGAAGGCGGCCCCGGTGCCCAGGTCTTCGCCAACAACGGCTGTGGCGGCTGCCACACGCTTGCCGCCGCCGGCTCGAGCGGGGTCACCGGCCCCGACCTCGACGAAGTCCTGCCCGGCCAGGACGCGGCGAAGATCGAAGAGGACATCGTCGACCCGAACAAAGTCATCGCCGAGGGCTACCCAGCCAACGTGATGCCGCAGAACTTCGGTGAAACGATCCCGCCGGACGAACTCAAAGAGCTAGTCGAATACCTGCAGGAAGTCGCCGGCGAAGAAGGCGGCTGAGCGGGACCGCAGCCGGCGCGATGCCGCTGCGATGATTGGCCTGAATGCGGGACCGCTTTCAGATTTCCCCCCGTCGCTATGCCCAGGTGACGGCGGTTGCCCTCGCTGCGCTGGCGCTGATCGTCCTCACCGGGGCGGCCGTGCGGCTCACCGACTCCGGCCTCGGCTGCCCGGATTGGCCGAAGTGCTACGGAAGCACGACGCCGCCGCTCGAAACCCACGCGGTGATCGAGTTCGGCAACCGGCTGCTGACCGGCTTCGTCGGCATTGCGGTGATCGCCGCCGCCGCCCTCGCCTTCTTCCGCCGGCCCTACCGCTGGCACCTCGCCATGTTCGGAGCCTTGCTGCCGCTCGGGGTGATCGGCCAGGCGATTCTCGGCGCCCTCGTCGTCAAGTACCACCTGGCGCCGGGGCTGGTGATGTCGCACTTCATCCTCTCGATGATGCTGCTCGACGCCGCCTTCGCGCTCTTCTGGTGCTCGCGCTACGAACCCTGGCAGCGGCGCCGCTCGCGCGACCGGCTCGGCGTCTGGTCGGTGCGGGCGCTGATCCCGGTCGGCCAGCTGACGATCCTGCTGGGGACGATCGCCACGGCCTCGGGGCCCCACGCCGGCGCCCACGAAGAAGAACTCGTCCACCGCTTCGACTTCTACGGGGCTGAAACGCTCGAATGGGTGGTCCAGCGGCACGCCACGGTCGCCGCGATCTACGGCTTCGCTGCGATCGCTGTCTGGTTCATCCTGCGCCGCCCCGGCGGCGACCGCCGCGCCCTGAAGCCGCTCACCGTCGTCCTCGCTCTGCTCGCCCTGCAAGGTCTCGTCGGCGGCCTGCAGTGGTACCTCGAACTGCCGCCCGAGATCGTCTGGGTCCACATCGTGATCGCCACCGGCAACTGGCTGGCAATGCTCTGGACCGTCGCCGCCGCCGGCCGCCTGGAGCCGCGCGGAGAAGCGGCGCCGAGCTCGCCGCAGCGGCGTGAGGAAGCCGAGTCAGCGCCGGCCGGCGCTGCCTGAGCGCCTCGGCCGAGCGTGCTCCCCTTCTGGCTTTCGATCGGCGCTCTCAGCCTCCTCCAGGCACTCCTAGTAGCTCTCCCCCGCCCGGCCGAGCTTCCCGCCCTGGCGCGGCTTCGCAGCGGCTGGTGGGCGCTCTGGCTGCCGTTGCCGATCGGCGTTGTGGTCGGGGCGATCGCCCTCGACAACACCTCCGCCCGCTTCCTCACCTACCTGGCGCTGGTCGCGGTGCCGCCGCTGGCGGCGCTGGCGCTCGGCGCCATTGTCCGCGGCTCCCGGCCCTGGTGGGCACTGCTCGCGGTGCCGCTCTTCGTCGTCGCCTGGGCGACCGAGGGCAGCTTCGGAGGCCACACCGCGGCGACCGTCCTCACCGCCCTCTCCTGCACCAGCCTCGGCTGGCTGCTGGCCTGCGTAGTCCCGGGCCGCTGGCTGAAGCTCGGCATCTACGCGATGGCAGCGATCGACGCCTACCTGGTCGGCACCAACCTGCTGCAGGAGCCGAACGGCGTCCTCAACGCCGTCGCCCCCGCGGCTGACCTGCCGAAGCTGCAGCTCGTCCACTTCGGCTCGGCGGTGATGGGCTACGGCGACGTCTTCATCGCCGCCACCCTCGGTGCCCTGCTTGCCGCCGAGCGCCGCTGGCAGCTTCGCGGCGCCCTCGTGGCGGCCGCCATCGGCTGCGCCTTCGACTTCCTCTTCTTCACCCTCGACACCCTGCCCGCGACCGTCCCGATCGCCCTCACCCTGGCGACCCTCGAGCTCTGGCGGCGCTCAGAGGGCGGCAATAGCCAGGGCGACGAAGCCGACGAGCATCGCCGCCGCAAGCGCGATCCCGCCTTGGAGAAGTGAGAGCATCACGGTGTCGAAGCGCTGGTTCACGGTGTCGAAGCGCTGGTCCATCAACTCGAACCGGCGATCGAGCTTCTCTTCCAGGCGGTCGAAGCGTTCGTCGACCTTGTCGAAGCGTTCGTCGACCTTCCGGAAGCCGTCGTCGACCTTCCCGTTCAGGTCATCCAGCCGCTCGTCGGTCCACCGGTCTCTCATCGTCACTGCCATCGAAGCACAGTAGCCGAAACGATGCAACGAGTTGTCTGCACAGATTAACAATTCATCGACGGCTTGCGCGCCATTTCCGCGCCGTCCACCGATACCCATAGACGCCCCCCGCGATCAGGAACAGCCCAAACAGAATCGCCCCCACCAGTGCGCTCGTCAGCAACGTCACCGCAACCAGGAACGCCACCACCGCCCCGACGATCAGCACCCATTTAAAGACCGCCGCCTCATTGAGTCTCACGTGCTCAGTCTCTCAACCCTGCGACCGGATTTCGCCGCGGCTCACAGTCCCTATTGCGAATCACGCACGGGTGCGAAAACCAAGCCTGGCTAGGACGCAGGGAGCGAGCGGGAGGAGAGCGCACAGTTAGTGCGTGACCCGACCCGAGCGACCGAGGACAACGCCAGGCGCCGGTTTGCAGCGCCCGCCTCTGTCTCTTACAAAACGTAAACCGTGAGAAAAACGATCAGCCACATGATGTCGACAAAGTGCCAGTAAATGCCGGGCACCTCGACCCCCAGGTGGTCCTTGGCCGCGGGCCCAAAGTGGCCGCGGAAGGCGCGGATCGTCGCGAAGCTGAGCAGCAAAAGACCGACGAAGACGTGCGCTCCGTGCAGGCCGGTGAGCGAGTAGAAGATCGTGCCAAAGGCGAGGTCGCGGCCACTGAAGCCGATGTGCGCGTACTCGTTGATCTGGATGAAGAGGAAGGTCGCGCCCAGCATCCAGGTGAGGAGGAGGCCTAGTTTCATCCCGGTGCGGTTGCCGCGCCGGATCGACTCGAGCGCGTAGTGGACGGTGAAGCTCGAGGAGACCAGGATCGCCGTATTGAGGCCGGCGACTGCAACCGGCAGTTCGTACGGTTCCGGCGGCCACTGCGCCGGGTTGACGACGACGCGGAGGAAGAAGTACGAGGCGAAGAAGGCCCCGAACACCATCACCTCGGAGATGATGAAAAGCAGGATGCCGAGGGTCTGGCGGTCGATCCGCGAGCTCTGGTTCGCCTCCGGCGGCCCGTGGTGCTCGGCGTGGCCGTGACCGGCGGTGACGGTCGCGCTCTCCACTACTTCTCCTCTCCTTCGGCCACCGCGGCGGCGACGGCGGCGGGCGGGCGGCCGACCTCGATGTGTTGGACCTGCTTGTCGGTGATCTCACGGACGCGGCCGACCAGGTCCTCCTCGAGCCAGCGCGAACTCTCGCCCGTGTAGGTCGAGATCAGCACCTCGTCAACGCGGTAGTGCTCGATCCCGTTTTTGACCGCAAGGAAGGGGTCGGGGCTCATCGGCTGGCCGGTCGCGTCGACCTCGGCGCGGTAGAGCGCGGCGAGGGTCGAGGCGAGGTCGCGGACGACCACGCTCTCGGGGACCTCCTCGCTGCGCGGGCAGACGATCGTGTAGCGGTGGGGCTGCGCCGCGGCGCGCTCCTTCAGCCGATTGACTAGCTCCGGCGAGGCGACGGTTTTGGTCGCGACGACGAGGGTGTGGATCACGTCCCAGCGAATCGCGTCGTCTTCGATTCGCACCGGGATGTGGGTCAGCTTCGCTTCCGCCTCCTCGACCTGCTCTTCGGCTGAGGCGACGAAGTCGCGGCGGGTGATCCCGAGTCGCTGGCCGGCGAGCGCCGAGAGCAACACCTCGCCCGGCTCGTGGGCGCGGAGCGCGTCCTCGATCGCCAGCAACGGGTCGTGGTCGAGGACCTCGCCGACCGACTCGATGCCGAACTCGTGGAAGACCGCCATCGTCACCTCGACCCGCGAGCGGGCCGCCTCGCGCAGCTCGCCCTGGTCGATCAGCTGACCGACGGCGGGTTGGTTCTGCGGCGCCGCAACGACGACCTTCGACACCGCGCCAGACTCGACTCGCTCACGCACCGCCGCCAGCAGTTTGCGGCCGCCAGCGACCTCGTTGAGGAAAACCAGCAGCGGCCGCGCCTCGACCTCGGGCGTCATGGACTGCCCACCACGGTCGGTTGCGGCTCTTTCACCTCGGCGCCTTCGCCGGCCATGATCGCGTGGCGGGCGCCGGGCACGCCGAACTCGTACGGGCCGCCGACGACCCGCGGGATCTCGTCGAAGTTGAAGATCGGCGGCGGCGAAGAGACCTGCCACTCGATCGAGTTGGCGCGCCATGGGTTACCCGCCGCCCGCGGGCCGTAGCGCCAGCTGACGATCATGTTGTAGAGGAAGACGAGCTGAACGGCGCCGAGAATGAAGGCGAAGACAGAGATCATCAGGTTCCACTCGCCGAACTGGGAGGCGTAGTCGGCGACACGGCGCGGCATCCCGTCCATCCCCACCCAGTGCATCGGGATGAACGTGCCCCAGGTACCGATCAAAGTGCCCCAGAAGTGGACGCGGCCGAGTTTCTCGTCGTACATCCGCCCCGTCATCTTCGGGAACCAGTGGTAGATGCCGGCGAAGATCGTGAACACCGAGCCGCCGAACAGCACGAAGTGAATGTGGGCGACGATGAAGTAGGTGTCGGAGACGTGGATGTCGAGCGGCACCATGCCGAGCATCACGCCGCTGATCCCACCGATCGTGAAGGTGACGATGAAGGCAAGCGCGAACAACATCGCCGTCGAATAGGTGTGGATCTTGCCGAAGAAGAGCGTTCCCAGCCAGGAGAAGATCTTGATCCCGGTCGGTACCGCGATCAGCAGGGTGGTGAACATCATCGGCACCCGCAGCCAGCTGAACATGCCGGCGACGAACATGTGGTGCGCCCAGACCGAGTAGCTGAGGACGATGATCCCGATCAGCGCCAGGGCCATCAACCGGTATCCGAAGATCGGTTTTCGGGCATGGGTCGATATGACCTCGCTGATGATCCCGAACCCGGGCAAGATCATGATGTACACCGCCGGGTGGGAGTAGAACCAGAAGATGTGCTGGTAGCTGATCACGTCGCCACCGGCCGCGAAGTTGAAGAAGTTGGTGTGGAGGATGCGGTCGAAGAGGACCATGAACTGGACGCCAGCGATGAACGGCGTCGCGGCGACGACCAGTAGCGAAGTCGAGAGGTTGGCCCAGACCAGCAACGGCATCCGCCAGAAGGTCATTCCGGGCGCACGCATAGTGATGATCGTGACCAGGAAGTTGAGCGCGGTCGCGATCGACGAGGCACCGGCGAACTGGACTCCGAGGTTGAAGAACGACTGACCCAGCGGCGCCCCGGTCGAGAGCGGCGCGTAGCCGGTCCAGCCGGTGTCGAAGGCGCCGCCCGGGGCGAGGAAGCTGCCGACGAAGAGCAGCCCAGCGACCGGCAGCATCCAGAAGCTGAGCGCGTTGAGCCGCGGGAACGCCATGTCCGGGGCGCCGATCATCAGCGGCAGCACGTAGTTCGCGATCCCGGCGAAGACGGGGATGATGAAGACGAAGATCATCAGCACCGCGTGGGTCGAGAAGAGGCTGTTGTAGGTCGCCGCGTCGACGATCTGGGTGCCCGGCTGGGCCAGCTCGGCCCGGATCAGCATCGCCATCAGGCCGCTGAGGAAGAAGAAGAAGAAAGTCGTGCAGATGTACTGGATGCCGATGACCTTGTGGTCGGTGTTGAAGCGGAAGTAGTCCTTCCAGTTGCGGGCGCCGTGCTGCGAATGGTCCTCGGGGATGGTCGGGGCGCCGACCGCCCAGCGGATCCAATAGTCGAAGCAGCCGAGCCCGGCGAGGAAGCCAAGCGAGCCGGTGATCAGCGGCACGACGATGTGCGGGTAGCCGGTCTGTTCGGTCTGCCAGATATCGAGGCCGGAGATCGCACGGAGGACTACGACGAGGCCAAGGCCGAAGGCGGCGCCGGCGAACGTGCCGAGCACCGCTCGATACCAGTTAGGACGCTTAATCGCTGCCAACATCAGTCGATGACCAATCCCATCGCCGCATGCGACTGGGGACGCGCGCGGCCGAGTAGATCCAGGACGCAGGATGCAGCCTTTGCTGGAGGCAAAGGCAAATCCGAGGACGCAGAGATACGAAGCGCCGCGCGCGTCATCGAGGCGCGCGGGGTGGTGGGACTGGTCATCGCGGCCTCCATTATGCCCCGCCCGCGTCCAGCGGTTCTGACGGGTCGGTCTCGGTGTCCTGTTCGATCGATTTCAAGAACGGTTCCGGGATTTCTTTTTTCAGCCCGGTTACCCATTCCTCGAACTTCTGCGGCGACTCAACGACTACCTTTGCCCGCATCGAGGCGTGGCCGAAACCGCAGAGCTCGGTGCAGATCAGCTGATACGTGCCGACCTTGTCGGGAGTGACGATCGCGGTCGTCGTGATCCCCGGCACGTTGTCTTTCTTGATCCGCCACTCGGGGACCCAGAAGGAGTGGATCACGTCCTGCGAGTGCATCTTGAACTGGATCGTCCGGTCGACCGGGACGTGGAATTCGCCCTCGATGAACTTCAAGCCTTTGCCGGGGTAGCCGAAGCTCCACGCGTACTGCTGCGAGAAGACATCGATCGTCATCGGGTTCGAGCCCTTGTCTTCGATGTCGTTGAGAACCTTCCAGCTGTAGGCGCCGCCGAAGAGGACGATGATCGTCGGGATCAGCGTCCAGGCGATCTCCAGCCGCGTGTTGCCGTGGATCGGCTCACCGTCAGATTCGTCGCCCGGTTTCGCTTTGAATTTCCAGAGCGCATAGAAGAGCATCACCAGCACGAGTGAGAAGACGAAGGCCGAGAGGACGATCATCACGCTGAGCAGATCGTCGATCTTCGGTGCCGCAGTCGAGCCCTGCTGACCGTCCCAGTTGATCGGAAGCATCACCGCCGAGATGACCGCCGTCCCGGCCAGCGTGGCGAGCAGCATTTTGACTATGGGCAGGCGTCCGTACATCGGGGCGCCGGGCATTCTATTGACTCCGCGGCGCGAAGCTTTGCGGCGCGAAAGCGCCTTTCGGCACTAGTTCGCTGATCCGGTTAGCGCCCTAACCGGCCGGCCGCGGCAGCGCGTCGAGATCGCCAGCGGCGGCGGCGAGGACGCCGCGGGCAACCCCCTCCCAGCTCCACAGCCGGCCGATGGTCTCAACCAGCGTTGCGCGGGCCGCCTCGCGCTCGGCCTCCGGCAGCTCGAGCCAGGCGCTGAGCCGGGCGGCAATCGCCTCGACCGCGCCCGGCGCAACCGGGAATGAGGTCAGATCGGCGACAGCTGGCGGCAGCGCCGCCGCCAACTGGCGCGAGACCTCGAGCATCCCCGAGTGGGCAGCCGAGACCGGCAGGGCCCCGCAGGCGGCGGCCTCGGCGGCGACCATCCCGAAGGCCTCGGGGAAGGTGCTCGGCATCACCAGAGCCTCGGCGTGCGGGAGCAGCGCCGCGACCTCGTCGTGCTCGAGCCGGCCGACCAGCTCGACCGAGCCGGCGGCAGCGCGGGCCAGCTCGGCGTAACCCCCGGGTGGGTCGGCGAGAAAAGCGGAGAGGATCGGCAGCGGCTCCTCCTCCCCGCCCTCGAGGCCGCGACCACAGCGAGCGACCTCGCGAGCGGCGTCGAGGTCGCCCCCCTCCAGCGCCGCTAGCAGGCGGCGGACGCCGTCCTCGAACTCGCCGAAGCCAGCAACCTGCAGCCGCGCCTCGGGGTGGCGAGCGTGGACCAGCGGCCAGGCGGCAAGCAACAGGTCGACCCCCTTGGAGACGATCAGCTTGCCGACGAAGACGACGAGCGGCTGCCGCGGCCCGGGCGCCGGCCGGAACTCCTCAATGTCGACGCCGGGCGGGCCGAGCCGGGTCTTCGCCTCGAGCTCGGGCAGCTCCGGTAGCGCCGCCCACAACGACTCGGCGGTGTGACGAGAACCGACGAGGACGCCGCTGGCCGCGCCGACACCCTCCAGCGCGTAGGGGCCGAAGCGCTCGCGGTGGGGTTTGACCGTGTACTCGAGCGCCGAGCCGTGGATCTTCACCGCGAAGGGGGCGACGCCGGCGCGGGCAAGGATCGCCGGGCCCATCACGAGGTGGTTGGCAAGCGCCAGATCGATCCCGCCGGCGGCCGCCGCGACCTCGCGCACTGCTGCGACGTTGGCGTCCACGTAGCGGTCCAACTCTGCCTCGCTCAGCTCCGGGAAGGCCTTCACCTCGAACCCCTCGTAGGGGTCTTTGACATAGACCGGCAGCAGCCCGCCGATATCGGGCACGTGCTGGTGCACGCCGGGCAGCTCGACCCCCCGATCCTGGCTCAGGAGGTGAACCTCGTGCCCGAGCCGAGCCAGCGCCGGAGCGAGGTTGGCGTTGTAGATGTTGCTGCCGGTGCCGCGCAGCATGTAGCCGTGAAAGATGAGCACGCGCATCGGAGCCGCCCAAGCTATTAGTCTTCCCGGCTGTGAACGACCGTCAGCTCTACCGCATGCGCGCCGCGGCCTCCGGCCGCGAGGCGATCGCCCACGTCGAGCCGGGGACGACCTACGTCGACCGCGAGACCGGCGAGGAGATGGAGCCGGTCTCGATGATCCTGCCGCTCGCCCCTTCCGCCTCCGCCCTGCCACGCGAGCCAGAGAATCTGCGTGCCTGCCGCCGCTGCGAGCAACTGATCGGGATCGACGTTAGCGACTGCCCCTACTGCGGCCTTCGCCAGCAGCCGCTCTAAAGCGTTCTGGCGGCGCATTTCGGCGTCCTCGGTCGCTCGCTCTCGGGTCACGCACTGGAGTGCGCTCCCCTCGGCTCGCTTCCTGCGTCCTTGAACTGCTTGGCCAGAACGCTTTCGAGCCCGCTTTAGGCGCTCGCTTTAAGCGCTCGCACTTCCGGATCTTCAGCGATGCAGCCAGCGGCCGAGCGGGCTGCGCAGAAGCCAGCGCGGCGGATCTTCGTAGAGGTAAAGCGGGACGCCGGTCACCACGAGCAGAAACAGGAAGACCAAGGCCTTGCCCGTTTCGAAGATCAGCATCGCTACGAGCAGGCCGATCGTCAACACCGCCGCCCAATCCTTCAAGGTGGTGATGACGAAACGTTTCATATATTAGATAGTAGCTGATACGTAATGACGAATCCGTAAAGCGCGAAACCGCCCGCCAGCGTCTCGAAAGCAGATCACGCCGCGCTGCGGTCGCGCCCGGACGGACGAGTGCGCCGATGACGCCGAACGCCCCCGCGGCCGCGGCCGGAGAAGAGATATCGATCGTCGCTGGCAACGGGCCCTCGGCCCGCGGGATCAGCGATACGAGCCAGAGCAGGGTGTGAAAAGCATCCGACACCCCGCCGACCATGCCAGCGAAATCCGCACGGGTGGGATACCGATGTAAGAGTTCCGCGCCGGCGGGCTACGGTTTCGCGACCAGGGTCGCGGTGTAGAGCAGGCGGGCGTTCGAGTAGTAGCAGCCGTAGGTCTTGGCTTTGCCGACGCCCTGCTGGGGATGGCCGCCCTGGATGTCTTCTTTGGAGGAGCAGTGTTCGGCCAGGCGGCTGCCGCGCCAGGTGTTTTCGGCCGAGACGTTGAAGGCGAACATCGGCGCCCAGGTGGGGATCGTGAGCGCGACCACCTGGCCCTGGAGGACGTTGAGGGGACGCTCGAGGGCGAAGATCGGGGTCGTGCCGAAGAAGGGATTGAGCACCTGCAGGGGGCTCTGGCGGACCAGTTCGTATTTCGGCGGCGTAGTTTCGCCGACCGGTTTGAGGATGCCGATCCGTGCCTCCGAGGGGGTGCCGAGGAATTCGTTGAAGAAGCTGATCTCGTTGGTGGTCGATTCGGTTTCGTTCGCCGAGGGCTTGGCGAGAGTTATCGACCAGGCGACGATTTTGCCGTCGAAGGGCACCTCGTACGGTTTCGCGACGCCGTCGGCGATCGCCTGGAAGCCGGTGACGTGACCCTCGACCCGGCAGGGCGTGATCTCGACGTTGTTGACGATTTTGCCCGGGCAGGAGGCCGGCGGAGTTTCCGCGGTCTGCCCGAGGGTGACGACTTTGAGCGGCGCCGACTCGGCCTCGCGCGGCGTGGCGGCGTAGATCGCCGCAGCCAGCAGGAAGACGGCAAGGGCAAGCAGCGGCCAGGCGCGGCTGGGGCGTCTGTTCTTCTCGGCAAATGGCATCAGAGATGGCAACACCGGGGTCGGTGGCCAGTTGCGGGGCATTCTGCCCACCCGCGACGAGGAATGCGGACGGCCAAGGGCGCTTGCACGATCCCCTCCAGGCCGGACTGCAGCGCCGCCAGGGGTGCCTGGGAACCTCGAGATGACGCTAAGGTCGCCGCCCGATGCCCGCGGTCGAGTCGAATCCCGACCAGATCGTCCTCGCCGAGGCCGAGCGCGTGCTGCGCCAGAACTGGCGCGAAGGCGCCCGCGACGAGCTTCGCTACTCCTATACCGAGCCGAGCCCCGGCCGCTACCCGTGGCAGTGGTACTGGGACTCGTGCTTCGCGGCGATCGTCTGGCGCCGCTTCGATCGCGCCCGCGCCCGCCGCGAGCTCGAGAGCCTGCTCGCGGCCCAGCGCCCCGACGGCTTCGTCGGCCACACGATCTTCTGGCGACAGCCGGTCAGCTTTCCCCGTCTGCTCTTCTACAACGTGCCCAGCCGCGGGGCGCTGCAGACCGGCTCGATCCAGCCGCCGCTGCTCGCCTGGGCCTGGCGGATCGCCGTCGGCGACCCCGCCGAGGAGCCACGGATCGCCGCCCAGCTCGACTGGCTGGCCGCCAACCGCGACCTCGACGGCGACGGCCTGCTGTGGATCGTCCAGCCCGACGAGTCGGGTCTCGACGCCTCGCCCAAGTTCGAGCCGGTCTGGGGCTGGGGAGCCAACGGGCGCCCCGGCTTCCCGCTGCTGGTCCGGCGCAACCGCAAGCTCGGCTGGGACGCGCGGCGGATCCGCGACCGCGGCGGCCCGGTCCTCTGCGAGACCCTCGTCAACACCCTCTGGTCGCTCTCGCTGCAGGCGCACGGCCGGCCCTCGGCGACGCCGGCGCTGGTCGACCGCCTCTGGGACGAGCGCCGCGGCCTCTTCATCGATGAAGCCGAACCAGGGGCGCTGCGGCCGCAGGCTGTAACCTGGGCATCGCTGGCGCCGCTCGCCCTCCCCGATCTCCCCGAGCCGATCGGCCGCCGCCTGGTCGAGGAGCACCTACTCGACCCGGCCCAGTTCCTCACCCCGGTCGCGCCGCCCTCGGTCGCGGCCAACGATCCCGGCTACGAACCCGACGGGGGCCACGGCCCGATTCGCCGTTATTGGCGCGGCCCGACCTGGGTCAACTCGAGCTGGATGGTCTGGCTGGGGCTGCGCCGCCTCGGCTACGAGGCCGAGGCAGAGCGGCTGGCCACGGGCGTGATCGGCGCCGTCGCTCGCGAAGGCCTGCGCGAGTACTACGACCCGCGCTCGGGCCACGGCCTCGGCGCCCGCGACTTCGCCTGGTCAACGCTGGTCTCCGAGCTGGCGGACCCGGACCCCGGCGCGGCCAGTTCCTATCTGTAGTTCGGAAGGCCCTCGTCCCTACCTGTAGTACGCAAGGCCGCGAAAACCAAGCCTTCTCGAACCTTCCAGGCGGCGAAAATCAAGTCTGGGTAGGACGCAGGGAGTGAGCCGAGGGGAGCGCACTCCAGTGCGTGACCCGAAGGCGAGCGACCGAGGACACCCCCAGACGCAGATTTGCAGCCGCCTGGGGCTATTTGTAGCGGTAGGTGATCCGACCGCGATCCAGATCGTAAGGACTCAACTCGATCTTGACGCGATCTCCAGGCAGGATGCGAATGTAATGACGGCGCATCTTGCCCGAGATGTGGCCGAGCACGTCGTGCCCGTTATCCAATTTGACCCGGAACATCGTGTTCGGGAGAGCCTCGGTGATCTCTCCCTCCATTTCGATCTTTTCCTCTTTGGCCATGCGGCGGGGAACTGTACACCCCCAACCGCATCGGGCCGGGTCTCAGAGCCGATTCTGGGTGAGGTGAGCCAGCGCCGACTCGCGGTCGGTGACCTCGCCCGCGTACTGCGCCGCCTCCAGCTCGGCCACCGCTTCGCCGACCTCGGGGCCCGGCTCGAGCTCGAGGACAGCCGCGATCTCGTCGCCGCGCAAGAGCGGCGTCGGCGGCCCGTCGCGACGCCAGTCGAGCGCGGCGGCGATCATCTCTCGAGCCAGCTCGAGGTGGGCGGAGACCATCTCCGGGCTGGCCAGCGGGCCGGCGCCGCGGGCCGAGAGGCGATCGGCGACGGTTAGCAGGGTGACGTCGACGCCAACCGGCTCGGTCGCTCGCAGGTAGTCGTGGACGCGGCGAGCCGGCAGCGGCCGCTCGGGAATCAGGAAGCCGAGCCGTAGGTGGTGCAGGGTCAGCCCCTGCAGGTAACGGGTCAGGCGGCGACTGGCGTGGAGGCGACCGGCGAAAATCTCCTCGATCAGCTCGGCGCCGAGCGCGTCGTGGCCGCGGAAGCCGACAAAGCCGTCGCGTTCCTGGCGGGTCTGGGGCTTGGCGATGTCGTGGAAGAGGGCGCCGAAGCGAAGGGCGGTGCCGCGGCTCATCTCGTCGGCGAGCGGCTCGGCCAGCAACTCCGCCACCTCGGGGGCGCGCTCGCCGGCAAAACGGTCGAGGTCGGCCTCAATCTCGAGCGTGTGCTCGAGCACGGCCAGGGTGTGGCCGTGGACGTCGAGATGGTGATTCGGGCCCTGCTCGACCCCGTGCAGCCCGGCGACCTCGGGGAGGACGGCGGCGGTGACGCCGAGTTCGTCCATCAGCCGCAGCCCGCGCAGCGGGTCGGGACCGCCGAGCAGCTGCCGCAGCTCGGCCAGCTGACGCTCGCCGGCCGGCTCGGCGGCGCGGGGCGCCGCGTCACAGGCGAGCTCGGCAGTCTCGGGGTCGAGGTCGAGGCCCAGCCCGGCGGCGAGCCGCGGCGCCCGCAGCAGCCGCAGCGGTTCCTCGGCGAAGCTGTGCTCGCCGACCGCCCGCAGGACGCGGCGCTCGAGGTCGCCGAGCCCGTCGTAGGGATCGCGCGCCTCGCCACCGACAAGCGGCACCGCAACGGCGCCGATCGTGAAGTCGCGGGCGGCGAGGTCGGCTTCGATCGAGCCGTCGCGGAGCGGCGTCAGGTCAACCTGCCAGCCGCGCGCGGTGACGACCACGCGCCAGGTGCTGAACTCAGAGGAGAGCTCGAAGGCATGGCCGCCGAGCGACTTCGCCAGCGCCCGTGCCGCTGCCTGCGGATCGCCAGGGAGGGCAAGGTCGAGGTCGCGGACCTCCTTGCCAAGCGCCGCGTCACGCACCGCGCCGCCGACGATCCAGGCGTTCGCCTCCGGCAGCGCCGCCGCCGCGGCTGCGACAAGCGGTGAAGAGCGCAGCGCTTCGATCACGCCGGCCGCCGCGGTACCCGCGGCGAGATGCCGCAGGTGATCTCGTAGTTGATCGTGCCGAGCCGCGCTGCCAGCTCCTCAGCAGCGATCCGCTGCTGTCCCTGGGCGCCGATCAGGAGCGCCTCGGCGCCGGGCTCGACCTCGGTATCGGGGCCGAGGTCGATGGTCAGGTTGTCCATCGAGATCGTCCCGACCACGGGGCGACGCTCGCCTCCGACCAGCACCTCGGCGTCGTTCGACAGTGCCCGGCGGACGCCGTCTCCGTAGCCGACCGGAATTACCCCGACCCAGGTGTCGTGCGGCGCCTTCCAGGTGCGCCCGTAGCCGGCGCTCTGGCCGGCCGGGAAGCGCTTGACCGCGGCGACGTAGCTGTGCAGTGAGAGGGCCGGGGCGAGGCCACGCTCGGCTGGGTCGCCCTGGAACGGGTCGAGTCCGTAGACCGCGACCCCGCAACGCGCCATGTCGTAGTGGGAGCGGGGATCGCGATAAACCGCGGCGCTGTTGGCCGCATGGGCGATGACGCCGGGAAACTCGGCCTTGATCGCGCCCGCGAATTGGTCGAAGCGCTCCAGTTGCTGCTCGAAGTAGCCGTCGTCGCCCTCCGGTTCGTCGGCGGTCGCGAAATGGGTCCAGATCCCGGCCAGCTCGAGCTCGGGATCGGCGTCGCAGGCGCGGGCCAACTCGATCGCCTCCGCCACATCGAAGATGCCGAGGCGCCCCATGCCGGTGTCGAGCTTGATGTGGACGCGGGCCGGGCGGGCGGCGGCGCGGGCGCGAGCCGACAGCAGGTCGCGGAACTCGCGGCTCCAGAGCCCAACCTCGGCACCGGCGCCGAGGGCGATGTCGAGCTCGGGCGGGCTCAGCGCCCCCATCGCCAGGAGCGGCACGTGGCCGAAGCGGTGCGCGACCTCCTCGGCCTCGCGCGCCGTCGCTACCGCCAGCCGGGTGGCGCCGCCGGCGAGCGCTGCGGCGGCGCAATCCTCGGCGCCATGGCCGTAGCCGTCGGCCTTGACAACGGCGCAGAGCTCGGCCCCATCACGCAGCTCTTCACGCAGCCGCGCACAGTTGGCGCGGACCGCCTCGAAGTCGATCCGGGCGACTGCCCGCTCCATATTCAGTCGGAGTCGGGGCCGTCGCCGTCGACGATCGCAGCGAGGGCGTCGGCCCGGGTAACCATCCCCGCCAGGCGGCCGTCCTCGTCGACCACTGGCAAGTGGTTGTGGTGCGACTCGGCGATCTTCTTCGCCACCCGGTCGGCGTTCTCGTAGGTGTGGACGGTGATCGGGTCGGCGGTCATCAGCTCTGAGACTTTCGTCGCGAAGGCCTTTTCGAGGCGCTTGTCGAAGCCCTTCATCGAGCCGATGAAGACGACGCCGCCCATGATTTCGAGGTAGTGCGGGAGGTGCAGGTCGGACTCCTCGTCGCTGAGGATCAGGTCCGACTCGCTGACGATCCCGACGACGACGTTCGCTTCATCGACGACGGCGATCGCGCCGTGGTCGGTCTTGGCGAGCAGGTCAATCGCCGCGCGGGCCTCGTCTTCGGCCTGCACGGTCGAGACATCGTTGTCCATGATTTCGGCGGCGGTTTTCACGGGGGCGAGGTTATTCGACCTGGGTGGTCGGTGTGGGGATAGGGATCAGGGTTGGCGGGGGCGAGCGTCGGCGTGCCCTCCCAAAACGCTCCGCCTTCGGCTCCGCTTGAGTGTTTTGGGAGGGCACGCCGACGCTCGCCCAACGAAATCACTTGGGACCCCACCCCCCCTTCCCTTTAGCTGACAAGGGACGGATGCGGGCCCGGTTAAATCCCATGGTCTGCGGCCCCCACCACGCTTCGTCCCCTGTCAGCTAAAGCAAAAGGGGGGTGTGACCCGTTCACGTACGCGTGTTGGTGGGGCGATGTCGGTACTCCTCTGAAAACACTCAAGCGAGCGAAGCGAGCGTTTTCAGAGGGGTGCCGGCAGCGCCCCTACCGCCAACCCCACCGGAATCGCCTCGATCACATCACTCGCGATCACCGACTCGGCAGCACCGATCCGCCGCGCCGCCTCGCGGCCAGCCCGAGCATGCGCCAAGACCGCGGCGCAGGCCGCCGTGAACGGCTCGAGGCCGCGGGCGAGCAGCGCCGCGGTAAGCCCGGAGAGAACGTCGCCGGTGCCGGCGGTCGCCAGGGCCGGTGCCGAGACGGCGTTGACGGCAACCCGCTTGCCGTCGACAACGATCGTGTCGTCGCCCTTGAGGACGACGACGGCGCCCGAGGCAGCGGCGGCTTCGCGGGCGGCGGCGAGCCGGTGGGCGCCGACCGCGTCCGAGTCACGCCCGAGCAGGCGACCGAGCTCGCCGGCGTGCGGGGTGAGAACGGTGGGCGCACCGCGGGCGGCGATCGCCTCGAGCTGGCCGGCGAAGGCGTTGAGGCCGTCGGCGTCGATCACCAGCGGGCAGCCGATCCGCGGGCCGACTTCGCGGGCGAGCGCCAGCGAGCCCTCGTCGCGGCCGAGGCCCGGACCGAGCACCCCGGCAGCGGCGCTCTCGAAGGCGGCAAGCAGTGGCTCGGCCGAGTCGGGCGCGAAGCAGCCGTCGCCGCCCGGGATCGCTTTCGACATCACCTCCGGGTCGCCGGCGGCGAAAATCTCCTGCAAATCGGCGGGAACGGCGACGGTCGCGTAGCCGGCGCCGCCGCGGATCGCCGCCCGCGAAGACATCCGCACCGCGCCGGTCAGGCCGCGCGAGCCGCCGGCGATCGTTACCTGCCCAGAGCTGAACTTGGTCGAGCGGGCGCCGCGCTTCGGCAGCAGCCCGAGCACGGCGGGGTCGATCCTTCCCGCGGCGGGGACAACCGTCGCTCCGCCGGGAATCCCGATCGGCGCGACCCGCAGCTCGCCGCTCGCCCACTTGCCCGGCGCGACCAGCTGCCCGAGCTTGGCGGCGTGGAAGGTGACCGTCAGGTCGGCCTCAACCGCGACCCCCGCAACCTCGCCACTGGCGGCGTCGACCCCGGAGGCGACATCGCAAGCTACGACCGGCGCCTCGCAAGCGTTGATCGCCGCGATCGCCGCCGCGGCTGGCTCCCGCGGCGCGCCGCTGAAACCGGTGCCGAAGATCGCGTCGACGATGGCACCGGAGCCGCGCAGGCACTCGCCGATCTCCTCAGAGCCAAGCTCGCGCGCCTCGATCCGCGCCAGGTTCGCGGCAGCGTCGCCCTTGACCTCACTTGCCGGCCAAAGCAGCAGGACCTCGACCGCGAGGCCGAGCTGGCGCAGCAGCCGCGCCGCGACGAAGCCGTCGCCGCCGTTGTTGCCCTTGCCGCAGACGATCCGCACCGGCCCCCGCGGCGCCAGATCGACAACCGCCTCGGCCAGCGCCCGCCCGGCGGCCTCCATCAGGTTCAACGAGGGGATGCCCTGCTCCTCGATCGCCCAGCGGTCGGTGGCCCGCATCCCCTCGGCGTCGTAGAGCGGCTCGAACCAGGCCTCCATCGCCGCAGGGTATCCCTGACGCGCTAGCTCGTCGCCCGGGGCTACGCCTTATGGGCGACGGCGACCGCGGCGGCGTTATCGCGCGAGTGGGTCAGGGAGATCTCGACCCGGCGGCCGGCGGCCGCTTCCGCGGCGCGGCCGGAGAGGCGCACGGTCGGAGGTTCGCCGGCCACTACCTCGATCTCCCCCAGGCCCAGCACGTTGCGCAGCCCGAGCGCCTTTGCCACCGCCTCCTTGGCGGCGAAGCGGGCGGCAAGGTGGCGGCCGGGGCGGGCTTTGGCAGCGGCGTACTCGCGCTCGGCGCTGGTGAAGACGCGCTCGGCGAGCCGTGGGTGCCGCTCCAGGGCGCGCTCCATCCGCTCGATCTCGAGCAGGTCGATGCCAACGCCGGTGGTCATCGGGCTACCACGCCCATCCCACTACTTGGCGAGGCCGGCGATCAGCTTGGCGCTGGTGCTGTCGCCAGAGCTCGAGCCGCCGAGCGCCACGTAGCCGAGCTTTTGGAGGTACGGCCGGACCTCGTCCAGTTCCTCCACATCGAGCGGCGAAGCGAGGGCTTCGAACAGCTCGAGTGCCGGGGCGCCGGCGAGGAAGCCGCTGATCGGCGTGTCGCCGAGCGCCGCCTTGGCTTCTTCGAAGGCCGGATCGTCGGCGAGCGTGCCGGCTTTTTCGGAGAGGGCCGCGGCGACCGCCTTGGGGCCGTAGGAGATCGCGACCTTGCTGCCGCTGGCGGCGACGACGATCGGCTTCTCGCCGAATTCGGACGAGCTAATCGAGAAGCCGGAGAAGGAGCCTTCCTGGAAGGCGGTGATGCCCGGCACGTCGGAGGAACGCAGCAGCAGGCCGAGGTTCTTGACCGTGTTTTCGGCTTCATTCGAGTCATCTGCTTCGATCACCAGGGCGCCGCCGAGATTGCTTTCGCTGTTCCCTTCGACGAAGACGCCGATGTCGCCGATCGAACCGACAATCGATTCGATGTTGACGCCCGACTCTTCGAGGCTGCTCTTGAATTTGTTCGGCGCCACCTCGCCCGGGATCCCGTTTTCGTCGATCTCGTCGATCATCTGTTCCAGCGCCTGGCCGTAGTCGGCGCTGGCCACTGCCGCGACCGAGCCAGCGGGCAGCGAGCCGAGCAGTTCGCTGGCGTCGCCGCCCGCAGCGGCGCCGCTGGTCAGGTTCGAGCTGATGTCCATCTCCAGGGTTTCGGTGCCGGGTATGAGGCTGATCAGCGCCGTCGAGCCTTCCGGTTCGATCCCCAGCAGTTCGAGGCCGAGCCTGGTTTCCTCGTCGATCCCCTCGCCGGCTTCCTGGATCAGCGCCCCGATGTCGACGTAGACGTCGCCGACGCTGTCGTCGGGCACATCGTCGGTGGCGTCCGCGAAGGACTCGGCGCTTTCGAGGTTCTCGCCGTCGAGCGCATCGACCATCTGTTTGAAGGTCCGTTCTTCCTGCGCGAACAGCAACAGACCTTCGGTGAAACCAAAGGTCGCGCTTTCTTCGGTCTTGAAATCGACGCCTTCGTATTCGCCTGCGTCGAAGTCGTCGCCGGTTTTCTCGTTGATGAATTCTTCGGCTTCGCTTTCGTCGCTGACCTGCAGCGCCGCGCCCGCACCTTCGAAGTTCTCGCCGTCGTACTCCTGCAGGAAGAGCCCCGCCTTCTCGCCCAGCCACGGTTCGACTTCTTTTTCGAAGTCGAGGTTGCCGCCTTCGTCGGCGGCGGACCGTTCGAGTTCTTCGGCGATCAGGGCGCCGACGCTGTCGATCCCGGCGATCTTCTGGGCCAGCGAGTTGACGTTTTCAGCGATCTCGCCTTCGGTCTCGATCTGGGCCTCGATGAAGATCGGGGCGCCGGGCGGAACCGCCGCGGCCGGATCGGTCCCGCTGGAGCCGGAATCGCCACCGCAGCCGGCGATCAGCAACGCGGCCGCGAGGACCACGAGGACGAAAAGGGGGACGAAACCGCGCCTCACGAAGCGCGGACCCTAGAGGATCGCGAGCACCAATTCACTCGACGGTGACGGTCTTGGCCAGATTGCGAGGCTGATCGACGTTGAGTCCGCGGGATCGGGCGATGTCGTAGGCAAGCAGCTGCAGCGGCAGCACCGCAACGATCGGCTGCAGGATCCAGTCGGTACGGGCGACCGCGATCGTCTCGTCGGCAACCTCGGGGACCCGCTCGTCGCCGGCAGTGGCAATCGCGATCGTGCAGGCGCCGCGCGCACGGACCTCCTCGACGTTGGAGAGCACCTTCGCCAGCACCGGGCTCTCGGTGGCGACGCAAACCACCGGAGTTGACTCGTCGAGCAGGGCGATCGGGCCGTGCTTCATCTCCCCCGCCGCGTAGGCATCGGTCGGGATGTAGGAGACCTCCTTCAGCTTCAGCGCCCCCTCGAGGCAGATCGGCAGCCCGATGTGGCGACCGAGGTAGAGGAAGAATTCCTGCTCGAAGTGCTTGGCGGCGATCGCCCGGACCGGCTCCTCGGTCATCGCCAAGGTTTCGTCGATCTTCACCGGCAGCGCCCTCAGTTCGGCCACCAGCTCTTCGATCCGCTCGAGCGGCAGGCTCCCGCGCAGCTCGGCGATCCGCAGCCCGAGCAGATACATCGCCGCCACCTGGGCGAGGAAGGTCTTGGTCGCGGCGACCCCGATCTCGAGGCCGGCGCGGGTGAAGAGAACGGCGTCGGCGTCGCGGGTCGCCTGGCTGCCCATGATGTTGGTGACCGTCAGTACCGTCGCCCCCGCCTCGCGGGCAAGGCGCATCGCCGCCAGGGTGTCGGCGGTCTCGCCCGACTGGGTGATGCCGACGACCAGGTCGCCGGGTCCGACCACCGGGTTGCGGTAGCGGTACTCGGAGGCGATGTCCATTTCGACCGGCACCCGCGCCCACTCCTCGATCGCATAGCGGCCGACCAGGCCGGCGTGGTAGCTGGTGCCGCAGGCGACGATCACGATCCGCCGCACCTCGCGGAGGAAGTCGTCGGAGAGGTCGACGTCGGAGAGGTCGACTCCGTCGTCCTCGGGCAGGCGGTCGGTGATCGTCTCGGCGACGGCGTCCGCCTGTTCGTGGATCTCCTTCAGCATGAAGGTCTCGTAGCCGCCCTTCTCGGCGGCGTCGGCGTCCCAGGTCACCTCTTCGACGGCGCGCTCGATCGGGGCGCCGGAGGGGTCGGTGATGCGGACCCCGTCGCGGTCGATCTCGACGATCTCGTTATTTTCGATCGGCATCGCGGTGCGGGTGTCGGCGAGGAAGGCGGGGATCGCTGAGGCGAGGAAGGTCTCCCCCTCACCGACCCCGGCAACCAGCGGGCACTCCTTGCGGGCGCCAACCAGCCGGCCCGGCTCCTCGGCGTGCATGGCGACGAAGGCGTAGTGGCCGCGAAGGTCGGCGTAGGCGGCGCGGACCGCGGCGGCGAGCTCGCCGTCGTAGTGGCTGGCGATCAGGTGGGCGACCACCTCGGCGTCGGTCTCCGAGGTGAACTCCTGGCCTTCCTCCTGCAGCCGCCGACGCAGCGCGGCGTGGTTCTCGACGATCCCGTTGAGGACGATGTGGACCTGGCCGGAGCTGTCGTCGTGGGGGTGCGCGTTCTCCTCGGTGACCCGGCCGTGGGTCGCCCAGCGGGTGTGGGCGATGCCGGTCGTCGCGGCGGAAAAGGTGCCGTCGCCGTTGGCCCGCTTCTCGACCGCGGCGCGCAGGTTGGCGAGGTTGCCGACCGCGTGAACGCTCTCGACGTCCTGGTCCTCGCGATCGAGCAGGGAGATGCCGGCCGAGTCATAGCCGCGGTATTCGAGCTTTTCGAGCCCAGCGAGCAGGAGCTCCTCGCAGGGGCGCGAGCCCACGTATCCGACGATGCCGCACATAGGAGGCCGACAGGTTAGAGGGCGGTTACCGCCGGCCGGCGGATTTCGGGCTCGATGAAACGTCCAGGCTCAGGCGAGCTCAGCCTTGACCAGGTCGACGAGGCGGGTGCAGACGGCGTCTGCCTCTTCCTCGCTCGGCGCCTCGACCATCACCCTGACCAACGGCTCGGTGCCGGAGGGGCGGAGGAGGACGCGGCCGCGGCCCTCGAGAGCGGCGTGCTCCTTCGCGACCGCCTCCCAGACCGCCGCCGCGTCGGCGATCGCCTCGCGGTCAGCGACCTTGACGTTGACCAGTGCTGCGGCAGCTTCTCCATCGGCACCGCGTCGTGCAGGCCCGAGTCGCCGAGCTCGCGCATCGCGGTCAGGGCGGCGGCGATGCCGTCCCCGGTGAAAACGAAGTCGGCGGCGATGATGTGGCCCGACTGCTCGCCGCCGAGCCGCCAGCCGCGGCGCCGCATCTCGTCGATCACATAGCGGTCGCCGACCTGGGTCGTGGCGACCTCGATCCCCGCCTCCTCCATCGCCCGGTGGAAGCCGTAGTTGGTCATCACGGTGACGACGACACCGCCGCCGAGCTCCTCGCGGGAGGCGAGGCCGCGGGCGGCGAGGGCGATCAGCTCGTCGCCGTCGTGGACCCGGCCGGCGGAGTCGACCGCCAGCACTCGGTCGCCGTCGCCGTCGAAGGCGAAACCGATTTCGGCCTCGGAGGCGGCGATCCGCTCGGCCAGCTTGTCGACGTGGGTGGAGCCGCAGCCGTCGTTGATGTTGCGGCCGTCGGGCTCGACCCCGATCGCCTCGACCTCGGCGCCGAGCCGTTCGAAGATCGCCGGCGCGACCCTGTGCGTGGCCCCGTTGGCGCAGTCGAGCAGGACCCGGCGACCGGAGAGGTCGAGTGGAAAGTGGACGCTCAGCTCGCGCAGGTAGTCCTCCGTCCCGCCCTCGAGCTCACGCACGCGGCCGACCTCGGCCGGCGGCTCAGCCGGGTTCTCGAGCAGGGCCTCGATCCGCGCCTCCTCCTCGTCGGGAAGCTTCAGCCCCTGGCCGGTGAAGAACTTGATCCCGTTGTCCTGGTAGGGGTTGTGGGAGGCGGAGACGACGGCGGCGAGATCGAGGCCGAGGCGGCGAACCAGGATCGCTGCCGCCGGAGTTGGCAGCACGCCGGCCAGCAGCGCATCGCCGCCGGCCGCGGCGATGCCGGCCGCGAGCGCCGCCTCGAGCATCGGCCCTGACTCGCGAGTGTCGCGAACGATCAGGACCTGCGGACGCTGCGCGTCCAGCTCGGTGGTTACCGCGCGGCCGAGGGCGGTTGCCAGCTCGGCAGTGAGGAACGTCCCAGCCTCTCCTCGGACCCCGTCGGTGCCGAAGAGCTTGCGCTCGGTCGCCGCCACCAGGCTCTCAGCGCTTGCTGAACTGCGGGCGCTTGCGGGCCTTCTTCAGGCCGGCCTTGCGGCGCTCCTTGACCCGAGCGTCGCGGGTAAGGAAGCCGCGCCGCTTGAGGTCGCCACGCAGCTCGGCGTCGATCTCGGTCAGCGCCCGGGCGATGCCGTGGCGGACCGCCCCAGCCTGGCCGCTGACGCCACCACCGTGGACGCGGACGCGGACGTCGACGTTGCCCTCGTAACCGGAGACGGAGAGCGGCTGGCGGACCATCGTCTGGTGCAGGGGCCGCGGGAAGAACTCCTCGAGACTGCGCTTGTTGACCTCGAACTTGCCGTCGCCGGGGACCAGCGTCACGCGGGCGATCGAGCTCTTGCGCTTGCCGGTGGCGAGGAAGCGGGAGCCGCTCTCCATCTTCGCCGGGGCGCGGCTGGCGGCGTCGGACTCCTCGGCGGCGGCCAGCTCGGCCTCGCGCCGGGCTTTCTCCTCTTCCTCGGCCTCGAGCCGGGCGCGCTCCTCGGCGCTTAGCTCGGGGCCATCAGGCTCGACCGCAATCGGCTCCAAATCGGCGCCGGGAATCACGTCTTTTTTCGGCTCCTCAGCTTTCCGATCCTCGGCTTTCGGCTGCTCGGCGCGAGCGGGCTCCTCGGCAGGTGCCTCCTCGGCGGGTGCCTCAGCCTGCTCGGCAGGCTCCTCGGCATCGGCGACAGGCTCCTCGGCGGGAGCCTCCTCGGTCCCAGCGGGAGCCACCTCCGCGGCCGGCGCCTCCTCAGCGGGAGCCGCCTCATCGGCCTGTCCCTCGTCAGCTTCAGGAGCGGCCTCGTCGGCAGACGGCGTCTCCTCGGCCTCGGCCGGCGACTCGGCGTCGGCCTCCGACGCATCTGACGCGGGTGGCGACGGGGAGGGATCCTCGGCCGGCAAGGCCGAGGAGGTCTCACCGGCGTCAGGACCCGCGTCCTGAGCGCCCGCGTCCTGAGCCCCCTGTCCCTCGTCGTTCTCGTCCGGCGTTTTCGTCTCGTCGTCTGCCATCAGTTCGTCTCCATCGGTTTCGGCTGCTGCGCGGCATGCGGATGGTCAGGACCCGCGTACACCTTCAGCTTGGTCAGCTGCTGACGGGCGAGGCGGTTGCGCGGCAACATTCCCTTCACCGCCTTGCGGATCACCTCCTCAGGCCGGCGCTCGAGCATCTCGCCGAGCGTCCGCGACTTGATTCCGCCGGGGTAGCCGCTGTGGCGCCAGTAGGTCTTCTGCGCCAGCTTGTCGCCGGTGACCCGGATCTTCTCCGCGTTGACGACGACGACGAAGTCGCCGGTGTCGACGTGCGGGGTGTACTCCGGCTTGCGCTTACCGCGCAGGGTGTTGGCGATCTGGGTCGCCAGCCGGCCCAGGGTCTTACCCTCGGCGTCGACGACGTACCAGTCGCGCTGGCGGGTGGCGGAGTTGGCTACAAAGGTCTTCATCGCGCAAAAACCGCGCGGCAGAAGCAGCGCGGCCGGGGGATGATAGCCATCTCGCCCGGTATGCTGCCGCGCCAAGCAGTGCCGAGTCCCCTCCGGACGTCCGGAGGGGAGTGGAGGACCCGTAGGGACCAAGCAGGTCCCGGGGGCGAATCGGGCGAATCTCGCTCGTAGCGCATCTCTTTCAGCGCGAGCCCGTCAGCTAACTCCGCAGGCAATCGAAAGAGAGGGCTAGTGGTGGGCAGCAGAGGACCGGGCCGGCGGCTCGGGGCGAAATCGGCGATCTTGGCGCTCGGCGCGGCCCTGGCGCTGGCCTTCCCCGCCGCGGCCGCGGCGGGCACCGGTGGCGCCGTCACCCCGGGCAGCGCGCCACCGCCGCCGAGCAGCGAGGCCGGCGCCCCCGCCGCTGCCCCGACGGCCGGCGCGATCACGCTGCTCTCGGCGGAAACCGCGCCCCGCAAATCGTTCTACTTCGGCTACCGGGCCGCCCGGGTCAAGTTCACGATCGCCTCGAGCCAGCAGCAGAACGACCTCCGCGTCGACGTCATCGACGGCAACCGCACCCCGATCAAGACCTTCTACCTCGAAGCGGTCGAACCGAACGTGCCGGTGACGATCCGCTGGGACGGCTCGACCAACGAAAACCGCCCGGCGCCGAACGGGCGCTACTCGTTCCGCGTCTCGCCGCAGATCGACGGAGCGCCGGCCGCCCGCCGCGCCACCACCTCCACCCCGCTCTCGCTCGGCTTCTCCTTCTACCGCTTCGCCTTCCCGATCCTCGGCGACCACGAATTCGGTGCCAGCGCCGGCCGCTTCGGCGCCGGCCGCTCCGGTCACACCCACCAGGGCCAGGACACGATGGCCGCCTGCGGCACGCCACTTGTCGCCGCCCGCGGCGGCGTCGTCCAGTACTCCGGCTACCAGTCGCTGGCCGGCAACTACGTCGTCATCGACGGTCAAGGCTCACCGATCGACTTCATGTACGCGCACCTCGCCGAACCCTCGCCGCTGCAAGCCGGCGAAGTCGTGCGCACCGGCCAGCCGATCGGCATCGTCGGCGACACCGGCGACGCCACCGCCTGCCACCTCCACTTCGAGATGTGGGCCGCCCCCGGCTGGTACGAGGGCGGCAGCCCGTTTGATCCGCTGCCATACCTCGAAGAATGGGATGGCTACTCCTGAGCGCGTTCGTCCTTAGAACGAAATACGCATACAAACGACGAACGCTTCACTTCGAAGGCCATCGCCGCGACCTGAACTCGTGAACGAGGGGGCGAGTGTTCGGCGGCCTCGCACCACCAGCGATCCTTGAGGTTGCCTTTTCCGGCGATTTAGGCGGGAAAAGACAACCTCATCCAGCGCGGCGAGATCAGAGTTGCCAAATGACCCGCTATCCGGGTCGATCGGCAACCTCGCGATCCGCTAGCTCGTGCAGCGCTCGCAGCGGCCGCGGAGGACTACGTCGTGCTCGCTCACCTCGAAGTCCATCGACTCGCAGAGTTTGCCGATCGCCTGCTCTAGCGAGCGGTCCTCGAAGGGGACCATGCGGCCGCAATCGCGACAGATCGCGTGGTGATGATGGTGGCCGGTCGGGTCGACCCGCTCGTAGCCAGCGATGCCGCGGGCGACCTCGATCCGCCGCACCAGGCCGAGCTGCTCGAGCTGCTCGAGCGCCCGATAGACGCTGGCGCGGGCGACCCGCGGGCTGCGGCGGGCCAGCTCGTCGTCGAGGTCGAGGGCGGTGACGGCACAGTCGTGGGCGGCAAGCGCTTCGACCACCGCGGTGCGAGCGCCGCCGCGGCGGTGGCCGGCCTCCTGCAGGGTCGCCAGCGCGTGCCCGGCCCAATCGGTGTTGACGGTTGCGGTCACGCTTCGATGCTAGTGGGCCGTGGGGCTGCTGCGGCGAGGGCGCTGCGCGCTCCGGCGAGCAGGAATACGGCGCTGGCGACGCCGATGATCGCGGTGCTGGCGGGCAGCGATTCGATCTCGTAGCTGAGCGCCAGCCCGACCCAGGTCGAGCCGACCGCGATCGCCGCCGAGAGCGCCAGCCCGTGCCAGGGACGGTCGGTCAGCAGGCGGGCGGCGCCGCCGGGCGCGGCCAGCAGGCCGAGCAGCAGCAGCGCCCCGACCGCCTGGGTCGCCTCGGCGGCGACGGCGCCGAGGATGACCAGAAAGGCGATGCCGAGCGCCCGCACCGGGACGCCGAGCCCACGCGCCACCTCGGGGTCGAGCGAGCTGAGCAGTAGCGGCCGCGCCAGGAACAGCAGCGCCAGGCAGGCGGCGACGGCAATCGCCGCGGCGAGCCAGGCTTCACCCGCCGAGAGGCCGAGGATCGAACCGAACAAAACCCGCACCGCGGCGGTCCCGTCGGAGCCGCTCGAGCCGGCGATGAAGATCGAGAGGAAGAGCGCGCCGAGGCCGAGGACCCAGGCGAAGACCGTGCCGATCACTACGTCGTCGGGGCGGGCGCGCCGCCCCAGCGCCCCGATCCCGGCGCCGACCCCAAGGGTGGCGACGAAGAGACCGAGCCGGACGTCGATCCCGGCCGCCGCGGCGGCCAGCGCCCCGGTGAAAGCGACGTGGCTGAGCGCGTCGCCGGCGAACACCTGGGCACGGAGAACGACGAAGTAGCCGACCAGGCCGCAGGCCAGGGCGACGAAGGTGCCGGCCAGGAAGGCGTTGCGCATGAACTCGTGGGCGAGCACTAGGCGGCCTCCGCTCCGACGGTCCCGGCGCCCGCGCCAGCCCGCGGCACCCAGCGCCGCGCCGCCTCGGCGCCGACCCGCACCACCACGTAGAGCCCAAAGGCGAGCGTCGTCACCCAGAAGCCGACTGGATAGGGCGAGAAGTAAGCGATCGTCAAGCCGACCCAGGTGACGAGCAGGGCGAGCAGGACCGAGAGCGCGAGACCGAGCCCCGGCCGCGCGGTCAGTTGCTGGGCGGTCGCCGCCGGCGTCACCAGCAGGGCAAAGACGAGCAGCGCGCCGGTGATCTGGGCGGTCGCCGCGACCGCCATCCCGAGCAGCAGCAGGAACGCCGCCCCCAGGAGCCGAGTCGGCACGCCGGCGGCGCGGGCGACCTCGCCGTCGAGCGAGGCGAAGAGCAGCGGCCTGCCGATCGCTGCCAGGACGAGCAGCGCCGCCACCGCGACCCAGAGCAGCGTCTGAACCTGCCCCGTGGTGATCCCGAGGAAGGTCCCGAAGAGCAGCGACTCGAGGTTGGCGAGCTGGCCGTCGTAGAGGTTGACGAAGAGGAAGCCGAGGCCGAGCGCCAGCGCCTGCAGGGTCCCGATCGCCGCCGACTCGGCGGCCTGCCCGGAACCGGCGCCGCCGGGACGACTGACCGCCGCCAGCCCGAGCGCGCCGAGCCCGCAGGCAGCGAAGAAGCCGACCGCCAGCGGCAGGCCGGCGAGCGCCGCGGCCGCGGCGCCGGGGAAGGCGATCATCGAGAGCGTGTGGCCGGCGAAGGTCTGCCGGCGCACGACCATGAACCAGCCGACAGCGCCGGCGAGGACGGCGACGATCGTCCCGGCCCAGAGCGCGTTGACCATGAACGGGAACTCGGTCATCGCTTCGAAGTCGGTGACCGGGTTGAGCGAGAGGCCGGCGAGCACGGCGGCGGTCATCAGGCGTCCGCCGGTCCGTGGTGGCAGTCCTGGTGGCCGGCTGGTTCCGGGGTGCCGACGACGACCAGGCGGCCGTCGGAGGCTTCGAGCACCTCGATCGGGGCGCCGTAGAGACCGCTCAGGGTGGGGCCGTCGATTACCTCGCGCGGCGGGCCTTCGATCCCGCGGCCGGCGGCGAAGTAAACGACCCGGTCGAGGTAGGGAAGGATCGGGTTGACGTCGTGGGCGACGAGCAGCACCGTCACCCCCTGGCTGCGGCAGATCCGCTGGACGAGGCCGGCGACGGCGGCCTGGTTGGAGAGGTCGAGGCTGTCGAGCGGCTCGTCGAGTAGCAGCAGCCGCGGCTGGCGGACCAGCGCCTGGGCGATCAGCAGTCGCTGCTGCTCGCCGCCGGAGAGCTCGCCGATCGGCCGCGCAGCGTAGGCGGTGGCGCCGACCAGCTCGATCATCTCCTCGACCCGCTCGATGGCGCGCCGGCTGGCGGCGCTGAACCGGGCCGGCAGCGGTAGGCCCCAGCGCGAGCCGTCGAGCCCGAGCCGCACCACCTCGCGGCCGCGAACGCGGGTCGCGGCGTCGAAGCCCCGCCGCTGCGGCAAGAAGCCGATGCAGCCGCGGGCGGCGCTCGGCGCGCGCCCGAGCACGCTCACAGCGCCCCCGCTGAGCGGCAGCAGGCCGAGGAGGACATCGAGCAGGGTCGACTTGCCGGCGCCGTTGGGGCCGAGGACGGCGACGAACTCGCCCTCGCCGATCCGCAGGTCGACCCCCGACCAGACGGCGCGCGAGCCACGGTGCGTAGCCGCGCCCTGCAGGCGAATCGCCGCCTCAGCGTCGGCCGACGGGACCGGCGCCGACTGCTCCGTGCGGGTCGTCGGCGGGTTCAGCGCCCGGCCCCCTTTGCGAGCGCCGCTTCGATCCCCTGCAGCTCGTCGACCATCCACTGCTCGAAGCTGGCACCTGCCGGGGTCAGCGTCTCGGTCACGGTCGCGATCGGGATGCCAGCGGCTTCGGCCGCCTCGTTCAGGCGTTTGACGTCTGGGGTCGCGTTCTGGCTGTTGTAGACCCAGAGGTTGATCTGCCCGTCTTCGATCTGCGCGTTGCCGGTCGCCTTCTCCGCCGGCGTCGCTTCGGTCCCCGCGGAGACCGCGTCCATCAAGCCCCGCGGCGTGATCAGCCGCAGCCCGAGCGCCGGCGCCAGCGGTTCGAAGACACTCTCCGAGGCGCCAACCGGGGTGCCGCTGTAGCGGGACTTGATCCGGGCGATCAGCCGCTCGTATTCGGCTAGCCCCGCCCCTTCGAACTTCGCCTTCTGCTGCTGGAAGTAGAGCTTTTTGCCCGGCAGGGCCTCTTCATAGGCGGCGACGATCGCGTCGATCACCCGGTGGACCGAGCGCGGCGAGTACCACTGGTGCGGGTTGTCGCCGTTCGCGAGGTCGACGACGTCGCCGACGGTGATTTCCTCGCGGCTCGAGTCGGGGCTGGCGGCGAGCAGCTTCGAGGCCCATTCGTCGTAGCCGATGCCGTTGACGATCGCGACCTGGGCACCGGCAAACGCCTGCGCGTCAGCGCTGGTCGGTTCGTAGTCGTGGGGATCGGCGCCCGGGTTGTCGATGATGCTCGTCACCACCACCTCCTCGCCGCCGAGTTGTTCGGCGATCGAGCCCCAGAAGTTCTCCGCGGCGACGACGTTGAGCTTGCCTTCCTCGGCGGCCGCGGCGCCGCCACCACCGCAGCCGGCAGCGAGCACGGCAAGCGGAAGCGCGAGCAGGGTGAGGAGGACGGAAAGGCGCGAACCGTTCATCCGGCCTGAGGTTAATGAGAATGAATCCAGTTTGCGTTAAGGCGTCCTAGCCTCGTACGAGCGGCCAACCGAAAAAAGACGACTACGCAAACTCGGCGTTCCGGAGCAAGGGGTGATCTTGCCGATTGCACCCAACGTATTTGAGTATGTCGCGGCCCCCGACTCGCAAGGAGCCCCATGTCCGAGACCAACCCGGAAGCGATCGACGAGCGGCTAGCCCGCGCGCTCTCGCATCCCCTTCGCGTCCAGATCCTCGAGATCCTCAGCGAACGCGTCGCCAGCCCACACGACCTCTCGATGGAACTTGGAGTCGAGCTGACCCACGTCGCTTACCACACGCGCACGCTCGACCGCTGCGGTTGCCTCGAGCTCGTCAACACCGCCCAGCGCCGCGGCGCCACCGAGCACTTCTACAAAACCGCCGCTCGCACCGGCCTGCGCTGGATTCCGCTCGACCTCGACGAGCAGGGCTGGGACGAGGTCGCCTCGATCCTCGAGCAAACCCAGAAACGCGTCCGTGCCGCCCAGCGGCGGTCTGTCCGCCGCCAGGACGACACCCGCACGATCCCCGCCGTGGTCGCCCTAGCGACCCTCGTCTAGCTCGTCACCCAGCTCGCGCTGACGCTCGTCAGCGCGGCGCTCCTCGAGCTCGGCCTCGGCGGCCGTCCGCTTCGCCCGCTCCTCGGCGATCGCCGCCTCGTGGCGGGCCGCCTCGGCGTGGCTGCGGTGGCGGTCGACGTCCTCGTGCAGGGCTTGGCCCTGCGCCTGCCCCAGCGTCGCCTGGCGACGGCGCCGCATCGCGGCGACGGCGAGCAGGGCGATGACAATGACAACGGCGACGATGATGATCACCACGACTGCGGTGGACATTTTCGCTCTCCTCTTTTTGTGCGGCCCGGGCGGGTCGCGACGATCGGGCTCCCGATCAGAGCCGTCCCAACAGCAGCAGGATCAACAGGATCAAAGCGATCAGACCGAGGATGCCCCCGGCCACGGCGACCTTCAAAAGCACGAGGACGATCGCCACGATCACCAGCGCTGCGATTACAGCTCCAACCATCTTCCCTCCTCGTTTGGCATGGAATGAGATTCCGAACCATTGGCTCGGTACCCGGGGAGAACAGGGGGAAACGCGGCTATCGCGCGGCGGTCAGAACCGGCTTGAGATCGAGAATCGGCGTTCCGTCCAGCGCCTCTAGGGCGTTGACCCGCAGCGCCCGCGGCTCACCGATGGCGCCAGAGATCGCGACGATCTCGACCCGGTGTAGGCCGATCGGATTGGGGCGCACTGGGGCGCGGGTCGCAAAGACGCCGGTCAGCGGCCGGCTGGTGTCGCCGCGGGGGTGGACCGCCCGTACCTCACGGTCGGCGCGGTCGAGCCAGGTGAGGACGAGGATCTGGTCGCCGGCATGAAGACCCTCGCAGCAGGCAGCGAACTCGGCGGCGATCCGCAGGGTAGCCGGCGGTGCTCCCTCGTCAGCCTGCTTCGGTGCTTCGTCTTGGCCGGCAAGCGACGATTCGACGACGCCGACGAAGCGCAGCTCGGCACTCACTCCCACTCGATCGTGGCCGGCGGCTTCGAGGAGATATCGAGGGCGACGCGGTTGACGTCGCGGATCTCATTGATGATCCGGTTGGAGACCCGCTCGAGCAGGTCGTAGGGGAGCCGCGCCCAGTCGGCGGTCATCGCGTCGTCGGAGGTGACGGCGCGGATCACGATCGGGTAAGCGTAGGTGCGGCCATCACCCTGAACCCCGACCGAGCGGACCACCGGCAGCACACAGAAGGACTGCCAGAGCTGGCGGTAGAGCTCGGCGGCGCGAATCTCCTCCTGCAGCACCGCGTCGGCGGCGCGGAGGATGTCGAGCCGCTCTTTGTTGACCTCGCCGCCAACGATCCGAATCGCCAGGCCCGGCCCCGGGAAGGGCTGACGCCAGACCATCCGTTCCGGTAGGCCGAGCTCGGCGCCGACGGCGCGGACCTCGTCCTTGAACAGCATCCGCAGCGGCTCGACCAGCTCGAAGTCGAAGTCCTCCGGTAGGCCGCCGACGTTGTGGTGCGACTTGATCGTCGCCGCGTGGTCGGAGCCGCCGGACTCGATCACATCGGAGTAGAGCGTGCCCTGGACCAGGTAACCGACGTCATCGAGCTTCGAGGCCTCGTCCTCGAAGACGCGGATGAACTCCTCGCCGATGATCTTGCGCTTGCGCTCGGGCTCGTCGACGCCTTTGAGCTTGGCGAGGAAGCGCTCTTCGGCCTGCACGTGGACGAGCGGGATACCGAACTGGGAGAAGGTCTCGACCACTTGCTCGGACTCGTTCAGCCGCATCATCCCGTGGTCGACATAGATGCAGGTGAGGCGGTCGCCGACCGCCTTGTGGACCAGCAGCGCCGCTACCGAGGAGTCGACACCGCCGGAGAGGCCGCAGATCACCCTGCTTCCATCACCCACTTGGCTTCGTATCTTTTGAACCTGGTCGGCGATCACCGACTCGGGCGACCACTGCTGCTGACAGCCGGCGACGTCGCGCAGGAAGCGGGTCAGGATCTCGGTCCCGTAGGGGGTGTGGACAACCTCCGGGTGGAACTGGATGCCGTAGAGGTCACGGTCGGGCAGCTCGTAGGCGGCGACCGGCGAGCTCGGGCTCGAGGCCAGCGGCGTGAACCCGTCGGGCGCCTCGAAGACCGCGTCGCGGTGGCTCATCCAGCAGGTCTGCTCCTCGGGCAGGCCGCCGAGCAGCCGCCCGCCGCCGCCCGTGAGGACGAGGTCGGTGCGGCCGAACTCGCCCGACTCGGCCGACTCGACCCGGCCGCCGAGCGCCAGCGCCATCGCCTGCATTCCGTAACAGATGCCGAGCAGCGGGATCTCGAGGTCGAGCAGCTGGGTCGGGAACTCGGGTGCCCCCTCCTCGTAGACCGAGGCCGGGCCGCCGCTCAGCACCAGCCCTTTTGGCGCCCGGGCGCGGATCTCCTCGACCGAGACGGTCGAGGGCAGGAGCTCGGCGAAGACCCCGCATTCACGGATCCGCCGGGCGATCAGCTGGGAGTACTGGCCCCCGAAGTCGAGGACCAGCACCTCCTCCACGCCGCGGACTTCATCAAGGGGGATTTCCCCAGCGTCAGCCGCGGATTGCTCGTCGTCGACACTTGCGACGAGCGGTTCAGTCATCCGAAACTGCGACCCCTGCAGAAACTGCCGCCCGCCCGTTCGAGCCCATGCCGACGTGCTGCTCGTTCTGCAGCTTCTTGCCCTCCGACATCAGCGCCGGCGCGACCATCACCTCGGCCCGCTGGAAGGAGCGGATGTCCTCGTAGCCGCAGGTGGCCATCGAGGTTTTCAGAGCCCCGATCAGGTTGAAGGTGCCGTCGTTCTCGCGGGCCGGGCCGAGCAGGATCTGCTCCATCGTCCCGTCCTGCTTGGTCGAGACGCGGGTGCCGCGCGGCAGCGAGGGATGGAAGGTCGCCATCCCCCAGTGGAAGCCACGGCCGGGGGCCTCTTTGGCGCGCGCCAGGGGCGAGCCGACCATCACCGCGTCGGCGCCCATCGCGATCGCCTTGGAGACGTCGCCACCGGTCCGCATGCCGCCGTCGGCGATCACGTTGACGTACTCGCCGGTCTCCAGCATGTGCTGCGAGCGAGCCGCAGCGACGTCGGCAATTGCCGTCGCCTGCGGGACCCCGATCCCGAGCACGCCGCGGGTCGTGCAGGCAGCGCCGGGGCCAACGCCGACGAGGACGCCGACGGCGCCGGTCCGCATCAGGTGCAGCCCGGTTGAGTAGGAAGCGCAGCCGCCAACCACGGTCGGCACCGGCACTTCGGAGATGAACTCCTTCAAGTTCAACGGCTCGACCGTGGTCGAAACGTGTTCGGCGGAAATCACCGTGCCCTGGATCACGAGGACGTCCAATCCAGCCTCGACCGCCGCCTCGTAGTGGTCGCGGACTTTCTGTGGCGTCAGCGAGCCGCAGACGACCGCACCGCGCGCCTTGATTTCCGCCACCCGCTGGGAGATCAGCTCCTCCTTGACCGGCTCGGCGTAGATCTCCTGCATCAGCCGCGTCGCCTCGTGCTTGGGCGCGGCGGCGATCGCCTCCAGTTTCTCCTCAGCGTTCTCGAAGCGGGACCAGATGCCCTCGAGGTTGAGGACGCCAAGCCCGCCGAGCTCGTTGGTCAGCACCGCGGTGTCGGGGCTGACCACGCCGTCCATGGCCGAGGCGAGCAGCGGGATCTCAAAGCGATAAGGACCGAGAGTCCAGGTGATGTCGATGTCGTCGGGGTCGCGGGTCCGGCGCGAAGGAACGATCGCGATGTCGTCGAATCCGTAAGCGCGCCGGCCCTTCTTTCCGCGTCCGATTTCGATTTCCAAGTTAGTCCTCCAGGGCTGGCGGGTTAATCATTCAGCGTACACGTCGGCGGGGACCTCCAGATCGTGCACCGCGACCTCGCCGAGCAGCCGCTCGACCTGGTTGCGATCGACCGTTCCGGCACCGAAGTGCTGGGTCGACTCTGCCCCACAGGCGACCCCGTAAGCGAGGCACTCCTCGGCGCTGCGGCCCTCGTAGCGGGCAGCCACGTAGCCAGCGACGAAGGCATCGCCGGAGCCGACCGTGGAGACCGGCTCGAGCGGCTCGGTGTGGACCTCGAGCAGGCGCCGGTTAGCTCCCTCGCCGACCGCCGCGACACAGCCCTCGGGCCGGGTGATCGCCGCCTCCTCGGCACCGAGCCGGACCAGCTCTCCCAGCCCGTGGGCGAGGTCTGATCCGTCTTCGGCGAACTCCTGGCCGACCAGCTCCTCGGCCTCGCGTTCGTTCGGCGTCACCATCGAGGCGCCGGCGCGGAGGCCGGCCAGCATCGCCTCACCCTCGGCGTCGAGCACCACCGGGACGCCGCGCCGGGTCAGGTCGGAGACGAGCTTGGCGTAGAGGTCATCGCCGGCGCCGGGCGGCAGCGAGCCGGCGAGAACGCAGATCTTGGCGCCGCCGGCGAGGTAGCCGATCCTTTCGAAGAGCTTCTTCACCTCCTCCGGGCTGACCGCTGGGCCGCGCTCGTTGATCTCGGTCTGCTCGCCCGAGGTTGGGTCGATCACCGCAAGGTTGATGCGCGTCTCCGCGGCGATTCGGATGAAGTCGGTAAGTACGGACTCTTCGTGCAGCTGTTCGAGCACGCGGGTGCCCGTCGGGCCGCCAACCATGCCGGCGGCGATCACCGGCCGACCCAGCATGCTCAGCGCCCGGGCGACGTTGATCCCCTTGCCGCCGGCGACGGTGCGGCTCTCCACCGCGCGGTGGCGGCGGGCGAGCCGGAAATTCGGCACGGCGACGGTGCGGTCGATCGCCGCATTAAGCGTCACGGTCAGGATCACTTGGCCTTCACCCGATTCGCGCCCCCTCGTTTTTGCGCCGCTTGCGCCGGGACCGTCTCCACAAGTACAGCAGCATCCCGAAAATCAGTATCGCGCAGATCCCCGCCACCACGGGGACCCAGTTGTCCTTGAAGAAATAACGGACCCGGTCGACGATGTCGGCCTTCGGGATCGAGCGGCCGGCGCGCAGCGCGACCCGCCCCGCGGGGGCGCCGTCGACGAAGACGTTGGCGCGGCCGAGCTTGGCGCCGCGGCGGATCGGACCGGTCACCTGTCGCGGCGCTTCGACGTTGATTTCGACCTGCTGGTCCTCGCGCAGGCCGAGCTCCAGCGGCCGCGCGGCGCGCAGCGGCAGGGTGCCGCCGGAGTAGCGGATCGAGGGTTCGGCGAAAGTCTGACCGCGGTGGACCGCACGCTTGTGGCGGTACTGGCGGAAGCCCCATTCGAGTAGCTCGAGGTTGTCGGCGAAGCGGGCTTCGTCGCTCGGCGCGCCGATCGCCACCGAGATCAGTTCGGTCCCCTTCTTCGTCCCCGAGCCGACCAGGACATAGGCAGCACCCCAGGTGTGGCCGGTCTTTACCCCCGTCACCCAGGGGGCGTCGTCGAGCAACTCGTTGATCGTCTCGATCCGCCGCGGCGGATCGACGCTGGTCAGTTCGGCTTCGCGGGCGTCGGCGATCTTGGCGAAGGCGGGGATCGCCAGTAGCCGCCGGGTCAGGGTCATCAGATCGAGCGCGCTCGAGTAGTTGCCCTTCTGGTCGAGCCCGATCGGATTCGCGTAGTGGGTATTGGCGAGGCCGAGCGCCGCCGCGTAGCGATTCATCTGCTCGACGAACTTGGGGATCGAGCCAGCAGCGCGGAGCGCCAGGGTGTGGGCGGCATCGTTGCCGCTGCGCAGGATCAGGCCGTAGAGGAGGTCGCGAACGCTGATTTCCTGGCCGCCGCGCAGGTTCATCAGCGACTCGCCGTATTCGGCGTCGTAGCGGGCTGCCTTCACGACCTTGTCGAGCGGCAGGTCCTTGATCGCCACGTATGCGGTCATCAGCTTGGTCGTCGAGGCGATCGGCAGTCGCTCGTTGCCGGCGTGCGAGATCAGGACTTCGCCGGTGCGGCCGTCGGTCAGCCCCCAGGAGCGCGCTTCGACCGGCGGCCCCGGGGTCGGGTGCTCGGGCTTCTGCTGTCCGACTTCTCTGACTTCCCCGCCTTCGCGTCCTTCCCCGCCCCCACCCCACCCGATTGCGGCGCGGCGAGGGACGTCGCGCACAGCCAAAGGGCGCAGGCGAGGACCGCCAACGGCACGGCGACGGCGGCCCGCCGCCGGCTCATCGAAGTTTGAGCACCTCTCCGGCGATCAGGATCTGCGGGTCGATTTCCGGGTTGAGCGCTTGCAGCTCGGCAACCGGGACGCCGGTCTTGTGGGCGATCGCGGTCAGGGTGTCGCCGCTCTGCACCGTGTAGGTCTTTGCTTTCGAGCGCTGCGGTTTTTTCGGCTGCTGTTTGGTCGGCTGGGCTTTGCCGTTGCCGCTGGTTTTGTCGCCGGAGTCGTCCGCCTTGAAGCTGGAGACGATCACGATCACCGCGACGGCGACGGCCGCGATCGCGAGCACGGCGAGCAGGCGCGCCAGATATCTCTTGGTTCTTTTCATCGAGCCGAATGCCGGAAACTGACTGGGGGCGGGATCGTAGCGGCGGGTTTCGCCTTTCTATCCGCCGGAGATCTTCCACACGATTTCCCTCAATTCCTGCGCCGCGCCGGCGGGATCGGGCGCGGCGGCAATTCCCCGCGAGGCGGCGACAAGCGCTGCGGCGGGGCCGGCGGCGAAGGCCGGGCCGAGCAGCTCGGGCTTGCCGCCCTGGGCGCCGACACCCGGGATCAGGAAGACCGAGCGCGGCATCAGCTCGCGCAGCCGGGCGATGTGCTGGGGCTCGGTGGCGCCAACGACGGCGCCCAGCCCGCTCAGCTCCCCCTCCCCCGCCAACCGCGGAGCGAGCTCGTCGACAAGTTCCGCCAGCCGCTCGTGCAGGGGCTGCTGCGGCGCCGGCAGGTCCATCAGGTCGGCGGCACCCGGGTTGCTGGTGCGGACCAGGGCGAAAACACCAGCGCCGGCCGTTGCCGCCGCCTCGATCAGCGGCTCGAGTGCGTCGCGGCCAAGCAACGGGTTGGCGGTGAAGGCATCGGCCCCGAGGCCCGGAACGGGGCCCCAAGGGGTCGGGGTCTCGCCGACCAGCGCTTGCGCGTAAGCGGCAGCGGTGACCGGAACGTCGCCGCGCTTGCCATCGGCGATCACCAGCAAGCCGGCCTCCTGGGCGGCCGAGATCGTCTCGTTCAACGCCGCCCAGCCGGGAGCGCCGAGCCGTTCGAAGCAGGCCAGCTGCGGCTTCACCGCGACGCAGGCCGGGCCGGCGCGCTCGATCAGCGAGCGGCAGTGGGTGGCGACCGCGACGCCAGCGCGCTCAGCGGCGTCAGTCGCAGCGCCAGTCCCGGCCCCGGCCCCGTCCCCGGCGAGCTGCGCCGGGTCGGGGTCGAGACCTAGGCAAATCTGACTGCGGCGCTCCTGGACGAGCGCCGCCAGCCGATCCGCGAACTTGATCAGTGTCGCCTCAAGTCAGGTCGGCCTCAGCCGCCTTTGACTTTGCTCTTCAGAGCGGAGCCGGCGGAGAAGCGCGGCACTTTGCCGCCCGGGATCGTGATCCGCTCGCCGGTGCGCGGGTTGACGCCCTGGCGCGGGCCGCGCTCAGCAACATGGAATTTGCCGAAGCCGGTAAAGCTCACCTCGTCGCCGGAGCTGAGCGCATCGGCGATCGCGTCGAGCACGGAATCGACCGCGTCGCTCGCAGCTTTTTTGCTGCCCAGCCGCTCGTCGCCTGAAAGTTGGTCCAGAAACTCAGCCTTGGTCACGTCGAGATTCCTCCTCGGGGGTTGAAGACGCGCCGCAATCTAACAACGTAGACGGCGGGAACCGCAGCCCCAAGCCATTAAACGTTCAGGAACCGCTGAGCGAAAGCTCGGAAACCAGCAACGGCGGCGTCTTCACCGAGCCGCCGAACGGCACCCAACGCGCCTCCGCCCCGGCCTCCTGCACCGCAGCCAGCATCGCCACCAGCTCGCCGGCGATAGTGAACTCGCGGATCGGCTCGGCTAGCTCGCCGCCACGGATCGTGCGTCCTGAGGCGCCGACCGAGAAGATCCCGGTGACTGGGTTGACGCCCGAGTGGAGCCCGGCGACGTCGGTCACGTAGACGCCCTCGCCTGCTGCCCGCAGCAGCTCCGCCTCGCTCAGGTTGCCGGTCGCGACAACCAGGTTCGAGGGTGAGACCGAAGGCAGTGAGCGGTAGCCGGCGCGCGCAGCGGAGCCGGTCGAGTGGACGCCCTCGCGGTTGGCCGTGTAGGTGTCGTAGAGGTAGGAGCGCAGGCGACCCTCCTCGATCAGCGCGGTGCGGCGGCGTGGTACCCCCTCGCCGTCGAACGGGGCCGAGGCCGGGCCCTCGGGGTCACGCCCGTCGTCGTGGAGGGCGAAGGCATCGCTCGCCAGCTCCTCTTCGATCCGTCCGGCGAAGGGTGAGCGGCCGCGCTGCACTGCTTTGGCGCCGAGCGCGCCGCCGATCAGGCCGGCGAAGCTGGCGGCGACGGTCGGGTCGAGGACGACCGGGCAGGCGCGCGACTCGGGCTTGGCGGCGCCGATCATCGCCAGCGCCCGGGCGGCGCCCTCTGCACCGATCTCCCCTGGGTCGAGGCCGTCGGGACCGCGGGCGAGGCCGAAGCCCAAGCCGGTCTCCCGGCCGTCCTCACCCTCGGCGAGCGCCTGCAGGTAGGCGTAACAGCTGGAGCTCTCATACTCGCCGGCGAGTCCAGCCGAGGAGGAGATCGCGACCCGCTCGGAGGAATCGGCGTAGACCGCAGTCTCGACCGCGACGACGCGCTCGTCGGCCGCCAGCGCGGTGCGCTCGACGCTCAGCGCAAGCTCAGCGACCCGCGGCGTCTCCCAGGTCGCGATCGAGGGGTCGTCGAGGCCGGGCAGGGCCTCGATCTCGGCCGGCTCGGGTGGCGCCGCATACTCGTCCTCATCGGCAATCGCCGCCGCCTCGGCGGCGCGGGCGGCGATCGCGGCGACGCCGGCCTCGGAGAGGTCGGTGCCGTAGGCATAGCCGACCCGGTTGCCGATCCAGGCCCGGACCCCGATCCCGCTCTGGGTCGCAGCGGTCAGGCTTTCGACCTCGCCACCGTGGACGCGGACCTCGCGCCCGCTCTCACGCGAAGCGTAGGCCTCGGCCTCGCCGGCGCCCGCGCCCTGCGCCGCCTCCACCGCCCGCCGCGTCGCCTCGCTCAGCTCACTCACTTCGATCTTTCCGTCCCTATAGGGGAGGAAAGATCGGTACCCCGATTTTTCCTCCCCCTCATCGGGCGGTGCCTCCGACGGTCATGCGGCCGACGCGGACGTGGCCTTGGCCGGTGCCGACCGGGACTTTCTGGCCGCCCTTGCCGCAGATCCCGGTCTTCATCCAGAAGTCGTCGCCGACCGCGTCGATCGCCGCCAAAGCGTCGAGGCAGTTACCGACCAGGGTGGCGCCGCGGCACGGCGCCGTCACCTTGCCGCCCTCGATCAGGTAGCCCTCGGAGACGCCGAAGACGAAGTCGCCGGTTGCCGGGTCGACCTGGCCGCCGCCGAAGGAGACCGCGTAGAAGCCGTTCTCGACCTCCTCGATCATCCCAGCGGGGGTCGCCTCGCCGGGGGCGATGTAGGTGTTGGTCATCCGTGGGATCGGCAGGTGGCGGAAGCTCTCGCGACGGCCGTTGCCGGTCGGCTCGTGGCCGTCGCGCTCGGCGGTGACGTGGTCGTAGAGGTAGGAGACGAGGCGGCCCTCCTCGATCACCAGCGTTTTGTTCGTCGGAGCGCCCTCGTCGTCGATCCCGTCGCTGCCCCACTCTCCCGGTAGGCGGCCGTCGTCATAGGCGTTGAGCAGCGGCTGGGCGACCATCTCGCCGAGCTTTCCGGCATAGACGCTGGCGCCCTTCTGGATGTGGTCGGCCTCGAGCCCGTGGCCGGTCATCTCATGGAAGAGGACACCGCCGAAGCCGCCGCCGACGACGACCGGCATCGAGCCCGACGGCGCGGGGCGGGCGTCGAGCAGGGTCAGTGCCTTGCGCACCGCCTGCTCGGCGATCTGGCCGGGATCGTCTTCGAGCAGCTCGAAGCCGCGGTGGGCGCCGAGCGTCTCGGCGCCGGTCTCGACCACCTCGCCGCGGCGGGCCACCGCCTGGGCGCCAATCCGGGTGCGAGTGCGGTCGTCGCCGGCAAACAGGCCGTCGGAGTTGGCGACGGCGATGCGGCGGCGGGCCTCGGCATAGGAAGCGGTGAACTGGGCGACCTCGTCGCCCTGGGCGCGGCCGCGCTCGTCGAGCTCGCGCAAGAGCGTCGCCTTGGTCGCGGCGTCGACCTCCTCCGGCCGGCGCTCGATCGGGATCGGCTGCGAGAAGCGCGCGCCCAGCGCCTGGGGCTCGCGGCGCGCCCCGCGCAGGGCGGCAGCTGCCTCGTCGGCGGCGCGCTCGAGGTCGGCCGGGTCGAGCCCATCAACGTGGGCGAAGTAGGTGGTGGCGCCCTCAATCACCCGCACCCCGGCGCCTTCCTCGGCGGCCGACTGCACCGACTCCAGCCGCGACTCGTCGATCGCCATCGTCAGCCCTTGGCGGCTTTCGGCGAAGACCTCGGCGAAACGGCCGCCGTTGGCGAGCGCCCGGGCAAGGACGCGCTCGGCGACCTCGGGAGAGATCAGGCCATCGCCGCCGTTGGCGTTCCCGCCGTCGCTCACGAACACCTCTTTTCGCGCACCGATCGAGCCGGACTCAAATAACCGGAATTCACCGTCTCGATCTGCGCGCTCACGGCCGCCTCCGGCGGACGTTGCCGGCGACCTCGACCAGGCGATCGGCAGCGTCGAAGAGGGCGATCCCCTGCTTGCTATCGATGTCCTGGTCGGCGGCGCGCCCGTTGGCGTAGTAGAGCCGGGCAAAGGGTCGGCGGGCGATCTTGCGGCGCCGCATGTAGGCGGCGGCCTCGTCGGCGTAACCGGAGACGCGGTCGAGCAGGACGCGGTGCGGCTTCGGCGGCATCAGCCCTCGTCCCCGTCCCCGCCGCGCTGAGTGAGCGCCAGCTCGCGCAAGGCCTGGCGCATGTCGAAGAGCATCAGCGAGGCGAGCGCAAAGCGCTCGGTGACGGCGACCGCGATTAGCCCCTCGTGGCGCAGCGCAAAGACCTCACCGGACTCGCTGCCGACGTGGACCTGCTCAGCCGGCTCAGGGTCGGCCTCGTCGGCGGCTGCGAGCAGCGCCCGCGCCGCCTCCCCCCAAGCCTCGGCGTCCTCGCCGCTGGCGGCGAGGACGGCACCGTCACCAGCGAGGATCGCCGCCCCTCGCAGGTCGGGCGACATCTCGGTCAGGAACGCCAGCGCCGCCGCGGCGGAGCCGTCGGTCGGAGTCGCAGTCGCGGCGGCGTCGGTCATCAGACGGCAGACCTGATGTCGAGGTGCCACTGGGGGCGCGCCCGGACGAGCAGATCTAGGACGCAGGTCGCCGCCTCTGCCAGTTGGCGAAGGCAAGGCCGAGGACACAGAGATGCGAAGGCTGCCGGGTGCGTCATCCAGGGGTGCCTCGACGTGGGGTCTGCCATCTGAGCGAAGATACCGAGCGATGGCCCTCGCCCGAGCTTCATGGATCATCGTCGTCGCCGTCTGCGCGATCGCCGCGATCCTCTTCGCGATCAGCGGCTACACCGGCTACACCCTCGTCCTCATCGCCGTCGGCCTCGCCGCGGCGGTCAACCTGCTGCCCGCCGCGTAAGTCCCGCCCAGCTGTTCCTTATGCCGGAATAGCCGACATAAGGAACAGCTGGGGGACTCAGCCTGAGCGGAATGGGCCCTCGCCCGCGTCGTCGGGTTCGCGCACTGAGGTCTCGGGCTCGACGTGGATCAGGACCTCGGCGCCGGGGATCTCCTCCTCGACCTCGTCGCGCATGCGGTGGGCGATCTCGTGGGCCTGCTCGAGGCTGGTGCCGGAGCGGAACTGGACGTGCAGATCAACCCAGCGGCGGCTGCCGGCGCGGCGGCCGCGCAGTTTGTGGTACCCAGCTACCTCCGGCGTGCGGGCGGCGGCAAGAGCAGCCTCGACCCGGTCCATCTCGGGCTCCGGCAGCGCTTCGTCGACCAGCACGCCGGAGGAGCGGCGGATGATCCGGATCCCTGACCAAACGATCGCCACGGCGACGATCAGGGCCGTGATCGAGTCGAAGGCGTTGGCGCCGGTGAGTTCGACCAGCGCCAGCCCGACCAGAACGCCGGCAGAGGTGTAAGCGTCGGTGCGCAGGTGGGCGGCGTCGCCCTCGAGCGCCGGCGAGTCGGTGCGCCGGGCAGTGCGGGTGAGGATCGCCGAGACGCCGAGGTTGGCGACCACCGAGAAGGCCATCACCGCCATGCCGATCCCGAGCGATTCGACCTTGGAGCCGACCGCCAGCCGGTGGGTCGCCTCGTAGATGATGATCCCGGCGCCGACCAGGATCAGGATCCCCTCGACGTTGGCGGCCAGGTTCTCGACCTTCTCGTGGCCGTAGGGGTGCTCGGCGTCGGCCGGCTCGTCGGCTTTGCGGACCGAGATGAAGGCGATCACCGAGGCGACGAGGTCGATCAGCGAGTGGATCGCCTCGGTCAGGATCGCGATCGAGCCGGTCAGCGCACCGGCGGCGAGCTTCAGCGCGATCAGGGTCGCGTTGGAGGCGATCGAGAGCCCGGCGGCGGCGGGTTTGCAGCGAAACATCGTCAGTCCGCGGCTGCCCGCCGAGCCGCCGCAACCTCGAGGTGGACGGCAAGCAACCGCGCCGCCTTGCCGCGGTGGCTGATCGCGTTCTTCTCGGCGGCCGAGATCTCGGCCATCGTCCGCTCGTCGCCGGGCCCGGTCTCCTCGGGGACGAAGATCGGGTCGTAGCCGAAGCCGCCGGTCCCTCGCTCCTCCTCCAGGAGCCGCCCGCCGCAGCGGGCTTCGAAGACGTACTCGGTCCCGTCGGCGTCGATCAGGGCCAGGGCGCAGACGTAGGCGGCGCGACGCTCGCCGCCGGCGGCATTGACTTCGCGCAACAGCTTGTCGAGGTTGGTCTGGTCACCGACGCCGACGCCGGCATAGCGAGCCGAACGGATCCCCGGCGCGCCGCCGAGGTCCTCGGCCTCGATCCCGGAGTCGTCGGCGACCACCACCCCGCCGGTCGCGGCGTGGACCGCGCGCGCCTTGATCAGCGCGTTGGCCTCGAAGCTGTCGCCGTCCTCGGGCGGCATCTCGAGCCCCTCGGGCAGGGGCTCGAGCTCGACCTCCGGCAGCAGTTCGCGCATCTCCGCGAGCTTGTGGCGATTGCCGGTGGCGAGGATCACGCGACCCGCTCCTGCACCTCCCGCAGGCGCGCAATGCCGCCCTCGGCGAGCGCCAACAGCTCGTCGAGGGAGGCGCGCGAGAGCGGCGTCCGCTCGGCCGTCGCCTGCACCTCGACCAGGCCGCCCTCGCCGGTCATCACCACGTTGGCGTCGACCTCGGCGTTCGAGTCCTCGCCGTAGTCGAGGTCGCAGAGGGCGCGGCCGTTGACGATGCCGACGCTGACCGCGGCGATCGTCCCAGTCAGCGGCATCGTCTCGAGCACTTTGCGGTCGACCAGCCGCTGCAGGGCCGCGCGCAGCGCCACGTAGCCGCCGGTGATCGCGGCACAGCGGGTGCCGCCGTCGGCTTCGAGCACGTCGCAGTCGACGTAGACGCTGCGTTCGCCGAGCGCCCGGAAGTCGACCACCACCCGCAGCGAGCGGCCGATCAGCCGCTGGATCTCAACCCCGCGGCCGTCCTGTTTGCCCTTCGAGATGTCGCGCTGCTTGCGCTCGCCGGTCGAGGCCGGGAGCATCGCGTACTCGGCGGTGACCCAGCCTTTGCCGCGGCCCTGCATCCAGCGCGGCACCTGCTCGGAAATTGATGCGGTGCAGATCACCCGGGTGCGGCCGATCGAGATCAGCGCCGAGCCGTTGGCGCTTTCGACGAAACCGGTGTCGATCGTCACCGGTCGGATGTCGGCCGGGGCGCGGTCGTAGCTGCGCGAGGCGGGCATCGCGCGATCTTGTCATGTGCGGGCACGAGCGGCGCGCCCCCTTGGGCGCCAAGCGCATCGCCCCCGCGATCGGCTGGCGGCCACAATTGGCGCCTTCCTCCGCCGCATAGAGGACAAGGGCGCCAGCGCTAAGCGCTCGGCGGCGCGCCGGTCGCCGGATCGACGACCAACGCGCCAATCGCCTATTTGAAGGCGACCTTGTCGACCGCTTGCTTGATCTTGTCGACGATCACGTCGGCGAGCTCCAGGCCCTGTTTCCCTTGGAAACCTTTCATCGCCGCGACCATCCCGACCATCAGCAGCGAGACCAGCAGGATCAAGCCGACGTACTCGACCGTCCCCTGCCCTGCCTCACCGCCTGCCAATCGCTGGATCCGCCGCACCCGCTCGACCACGGCGGCGTGCAGGTACCCGAACCACATGTAGAGCATCGACTGCCTCCTCTCTTCGTTGGGCGATCGATGCTGGGCCGCGATGGCGCACCGAACAAGACGCCGGTGCGCCGGCTTCGGCAACGCTCTGTGACGGCTGTCCTACCGGCGGCCGGGAATGCCGCTCAGAGCGCCGAGTTCAGCTCGACCAGCAGCTCGCGCAGTTGCTCGATCTTGCGCTTGCCTGTCGAGGCCGAGGCCGAGGCCGACGCCGCGGCGGCGGCGCTGCGCCGCCGCTACCCCTTCGTCCACCGCGTTCTCGTCCCACTCGAGCTCGCAATGAAACGGGACCGCAACGCCTACTACGAGGTCGAGCTGGGCTGAGGGACGGATAGCCTCACGCGGGTGCGCGTCCTCGTCGTCCACAATTTCGAGCCCGACGAGGGCGCCCCGCAGCGGGGGCGCTGGGTACGCGACCAGATCGACGAGCTGCGCAAGCTCGGGGTCGAGATCGACGTCTTCAGCTTCCAACGCGGGCGCAGCGAATACGCGCCGGCGACCCGGCGGCTGCGCGGGCTGCTGAAGCGGCAGCGCTTCGACCTCGTCCACGCCCACTACGGCCTGGCCGGCTGGTGCGCGCTGCTGGCAGGCGCCCGGCCGCTGGTCGTGACCTTCCACGGCACCGACGTGCGCCACCCGATCGTCGGCCCACTCTCGCACCGCCTCGCCTGGCGCTGCGACCTGGTCGCCGCTGTCTCGCGGGCGCTGTTCGAGCCCGAGGACGGCCGCCCCGGCCTGCCCGCCGTTCCCGGCTCCGCCGTCCTCCCCTGCGGTCCCGACCTCGGTCGTTTCGCCCCGGCGCCGCGGGCCGAGGCGCGCCGCGCCCTCGGACTCGAACCCGAGGGCCGCTACCTCTTCTTCCCCGCCAACCCGGCCCGCCCCGAGAAGCGGGCCGATCGCGCCCGCGAGCTCGCCGCCGTCTGCGAAGCCGACCTGCTGACCGGCGGCTCGATCGACCCCGAAGCGATGCCGACCTGGATCAACGCCGCCGACGCGGTACTCGTCACCTCCGACTACGAGGGCTTCGGCCTCGCCGCGGTCGAGGCGCTGGCCTGCGATGTGCCGGTGCTCTCGACCCCGGTCGGGATTGCGCCCTACGCGCTGACCGGGGTCGACGGTTGCCTCTGCGCCCCCTTCGACCCCGCCAGTTGGGCGGCCGCCGCCCGCCCCCACCTCGAGGCGGCCGATCCGCGCGTCGCTGGCGCCGCCCGCGCCGAGACCCTCTCCGCTGCGCGGATGGCCGAGCGCGTCCTCGCCGCCTACCGCGACGTGACCCGCACCGATCGTGACGGAACGCGCACGCCTGGAATAGATTGACGCGATGAACGCGCAACCGGGAGGCGAGGGAAGCCCACCGAACGCCGGTCGCGGCGATGCCGGCGACCCGGGCTCCGGGCTCGAGGCGCGAATCGAGGAGGCGAAGCGGCGGCTGCAGGCCGCGGCCAGCACCGCGACCGAAGCCGAGCGCCGGCTCGAAGCCGAGATCCGCGCGCTCGAAGCCGACCTCGAGCGGGCGCAAGCCGAAGCGGAGCGGGAAGCTGAAAGCGCTGCAGCTCGCGCACGAGGAGGAGCTGCAGCGCGAGCGGGAGGCCAAGGAGCGGGCGATCGCCGCGGCGGAGGAGCGCCTGAACGAGATCGAAGCGCAGGCCGAGGCGGCCGAGGAACGGGTCGCCGCGGCAGAGGAGCGCGCCGCGCGCTCCGAGCGAGAGGTCGAGGACGAACGGGTGCGAGCCCGCGAATCCGCTGCGACCTGGCTGCGAGGGCAGCTCGACGCGCTGCGCCGAGAGGGTGGATGACCAGTTCCTTGGCCAGGCACACCTGGATGACGAGCCCGGCACACTTCGCATCTCTTCGTCCTCGGTCTTGCCTTTGCCCACTGGCAAAGGCGGCGCCCTGCGTCCTTGATCTGCTCGGCCGGGCGCGCCCCCAGGCGCACCTCGCCAAGGAACTGGTCATCTGACAGTGATCAACGCCACGGCCGAGTTCGACGTCGTCGCCGTCGGCGGCGGCGCCGCCGGGCTCTGGACGGCGCTGCGGGCGGCCGAGCTGGGCGGCAGCGTCTGCCTGGTCTCGCGCACGCCGCTCTCCGAGAGCGCCAGCTTCTGGGCCCAGGGCGGGCTCGCCGCGGCGCTCGAACCCGACGACTCGCCAAGCGCCCACGCCGCCGACACGATCGCCGCCGGCCGCGGCCTCTGCCGGCCCTCGGCGGTCCGCGTCCTCGCCGACGAGGCGCCCGCCGCGGTCCGCGACCTGCAGTCGCGCGGCGTCGTCTTCGACCTCGACCACGAAGGGCGGCTGGCGCTCGGGCTCGAGGGCGGCCACTCGGCGCGGCGGATCGTCCACTCTGGCGGATCGGCGACCGGCCACGAGCTGACCTCGAAGCTGGCGAAGATGGTCGCCGCCAACGAGCGGATCGAGGTGATGGAGCGGACCTCGGCGCTGGCCCTGTGGTCCGACGGCGAGCGCTGCCATGGCGTGCTCGCCGACTCGGGGCCGATCGCCGCCGCTGCGACCGTGCTGGCGACCGGCGGCGCCGCGGCGCTGTGGCGGCGGACGACCAACCCGCGCGGCGCGATCGGCGCCGGCATGGTGCTCGGCTCGGCGGCTGGCGCCGACCTCGCCGACCTCGAGTTCTGCCAGTTCCACCCGACCGCGCTGGCCTTGCCGGGCACTCCTTACGACGGCAACCTGATCACCGAGGCGATCCGCGGTGAGGGCGCCCGCCTACTCGACGGCAAGCGGCGAGCGCTTCACTGACGAGCTGGCGCCGCGCGACGCCGTCACCCGCGCGATCCTCGAGGAGATGCGAGCCGAGGGCGCCGACTCGGTCCTGCTCGACCTGCGGGAGATCGACCCGGCCCGCTTTCCCAACGTTTTCGCCTCGCTCGCCGCCGCCGGGCTCGACCCGCGGAGCGAACCAGTCCCGGTCTCCCCCGCCTCCCACTACATGATGGGTGGCGTCACGGTCGACCTTGACGGGCGCTCCTCGCTGCCGGGGCTGCTGGCGGTCGGCGAGTGCTCGTGCACCGGCCTGCACGGCGCCAATCGGCTCGCTTCCAACTCGCTCAGCGAGTGCTTCGTCTTCGGCAACCGGGCGGCCGCGGCAGCCGTCGCCGAAATGCCGGCGGAGAGCCGGCCGGAGCTGCCGAGCTGGCGCTTCGAGGCGCCGACTACGGAGATCCGCGAGGCGGTCTGGCGCTACGCCGGCCCGGTCCGCAACCCTGATGACCTGGCGCGGCTGATCTCGAGTCCCTACCCACTGGCGCGGGCGATCGCGACCTCGGCGCTCGACCGCCGCGAGTCGCGCGGCGGCCACCTGCGCGCCGACGCCCCCGCGGCCGATCCCGCCCTCGACGGCATCCACGTCGTGGTCGAGTCGGCCGGCGCAGCGCGGCACGAGATCTGGGACTGACCGCGGTGCAGTTGTCCCCACCGTTTGCGGTTGTCCCCGCATACCGGGGACAACCGCAACGCGTGGGGACAAGTGCAACGGCGTTGGCTGGAGGCCAGGCGCGCTAGCTTGCCGGCCATGCTCCTCGGCGTCGACGTCGGCGGCACCTTCACCGACGCGGTCCTGCTCGACGACGGCGCCGTCCACACTGCCAAGGTCCCGACCACGCCCGGCAACGAGTCCAAGGGAGTAATGGAGGCGGTCGCGGCGGTGTTGGCGCGGGCCGGTATCGAGGCGGAAGCGGTCGAGGTCTTCGCCCACGGGATGACCGTCGGCACCAACGCTCTGCTCGAGGAACGCGGCGCCCGCACGGCGCTGGTCGCGACCCGCGGCTTTGCCGACCTGCTCGAGATCGGCCGCCAGGATCGGCCCGAGCTCTACCACCTGTGCGCCCCGAAGCCGCCGCCGCTGGTGGCGCGCCAGCTGCGCTTCGAGGCAGCCGAGCGAACCGGCCCGGAAGGAGTCATCGAGGCCCTGGAGGAGGGCGAACCGGAGCGGCTGGCGGCGGCGATTGCGGCCAGCGGTGCGGAAGCGGTAGCGATCTGCCTGCTTTTCTCATATCTCGACCCCAGCCACGAGCAACGCCTTGCCGAGCACCTGCGTGAGCGCCTCCCCGGGGTCCATGTCTCCGCCTCGCACGAGGTACTGCCCCGCTTCCGCGAGTACGAGCGCTGCTCGACGACCGCGATCGACGCCTACCTCAGCCCGCTGCTCGGCCGCTACCTCGGCCAGCTCGGCGAGGCAGCGGCCGGCGCCGGGCTGCCGGGGCCGCAGGTGATGCAGTCCTCTGGCGGCGTCGCTCCCGCCGAGGAGGCAAGCCGCGCCGGCGCCTGGAGCGTCCTTTCCGGCCCCGCCGGGGGCGCGGTCGGCGCCGGCCTCCTGGCTCGCGCCGCCGGTGAGCGCGACGCCCTCGGCTTCGACATGGGCGGCACCTCCTGCGACGTCTGCGTGATCGAGGACGGCGCCGTGCGGCGGACCGACTCGCGGCGGATCGAGGGCCGGGTGATCCAGCTGCCGATGGTCGACGTCCACACGGTCGGCGCCGGCGGCGGCTCGCTCGCCTGGCGCGATGCCGGCGGCGCCTTGCGGGTCGGGCCGCGCTCGGCCGGCGCCCAGCCCGGACCCGCTTGCTACGGGCGCGGCGGCGAGGAGCCGACCGTCACCGACGCCAATCTGCTGCTTGGCAACCTCGCCGCCGACTCGCAGCTGGCCGGCGGCGTCGAGCTCGACGCCGAGGCGGCGGCGCAGGCGGTTGATGGCCTCGCTGAGCAGCTCGAGCTCGACCGCGAGCAGACCGCCGCCGGCATCCTCCGGGTCGCGAACCAGGAGATGGTGCGGGCGCTGCGGGTGGTGACGGTCGAGCGCGGTCTCGACCCGCGCCGCTTCGCCCTCCTCCCCTTCGGCGGCGCCGGCCCAATGCACGCAGCGGCGATCGCCGCCGAGCTGGGGACCCGGCGGATCGTCTGCCCGCGCGCCAGCGGTGTCCTCTCGGCCCTCGGCCTCTGCGCCTCCGACCGCCGCCGCGACACCGCGCGCACGGTGATGCTGGGAGGCACGGACCTGACCGCCGAGCGCATCGCCGAGGAGGTCGAGGCGTTGATCGCCGCCGCCGGCGAGGGACTCGGCGCCGAGGCGGAGCCCGAGCTGGTCTACGAGATGCGCTACGCCGGCCAGGCCTTCGAGCTGCCGGTCCCTGGTCCGCCCCGCCCCGACCCGACCGAGCTCGCCGCCGCCTTCGAGCGCCTGCACGAGGAGCGGTACGGCCACCGCGATCCCGAGGGCGAGGTCGTCCTCGTCGACATCCGCCTGGCGCTGGTCATCCCCGGGCCCGAACCGCGACCGGTCGCCGCCGCAGGCGAGCTCGAGCGCCTCAGCCGCCGGGTGATGTTCGACGGCGAGTGGATCGAGACGCCGGTCCTGCGCGGCGAGCCCGGCGCCGGTGAGCAGGCCGCGGGCCCAGTCGTCTTCGAGCTCCCCGAGGCGACCCTGGTCCTGCCGCCCGGCTGGCAGGCCGAGGTCGACGACACCGGCACGATCAAGGCAACCCGCTGAGCTGTTCCTTATGTCGACCATTCCGACAAAAGGAACAGCCCGGTGAGTCTCGACCCGATCACGCTGCAGGTGTTGATCGGCGGCTTGCGGGCCGCTTGTGACGAGATGGGGGCGGCGCTGATCCGCTCCGCCTACTCGGCCAACATCAAGGAGCGCCACGACTGCTCGACCGCGCTCTTCGACCCCGCCGGCGAGCTGGTGATGCAGGCCGAGCACATCCCCGTCCACCTCGGCTCGATGCCCGACGCGGTGGCGGCGGTGCTCGGCGAGGAGCAGCGCCCGGGAGAGGCTTGGATCCTCAACGACCCCTACCGCGGCGGCACCCACCTCCCGGACGTGACCCTGATCTCCCCGGTCTTCCTCGACGGCGAGCTGTTCGGCTTCGCCGCCAGCCGCGCCCATCACGCCGACATCGGCGGCCCGACCCCCGGCGGGATGCCGGCCGACTCGCGCACGCTTGACGAAGAGGGCGTCGTGATCCCGCCAACCAAGGCGACGCCGGCGGAGCTCGAGCGCCTCGCTGGCGAGATGCGAGCGCCGCGCCAGCGGCTCGCCGACCTCCGCGCCCAGGCGGCCGCCAACCGGATCGGTGAGCAGCGGCTGGCCGAGCTTGCCGAACGCCACGGCGCCACGACCGTGCGCGAGGGAATGGCCGAGATCCTCGCCTACTCCGAGCGTCGCACCCGGGCCGCACTGGCGGCGCTCCCCGACGGCACCTATACGGCCGAGGACGTGCTCGAAGCCGACGGTCGCGGCGACGAGCGCGACGTCACCCTACGGGTCGCGGCGACGATCGCAGGCGGGGAGCTACGACTCGACTTCAGCGGCAGCGACGCACAGGTCGACGGCAACCTCAACTGCCCGCTTTCGGTCACCAAGTCCGCGGCTTTCTTCGCGGTTCGCGTCCTCACCGACCCCGAGGCGCCACCCTCGGCCGGCGCCCACCGCCCGATCGAAGTGGTCGCCCCGGAGGGCTGCCTGCTCAACGCCCGCTACCCGGCCGCAGTGGTCGCCGGCAACGTCGAGACCTCGAGCCGGGTCGCCGACCTGGTGATCGCCGCCCTGGCCGGCGCCCGGCCGGTTCCCGCCCAGGGCCAGGGGACGATGAACAACCTGACGCTCGCCAATGAGGACTTCACCTACTACGAGACGCTCGCTGGCGGCCAGGGCGCTTGCCCCGACGCTCCCGGCCCGAGCGCGGTTCACGTCGCGATGTCGAACACGCTCAACACGCCGGTCGAGGCACTGGAGACCGAGTTCCCGTTGCGGGTGCGCGAGCTCTCGGTGCGGCGCGGCAGCGGTGGCGGCGGCGAGCAGGCCGGCGGCGAGGGGATCGTCCGCGAGCTCGAGGCCCTGGCACCGATGCGTTACTCGCTGATCACCGAGCGCCGCCGCCACGCCCCTCGCGGCCGCGAGGGCGGAGCGGACGGCGAGCCTGGCCGCAACCTGCTCGACGGCGAGCCGCTGCCGAGCAAGGCCAGCGGCGAGCTCGCCCGCGGCCAGCGCCTGCGGATCGAGACCCCCGGCGGCGGCGCCCACGGCAGCCGCGCCTGAGACCCAGTCGCAGCGGCCAAGTCGCCTGCAGAGAAATGTGAAAGCGTCACAGTTGCGGCAGATCCCTGCTCCAAAGCCGATCGTCTGTCGAAATTTATTTTGAGATTCGTGAGCCCTCGTCTAGAATCCGCGCCCTCGGCGAGGCGACGGCCCTTCGGGCCCGGCTGTTTAACGCAGCCTCGCTCCACTTTCACACAACCTCCACCAGGTACTGACGACAAATGCCGATTGCACTAAAGGAATGGGCCGTAACGGTCCGGGCTCTCTCTGAGGGCGAGCAGCTGCTGACTCTGCGTAAGGGCGGCATCCGCGAGGAGAACAAGCACTTCGAGGTCGAGCACGAGCGCTTCTTCCTCTATCCGACCTTCGACCACCAGCGCAACGACCTCGTCCGCGAGTCCCACCACCCAGAGCTCCGCCGCGCCCTCGAGGAGGGTGTCTGGCCGGACGAGGAACCACCGCCGAAAGCCCTGATTCAGGACGGCGGCATCGCCCAGCCCGACCGCGTCCGGCTCCGCGCCTGGGCTGAGGTCACCGATCACATCACGATCGAAGACCGCCGCACCCTCGACGGCCTCTCGCCGTACTACATCTGGACCCCCGACTACGCCGAAAAGCGCCTCGCCTGGAAGCGCCGGCACCCGCTCCACATCCTGCTGCTGCGGGTCCACCGCATCCCCCGCCCGGTCACCGTGCGGGTCCGCGACGAGTACCACGGCTGCCGCTCCTGGGTTGAGATCGACCGCGACCTGCCCTTCGAGGGCACGCCGGTGATGGCCGACGAAGAGTTCGATCGCGCTAGATCCGAGATTATGGACGTGTGCGAGACCCGCGAACCGGCGCTGGTCTGAGTCCGCCTGGCGCGGCGCATACCGGCGTCCTCCCTCGGTCACGTGCGGAGCACGCTCCCTCGGTCGTCCTTGGTCTGCTTGGCCAGTCGGCCTCGGACCAGCGCCGGCCAACCTCGTAGTCTCGGGACGTGGCCTGGGAAGAAACGGAGTCGCTGAGTTTCACCGCGCGGCACGACTCCGAAGATGCCGCCTTCGCCGAGCAGACCCTTGACCGGATGGAGATCCTCCGGTTGCGGCTCGAAGACCGCTTCGCTGAGGTTCCGGGCGAGGTCACGGTCGTCGTCCACACCAACCCGCTCTGGCTGACCGCCGCCCACCCCTTCCTGCCGGCGGCGCGCTGGTCGGCTGCCCCCGCCGGCCGCCGTTACCTCGTTGGCTGGGCGATGGCGACCGAGCTGCACGTCCTCAACGACAAGCACATGGAACGCCGCGCCGCCGGCGACGACTCGCTGGAAGCGCTGCGCGGTACCGCCGAGCGCCTCTACGCCCAGCTGGTGATCGCCGCCAACAACAGTGCCCTGCCACCGGCCTGGACCCCCGGCCGCTTCTACCGCTACCTGCGCTGGGCCTGGCTGGTCGAAGGCGGCGCCCAGTACTTCGCCCGTCAGGTCGGCCTCTACCGCGCCGTGGTGATCCGCCGTCTGCGCGAGAGCTCGCGCCCTGCCTTCCCGCCCTCGCGCCGCGACGCGGTGATCCTCGGCGGCACGATCTTCGACCTGCTCGAGAACGAGCGCGGCCCCGAGGCCTGCGAGCGCCTCGTCGACGGCCTTCTCCCCGGCGGCCCAACAGTCACGCTCGAAGATGCCTTCGACGCCCGCTTCCGCGACATCGAGGACGCCTGGCGTGACCACCTGCGCGGCATCACCCGGGCCGGCGACGGCTCGCTCCGCTAGGGCCGCCTAAGCCCTAGCTCAGTCCCCTTCCAGTTCCTCGAGCTCGGCCGGCGCCGCCAGCAAGGCGGCCGCTTCCTCGGCTCGGGAAGCGGGCACCATCACGTCCTGCGGCCCGCCCATCGACCCCCGCGCCAGCATCCCGAAGGCCAGCTCCGTACCGTCGACCCGCGCGGCGCTGGCGCGCAGGAAGGTCGGGATCCCCGCGTCCTCGAGCAGCCCTTTGACCATCGCGCCCTCGACTGCGTCCTCGGCCAGAGCGACCTTCGTCAGCTCCTCCGCCATGCCAGCCTCAGCTGATTTCGTAGAGGATCCAGATCAGGACGATCGCCGCGATCGCTGCGGCCACCACCCAGACCGCCAGCCGCCCCGGCGACGGGCCGCCGCCCTCGCCCCGCGCCAGCCGACGTTCCTCCTCCAGCTCGCGCCGCTCGTCGTCCTCGTCCTCGTCGGCGACCATCGTCTCGGCGAGGGTCCGCTTCGCCTCCTCCTCGTGCTGCAGGTTGACCCAGACGTCGTGCGGGCCGGCGGAGAGGAAGTCGGGGTTGTCGAAGCCGCCGGAGCGTTTCAGCACACTCGGGATCCCGGAGTCGAGCAGCAGTCCCTGCAGTAGTTCGGCTTCGGACTGGTTGCGGGCGAAGGCGACCTTGACCAGCTTGCCGCCACCTCCGCCGCCGCCGCCCCCGCCCTCGTCGTGGGAGCCGCCGTCTCCCTGGCCGGGGCCGTGGGCACCGCGGCTGTGAGGGCTTTTATGTGACGTTGAGCTCGGCATCGGCGATCTGCAGGTCGGCCAGGGTGAAGGCCTTGACGTCAGGCGCCGCGGAATCGGCAAGGGAGACGATGACATAGATCTGTTCGGGCCAGTTCTGCGCTTGGTTGACGTCGGTCTGTGATGGATAGGCAGCGCTCTTGGTGTGCGAGTGGTAGATCGCCAGCAGCTCTCCACCGTCGGCTTCGATCTCCTTCAGCGCGTCGAACTGCCCCTGCGGGTCCATCTCGTAGCGCAGCGGGCTGGCAGCGGAGTTCTCAACCCGCACCACCTTCTCCGCCATCCCGTCGCGCCCGCCGACCATCCCGCAGCACTCGTTCGGCACGTCCTCGCGCGCGTGCGCGACCATCTCGTCGACCAGTTCCTGGGAGATCTCCACCTGGTCGAGATTAGTGAAGCCGCGCCGCCCTGACCGCGTGCCGGTAGGCAGACCAGGCCGGCTTCGGGTCACCGGCGAGGTCGAGGAGGCCGGCGCCCTGGCAGAAGGCGCAGTGGGGATCGGGCCGCGGCTGGTCCTGCCAGGTGAACCAGTCGACGCCGGCGATCCGCCAGCGGTGGCGCATCGCCAGCAACCGCCCGAAGGCTTGCTGCAGGAAGCGGGCCTGGCCATCGAAGCCCTTGACGAAGACGGAGCGGTAGAAGCCGTCGGAGGCGACGCCGATCTCGGTGACGATCAGCGGCTTGCGCCCGGCGCCGTAGGACGCCATCGCCGCCCGCAGCTGGCTCAGCTGGTAGTCCATCTGCGCCATGTTCGCGGCGTAGGGATGGAGCGCCGCGAAGTCGAAGTCCTCGCGCACCCCGGGGACCTGCAGCAGCCGCCGGATGAAGACCCAGGTCTTCATCCCCGCCCCGACCGGCGCGATCCCGGCGAGCACGATCCGCGCCCCCGGATCCGCCTTGCGGATCACCCCGGCCGAAGCGTCGAGCAGCCGTGCGTAGTCGGGAGGTGCGACGCGCGGCAACCAGAAGAGGCGGAAGTTCGGCTCGTTCCAGATCTGCCAGCGACGGATCGGCTCGCGGTGGACAGCTCCACGCCAGAGGCTGCCGTGCGGGCCGTAGCGTTCGACGAGCCTGCGTAGGAAGCCCTTCCAGGCGATGAGCGCCCTCCCGTTCAGCGGCGGCCGCGCTTCGTTGCTGGCGAGCCAGGCCGGCGTCCCGTAGACGAACGGCATCACCCGGATGCCGCGTTCCGCCGCCGCTGCGATTTCCCTGTCGGGGCCCGAGAAGTCGAACTCGCCCTGCCGCGGCTCGCATTTCGACCAGTAGATCGGGAAGCGAAGCGTTTCCACCGATCCCTCCATCCGCTCCAGGTCGGCGGCCGTCGGCGCCGCCTGCGGGACGACGCCGAAGAAGCCTGCTGGGACCTTCCCCCCACCTCCAGTCGCGGCCACCGCGGGCTGGACGGCGGTGCCGATCAGCACCACCGTCAACAGCGCCGCGAGGAGCAGCCCCCGGGCCGCGACCGGTCGCACGCTTAGCCCTTGGGGCCGATCCGGTAGCGGACCAGAGCCGGACTCGACGAGCAGCCGGAAGAGTTGCGGTGCTCGCCGCCGGCCGGGGCGCTTAGCAGGACTACGCGACTACCACCAGACGGTGGAGTCGAGGTTCTCGATCTCCTCCAGCGGCTTCGTGTAGACGCCGGAGGAGAGGTACTTCCAGCCGTCGTCGGGAATTAGGAAGACGACGTTGCCGGAGTCGAGCTCGCCGGCGATGCGGGCGGCGATCGCGGCGATCGCGCCGGCCGAGACGCCGGCGAAGATGCCCTCCTCGTCGAGCAGGCGCTTGGTCCAGATGATCGCGTCGCGGTTGGAGACCATGATCTTGCGGTCGAGCAGGGAGAGGTCGATGATCGGCGGGATGAAGCCGTCGTCGAGCGAGCGCAGGCCCTGGACGAGCTCGCCCTGCATCGGCTCGGCGGCGACGATCAGCGTCTCCGGGTTGGCCTCCTTGAGCCGGCGGCCGTTGCCCATCAGGGTGCCGCCGGTGCCGAGCCCGCCGACGAAGGCGGCGACCTCATCGAGCTCTTCGAGGATCTCCAGCGCGGTGCCGTTGTAGTGGGCGAGCGGGTTGGCCTCGTTGCCGTACTGGTAGGGCATGAAGTAGCCGGGCTCCTGCGCCATCTCGAGCGCCACCTCGACCGCCCCATTGGAGCCCTTCAGCCCCTCCGAATAAACGATCTCGGCCCCGTACATGCGCAGCAGCTGGGTCCGCTCCTCGGTGACGTTGTCGGGCATCACCACCTTCAGCGGATAGCCCTTGCGGCGGCAGATCATCGCCAGGGCGATGCCGGTGTTGCCCGAGGTCGGTTCGAGGATCGTGTGCCCCGCCTCGATCGCCCCTTCGGCCTCGGCCGCCTCGATCATCGACTTCGCGACCCGGTCCTTGACCGAGCCCGTCGGGTTGTGCCCCTCGAGCTTGGCGTAGAGATGAACCTCGGGCTTCGGCGAGAGCCGCGGCAGCTCGACCAGCGGCGTATTGCCGATCGATTCGACCACGCTTCCGAACCGCCCCCCGCAGGGTCTGTTGATCGTTTGGTCAGCCATCGCTGTTGCCGGGTCCCCTTACTTCAGAAAGTGTAGCGATGGACGTTGGCCCGATGGATAAAGACCCTCGGCCAAATCTTGAGTATCTTCGCTCGGGTTAGAAATATTTGGATCGGAGGCAATACCTTTATGAGCAGGACTCGGCTGACCGCGCTTCTCGCGGTTTTCCTCGTGGCGATCGCAGCGCTCGTTGTGGCGGGTTGCGGCGGTGGCGACGACACGACCAGCGGCGGCGGCGAAACCGCGGCTGAAACCAGCGAAGGCGGCGGCGCGGCCGAAGAAGGCGGCGGCGAACCGCTGACCGTCGGCTCGGACATCCCCTATCCCCCCTTCGAGCAGGGGAAACCCGGTGAATACACCGGCTTCGATATCGACCTGATGGAAGCAATCGGAGAAGAGATCGGCCGCACGCCGGAATTCCAGGACTCGTCGTTTGAAACGATCTTCCGCGACGTCGCCCAGGGCAAGTTCGAAGCGGTGATCTCGGCCGCGACGATCACCGAGGAACGCGAAAAAGTCGTCGGCTTCTCCAATCCGTACTACCTCTCGGAACAGGCGATCCTGGTCAAAGACGGGAGCAGCATCAAAGGGCTCGCCGACCTGGCCGGTGAAACGGTCGCCGCCCAGCAGGGGACGACCGGCCTCGAACTCGGCAAGGAAAAAGCCAACGCCGCGGAACTGCGCCCGTATCCGGAAGGTCCCGATGGGATCAACGCGCTGAAGGCGGGCACGGTGGACGCGGTGATCATCGACGCCCCGGTCGCGGTCAACGCGGTCGAAGAAGCGGGCGGAATCGAAATCGCCGAAAAGGTGCCGACCGAAGAAACGTACGGAATCGCGGTCGGCAAAGACGACACCGAACTGCTCGAACAGATCAACGAAGGGCTCGCCGCCACGCTCGAAGACGGCACCTACGAACAGATCTACGAAAAGTGGTTCAAAGCAGCGCCGCCGAAAGAAATCTTCGCCTTGGGCAAAGGCGAATGACGGTTGCGCTGGGAGTAGGACTGAGGTAAAGCAAGGGGCGCCGGCAACGGCGCCCCTTCTTCTTTGACAAGCCAGCAGGAGCTGAGATGGACGTCTTCTTCGAACAGTACTTCGACTTCTCGATCATGGGGGAACACTTCTGGGAAGTCTTCGAAGCGTTTCTGCAGAACCTGCTGATCTTCCTCGTCGCCGGCGTCATCGCCCTGATCTGGGGCCTCGTCCTCGCCCTGTTGCGGCAACTGCCGGGCAGGAAGTCCATCCCGCTCCGCTTCTTGACGATCGCCTACATCGACGTCCTGCGGGCGGTCCCGCTGCTGATCATCATCCTGCTGATCTCGGGCGGCGTCCCCTTCCTCGACTTCATCCCCGAGGACATCCGGGTGCCGAAATGGTTCGGCAAGCCCGACCCCTTCTGGTACGGCGTCGCCGCCCTCGTCTTCGTCTACGGCGCCTACATGGCCGAGGTCTACCGGGCCGGGATCGAAGCGATCCCCAAAGGCCAGATGGAGGCGGCGCGCTCGCTCGGGATGAGCCACTTCCAGGCGATGCGCCACATCATCGTCCCGCAAGCGGTGACCAAGATCCCGGCGCCGATGCTGAACGAATTGATCTCGCTGCTGAAGGACACCACGCTGGTCAGCGTGATCGCCTTCGCCGAGTCGGTTCTGGTCAGCCGCGAAATCCTCTCCGAACAGCTGAATAGCTCGGCGCTGATCCTCACCGCCGGCTTCTTCCTGGTGATCACCCTGCCGATGGCACGAGTGGTCGACTACATGATCAAGCGCCAGCAGGGCAAAATCACCCGCGGCTCGCACATCGAGGTCGCGTAGTGCCAGAGCCGATGCTCCACCTGAAGGGGATCCACAAACGCTTCGGCCAGCTCGAAGTGCTGAAAGGCGTCGACCTCGAGGTCGCCAAAGGCGAAGTGATCTGCATCCTCGGCCCGAGCGGCTCAGGCAAGAGCACGCTGCTGCGTTGCGTCAACCTGCTGGCGCCGCCCGAGGAGGGCGAGATCTTCCTCGAGGGCGAGGACATCTGCAAGGGTCCTGGCTCGGGCACCGGCGAGCAGAGCTGGAACCTCAACTTCGTCCGCCAGCGGGTGGGGATGGTCTTCCAGCAGTTCAACCTCTTCCCCCACAAGACCGCGCTGCAGAACGTCACCCTGGCCCCACAACGGGTGCTTGGCAAGTCGAAGCGCGAGGCCGAGGAGAAAGGCCGCGCCCTACTCGAACGGGTCGGCCTCGGCGACAAACTCAACCAATACCCCGAAACGCTCTCCGGCGGCCAGCAGCAGCGGGTGGCAATTGCCCGCGCGCTGGCGATGGAACCGCACGTATTGCTGTTCGACGAGGTGACCAGCGCCCTCGACCCGGAGCTCGTCAAAGAGGTCCTCGACACGATGCGCGAGCTCGCCGAGGAAGGAATGACGATGCTCGTCGTCACCCACGAGATGGGCTTCGCCAAGGAGGTCGGCGACCAGGTCGTCTTCATGGACGGCGGCGTGATCGTCGAGCAAGGCAAGCCCGAGCAGGTCCTCGACCACCCCCGCGAGGAGCGGACGCAGAAGTTCCTCGGGCTAGTGCTGGAGCGCTAGGTCCGAAGGTCAACAGCCCTCCCGGCGCTCGCCCTGAGGCGGCGAAAATCAAGCCTGACTAGGACGCAGGGAAGGTAGACGAGGGGAGCGCACAGTTAGCGCGTGACCCGAGGAGACCGACCGAGGACAACGTCAGGCGCCGATTTGCAGCCGCCTCAGCCGCCGGCCATGGCGGGGAGGATCACAACCGTGTCGCCGTCCTTGACGGCGGTCTCGAGCCCGTCGAGCACCCGCACGTCCTCGTCGTTGAGGTAGACGTTGACGTAGCGGTTGAGTTCGCCGCCCTCGCCGAACAGCTGCTCGGCAGTGCCGGGATGCTCGCTGGTCAGCGCGCGCAGGACCTCGCCGACATTGCCGCCCTCGGCCTGGACCTCGGGGGCGCCGCCGGTCTTCGGGCGCAGCACCGGTGGGATTCGCACAGTCGCCATCAGGCGGTGATCCTATTGGAGAGCTGACGGACTAGCGGTCGCCGCCGGCGCCGGCGCAGAAGAGGTCGTAGTCGGGGAACTGACCCATCTCCGACTCAAGGATCTCCTCGGCATGCTCGCCGCAAATCGGGCAGTCGGGGTCGCGGCGAACCTTGAGCTCGGTGAAGCGGGTGCCGAGCGCCTCGTAGAGGAGCAGGCGGCCGACCAGCGGCTCGCCGATCCCAAGCACCAGCTTGATCACCTCGTTGGCCTGCAGGGTGCCCATCGTCCCGGCCATCACGCCGAGGACGCCGTTGGCTGAGCAGCTCGGCGCCAGCTCGGCCGGCGGCGGGGTCGCGTAGAGGCAGCGATAGCAGGGGCCCTCGTGGGGGACGAAGGTCGAGACCTGGCCGTCGAAGCCGAGGATCGAGGCCGAGACGACCGGCTTGCGCAGCCGCACCGAGGCGTCGTTCAGCAGGTAGCGGGTGGGGAAGTTGTCGGCGCCGTCGACGACGATGTCGTAGTCGCCGATGATGTTGAGGATGTTGCTCGAGTCGAGCCGGCCGTTGTGCTCGACGACCTTGACATCGGGGTTCAGCGCTTCGATGAAGAGGCGCGCCGATTCGGTCTTCGGCATCCCGATCCGCTCGGTGTTGTGGATCACCTGGCGCTGCAGGTTGGAGGCATCGACGACGTCATCGTCGACCAGGCCGATCGTGCCGATCCCGGCCGCTGCCAGGTAGAGCGCGGTCGGGGCGCCAAGCCCGCCGGCGCCGAGCAGCAACACCTTGGCGTTCAGCAGCTTGACCTGACCGTCGGGGCCGACCTCGGGCAGCAGCGTGTGGCGTGAGTAGCGGTCGCGCTGCTCGGCGGTCAGTGCGATCGCGCTGACGACGGGGAGCCCCTGCTCCTGCCAAGCGAGAATCCCACCCTCCATCGAGGCGACGTCGGTGTAGCCGAGCGCTTCCATCTGGGCGGCGGCGAGCGCCGAGCGGCTGCCGGAGCGGCAGTAGAGGATCGTGCGGGCAGACTTGTCGGGAGCAGCCGCCTCGATCTCGTCGGCGAGCAGCCCTGGCGGCACCAACTTGCCGCCCTCGAGGTGGGCCTCCTGATACTCGTGCGGCTCGCGGGTGTCGATCAGGACGACGCCGTCGCCCTCGATCTCCTGCTGGGCCTCGAAGGGCTGGATCTCCTCGATCGAAGCGCGAGTATCAGTGGACATTCTCTAAATCTCCCGAATCCGGATCAGCTTTTACTTCAAAAAGTATAGCGACCTGCGAGTGGCGTGGGTGATCGCCGATTGGCGCCTTTTTCAGCCCTGACATGCAAAAGGCGCCAAAACAAGCGGGGCGCCCGACACAAAGGCGCCCCGCTCGCTTTCCCGTTTTGGACGAGGGAAACTGGTTAGAGGCTCGGCCGCATCTGCCGCAGCCGCTTGACCCGCTCTTCGATCGGAGGGTGGGTCGAGAAGAGGCTGGCGATGCCGCCGCCCTTGAACGGCTTGACGATGTAGAGCGGCTCCGCTGCCTGGTTGACCTGCATCGGCATCGCCTGCGCACCGGCCTCGAGCCGCAGCAGGGCGCTCGCCAGCGACTCCGGGTTGCCGCAGATTTCGGCACCGCCGGCGTCGGCCGCGTACTCGCGCTGGCGCGAGATCGCGAGCTGGATGATCGAGGCCGAGATCGGGGCCAGGATGACCAAGCCGATCGCGGCGACCGCGCCCAGCGGCGACTCGTCGTCGTTGCCGAACCACAACAGCATGTAGGCGAGATAGGTGATCGCGGCGCCGATCGCCGAGGCGACCGACTGGATCAGGATGTCGCGGTTGCGGATGTGCGTGAGCTCGTGGGCGAGGACGCCGCGCAGCTCGTCCTCGGAGAGCAGTTTGGTGATCCCGCGGGTGACCGCGACCGCCGAGTGCTTCGGGTTGCGGCCCGTCGCGAAGGCGTTCGGCTGGTCGTTGGGGATCATGTACATGCGCGGCATCGGCAGCCCGGCGCGCGTCGTCAGTTCGCGCATGATCTGGAAGAGGCGCGGGTTGTCCGACTCCTCGATCGGCTCCGCGCGGCTCATTTTCAGCGCCAGTTTGTCGCTCCAGAAATAGGAGGCGAGGTTGATCAGCAGGGCGATGCCGAGGAAGATCGCGGCCGTCGAAGGCCCGCCGATCAGGGCGCCGATAACGACCAGGAGGCCGGTAAGGGACGCCAGCAGGATCGTCGTCCGCAGCGTTGCGCCCAAAGTCGATTGCTTGGTGGTGGTCATCGCGTGGATGCTCCTGAGGTCGTAGTGATGGGTTCGAGTATTGCTCTGAACGGTGATTTTGCCCATAGGGGCCAGTCCCCCTATTCGCCCCGGCGAGTCCCTAGGCCACCCGGGCGCGTTCGTCGTTCCTCCCGCCAGGCGGGAAAAGCGACGAACGCTCGCCTTACGCTTGCCCGGTGAGGCGACGCGCGCTCTTCTCCCAGATGCTGGCGCTGAACGCGGCCCTGGTCGGCGCCGCGGCGCTCGCCGCCGGGCTGATCGGCGACCTCCACCTGCTGGTCGCGATCGCGGTCGGCGTCGCCGCCGCGGCCAGCGCGCTCGCCGTCAACCAGCTGCTGCTGCGCCGCCGCTTCACCCCGCTCGAGCGGCTGATCGAGGAGATGGAGAAGGTCGACCTCAGCCGTCCCGGCCCCCTCCTCCCCGCCTCGATCGATGGCGTCGGCGAGACCGAGGAGGTGGAGCGGATCGAGCTCGCCTTCCTGCGGATGATGCGACGGCTGGAAGCCGAGCGGCGGCGGGCCGGCTCGGCCGCCCTCCACGCCCAGGAGGAGGAGCGGGCGCGGGTCGCCCGCGACCTCCACGACGAGGTCAACCAGTCGCTGACCGGCCTGCTGCTGCGGCTGGAGGCGGCGCGGGCCGACGCGCCGCCCTCGCTCGAGCCGGAGCTGGCCGAAACGAAAGCGCTCGCCAACCAGGCGATGGGCGAGCTGCTGCAGCTGGCCCGCCAGCTGCGCCCGACCGCGCTCGACGACCTCGGGCTGGCGGCTGCGGTCGGCGGTCAGGTCGAGCAGCTCAGCCGCGGCGAGATCGACGCGAAGCTGGAGGTCGAGGGCGTCTTCTCCGACCTCGCCGATGATCCACAGCTGGTCGTCTACCGGGTCGCCCAGGAGGCGCTCTCGAACGCTGCCCGCCACTCCGGCGCCGAGCGGGTCACGGTGACGCTGCGCCGCCGCGACGACGGCGGCGTCGAGCTGACCGTCGCCGACGACGGCCGCGGCTTTGCCTTCGAGGAGTCCCAGCGCGGCCTCGGCATCGCCGGGATGCGCGAGCGGGCACTGCTGGTCGGCGGCGACCTGACGATCGAGTCGCGGCCCGGCGCTGGCACCACGGTGCGGCTCTTCGTCCCGGGCGAATCCGTGCCAGACGAATCGCAGCGAGGAGAATCGGAGCGATGAGGGTCCTGATCGCCGATGACCATGGGATCGTCCGCTCCGGCCTCCGCCTGCTGCTCGAGCGCCAGCCCGACATCGAGGTCGTCGCCGAGGCGGCCGACGGTGCCGAGGCGCGCGACCTCGCGGTCCGCGAGCGGCCCGACCTGGCGATCCTCGACGTGCGGATGCCGAACCTGACCGGCCTGCAGGCGACGCGGGAGATCAAGCGGCAGGCACCCGAGGTCGCGGTCCTGATTCTCTCGATGCACGACGACGAGCGCTACCTGTTTGAGGCGCTGAAAGCGGGCGCCTCCGGCTACGTGCTGAAGGCGCAAGCCGACACCGATCTTCTCGCCGCGATTCGCGCCGTCGAGCGCGGTGAGCCGTTCCTCACCCCGGAGGCGCAGCGGACGCTGATCAAGGACGTGCTCGAGCGCGGCTCGAGCGGCGAAGAGGAGCTGACCCCGCGCGAGGAGGAGATCGTCAAGCTGGTCGCCGAGGCGAACACGACGAAACAGATCGCCGAGCTGCTCCACCTCTCTGAGAAGACGGTCGAGAACCACCGGGCGAACGCGATGCGAAAGCTCGGGATGCGCGACCGGGTCGAGCTGGTCCGGTACGCGATCCGCCGGGGACTGATCGAGCCCTGATCAGGGCAAAGCCGACCGCTTCGGTAGGATTTGAGACCAAGTGTTGTTTTCGACCAAAGCCGAGTACGGAGTGCGCCTGATGGTCGAGCTGGGCCGCCAGCCCTCCTCGCAGCCGATTTCGCTCAGCACTGTTGCCGAAGCCGAGCGGCTGCCGCTCTCCTATCTCGAGCACCTGGTCGCGAAACTGCGCAAGGCCGGGCTCGTCACCTCGACCCGCGGTGCCCACGGCGGCTACCGCCTGGCGATGCCGGCGGAGGAGATCCGGATGGACGCGGTGGTGCAAGCGCTGGAAGGGCAGATCGCCCCGATGGAGTGCTTCCACGACGCGCCAGAAGGCAAAGTCCTCTGTTCGCACGAGGACGATGGCGATCGCGCCTGTTCGACCAAGCTCCTCTGGACTCGAGTCCAGGGCGGCGTCACCAAGGCCCTAGCCGGGACGACGCTGGCGGAGCTGGTCGAGTTCTCGCAGCCCGGCGGCCGCAGCGAGGCCGACGTCGTCAAGGCCGCCTGAGACTTCCCAAACCGAAACGGAGTGAGCATTGGCTGAGCTGGAGATAAGGAACCTGCACGCGAAGGTCGAGGACAAGGAGATCCTCAAAGGTCTCGACCTCGACGTCGAGAAGGGCAAGGTCCACGCCTTGATGGGGCCGAACGGCTCCGGCAAGTCGACGCTCGCCAACGTGATCATGGGTCACCCCGCCTATGAGGTGACCGAGGGCACGATCAGCTTCAAGGGCGAGGAGATCACCGAGGCCGCCCCCGACGAGCGCTCGCAGGCGGGCCTCTTCATGGCTTTCCAGTACCCCGTCGCGATCCCTGGCGTCTCGGTCTCCAAGTACCTGCGGATGATCATCAACGCCAAGCGTGAAGCGAAGGGCGAGGATCCGATCAAGATCAAAGACTTCGCTCGTGAGGCGCAGGAGGCGATGGCGCTGGCGAACATCCCCAAAGACTTCTCCAGCCGCTACCTCAACGACGGCTTCTCGGGCGGCGAGAAGAAGCGGATGGAGCTGCTGCAGCTGGCGCTGCTGCGGCCGGAGATCGCGGTGCTCGATGAGACCGACTCTGGTCTCGACATCGACGCCCTGCGGACCGTCGCCGACGGCGTCAACAATTTCGCCGGCCCGGACATGGGCGTGCTAATCATCACCCACTACCAGCGCATCCTGCACATGGTGAAGCCGGACTCCGTCCACGTCATGTTCGAGGGCCGGATCGTCAAAGAGGGCGGCCCGGAGCTGGTCACCACGCTCGAGGAGAAAGGCTACGGCTGGATCCGCGAGGAGGTCGAGGCGACGGCGTGACCGTCTCCGCCGCCTACCCGCTCGCCGAGGTCCGGGCGCAGTTCCCGGCCCTCGAGCGCGAGGTCGGGGGCGGGCCGGTCGCCTATCTCGACAGCGGCGCCAGCGCCCAGCAGGTGCTGGCCTCGATCGACGCGGTCGACGACTACGTCCGCCGCCACCACTCGAACGTCCACCGCGGCGCCCACACGCTGAGCGCCGAGGCGACCGAGCTCTACGAGGAGGCGCGGCGCACCGTCGCCGCCCACCTCGGCGCCAGCGACCGGCGCGAGGTGATCTTCGTTCGCAACGCGACCGAGGCGATCAATCTGGTCGCCCGGGCCTGGGGCGACGCCAACGTCGGCGCCGGCGACCGCCTGCTGCTGACCGAGATGGAGCATCACTCGAACCTGGTGCCGTGGCAGCAGCTGGCCGAGCGGGCCGGGGCCGAGATCGACTGGGCGCCGATCGACGCCGAAGGCCGGCTCGACATGGAGGCCTTCGCGGCGCTGCTCGAGCGCGGGCCGAAGCTGGTCGCCGTCGCCCACATCTCCAACGTGCTCGGGACCGAGAACCCGCTGGCCGAGATCTCCCGCCTGGCGCACGACGCCGGCGCGCTGGTGCTCGCCGACGGCGCCCAGGCGGCGCCGAAGCTTCCCCTCGACGTCGCCGAGCTCGGCGTCGACTTCTACGCGGTAACCGGCCACAAGGCCTACGCGCCGACCGGGATCGGGGTCCTCTGGGCCCGCCTGGAGCTGCTGCGCGAGATGCCGCCTTTCCTCGGCGGCGGCTCGATGATCCGCAAGGTGACCCGCGAGGGCACCACCTACGCCGACCCGCCGGCACGCTTCGAGGCGGGGACGCCGGCGATTGCCCAGGCAGTCGGGCTGGCGGCGGCGCTGCGCTGGCTCGATGGGGTCGGGGTGGAGAACGTCCGCGCCCACGAGCTCGAGATCGCCGACTACACCCTGGCCCGCCTCGCCGAGGTCCCCGGCCTGCGGCTGTTCGGGCCGCCGCGCGGGCCCGACCGGCTCGGCCCAGTCTCATTCGAACTCGAGGGCGTCCACGCGCACGACGTCTCCGAGATCCTCGACCGCCACGGCGTCGCGATCCGTGCCGGCCACCACTGCGCCCAGGTGCTGATGGACCGGCTCGGGGTGGCGGCGACGGCGCGCGCCAGCTTCGGCGTCTACACGACCAGCGCCGAGATCGATCGTTTGGTGGACGCGTTGGCAGATACCCGCCGCGTCTTCGGACTCGACGGGTAACCTCCGGCGGGTCGCATGCCCGCCAAGCGTCTCGTCCCGCTTGTCATCGCCGTGACCTTGGTCGCCGCGGCATGGTTCGCCGCGGCCGCGCAGGCGGTGCCGAGCCGGATGATCGGACTCGGCTCCCAGGCGAACAAAAACACGCTCTACGCCTTCTCCGGCGGCGATCTCAACACGGTCACCGTGGTGCCGGTGACCGGGCTCGGTAGCGCCAATCTGGTCGGCATCTCCTTCCGGCCGGCCGACGGGCGGCTGTACGGCGTCGGAATCAGCGGCACCACCGAGTCCGTGTTCACGATCGATCCTGGCAGCGGCGCGGCGGCGCTCGTCGGGTCGGCGACGCCGGTTGTCGGCAGCTTCGGCGCGGCGATCTCCTACGGGGTCGACTTCAACCCGATGTCGGACCGGCTCCGGATCGTCGACGGCCTCGCGAGCACCGGTACCAACATCAACAATTTCCGCGTCAACCCCACCACTGGCGTATTCGCCGGGATTGACTCGCAGCTCGACTACGGCCTGCTCCCCGGCGGCGAAGGCGGCAGTGCGCCGCTGGCGACGATCGCCCACGATCGCAGCGTCGCTGGGGCGACCGCCACGACGGTGTTCGGGATAACCGCCGGCGGCACCGACAGCCTGGTCCGCTTGGGTGGCGTCGACGGGGTCCCCAGCGCGACTTTCGGCGACCTCACCAGCATCGGCCCCCTCGGGGTCGACACCACGTTCAACGCCGGTCTCGACATCGACCCGGCGAGCGGCGAGGCCTACGCGGTCCTGCAGGTCGCTGGCACGTCCGGGCTCTACCGGATCGACCTGGCGACCGGCGCCGCGACGCCGATCGGGAAAGTCGCCGGCGGCGTCGTCACCTTCGGCAGCCTCGCGATCGTGCCGCCGCCCCCTCCCCTGCCCGACGCCCCGACGCCGCCGTCATCGTCCCAGCAGCCGGCGGCGGGGCCCGCGCCGGTCGTGCTGCAGTCGCTGACGCTCAAACCACTCGCTTTCACTGCCGCCACGGGCGGCGGCCCGATCGCCACGACCAAAAAGGCGCCTGGCGGCGCCAAGGTCAGCTACACGCTCTCGGGCGCTGCCACGGTCAGCTTCAAGGTCGAAAAGGCGGTGCCCCGCAAACCAGGTTGGTATCGGGAGCTCAAACCAACCTTCACCCACAACGGCCAGGCCGGTGCCAACGGCTTCCGCTTCAGCGGACGGCTCAAAGGCAAAGCGCTCGACCCCGGGCGCTACCGGCTCACCGGCACGGTCGGCAGCAGCAGCAGCCGCAGCGCCACTTTCAAGCTTCTAGAGCCGCCGCGCCAAACGCCCTAGTCGACCACCACCGGCTGCGAACGCACGCTCTGGCACTCGCCCTTGGCGGCGACCGTCGCCCAGAATTCGCCGGAAGTGAGATTCTCGACCCGCACCATCCACTTGCCGGCGGAGTCGGTGAGGTCGCTGCCGAGGCGCGTCGTCTTGCCGCTCAGCTTGCGGGTCACGGTGACCTTGCGGCCGACGACGCAGCTGTCGTCGTCGGAGCGCACGGTGCCGTGGAAGGCGGGGAATTTTTCGCTGACGAAGACGGTGGTCGCGTGCGGCTTGGCGGCGCCGGCGGCCGGCGCGGCGACAAGCACAGCAAGGGCGGTGAGCAGAGCGAGCATCACCACGGCGGGACGAGATGGCATCGAGATTCCCTTCCTAGTCGGCAGATGTCAGGCGAGAGTAGGGCCTTTCGCTAGCGTTGAAGGCATGGACGAGCTCTATCGCGACCAGATCCTCGAGCACTACAAGCGCCCGCATAACTTCGGCGCGGTCGAGAATCCGGACCTCGAATACGAGGACAACAACCCGTTCTGTGGTGACGAGCAGCGGGTGACGATCCGGCTTGACGACGACGACAAGGTCGCCGAGGTCGCCTTCGAGGGCAAGGGCTGCGCGATCTCGACCGCCGCCACCTCGCTGCTGACCGACGAGCTGATCGGGATGAGCCGCGAGGAGCTGCTGCGGCTGCCGAAGGAGTACGTGCTCGAGCTGCTCGGCATCGAAATCTCGGCGACGCGGATGAAGTGCGCGATGCTCGGCCTCAAGGTCGTCAAGTCCGCCTCACTCGGCAAACCCGCCGAATGGGAGGACGAGGGGCAAATCGGCGACCCGAGCGAAGCGGCGGCGCTCTAACGCAGCGAGGAGGGGCCGGGGACAGTACTCGGCTCACCCGCTCGCACTGTCCCCGTCCCCTCCCAACCGGCCGTATCGATGGGCCGCTTCACACGGACCGCGGCCCCCATTCCACCGGCCGGCAGGGCTTCCTCGCTCATCGAGCTTCTTGGTCCGCTAAGGAGCTGCTTGGCGGGTCTCGTCGGTCGGGGCCATTACGGCGAAGGCGGCGCCCTGGGGGTCGACGATGATCGCGAAGCGGCCGACTGGGATGTCGATCGGGCCGAAGGTGACCTGGCCACCGTTGGCGGTTGCGGTCGCGGCGGCGGCGTCGGCATCGGGGACGGTGAAATAGACGAGCCAGTGGTTCGGGACCTCGTCTGGAACCCGGCCGGTGATGTCCATCATTCCTCCGACTGAGGCATCGCCTCTTTTCCAGACGTGGTAGGTGCCCATGTCCCCCATGTCCTGGTCCTCGACGGACCAGCCGAAGACGGTCGTGTAGAAGTCGCGCGAGGAGGCGACGTCGCGGGTGCCGAGCTCGTTCCAGCCGAAGGCCCCGTCCTCGTTGACCAGCTCGGCGCCGGCGAAGGTACCCGGCTCCCAGATCCCGCAGACCGCGCCCGCTGGGTCGCTGAAGACACCGAGCTTGCCAAGGTCCATGACGTCGTCGGGGCCGAACATCACCTGGCCGCCGGCCTCGCGGACCTTGTCGAGGCTCGCCGCGGCGTCGGTGACCGCGACGTAGGTCGCCCAGACGCAGGGCTGCTCGTCCTGCATCTTCGGCGAGGCGCCGGCGACGTCCTTGCCGTCCTTTTTGGCCCGCCGGTAGCCGCCCAGTTCGGCCGAGTTCGGCAGCTCCGGCATCTCCCAGCCCAGCAGCTCGCCGTAGAATCTGGCGCTGGCGTCGATGTCGGGGGTGCCGCTCAGTTCGACCCAACTGGGGGTGCCGGGCTCGTAGCTGCTCCTGGTGCTCATCGCTCTCCTCTTGTCGAAGGTCTGTGCTTCATCAGACCAGAACGACCGCCGAAAGTCATCGCTTGGCTGTGAAAAAGCCGCGCCGCGGCCAGAGCCCGCTACCCCACCCCGCTAAAATCCGACCGTAGAAGTAGGATTAAGTCTCAACCCGCACTAACTGCCCACTAAGTGCGGGGAGAAAGCAGCCTCTTGACTGATACCGCTGGAACCAAGATTTCCGTCTGCCCTGCCGCCGAGCTCGGGCCGGGCGAGACGCGCCTGGTCGAGTTCGACGGGCGCAAGATCGGCGTCTTCAACTGCGACGGTGCCCTGTACGCGATCGAGGATCGCTGCTCGCACGACGACGGCCCGCTCGCTGAGGGCGAGTTCGACCCGGCCGCCTGCACCGTGGAGTGCCCCCGCCACGGCTCACTCTTCGACCTCACCACCGGCAGGCCGAAGACGCTCCCCGCTTTCCAGCCGGTCGAAACTTTCCCAGTCGCCGTCGATGGCGACGACATAACCCTGGAGGTCTCCTAGACCCATGGCTACGCCCGAGGTACTTGCTGAGAAACGAGAGCTGGCCGGCATCAACGCCGATTACAAGGAGAAGTTCGGCTTCAACGATCCCGAGACTGGCTACGCCTACAAAGCCCCCAAGGGGCTCTCCCGCGAGGTCGTCGAAACGATCTCGGACTTCAAGCAAGAGCCGCAGTGGATGCGCGACTTCCGCCTTAAAGCGCTCGAACACTTCGAACAGCGCCCGACCCCGCAATGGGGCGGCAACCTCGACCAGATCGACTTCAACGACATCCACTACTTCGTCCGCGCCAGTGACACGAACTCACGCGACTGGAGCGAGGTGCCGGAGGACATCAAATACACCTTCGACCGGCTCGGCATTCCCGAGGCGGAGCGCAAATTCCTCTCCGGGGTCGGCGCCCAGTACGAGTCCGAGGTCGTCTACCACCAGGTGAACGAGAAGCTCGAGGAACAGGGCGTGATCTTCACCGACATGGACACCGCGCTGCGCGAGCACGAGGACCTGGTGCGCGAGTACTGGGCGACGATTATCCCGCCCAACGACAACAAACTGGCGGCGCTCAACTCGGCCGTCTGGTCGGGAGGGTCGTTCGTCTACGTCCCCGCCGGGGTCAAGGTGGACATGCCGCTGCAGGCCTACTTCCGGATCAACACCGAGAACATGGGCCAGTTCGAGCGGACGCTGATCATCGCCGAGGAGGGCGCCGACGTCCACTACATCGAGGGCTGCACGGCGCCGGTCTACTCGACCGACTCGCTGCACTCAGCGGTGGTCGAGATCATGGCCAAGCCGAGCTCGCGGGTCCGCTACACGACCGTCCAGAACTGGTCGCAGAACGTCTACAACCTCGTCACCAAGCGCGCGGTCGCGCAGGAGAAGGCGACGATGGAGTGGGTCGACTGCAACCTCGGCTCGAAACTGACGATGAAGTACCCGTCGATCTACCTGCTTGGGCGCGAAGCCCACGGTGAGATCCTCTCGATCGCTTTCGCCGGCGACGGCCAGCACCAGGACGCCGGCGGCAAGATCATCCACGGGGCGCCGAAGACCTCGTCCTCGATCTTCTCCAAGTCGATCTCCAAGGACGGCGGCCGGGCGACCTACCGCGGTCTGCTCGAGGTCGCCAACGGGGCGACCGAGTCGCGCTCGAAAGTCGTCTGCGACGCACTGCTGCTCGACGAGGACTCGCGCTCTGACACCTACCCGACGATCCGCATCGACGAGAACGACGCCGACGTCGGCCACGAGGCCACCGTCTCGAAGATCGGCGACGAGCAGCTCTTCTACCTCCAGGCCCACGGCCTCGACGAGGAGGAGGCCTCGAAGATGATCGTCAACGGCTTCATCGAGCCGGTGACGAAGGAGCTGCCGATGGAGTACGCGGTCGAGCTGAACCGGCTGATCGAGCTGCAGATGGAGGGTTCGATTGGCTGAGGCAGCGACCCAAACTGCACCGGCCACCGAGCCGGCCTGGCTCGAGCAGAGGCGCCAACGCGGCGCCTCTCTCGTGCAGAGCCTCCCCCTCCCCGACCACAAGTCGAAGGGCTGGGAATTCACCGACCTGGCGCAGCTCGACCTCGGCTCTTATGAGTCGGTGAGTGCCGACGCCGAGATGCGCGGTGCCGAGGGCGCGACGGTGGTCTCACTGGCCGAGGCGCTGAGCTCGCACTCGGAGCTGCTGCAGGAGAAGCTCGGCTCGCTGGTCCCGATCGAGGACCCCTTCGTCGCCCGCAACGAGGCGGAGTGGCGCGACGGCGTGCTGGTGCTGGTGCCGCGCAATGTGCGGCTGAGCGAGCCAATCCGGATCGAGGTCCCGCTCGACGCTGACGGCGGCGCGCTCAGCTGGCGCACCCTGGTCGTGCTCGAGGAGGGCGCCGAAGCGGAGGTCTGGGAGCACTGGTCCTCGCCGAGCGACGAGGTCGACGGGGTGCTCAACTCGGTGGTTGAGCTGAGCGTTGGCGACGGCGCGACGCTGCGCTACGTCAACAGCCAGGACATCTCCGAGAAGGCTTGGATCTTCGCCACCCAGCGGGCCCAGATCGAGCGCGACGCTCGCCTCGATTGGGCGGCGCTCGGCTTCGGCTCGGGCAACGGCAAGGTGCGGATGGAGACCAAACTCGCCGGGCCGGGCTCCGAGGCGCGGGTCACCGGCGGCTACGCCAGCGGCCCCGGTCAGCACCTCGATTACGACACCATCCAGGAGCACGCGGCGCCGAACACCGACTCCGACCTCGCTTTCCGCGGCGTCCTCGCCGCCGGCTCGACCGCCGTCTGGCGCGGGATGATCAAAGTCGACCCGGGCGCCCAGCAGACCGACGCCTTCCAGGAGAGCCGCAATCTGCTGCTCTCGACCGATGCCCACGCCGACGCGATCCCCGGCCTCGAGATCCTCGCCGACGACGTCCGCTGCACCCACGCCGCGGCGATCGCCCAGGTCGACCGCGACCAGCTCTTCTACCTCACCGCCCGCGGCCTCGACTCGGCCCTGGCGAAGCAGCTGATCATCGAAGGCTTCCTCGAGTCGCTGGTCGAACGCCTGGCCGCGGGCCCGGTCCGCGACGAGGTCTCGGCCGCGCTCGAGCGCCGTCTCGCCGAGATCCTTTAGCGCCCCTCAGCGCTTCCCGTCCTCCTGTTCGCGCCGTTTGCCGACGCGGGTCGTGTGGATGATGCCGCCGACCACGATCAGGACGGGGATCACGTAGAAGACCCAGAGCCAGTGGCCCAAGTGGGCCACTGGCAGGTTCGGCAGGTGGGCCAGCAGGAACACCGCTATCCGTTGCCCGCGGAGAGCAGGTAGAGGCCGAAGCAGGTGAAGGCGACCATCACCGCAAGCATCCAGTATTGGGAGCGGGTGGCACGGTTGTAGTCGGGCCAGATCACCAGGGCGCGGTCGTGGGCGAGGGTCAGGCCGAGCACGTGGCCGGCGACCAGCGAGCCGACCTGGACGTACCAGATCGTGTTGGAGCTAAGGACCTGGAAGTCGATGCCCGAGTTGGCGGTGCCGAAGAGGTCGGTGGTCGCGGTGCCGAGTGGGTCAGAAAGCAGGTAGGTGAACTGCGCCTGCTCCTGGAAGACGAAGAGGCTGAAGTAATGGGCGACCAGGTAGGCGAGCGCGATCGGGATCAGGGTGTGCGCGAACGCGGTCCGCAACTTCGGCAGCGAGGGGGAGCCGGGGACGGTCCGCATGCCGCGCAAACCAAGCCAGAAGACGAGGCCGACGCCGGCGAAGAAGAGTCCGATGAAGATCGTGTCGGTCAGCCGCTCGGCGGTAAGGATGCTGGCGCCGAGGTCTTCGATCCAGCCGGAGACGGTCGCAAGCGTTCCCTTGAAGGCGCCCTCTTGGCCGCCATCGAAGCTAGTCGAGGCGATCGAGGCGACGACGAGGGCCGCCGAGCCCGGGACTACGGCCCAGCGGCCGGCGGCGGCGAGCGGGCGGCGGCGACCGAAGCGGCCGTCGCTGAAGCCAAGGAATCCGAGCTGGGAGAACATCCCGAAGTAGACCGAGAACACCTCGCCGCGCTGGCACCACTGCTCGACCCCAAACAGCGCCATCATCGCCAGCGTGTAGGCGCTGTAGACGCAGACGGCGACGGCGCAGGTGTGCGGGTCGAGCCCGACTGCGACGGCGCCGCTACCGCCGTAGACGACCTCGAGCCAGACGACGGCGAGGAGCCCGATCGCGGCCGGCCAGCGGCCGAGCCGCTCGGGGTAGCGCAGGTGCGCGGCGCGCTGGCCGGCGACCGCCTGGAAGCCCGCCCCCGCCGCGCGGCCGACCGCGCGCCAGGGATTGAACGGCCGAAAGATGTCACCAAAGATCGCCGAGAAGAACGGGAAGCCGAGCCAACAGGTGACGAAGAGGAAGGTGAGGGCGAAGTTGCGGTCGGGGGCTTCCGTGCCTTCGAGACCGGCGTAAATCGCGACCCCGAGCAAGAAGATGCCGATCGCGCCACAGAGCGCCTGCAGCGGCAGGCTCGCGACCGCCCGCGAAAGCCCCGCCGAGAAGGGGCGCCAATGGAGATCCTCGAAGCGTGGCTTGCGCCAGGCGGCGGAGAGCGCAAAGAAGGAGACGATCAGGACGATCGAGGCCCCCCACGCGAAGAGCCAGGCAGGGATCGGAAGATCCTGCCTGGCTACCAGCGCGTGTCCGAAGGGAACGGCGAAAAGGGAGCCGAAGCTCACGGTTCGACCGTCAACTCGATGATCTGTTCCTTGCGGTCCTCGAGCTCGGCCTCGAAGACCCCTTCGATGTCGGCCGGGAGGTCGTAGGTGACCGTACCGCCGCCCTCCGGGACCTCCTTGGCGACGTCGTAGCCGTGCAGGTGGACCTCTTCATGGAACGGGACCTTGACCTTGAAGTGGATCTGGTCGCCCTTGTGGTAGGTGAGATCCTGGATCCCGCCCACGGGCTGGCCCTGTTTGTTCACTTCGATCGTCGGCACCTTGCCCTGGTCGGTCTTGCTATTGCTGTCGTCGTCACCGCCGCTGCTGAGGACGATCAGCAGGACCACGGCGACGATCACGACGACACCGCCGGCTATCGCGGTTTTCGCGTTCATGTTCGCTCCTTCTCTCGCTGCGCGCGCACAGGCGTACGCGAGCGCGCGCAGCGGGGTTCGCACGCGGCCTCGCTGTGGGCCGCGCCATCTGTCTCCGGGCTAGGCGAGAGCGGGCGGCGGGCGCTGGGCGAGCCCGAGCGCGATCAGCAGGCCGCCGCTGGGCGCAAAGGAGCGCGGCGCCAGCGGCAGCCGTGCGCGGCGAGGGGCAGCCTCGCGACGATTACGGCGGCTGGCGATCCGCTCGGAGAGGCGAACGATCGCCTCCGCGCCCGGGTAGCGGCCGAGCAGGAGAAAGACCAGCAGCCCCAAGAGGGGGACGGCGGGCAGCAGGAAGGCACCGAACTCCGTCACGGCGGCCCAGGATAACGTCCCGCGGGGTGCGCCCAGGACGCGACAACATCGCCGCCCCGGACCTCCCTGCCGGGCTTGCCTGGATCGGGGCCGAACCCGAGTCGATGCCGGCCTTGACCGCCGGCGGCCCGGCTCTCGTCCATTTCTTTGAATTCGCCCAGCTGAACAGCGTTCGCACGCTGCCCTACCTGGAGGAGTGGTCGCGCCGCTACCGCGAAAGCGGGCTCAGCGTGATTGGCGTACAAGCACCGCGCTTTCCCTTCGCCGCCGAACCGGAGGAGGTCGCGGCGGGCCTGGCCGAGCTCGGCGTCACCTTCCCGGTCGCAATCGACGCCGAGCACGAGCTGTGGGCCGCATACGGGTGCGAAGGCTGGCCCTCCCTCTTTCTCTGGAGTCTCGGCGGTGCGCTCGCCTGGGTTCACTTCGGCGAGGGCGAATACGCGGCGACCGAGGATGCGATCCAGGCCGAGCTGCGCGAGCTCAACGCGCTGCGGACCCTGCCCGAGGCGATGCAACCCCTGCGCGGAACGGACGCGCCGGGAGCGCGGGTGATAGCCCCGTCCCAGGAGATCTTCCCCGGCGGCTCGTGGCAGCGGCCGTGGACCGCCGGCGAGGACGGCGAAGCGCTCGCGCTCGACTACCAGGCTGGCGGCGCCTACGCGACGGTTGAGGGCGAGGGCGAAATCGAGGTAGAGATCGACGGCCACTGGAGCACCCTCGCGAGCAGCCCCGTGCCCGGCCTGCGGACGATCGCCGAGCACCCTCGCCACGAGGCCCACAACCTGGTGCTGCGTCCGAGCGCGGGTATGCGAGTCTGGTCGCTCAGCTTCGCCCCCGGCTTGCCCTGACAAAGGAGGAACGAATGGAGATCAGCAAGCTCGACTTCGTCGGCGTCCCATCCACCGACGCCGACCGCAGCCGCGAGTTCTACGTCGAGACGCTCGGCCTGCGTCCCGACCCGAAGTCCGACTACGAGTTCTGGGTCGGCGAGACCTGCTTTGGGATCTGGGAACCGGCCAAACAGGGAATGGAGTTCCAAGCCCGCGAAAAACTCCCACCCGGCGCTGCACGTCGAGGACGTCGCCTCGGCCCGCAAGGACCTCGAAGCGAAGGGCGTCGAGTTCCTCGGCGAGACCTTCGACACCGGTGTCTGCCACATGGCGCTCTTCACCGACCCCGACGGCAACGATTTGATGCTTCACAACCGCTACGCCGATTGACGGCGTTCGTCGTTTGCACCCCACCTCAGGTACAAGCGCCGAACGCTCAGGGGATGACGCGGAAGGTGGCGATGTAGGGACGGGCCGAGCCGGAGCCGGAGATCAGGTCGCGGCTGAAGCGGTAGCGGCCGGGTGGGGCGTCGGCGGGCACGGGGTAGCGCACGCAGGCTCCGGAACGGCCACCGGAGAGCAGCAGCGCTACCTGGATCCAGGGGCCGTGCGGGGCGCCTGGTGCGCGGCGCCACTTGCCGCCGGCGAAGCGCTGGACGCGGTACTCGACGCCGAACTGGATCTCTTCCTCGCTGCGGTTCTCGACCCGAGCAAAGGCCGCTCCGCCGGCGTGGACGTTCGCGCGCTCGGTGGCGAGCCCGACTGCTGGCCCCGGATCCCCGGTCGCGATCGGCGCCGGGACGCAGAACTCACGCCCGAACGTTTCCGAGCCGGGCATCCCCGGCGCCGCCTGCGCGGCGGCGGCGAGCGCCAGCAAGCACGCGGCTAATGACAGGCAGGCGAATCGGCGAATCCAGCGCACGGCGTCGCCGTCACCCCCGCGTGGCGAGCTCTTCGCGGATCTCCTTCGGCAGCATGAAGCGCACGTCCTCGTGGACGGTGCGGAGCTCGGAGACGTCGTCGGCGCCGCGCTCGCGGAAGAAGGAAACGAGGCTCTCGACCAGCTCCTCGGGGGCGCTGGCGCCGGAGGTGATGCCGACCGTCTCGACCCCTGCGAGCCAGGTCTCGTCGACCTGGGTGTGGTTGTCGATCAGGTGGGAGGCGGCGCCATGTTCGCGGGCGACCTCGACCAGGCGGTTGGAGTTGGAGGAGTTGGTCGAGCCGATCACCAGCACCAGGTCGCACTCGCGGGCCAGTTGCTTGACCGCGATCTGGCGGTTGGTCGTTGCGTAACAGATGTCATCGGACTTGCTGGAGACGATCGCCGGAAACTTGGCCCGCAGCGCCGCGATCACCTCGGCGGTCTCGTCGACCGAGAGCGTCGTCTGGGTGATGAAGGCGACCTTGTCGGGGTCGGGGACCTCGAGCTCGGCAACCTCGGCGACGGTTTCGATCAGGACGATTGAGTCGGGCGCCTCGCCGGTCGTCCCTTCGACCTCCTCGTGCCCCTCGTGGCCGATCATGATGATCGTGTAGCCCTCGGCGGCGAAGCGGCGGGCCGAGACGTGGACCTTGGTGACCAGCGGGCAGGTCGCATCGATCGTCTGCAGCCCGCGCGATGGCGGCGTTCTCGTGGACCGCGGGGGCAACGCCGTGGGCGGAAAAGACGACGATCGCGCCCTCCGGCACCTCGCTCTCTTCCTCGACGAAGATCGCGCCCCGTTTCGAGAGCTCCTCGACCACGTGCTTGTTGTGGACGATCTCCTTACGCACGTAAACCGGGGCGCCGTGGACCTCGAGCGCGCGCTCGACGGTCTGCACGGCGCGGTCGACGCCAGCGCAGTAGCCGCGCGGTGCGGCGAGCAGGACTCGTTTCGGGGCGGCGGTGGCGGTTGCTGCCATACCTGCAGGGTAGCTAGCCTGTCCGCATGACCACGTGCATGGAGGGGGATAAATGAGCGCGACCGAAGGCCGGCATCTCGACCGGCTGACCGCGGTCGACGCCTCGTTCCTGACCAACGAGAACTCGAACGCCCACATGCATGTCGGCGCCCTGCTGATCTTCGAGGGGCCGCCGCCCAAGTACACCGACCTGGTCGAGCACGTCCGCAACCGGCTGGCGCTAGTGCCGCGCTTCCGCCAGAAGCTGGTGACGCCGCCGCTCGAGATGGGCCGGCCGCTGTGGGCGGACGACGTCAACTTCAACCTCACCTACCACATCCGCCACACCGCGCTGCCCAGCCCGGGCGGCGAAGCGCAGCTGAAACGGCTGACCGCGCGGATCTTCTCGCAGGCGCTCGACCGCTCGAAGCCCCTCTGGGAGCTGTGGCTGGCCCAGGGCCTCGAGCGCGACCGCTTCGCGATCCTGACCAAGACCCACCACGCGATGGTCGACGGCATCTCCGGCGTCGACATCGGCACCGTCCTGTTCGACTTCGAGCCGATCCCCGAGCCGGTGCAGATCGAAGACGACTGGGTGCCGCAGCCGCCGCCGGGAACCGCCGAGCTGGTCGCCCGCGGGGTCAGCGACGCGGTCTCGGCCCCGATCCACCTGGCGCAGCGGGCGGTCGACGCGGTCCGCCATCCGGAGACGACGGCCCGCAGGGCGGTCGAGGCGGTCGAGGGACTGAGCGAGATCGCCAGCGCCTTTGCCGACCCCGCTCCCGACGTGCCGCTGAACCAGCCGATCGGGCCGCACCGGCGCTACGTCTGGACGAACTCGGAGCTGGCGAGCTTCAAGCGGATCAAGGACGCCCTCGGCGGCACCGTCAACGACGTCGTCCTAGCCGCGGTGACCGGCTCGCTGCGCAACTGGCTGCAGCGGCGTGGGCTGCGGACCGAGGGGCTCGAGCTGCGGGCGCTGGTCCCGGTCTCGATCCGCGGCGAGGACGAGCGCGGCAACCTCGGCAACCGGATCGCGCTAATGCGAGGCCCATTGCCGGTCTACGTCGCTGACCCGGTGCGTCGGCTGCGGACGATCAGCGAAGAGATGGCCGGGCTGAAGCGCTCCAAGCAGGCGCTCGGCGCCGAAGTGATCTCGCGCTTCAACGACTTCGCGCCGCCAACCTTGCTCGCCCAAGCCTCGCGGATCAACTTCTCGACCCGCCTCTTCAACACGATCGTCACCAACGTGCCGGGGCCGCAGCTGCCGCTCTACGTGCTGGGGCGCGAACTGCAGGACGTCTACCCGGTGGCCTTCCTGCCCGAGAATCACGCGCTGGCGGTGGCGATCATGAGCTACAACGGCAAGGTCGGCTTCGGCCTGCTCGCCGACTACGACTCGATGGAGGACATCGAAGTGATTGGCGACGGGATCAACGAAGCGCTGACCGAGCTCGAGGCGGCGGCCGGCACCGCTGCTGCCGCGGCCTGAGCCTGGGCGGTCCAGCTGTTCCTTATGTCTGCCATACCGACATAAGGAACAGCCCGCCGGTGGGCGGCGGGCCGGCGGGGCTACGCTAAGTCGATGCCCTTCCTGATCATCCTCTTCATCGTCGTCCCGATCGCGGAGCTCTACGTGATCATCCAGGTCGGCGAACTGATCGGGATCTGGCCGACCCTGGCGTTGCTGCTACTCGACGCGATCGGCGGCTCGCTGCTGCTCAAACACCAAGGCCGCGGCGCCTGGCGGCGCTTCAACGAAGCCCTCGCGCAGCGCCGCTTCCCAGGTCGCGAGGTGGTCGACGGGGTACTGATCGTGATCGGCGGCACCCTGCTGGTCACGCCCGGCTTCCTCACCGACATCGTCGGCCTCTTCTTCCTGATCCCGCCGACTCGGGCGCTGGCTCGGAAGGTGCTGCGCCGCTTCACGATCGGCCGGGTTGCGATCCTTGGGAGCATCCCCGGCGGGGGCCAATTCGGCGGCTGGGGCGGCCCGCCTGGAGGCGGCGGAGAAGGCCGCGGCCCCGGCCCGAACCCTGGCACTGGGCCGACGCGCGACTACGACTTCGAGGCGACCGCCGAAGAGATACCGACCAACGGCGACGGCTCACACGAGCTGCCCCGCAGCGAGGAGAGCTGAGGCGCCTTAGTTGGCGTTCCGGCCCCGATCCCGGCGTCTCGCGCAGACGCAATCACGGTGCTTGGAAGGAAGTGGACCTGAGGGCACTTGGCTTCCATGAGGCTCGGACACACCTTCGCCTCGATCAGCATCGCAGCGAGCTCGATGTGAGGGCTCTCAGCACCATATGGCACGCCACGATCACGGTTACGTAAGGCCGTACGGCAATCTGATGCCGGCCAGCGGGGTAGAAGCGCGGGCGCTACTCGACGGTTACCTAGCCTCGTTTAGTCGATCACGTAAGAATCCCGAGTGTGGGAGCTGACCTTCCCCTAGACGACGAAGGCGGGATTACGTCACTCGGACCTCGGCCACCTGAGGAAGAGTTGAGGCACCATCTTGGCGACGCGCTGGCAAAAGCTGGCTTTAACTTTCTCTGCCTGAGCGACGAGAGACCACCCGCGCCAGCGGTGGGTCCGACTTGGGGTGGGTTCTTCGTCACGCTCGGGCTCGCTCTTGGATTCGGCCTCGGTGCCAAGTTGGAGCTTTCTTTGTCCTGGGGATGGACCGCAGCCGCAACGGCGGTGCTTTTTGGCGCAGTCCTTACACTCGGTAGTAGATGGCCCAAGGTCATGATTGCCATCATCGTGTGTTGGATCGCGCTAGCGATCCTGGTTGCAATCGAGCATGGAATTGCTGGCCTGCTTAATGCCTACGGAATCGCAACTGCCCTTCCCGTCGCGCTCTACCTCCTGGTTCGCTTCCTAAAGAATGGGCTCGGCGTTGACCTCAGAGCGCTACTACGCAGCATCCCGCTTCTGTTTCCATTAGTGATGCTGCTCCTAATCGCGCCACTGCTCACTGCCGACCTCTGGCAAGTGGCCGCCGCCGCAGAAGGTGCCCGGCTGACCTGGCTAGCGATATTCATCCTGGTCCCGTTGTTCCTCGTGTTGATCGGGAGACTGATTCGATCACTCCCCGATGTAGTCGTCGGTACCGGGAGGGACCTCGCAGCGGATTCAGGTGCCGCCCAAGCCGTCGACGCGCTGGTGCACCGACTTGCTGGCGCCTACGCTGGCAGCTGGGTCCAGAACAACGGTCGAGCGATGCTTCGGAGCGGATTCGACGCGAACCTGGTCGATGACTTCTCCCCGTACCTGGCCGAGGTTGTGCGGCGGCCGCTTAAACGAGCGGTCGTGGCGAGGTCCCTTCTGATGCTGGCCGGACTTGGGATCTGCGTCTTCGCGTACCTCTATGGCCTGAGCGTGATTTTGATTCCGGCTGACGTCGCGAGGGACTGGAGTCATTCAGGAAGCACGCACTTCGATGCTGCCGTACTCGGCTGGCACCTTTCAATCCCTGCCGACCCTTACCTGGGTGTTGCCAGTCTTCTTAGCATCGTTGCGCTCGGCGCCTTCCTTGCCTTCTTGACGGTCGAGGAGAGCTACTCGCGAGCAATGGCGAGCGCGCCCTTCGCGGACCGGTACGGAGTTCAGCTCTCGGCTGCCCTATACGGACTCGCGAGCGAACGTCCCCGGCGAGCACCGTCCGATCAGTTCGGGCCGTTCGCCGATCCCGGGTCGACCCCAACATGAGGGCCCCCGACGGTGGCGCCACTCGGCGCCTCGCTCCGCATCGGTTGGTCGATCCGCCACCCCTCCGGTCGCGCACCAGGCGAGCGGGATCGCCTCGACGACGCAACCAACCCTCATGAACCCACCCGAGGGAGGAGTGTCAGCTATGTACTTGATGCGACATCTCGTCGCTCGTGTAGACACCTCATGACACCCCCGGCTCGGGAGCGGTCGCGATGCCCAGATACTGGCTCCACCGTCGTCAACTCCTCCGGAGTGCTAGGCTTCCGGAAGCCCGACTCGCCGTATTCCAGACGCCATCCAGGTGCCCCCTGAAGGGACATGACGAAATGGTAGGCCGCTAAGAAGCTTCATTTCGATCAGCTCACCCGTCTGAGCGGTGAACGTGCAACCGCTCGCCCATCTCGTAGGCGACTCGGACCAACTCATGCCGCCTGATCAGAGGTCGGTCGAACCGCCCGGCCCTGATCAGCTCCCCCTCGTCTAGGGAACGGGCCCCATCGCCCCAACGTACTTCGCAGCGGTTGGCGTCCCGACTCCCGTCAGCCGCGCGACCGCGACCACTGATGCAGCATCGTTCCACGAGGTACCGAGAAAATCCGCATCACGGCCGGCGATCATGCGTCTCCGAGGGAACGGCTTCGGCTCGATAGACCCTAGCGGCTCCCAATAACCTGGATCCTCCCTAGAAGCCGAGGGCGAACTTGGCGTCGTCGGTCATCATTTCCGGGGTCCAGGCGGGGTCGAAGACCATCTTCGGGTGGACCGCGGAGACGCCGGGGAGGTCGCCGACGAACTCCTTCATCTGCTCGGAGACCTGGGGGCCGATCGGGCAGGCGGGGGTGGTCAGGGTGAAGGTGACGTAGACGTCCTCCTTCTCGATCTCGACGTCGTAGACGAGGCCGAGCGAGACGAAGTCGAGGCCGAGCTCGGGGTCGATGACCTCCTCGAGCGCCTCGTAGACGTCTTCCTCGGTCGGCGTTTCCGAGTGGGCCTCCGGCGGCGCCGGGGCGGTCTCCGGGCTGGGCTCGGCTGGTTCTGGGTGCCGCCTCGGGGGCGGCGGTCTGCTCGTCTGGCATGACCGAATGGTAGCCGGGTCGGGAGCTCAGCCCGGCGGAGCGCCGGCGGCAGCGGCTCCGGCGGCGGTCCGGCGGGCGCCGGCGCCAGCTCCAGCTGCCACCAGCCGACGTCGTGCCAGCCGCCGTCCTTCCAGCCGATCTCGCGGAAGACGCCGATCGGCTCGAAGCCCAGGCGCTCGTGCAGGGCCGACGCTGGCCGGGTTCGGCAGGGTGATCCCGGCGCAGGCGATGCGGAAGCCCTGCCGGCGCAGCCGCGCGAACAGCTCCTCGTAGAGGGCGCGGCCGAGGCCCTGGCCGCGCTGCGCGGCGGCGATGTAGACCGAGACGCTCGGCCGACCAGCGGTACGCCGGGCGCGGGTTGAACTCGCAGGCGTAGGCGTAGCCGACCACCTCTCCCCCGCGCTCGGCGACCAGCCAGGGATGGGTGCGCTGGTAGTGGCGCATCCGCGCCGCGATCTCCTCGGCCCCCGGCGCGCGCAGCTCGAAGGAGGTGGCGCTGCCTTCGACCGAGGGCGCGTAGATCGCCGCGCAGGCGGCGGCGTCGCGCTCGGGATCGGCGTCGCGGATCGTCAGCTCGGGCCATCGGGGCCGCTCATCTCGGGCCGGGACAATAGGCTGCCGCGGGCGATGGGCAAGGACGCGGAGCGGGCGACGATCGTGCGGCGGTCGATCGGGATCGTCTTCGCCGACGGCGGCCTGCTGGCGCTGAGCGCGACCCTGCCCGGCGGCCGCGGCGGGCACGGCGACGAGCAGGTGGCCGCGGTGCTCTGCGACCCCGACGCCGCCCCGGTCGAGTTCGAGGAGGCGCTGCTCTCGACCGAGTACGGCGAGGACGGCGTGCAGCGGCGGGCGACGCTCGAGCTCTGGGCCGACCCCGAGGACGGGCGGCCGCTGCGCGGCGCCGGCACGCTGATCAGCTCGGTCCGGGTCGAGCGCGACGGGCTCGACGCGACGATCGCCTTCTTCCGCTGGTCGGTCGAGGGCCGCGAGGGCCTCGGCCACTACGAGGTCGCGCGCGACCGTGGCTGAGCCAGCGGCCGGCGGCGGCGGATCGAGGCGGTCGTCTGCGACTTCGGCGGCGTCCTGACGACGCCGCTGTTCGAGGCCTTCGCGAGCATCCAGGAGGAGTTCGGGATCGAGCCGAGGACCTCGGCGGGGCGATGCGGCTGCTGGCCGAGCGCGAGGGCGAAAACCCGCTGTTCCCGCTCGAGCGCGGCGAGGTCACCGAAGACGACTTCCTCGAAGAGCTCGACGCGGCCCTGCGAGAGCTGCTCGGCCGCGAGACCCACGTCCACCGCTTCCGGATGGCGCTGTTCGAGGGCTCGACCCGAACCCGCCGATGATCGAGCTGATGCGCGAGCTGCGCGGCAGCGGCCTGCGGATGGCGATGCTGACCAACAACGTCCGCGAGTGGGAGCCGCTCTGGCGGGCGATGCTGCCGGTCGACGAGATCTTCGAGGAGGTGGTCGACTCCGGCTTCGTCGGCCACCGCAAGCCGGAACGCGCGGATCTACGAGATCACGGTCGAGCGGCTCGGCGTCCCGCTTCGAGCGCTGCCTCTTCGTCGACGACCTCGAGCCGAACATCGACGCGGCGGAAGAGCTGGGGATGCGCGCCGTCCACTTCCGCGACAACGAGCAGGCGATCCCGGCGATCCGCGCCGCGCTCGGCCTAGCGGCTGCGGGCAGCTCGGCGCCGTCGGCCGTGGTGCTCGCGCCAGCGGCGGGCGAAGGGCAGGCGCCAGCTGTTCGGCGCGATCAGGGCGCCGATCTCGGCCGGGCCCCAGGAGCCCGGCGGGTACGGCTTGACCGCCGGCGGGTCCTGCAGCAGCGGCTCGGAGATCTCCCACAGCCGCTCGATGTCGCGGGCGGTGGTGAAGAGGGTGCGGTCGCCGGCCATCGCGTCGCGCATCAGCCGCTCGTAGGCCTCCAGGGTCTCGCCGCGGTAGTCGGTTTCGTCGAGCGAGAACTGCATGCTCGCCTTGTCGAGGACCATCCCCATCCCCGGCCGCTTGCCGTAGAAGGAGAGCGAGACGCGCGAGGACTCGTCGAGGTCGAAGGTGAGGTGGTCGGGGCCGTAGCGGCCGACCCGCGAGTGGGCGGGGAACATGCTCTGCGGCGGCTCGCGGAAGGCGATCGAGATGATCCGCGCCCCTTCGCCCATCCGCTTGCCGGTGCGGAGGTAGAACTTGACGCCGCTCCAGCGCCAGTTGTCGATCTCGTTGCGCAGGGCGACGAAGGTCTCGGTGCTCGAGCTGCTCGACCCCGATCTCCTCGGGGTAGCCCTCGTACTGACCGCGCACGACCCAGTCGGGGTCGAGCGGCCGCAGGCTGCGGAAGACCTTGTTCTTCTCCTCGGTGATCGGCTCCGGCGCCAGCGCCGTCGGCGGCTCCATCGCGACGAAGGCGAGGATCTGGAAGAGGTGGGTGACGACCATGTCGCGGTAAGCGCCGGTCTGGTCGTAGAAGGCGCCGCGCGAGCCGACCCCGAGCGTCTCCGGCACGTCGATCTGGATGTGGTCGATGTGGTCGCGGTTCCAGATCGGCTCGAAGAGGCCGTTGGCGAAGCGCAGGGCGAGGATGTTGAGCGCCGCCTCCTTGCCGAGGAAGTGGTCGATCCGGAACACCTGCTCCTCGCGGAAGACCTCGTGGACCATCTCGTTCAGGCGCTGGGCCGAGGCGAGGTCGGTGCCGAACGGCTTCTCCATCATCACCCGCGCCCGCTCGTTCAAGCTCGGTCTCGCCGAGCATGCTCGATCACGTCGCCCGCCGCTTTCGGCGGCACGCTCAGGTAGTGGAGCAGCCAGGTCTCCTCGCCGAGCTCGTCGCGCGCCGCGTCGACCGCGCCCTTCAGCTGCTTCGCCGCCTCGCCGACCGGCACGTAGGAGAGCCGCCGCGAGAAGTCGTCCCATTCCTCCTGGTCGAACTCGTGGTGGCCGAACTCCCGGCAGGCCGTCGGCGGCGAACTCCCGGAACTCCTCGTCGGAGAGCTCCTCGATCGAGATCCCGACCACCCGGAATTCCGGCATCAGCTCCGGCCTGGAAGAGGTGCAGCAGCCCCGGCAGCAGCTTGCGCCGCGCCAGATCCCCGGTGGCGCCGAAGATGCAGAGCACGTGCGGCGGCAGCGGCGCCACCGCCCCCACCGCCTCGGTTGGTTCCCCGCCCGGATAAGCGATCGCCGGCGCTCCGCTCTGAGTATCGGCAGCCATCGACCCCGAGAGTAGCTACCCGGATCGGCGGTCTTTGGGCGAATTTGTGAAAGAGGGCCGAACCCCGGACGGGTCCGAAAACGCGCTAGTTGTCCGAGCCGGCGCGGTCCCAGACGTAGAGCTCGACCGCCTCGACCGCGAGCTGCCATCAGGCGGGGTGGGCTGAGGAGGCCGAGGACGAGCTCGAGGGCGTCCTCCTCGGTGACGCCGGAGTCGACGGCCTCCTCGCCGCGGAAGCCGGCGGCGAGCTTGAGGGCCTCGCGGCGGTTCTCGCCGAGCGAGCCGAAGGCGCCCATCAGGAAGTCGCGGTTGGGGACCGGGGTGCCGACCTCGAGCGAGCCGTGCCAAGCGGCGAGCATCGAGAGGTCGTGCTCGTCGAGCTCGGCGATCGCCTTCGCGTAGTGGACCTCGAGCTCGGAGTCGGGGATCTCGTCGACCCAGGCGCGAACCGCCTCGCCGAGCAGTTGGCGACGGGCCTCGCGGCCGATCGAGTCGGCAATTGCGCGGATGGCATCAGCTGGATCGACGAAGCAGAGAGACATGGGACGACCCGGAATGTAGAGGGGATGGTAGACGGCAAAACGTGGCTCGCCGAGCCGCAGTTTGCGGGGGGCTGGGAGGCGCTGTGGAGCGCGGCCGGACGCGCCGCGGACCCGCATAAGGTGGGTGGGTGCCGCTGAAGCTGATTTACGGGCCGCCGAACGCGGGCAAGCGCGGGGCTGATCCGGCGCGAATTCGCCGCGGCGCTCGAGCGCGAGCCGGTCCTGGTGCGTGCCCAACGCCGACGACGTCTTCTCCTTCGAGCGCGAGCTGAGCGCCGGCGGCGCCGTGCTCGGCGGCTCGGCGATGACCTTCGGCGCCCTCTTCCGCACCGTCGCCACCGCCGCCGGCTCGCCGCCCGGGGCCGAGCTGAGCGCGGCGCAGCGGCTGCGGGTGGTGGCGGCGGCGACCGCCGAGCGGCTGCCGCGGCTGGGGCCGCTGCGGCGCTCCGCCTCGCGGCCCGGCTTCGCCGCCGCCTGCGAGCGGCTGCTCGGCGAGCTGCAGGCGGCCGGGATCGAGCCGGAGGCGGTCGAGGCGAGCGCCGCCACCCTCGAAGGCTCCGCCTACCTGGCCGACGTCGCCACGCTCTACAGCGCCTACGCCGCGGCGCGCGACCGGCTCGGCCGGATCGACTCGCACGCGATCGCGCGGGCGGCGGTCGCGGCGCTGCGCCAGGACCCCTCGTTCTGGCGGCGGCCGGTCTTCCTTTACGGGCTCGACGACCTGACCCCGAACCAGTTCGACCTCGTCGTCGCCCTCGCCGCAGCGACCGAGGTGACGATCGCCGTCCCCTTCGAGGACGGCAGCCCGGTGCTGGAGGCGCGCAAGGAGCTGATCGGGCAGCTGCTCGCGGCGGCGCCGGAGCTGGTCGAGGAGGAGTGCAAGCCGGACCCGGCCAACACCGAGTCGCACCTGCTCTACGCGCTCGCTCGCGGCTTCGGCCTGCCCGGCGCACCCGACCACCGAACCCGACTCGAGCCTCACCCTGCTGCGCTCGGCCGGCGTCCGCGGCGAGGCCGAGGCGATCGCCGCCGCGGTCTCGCGGCTGCTCCACGCCGGCGCCGATCCGGCCGAGATCGCCGTCGCGCTCCGCGATCCCGCCCGCCGCGGCCGCGCCGTCCAGGCGGCACTCGAGGCGAACGGGATCGCCACCGCGCTCGAGGCCGAGCTGCCGGTCGCCGGCACCGCCGTCGGCGGCGCCCTCGTCGCCCTGCTCGAGGCCGAGTTCGGCGGCCGCCGCGCCGCCGACCTGCTGCGCTACCTGCGCGGGCCGTCCGGCTTCCAGCCGGACAGCGTCGACTGGCTCGAGCGGACGCTGCGGCGGGGCCGGGTCGAGAGCGCCGAGGAGGCGCTGACCCTCTTCCACGTCACCGATGGCGAGCCGCCGTACGACCTGCAGCGGCTGCGCGAGGCGGCGGCGCGCTCGCCCGCCGAGCTCGCCGCCGCGGTGGGACGGCTGGCGGCGACGATGGCCTCGCGGCCGCTGCGCGGCGACGGCGACGGGCCGCGGCTTGGCCCCGGCGACGGCCTCGAGCTGCGCGCCGCCGGCGCGATCGCCGAGTGCGCTCGCCGAGCTGGCGGAGCTGGGCGCCCTGGCGCCGCGGCCCGAGGAGCTGGCAGCGACCGTCGCCGGCCTTCGCTTCCGCGCCTGGTCGCGGGCCGGTCGAGGGACGGGTGCGGATCGCCGACCCCTACCGGCTGCGCGCCGGCCGCTTCGACCACGTCGTCGTCGGCTCGCTGCAGGACGGCGAGTTCCCGCGCCGCGACCGCGGCGCCGACCCGTTCCTCTCCGAGAGCCAGCGCGAGTCGCTCGGCCTCGACCCGCGCCGCGACCGCGAAGCCGAGGAGCGCTACCTGTTCCAGGCCTGCCTGGCGCTGCCGCGCCGCACGCCTCCACCTCTCCTACCGCGACAGCGACGAGAACGGCGCCGCCGAGGCGCGCTCGCCCTACCTCGACGGCGTGCGGGCGCTGCTGGCGCCGACGCCCGACGGGGCCGAGCCGGATCCAGTCGAGGCTGCGATCACCGTCGGGCGCGACCTGGCGCGGGTGGTCGAGCCGCTCGCCGAGGCGCCCTCCGAGCACGCTCTCGCCCGCGCGCTCGCCGCCCATGGGCCGAGCGCCGACGCCGCCGAGCTGCTCGCAACGGCCGGGGTCGGCGGCGAGCTCGCCGCCCGGCTCGAGCGCCGCCTCGACGCCGCCCGCCGGCGCCGAGGCCGCCGCCCGCGCCCCAGGCCCGCTGACCAACCCAGCGGTGCTCGCCTCGCTCGCCGCTGTCGCCGCCTACGGCGGCACCACGCTCGAGGAGTTCGACCTCTGCTCCTACCGCTGGTTCGCCAACCACGAGCTCCGCCCGGAGCCGCTGGCGCCGCCGCCCGATCCGCTCGTCCAGGGCGGGCTGATGCACGCTGTCCTCGACCGCCTCTACAAGGAGCGAGTCGGCGGCGACGCCCTCCCCCGCCCCGGCTCGCTCGCCGCCTGGATCGGCCGCGGGCGCGAGCTCCTCGCCGCGGTCGTGGCCGAGCGCGAGCTTGGCGACCACCCGGCCGAGCGGGCGATGCGGCGCCGGGTCGAGCGGCTGCTCGAACGCTTCCTCGCCGAGGAGGCCGAGCGCGAGACCGGCGGCTTCGAGCCGTGGCTGCTCGAGGCCTCCTTCGGCGGCGGCGAGACCGACAGCGAGCGGCCGGCGCTCGAGCTCGGCGGCTGGGGACTGCACGGAGCGATCGACCGGGTCGACCGCAGCGCCGACGGCCGCACCGTGGTCGTCGACTACAAGCTCTCCGGCTCGGTCACGCCGCGCGAGAAGTTCGAGGAGCGGGCGAAGCTGCAGCTGCCGCTCTACCTGCTCGCGGTCGAGGACCTCTGGGGAGGGACGCCGGTCGGCGGTCTCTACCACGCCCTGCGCGGCACCTCGACCCGGCGGCCGCGCGGGGTCGTCGCGGCGGAGTCGGCGCCGGACCTGGCCGGCTACGACCTCTACTCGCGCGACGTCGTGCCGGAGGAGGAGCTGGGCGAGCTGCTGGAGGCGACCCGCGGGCGGGCGGCGACGATCGTCGCCCGGATCCGCGCCGGCGAGATCCGCCGCGACCCCGGTCCGCGCGAGGGCCTGCGCGGACACGACGTCTGCCCCGCCTTCTGCGAGTACGCGCCGATCTGCCGCCGCGACCGCGCCCCCGCCTACGAGGAGGACTGGGAAGTGGAGGAGCGATGAGCGCCGAGCTGTTCTTTATGTCTGCCATCCCGACAAAAGGAACAGCCCGGTGAGCGTCGAGGCGGCGATCAACGCTGAGGCGCCAGCGCGGCAGCCGACCCCCGAGCAAGCGGCGGCGATCGGCGCCCGCGCCGGCGACGTCCTGCTCGAGGCCGGCGCTGGCACCGGCAAGACCGGCGTGATGGTCGACCGCTACTGCCGGCTGGCCTGTGAGGAGCGCATCTCACCCGACGCGATCCTCGCCTTCACCTTCACCGACAAGGCCGCGGCCGAGCTGCGGGCGCGGATCCGCGCCGAGCTAGCCCGCCGCGCCGAGGCCGGCGAGGACCGGGCGCGAGCGCTGCTCGCCTCCTTCGGCGGCGCCTGGGTGACGACGATCCACGGCTTCTGCAACCGGCTGCTCGCCGCCCACCCGGTGGCGGCGGGGATCGACCCGGGCTTCCGGGTGCTCGACGCCCCGGAGGCGGCCCGCGCCGCCCGCGAGGCCTTCGACGAGGCGCTCGCCGAGTTCCTCGCCGACGGCGACCCGCGCCGCGAGGAGACCGTTGCCGCCTTCGAGATCGACGGCTTGCGATCGATCGTCGCCGGCGCCCACGACGAGCTGCGCAGCCGCGGCGTCGCTGACCCTCGTCTGCCTGAGCCGCCGCCGCCCGACCTCGAGGGTGCGCTGCGGCGAGTCACCGAGGAGGCCGCCGCGGCGCTTGCCGAGGCCGACCCCGAGGACGCCAAGTGCGAGCCGCTGCGGCGCGCAGCGTCGCGGCTGGCCACGGGTGGGCCGGCGCCGACCCTGGACGAGATGCGCGTGTTTCGCACCGAAAGCCGCGCGAAACCGCTGGCCGCTTACCGCGAGGCGGTCGAGGCGGCCGTCTCGCGCTGCGCCGAGGCGGGCGAGGGCGGCGAGGCCTACCGCCATGTCGCCGAGCTGCTCGAGCTCTACTCGGGCCGCTTCGAGGCAGCAAAGGAACGGCGCGGCGGGATCGACTTCGAGGACCTGCAGATCCTCGCCGCCCGGCTGCTTGAGCGGGCCGAGATCGGCGAGGCCTACCGCAGCCGCTTCCGCCACCTGCTGGTCGACGAGTTCCAGGACACCAACCGGCTGCAGCTACGGCTGGTCGAGGCGCTGCATGGGCCGCGCTCGCAGCTGATCGTGGTCGGCGACGAGCTGCAGTCGATCTACGGCTTCCGCCACGCCGACCTCGACGTCTTCCGCGCCCAGCGCGACGAAGTCGAGCGCCGCGCCGATGCCGAGCTGATGCAGCTCTCCGGCAACTTCCGCTCGCGGCCCGAAGTGATCGGCGCCGTCAATCTGCTCGGCGAGGCGCTGCTGGGAGCGCGCTACCGGCCGCTGCGGGCGGGCGCGCCGGCGCCGGCGGAGCCGCCCCCCGGCGGCGGCACGGCGGTCGAGCTGCTGCTCACCGCACGCGACGGCTGGGACGGGGACGGGATCGAGCTCGACCCCGCGACTGACGCCTCGACCCCGCTCAACTGTCTGGCCGAGGCGCGGACCGTCGCCGAGCGGCTGCGCGACCTGGCCGAGGCCGGGATCGAGCGCGGCCGGATGGTGGTCCTGCTCCGCGCCTACACCCACCTCGACGCCTACGAGGACTCGCTCGAGCGCGCCGGCCTGCGGCCCTACGTGGTCGGCGGCCGCGGCTACTGGTCCCAGCAGCAGGTGGCCGACGTCACCGCCCTGCTCCGCACCATCGCCAACCCGCTCGACGACGAAGCGCTGTTCGGCACCCTCGCCTCGCCCGCGGTCGGCGCCGCCCCCGACACCCTCTGGCTGCTGCGGATGGCGGCAGGCAAGCGGCGGCACGTCTGGCCGGCGCTCGAGCGCGCGGTCGGGCTGGGCGAGGCCGAGCTGTCCGAGCCGGAGCGGCTGGAGACAATCGGCGAGGGAGAGCTGGCGCTACTTGCCACCTTCGCCGCCCGGCTCGAGGGCCTGCGCGAGCGGGCGCCGCGGCTGGCGCTGGCGGCGCTGATCGAGGAGGCGGTGACCACGACCGGCTACGACCTGGCGGTGTTGATGCGGGCGGCCGGCGAGGCCCGCTTCGCCAACGTCCGCAAGCTGAACCTGCTGGCGGACGAGTACGAGGAGCGCGAGGGCCGCGACCTGCGCGGCTTCCTCGACTTCCTCGCGGCGCGGGCCGAAGGCGACGCCGAGGCGCAGGCCGCGACCGCCGCCGAGGGCCACGACGGGGTGAGGATCATGACCGTCCACAACGCCAAGGGACTCGAGTTCGACGTCGTCGCCGTCCCCGACCTCTCGCGCAGCCTGCTCGCCGGCGCCCGGCCGCCGCTGCTCCTGCTCGGCCGCGAGCAGCCACCGCGGGTGGGGATGGCGCTGCGCCGCCTCGGCACCGCCTCAGTCAACCTCTACGAATACGCCGAGCTGCTCGAAGAGAGCCGCGAGCGCGACTCCGAAGAGGGCCTGCGCCTGTTCCACGTCGCGGCGACGCGAGCGCGGCAGCGGCTGATCCTCAGCGGCGTCGTCAAACCTGAGCCAGGTCGGGAACTGAAGGCGTCGACGCCGGTGATCGAGCGCCTGGTCGAGGCGCTCGGGGTGTCCCGCGACGCCGACGACGAGATCGCGGTGCCGCCGCCCGAGCCGCGCCCAGGGCTGGATGCCGAATTCGGCCCCTCAACGATTGCCGTCCGCGCCAACCTGCCCTCGCCCGAGCGGGCCGCCGAGCTGCGAGCGCTGCGCCGCGACCGCGCCGGCGACCGCGAACTCGGCGTCGGCCCACCGCCCCTGCTCGAGCGCAAGCCGCCGGTCGTCCCCAGCCGCCCCCTCTCCTACACCGCGATCTCGGCCTACGAAGAGTGCCCCTACCGCTTCTACCTCGAGCGCGTCCTCGGCGTCAGCGGCGCCGGCGCCGCCTCGGCGGGGCGCGTTCGTCCTTTGGACGAAATACGCATACAAACGACGAACGCACTCCCAGGCGAGGCGGTCGAAGGGACGCCTTCGGCGCGAGAAGAGCGGTCGGCGCGGGGGGCGGCGGTCCATGCGCTGCTGGAGTGGAGCCAGGCGAACGGGTGGCGGGAGCCGTCCGAGGAGCTGGCGCGGCGGCACGCCGCGGCGGCCGGGCTCGACGGTGCAGGGCTCGAGCCGGCGGAGTTGCTCGACCCGATCCGTGCCTGGCTTGGCTCACCCCTCCTCGCCGAGCGGATCGCCGCCGCCGACCGCGTCCGGGCCGAGGTACCGATCTTGCTCGGGATCGGCGACACCGTCCTGCGCGGCTCAATCGACCTCCTCGCCGAGCGCGACGGCGCCCCTCCCCTCGTCGTCGACTACAAGACCGACCGCCTCGGCGGCTCGACCCCGGCCGAGCACGCCGGCCGTTACGCAACCCAACGCTCGATCTACGCCCTCGCCGCGGCCGAGGCCCTCAGCGCCACCGAAGTCGAGGTCGCCTACGTCTTTCTCGAGCGCCCCGAAGACCCGGTCCTAATCGTTCTAGACAGCGAAGCGATGGCCGCCGGCCGCACCGACCTCGAGCGCGCAATCACCCAGATCCACTCCGGCGAGTTCCCCGTCGCCCCGCCCGAGCGCCGCGACTGGCCCCTCTGCAACGGCTGCCCGGCCCTCGGCAACCTCTGCAGCGGCCCCGCCGCGACCGAGCCCACCACCGCCTGAGCCACCCGATTTTCCCCCTCTACCAGCTAGTTGAGGGGGAAAATCGGGTGGCGGCGTTGCGGGGACCCGAGCCGGAGCGCTACTGGCCGCTGTCGGGATCCAACCGCGCCGCCAACTCATCCAACCGCAGCTCTTTCAACCCCTCGCCCACCGCATCGAGCTCCCCGGCGCAGTAATTGACCAGCTCCCGCCCCTCGCGACAGAGCTCCAGCGTCTCGCGCAGCCCCGCCTGCCCCGAGTCCAACCGATCGATGATCTCCTCCAGCCGCTCGACCGCGGCCTCGTAACTGGCAGGCGTCTCCGGCGTCTCACTCATCCCGCTCAACCTCTCCGTCGACTCTTGCTCCAACCCGTCCATCGGCGAACCGCAGTTTTACCTCTCCAGCGGCGGTCGCCGCGGCGGCACTCGTCACCGGCTCCCCCTCGCCGCTCTCGGCCAGCGCGTAGCCGCGCTCGAGCGTGCGCTCGGGGTCGTGGGCCCGCAGGGTGACTGCGGCCTGCCGCAGGGCCTCGCGGCGGCGAGCGAGGTCGCGCGTCGCCAGCCGCTCGATCACCGCGCCGCGCCGCCGCTCCTCGCTGAAGCCGGCGCTGACCCGCTCGATCGCCCGTCGCCGCGCCCGTTCGAGCACCACCGCGGCGATCCGCTGCTGGAAAGTCGAGCGCCCAGCGAGACCGCGATCGGAGGCGGCCCGCACCTCGCGGATCACCTGATTCAGCTTTGCGCGCTCGCGGCGCAGAGCCCGCGCCGGGCCGCGGGCTAGCGAGCCGAGGTGCCGGGCCCGCGCCCCGACCGCCCCCTCCGCCGCCCGCCGCAGCGAGTTGCCGGCGCGGCCCAGCCCGCGGCGCGCGGCGAGGCAGTCAAGCGGCACCGCCGCCTCGGCGGCGTGGGTCGGAGTCGAGCAGGCGACCGCGGCGACGTCGTCGATCAGGGTCGAGTCGCGCTCGTGGCCGACGGCGCTGACGACCGGCACCCGCAGCATCGCCACCGTCCGGCAAAGAGTCTCGTCGCAGAAGGCCCAGAGGTCGGCCAGACTGCCGCCGCCGCGGGTGACGACGATCGCCTCGACCTCGGGCCGCGCCGCCAAGTCCTGGATCGCAGCGGTGATCGCCGGCGCCGCGCGGCGGTCCTGGACCGGGGCGAAGGCCCAGACGACGGTGCCCTCCCAGCCGCGCCGCCGCAGCCCGGCGACCAGGTCGCGGCGGGCGGCGCCGGTTTCCGCGGTGACGATGCCGAGCGTCCGCGGCAAGAGCGGCCGCCGCAGCTGGCCTTGCAGCTCGAACAGGCCCTCGCCGCGCAGCTGCTTGCGCAGCGCCTCCAGGCGCAGCATCAAGTCGCCCTCGCCGGCCAACCGCACGTGGGTAGCGCGGAAGCAGAAGCTGGGCGAGGCGGCGCCGCCGCCCGGGTAGTAATCGGGACCGCCGGCGATCACCAGTTCGGCGCCGTCGCGCAACGCTCCATCCGGCAGCTCGGCCCGCTCGAGGTCGTTGAGCCAGATCGCGCAGGGCACCGCCCCGTCACCATCGCGCAGCTCGAAATAGGCCTGGACCCTGCTCCGCCCCACCCCCGTCACCTCGCCGACCAAGAGCACCCGCGCCCGCTTGCGCATCTCTTCCTGCAGTTTGCCGGCATAGCGGCCGACCGGGAACGGCCCGGGCAGCTCCGGGTCGGAGCTCGGCCGCGGCAGATCGAGCTCGATCTGCCCGGGATCGACGGGGGGCAGCTGATCCATGGGATCAGGCTAGTTCACGGGGCTGACATGCCCCATGCTCGATCTGGGGCGACCTGACCAAGCAGTTCAAGGACGCAGGAAGCGAGCCGAGGGGAGTGCACTCCAGTGCGTGACCCGAAGGCGAGTGCCCGAGGACGCCGAAATGCGCCGGTCAGGCCGTCTCAGATCCGGAGTTCCAGCGTTTGGCCCAGACCTTCAGCTCGTGGATCGCCGGGCCAAGCTGGTCGCCGCACTCGGTCAGCGAGTAGGTGACCCGGACCGGCGTCCCGGCTTCGACGTCGCGCTGCACCAGCCCCTCTTCCTCGAGCTCGCGCAGCCGCTGCGAGAGCAGCCGGTCGGAGAGGCCGGGGACGACTCGCCGCAGCTCGCCGAAGCGCATCGGCCGCTCAGTCAAGGCGCAGACGATCGCCCCAGTCCAGCGCTTGCCGATCAGCTCGATCGCGGCGTGGAAGTGAGGGCAGACCTCATGGGGGAGCGCCCCTTTCGGGGCCTGGGTCGCACTCGCGTGCTCCATCATGGTGACCTTACTGAACGTAAGCGCTCGGCACCTGGTTTTCGGGACTTTGCGGGGATTTATCAGCGCGTGCAGGGGCCGGTTTCGACCTCCGTGCGAACTTCCGGGAGGGCGTCGGAGACCTCCTCGGCGGGGATCGCGAAGCCGCCCCGCGGCCCGCCCGTGGTCGCCGCAAAGACGATTCCCACCACCCGTCCGCCGGCATCGACCAGCGGCCCGCCCGAGTTGCCGCTGCGGACCGCCCCGCGCAGGGCGGTGATCGTCCGGTTGATCGGACCGTTGCCGTAGGAGTCCTCGCTGATCGTCGCCCGGGTCTCGCCGATCCGCGCCGGCTCGATCGTGTAGGGGCCGTTCTCGGGGTAGCCGAGCACCGCCGCGTCCTCGCCCTCGCTGCGTTCGGCGCTGACCGGCAGGGTCGGCAGCCGGACGCCTTCCACCCGCAGCAGCGCCAAATCGTCGGCAGGCGAGTAGTAGACCGGCGTCGCCTCGAGCTCGACCCCGCCCTGGGTGGTGACGGTGGTGTCGTCGGCGCCGGCAATCACGTGGGCGTTGGTGACGATCAGGTCCGGTTCCACCGCCCAGCCCGAGCCCTCGACCCCGAGCCCGCAGGCGGTACTCAGCACCCGCACCACGGCGCCGCCGGCGCGGAGCACGTCGGGGTCGGCGCCGATCCTCGCGTCGGGGCCATCCGAAGGCGTTGCCGGCCCGGTCACCGAGGGCGCCGGATCGACCCGGTCGAGCGCGTTCAGCACCGGCCCGGAGGGCGGCAGCACCTGATTGAGGCTGCGCAGGATCACCGATTCCTGCACGTCGGCGCGCAGTCGCGCAGTGCCGGGGGCGTGCAACGCGACCGCGCCGAAAACCCAGGCGAGGCCGAGCGCGACGGCCGCGATCAGGGCCGCGCCGCCGGCCCCGTCGGCGAAGTGCAGAATCCGCCGCCGGCGCAACACCCGCGCCCGCAGCCCCAGCGCGAAGCTCTCCACCGTGACCGCGATGATCGCTCCCAGCAGCAGGGCCCCGAGCGCCGCGCAGAGCGGCGCGTATGGCGAGTCCGAGCCCTGGTTCAGCAGCAGCGGCCCAACCCGGCTGCCGATCACCGCGCCGGCGACAAATCCGAGCAAAGTGAGGAAACCGACGATCAGCCCCTGCCGGTATCCCCAGAGCCCGAGGGCGATGGTGAAGGCGATGATCGCCCAGTCGAGCACGGTCATCCCTGAATAGAAGCACTCCGGCGACTGCGGCCATGCAGCGCTGCGTCTCTGCAATCGCCGCCGGAAGCGCTTGATTACCTTTCACACGTGAGCAGGAGAACCCGTGAGGCAGAGCGGCGGCGACGGCTGGTCACGCGCACGCTCCCGCTCGCCCTGATCGCGGTCGTCGCCTTCGTCGCCGGAGCGGCGATCGGGGCCCCGGGCTCGCCGGGCAAGGAAACCGCCGACCGCTTCTCCGCCGCCTGGGAGGCGCACGATTTCAAAGCGATGTATCGCGAGCTGAATGACCGCTCGCGGGCGCAGATCAGCCGCCGCAAATTCGCCCTGGCCTACCGCGAAGCCGAACTGGTCGCCACCCAGCGTGGCTTCGTCGCCGGCAACGCGCAGGACTCCTTCTCGCGCGAAGGGCGGACCGTGGTCCCGGTCTCGATGCTGATTACGACCGTCGCCTTCGGCCGCTTCGAAGACGAGATCGACTTGCCTTACGCCGAAGGCGGGATCGACTGGGACCCAAGCCTCGTCTTCCCGGGCTTGCGGCCGGGCGAGGAACTCGAAGCCGATGTCGAACTGGCGCCGCGGGCGGCGATCCTCGCCGGCAACGGCGAAGCGATGGCGGAAGGGCCGGCAGAAGCACGCGAACACCCGCTCGGCTCAGCGATGGTCGACGTCACCGGCGAAGTCGGCGAAGTCCCTGAAGAAGACGAGGCGCTGCTGGCGCGACAGGGCTACCCGCCGGAAACCCCGGTCGGAGTCAGCGGCCTGGAGCAGGCGTTCAACCGCCGCCTGGCCGGCAAGCCCGGCGGCAAGCTGCTGGCGGTGCAGGCCAAGGGCGGCGGCGCGCCACGGACGCTGGCCGAAGCGAAACCGACGCCGGGAGCGCCGGTGAAGACGACGATTGACCCGCCGCTGCAGGACGTCGCCGTGGCGGCGCTAGCCGGGCGGGCCGGCGGGATCGCCGCCCTTGACGCCAAGACCGGCGACGTTCGTGCCCTCGCCGGCCAGGCCTTCTCGGCCCCCCAGCCGCCAGGCTCGACCTTCAAGATCCTCACCACTACGGCCGCCCTGCAGGACGAAGTCGTCTCGCTCGACGACGAATTCGAAATCAACGACGGCATCAACGTCGGCGGCCGCTTCCTCCACAACGCCAACGGCGAGTTCTGCGGCGGCACCTTCCGCCAGGCTTTCGCCGAGTCCTGCAACTCGGTCTTCGCCCCGCTCGGCCCGAAGATCGGCAACGACGATCTGGTCACCACCGCCGAGCGCTTCGGCTTCAACTCACCGCCAACCCTCTACGCGCCGCGAATCGTCCATGAAGTGCAGCCGGCCGAATCGACGATCCCGGAGCAGATCGGCGAAGAAGTCGACCTCGGTGTCTCTGCGATCGGCCAAGGCGAAGTACTGGCGACGCCGCTGGAGATGGCCAGCGTCGCGCAGACGATCGCCAACAGCGGCGTCCGCGAGCCGACCTCGATCGTCAACAACAAACAGTTGCGGCCGAAGACTGAATCAACCCAGGTGATGTCGAAACAACTCGCCAACCAGCTGACCGAACTGATGGTCGGCGTCGTCGTCGAAGGCACCGGCACCGCCGGCGCGATCTCCGAGGCCCAGGTCGCCGGCAAGACCGGCACCGCCGAGCTCGGCCCGAAACCGGGCCAGGAGAACGAGGAAAACCCGATCCAGATCAAGGACGCCTGGTTCGCCGCTTTCGCGCCGGCGGAAAAGCCGAAGCTGGCGGTGGGGGTGATGCTGATCGAAGCCGAAGCGGCCGGAGGGGAAGTGGCGGCGCCGGCGGCGGCGGAAGTGCTGTCGGCGGGGATTTAGGGACTACTGCGAGGGACGGCTGGGGATCAGGTTTGGCGGGGGCGATCGCCGGTATCACCCTCTGAAAACGCTCCGCCTTCGGCTCCGCTTGAGTGTTTTCAGAGGGTAATACCGACACTCGCCCAACGAAACCGGGAAGGAGCCCACCCCCCTTGGTTAAGAGCTGACTAGGGACCAAGGTCAGTTGAGTTTCGCTGGGGCTGCAGGAAAGCCACACCGGGCGGTTTGCTTGCCGCCAACTCATCGGATTCAGCCGGCCAGTCCCCCGTCCCCACAAGCTCAAAACAAGAGGTGGGGATGTGCCGTCCCGCGGAATTCGGTTGGAGGGGTGATGTCGGTGCCCCTACCGCAAACCTCCTACAGGTCCAGCTCCACTTCGCCTTTTTCCCCTTCAGGACTCTCAAAATGCAACGTCAGCGGCCGATTCTCGCTCGCTTCGTCCGTGAGTTCAAAGACCACGATCGCGCCCTCGATCGGGCCCTGCTGGGCCGGCGAGTCGAGGACTGGGATCTGTTCTTCGCCTTCGACCGTGCCGCCGAGCGGGAAGGCAAAGATGCTTTCGCTCTCCAGCGCTTGGTATTCGGTGCCGTCGGCGTCGGTGATCGTCATTTCCGACGGCAGGTTCTGGATGTTTTCGGTGTCGTTCTGGACTTCGAACCAGACGCCGAAGTAGGCGGATTGCTTCTGCGGTTCCTCCTTGCCGGTCAGGTAGGAGGCGTCCTCGTTATCGTCGATGTTGAGGTAGCGCGAGAAGGTCACCGTGTAGTCGAGCTCGCCAAGCTTCAGCACCTCGCCCTCAACCACCTCGTGCGACTCGCTCGAGCCACAGGCAGAAACGACCGTCCCGAAACCGACGACGGCCAGGGCGAGCAGCAGCGGCAGGATGAGTCTGCGGGGCAGGAACATTGGGGCGGGCCGGAGTCTATTAAGGGATGCCGGTCACGTACCTGTTGCCCCCGCCGACCGCGACCCGGTCCTCGAGCTGGCGTTCGCCCTCGAGGATCTCGCGCAGGCGTTGGAGCGCCTCCTTCCAGCCGCGGCGCTGGAAGCCCTCGGCCCGCGAGAGCGTCTCGACGAGCCGGTCCACGGGGTGGGTCGGCTTGGTCCAGGTCGAGAGCGTCACCTTGGTCAGGCCGCCGGTGCCGCCGGTGACTTCCCAGGCGGTCGTCGTCTCGATCCGGTTGGTGCGGCCGGTCCGCCCCCGCTCAACCACCTTAAAAGGCTCCTCCAGCTCGACGATCGTCGTATCGGCCCAGGGCGAGCGCAACGGCGTGTCGATCCGGAATCGCGCCCCAGCCCCGACCCCGAACGGGTCGATCCGCAGCAGGCGGAATTCGGTGAGGAAGTGGTCGGTGAAGGAGGGCCGCAGCGAGAGGTCGGTGAGGAGAGCGAAGACCTCCTCGCGGGAGGCGTCGATCTCGACTTCGGCGCTGACCGGACCCATCGGGAGGCGATTCTAATGACCGGCCGCAGACGGCCGCGTCTCCGGCCACATGCCTACGCCCGCGATTCCGGCCTCGGCCAGCCGTAAAGTGCCGTCTGTGACCGATCCGACGCCTTCCGGCGAGGCGCCAGCGAGCGCCCCCTCCCCCGCCCTCACCGCCGCCGCCGACCGCGCCCGGGCCCAGCTGCACGAGGAGATCGAGCGGCTGCGGGTCGGGGTCGAAGAGATGCTCGCCGAGCAGGCAGAGCCGATCCCCCAGGAGCTGCGCCGCGAGCTCGACGACATGCGCGAGGAGACCCGCCTCTACGTCCGCAAACGGGTGAAGAAGAGCGAGCGCAAGTTCGAGCGCTCGATGCAGCGGGTCGAAGAGAAGACCATGCAGCTGGAGACGCGGGTCGACCAGGTCGAAGCCGAGCGGGCCGCCGCCGAGGTGCGGATCTACGGCGAGACCGAGCGTCTGCTCGACGGCCTCTTGCAGGAGATCCGCACGATCGCCGACCTCTTCGAACGGCAGCCGCCGAGCTTCGAGCGCTAGCTCACTCGGTCGAGATGCTCGGGTCGGCCTGGACCTTGTGCGGGCTGACCATCAGGAAGTTGCTGGTCGCGTCGGCGGCCAGATCCATCATCCGCTCGGCCTGCTCCTCCTGGCCGGTCGCGCGCAGTTCCTCGCAGTAGCCGCTGAGCAGGTCGTCGACGTCGATCAGGCCCTCGGCGTCGAGGTCTTTGAGCTCGACTTTGGCGCCCTCGCCGAGCCGCCGTTCGATCGCCTCGCGGTCGATCCCGAAGGCGTTCTGGCGGACGTAGACGCGGCCGCCGGTCATCCCGGCGCAGGCCCAGGGACCGATGTCGCCGAGCACCAGGGCGCGCCCCGAGGTCATGTACTCGAAGGCGAATCCCTTGGCGTTGGCGCGGTCGACGACGCAACCGCGGCTGTCGTCGACGTCGCCCTCGGGTTCACCGCCGAGCACCACGTCGGCGCCGGAGAGGCGGATGCAGAAGCGCGAGTCGGCCGAGCCTTGGACGTAGAGCTTGCCGCGCTGGGCGCCGTAGGCGAAGGACTTGCCGACCGAGCCATTGAGCCGGCGGCCGTTGGCGCCCTTCCCCTTCATCACCGCGATCGTCCCGCCCAGCATCGTCTTTCCGACGCCGTCCTGGGCGCCACCCTCGACCCGAATCGCGACCCCGTAGGCGTTGAAGGCCCCGAGGCCCTGCCCCGCCACCGAGCCGCCGTTGAAGTCGAGGCGGGCAAGGATCTCGTCGTTTGACTCGGGCCCGTCTTCGAAGATCCGCGAGCGAGCGATCGCCCCGGCGAGCTCGGTCCCGAGCACCCGGTCATTGGCGTCCGTCGGCCGCGGGAAGTCGCTGGTCACGGTGCGGCCCGAGCAGACTTCGGACGCCAGCGCCGCGATCTGCGAAGAGGCCTGCTTCGCCTCCATCCGGATCGGGCGGGCGACGACGAGGCCCGCTTCGGCCCGCGCATCGGCCGGCTCCTCGGCGACCGGCAGGTCGAGCGGCTCGAGGTCGAGGTACTCCTCGAGCGGCGTAATCAGCGGCGCCAGGTCGATCGCGTCCTTGGCCGCGACCTGCTCGAGCAGGTCGTAGCGACCGACCAGGTCCTGGGCGCGGTCGTAGCCCAGCGAGGCGACTACCTCCTTGACCTCCTCGCCCATCGCCGCGAAGAAGCGGGCGCAGCTCTCGGCCGCGCGGTCGACCTCCTGCGGGGTGAACTTCTTCAGCCCGTGCTCCTCGGCCTGCTGCTGGGTCTCGATCTGGGTTGCGATGCCGACGTGGCAGGTGTCGAGCTGGCAGCCGCGGCAGATCGTGCAGCCGATCGAGACCATCGCCAGCGTCCCGAAGCCGACCCGGTTGGCGCCGAGGCAGTGGAGTTTGACGATGTCGTGGCCGGTGCGATAGCCGCCGTCGGCCCAGATCTCGACCCGGTTGCGGAGCCCGGCCTCCATCAGTGCCCGGTGCACGGCACGGGTGCCGATGTCGGAGGGCAGGCCGACGTGCCGTAGGGCGTGCTGGCGGGCCGCGCCGGTGCCGCCCTCGAAGCCGGAGAGGGTGATGATGTCGGCGCCCGCCTTGGCGATCCCGAGCCCGATCGTGCCGATATTCGGCACCACCGGCACCTTGACCGAGACCCGGACGTCGGGGTTGACCGTCTTCAGCTCGTCGATCAGCTCGGCCAGGTCCTCGATTGAATAGAGGTCGTGGTTGTTGGAGGGCGAGATCAGATCGGTGCCGGGCGCCGCGTTACGCGCCGCGGCGACCTTCTCGGAGACCTTCTTGCCGGGCAGGTGGCCGCCCTCGCCGGGCTTTGCCCCCTGGCCGATCTTGATCTCGGCGACGTAGGAGCTGTTCAGCATTTCGGCCGAGACGCCGAAGCGCCCCGAGGCGACCTGCTGCCCCCGCCAGTTGCGGTACTTGCCGTACATGTCTTTGATCTCGCCACCCTCGCCGTTCATGCAGAGGATGTTGGTCGCCTTCGCCGCCTCGGCGTAGGCGCGGAAGGCGGGCTCGGACTGCGAGCCAAAGCTCATCGAGGAGATCACGATCGGGTAGTCGTGGTGGCCGACCCCAGCGTCGACGCCCGATGCGTCCGCGCAGGGGCTCGCGGTCACCCTTCAGCCCGATGATGTGGCGCATCGAGATCGGGCTCTGCTTCTCCAGGTCGCGGACTTTCTGCGAGTACTCCTCGTAGGTGCCGGAGCCATTGGCGGTCGCGATCGCCGCCTTGTAGACCTTCGGGTAGAAGCGGAAGGTCTTAGCCGGTTTGGCCGCCTCGTCGTCGCCGGAGAGCGCCCGGGCGCGCTCGTTGGTGTCAGCGTCTAGCTCGGCGAAGCCGGCCCCGGCCTTGGCCGAGGAGGCGAAGGACTCGCACTGGAAGATCTCCGCCAGCTCCGGTTTGATCCCGATCGAGGAGAACTGGCGCGCGTAGCCACGCACCTCGTGGATGCCGATCGTCGAGATCACTTTCTCGATCCCTTTGCGCAGCGCCGCGCAGAGGTTGTCGACGTCGTTCTCGTAGTCCTCGACGCAGATCACCTCGACCATCGTGTAGGGGCAGACGCCGTTGGCGCCGAGCCCGAGGGCCAGCATCACGTCGTGGACGTTGCGAATCGCCGCCGAGCGCAGGACGATCCCGCAGCGCCGCCGCAGGTTCTCTTCGCCACGATCGACTTTGAACTGCTTCAGGCCCTGGTCGACCGCGGAGGTCGCCAGGTGCGGGTCGAGGTAGCGGCGCTCGCCGTCGTAGACGGTGCGGTCGGTGAGGATCAAGAGCTCGGCCCCGTCGCGGACCTTCTTCACCGCTTCCTGCTTGATCCGCTCGATCGCGCCAGCCGTCGTCTCCGACTCCAGCAGCGAGATGTCAACCGCCGAGGCGCGGCCACGGAATTCCTCCCAGAGGTCCTCGAGCAGGTAGGTGCGGTTCTTGCGGGCGATCGCCCGGTAGGTCTTGTCGCTGAGCGGCGCCAGGCCGTGGTGACCGCCGAGGATCACCGGGAACTCGGTTTCGACCGTGCCGGTGTCTTCGCCGGCGAAGTCGAGCGAGGGCCGGCGCCCGAACAGGGCGCGGGTCGAGAAGTGCTCGAGCTCACGTTCGCGATCGAGCGCCGGGTTGGTGACGACCGCGACCGTCTCCTTGAAGTAGTCGGCGAGGTTCTGGCGCTCCGGCGAGAGTGCCGCCAGCGGGCCGTCGTAACCGAGCGAACCGACCGGCTCGGCCCCGTTGGAGGCCATCTGCTGGACCAGTTTGACGTCGTCGCGCTGCCAGCCGAAGCCGGCGAGGACGCGGTCTTCGACCTTGACCGGCTCGGCCGGGCCGGCTTCCGAGTAGCCGGGCACGTCCTCGCCCTCGAGCGGGCCACCGGTCTCCAGCGCGCGGTCGTAAGCAGCAGCCTCCTCGACCGCGTTACGCCGCAGCCAGCGGTCGCGGACGATCCGCAGCATCGCGTCGTGCGGATGCAGGGTCGAGCGCCGCTCGTCGCGTTCGATCTCAACCAGGACCTTCTCACCGGGCGCCAGCGGTTTCGGCTCGGAGACCATCTTCGAGACCGAGACCACGCCGGGCTCGGAGCTGAAGACGAAGTCGTCCTCGGTCTCGACCTGCCAGAGCGGCCGCAGCCCCATCGCGTCGGCCGAGAAGACGCACTCGTCGGCGTGGCGGGCGATTAGCGCGACCGGGCCCTGGGCGAACGGCCCCATCGACTGGTGCAGGTACATGTAAAAGGCGTGAAGGTCCGCCGGCAGGGCGCGGATCTCGGCGACGATCGGCGGCACGATCATCTCCATCGCCTCGGCGAGGCTGAGCGCCTCGCGGCTGACCAGGGTGTCAATCGTCCGGTTCAGGTCCTGTGAGTCGGAGGAGCCGGGGGCGATCGGCACCGCCAGCATCTTCGCCTCCTGGCGCAGCTGTTCGATCGTGTTGATCTCGCCGTTGTGGCCGAGCACGCTGAACGGCTGCACCCGTTTGAACGAGGGCCAGGTGTTGGTCGAGTAGCGGTTGTGGCCGAAGCAGCCGACCGTCTCGAAGCGGGGGTCGCTCAGGTCCGGGTAGTAATCGGCGAGCACGATTGGCGTGCCCATCACCTTGTAGACGCAGGTGGTCGCCGAGAACGAAGGCACGTGGACGTCGAGCCGGCGCTCCAGCTCGATCATCAGCTCGAAGAGGATCGGGTCGCGGCGCCCGGCGTCGGGGACGAGGCCGCCGATCTGCCAGAAGACCGGCTCCTCCTCGCGGGCGGTCGGGCCGAGCGCCGGCGAGGAGACGACCCCGACCCGCTCGGCGAGAATCCGGAAGCCGCCTTCGCCGAGCAGCTCGCGGGCGTCGTGCATGATCTTTTCGCGGTCCTGCTTGCGCTCGATGAAGACGTGGGCGACGGCGAAGGCGTCGTCGAGGGTCAGCGAGGGGTCGTGGCCGCCGCTGCGGACCTCCTCGGCCCAGATCTTGCGCGGGATGTCGAGCAGCAGGCCGCAGCCGTCCCCCTCGCCGTCGACGTTGCCGGCCCGGTGGAGCATCTTCTGCATTGCCGGGATCGCCAGCTCGATCGGCTCGTGGCTCGGCGCTGCGTCCTTGCGGACCGAGGCATAAATCGCGCACGCGTCCTTGTCCTCGACGCTGGGCGGCGAAACCAAAGGCTTATAGGGGCGCTCCGGCGAGTAACGCTCGACGGCCGCACCGCGGCGGGACTGGGACTGGTTCGACATGTGACCTCCCGGGTTCCGCGCCTTCTTCGAGCGGGCGCGCGACGGGTTGACAGTCGGAGAATTATAGGGCCGGTTTGCAACCCGGTCTCATCGAGGTTGCCTTTTGGCCCGATATGCGGGCAAAAAGGCAACCTCGACGATGGCGTCCGCGGGGCGGGACGGCTAGCCCCAGGACATCGGCTGGTAGCCGCCGTTCGGGTCGACGCCGATCAGCAGCGCCGTCACCGGAGCCTCGGAGCGGTTGAGGATCGTGCGCGACGCCGAGGGTTCGATCGAGGCCCAGGTGCCGGCCGGGGCAGCGACCTCCTCGCCGTCGAGGCGCAGCACCGCGTCGCCCTCGAGGATCGCGTAGACCTCGACCTGGCCGCTGGCGCTCTCGACGTGCTCGGGGATTTCGCCCCCGGGCCCGATCTCGACCAGGTTGAAGCCGAAGCACGAGGTGCCAAGCGCTTTCCGCGCCAGCCGCCAGGTGGCTCCACCGGATCCCTCCATCGCCTCGAACTCGTCGCGGTGCTTGACCGTGTACGCAGCCATCTCTCCCCCTTCGGTTCGGACTGCCGTCCGTGCGACCATAGACCCGTCCGGTCTTGGCCGCCAGCGGAAGGAGGAACCCGTGAACGGCAATCCCAACGACTCAGCCGCGGCGCTGAAAGGCACGATCGAGCGCTACAACGCCGCCTGGAACGCCCACGATCTCGACACGATCATGGCGATGCACGCGCCGGACATGATCTTCGCCAACCACACCGCGGGCGAGGCCGCGGCCGGCGAGGACGTCCGCCGCCACATCGGCTCGATCTTCGCCAGCTGGCCCGACCTCGCCTTCGAGACGCGGCGGCTCTACGTCCGCGACGGGCTGGTCGTCCAAGAATGGGACGCCAGCGCGACCCACACGCGGACGATGCGGCGGGGCTCGGTCGTCGCCGAGCCCACCAACCGCCTCGTCCGCTGGGAGGGGATCGACTGCATCCCCTTTGAGGACGGCCTCGTCAAGCGCAAGGATGTCTATTCAGACAGCGTCTCAATCCTGCGTCAGGTCGGGCTTCTCCAGGACCCCTAGAAGCTGAAGCTCGGCAGGGTCGCGTTTTTGACCAGGTTCTTCGGTTTGCCACCGTTCCAGGGCACGCTGACCACGGCCTGGCTGTTGCTCGGTTCGAAGCCGCCGGTGGCGCCGTAGACGGTCTGGCCGTTGGCCGACAGCGCGGTGGCGTACAGCCCCTGCTCGGCCGCTTCGATGATCGGCCGCTGGGCGCCCGTGCGGACGTTGACGCCAACCGCGTAGGTCGTGTCCTGGCCACCGAACTGGGCCAGGAGACGGTTGCCGTTGGCCGACCACTGGGTCGGGAACAGCCCCTGCAGCAGCTGCCCGACTTTGGTGTGGGTCAGCCGTTTGACGCCTTTGCCCTGCGGGTTCATCAGGAACAGCTCGTTCTTCGGCGCGTACTTGCGCTTGTTGGCTTCGAGCAGCTTGACGAAGACGATCTGGCCGGTCGGGCCCCAGAGCGGGTACTCAGAAGCGTGGTCGCTGGTCAGCGCCGTCGCTTTGCCGCCGGCGGCGGAGACGCGGTAGATATCGCTCTTCGGTGGGAAGGCGGTTTGGCTGTTGGATTTCGCGTAGACGATTTCTTTGCCTTCGGGGTCGAAGCTGTAGCCGACGAAGAAGCCGGTGGCGAGGACCTTCTGCTCGCCGGTAGCGACGGTGATCAGGACCAGCTTGCGCTTGCCGAGTTCGCCGCCGCGCTGGGCGAGGATGAATTCGGAGTCCGGCGACCACTTCAGTTCTCCTGGTTCCTGGAAGCCGGCCATCAGCGTCTTGCCGGCGCCGGCGCCGACCGCAGCGAGTTTCAGGTCGGTCGAGTGGGCGGGCCCTTCGCGCCAGTAGGCGAGCGAGGCGCCATCGGGCGAGATGTGCGGCGAGGAGCCGGTGGCGACCCGTTTGACGCCGCTGCCGTTGTCGTTGGCGGTAAAGACCGCCTGGTTGGCGGTGCCGCGGACGAAGGCAATCGTCGCCGAGGCGGCGGCCGGCAGGACCAGGAAGAGGGAGAGAGCGGAGAGGACGAGGAGAGGCCTGAGGTACTTCTTCATTGGGGGCATGGTGGCGATCCTAAGTCCGGTGGCGGCGGCATGGACTGATATCGGTGAGCGGAGTCCAGGCGGACCCCGGTTACCGTTCGACGGTGTCCTCGACCGGTCACAGAGCCGAGCTGCGGCAACGAACCGTCGCTGCCAACGGGATCGATTTTGCGCTGCTCGAAGCGGGCGACGGACCGCTGGCGCTCTGCCTGCACGGCTTCCCCGACACCGCGCACACCTGGCGCCACCTTCTCCCCGCCCTCGCCGGCGCCGGCTACCGCGCGGTGGCCCCGTTCATGCGCGGCTACGCACCGTCGGGGCGCGCGGCGGACGGCGAGTACGGGCTGGGCGCGCTGGTCGCCGACGCGGGCGCCCTCCACACCGCCCTCGGCGGGGACGACGAGGCGATCCTGATCGGCCACGACTGGGGAGCCGAGGCCGCCTACGGCGCCGCCGCATTCGCTCCGCAGCGGTGGCGGCGCGCCGTCACTCTGGCGATCCCGCCGCGGGCGATGGACGGCCGCCTGTTCGCCGATTACGAGCAGCTGAAGCGCTTCTTCTATCTCTTCCTCTTCGAGCGGCCGGAAGCTGTTGCGACGGTGGCGGCGCGAGACATGGAGTTCCTCGACCGCCTCTGGCGCGACTGGTCCCCTGGCTTCGAGGCGAGTGCCGAGCTCGCCCAGGTCAAGCGCAGCCTCGCCGATCCGGCCAACCTCGAGGCGGCGATCGCCTACTACCGGGCCGAGCCGCCGGAGGTGACCAGCGCCGACCCCGGCAAGCCGTTCGCCGCCGAGAGCCGGGCGCTGCTCGAGGTGCCGCCGCAGCCAGTCCTCTATCTGCACGGCGAGCGCGACGGCTGCATCGCCGCCGAGCTCTGCGCCGGCGCCGAGGCCCACCTGGCGCCGGGATCGCGAATGGAGACGATCGCCGGCGCCGGCCACTTCCCCCAGCTCGAGCGCCCGGACGAGGTCAACGAGCGAATCCGCGATTGGGTTGCGAGCTAGAGCTCGGGGACGTCGGCGCCGAGCGGGCTGAACGGCAGCCGCCGCACCTCGGCCCAACCAGCGCAGCGGTCGCGCAGCGCCGCTGCGACGACGCCGGCGTCGTCGACCGTGGTCCAGACGAGCAACGTCGGGCCCGCGCCCGAGATCGTCGCCCCGAGGGCGTGCAGCTCCGGCGCCGCGTCGACGATCTCCATCGAGCGCGAGTAGAGCTGCCGGCGGCGCGGCTGGTGGATCGAGTCACTCAGGCCGCGCGCGATCAGGGTCAGGTCCGAGGTCGTCAGGCCGAGGACGAGGGTCGCCGCGGCAGCCACGTTGGCGATCGCGTCCGCCCGCGGCAGCTCCGCCGGGATCGCCTCCCGCGCCGCCGCGGTCGAGAGCTCTTCGTCGGGGATGACCGCGATCCCCTCCAGCTCTCGCGGCGGGTCGAAGCGCGCCGCGACCGGGAGCTCGTTCTCGTAACCGCAGACCACGAACCCCCCATAGATCGCCGCCGCGACATTGTCCGGGTGGCCCTCGATCGCCGTCGCCCGCGCCAGCAGCTCCTCTTTGGTCAGCGCCAGCTCGAAGAGGTGATCGGCGGCGTAGAGCCCGGCGACGATCGCCGCCGCGCTCGACCCCAGTCCCCGCGCCAGCGGGATCTCGCTGCGCAGCCGGAAGGCGATCCCATCGGCGGGATGTAGCGTCTCGAAAGCCCGCACCACGAGGTTGTCGCGGTCGGTCGAGACCCCGAGCCCCCCCGGGTCAACCGAGAACTCCCCGGTCTCCTCGACCTCCAGCTCCAAGAACAGCGAAACCGCCGCCGCCATCACGTCGTAGCCAGGACCGAGGTTGGCCGAGGAGGCGGGGACGCGGACCAGTCGGTGGCGCGCGGTCAGTCGAACACCACCCGCTCGACCGCGCTGAGGTCGTTGTCGCAATTGATCACCGAAGGCGCTTTGGCAAAGGCCGTGTCCGGGTCCTTCAGTCCATGGCCGGTGAGGACGCAGACGACCCGCTCGGGCGGCGGGCCGTGGTCGAGGGTCGGCAGGCCGTGGGCCAGCAGGCCGGCGACCGAGGCGGCGGAGGCCGGCTCGCAGAAGACGCCGACGCAGGAGGCGAGCCACTTGTAGGCGTCGATGATCTGCTCGTCCGAGACGGCGGCGACGCGGCCGCGCGAGGAGGTGAAGGCGGCCATCGCCTCCTCCCAGCGAGCCGGGTTGCCGATCCGAATCGCCGAGGCGATCGTCTCGGGCTGGGCGACCGGCTGGCCGGTCACCAGCGGCGCCGCGCCCTCGGCCTGGAAGCCGTAGAGGATCGGGGCGGCGCCGAGCTCCTGGAATCCGCGCCAGTAGGCGGTGACGTTGCCGGCGTTGCCGACCGGGATCGCCAGCGCGTCGGGGGCTTCGCCGAGCTCCTCGACGATCTCGAAAGCGCCGGTCTTCTGGCCTTCGATCCGGTGCGGGTTGACCGAGTTGACGAGCTCGATCGGGTGCTTTTGGGAGAGCTCGCGGACGATCCGCAGAGCGTCGTCGAAGTTGCCGCGCAGGGCGACGACGCGGGCGCCGTGCATCAGCGCCTGCGCCAGCTTGCCGATCGCGATCTTTCCCTCGGGAACGATCACCGCGCCTCGCAGTCCGGCCCGCGCCGCGTAGGCGGCGCAGCTGGCGGCGGTGTTGCCGGTCGAGGCGCAGATCACCGCCTCCGCCCCCCTTCCCTTGGCCCGCGAGACGGCGACGGTCATCCCCCGGTCCTTGAAGGAGCCGGTCGGGTTGGCGCCCTCGAACTTGAGGAAGACCTCAGCGCCGACCCGTTCGGAGAGGCGCGGCGAGGGGATCAGCGGCGTCGAGCCCTCCTCGAGGCTGACGATCGGATCGTCGGGCTCGAGCGAAAGCCGCTCGCGGTAGCGCTCGATCAGACCGCGCGACACGCCGGTCCCCAGTCCCGCGTCATCGCTAGTCCTCGTCCTCGATCACATGGATGTAGCGCGGTGCCGCCCGCAGCTCGGGCAGCTCGGTCAGCGCCTCGACCGCCGCCGCGAAGTGCGACTCGAGGCACTCGTGGGCGACCATCACCAGCCGCGCCTCTTCGCCGGTGCCGCGCTGGACGACGCTCTTGATCGAGACGTCGTGGTCGCCGAGAACCGTCGCGATGCGGGCCAGGACGCCGGGCTTGTCGGCAACCTCGAGGTGCAGGTAGAAGGCCGAGGGGACGTCGGCGACAACCGGCAGCTCCTGGCGGGTCTCGTGCACCGGCGCCTCGCCGGCGAGGATCGAGACGACGTCGCCGAGCACCGCCGAGGCGGTCTGCAGACCGCCCGCCCCCGGCCCCGACATCGTCACCTCACCAACCGCCGGCCCCTGCACGGTGACCGCGTTGAACGAGCCCTGGATCGGAGCGAGCGGGTGGCCGCCGTAGAGGAAGCAGGGGAAGACGCGAACGCTGATCCCACCCTCGCGGCGCTCGGCGACCCCGAGCAGCTTCAGCGAGAGTCCCAGCTCCTTGGCGTAGGCAAGGTCGTCGGGGGCGATCGACTCGATCCCCTCGTAGGAGACCTGGTCGAGCCCGACCGGGGTGTGAAAGGCGAGCCGGGCGAGGATCGCCATCTTCGCCGCGGCATCGGCGCCGTTTACGTCCTCGGTCGGGTCGGCCTCGGCGTAGCCGAGCCGCTGCGCCTCGGCCAGAACCTCCTCGTAGGAGGCGCCGCGGGCAGCCATCTCGCTGAGGATGAAATTGGTGGTGCCGTTGACGATCCCGAAGACGCGGGCGACCTCGGCGACGCCGAAGCTCTCCTGGATCGTGCGGACGATCGGGATCACCGCCGCCACCGCCGCCTCGAAGCGCAGTTGCACGCCGGCTTCACGGGCGACCGCGAAGAGCTCGTCGCCGTGCTGGGCCAACAGCTGCTTGTTGGCGGTGACGACCGGCCGGCCGGCCCGCAGCGCCGCCAGCACGTACTCGCGGGTCGGCTCGGTGCCGCCCAGCAGCTCGACGATCAGCTCCGAGCGCTCGAGGATCTCGTCGAAGTCGCCTTCGCTGCGGGTCAGGACGCCGGCCAGCTCGGGTCGCCGCCCGGTCGCCGCCTCGACCGCGGCACCGCGCTCGGTCAGCAGCTCGGCGAAGGCGGCGCCGACGTTGCCGCGGCCGAGCAGGCCGATCTGGACCGGTTTGGAAGGTTCGCTGCTCATCGCGGGTCCCTAGATATCGCTCTCAGACGTCCCGCGCGGTCAGGTCCTCGTAGGTCTCGCGACGGACGACGACGCGCGAGCCCCCGTCGCGGCAGAAGACGACCGGCGGCCGCGGGACGCCGTTGTAGTTATTGGCCATCGCGTGGCCGTAGGCTCCGGTCGCCGGGGTGACGACAACGTCGCCGACGGCGGGGTCAGCGAGCAGCGCGTCGCGGACCAGGACGTCGCCCGACTCGCAGTGCATGCCGGCGATCGTCACCAGCGTCTCCGGGTCGGCGGCGGCGCGGTCGGCGACGATTGCCTCGTAGCGCGAGCCGTAAAGCATCGGCCGCAGGTTGTCCGACATGCCGCCGTCGACGGCGACGTAAGTGCGGATTCCCGGCACCTCCTTGATGGTCCCGACCCGGTACATCGTCACCCCGGCGTTGGCGACCAGCGAGCGGCCCGGCTCGACCATCACCCGCACGTCCGGGCCGAAAACCTCGGCGACGCCGCGCACCTTGACGTCGACGTAGGCGTCGATCGAGGGCGGCTCGTCCTCGGCCCCGTAGGCGACCCCAAGGCCGCCGCCGACGTCGACCACCCGGCACCAATCGCCGGCCAGCTCACCCAGCGCCTGGATCGCCAGCGTGTAGGGCTCGAGCTCGAAGATCTGCGAGCCGATGTGGGCGTGGAGGCCGACCAGGTCGAGGACGTCGGAGCCGAGCACCCGCTCGATCGCCGCCGCCGCGAGGCCGTCGGCCAGCCCGAAGCCGAACTTCGAGTCGAGCTGGCCGGTGGTGATGTAGTCGTGGGTCGAGGGCTTGATCCCCGGCGTCACCCGGATCATCACCGCCTGCGGTTCCTCCAGCAGCCGCTCGCAGCGCTCGATCTCGTCGAAGGAGTCGAGCACCAGGTGGCCGATCCCGGCGCGGGCGGCAGCAAGGATCTCGTCGTCTGACTTGTTGTTGCCGTGCATGAGGATGCGGACGGGATCGAAACCGGCGTGGAGCGCCATGTGCAGCTCGCCACCGGAGGCAACATCAACCGAGAGGCCCTCCTCGGCAAACAGCCGGTAAGCCGCGGTGCAGGGGAAGGCCTTGCTGGCGAAAACGACCTCGTAGTCGGCGCGGCGGGTCTCGAAAGCGTCGCGGTAGGCGCGCGCTCGCGCTCGCAGGTCGTCCTCGGCGTAAACGTAGGCGGGCGTGCCGTGCTCTGCGGCCAACTCGACCACGTCGCAGCCAGCGATCTCCAGGTGGCCGGCCGCGTTGACGCGACTGCCGAGCGGGTAGACCGCTGAGCCGGCGATCGGGTCGCCGCTTAGTGCCCCTGGTTGGACCTGTCCGCTCGCTGCCTCCATCGGACCGGCATTGTGACGATCCGGCCGCCTTCGGGCGAGCGCCGCCTCGGCGGGGACCCGGGCCTAGGAGCCTAGTGCTGGCCGCCGAGCAGACCGCCGACGGCGTTAGCGGTTTCGTCGACGGTGTTGCCGAGCGCCGATTCGGGGCCGACCACCCCGTTGACGACTTCTTCGGTTAGCCCGGTTACGCCGGTTTCGTTCAGCGCGCCACCGGTGACGGCTTCGTCAACCGAGTTGACGGTGTTGTTCACGGTTTCGGTCACCTTCGCGGTGGTCGAGCCGCCCTTGCCGGTGACCGGCGCGACGATTTCTTCGACGACCTGGCCGGGCGATTTGCTGCCGCTCGACCCTTTGCTGCTGCCGCTCGAGGTCCCGGTGGCGTTGTCGCCGCCGGAAGAGGTAGGCGAAGACTGATCCGGAGAAGGCGATGACGTATCCGCGGGGCTGGACGGGCTCGAGCCGGGGCTGCTGCTCTGCGGCGCGCTCGTTACCGGTTCCGATTCGGTCAGCGGCGGCGCGCTGCTACCGACGCTGGTGTTGTCCTGCGGCGCGACGCCGCGGTTGGCACCGCCGCTCGACTGGTCCCCGCCACTAGTCGCCGGGGTGCGCACCGGCGTCGCCGAGGTGCCGGGTTTGACCGTTTTCGCCAGCGCGGCCGTTGGGGTGCTACCGGCGAAGACGGCGCTCGCCTCGGAGACCGCCGCCTGCTCGTTGCCGCCGCCGAGGGCGGCGATCGGCCAGTCCTTAAAGACCTGCGCCGAGACGAGCAGGACAAAGGCGACGATCGCGATCGAGATGACGGTGACGCTCGATACGGCGCCCACCAGATATCTGCGGGCCTGCCTGATCATGGGTCATTGCTAAAGATACCCGTAGTTACTACAAGTAACCCATCGGATCCGTCACTTCGCCAAAAATCCGAACCTCGAAGTGCAGGTGGGGACCCGTGCTGTAACCGGTGTTTCCAGAGAGTCCGATGATCTGGCCCTGGCTGACCTGCTGCCCCGGGGAGACGAGGAACTCGGACTGGTGCGCGTAACAGGTCGAGAGCCCGCCGCCATGGTCGATGCAGGTGTAGTTGCCGTAGCCGCCGCTTTCAGCCTCGGCCTGGGTGAAGACGACGGTGCCGCTGAGCGCGGCGCGGATCGGCGTCCCTTCCGCCACCGAGATGTCGATCCCGGGGTGGTACTCGTAGCCGGCGCCGATTTCACGGCCGCCGAAGCCTGAGGTGATCGGTCCTTCGACCGGCCAGATCATCCCCAGCGTTTCGCCGCCGGCGGGCCCGGCGAGCACCGGCGCCGAGCCGGTTTCGCGTAGCTGTTCGACGATTTCGGTCTGGATCGAATCGAGGTTGCTGTCGAGCTCGTCCTCGTGTTCGCCGATCTGCGCCAGCGCCGCTTCGCGGTCGCCACGGGCGTCGAGGAGCGCCCCTTGGCGGCTCCGCAGCGCCGTCCGGTTGGCGACCAGGCGGTCGGCGAAGCCGAGGATGTAGTCGCGGGCGCGTTCGATTTTCACTTTCGAGTTGAGCCGGGCAACGACGAGGTCGCGGACTTCGTTGCGCAGGTCTCGCACCCGGCCGACCACCGCTTCGTCCTGGCCGCGGATGCGGTCGAGGTATTCGGCCCGCGCGGCGAGGTCTTCGATGTCGTCGGAGCCGACGATCACGCTGAGCAGGTCGGGGGAGCCGGACTCGTAGATCGCGACCAGGTGGCGGCGCAGGGCGACGAGCGCGACCTGGAGGTGGCCGCGAGCCCGCTCGAGTCTCGCTTTCGCGCCGACCAGCACTTCGCGCGCTTCGTTCAGCTCGGCCTGCTTAGCCAGCAGCCGGTCATGCGCTTGCGCCTGGCGGGTGCGGATCGCCGCCACCGATGCGGTCAACTCGTCGATCCGGTCGCCGTAGCGCGAGATCGTCGAGGTGAGGACGCCCTTGCGTTCGCGGACTTCTTCGAGCTTGCCTTCGGTCGTTTCGAGCTTTTCGCCAAGGTCGGCGGCGTGCGCGGGCGGCGTCCCGGCGAGCAGCAGCAGGGCGAGCAGCGAGATGAGAGCGAGCGCAAGGACTTTGGGGCTCGCCATGTGGCGGGCGGAGGGCACGGTCGAGCGAGGCTAGAGCAGCGCTTCGCCCGGCTCGGCGGCCGAAAACCCCCTGCAAACGCCCTTGCGCAAGCCGTCTTGCGCCGCGTCCCCGTCGGGCTGTTCCTTATGTCGGCTATTCCGACATAAGGAACAGCCCGCGGAGTTAGATGGGGGCGTTCTCGACCCTTAGGAGGCCGCCGTCGGCTTCCTCCTCCATTTGCAAGGTGGTGTGCTCGATGCCGTAGGTCTCGCGCAGCAGCAGCTCGAGCTGCTGGCGAACGAGGTCGCGGTCGGTGCCGCGGGCGACGACGACGTGGGCGGCGATCGCGCCGAAGCCGGCGGTCACGGTCCAGACGTGGAGGTCGTGGACCGAGCGCACCCCCTCGACCCCGCAGATCGCGGCGCCCACCTGGTCGACGTCGAGGCCGGCCGGCGCCGCCTCCATCAGCACGTCGATCGGTTCCTTGATCAGCCGCCAGGAGGAGAACAGGACGAGGACTGAGATCAGGATGCCGACGATCGGGTCGACGATGTCGGAGCCGCCGAGCAGGACGATGAGGCCGGCGAGGACGACGCCGAGCGAGCCGAGCGCATCGGCGGCGGAGTGCCGGAGGACGCCCTCGAGATTGACGTCGGCGCGCTCACCGCGGGAGAGGACCCAGGTGGCGACGAGGTTGCCAAGTAGGCCGAGGACGCCGAGCACCAGCACCGCCCCACCCTCGATCTCGGGCGGATCGGAGAGGCGGCCGACCGCGGCGATGCCGATCCCGACGCTGACCGCGACCAGCAGCAGCCCGTTGACCAGCGCCGCAAGGACTTCGGAGCGCATGTAGCCGAAGGTCCGCCGGCCGCTGGCGGGTCTCGCCGCCAGCCGCACGGCGATCAGCGCGAGGACGATCGAGGCGACGTCGGAGAGCAGGTGGCCGGCGTCGGCGAGCACCGCCAGCGAGCCGGCGAGGATGCCGCCGACCACCTCGATCGCGAAGAGGGCGAGGTTGATCGCCAGCGCGATGACCATCCGCCGCCGGCTGTCGGCGCGCCGCGCTTCCAGCGCGTGGGCGCCGTAGCCGTGGCTGTGGCCGGCGTGCGAGTGGCCGTCCTCGCCGTGGGCGTGGTCGTGCGCGGGCATCCCCGCCAGGATATGTCGAGGCCAGGAGGGCCTAGACGGCGACGGGCTGCTTGGCCTCGGCGCTCTTCGCCGCCGCGGCGGCGACTTCGGCGCCGAATTCGAGCCGCTCGGCGTATTCGCGCGCCTGCATCCGCGAAATGACCATCCGCTGGATCTCGGCGGTGCCCTCGAACAGCTGGTAGATCTTGGCGTCGCGGAAGAACTTCTCGAGCGGGAACTCGCTGTTCCAGGCATCGGGCCCGACCAGATCCATCAGCGTCGTCGTCGCCCACATCGTCACGTCGCCGGCCTTCAGCTTCGACATCGAGCCCTGGCCACCGCGCATCGGCACGCCGTTGCGGCCCATCCAGGAGGCCCGCTGGACCAGCAGCCGCGCTGCTTCAATCTCGGTCGCGACGTCGGCCAGCGTCTGCTGGATCCGCTGCGTCTGCAGCAGCGGCACGCCGCCCTCGGTGCGGGCATCGAGGTACTCGAGGGTCCACTCGTAAGCGGCCTGGGCGATCCCCAGCGCCGAGGCGCCGACGATCGGCCGCGTCACCTCGAAGGTCGCGAGCGCGTCGGCGCCGCGCGATTTCTGCCCCGAGCGGGCGCGCTCGAGCTTCTTCTGCAGCTTCTCCTCGCCGCCGAGCAGGTAGTCGGCCGGGATCCGGCACTCCTCGAGCACGACCTCGGCGGTGTGCGAGGCGCGGATCCCGAGCTTCGTCTCCTTCTTTCCCTGCGAGAGACCCGGGGTGTCTTTGGGGACGATGAACGAAGCCTGGCCGCGGGTGCCGAACTCGGGATCGACGGTGGCGACGACCACGGTGACGTCGGCGATGCCACCGTTGGTGATGAAGACCTTGGTGCCGTCGAGGATCCACTCGTCGCCGTCGCGCTTGGCGGTCGTCTTCAGGCTCTTGACGTCCGAGCCGGCCTGGGGCTCGGTGACCGCGTAGGCCCCGAGCTTGATCTCCTCGGCGTCGCCAAAGCAGTCCGGGACCCAGCGCATGATCTGCTCGGGCGTGCCGGAGGCGGCGATACCGGCGGCGGCGAGGCCCGAGCCGCTGATCGCCAGTGCGGTGCCCGCACAGCCCCAGTGCGACTCTTCAGCCCAGATCACCTGCATCTGGCCCTGCTCGTCTTCGGCCGAGCGCTGCATCCCCTCGAGCGTCCCGAAGCCCTGCTTGCGGGCCTCACGGATGACCTCCCACGGAGTGCTCTCATCGCGGTCGTGCTGGGGCGCGGCGGGCCGGATCACGTCGCGGGCGAAGGCGCGGCAGCGAGCCTTGTACTCGAGCTGCTCGTCGGTGTAGGCGAAGTCCATGGCAATCCTCTTTCGGCGTCGCCGACGCCCCTGCCGGGCGGTGGCGGTTGATTGACTGGTCAGTCAGCCAGTCCCTGGAACTTTAGCCGACACCGCGGCCGAGGCCGCAAGCAGGCAGCCTCCGGACTTTGGGTACGGCATGTACTTTTCGGTCCGGGTGGCCGCCGACAAACCGATCAACGCTGATGTCCCCGAGCAGGAAGAGCCGGAGAAAGCGGCGGCGGCCGAGGAGCCCGTCCCCTCGACCCCCGGGCAGTTGTCCCTCGATACCGGGGACAAAGTCACGCCGAAGCGCGGGCCGCGGATCCCCGGGGCGCTGCTGTTGATCGGCGGCCTGGTCGTCGTCGCGATCGGCTTCATCGTCCTCGTCGTGGTCGCCGGTTCCGGCGGCGGTCCAAGCGACGAGCCGACCTCGAGCGGCCCCGCCCCGGCCCCGGTCGTGGCGAACGAGGAAGCGACGAGCGATGAAGGCGAAGCGGGGACTCCAGTCACGGAAAGCAGCGAAGGGCTCGGCTATCCAGCCTTCGCGACCGACAACACGACCCGGGTCGGCGGTGTCACGCCGGCCGAAAACGCGGCCGCGGTCGCCCTCGCCGTCTTCCCCTCGACCACGCCGGCGCAGCGGCCGGCCGCGGTCGCGCTGGTCGCTGAAGACGACTGGCCGGCGGCGATCGCTGCCGCGGTGCTGATGGCGCCGCCGGTGCGCGTACCGCTCCTCCTCTCCGGTCCCGAATCGACTCCCGAAGCAAGCGAAGAAGCGCTCGCCGCGCTCGACCCGCAGGGGAGCAAAGAGACCAGCGGCGCCCGTGGCTTCGCCTTCGGCGCGGCGCTCGTCCCCGACTCGCTGTCCGGAGTCGAATCGATCCGCGCCACCGGCGGCGCGGGCGGTGGCGAAGCGGCGGCGGCCGAAGCGGAAGAACCGGCTGCCACCGCGGCGGCGATCGCCGATCTCCGCGACCGCCTCTTCGGCTCGCCGCCCAAGGCAATCGTGCTCGCGCCGCTAGAAGAACCTGCCTTCGCCGCCCCAGCCGCCGCCTGGGCCGCCCGCTCCGGCGACCCGGTCCTCTTCGCCGAAACGGATGCCTTGCCGAAAGCGACCGAAGACGCGCTGAAGAAGCACACGAAAGTGCCCGTCTACGTTCTCGGGCCGAAATCGGCGATCTCCGAAGCGGTCCTTGCGGAGGTCAAGAAAATCGGCAACCCGGTGAATCGGGTCGCCGGCGCGGACCCGGTGAAGAGCGCGCTTGCCTTCGCCCGCTACGCCAGCGACGGCTTCGGCTGGAACGTCAACGACCCGGGCCACGGCTTCGTCCTCGCCCGCGATGACTCGCCGCTCGACGCCGCCGCTGCGGCGCCGCTCTCGGCCGCCGGCACCTGGGGCCCGTTGCTGCTCACCGACAGCGCCGGTACGCTCCCGCCCGAGGTACGCAGCTACCTCCTCGACGTGAAGCCCGGCTACACCACCAATCCGACCCGCGCCTACTACAACCACGTCTGGGTGATCGGGGATCAGGAGGCAATCGACGTGAAGCAACAGGCGGAAGCAAACGAACTGGCCGAGCTGGCCAGGATCGGCAACGAATGAGCGAGGCGGAGAACCCCGAGCTGCTCGGCAGCACCAAGGAGCTGGCGCCGGAGGACATCCGCGCCCTAGCCGGCGCCGTCGTCCCCCACTTCTCGCTGCAGGTCCGCAACCGGATCCGCCGCCTGATCGCGCCACTGCCCGAGGGCCATCCCGCCCGGGTCGAAGGCGAACGTCAGATTGCCCGCCTCGAGAACCTGGCCCAGAACAGCGGCGAGCCCCGGCAGGGGCTCGGGATCACCCACTAGGCCGGCCGCGCCGTGAAGTTCATAGCCCCCGGCGTCTGGCGGTTGAAGGAGGTGCCAGCGCCGAGCATCAACTGCTACCTGGCCGAGGACGTACTGATCGACGCCGGCCGCCGCTGGGACCGGCGGCGGATCTTCGCCGAGCTCGACGGGGTCGAGATCTCACTAGTGGCGCTGACCCACGTCCACCCCGACCACCAGGGCGTCGCCAAGGACGTCTGCGAAGCGCGCGGCGTGCCGCTCGCCTGCCACGCCGACGACGTCGAAGCGATGGAAGGCAAGCGGCCGGTACAGGAGGCCGGCGCCTCGAACCCGGTCAACAAACTGATCCGCAAGCTCTGGGAGGGGCCGCCGTACAAAGTCGAGCGGGTGCTGAACGAGGGCGACGAGGTCGCCGGCTTCCGCGTCGTCCACGCGCCGGGCCACGCTCGCGGCGAGGTGATCTTCTTCCGCGAGCGCGATCGGGTGGCGATCTGCGGCGACGTGATCCGCAACATGAGCTACGCGACCGGCCTGCCCGGGATCAAGGAGCCACCGGACATCTTCACCTACGACCCGGCCGAGAACCGCCGCTCGATCCGCAAGCTCGCCGAGCTGAACCCCTCACTGATCCTCCCCGGCCACGGCCCGGTCGTCACCGACATCGCCGCCTTCGAGCGCTTCGTCACCGCCCTACCGGCCTAACCGGCGTTCGCTTGCTTTCGTATTTCGTGTCATCTAGGGTGACACGAAATGGCAGACGCGACCCGTAGTTACAGCCAGACGCAGCGGGCCGAGTCGACGGCGGCGACGCGGCGGGCGATCCTCGACGCGGCGATCGCGCTGTTCCGCCAGGAGGGCAACCCCGACCCTTCCCTCGAGCAGGTCGCGGCGCGCGCCGGCTGCAGCAAGCGCTCGGTGATCCGCCACTTCGGCTCGAAGGAGGGGCTGTTGGAGGCGGCGATGGCGGACGCGATCGGGGACGTGGTCGAGTCGCGCCGGGTCGAGCCGGGCGATGTCGACGAGGCCGTCCGTCTGCTCGTTGATCACTACGAGAAGCTGGGGGACGACGTGATCCGCTGGCTGGCCTCGGCCGACCGCTACCCGCTGGTCCGCCGCGTCACCGAGGAGGGCGAGCGGATGCATCGCGAGCTGATCGCCGCCGCCTTCGAGCCCGACCTGCGCGGCCTCGACCGAGGCGGGCGGCGGCGGCGTCTCGCCGCCCTGGCGACCGCCACCGACGTCTACGTCTGGCACCTGCTGCGCCGCCGCGAAGGGCTCGGCCGCGACGCCGCCGCAGCCGAGATTCGCAACCTGGTCGAGGCGGCTCGCAGCGGTGCGGCCGTGGCAGCGGTGGCGCAATGAGAGTCCTCGCCTACACCTCGCCCGCTCGTGGCCACCTCAACCCGATGATGGGGCCACTGCTCGAGCTGCGGCGGCGTGGCGCCGAGGTCCACGTGCGGACCCTGGCCTCGCAGGTCGAGGCAGTTCGCGCCGCCGGGCTCGAGTGCGAGGCGATCGACGCGGCGATCGAGGCGATCCCGCACGGCGACTACGACGCCCGCAACCAGATCGAGGCCGGCATGCGCTCGTTCCAGACCTTCGGCCGGCGCGCCCCGCTCGACCGCGCCGACTTCGAGGCCGCCCTCGACGCCACCGAACCCGACCTGGCCTTGGTCGACGTCACCACGCTGGGCGCCAAGGGAGTGGCCGAGCGGCGCCGGCTGCGCTGGGCGGAGTCGCGGCCCTTCCTGCTCGAAGACCCGGCCCCCGGGGTGCCACCGTTTGGCCTCGGGCTGCGGCCGATGGGCGGGCTGGCCGGTCGCCTGCGCGACTCCGCCCTCGGCTTCGTCGGCCGCGGCTTCGACCGCAAAGCACGACTGCCAATGCTGAACGCTGGCCGCCGCGCGGCCGGACTGCCACCGCTCGCGCCCGGCGACGAGCGCCACCGGGCGCCGCTGACCCTCTACTTCACCGCCACGCCCTTCGAGTACGAGCGGCCGCTGCCGCCGGGAGTCCGGATGGTCGGCGCCGGCGAGTGGGACACCGCCGCCGAGGCCGAGGCCGAGGTGCCTGAGGACGAGCGGCCGCTGGCGCTGGTCGCCTGCTCCTCGGAGTTCCAGGACGACGGCGCGATCGCTGCCACTGCGCTCGCCGGCCTCCACGGCCGCTGGCGCCTGGTTCTCACTACCGCCGGGGTCGATCCGGCCAGCCTCGGCGATCCCGGCGACGCCGTCGTCGCCCGCTTCCTCCCCCACGGACCGCTGCTGCGCCAGGCCGACGTGGTCGTCTGCCACGGCGGCATGGGGATCACCCAGAAGGCACTCGCTGCAGGGGTCCCGGTCTGCGTCGTCCCCTGGGGTCGCGACCAGCTCGAGGTCGCCGCCCACGTAGTCGCGGCGGAGGCCGGCACCCGCGTCGCGCGGCGTCGCCTCAGCCCGCAGCGGCTTGCCGAGGCGGTCGAACGGGCACGCGCCTGCCGGCCTGGCGCTGCCCGCGTCCGGGCCGGCTTCGAGGCGACCGGAGGCTCCGCCGCCGCGGCCGATGCGCTGGAAGCGATCGTCGCTGCCCCAGCCCCCTGACTGGTGGGCACGACCTCGCCCAACCGCAGCTTCCCGGTTGCGTCTCGGTTACCAGGGTAACCCGCTCGCGAACCGTCCAATCGGAAGGGAGTCCAGAATGCGCAAGCTCTTCAAGCACCGGCCATCGCCGGGGCTGATCGTCGGAATGATCGCTTTGATCGTCGCCCTCGGCGGCACCGCCTACGCGGCGCAGATCAACGGCAACTCGATCGAAAAGCAGTCGATCGGTGGTGGCAAGCTGAAGCAGAAAACGCTGACCGGCTACCAGATCAACGTCAACAAGCTTGGCACCGTGCCCAGCGCGAAGCGAGCGCTCAACACGCTCTGGGCCGTGGTCAACAACCCGTCCGGCCCCGGCAACGCCAGCCTCGCGCGGGCCAGCGACTCGACGATCACGGTGACCGAGGGCGGCGGTGCGGTGAACGTGATCTTCCCCGGCAACGTCTCGGTCTGCGCCAACGTCGCCGGCCGCAACAATGCCGGCACCACCGTGCCGAGCTCCGGCTACGTGCAGACCAACATCTCGCCCGCCAACGTCAACGCGATCGAAGTCCACACTCGCGACAAAACCGGCGGCAACGAAGACGCCGACTTCCACCTGATCGTCGTCTGCCCGGTCTGAGCCGAGCGCCGGACCCACGCGTCTGCGATTTCCCGCCTATATGGCGGAAGATCGCAGACGCGCCGCGTTGCGCGGTTAGAATCGCGCCGTGGCCGAGGAATCGATCGACAAGCGCACCACCGCCGAGTTCGGCGTCGACAAGCCCGATGGCGCCCGCGAACAGGCGATTCAGCGGCTGAAGCTGAAGCAGGACTTCAAAGGGATGCTCGCCGGCGGCATCTTCGCGATCGTCGTCTGTGTGGTGATCTGGGCACTCGGCGACGGCGGCTACTTCTGGCCGGTCTGGGTCTGCCTCGGCGTTGCAATCGCCGCCATTACCCAGGGATGGAAGGCCTACGGTCCGAGCAACCGGATCAGCGAGGCCGACGTCCAGCGCGAGATGGAAAAGGGCTAGAGAGATCTAGTTGCTCGCCTACCTGTTCTGGCACCGGCCTGCCGTCGGCGTCGACCGGGCCGAATACGAGGAGGCGCAGCGCCGGTTCCATGCGGCGATCGGGGTGGCGTCGGGGTGCTTCCGGGTCACCGAGCTGCCGTTCGGGAAGGGTGGCGACGGCTACGAGGATTGGTACTTGGTCGAGGACTGGGCCGCACTGGGGACGCTGAACGCGGCGGCGGTCGACACTGAGCGGCGACCTAGCCACGACCGCGCCGCCGCCCTCGTCGGCAACGGCTGGGCCGGGGTCTACGCGCTGCTTCAGGGCGCGGACGAGATCCCGGAGCAGGTTCGCTGGATCGACAAGCAGCGTGGTGAAGTGACCGCCGAGTTCCTCGCCGGGCAGAGCGAGGCGCCGGTCTGGCAGCGACAGATGGTCCTCGGCCCGGCGCCGGAGTTCTGCCTCGGCGCTGAGGACGGAGTCAGTCGAGCTCGGGTCTGCTGACCCGGGCCTCGGCCATCGCCACCCGCTCGCCGCGGAACGGGACCGCCTCTTCGCGCAGGTGCCGCTTCTGGCGGGCGCCCTTGGCGAGCGAGCCGTCGGCGCGCACCACCCGCCACCAGGGAAGGTCGCGCTCGGTGGTGCCGAAGAGGACGGTGCCGGCGAAGCGGGGCGCGCCCGGCGAGACGTCACCGTAAGTCGCGACCGAGCCGGGCGGGATCGCTCGCACCCGCGCCAACACCTCGGCTTCGCGGTCGTGGTTGTCCTTAGTCACGACAGGCGTTACGAAAAACAACCACGCTCAGGCGGCGGGGCCGAAGGCCTCGATGATCCGGTTCTGGTACTCGCTCAGCTCGGCTTCGGAGATGAAGTAGGTGGGCGGGGTGAGGAAGAGACCGTCGGCGCGCTCGGCGGTTGCCTCGACCCGGGCGCGGACCTTGTCGAGCGGGCCGGCGGCGCAGTAGGCCTCGACCATCTCGTCGCTGATCGCCGCCGGCACACCGGCGAGATCGCCGCGGCGGAAGGCGTCGCCGGCCGCGACCGCGTTGTCGGCGAAGCCGTGCAGCTCCCAGAGCGGCATGTACGTTTTCACCGTCGCGTAGAAGGAGATCGTGCGGCGGGCCATCTCGATCGCCCGCCCCTCGTCGTCGTCGATCGCGCAGCAGACGGTCGGCAGGTAGTCGAAGCTCGAGCGCTCGCGGCCGGAGCGCCGCAGGCCCGTCTCGAAGGCCGGGACAACGACCTCGTCGATCCAGCGCAGGCTCTGGATTGGGTGGCCGATCAGGCCGTCGGCGACGTCGCCCGCCATCCGCGCCATCCCCGCCTGGACGGCGGCGGTGTAGATCGGCGGCGGCGTCTCGCGCGCCGGCGGGTGGGGCCGCACCCAGCCCTTGATGTCGATGTCGTAGTACTCGCCCTGGTAGCGGATCGGCTCGCCGGCGCCGGCCTGGCGCATGATCAGCCGCGTCGCCTCGATCGCCTCGCGCAGGTGCGGCGCCGGTTTCCCGTAGCTGGCGTTGTGCCAGGTCTCGTTCAGGCGTTTGACCCCCGCGCCCATCCCCAAGCGGAAGCGGCCGCCCGCCATCTCGTCGATGTCGAGCGCGGTGACGGCGTGGATGAAGGGGCTGCGGGTGAAGGCCCAGACGATCCCGGTCGCGACCCCGATCCGCTCGGTCTTCGCCGCCAGGTAGGCCGCCTGCGTGACCGCGCTGCGGAACAGCTCCGGCGCCCAGACGCACTCGACCCCGGCCGCCTCGGCCCGCAGCGCCTCCGCCTCGAGCTCGGCGACCGAGGTGCCGATCGCAGCGACCGAGATCCGCTCGAGCGCGCTCGCCGCCATTGTCAGACCGCCGCCGGCGGGGCGACGCCGGCGAAGATCGCCTTCGCCACCCGCTCGCGGTGCCAGCGCGAGTCGCCGTAGAGCGCCGCGTTGGCGCGGCCCCGCTTGAGGAAGAAGTGGAGGTCGTGCTCCCAGGTAAAGCCGATTCCGCCGTGGACCTGGATCGAGGCGTCGGGGACGCGCCAGCCGGCGTCAGAGGCGTAGGCCTTGGCGCTGGCGGCGGCGCGCGGCAGCGACTCCGGCTCGGCGCCGGCCGCCCAGGCCGCACCGTAGACGGCCGAGCGCGAGTTCTCGGTCTCCAGCAGCATCTGCGCGCAACGGTGCGAGACCGCCTGGTAGGAGCCGATCGGGCGGCCGAACTGCTGGCGGTCTTTGGCGTACTCGACGGCCATCTCGAGCGTCCGCTGGGCGACCCCGGTCGACTCGGCGGCAAGGGCGACGCAGCAGACGTCGAAAACCGGCTCCCAGTCGGCGCCATGCCCCGGCAGCGTCGCCTCCGGCCCGAGCTTGACACTCTCGAAGCGGACCGAGGAGAGGCGGCGGGTCTGGTCGATCGAAGCTTCCGGCGTCACCGTCACCCCGGCGGCCGAGGCGTCGACCAGGTGGCGGCGGCCGTCGCCGGTCGCAACCAGAAAGAAGTCGGCGCCGGCGGCGTCGGGGACCAGCACCTTTTCGCCGTCAAGGACGACGCCATCGCCGTCGGCCTCGGCCTCCATCCCGTAGGCGCCCGGGGTCCCGCTCGAGCCGGCCTCGACAAAAGCCGTGGTGCCACGCCGGGTGCCCTCGGCGAGCGGGCGCAGATGGCTCTCCTTCTGCCCGTCGGAGCCGCCGGCGGCGAGCGCCAGGCCGACGGCGGTGTTGGAGAAGAGCGGCGAGGGAGCAAGCGCGTACCCCATCTCCTCGAAGAGGACCGCCAGCTCGACCGTCCCCAGACCCTGCCCGCCCCACTCCTCGGGCAACGCCAGGCCGGTCCAGCCGAGCTCCGCCATCTCGCGCCAGCCGGCGTCGTCGCTGCCGTCCTCGGAGGCGGCGATCTCGCGGATCCGCTCGGATTTGAAGCGGGAGGCGAGGAACTGGCGCGCGGTCTCCTGGATTGCCCGCTGCTCGTCGTTCAGGTCGAAGTACATAGGTCAAACGCTCCCGCTGCCATCAAACGCTCCCGCTGCCATCAAGTCCCCTAACGCATCCGCGGTAGGCCGAGCACTCGCTCGGCGATGATGTTCTTGAGGATGTCGGTGGTGCCGCCCTCGATCGAGTTGGCACGCGAGCGCAGGAAGCCGTACTGCCAGGCGCCATTGGCGACCGCGTGGTCGGCGCCGCGGGCGAGCGGCGCGTAGGCGCCCTCGATCTCCAGCGCCAGCTCGGTCAGGCCCTGGTTGATGTCGGCCCACTGCCACTTGCCGAGCGAGCCCTCCGGACCGGGGATGCCCGACTGCATCGTCTTGGTCAGGCCGCGGTAAGCGTTGAGCCGCATCGTCTCCGCCTCGATGTTGAGCTGGGCGATCTTCTGGCGGAAGTAAGCGTCGTCGGCGGCCGAGCCGCCGCCCTCCTCGCGCACCTCCTGGGCCAGTCGCGCCAAGCGGCCGAGGCTGTTCTGGATCTGAGCGATCGCCCCGAAGGCGAGCCCGGCGCGCTCGTTCATCAGCGTCGTGATCGCCACCCCCCAGCCGTTGCCGACACCGCCGACCACGTTCTCCTCGGGAATCCGTGCCTCGTTGATGAAGACCTCGTTGAACTCGCCCTCGCCGGTGATCTGGACCAGCGGTTTCGCCTCCACCCCGTCCTGCTCCATGTCCATCAGGAAGTAGGTGAGGCCCTGGTGCTTGGGCGCGTCGGGGTCAGTGCGGGCGACGAGCATGCACCACTTCGCGTACTGGGCGAAGGTCGTCCAGACCTTCTGCCCGGTCACCACCCATTCATCGCCGTCCTTGACAGCGCGGGTTTTCAGCGAGGCGAGGTCCGATCCCGACTCGGGCTCGGAGAAACCCTGGCACCAGATCTCCTCGGCGGTCAGGATCGGCTCCAGGTAGCGCTCCTTCTGTTCCTCGCTGCCGTGGGCGATCACCACCGGCCCGCCCATCGCCAGCCCCAGCACGTTGGCCGGGCTCGGCGCCTCCTGGGCAGCGGCCTCGCTGACGAAGATCGCCTGCTCGATCATCGTCGCGCCGCGGCCGCCGTACTCCTTTGGCCAGGAGATCCCCGCCCAGCCGGCATCGTGCAGCTTGCGCTGCCACTCGCTGCGGAAGCTCATCACCTCGTCGAGGCTGCCTTCGGGCTCGGCGCCGGGGTTGTTGTCCAGCAGCCAGCCGCGCACCTCGTCGCGGAACTCCTCCTCCGATGGTGACAGCGTCAGGTCCATCGGCCGCCCAGCATATACGCCCCTGGCCAGCTGGCCAGGGGCGTACGGCGGGCGGTTGTGCCGCCCTCCAGGTTGGGCTTATTCGGTCGGGGTCCCGCAGGCGGTCAGGCCGTAGGCCGCCGCCTTGGCGCTGGCGTCTTCGAGCGTGTTCTCGCCGTCGACCAGCCGCTGCGGATCGTCTTCGGCTTCTTCGAGCCCGGCTTGCAGCGAGTCGACGATTTCGCCGACCTCCTCCTCGTCGCCCGCGGGCGGCGTCAGGGCGGCGATTTCCTTCCGCTGGAACTCGAAGCTCGGCAGCACGACCTCTTCGTACAGTTCAAGGCTCTGCTCGTTGGTGGCTTCATCTTCGGGCCCGAGGTTGTTTTCCTCGCCGAATTTGCCGACCTCTTTCAGCAGTTTGAGTTCCGCGCCTTTGCAGATCGCGTTCGCCTCTTTGATGAACTCGGCCTTGGTGAGCGCCGAGCCGCTCGCTTCGGTGCTTTCACCGCCGCTAGTCGTGTCACCGCCGCTAGTCGTGTCACCGCCGCTGGTCGTGTCGCCGCCGCCAGTGGTGTCGCCGATCGTGGGCGTGTCGCTGCTGCTGGTGCTGTCGTCGCCGCCGCCGCAACCAACGGCCGCAGCCGCGATCGCCAGGCAGGCGAAGAATATGGCCAAGACTTGCTTCATCAAGGCTTCTCCTCTTTATTTGGTAATTGGCCGAGAATGGCGCAACTTAGCGCTGTCGCCGATCTCGGGGCGGCTCGGCCAATCTCAGCCGCTGACGGTGGCGGCGCTGGCGCCGGCCGCATCGACGACTCGCGAGGCGAGATGGCCGGGGATCTCCTCGTAGCGCTCGAACTCCATCGTGAACTCGGCCCGGCCGCCGCTGATCGAGCGCAGGTCGGGGGCGAAGTCGAGGACCTCGGCCATCGGCACCTCGGCCTTGACCTCGGTGGTCGAGCCTTTGGCCTCCATCCCCAGGGGGCGGCCGCGGCGTGAGTTGAGGTCGCCGATCACGTCGCCGACGACCTCATCGGGGCAGCTGATCGTCAGCTTCACGATCGGCTCGAGCAGGGCCGGTTCGGCCTCTTCCATCGCCTGCTTGAAGGCCATCGCGCCGGCCAGTTTGAAAGCCATCTCCGAGGAGTCGGTGTCGTGGTGCTTGCCGTCGACGAGGCGGACGCGGACGTCCTTGATCGGGTAGCCGGCGATGGTGCCGTGCTGCATCGCTTCGACAACGCCTTTCTCGACCGCCGGGATGAAGCCGCCCGGGATCGCCGCCCCCTTGATCTTGTTGATGAACTCGAGGCCGCCGCCCTCCTCGCCGGGCTCGATCTCGATCGCGCAGTCGGCGAACTGGCCTTTGCCGCCGGTCTGCTTCTTGTAGCGGGCCTGGGCGGCAGCCGGCTGGCGGATCGTCTCCTGGTAGGGGACGCGCGGCGGATGCAGCTCGATCTCGGCGCCGAAGCGGTCCTTCATCCGCGCCACCAGGACTTCGACGTGGACCTGGGTCAGGCCGGCGATGATCTGCTCGCCGGTCTGCGGGTCGCGGTGGACGTCGAGAGTCGGGTCCTCCTCGCTCAGCCGCCGCACCGCGGTTGCGGCCTTGTCCTCGTCGCCCTTCGACTTCGCCTCGTAGGAAAAGGCCATCACCGGCGCCGGGAGATCGAGCGGGCGGATCGCCAGCTCGCGTTGGGCGTCGCCGAGGACGTCGCCGGCCCGCGTCTCCTTCAGCTTGGCGATCGCGCCGATGTCGCCGGCCCCGAGCTCTGAGACGGGCTTGATCTCCTTGCCGAGCGGCTGGCCGATCTGGCCGAGCCGCTCCTTCTGGTGGCGGCTGACGTTGACCGCCTGCGAGTCGGAGCGGATCGTGCCGCTGTAGACGCGGAAGATGTTGATCCGGCCGGTGTAGGGATCGGCGGTGGTCTTGAAGACGTAGGCGAACAGCGGCCCGTTCTCGTCGGGCTCGATCTCGATCGCCTCTCCCCCCTCGCCGATCGCCGCCAGCGCGCCGCGCATCTGGGGCGAGGGCAGGTCCTCGACCAACGCCTCGAGCAGCCGGTTGGTCCCCAGGTTCTTGGTTGCGACGCCGCAGGTGACCGGGAACAGATGGCCTTCCGTCACGCCCCGCTTCAGCGCGGTGACGATCTCGGCGTGGTCGATCTCTTCGCCCTCGAGGTAGCGCTCCATCAGCTCGTCGGAGTTCTCCGCCACCTCGTCCATCAGCTTCTCGCGGTACTCCTCGGCGCGCGGGCGCAGCTCGTCGGGGATCGGCACCCGTTCGGCGTTGCCGCGGCCGCCACCCTGGTCGTAGACCCAGGCCTCCATGTCGATCAGATCGACTACGCCGCGCACCTCCTGCTCGGCGCCGATCGGAATCTCGGTGGCGACGACGTGTGGCCCGAACGCCGCCTTCAGCGAGTCGAGCGCGGCGAAGAAGTCGGCCCGCTCGCGATCGAGCATGTTGACGAAGACGAGCCGCGCCAGCCCCTCTTCGTCGGCCCGCCGCCAGAGCCGCTCGGTCTGCACCTCGACCCCGGCGGTCGCGTTGACGACGACCACCGCCGAGTCGGCGACCCGCAGCGCCGCCGCCGCGTCGGCGACGAAGCTCGGCTCGCCGGGGGTGTCGATCAGGTTGATCTCGCGGTCGTCGTAGCCGAAGCAGGAGACGCAGGCGTTGATCGAGCAGCCGCGCTGCTGCTCGTCCCCCTCGTGGTCGGAGACGGTCGAGCCGTCCTCGACGTTGCCGAGCCGGTTGATCGCCCCGGCCTCGAACAGCATCGCCTCGTGCAACGAGGTCTTCCCGCTCCCTCGATGGCCGACGAGCGCCACGTTGCGGATGCGATCTGCAGCCTTGTGCGGCACGCTACGAAACTACACCGGCGATTCGGGCGCGTCCACTGGTCTTCTTTAGTCTGGCGCGATGGCCACCGCCGCCCCGCGCCAGCCCGACGGCTCGATCCAGACCGTCTCCGGCCGCTGGATCGACCCGCTGGCGCCCGACCCGGCGAGCATCGACATCGATGACATCGCCCAGGCACTCGCCAACCAGTGCCGCTTCGGCGGCCACTCGCGTGCCTTCTACTCGGTCGCCCAGCACTCAACGATCGTCAGCGACGTATGCGCCGAGCGCGGCGCCGGCCCAGCCGAGGCGCTGGCGGCGCTGATGCACGACGCCGGCGAGGCCTACCTGGTCGACCTTCCCCACCCGCTCAAGCACCGCAGCGACCTCGGCCCGCCCTACCGCCAAGCGGAGAAGCTGCTCGAGGCGGCGATCCAAGAGCGCTTCGACCTCGTCCCCCAGCCGGACTCGATGAAGCCGATCGACCGCTCGCTACTGGCCGCCGAGCGCCGCATCTTCGCCTCCATGAACGACCCCTGGCCCGAGCTCGAGGGCTTCGAGCCGCTCGAGGTCGAGATCGAGCCCTGGGACCCGGT
>CAVSMQ010000003.1:0-751747 GCA_963729055.1 uncultured Actinomycetes bacterium | reverse complement strand
AGCAGCGGCCGCCGCAAGAGGAACTCGCGCGAATAGAGCTCGCTCGTCCCCAGGCCCTCGCCGCGGGCAGCGAGCAGTTGGCGTCGGTAGTCCCAGTCATAGAGGGCCGAGTCGGCGTCGATTCCCTCGTGGCACTGCAGCCGCACCAGCCGCGAGCCGCTGACCTCGGCGAGCGCCCGCGCCACCTCGGTCTTGCCGACCCCGGCCTCGCCCTCGAGCAGCAGCGGCATCGAGAGCCGAGCGGCAAGAAAAAGTGGGACCGCGAGCTGCTGGTCGGCGAGGTAGCCGGTCTCGGCGAGCGCAGCGGCGACCTCCCGCGGCGAGCCGAGCGACTGGCGCCTGGCCAGGGCGCGGTCAGCGCGACCGCCACCTCAGGAACAGGAAGGCGGCCAGTGCCACCGCGAGGACCGGGGCAAGGCGTTTCAGAACCGGCACCGCACCGACGGCAGCGAGATCGAGTGGCTCCGTCTCTTCGGCAGCCTCCCGCCGATGGGCCGGAAACACACCCGCCGAAGTGGTTTTCGGCCCATCGGCGGGAGGGGACTCGGCGGCATTGAGGGCGTCGCCGTTCGACCCAGCGCCTGCGGTCTCCTCAGCAGCCGCCGGCGCCACCAGCACCTGCTGCTCCAAGTTGGCGACGAACTTTTCCGTCAGCCGCGAGCTGACGTCGCTGATGATCCCGCGGCCGAACTGGGCGATCCGGCCGGTGACCTGGACGTCGGTGACCATTTCGGCGGTGGTCTGCGCCGCGTCGCCTCTCAGCGTCGCCGTCGTCGTCGCGTCGACCGCTCCCGGCCCGCGCTGCTCTTTGCCTTTCACCTTCAGCACCGCGCGTTTCGCCGCGTCGTCGCGGTCGGCGAAGGTGATCGTCGCGTCGTAGGTCATCTGGATCGCCCCGACCTTGATCTTCATCTTCCCCCGGTAGTCGGGCTCGTCGACCTCCTCCAGGACGAAGCCCGGCACGCAGGGGGCGATCCGCTCGACGTCGGTCAGCACCTCCCAGAGCCGCTCGGGGGGGACATCGACCGTGAAGGTGTCTTTCAGCTCCATCGCGTTCCTCGCTCTCGCCCCGCCTAGATCGTCAGCAACTCGCGGGTCGCGGCGGCGATGCTCCCCGCCGCCGGTAACGCCGCCTCCTCGAGCGGCGGGCTGTACGGCGTCGGCGCCGTCACCGCACCGAGCCGCCGGATCGGCCCCTCGATCTCGAACAGCAGCCGTTCGGTCAGCCGCATCGCGATCTCGGCCCCGGGGCCGAACGCCTCGACCGCCTCGTGGACGACCAGCGCCCGCCCGGTCTTCGCCACGCTCGCCGCCGCGGTGTCGAGGTCGAGCGGGACCAGCGTCCGCATGTCGACCAGCTCGACCGAGAGGTCGGCGAGCTCCTCGTCGCAGGCGCGGGTCGCCTCCTCGACCATCCGCCCCCAGGCGATCAAAGTCACGTCCGAGCCCTCGCGCACCACCCGCGCCTTGCCTGGCGGCAGCGACTCGCGCTCGTGGTACTCCGGGTCGGGCCGGTTGTAGAGCCGGCGATTCTCGACGAAGACGACCGGACCGTCGTCGCGGATCGCCGCGCTCAGCAGGTCCTCCACGTCGCGCGCGTTGGCGGGCAGGTAGACCTTCAGCCCCGGCACGTGGGCGACGACGCCCTCGAGGCTCTGCGAGTGCTGGGCGCCGCTGGAGCGGCCGCCGCCGGTCTGGGTGCGGAAGACGATCGGGATCTCGACCCCGCCGCCGGTCATGTAGCGCAGCTTCGCCGCCTGGTTGACGACCGGGTCGAGGCAGACGGTGAGAAAGTCCATGTACATGATCTCGGCGACCGGCCGCAGCCCCGCCATCGCGCTGCCGACCGCAGCGCCGAGCAGCCCCGCCTCGGCGATCGGCGAGTCGATCACCCGCTCCGCCCCAAAGCGGTCGTACAGGCCTTTGGTCGCCCCGTAGACCCCGCCGCCGGCGCCGACGTCGACGCCCATCACGACGACGTCCTCGTCGCGCTCCATCTCGCCGGCGAGGGCCCGGCGGATGCCGTCGATGTAGCGCGGCGGCCGCTCCTTCGGCTTCTCATCGGTCACGATCGTCCCCGGCTCAGGAGGCCCCGAATCAGGAGGCATAGACGTCCTCCATCACGGTCTCGGTCCCGGGGTAGGGAGCCGCCAGGCCCTGCTCGACGGCGCGGTCCATCTCCTCCTCGGCGGCGGCGACCGCGGCCTCGGCCTCGTCACCGCGCCCCTCCTCACGCAGCGCCCGCAGCGCCAGCTCGAGCGGGTCGCGGTCGAGCCACTCCTGGAACTCGGCGTCGTTGCGGTACGGGTCGCGTCGCCCTCGTAATGGCCGTGGACGCGGTAGGTCATCGCCTCGATCAGCGACGGGCCCTTCCCCTTCCGCGCCGCCTTGACCGCTCGCGCGGTCGCCTCGCGCACCGCGGCGACGTCCTGGCCGTCGACTCGCTCCGCCCCGGCGACCCCGTAGTCGAGCGCCCGCTGGACCAGCGAAGCGCCGCGCCAGATCTCATCGCTGCGGGTGAACTCGGAGAACTGGTTGTTCTCGATTGCGAAGACGACCGGCGCCTGCCACAGCACCGCCAAGGTCAGCGCCTCGTGGAAGGGCCCGCCGTTGACCGAGCCCTCGCCGGCGAAGGCGACCGCAACCGCGTCGGTGCCGCGCCGCTGCGCCGCCAGCCCGGCACCGACCGCGAGCGGCAGCCCGGCGGCGACGATTCCGTTGGCGCCGAGGATCCCGAAACGGGGGTCGGCGATGTGCATCGAGCCGCCCTTGCCGCCGCAGGTGCCGCTGGCGCGGCCGAACAGCTCGGCCATCATCGCCACCGGGTCGGCACCCTTGGCGATGCAGTGGCCGTGGCCGCGGTGGGTGGTGGTGATGTAGTCGTGCTCACGCAGGGCCGAGCAGACCCCGCGCGCCACCGCCTCCTGGCCGATCGAGACGTGGACGAAGCCGGGGATGTTGCCCTCGCGGAACTGCCGGGCGACCCGCGTCTCGAAGGCGCGGATTCGCGCCATCGCCCGCAGATCCTCGAGCAGTGCCTCGGTCGCTTTAGAGCCCACCGTGACCATCATGCCGCGCCATTCGCGCGCAGTTCGTCGCGCAATCTGTACTTCTGGACCTTTCCACTGGCCGTCTTCGGCAAGGCCTTGACCTGCAGCAGCCGCTCGGGCAGCTTCTGGTTGGCGACCGATCGGGTGCGCAGGTAGGAGACGAGGTCATCGAGCTCCAGCACCCGCGGCGCGACCACCACCGCGCACGAGCGTTCGCCCAGGACCTCGTCGGGATAGCCGACGATCGCCACCTCCTCGACCTCGGGGTGCTCGAACAGCAGGTCCTCGATCTCCTTGGCGCTGAGGTTCTCGCCGCCGCGCAGAATCACGTCCTTGGCGCGGCCGGCGATCCGCAGGTAGCCCTGCTCGTCGGCGACCGCGAGGTCGCCAGAGCGGAACCAGCCGTCGGCGGTGAAGGCCTTCTCGTTTAGCGCCGGGTCGAGATAGCCGAGGCAGAGGTCCGGGCCGCGCGCCTGCAGTTCGCCGCGCGCGCCGGCCGGCAGCGCGGCCCCGTCCTCGTCGACGATCCGCACCGCCTCGGCGCCGATCGGGGCGCCGTCGGTGGTCGCGTGGCGGTCGACCGGTGCCTCGATCGGGGTGCCGGTGACGGTTGGGCACTCGGTCGAGCCGTAGAGGCGGCTGGCCCGGATCCCGAGCTTGCGCCCAGCCTCCTCGATCAACGCGGGCGGCACGTCGGCGCCGCCGCAGCCGAAGATCCGCATGCTCTCGGCGCGGCGCTCGGCGTTGACGATCCCGTGCAGGAACGGCGTCGCCCCGACCGCGAAGCTGAGCCCCTCGCGCTCGATCAGCTCGACCGCCAGGTCCGGATCCCAGACGTCCTGCAGAACCACCCGCGTCCCCAACATGAAGGGCAGCAGCACGCCATAGAGCAGCCCGGTGATGTGGGTCAGCGGCGAGGGCATGAAGACCGTGTCCTCGCCGTCCAGGCGGTAGAGGTCGATGATGCTGCGGCACTCGTAGGCGAGCGTCTCGTGAGAGTGGAGGACGCCCTTGGGGTTGGCCTCGGTGCCGGAGGTGTAGAGCAGCAGGACCACCTCGCCGGGGTCGCGCTCCGGCGCCAGCGCCAGCGGCTCGGCCCCCTCGAGCGCCGCCGCGAAGGACTCCATCCCGTCGAGCGGCTCGCCGACCACCAGCACGTGCTCGAGCGCCTCGCACTCGGCCAGCAGGCCGGCCGCCATCTCGCGGTAGTCGAAGCGGCGAAAGACGTCGGGCACGACGAGGACCCGGCTTCCGGCCTGGCGCAGGATGAAGCCGAGCTCGTGGCCCCGATATATGGGGATGATCGGGTTGCTGACCGCGCCGAGCAGGGCGACCGCGTGGTGGACGATCGCCGCCTCGGCCCAGTTCGGCAGCTGGAAGGAGACGACGTCGCCGCGGCCGACCCCGCGCGCCGCCAGCATCCCCGCCGCCCGCTCGATTCGCTCCCACAGCTCGCGATAAGAGAGGCGGCGCTCGCGGTCGACCAGCGCCAGCCGCTCCGGGTGCGCGGCCGCGGCGCGCCGCAGCGGCTCGTCCAACGTCTCCGGCAGCCACAGCCCAGCCGCCCGATTGGCCTCCGCATCGGGCGAGGGCCGGGTCGCCGCGAGCCCGCCCGCGGCACGGCTCACCGGGCTGTTCCTTTTGTCCGACAGGTCGACATAAGGAACAGCCCGACGGTCACGGGGCCCGCTCGCCCACCCAGTCGAGGATCCGCTCGGGGGTGGCGGGCAGGTCGGTGACGTGGACGCCGTACTCGCGCAGCGCGTCGTCGATCGCCGCCGAGATCGCGCCCGGCGCCATCATCCGCCCGGCCTCGCCGCCACCCTTGATCCCGTACTCGGTGATCGGCGACGGCGTCTCCTCATGGCCGATCAGGAGCTCCGGCACCTCCATCGCGGTCGGCATCAAGAAGTCCATGAAGCTGGTCGAGAGCAGCTGCCCCTGATCGTCGTAGACCAACTCCTCGAGCAGAGCGGTCGCCACCCCCTGGGCGGTGCCGCCGATGATCTGTCCCTCGAGCGAGCGGGGGTTGACCATCGTCCCCGCGTCGTGGACGGCGGCGTAGCGGAGGATCTCGACGCCGCCGGTCTCGAGGTCGACCTCGACCATCGCCAGGTGGCAGGCGTGCCCCATGCAGGGGTAGAAAACGCCGAGGTCGGTTCGGTCCTTCGACGGCATCGTCGTGTACGGGTGGTCGTAGACGTGGGTCGCCTCGAGCCCGCTCTGCAGGTCGTCGGGCAGTTTGGTCGCGAACAGGTGGGCGGTCATCGCGACGTCGGCGAACTCGGCCCGCGAGGAGGGTGAGCCGACCACCTGGAAGCCGCCGTCGGACCACTCGAGGTCGTCGGCGTCGGCCTCGAGCATCTCGGCCGCGATCCGTTTCGCCTTGTCCTTGATTTTGCCGGCGGCGCCGCGGATCGCTCCCGCGTACATGACCGTCAGCCGGCTGCCGCCGGGACCAGCGGCGGGCAGCCCGCCCTTGGTCCCGCCGTACTCGAAGCTGACCGACTGCGGATCGACGTCGAACTCCTCGGCCAAGAGCATCGCCGCCATCGTGTCGGAGGAGTTGCCCCAGAACGGAGTCGAGTAAAGGGTGATCGCCAGGTTCCCCATCGGGTCGACGACCAGCTTCACCCCCTCGGCGGTGCTGGTCGGTTCGGCCGCCGGCTCGTCGAACCAGAACCAGAACTCGGTGGCGCTGTAGACGCTCCGCTCCTGGCAGCTGACGATGCCGATCCCGACGTTGCGGCCCTCGGCGCGCATCTTCTCCTGGTCGGCCCGCATCGCACCGTAGTCGAACTCCTCCAGCGCGTGGTCGAGCACCCGCTCGTAGTCCCCCGAGTCGTACAGATTGCCGGTCGGGATGTGGTACGGGAACTGCTCTGGCTGGATGAAGTTCTTGCGGCGCAGCTCGGCCGGGTCGACGTCGAGTTGGCGGGCGGCCTTGTCGACGATTCGCTCGATCGCCCAGTTGGCGACCTCGGCGCCGAAGCCGCGGTAGGCGCCCTGCTGGCACTTGTTGGTCAGCACTGCCCGCAGCCGGTACTCGGTGCTCTGGATCCGGTACGGGCCGACGACCTGCGCCATCGCGTTGCCGTGGGTGCCGACGCCAAGGTAGATGTAGGCGCCGTAATCGTCGACGACGTCGGTGCGGAAGCTCTTGAAGATCCCGTCCTCGCTGAGCGCCAGTTCGAGCTCGTAGTAACGGTCGCTCGAATGCTGGTCGCCGTTCAAGATGTGGTCGAGGCGGTCCTCGGAGTACTTCACTGGCCGCCCCGTCACCTTCGCCCCAAGCGCCGCGGTGACCGCCGAGCGCCAGTTCGAGAAGCGGGCGCCGAAGCTGCCGCCGGTCGGGTGGGGAACAAGGTCCAGCTTGTTCGAGGCGACCCGCATCGAGGCCGCCAGCCCGAATGCGAACGAGGTGATGCTGATGCTGTTGGTGTGGACCGTCATTTCGCCCGAGCCAGCGTCGTAGATCGCGATCGCGCCGGCGTTGTCGAGCGGCTGGGCGGCGCAGCGGTGCCAGTGCAGTTTGTCCTTGATGACGATGTCGGCGGCGGCGAAGTCGCCCTCGACGTCGCCGAAGGTGAAGGTGCGCTCGTAGGCGATGTTGGTGCCGAGGTCGTCGTGGACGAGGTTGCCGCTGTCGGCGAGCGCGGCCAGCGGGTCGACGATCGGGTCGAGCGGCTCGTACTCGACCATCACCATGTCGCGGGCGTCCTCGGCCAGGTAGCGGCTCTCGGCGAAGACGACCGCGACCCCCTCGCCGACGTAGCGGACTTTGTCGACCGCGAGCACCCGCCAGACGTGCTGTTCGGGCGAGGGACCGGAGTCCGGCAACGGATCGACGATCTCCGCCGCCTCGGCGCCGGTGACGACGGCGCGCACCCCCGGCATCTGCTTCGCCGCCGCGGTGTCGACGCTGAGGATTCGGGCGTGCGCATAGGGGCTGCGGACGACCGCTGCGTGGAGCATGCCGTCGAAGCCGAGGTCGGCGACGTACTTGCCGAGCCCGCGCAGGTACTTCGGGTCCTCGACCCGCTTGACCGATTTGCCGATCCACTTCAGGTCGCTTGGCTTCTCGACCGGCAGGATGTCCGTGTTGGTCCTCGGGTTGGTTGCCACGGTCGCTCCTCCTAGGGATGCGCCGCCGGCGCGGGGTTGGCGTGGTCGTCCTCGGCGCCGGCCTCCTCGGCGCCGATCAGGGGCCGCACGTGGCCGTCGGGCTCGCCCTCGCGCAGCCGGCCCGCGGCGTCGATCACCGAGTCGACGATGAACTGGTAGCCGGTGCAGCGACAGAGGTTGCTCGAGATTCCCTCGCGCACCTCCTCGCGGGTCGGGTCGGGGTTCTCGCGCAGCAGCTCGACCGTGCGCAGGACCATCCCCGGCGTGCAGTAGCCGCACTGCAGCCCCTGCTGCTCCCAGAAGGCCTCTTGGATCGGGTGCATCTCCTCGTTCGAGGGCGCGATCCCCTCGATCGTGGTGATCTCGGCGCCGTCGGCCTGGACCGCGAAGAGGATGCAGCTGCGCGCGGTGGCGCCGTCGAGCAGCACCGTGCAGCTGCCGCAGACCCCGTGTGAGCAACCGAGGTTGAGCCCGGTCAGGCCGAGGTCCTGGCGCAGCACGTCGGCGAGCAGCTTGCGCGGCTCGACCTCCAGCTCGTAGCGCTCGCCGTTCACCGTCAGCTCGATCGTCCGCCTGGCGATCGTCTCGCTCATCGCTCTCCTCCCTCAGCTCGGTCGAGTGCCTTGGCGATCGCGCGGCGCACCTGGGCGCGGGCGACGCCGATCCGGTATTTGGTGCCGCCGTGCATGTCGGCCGGCGGTTCGATCTCTTCAGTTGCGGCGACGGCCGCCGCGGCGATCGTCTCCTCGTCCGGAGTGGAGCCGTCGAGGGCACGCTCGGCGGCCTCGGCGCGGAGCGGCGTCGGGCCAACCCCGCAGAGGACGACGCGGGGATCGGCGACCTTGCCGTCGCGCAGCGCCAGGGTCACCCCGGCGCCGGCGATCGCGAAGTCGCCGTGGCGGCGGGCGAACTCGACGAAGCCGTAGCCGCTGCCTGGAGCCGAGGCCGGGAAGGCGACCTCGGTCGCAAGCTCGCCCGGCTCGATCGCCGTCTCGAACGGACCGAGGAAGAAATCATGCGCGGCGATCTGGCGATCGCCGCCCGCACCTCGCACCGTTACGGTCGCGTCCAGCGCCAAGACCACCGCCGGCAGCTCGGCCGCCGGGTCGGCGTGGGCGACGCTGCCGACCAGGGTGCCGCGGTGGCGGATCGGCGGGTGGGCGACAAAGGTCAGCGCCTCGCGCAGGAGCGGCACTCGCTCGGCCACCGCCGCGTCGGCCTCGACCGTCGATTGCCGCGCCAGCGCCCCGACCCGGACCACGCCATCGTCGGCCCGCACGTAGTCGAACTCGCGCAGCCAGTTGACGTCGACGACGTGCTCGGGCTGCGCCAGCCGGAAGTTCATCAACGGCACCAGGCTCTGGCCGCCGGCCAGGATCCGCCCCTCGTCCCCAAGCCGCCCCAGTACCGCGACCGCCTCCTCAGCGCTCTCCGGCCGGTGGTACTCGAAGGCCGCGGGTTTCATGGTGCCGCCGCGCTCACCTCCGCCGGCGCCAGGAGGTGCTCGACGAACCAGTCGCGTGCGGCGGCTGCCGCCTGCTCCAAGAGCGAGCGATCGGAGTAGAGAGTCATATGAGTGGAGTCGCCGACCACGACCAGCTTCTTCGCCGCGGTCGGCAGTTGGTTGTAGGCAGCGATCTCGAGGTCCCAGAGGGTGAGGTCGTCTCGCTCGGCGACCACCACCAGCGTCGGCGTCTCCAAGATCCGCGCCAGGAACGGTTCGACGTTGTAGGACATCAGCAGCTCGGCCGACTCGATCGTGCTGCGGTTCTCGTAGTTCGGCGCTTCGCGCTGTTTGAGCTCGACGAAGGTCTCGTAGGTCTCCGGGAAGGGCCAGGTCGAGACCTCGGTGGTTGGGTCGGGCGCGGCGTGCGGCAGGTGGCCGCCCTCGCCCTCGCGAAAGCGCCGCCGCCGGTCGTCGAGCAGCAGCTGCTCGAAGGCGCGGAAGCCAATCGTGCCGTGGACCCGACGCATGTTGCGGTAGCCGTCGACGACCGGGATCTGCGAGGCGATGCACTTCACCCGCGGGTCGGAGGCGCCGACGATCAGCACGTGACCGCCGCTGTAGGAGAGGCCCCAGGCCCCGATCCGCTCGGCGTCGACCTCCGCCTGCGTCTCGACGAAGGAGATCGCGTTCTTGTAGTCCTCGACCTGACAGCTCGGGTCGATGTGCTGGCGCCGCGCCCCGTCCGACTCGCCGAAGTTGCGGTAGTCGAAGAGCAGCGCCGCCAGCCCCGCCTCGGCATACATCTCCGCGTAGTGCGGCTGCACCAGCTCCTTCACGTAGCACCAGCCACCGGCCATCACGATGCAGGGAAACGGCCCCTCGCCCTCGTCCGGCGTGTACAGCCAGCCGCGAATCGTGTCGGTGCCACTGGTGAACTCCACGTCGCGCCGCATGGGTCGAAGCTACGGCTGGCCAGGTGGGGCGGGCACCGTCCGAACGGAGGTTGTTCGGGGGTGTGCGTGGGAGGGATCGGGCACCCCTCCCGTACGCCTATCCACCGGCAGAGCCGGTGGAACCTGGATTGCCGGCTGCGCCGGCAAAGAGTTACGCAACGAGTTGTAGAGGCTAGCGGGAGGGGTGCCCGATCCCTCCCCAACGAATCCGCAGCAAACTCCGTTTGGAAGGCACCCACCCCACCTGGTGACGAAAAGCTTCCGAACCTTGCCACGCTCCTCGAAGCTTCAAAAGAAAGGGGGCGACCCCTCCTTGGTCCCGGAGCTTCCGTAGGTCGGGAGCTCTGTTGTGGAGAGGGCGGGGAAGCCTCCCGCTAGCCTCCACAACTCGTTGCGTATGCCTTGGCGCCGTCAGGCGCCATCCATGTTCCACCGGCTCTGCCGGTGGTAGGCGTACGGGAGGCTTCCCCGCCCTCTCCCTACCGGCCAAACCTTCCTTCAGAGCAACCGGAGCTCTGACAACTTGAACACTGCCTCAACCCGGTTCCGCGCCTCCAACTTCCCCAACGCACTCTGCACATACGACTTCACCGTCGTCGGCGCCAAGAAGATCGCGCTGGCGATCTCGGCGTTGCTCTCGCCGCGCGCGGCGCGGCGGATGATTTCGTGCTCGCGGGGGGTCAGCGGGGCGCAGTTGAGCTTGGCGGCGGCGCGGCGCAGGGCGTCACGCTGCTCGACTTCGAGCATCCGCTCGCCGCGGGCGACAGCCTCGATCGTGGCAAGGAAGTTGGCCGGTGTCGCGTCCTTGCCGAGCAGGCCGTGGACGCCGAGACCGGCCGCCTCCTCGCGGACCGAGGGGGTGATGTGGGCGGGGAAGACGACGATCCGCGAGGCCGGGGAGACGGCGCCGATCCGGCGCACGGCGTCGGCCAGCAGCAGGTCGGCGAGCGAGGGATCGAGGAGGACGAGGTCGGGGCGCTCGCGGCGCGCCAGTTCGATCGCCGCCTCGCCGCCGCTCGCCTCAATCACCCGGCAGGGCCGCCGGCTCTCCTTGGCGATCAGCGAGACGCCAAGCTGGACGATGGGCTGTTCGTCGACCAACATCAAGGTGATCCGACGCAGCCGCGGGTGCGCAGTCTCGCTCAACGCCGGGGTCACAGCCCTGAACGGGGCCGCGTCAGCGCCGTCGAAAGGAGTCGGATTTGGCTCCACAGCGGGCGCAACCGCGTCTACGGTTAACGACTTCGACATGCTTTCCCTCCGTCCCTCGGCAGCTTTACTACCACCGTGATCATCGAGACTGTACTAAATCGTTACTGAAGCTGCACAGAAATTCAGGGACGCTGCGAATCGGGGGCGCGGCTGGTCATAATGATGGCCGGATGGCGCAGGAGCAGCGGGATCAGCCTGTGGACGGCGACACGGCAACGGCGGTGCGGCCCTCGTTCGGCGAGGCGCTGCGCGAGCGCCGCCGCAGCAACGGCATCAGCGTCCGGGCCCTGGCCTCGCAGGTCGGCGTCTCCCCGAGCCTCGTCTCGCAGATCGAGAACGGCAAAGTCAACCCCTCGGTCGACACCCTGGTCTCGTTGGTCACCGCGCTCGGGCTCTCGCTCGACGAACTCTTCCTCGACGTCCCGGCAAAGGCCGGCGAGCCGTTGCCCCAGCCCGGCGGCACCGGCGTCGTCCGCGAGGGCGAGCGGCCGCGGATCGAGCTGGCGACCGGGGTCAAGTGGGACCGCCTCACCCCCACCCACGAGCAGGGAGTCGACTTCCTCTACGTCGTCTATGAGGTCGGCGGCGCCTCCTGCGCTCCCGGCGCCTACATGCGCCACCACGGCCGCGAGTACGGGCTGGTCCTCTCCGGCCGCCTCGGTGCCGCGGTCGGCTTCGAGTCCTTCGAGCTCGGCCCCGGCGACTCGATCGTCTTCAACGCCGACACCCCCCACCGGCTCTGGACGATCGGCGACGAACCGGTGACCGCGACCTGGACGATCATCGGCCGCAGCGGCGACGAGCGGCTCGGCAACACTCCTAGCTAACAACCTCCGAAGGGAGGTAGCGACACCCGAGCGCCGGCGGCAGGCTGCCCGCCATGGAGCAGAGCCCGCAGGCGATCGAGGAGATCAAGCAGCTGAAGTCGCGCTACTTCCACGGCATCGACGAGAAGAACTGGCAGCTGCTGCGCGCGACCCTCAGCGACGACGCCGTGCTCGACTTCAGCGGCGAGGTCGAGCTGCACGTCGGTCACCACGGGGTCGAGAGCGCCGACGACCCGGCCGCCTGGATCCTCCACGGCGGCGACGAGGGGACCGAAAAGATCGCCGAGATCGTCGGCGCGATCGTCTCCACCCATCAGGGCCACGACCCGCAGATCACGATCACGGCCGAGGACGAGGCGCGCGGCATCTGGTCGATGTACGACTGCCTCGACTACGGCGAGGAGGTCTTCTACGGCTACGGCTACTACCACGAGGAGTACCGCCGGATCGACGGCCAGTGGCGGATCTCCTACATGAAGCTGTCGCGGCTGCGGACCGAGTGGCGGTAGCCGAGGCCGACGCTCAGTAATACTTCGCCGGCCGCGAGTTTGAGGAGACGCCGCGGCGAATCGCAAACCGAGAGAAAGGCAGAAGCATGCCCGCAGCACCGGTACCCCAAGACGTCTCCGAGTTCCTTGCCGAACCGAACATCGCCGTCGTCGCGACCCTGAACTCGAAAGGCTCGCCCCACACCGCCGCCACCTGGTACGACTGGGAGGACGGCCGCGTCCTGCTCAGCATGGACAACTCGCGCCTGCGGCTCAAGCACCTCCGCAACGACCCGCGGATCGCGCTGACCGTGATCGACACCGACGACTGGTACCGCCACATCAGCCTGCTCGGCCAGGTCGAAGAGATGTACGAAGACGAGGGCCTCGCCGATATCGACCGGCTCGCCCGTCGCTACACCGGCGCCGCGTACGAGACCCGCGACTCCCCCCGGACGACTGCCTGGGTGCGGATCGACCGCTGGCACGGCTGGGACGCCTCGCGCAGCAAAACCACGCAAGCGGCCTGGCCGACCAACTGAGCTTCGCGCTGCAAGCTTTTGGGGGTCGATAGACCCCCAAAGTGCTGCAGCGCCGCTAGCGGACGGTCCAGCCGCCGTCGATCACGTAGGCGGCACCGTGGACGAAGTCGGATTCGTCGCTGGCGAGAAACAGCGCCAGGTTGGCGATCTCCTCGGGTTGGGCGTAGCGGCCGGCGGGGACCGAGTTGACTGACTCCATCACCTCGGCCTCGCCGGCCTCGAACAGCTCGTGGGTCATCCCGGTCTCGACTGCCCCAGGGCAGATGCAGTTGGCGCGCACGCCACGGGCGCCGAAATCGAAGGCGAGCTGGCGGGTCAGCCCGATCACTCCGTGCTTGGCGGCGGTGTAGGCGGCACCGCCGCCGCCGGCAACGAGACCGGCGATCGAGGCGGTGTTGACGATCACGCCGCCGCCGTTCTCGACCATCTGCGGCAACAGCGCCCGCGAGGTCAGGTACATCCCCTTGAGGTTGATCGCGAGGACGCGGTCCCACTCCTCCTCGGGAGTCTCGAGCACCGTGTGGTAGTCGTCGAGGATGCCGGCGTTGCTGCAGAGCACGTCGACCCGGCCGAACTCTTCGAGCGCCGCCGCGGTGGCCGCGGCGACCGAGCCAGCGTCGGCGACGTCAACCACAAAGGCAGCCGCCTCACCGCCGCCGGCCCGGATCTCCTCCGCGGTGGCGCCGGCGCGGCCCTCGTCGATGTCGGCGACGGCGACCTTGGCGCCCTCGGCAGCGAAGCGGCGGGCCATCGCCCGGCCCATGCCAGATCCAGCCCCGGTGATGAAGGCGGTCTTCCCCGCCAGCTTGCCGTCGCCGTCAGCCGTGCTCACGGCGGGGAGCTTGCGCCACCCGGCGCGGCGCGTGAACCCTCCGTCCGGAGGTTCCTCGCCGCAGCCGATTGCGGCGGATAGCCTAAGCCGGTGGCGGGGGGCCGAGATCGAGCCGGCGAAGTCGGGCGACCGCGCGGCGGTAGCAACGGCGCTGACCGTCTACGCCGATGGCGACAGGCAGGGGGCGGCGATCTGGCGCCCGGCTCTACGTCGGCGGCCTGCTCGCCCCCTGACACCAACCCGGCTCCGCCCGGGTCTTTACCTGGGGTTCACCTGCGCTGAAGGCTGGCGCGCGACTCTCGCTTTTGACAACGCCGAGAGGAGGATCGAGATGCCGCGAATTTTGATCGTCACCGATACCGGGGACGCCGGCGAGGTCGTCTACAGCGAGAGGCTCGTTCCCGCTCACCTGCAGTCCGAGCATTCCGGGCGGCTGCTGGTCGAGCGGCTCGCCTGGGCGGTCGAGGACGCACGGCGGGCTGAACGGAAGCGGCCGGAAACGCGTAAGGCTCCCCGCAAGGTCGATCTTGAGGTTGTAAAAGAGGAGCAGGCATGGATACCTACGTAATTCTTCGTCGCAATGGCTGGCGTTCGCCCGCCGAGTTGGAGGAGGCGGCGCGACGCTCGGCCCAGGTTGGCGACGAGCAGATGGCCGATGACATCCGCTGGATTCGCAGCTACGCCCTCGAGGAGGGCGACGGCTCGGTCGGCACCGTTTGCATTTACCAGGCGAGCAGCCCCGAGGCGATTCGTGAGCATGCCTCGCGCGCCGAGCTACCGGCCGACGAGATCATCAAGGTCGCCGACACGGTGATCGTCCGGCCCGACCCAGAGGGGGCGGCGGCCTAGCCGCCGGGTCGCGAGCGGAGAGGTCGATGGCGCAGATCGCCGACGAGAACGCCGAGGCCGCCGAGGCCTGGAGCGGGCCGCTCTTCGACCGCTTCGTCCAGTTCCGATCGACGGTTGTCGAAGGTCTCGCCACCCACGGCGAGGCGGCAATCGCCGCCCACCCGCCGGCACCAGGGGACCGGGTCCTCGACCTCGGCTGCGGCTTCGGCGACACCACCCGCCGCCTCGCCGGGCTGGTCGGCGAGAGCGGCAGCGCGCTCGGCGTCGACGTCGCCGAGCCGTTCATCGAGATGGCCCGCCGCGAGGCCGAGGAGGCCGGCGCCGCCAACGTCGAGTTCGGCGTCGTCGACGTCCAGAGCGGCGAGCTCGGCGGCCCCTTCGACTACGCCTTCTCGCGGATGGGGATCATGTTCTTCGCCAATCCGGTCGCGGCGCTGCGCAACATCCGCGCCGCGCTGCGGCCCGGCAGCTCCCTCTGCGCGGTCGTCTGGCGCCGCAAGCTCGACAACGACTGGGTCCACCGCGCCGAGCTGGTCGTCGAGAAGTACCTCGAGCACCCGGAGGAGACCGAGGAGCCGACCTGCGGCCCCGGTCCCTTCTCGATGGCCAACGCCGACACCCTGACCGAGCAGTTGAAGCTGGCCGGCTTCGAGCAGATCGAGCTGCGGCGCTGCGACCTGCCGATCTTGCTTGGTCACGACCTCGACGCCGCGGTCGAACTGACGATGGCGCTCGGCCCGGCCGGCGAGGTGCTGCGCCTGTGGGGCGACCGAGTCGACGAGATCCGGCCGACGATCGCGGCCGAAATTCGCGCGGCGCTGGCCGAGTTCGAGGGCCCTGACGGGGTGCTCGGCCCGGGGTCGACCTGGATCGTCAACGCCCGCGCCTGAAAATCACGCGTTCGCTTAGACCGCGTCCGCTTTAAAAGAGGTCGTAGTCCTGCTTCGAGAGGAAGAAGCCGTGTCCCTTGCGCACGTTGACGCAGCGCATCCCGGCTTCCTGGCTTTCACAGAGCATGTGACCCATGTGGATCGTCTTCCCGTAGCCGAGCTTGGAGCCTGCTCCCAGCGTCGTGTCGCCCGCGCAGAGAAAGTGCCCGCGACCGCTGCCGACCGCGACGGCGCCACCCCAGTCAAGATCGCAGCTGTTCGGCTTTGGCGGAGCGTGCCAGGAGTAGTTGCGGATGTCGCAGCGGGCTGAGCTCTTGCTGATCACGCAGCCGATGTTGCCGCTGGGCGAGGTGAAGCCCCTGAAAGCCGAGGCCGAGGCAGCCGTCGCCAGCCCGATCAGGGCGACGAGAACCACAATGAGAGAGATGCGTCTGGCCGAGCGCACGGGCGCATAATAGTAGGTAGTCCGCCATCGTGCCACCCGGCGGCGATTTAGCGGCACTCGGCGCCCGGAGGTAGGCTGGCCAGGATGCGAAGTCTCCGGCTCGCCCTCCACTTGACGATCGCGGCAACCTGCGCGGTGCTGGTCATCGCCGCGCCGTTGGCGAGCGCCGGGTCCGGCGGCCCGGCGAGTGCCTCGGCCGCGACCTGTGCGGTCCCCAAGCTGGTGGTCTGGCTGCCGAACGGGAAAGGCAGCGGCGCCGCTGGCAGCGTCTTCTACAAGCTGCGGATCACCAACGGCGGCAGCAACGCCTGCACCCTCAAAGGTTTCTCCACGGTCCTCGCGGTTAATCTCAACGGACAGTCGATCGGCAAACCGGCGTCGCACGAAGCGGGCCAGAAAGCCGCGGCGGTCAAACTCGCCCCGGGCGGCTCGGCGAGCTTCCAGCTGCGAATCGTCAACCCCGGCAACTTCTCCCCAGCCGACTGCCACCAAACCGACGCCGCTGGTCTGCGAGTCTCGCCGCCCAGCGCCGGCGGGGCGAAAATCGTGCCGCTTCCCTTCCAGACCTGCGCGAAACCGACCGAGCCGGTGCTGAGCGTCGGCCCGGTGACGAAAAGCTAGCCCGCGCCGAGCTCGTCGAGGAAGTTCTGGGCGAGCCGTTTCGGCGCCCGCGAGAGCCAGGCCTCATTGATCAATTCGCGCAGGTCCTCGGCGCCGATCCGCTCGAGCCGGACGAGCACCGACGGGTAGCCGTCGAAGTGCGCGGTCGTGAAGTAGAGGTCCGGCTCATCGGCGAGCAGCGCCTCCTTGGCGACCAGGTCCTCAACCCGGGCGCCGAGGATCGGACCATCCGGGGCGGCCGCCCCAAGCTCCTCGAGCTCCTTGTTGCGGAGCGGCCGTTCCCAGACGAAGAGCTTGTCGCGGACGCGCCAGGCGGTATTGCCATAGGCAGGCCGCTCGCTGGTCTCCGGCAGCGCCAGCGCGATCCGCCGCACGTCGTCCCAGCTCGCCACTACCGGCCTGCAGGCTGCTGCAGCTGCCAGCCGTTGCCGTCGGGGTCCTGGAAGTAGGCATGGCGAGCGCCCCAGTCCATGTCCTCGACCGGGCTGATCTCGACGCCGCGCTCGAGCAGCTCGGCACGGGCGGCGTCGATGTCCTCGACCACCAGCAGCATCCCTTCGGCCGAGGCGGGCGGCGCTTTGGTGATCCCGGTGCCGATCACGATCGAGCAGGCCGAGCCCGGCGGGGTGAGCTGGACGAAGCGGATCTCGTCGCTGAACTGGTGGTCGTGGTCGGCGACAAAGCCGGCCTTCTCGACGTAGAACGATTTGGCGCGATCGACGTCGGTGACGGGGATCGGCACGAGCTCGAGCTTCATCTCCATCGCTGCTTCCTCCTGACGAGCGGGCGTATGTCTGGCTTCGAGATTCTCCTCGCTTGCGCTACTGGAGGTCGCGCAGCAGGAGGAGCAGGCCGATCAGGGTGGTTGCGTCGCGGATCTCCGGCAGGGCCGCCGGGATCTCGGCGATCGGCAGGCGCACGATCTCGATCTGCTCGTCGTCGTCGCGCTCGCCGCTGGCCGGCGAGAGGCCGGTGGCGGCGAAGATCCACTCCCGCTCGCTGAGCACGCCGGGGCTGGTGTAGATGACCTGCAGCTGGCGCCACTCGGCGGCTTGCAGCTCGGCCTCCTCGGCCAGCTCCCGCCGAGCACACTCGAGCGGCGTCTCCTCGGCGACGTCGAGGGTGCCGGCCGGGATCTCGAGCAGCCGGTCCTCCTCGACTGCCTCGCGCGGCTGCGCGACCAAGTAGACGAACTCCTCGTCGTGGGCGAGGACCGCGACCGCACCGGGATGCTCGGCGACCTCGCGGACGACGACAGTGCCGTCCTCGCGGCGGTAGGTCTTGCGGACGAGGTCGAGCGAGTGCCCTTCGAGCAGAACCTCCGAGTCGAGTAGCTCCATCGGCTTAGGATCTCAGGCGATGACCGACGCACGCCCGCCGCAACCGGCGATCGAGGTGAGCGACGACCGCGAGGCGGAGCGCTACCTGATCACGGTCGCGGGCGAGCCCGCCGGATTTGCCCAGTACCGCGACCGCGGCCGGGCGCTGGCTTTCGTGCACACCGAGATCGACGACCACTTTGAGGGACAGGGCCTCGGCGGACGTCTGGTCTCGACGGCGCTCGACGACGTCCGCTCGCGCGGGCTCGTGGTGCTGCCGTTCTGCCCCTTCGTCCGGGGCTACATCGCGCGGCACCACGAGTACCTGGATCTCGTCCCCGAGACCCAGCGCGCGCAGTTCGGGCTCTAGCGCGACGCCCCGGTCAGTACCACTTGCCCTTGGCGAAGCCGCCGAATGCGATCAGCCCGATCAGCAGGATGATCAATCCGATCCAGAAGCTCCAGACGATCATCAGAACGATGCCGATAATCACCAGAATCCCCCCGACCGAGATCCCGCCGATCCCACCTCTATCTGCCCTCGTGCTCATCAATTCCTCCTTGTCGGGTTTGGCCATCTATCCCTTACCCGTCGGGTGCATGGCCCAACCGAGGGATAGACCACATTGGCAAGAGTTTCTTGACCAGTCGCGGCGGCTGATGTAGGTCTACGGCGGTCGATTGGAGTCAAGGGAGGAAGAAAATGATCGGACGCAATGCCATTGTCAGCGCCGCGCTGCTAAGTGCGCTGCTGTTCAGTGCTCTCGCCGTCGCGAGTGCGTCGGCCGCACAGCGGGCCTACACATGCACGAAAGCCGCGCCAGTCAAGGAATACACCGACGCGCACTGCACCGACAAAGCGGGAACGGCATTCGGATACGTACTGATCAATCCGGGCGCGAACACAACAGTCCTGGCGACCAACGAGCGGACCGCCGTCGGAACACTCGCCTCTACGGTCTGGAAGCTGAAAGGCGAGATTGGGGGCATCGCCACGGAAGTCCAATGCGCGGCTGTCCACGCCCACGGCGGGCTGACCAACGCGGCTGAATCCGTCAGCGGCACCGGCACCATCAGCTTCACAAAATGCACCGTCACCGCACCCTTCGCAAAAGGATGCCTAGTCTCGGGCGGTGAATTCATCAGCAACAAAGTTGCCTTTACGACCATCGGCCAGTCGGCGGGCAAGCTGCTGTTCGAACCAGCCGCGGGAGAACCTCAGTTGGCGACGATCGGGATCAAAGGCTGCGAAAAAAACATGCCGCCGGCCAACAACTATGCGATCACGGGCAAATTCAAGGCCAGTGTCAGTGGAGCGACAATCAACACCACGCACGAAGAAATCACACTACAAGGCGAACTGAAATGGGGCGGGGTCAAAGCTGGCATCGAAAGCTCGATGACATTGACCATGGCGGAAGGCACGGAACCAAACTTCACTGCCGGTGAAGGGATCTTTTTGAAATAACGTCGGCCGCGACCCTAAAGCCCGTATTGCCGGAGGAGCTGTCGGCGGTGTTCGAGGTACGAGCGGCGACGCGGTAGCGGTTGCAGTAGGAATCGTGGCAGAGGTAGGAGCCCCCGCGGATCGCTTTGCCGAGGACGGCGCCGCGGGGGTCGCGGAAGTCGCCCTCGCACCATTCCCAGACGTTGCCGCTGGTGTTGTGGAGGCCATAGCCATTGGCCGGGAAGGTGTCGACTGGAGCGGTACCGAAGTAGCCGTCGGCTTCGGTGTTGCGGCCGGGGAAAAGGCCTTGCCAGACGTTCATCCGGTGCTCGCCGCCGGGCTCAAGCTCGTCGCCCCAGGGGAAGCGCTTCTGGACCAGGCCACCGCGGGCGGCGAACTCCCACTCGGCCTCGGACGGCAGGCGCGTCCCTGACCACGCACAGAAGGCGCGCGCATCGTTCCAAGAGACATGCACCACGGGGTGCTCCTCGCGCCCCTCGAGCGAGGAGCCTGGCCCCTCGGGCCGGCGCCAGTCCGCTTCGAACACCTGGCGCCACCATTCCGCCCCGACCAGCGCTCGCGTCTCCGGGAAGTCCTCGGGCAGGAGACCGCCGAAAACGAAGGACCAGCCGAAGCGCTCGGCCTCGGTGACATGGCCGGTGGCAGCGACGAACTCGGCGAAGCGCTGGTTGCTGACCGCGCAGGGATCGATCGCGAAGGGCTCCAGAACCACCTCGCGCACCGGGCCCTCGCTGTCCTGGGGGTAGCCCTGGCGATCTTCGGTCCCCATCAGGAAGGCACCACCCTCTAGTTCGACCATCCCCTCCATCGCGATCAGGCGATCAGCGCCGCGGCGAGCGCCGTCCACTCGGCTCGTGGCAGGCCGTCGCTGCCGACCGGCTGCAGAGCTACGTGGTCGGCGCCGGCCTCGAGGTGGGCGCGGGCGGCAGTGGCGAGCTGCTCGGCCGAGCCGTGGGGGACGACGGCATCGATCATCCGATCCGAGCCGCCGGCTTCGAGGTCCGCCTCGTCGAAGCCGCCGCGGAGCACCGCCTTGCGGTAGTTGGTCAGCCCCAGGTAGAGCGCGGCGAAGTCCCGCGCCTTGGCCCGGGCGCGCTCCTCGTCCTGGTCGAGCACGCAGGCCATCTCCGGCGCCAGCAGCGGTCCCTCGCCGAGCTGCTGGCGCGAATAGCGGGTGTGGTCGACGGGGACGAAGTAGGGAATTGAGCCGGCGGCGCGCGAGGCGGCGAGGTCGATCATCCGCGGCGCCAGCGCCGCCAGCAGCCGCCGCTCGACCGGAGGCTGGCCGGCCTCGTCGAGCCTGTCGAGGTACTCGCGGACGGCGCTGAACGGCTTGCTGTAATCGCCGTCCTGCTCGGGGTGGCCGACTCCGATCCCGGCCAGGGTGCGGCCGGGGTAGTCGCCCTCCAACTGCTCCCAGTCAGCCGCCATCTCGACCGCGCTGTATTTCCAGACGTTGGCGATACTGGTCGCGACGGTCAGCGTCTCGGTCGCTTCGAGCAGCGGCCGCAGGTCAGTGAGCCGCGGTGAGCCGCCGACCCAGAGCGCGCCGAAGCCGAGCTCCTCGAGCAGCCGGGCAGCCTCGGGTCCCTCGTCGCCGAGAACTCGTTTGCTCGCCCAGATGCCGAACTCGGTCAGCGCCACCTGGACGATTCTATGGAGGGCGAGTTGCCGGCAAATAGGATGGGTACTTGCGACGCGGCAAGCTTCTCCGCCCCCTGCTCGGCGCGCTGGCGCTGGCCCTCGTCGTTACCGCCGGCGTCGCTGCGGCGACGCCAAAGGGCGGCGGCGAACCGTTCTTTCCCCACGCCGGCGACCGTGGGTACGACGCCCGCCACTACCGCGTCCGCCTTGTCTACTCGCGGGCCGGGACGATCAAGGCCGTGATGGCGATGCGGGCCAGGGCGCGGACGCGGCTTCGCCGGCTGACCCTCGACCTCAACGGGCTCACCGTCAGCCAGGTCAAAGTCGACGGCGGCGGCGAGCGGTTTAATCGCGGCCACGACAAGCTCGTCGTCCACCTGCTCGACCCGATCCCGCGCGGGCAGCGCTTCAAGTTGACCGTCTTCTACGCGGGGCGGCCGCGCACCGTGGTCGACGAAGACGGCTCCTCCGAGGGCTGGTACCCGACCGCCGACGGGGCGCTCGCGGTCGGGGAGCCGGAGGGAACCGCGGCCTGGATCCCCTGCAACAACGTCCCCCGCGACAAGGCCAGTTTCGCCGCCGAGCTGATCGTGCCCCGCGGGCTGACCGCGGTCTCCAACGGCCGCCTGCTGAAGGTCGGGCGCGAACCGAGCAGGACCAGCTTCGAATGGGAAGAAGCGGCGCCGATGGCGACCTACCTGGCGGTCGTCGACATCGGCCGCGGCGAACTCGACCGCAGCGCGATCGCCGCCCACCCGGTCTGGACGATCGTCGACCCGAGCCTGGCGGCGCGCTCGCAGCGGGTGTTGGCGAAGCTGCCGGAGATCATCCGCTTCGAGAGCTCGCTTTACGGGCCGTACCCGTTCGATGCTGCCGGCTCGATCGTCGACGACGCGCCCGGCCTCGGCTACGCGCTCGAGACCCAGAGCCGGCCGATCTACCCCTACGTGCCCGACTTGACGACCGTCGTCCACGAGACCGCCCACCAGTGGTTCGGCGACTCGGTCGGGATCAAGCGGTGGCCAGACATCTGGCTCAACGAGGGCTTCGCGACCTGGACCGAGTGGTACTACGCCGAGCGCCACGAACGTCGCAGCGCGGCGGCGATCTTCCGCAAGCTGCTCCGCGTCCCCGCCTCGAACACGGCGTTCTGGAACCCGCCGACCGGCAACCCCGGCAGCCCGAAGCACCTGTTCGGGCCGTCGGTGTACGTTCGCGGGGCGATGACCCTGCAGGCGCTGCGCGAGAAGATCGGGACCAAGCCGATGCTGCGGACGCTGCGGCGCTGGGCGAGCGTCAACCGCCACGGCACCGGCGACACCGACCAGTTCATCGCCCTCGCCGAGAAAGATCTCCGGCAAGGACCTCGGCCCGTTCTTCCAGCGCTGGCTGTTCCAGCGAGGCAAGCCGTGAGCGGGAGCGACGGCGGCTGCCGGCGGCATCTCGGGTTCGCGCTCTTCGCCGCGGTCGCGCTGCTGGCGGCTGCGCCGGCCGCCGAGGCGAAGCCGCGGCCGCCGGTCAAAGTGCAGATCGGGAACGTCACCCTCTCCGCCCCCACCGCGGAAGGCGGCGTCGCGCTGTTGGTCCCGGTCCGCTACCCGATCCACTTCTCGGGACGGGTGATGCCGCTGACCGTGCAGCTGCGCGAGCCGGGTGGCCGTCTCGTCAGGTCGTGGCTGCTGCACGAACGGATCGGCGCCGGCCTACTGCGAATCGGCGAGCGGCGGCGGAGCTTCACCTTCGTTCACCGGGTCGGGCTGACTCCGGCCCTGGGGCGACAGGTGCGCGACGGCCTCGAATTGAAGGTGATGGCGGGCGGGATGCTCGACGTCAACGAAGACGGCAAGCCGGAGATGACCTCGCGCGACGAGACCGCACCGGCGCCGGCGCTGCTGGCGCCGGGCAACGGCCGCCTCTGCAACTCGGTGCCGCGGCTGCGGATCGGCCACGGCAAGTCGGTCTCAATCCCACTGCCGGCCTGCACCTCATCGGTGCGCTGGCGGATCGCCAGCGAGCCGGACGCCGGCCGGGCGCGGGTCCGGAACGGGCGCCTGGTCTACCACGCGCCGCCGGGCTTCCGCGGCGCCACCGGCCTGGTGCTGCGCGGCCGGCCGCAGGGCGTCGGGGCGATCTCCGCGGCAGCGGCTGGCGCAGCCGGGGTACCAGCGCCGGTTGCGATCTTCGTCGGCCCGCCCACCGGAGTGGTCGTGCGAGCGATCGGCGACTCGGTCACCGCCGGCTTCGGCTACTACGGCAGCGGCGAAGCGTGGCCGCTGCCGGCGCTGGTCGGCTGCCGCCCGGCTGGCCCGCCCTACAACGACGCCTGCTCCTCGAACTCCGAAGTCGTCACCAACAGCTCCAAGGTCTTCGAGTACGTGCCCGACTACGGACTCGCCAACAACGTCTCCTGGGCAGCGCAGTGGGCAAACCGGTACGGGATCACCAACTACGAGAACCTGGCGATCAGCGGCTCCGAACCGAAGGAATGGGCACCCGGCGGGATCCTGCACGAAAAAACCGCGCAGATCGAGTCCGAAAATCCCGACTACGTTCTGCTCACGATCGGCGCCAACCCGCTGCTCTCCGAAGTGCTGTTCGGCAGCGACAACATGGGCTGCGCGATCTACTCGGACATCTTCGGCGGCTTCGCTGAATGTGTCGAAAAAGCGTTCGCCAAAGTCGAAATGCAGACCAATCTGCGCAACCTCTACACCGACCTGACCGAACACACGCAAGCGACGATCTACCTGATGCAGTACCCGCTCACGGTGCCATCGGTGGCGATCGCCTACACCTCGACTCAGATCGCTCAGATGGGCCAGCTCCTCGACCGCGAAATCGCCAAGGTCGCGGCCGAAGTCAACCCGCGGCGGCTGCAGGTCGTCGCGCCGCCGCACTTCAACGTCGGGGTCAGCGTCGAACCGGTCTACCCCTCCAACTACAGCTGCTCACGGCTCGGCCTCAGGGTCGACGGGCCGAGCGTGCAGAGCGAACCGACCCAAGACGAGCTCGAAGTCCTCGACCCCTTCTCCTTCTGCGCCGGTCCGGTCCCGCCGGGGCCGCCCTGGGTAATCAGCGGCGACACCGGCATCCACCCCAGTGCCGCCGGCTATGCGCAGATGGCCGCGCAGGTGCCGGCGCCCGAATAAGAGGCGGGCGTGCGCGTCCTCGCGATCGTCCACCAGCCCGACGCCGGCCCCGGTGTGTTCGCCGCGGCGGTCGAGGCCGGCGGCCACGAGCTCGACGAGTGGCTGCTGCCCGAGGCGAGCGAGCCGCCGGCCGACCCCTTCGACTACGACGCGGTACTGGTCCTGGGTGGCGCGATGAACATCGACCAGCGCGACGAGCATCCGTGGCTGGTGGCGGAGGACCGGCTGCTGGCGCAACTGATCGAGCGCGACAGGCCGCTACTTGGTCTCTGCCTCGGCGCCCAGCTGGTCGCCGGGGCTGCCGGCGCGACGCCGGCGCGAGCGCCGCGGCCGGAGATCGGCTGGCACCAGGTCGAGCTGACCGACGGCGGCCGCCGCGACCCCTTGCTGGGCTCGCTGGCCCCCCGCTTCGAGGCCTTCCAGTGGCACAGCTACGAGTTCCCGCTCCCCGCCGGCGCCGTCTCCCTCGCCACCAGCGACGTCTGCCTGCAGGCGGCACGGGTCGGCGAGCGCGCTTGGGCGATCCAGTTCCACCCCGAGGTCAGCGCCGCCGACGCGGCCAGCTGGATCGACGACTACCGCTCGGACCCCGACGCGGTGCGGATCGGCATCGACCCGACCGCGCTCGGCGCCGAGACCAGCGCCAAGATCGGCGCCTTCAACCAGCTCGGCCGCGACCTCTGCACCCGCTGGCTCGACGTCGGCGCCCGTCAGTCGACCTGGCCCGGCGTCAGATAGGCGCCGGAGAGGCCGCCGTCGACGAGGAAGGTCGAGGCAGTGACGAAGCTGGAGTCGTCGCTGGCGAGGAAGAGTGCGGCCTTGGCGATCTCCTCGGGCTCGCCGAAGCGGCCCATCGGGATGTGGACGAGGCGCTTGGCGGCGCGCTCGGGGTCCTTGGCGAAAAGCTCCTTGAGGAGGGGGGTGTTGACCGGGCCCGGGCAGAGGGCGTTGACGCGGACGCCGCGGTCGGCGAACTCGACGCCGAGCTCGCGCGAGAGCGAGAGGACGGCGCCCTTGGAGGCGGTGTAGGAGCCCTGCGAGACGGCGGCGCCGATCACTGCGACGAAAGACGCGACGTTGATCACCGAACCGCCGCCGGCCTCGAGCAAGTGCGGGATGCCGTGCTTGCAGCAGAGGAAGACGCCCTTCAGGTTGACGTCCTGGACCCGTTGCCAGGACTCGAGCGTGGTGTTGAGCACCGAGCCATCGTCGGTCGGGTTGATGCCGGCGTTGTTCATCAGCACGTCAACCCGGCCCATCTCCTCGCGGGCCTCGGCCAGCGCCGCGCGGACCCCCTCCTCGTCGGCGACGTCGGCGGCGATCGTCAGCGCCCCAACCGCCTGCTCGGCGTCGAGGTCGATCCCGACCACCCGCGCGCCCTCGGCCTCGAACAGCCGGGCCGAGGTGGCGCCGATCCCGCTCGCCGCACCGGTGATGACGCAGACCTTGCCGTCCAGTCGTCCCGCCATCAATCACCCTCGGTCGCGTAGTAGACGTTCTTCAGCTCGGTGTAGTGGTCGAGGGCGTCGGGGCCGAGCTCGCGGCCGACCCCCGACTGCTTGAAGCCGCCGAACGGGGTCGCGACCCGCACCGAGGTGTTCGAGTTGATCGAGATGACGCCGGTCTCGATCGCTCGCGCGACCCGCAGCGCCCGCGCCCCGTTGCCGGTCCAGACCGAGCCGGAGAGCCCGTAGATCGTCTCGTTGGCGAGGCGAACCGCCTCCTCCTCGTCGTCGAAGGGGATGACGCAGGCGACCGGGCCGAAGATCTCCTCGCGGGCCGGGCGCTCGTCGTTGCCGACCGGCGCCAGCACGGTCGGCGGGAACCAGTAGCCGGGGCCCGCCGGGGCGCTGCCCTGGATCGCCACCGGTGCGTCTTCCGGCACAAAACTGGCGACATTCTCGCGCTGGCCCGCCGAAATCAGCGGCCCCATCTCAGTCGACTCGGCCAACGGGTCGCCGACCGCGATCGCCTCGACCCGCGGCTGCAGCGCCGCCATGAAGTCATCAAGCGCCGCCCGCTCGACCAGGATCCGCGAGCGGGCGCAGCAGTCCTGGCCGGCGTTGCCGAAGACCGCGCCCGGCGCCGCGGCGGCCGCGGCCTCGAGGTCGGCGTCGGCGAAGACGACGTTGGCCGACTTGCCGCCGAGCTCGAGCGTCACCCGCTTGATCGTCGCCGCCGCCCCAGCGGCGATCCCGCGGCCGACCTCGGTTGAGCCGGTGAAGGCGATCTTGGCGACGTCGGGGTGCTCGACCAGCCGCTGGCCGCAGACGCTGCCGGGCCCGGCGACCACGTTCAGCACTCCCTCCGGCAGCCCCGCCTCGCGGCCGATCCGCTCCAACTCAACCGCGGTCAGCGGCGTCAGCTCGGCCGGCTTCAGGACCACGCAGTTGCCGGCGGCGAGCGCCGGCGCCAGCTTCCAGGCAGCGATCGTCAGCGGGAAGTTCCAGGGGACGATCAGGCCGACAACCCCGAGCGGCTCGCGGAAGGTCATGTCGACGCCGCCGGCGACTGGGATCGTCTGCCCCAGCAGCCGCTCCGGCGCGCCGGCGTAGTAGTGGAAGGTCTCGACCACCATCCCGATCTCGCCGCGGGCGTCGCAGATTGGCTTGCCGGCGTTGCGCGCCTCGATCCGGGCCAACTCCTCGCGCTCAGCATCGATCGCCTCGGCGAGCCGGCGCAGGACCAGGGTCCGGTCGGCCGGCGCCAACGCCCGCCAAGCCGGGAAGGCCGCCTTCGCCGCGGCCACCGCAGCGTCGACCTCCGCCGCCCCGGCCCGCGGCAGCGTCGCCATCACCTGCTCCGTCGCCGGCTCAATCACCTCGATCGCACTCACGTCTGGCTGTTCCTTTTGTCGGCCATTCCGACATAAGGAACAGCTGGACGGGCGGGGTGGGCCGCGGCGCGGGCGGCGTCGACGAGGGCGGCGATCACCTTGCTGTCGGGGTCCTCCTCGGGGTGCCAGACGACGCCCAGCGCGAAGCGTTTATCGGGGAGCTCGATCGCCTCGACCAGGTCGTCGTCGACCGACCAGCCGCTGACCCGAAATCCCTCCCCGACCTGCTCGACCCCCTGGTGATGGTGCGAGAAGACGACGAAGCCCTCCATCCCAGCGGCAGCGCAGGCCAGCGAGTCGGGTGCGAGCCGCACGTGATGCTCGCCGAACGTGCCGGAAACCGCACGATGCGTCCCGTGGCCGACCGAGTCCGGCAGGTGCTGGTCGAGCGTCCCACCGAGGGCAACGTTGAGCAGCTGCATGCCGCGGCAGATCCCCAGCACCGGCAGGTCGCGCTCGAGCGCCGCCCGCGCCAGGGCGATCTCGAAGCGGTCGCGGTCGGGCCAGGTGCCAAGCGTCTCGGCATGTGGCTCGGCGCCGTAGCTGGCGGGATCGACGTCGGCGCCGCCGGCGAGTATCAGCCCGTCGACCCGGTCGAGGAGCAGGCCGGGATCGGTGGCCACGGCCTCGTCGGGCGGCAGCACGATCCCGAGCCCACCGGCCCGCTGCACCGCCCGCACGTAGCTGCGCGGCACCAGCGTCACCTCGTACCCGTTCCAGACGCCCCACGAGACCCGCTCGACCGCAGCGCAGATGCCGATCAGTGGCGGGCCACTCATGAATGTTCGTCCCCGGATCGCCCCGGACTCGAATAACCGGGAATCACCGAGTCGATCCGGGGACTCACAGCGCTCGCCTCACAGTCGCTCGAACCCGCGGTACCGCTCCCAGTCGGTGACCGCCGCCTCGAAGGCGTCGATCTCGACCCCGGCCCGGTTCAGGTAGTGCTCGACGACCTCGGCGCCGAAGGCCGCGGCGGCGACCTCGCTGGCGGCGAAAGCGTCGCGCGCCGTGTAGATGTTGCGCGGCACCCGCGGCTTGTCGGAGGTGTAGGCGTTGCCCTCGAAGACTGGCTCGAGCTCGAGCTCGGCGTCGATCCCGTGCAGGCCGGCGGCGATCAGCGCGCTCAGCGCCAGGTACGGGTTGACGTCGGCGCCCGGCAGCCGGTTCTCGACCCGCAGCGCCTCGCCATGGCCGACCACCCGCAACGAGCAGGTCCGATTGTCGCGCCCCCAGGCGATCGCGGTCGGCGCGAACGAGCCCGGCGCGAAGCGCTTGTAGGAGTTGACGTGCGGCGCGTAGAGCAGGGTCAGCTCCTCCATGCAGGCGAGCTGGCCGGCGACGAAGCGCTCGAACAGCTGCTGGTCGGCGGCGAAAGCGTTGCTCCCGTCCTCGCGGCAGAGCGAGATGTGGACGTGGCACGAGTTGCCCTCGCGCTGGTTGAACTTGGCCATGAAGGTGATCGAGCAGTCCTCCTGGGAGGCGATCTCCTTGGCGCCGTTCTTGTAGATCGCGTGACCGTCGGCGGTGGCCAGCGCGTCGGTGTAGCGGAAGTTGATCTCGTGCTGGCCGAAGTTGCACTCGCCCTTCGAGTTCTCGACCTCGAGGCCGGCGCCGCCCATCTCGTTGCGGATCCGCCGGATCAGCGGCTCGACCCGCGCCGTCCCGAGCAGCGAGTAGTCGATGTTGTAGAGATTCGCCGGCGAAAGGTCATGGAAGCCGCGCTTCCAGGCCTCCTCGTAGGAGTCGCGGAAGATGATGAACTCGAGCTCGGTGGCGGCGTTGGCGGCGAGCCCACGCTCGGCGAGGCGGGCCAGCTGGCGGCGCAGAATCTGGCGCGGCGAGGCGACGACTTCGCGGCCGTCATCCCACTCGAGGTCGGCAAGCAGCATCGCCGTCCCCGGCAGCCACGGCACCAGCCGCAGCGTGTCGAGGTCGGGAACCATGCGGAAGTCGCCGTAGCCGGTCTCCCAGGAGGACATCGCGTAGCCCTCGACGGTTGACATCTCGACGTCGACCGCGAGCAGGTAGTTGCAGCCCTCGGCCCCGTGCTCGACCACGTCGGCGAGGAAGTGCGAGGCGGTCAGCCGCTTGCCCTGCAGGCGGCCCTCCATGTCGGCGATCGCCAGCAGCACGGTGTCCACCGTGCCCTCGGCAACCGCCTTCTCGAGCTCTTCGAGCGTCACCCGCGAAACACTAGAGGCCGGATGTGGGCTACACGCGTGCGCGGGGGCATCGCAGTCCGAGCTGGGCGCCGCACGCGGACGAAGCGGGTAGTGGTTGCTACCCGCGAGGCCGGGGGTAGCGATCCAGCGACGGAGTGCGGCGTCATCCGCGTGCGTGGGTAACCCATATCCGGCCTCTAAGGAGCCGAGGTCTGCGGGTCCGGGCTCTCGCCCAGCGCTTCCTCGATGTCGGTCTCGCGAATCTGCCCGGTGAAGTGCTTGCGGGCGCTGGCGAACCAGGTAATCGCCGCTCCGAGCAGCACGATCGCCACCATCAGCGGCGCGTAGTTGAACGACTCCCAGCTGAATTCGTCGCTCCACGGCACCGCCGCGGGAACGAACGGAAGGCAGAAGATGATCGAGATCAGCCCGACCCAGATCGTCGCGAAGAGGTTCATCCACTTGTACTTCTTGCCGTTGTTCCACGGCCCCGGCTCGAACTCGTCACCTTGGCGCCAGCGCAGGAAGATCGGGATCACGTAGGCGATGTAGAGCCCGATCACGGCGATCGAGACGACCGCGAAGAACGCGAACGGGACGCCTTCGCCATTGCCCTTCAGCGCCGGCAGGGTGATGATCAGCCCCAGCGTCGCCATCAACAGCACCGCGTAGACCGGAACGCGCTTCTCGTTGACGACCGAGATCTTCGAGGAGATGCGTTTGCCGAAACCGTTGTCGCGCGAGAAGGCGTAACACATGCGCGAGGCGCTGGTCAGGCAGGCGGCGCCGCAGAAGAGCTGCCCGACCACCGAGATGATGAGGACGAACTTGCCCCAGCCGCTGCCCAGCGCTTCGACCAGCAGGGTCGGCGCGAAACCGGCCGCTTCATTGGCACCGTTGACGTTGGTGACCGCGAAGGTGATCGCCAACAGGACTATCCAGCCGATCACCGCCGAGTAGAAAATTGACCTCCAGACGCCCTTCGCCGCTTCGGTTGAGGCTCCGTGGGTCTCCTCCGAGATGTGGGCGGAGGCGTCGAAGCCGGTGATCGTGTACTGGGTGAGGAGGAACCCGAGTGGCAGCACGTAGAACCAGTACATGCCATCGCCGAAGCCGCTGTTGTTGATCCGGTGGCCGAAGACGAAGCTGAAGCTCTGGTGACCGTCCGGCACCGCGATCAGGACGGCGACGATCGCGATCACGCCGACCACGTGCCACCAGACCGAGACACTGTTGATCCGCGCCAGCAGATGGGTGTTGCGGACGTTCATCGTCACGTGCAGCAGCAGGATCAGCACGAACAGGCCGAAGGTCTCAGTCAGCACATGCGCGCCGTCGCCGAAGTTGACTCCGAGCAGGTCCACTTCGTAGAGGCTGAGGACGACGTTGAGAAAGGTTGCGGCGGCATAGTCGACCGAGGCGAGAACGGCGACCAGCCCGATCAGGTTGAACCAGCCGGTGAACCAGGCCCAGGCCGGTCCACCGAGGCGCCCCGACCACCAATAGATCCCGCCGGCAGTCGGATACTTCGAGACCAGCTCCGACATACAGAAGCCGATGATCAGGATCGGGATCGAGATCAGCGGCCAGCCGATCGAGATCGCGATCGGGCCGCCGTTGTTCCAGGCCTGACCGTAAGTGGTGAAGCAGCCGGCGAGGATCGAGATGATCGTGAACGAGATCGCGAAGTTGGAGAAGCCGCTCCAAGCCCGGTTCAGCGACTGTTTGTAACCCAGTTCGGCAAGTCGTTGTTCGTCATGGTCCGGAGTGGTGACGGTGCCCTCCATGCGGCTCCCCTCTCTACTGGTTTCGTAACTTGCGATAAAAGGTGTGCCGAACCGACCTAAGCGGGTTCTGGGCGAGCCTAGTCTTATCGCCGGGATTGTGTCAATGCCAACTTGGAGAATTATCCAGGGGACGACTTGGCCCTATCGGCAGAAACGCTGGAGCAACTGGCGCCACAGCTCGGCGAGCTCGAAGGCGAGCCGGCGCCGCTTGAGGGCGGCCTCACCAATCACAACTACCGGGCGCGGTTCGGCGGCCGCGAGGTGGTGGTGCGCCTGCCGGGGGTGCGAACCGAGCTGCTCGGCTCCGACCGCAATGCCGAGCGCGAAGCGAGCGCCAGGGCGGCGGCGGTCGGCGTCGCTCCGGCGCTCTTGGCCAGCCTCGAGGACCCGCCCTGCCTGGTCTTCGAGTTCATCGCCGGCGAGACGATGAGTGCCGAGCGGCTGCGCGAACCGGAGGCGATCGCGGCGGTCGCGGCGGCACTGCGGGCGCTGCACGGCTGCGAGCCGATCGCCGCCAGCTTCGACTCCTTTCGCCTGGTCGAGAGCTACGCCGCGGCGACCCGCGAGCAAGGCGGCGAAGTTCCGGCCGCCTACGAGGAGGCAGCGGCGGCCGCGGCACGGATCGAGGCCGCGCGCATCGAGTCCGCTCTGGCGGGGGTGCTCTGCCATAACGACCTGCTGGCCGCCAACTTCATCGCGGTCGACGGCGGCGTCAAGCTGGTCGATTGGGAGTACGCGGGGACCGGTGATCGCTATTTCGACCTCGCTAATTTCGTTGTCAACAACGGGCTGGAGCCGCCCGAGGAACTGGCCTTCCTCGGCGCCTACTTGGAGCACGAGCCGCTACCGCACGAGCTCGCGGCGCTGCGATTGATGAGGGTGATGTCCGACTTCCGTGAGGCAATGTGGGGAGTCGTGCAGAGCACCGTTTCGAAGCTCGACTTCGACTTCGACGCCTACGCTCGCCAGCACTTCGCGCGCCTGCTCGCCACCACCCACGCCCCGCTCTTCGAGCAAGCGCTAAAGGACGCCCGTGCCGCGCGCTGAGCTGCCCGACTCGGCCCGCTGCGTGATCGTCGGCGGCGGCGTCGGCGGCACCTCGCTCGCCTACCACCTGGCCGAGCTCGGCTGGGAGGACGTCGTCCTGCTCGAGCGCTCGCAGCTCACCTCCGGCTCGACCTTCCACTCGGCTGGGCTGGTCGGCCAGCTGCGCGGATCGGTCTCGCTGACGACGATGATGATGCACTCGGTCGAGCTCTACCGACGCCTCAAGGACGAGTCCGAGTTCGACCCCGGCTGGGTCGAGTCCGGTGGCATCCGCCTCGCCTCGAGTGAGGAGCGGCTGGAGGAGCTGCGCCGCCAGGCGGGCTGGGCGAAGACCTTCGGGCTGCCGCTCGAGCTGATCTCAGCGGCCGAAGCGCAGGAGATGTTCCCGCTGATGTCGAGCGACGGCGTGCTCGGCGGCGCCTGGCTGCCGACCGATGGCTACATCGACCCCTCGCAGCTCACCTACGCGCTCGCCGACGGCGCCCGCCGCGGCGGCTGCCGGATCTTCACCGAGACGCGGGTAATCGGGATCGAGGTCCGCGAGGGCCGGGTGCGCGGCGTCCGCACTGAGCGCGGCAACGTCGCCGCCGAGGTCGTGGTCGACGCCGGCGGCATGTTCGCGGCCGAGATCGCGCGAATGGCCGGGGTGCGAGTGCCGCTGATCCCGATGTCCCACCAGTACCTGGTCACCCAGCCGCTCGACGCGGTGCGCGAGGCGCGTGCGCAGTTGTCCCCGGATAGCGGGGACAGAAGCTCAGGAGTGAGCCGCGCTCGCCTCCCCACCCTGCGCGATCCCGACCTACTCGTCTACTACCGCGAGGACGGCGACGGGCTGGTGATGGGCGGCTACGAGCGGCAGAGCGAAGCGGCCTTCCTTCCCGCCGGGCCGGCCGGCTTCGATGCAATCCCGCCGGACTTCAACGGCCGCCTGCTGGAAGAGGAGTGGGAGCGCTTCGAGGAGATCACCGAGAACTCGAAGCGGCGCGTCCCGGCGATGGAGCAAGCGACGATCACCAAACTGATCAACGGCCCCGAGGCGTTCACCCCCGACAACGAGTTCTGTCTCGGCGAGAGCGAGGTCGCCGGCTTTTTCGTCTGCGCTGGCTTCTGCGCCCACGGCCTCGCCGGCGCCGGGGGAATCGGCAAAGTCCTCGCCGAGTGGATCGTCGCCGGCGAACCGAGCCTCGACCTCTGGGAGATGGACATCCGCCGCTTCGGCCCCCAGTACCGCTCCCCCTCCTACACCCACGCCCGGGTGCGCGAGAACTACGAGACCTACTACGACATCCGCTACCCCAACCACGAGCGCCAGGCGGGGCGGCCCCTGCGGACCTCGCCCGCCTACCCCTGGCACCGCGAGCACGGCGCCGCCTTCGGCGAGAAATCGGGCTGGGAGCGGGTCAACTGGTACGACTCAAACGCGGCGGCGGGCGACGCAGAGTTGCGGCCGCGCGGCTGGGCCGGCCAGAACTGGTCAGCGGCGATCGGCGCCGAGCACCAGGCGACGCGCGAGGCGGTTGGGCTCTTCGACGAGACCTCCTTCGCCAAGATCGAGATCGCCGGGCCGGGCGCCGCGCAGTACCTCGAAGAGCTCTGCGACAACCGCGTCGCCCGCGGCGTCGGCGCGATCACTTACACCCAGATGCTGAACCCGCGCGGCGGCATCGAGTGCGACTTCACCGTCGCCCGCCTCGCCGAGGAGCGCTTCTCGATCGTCACCGGCACCGCCTTCGGTAACCACGACCGCGAGTGGATGCGCCGCCACCTGCCGGCCGCGGGCGGCGTCCACCTCGCCGACGTCACCTCGCAGTTCGCCTGCTTCGGCCTCTGGGGCCCGCGCGCCCGCGAGGTCCTGGCGGCGCTGACCCCGGCGGACCTCAGCAACGACGACTTTCCCTACATGAGCGTCCGCGAGATCAGCCTCGCCGGCGTCCCGACTCGGGCGCTGCGGGTGACCTACGTCGGCGAGCTCGGCTGGGAGCTCTACTGCCCGACCGAGTACGGGGCGGGGCTCTGGCGGGCGCTGTGGGAGGCCGGCCAGCCGCACGGGATCGTCGCCGGCGGCTACCGGGCGATCGACAGCATGCGGCTGGAGAAGGGCTACCGCGTCTGGGGCGCCGACATCACCCCCGACGAGACCCCCTACGAGGGCGGCGTCGGCTTCTGCGTCAAGCTCGACAAGGACGAGTTCATCGGCCGCGAGGCGCTGGTTGCCGCAAAGGAAGCCGGGCCCCGCACCCGCCTGCGCTGTCTCGTGCTCGAGGACCCGCACTCGATCGCGCTCGGCAACGAGCCAGTGCGGGTCGGCGGCGAGGTGGTCGGCCGGGTGACGACCGGCGGCTACGGCTACACCGTCGAGCGCTCGATCGCCTACGCCTACCTGCCGCCCGATCAGGCCGAGCCAGGGACCGCGATCGAGATTGACATTTTCGGCCGCTGGGTCGGCGGCGAGGTCGCGATCGAGCCGCTATACGACCCCAAAGGCGAGCGCCTCCGCCTCTGATCTGGGCCGCGCCGGCAGCAGGCCGGCGAGGATGTGCTCGGTCCCCTCCAGGTGTTCGCGAGTGATCTTCACCGCGCGCTCGGCGTCGCGCTTGCGCAGCGCCTTGACCAGCCGTTTGTGCTGCTCGTTCGATTGCTCGAGCACCTCGGCCGGATGCGGGATCTGCGCGATCAGGTCGGTCATCTGCCCCTGCATGTCGGTCATCGCCCCGATCAGCCGTGGCGAGCCGGCCGCTTCGGCCAGGCCAATGTGGAAGCGCACGTCGGTGCGCCGGTACTCCTCGAAGTCTTCGAGCTCACCACCCATCTTCTCGGCCAGCACCCCGAGCCGGTCGAAGTCCTCTTCGCCGCGCTCGGCGGCCAGCATCGCCGCCCCGCACTCGATCGCCACCCGGTAGTCGAGCACCGCCCAGGCCCCCTGGTCGAGCGCCTCGCCCCTCTGCTCGGCAAGCGGCGGCTGCTCGGCGACGAAGGTTCCGCCTTTGCGGCCCCGCAGCGAGACCAGGTGCCCGCTCTGCACCAGGGTGGTCAGCGCCTGGCGCAGCGTTGAGCGCGAGATCCGCAGCCGTCGCGCCAACTCGCGCTCCGGCGGCAGCTGGCTTCCGGGCACCAGCAGGCCAAGGCGGATCGCCGTCCCCAGCCGCTCGACCGTCTCCTCGAAGGTGCTCGGCGGCCGCACCGGCATGAACACAGCCTCCAGGGCGGCGTCCCGTTCCATGCGGACACGGTAGCGCCGCGAGCGCGATCGCGCCGGGCTGATCCCTCCTAGTCCCTCCTAGACGAGCAATCCGACCGCCAGCGCCACGACGCCGGCGACCGCGACGGTGCTGCCGATGCCGAGTAGCCAGCGGCGGCGGACGATGATCGAGACCGAGGCGAGGACGATGCCGACCTCGAGCCCGACCTCGGCGAGCTCGAAGGAGAGGTGCTTGTCCTCGTATTCGTCGACGTGGTGTTCGTCGCCGTGGATCTCCTCGCGCAGGCGAGCGTCGGCGGGGGCCAGTTCCTGCTGGACGCGGGCCTCGTGACGGCGTGCCGCCGCCGCGGCCTCGGCCTGCTCACCACCACCGGCGCCGAGGACGCGGAAGATGTCGGCGTTGCCTTCGATCACGTCGATCTTCAGCAGGTTGCTCTCGAGCCGCGACGTCGCGGCGGCGCGGTGGGTCTCGCCGGTGATCACCTCCTTCACCGACTTGTTGGCGAGGAAGGCCGAGACCGCCAAAAACGCGGCCATCAGAGCGACCGCGAAGGCGGCCGCGGTCGCGTGACGCGGGAAGTGGCCCCCGGCGACCTCGTTGCTGCGCTCGTAGCGCTCGTATGAACGGTGGGCCTCCATCGATCTGACGCGCGCTTCCTACCAGCCGGGTCGGCCGTCTGAACCGGAATCGAAAAAATTCGCTCTCGTGTCGATTTCGGGCCGGCCCGTTCGTCGCCCTGGCAAACCGCAACTCAGCGCAAGGAGGAAGTCATGGGAAAGGTTGTCGTCACCGAGTTCATTTCCATCGATGGCGTGATTGAGGATCCGGGCGGCTCGGAGGACTTCGAGCACGGCGGCTGGACCTTCGAGATCGACCGCGGCACCGAGGGCGACAAGTTCAAGCTCGACGAGGTCTTCGAGGCCGAGGCGCAGCTGTTCGGCCGCATCACCTACGAGGGCTTCGCCGCCGCCTGGCCCGGGCGGGAAGGCGACCCCGTGATGGGTGAATTCGCCAAGCAGATCAACACGATGCCGAAGTACGTCTATTCGAAGACGCTGCAGGACCCAGATTGGCAGAACACCACCGTCCTCTCCGGCGACTTCGCCGCGGACATCGAGCGGGTCAAGGACGAGGTCGACGGTGTCATCCTCGTCGCCGGCTCGGCCACCCTCGCCCAGGCCCTGCTCGACAACGATCTCGTCGACGAGCTGCGGCTGATGGTCTTCCCGGTCGTCCTCGGCAGCGGCAAGCGTCTGTTCGGCGCCTCCGGCAAGAAACCGCTGACGCTGATCGACGCCGTAACCGTCGGCGCCGGGGTGCAAATCCTCACCTACGAGCGCGCCTAAGCGACGCCTGCCGGGGGCGGCCCAAGCGCTCCCGGCCACGCCCTGGGCTAGGAGGGACTCCTACGGCTGCGGCTGTTCGAAGGTCCGCTGATAAGTGGTCGCCGGGCCGCTGCCGTAGATCGGCTTAAACGGCGCCTGCTGGTTGCAGGCGGGGGCGGCGATCGAGGCCGTGCTGTTCTGTTCGGCGAAGGCGTATTTCTTCAGGTTTTCGAAGAGTTTTTTCGCTTCGTCTTCGGTGCCTTTTTTGGTCCGTTCCTGGATCGCTTTCGACTTCCACGGTTCGGACGGCAGCGTCGCGGTTACCCCGGCGCTGCACTGCTGGGTGCCGAAGCTCGGCAGCGACCCCGACTTCAGCAGTTCGGCCCAGCGCGGCGGGCTGTAGGCGCTGTTGCGGTTGATCGCCAGGCGACTTGGATACGAGGCGAGCGTTTCCGGGTTCATCGGCCCGATCACCCGTAGGTAGTGGGGCCGGACTTTTTCCGCTTCGCTTTCGGCCGGCAGGATGCCGTTGAAGGTCGCGGCGAAGTTGGCGAAGAACGAGGTGATCTCGCTTTTGTAGAGGTCGAAGCCGACGAACAGCGGGTTGAGGTTGCGCAGGAACGGATCGAGCGCCCGCAGCAACGGCGGGAACTCGTCGCGGAAGAGCTTGCGGAAGGCCGGCAGCCCGGTCGGCGCCAGGGCGTTGACTTCGCCCAGCGCGTTGAAGAAGTCGCGCGCTTCCGGCGCCAGCTTGGCGATCGCGATCAGGGTCGGCGAGAGCTGTTCGGCCGCCGGCACCAGCTGGCGCATCAGCGGGTCGGCGTTTTCGGAGAAGCCGCGCAGGTCGTCCAGAGTCAGGCGCGACTCGTCGAGGAAGGTCGGGAAGGCACGGAACAGCGCTTCGATGTCGCGGTTGCGCCGGGCGGTGGTGGTGAAGACCGCGTTCGAGTTGCGGATCAGTTCGGCCACCTGGCCGTCGCGGCCGCGCAGCGCGCGGAAGGTCGTGGCGCCGTTGCGGAACAGCTGTGAGACCGCCAGCCGCTGGCTGTCGAGGGTGCGGAAGAGCCGTTCGAATTCGGTGAAGGTCGGTTCAAATTCGCCGATCGCGTAGGAGAGATTCTGCCCCTGGCCGACAATCGCCACCGCCGCTTCCCGCTGCCAGGCTTGGAAGGCGGCGCGGGTCTTGGCGTCGAAGGTGCGGAAGATCTCGTCGAGCTGCACCGACTTGGTGATGTTGGCCGACGACAGCATCGCGCCGTCGGGCAGCGCCTTGCTCTTGTTCGAGCCCGGCGTCAGTTCGATGTAGGTCTCGCCGAGCAGCGTCTTCGTCCGCAGCATCGCCCGCGTGTCCTCGGGCAGCGGCGCGTACTGGTTTTCGATGTCGACCGTCGCCAGCGCCTGTTTGCGGTTCGGCGCCAGCTCGATCGACTGGACTTTGCCGATGTTGACGCCGGAGATGCGGACGTCTGACTGCTGGGCCAGCTGAGTCGCCTCGTTGAAGGGGATCTTCAGCTGGTAGGGCTTGGCCCGGAACGGGGTCGGCCCGCCGAAGGTGACCCAGAGGAAGAGCAGGATCCCGAAACACGACAGCGCGAAGGCCGTGATGATCACGAGCTGACTGGTGCTGGGGGCGCGCTTGCTCATTCGGTCTTTGCCGCGTATCCGCAGGTTCCGGGGGTTTCGGCTCGATCGGAGGTGAAGCTGACCGGGATTTCGCCCTGGCGCGGGAAGCCCGTCATTTCCAGCAGAGTCTGGAGGTACTGCCGGCCCTGGAGGGTCTGACTAGCGACGAATCCGAAGCCGAGGTCGGAACCGGTGCAGCTGGTCAGGAGCATCGCCCGCAAGATCGGGCCGCTGCCGTCCTGCAGGTTGAAGGCGGCGTTGAAGTTGTGGTTTAGCCAGGCCAGGTAGAAGAGGGTGCTCTCGCCGCCTTTCGGCTTGAAGGCGAGCTGGTTCATGAACGAGTTGAGGCCGCCCACGCTGTGGCCGAAGTTCCGCACCGACTTTTCAAACGGCCCGGCAGCTTCGGCAGAATCCGTCAGCAGCGGCCGGATTTCACGGGTAAAGGGACGGATCCCGTCGCGGATCGGCGCCGTCGTCTGCTTGAACAGCTGGGTGGTGGACTTGAACGCCGGCGTTAGCGCCGCCGTCTGACGGCAACAGCTTGGTCAGCGACGGGAAGGCGACTTTGGAGAAGCGGTCGGAGCTGGCGAAGCCTTCGTTCGCCGCCCGCAGCGCCGAGGGGAAGCGTTCGAGCGCGTCCTGGATCGACGCCTGCTGGTTGGCGAAGTTGCCGAGCGCCGCGTCGGAGGAGGTGACGAACTGGCGGATCTGAGCGTCGTGCTGGGAAAGCTCGCCGGTCAGCTCGCCGAAGTCGTGGATCACCCGCGAGAGCGCCACGTGGCGAGCGGCGATCGCCTTGTTTAGCTTGGCGACGTAGTGGACGAAGGGCTGGAAGCGCCGCAAGGCGTTCGAGACCCGCAGGCTCTGGCCCGGCCCACCGATCCCCTGCGCCCCGCCGGCAACCAGCAGCTGGATGTACTGGCGGGTGTCTGCGTCGAGGCTCGCCAGGAAGGCGTCGAGGTTCACGTTCGGTTCGGTCTGGGCCAGCGTGAAGCGGTGGCCGCTCTTGATGTGCTCCTTGCCGCTGCCGGGTTCGACCTCGACGATCATGTCGTTGAGCCCGGTTTTCGGCCGCAGCAGGAAGCTCGCGTTCGGGTGGAGCAGTTCCATGTACTTCGGTTCGATGTCCATCCCGACCAAGGCGTGGCCGTCCTCGAGTTCGACCGAGGTGACTTTGCCGATCTGCACGCCGGCGACGTCAACCGCCTGGCCCTGGCCCGGCGTCACCGCCTGGGCACTCGAGAATTCGGCCGAGATCTGTTCGTATTCTTCGCCGACGAACGGGATCCAGGCCGGCAGCGTCGCGTTCTGCTGGATGAAGATCGCCAGCATCATCACGATCCCGGCCAAGGCCAGCGCCAAGATCGCGAAGGTGTCTTTGCGGCGGCCGCGAGCCTGCCGGCCGAGCCAGGCGCGGAAGTGTTTGAAGCGACTGACGCCTTCGGGCCGGTCGGTGGTCATGGGTTGACTCCCGCGACTGAAGGCGAGGGCGGCCCGGGCTGGCCGAGCGCGCCGTTGACGTCCGGCACCGGCTGGGAGTCACAGCGGACATTCGGCCGCAGCGGCGGCTTCGTGCCGAGCTGTGGCTGCGTTCCCAGCGGCTGTTCGAGGACGTGTGCGTAGTTGATGCCTTCGCTCAGGGTTTCCGGGTTGCCGAACGGGTTGGGTTCGCCAACCAGGACCGGCCCGTTGCCGATCTGGGCGCGGGCGTAGGGACCGTTGCCGTCGAAGTTCTGACTCGAGGCGGCGAAGTTGGCGAGCAAATAGAAGAACTCGCGGTAGCTCGGCTGGCCGGTGCTGAAGCGGTCGTTGATCACCTGGTTGCCGGCCGGGACGAAGACCTGCGAGGTGCAGAGGCTCAAGCGGTTGATCTGCGGGATCGCGTTGCGCTTGCCTTCCCGTGCCGCCCCGGCCAGCCCCGGCGTCGACTTCGCCAGCAGCTTCGCCAAGCCGAGGCCCTCTTTGCCGCTCAGCAGCGGCCGCATCTGGGCGATCCACGGTTTCGAGGCGCTGATCAGGTTCGGCAGCTCGGCTACCGCCGGCCGCAGCTCGATCGCGTAGGTGCGCAGCGGCGGCAGCGCTTTGTTGAGGTCGACCAGCGAGGTGCGCCAGACCTGCAGGGTCGGCGCCAGCAGGTGAACCGTGGTCGCGAGGTTGGTCGACTGGTTGGCGAGGGCGCCGGTGAAGACGTCGAAGTTGGTGATCAGCCCCTGCAGATCTTCGCTGTTGGCGGCGAAGGCGCTGAAGGTGCGGCCGGCGCTGGTGACGAGCCTGGAGAGGTCGCGCTGCTGGGTGCCGAGCAGCGCGTTCGTCACCTGCGAGCTGTAGCGGCCGGCGTCGCCGCCGTATTTGAAGGCCCCGTTCAGCGCCCCGGCGCCAGTCACGCCTCGCACCTCGGGCAGCTGGTTGGCGTTTTCCGCCGCGGTCGGCTTGTGGGTCAGTGCGTTGCCGAAGCTCTCCAGCAGGCGGCTGAGATCGGCGCGGACGGGCGACTGCAGCGCGCTGAGGACCTCGTCGATCTGAACCGCGGTCGCCGTCTGGCTGACCGGGATCGTGTCGCCGCTCGAGAGCTCCGGCGCGCTCGGGCTGCCGGGGCTGAGTTCGATGAAGAAGTTCCCCTCGAGGAAGATCCGCGGTTTGACCGTCGCAAAGGCGTCATCGTGGACCGGCAGGCCGGCGCCGTCGACCGTGAAGGTGACCGTGGTCGCCGTCCCATCGCGTTCGCTGGCGACCACTTTGCCGACGTCGACGCCGGCGATCCGCACCGGCGAGTTCGTTGCGATGTTGGCCGAGTTGGCGAACGTCGCCTTGACTTCGTAGCCGTAGCTGGTGAACGGGATGTGTTTGGTGAACGCCAGGTACGGCCCGACCGTGAGGATCAGGATGAAGATGATCGCGACCATGACGTTGCCCGGGCGCCAGCGCAGCAAGCCGGTACGGGATTCCTGAGCACGGCGATCGCGCTCCGGCAGGCGGGTCATTCGCTTTCACCGCCCGCTTCGGCTTCTTTTTCTTCGCTCAGATTTGGGCAGCCCGCGGGTATCCGTCCCCCAAAGTTCCGGCGCGTTGCCGATGATCGTCTTGCCGGGGACGTACTTCTCGTTGCCCGCTTCGCAGATTTCGTCCTGTCCGGGCGCTGCCGTCTGCGGATACGGGTTGAAGTGGAGGTGATTTTCGCGCGAGTGGGGGCCGCCGCCGTTGGCCGGCTCGGCGGCGAAGGTACTCTCGCTGTTCGGACCTTCCGGCGGCCCGAACGAAATTACGTTCAGCCAGTGGCCGTTGTCGTTGCCGATGCTGGTGGCGTTCGCAGATCTCTTCAAAGGCCAGCGTCCAGTAGTTGCAGACGGTCTGCGACGGCGCGATGTAGCGCAGCGGCGGTCCGATCACGTGGTTGAGGTCGGTCAGCAGGTCGAGGCCGGTCATCGTCCCTGGCGCTTCCTGGAAGTCGACCAGCGCCTGCGCGGTCGGGGTCAGCTGGGCGTAGAGGACCGGCGAGCCGTTGAGCGCCGGGATCCCGGCGTGCAGCGCTTCGGCGATCACCGGCGAGGTTTCGCCCAGCGCCCGCGCCCCTGGCTGCAGCGCCGTGAAGAAGCGCTCGGAGTCGCGCAGGAACGGTTGCACGACCGGCAGGTCGGCGTTTGCCGCGTCGAGCGTCGGCGGGCTTTTTTCGATCGTTTCGGTGATGTAGGGACGCGAGACGCGGGCGAAGGCGGCGAAGGTCTGATCGAGGACGACGAACATGCTCGCCTGCGTCGCCGCGACCGGCGCCACCGTCGCCGAGAGGTCCTCGAGCGCTTCCCAGAAGCCGCCGAAGTCGCTGCTCGGGGCGACGATCGTGCGCAGCACCGGCTGCCCTTCGACCACCAGCCGCCGCAGTGCCCCGATCGCTTCGTTCAGCTGTGGGCCGCGCCCGGCGAGGGCGTTGCCGAAGCCCGCCAGACCCTGGCGGATCGCGTCTCGGGTCGGTTTGTCGAACATGTCGAAGAACTGGTCGATGTCGACCGGTTCCGGCTTCGCCTGGGCGAGCGGAATCGTTTCCCCGGCTTCAAAGCCCTGCGCGGAGCTGCCGGGCGTGATCTGCAGGTACTTCAAGCCCAGCGCCGACTTCGGCCGGACCATGATCGTCGAGTCGTCCGGCAGCGGTTCGGCAGTTTTGTCGAGCGCCAGCTTGACTTCGGCGGCGACCTCGCCGTCACCGAGGTTGACCGGCACCACCGACTTGATCACGCCGACCCGGACGCCGCCGATCCGCACCTCGTTGCCTTTGACCAGGGCGTCGGCGTTGGGCAGCCGCGCCTTCAAGTCGTAGGTCGAGACGAACGGCAGCCCGTTGTTGGCGTTGTAGGCGAGGAAGACGGCGACGATCACGACCAGCACCGTCACCGCCCCGACCAGGATCGGGCTGCTGGCGAATCCTCCGATGCCGCCGCGGTTCCTGCTCATGGCCCGAGGAGGTAGTCGAGGAGCGGTGCGGTGCCCCTGGTGGTCGCGGATGCTTCGCCCAGTTCGGCCCGGCCGGCACCGGTCGCTGCGCCGCCAGCTTCGGTCGAGCCGGCCTGGCCGATGCCGATCGCCGGCCCTTCTTCGACCGCGGTGCCGCCCGTGCGTTCTGCGTTTTCGCCTTCGATTTTGGCCAACAGCAGTTCGATTAGCTCGGTCGAGCTGGTGCCAGCTTCTTCTCCTTCATCAGACGAAGGTGCGTTCGGACCGTTGAAGCGGGCGGTGCAGCCGCCACCCGAGTAGCCACCCGCTGCGCCGCTGTATTCAAGGCAGGCCGAGAGCTTCAGTCGCGTCCTCGCGAAGTGGCCGTACTGGTCGAACCCGTTGGTGACCGCAGTCGTGTTGTAGATCAGTTCGGTCAGGTCGCCCCAGCCGCCGGTCTTCTGCAGGTGGGTCAGCAGCTTCGCCAGTTCGCTCGTCGGCTGGACGCCCGACTTGGCCAGGGCCGCTGCCTTCTTCACCACCGGGTCGGCGGCGGCGAACAGCGGCCCCGATTCTTCGCCCGCCTTGCCGAGGCTCTTCAGCGACACAGTGGTCGCTTCGGAGAACGGGGTCAGCGTCCGCGTCGCGTCGGTCAGCGACGGGCGCTGCTTTGCCGAATTCTTCGAACACCGGCCGCGCCGCGTCGGAGAAGCCCTTCAGCCGCACCATCGTCTGTTCGAACTCGGTCAGGAACTGGGGGAATTTCTGCAGCGACTCTTCGAGTTCGGCGCCGTGTTCGGAGCTCGCCGTGGCGGCCGTGCCGGAGTTGGCGAGGAAGCCGGCGACGTGCTGGCGCTCGCGCGAGAGCGGGCCGAGGATTTCCTCCGAGTCGGCGGCCAGCTGGGCTAGCTGGTTGCGCTGCGCGGTGAGAACACCAAACAGGGTGTCGACGTCGCGCAGGACCGGGTTTGCGCGCTTGACCAGCTCCTCGATGTCGGCGCCGCGGCCGGCCAGCCCGGCGCCGAGTTCGTTGAAGATCAGGCGGAAGCGCTGCGCGTAGGGCAGCGTCTGGATGTCGTTGATCAGGTCGGGGTCGACGCTGGTGCCGTTGCTGCCGAGCGGCAGCAGGTGCTGGCCCTTGCCGGCGCCGGATTCGATCTCCTTCAGCGGCGGCGGCGTCGGCGAGCCCGGCGCCCGCGGCAGGGTCGGCCGGCAGTCGACGTACTTCTCGCCGATCAGCGACTGCGGTCGGATCTGGCAGCTGGCGTCTTCGCGGAAGTCCTCGAAGCCGGGGTCTTCGATGTCGAGGACGAGGATCGCCTTGCCGGGGACCGCGACCGGCTTGCCGTCCTTGTAAGCGACGGCTTCGCCGGGGCGCGAGACGCTCACTGATTCGATCGTGCCGACGTTGGCACCCGCCACCCGCACCTGCTCGCCGGGGACCATGAAGGCGCCGTTGTCGAAGACTGCCCGGACCTGGTAGCCCGAGCTCGAGCTGCCGCCGGAGACGAGCAGGACGACCGCAACGACGATCGCCGCCAGGACCACGATGCCTATCAGTCGCCGGATCATGGGCCGGGAGGTGCGTCGTTGGGGTTGCAGGTCGAGGGGTCGACGCCGCCGTCGCCGACGAACGGGTTCGAGCCGTCCGGGGCCGACTGGGTGGCGCCACCCGGGCAGCGGCGGTGGACGGGCGGCGAGGAGCCGAAGAATTCGTTCTGCTGTGCTTTGCTGATCGGTTCGAGGTTGCCGCCGTTGTACTTGAAGAGGTTCTGGGCGGCGAAGGCGGAGCGGACGTAGTGGCCGTTGCCGTCGTAGTAGCCGGCGATCTGGCCGGCCTTGCCGAGCCCGTTGAAGAAGTCGGGCACGTAGGCGCGGAAGGCGCTGAGGTCGGGCTGGAAGGCTTCGACGCCGGCTTCAGCGTGCGGGAAAGCGCGTGAGGCCTGCCGCTCTACCGGCGGCAGCAGCCGCAGCAGGTCGACGGTGTCGTTGGCCGGCCCCGGTTTGCTCGACGCTTCGCGCAAGTAGTGCGTAAACGGCACCAGTTTCTGGAAGATCGGTCGTAGTTCGGCGAGGAACGGGGCGAGGTTCTTGGTCGCCGGCTTTGCCGTGTTGACCAGCGGTTCGAGGTCGTCGATCGCGGCCCGCAGGTTGACGAAGGTGGTGTTGCTCTGGCGGAAGACCGGCGGCAAGCCGCCGCAGTGACTGGTCGAGGGCGACGTTCTGGCTGGCGATCGATTCGAACGCCGTGCTGGCGTTGCCGATCGCGCTGGAGAGCTGTTCGCCGCGCCCGGCGACCGCCGTCGTCAGCTTGCTCGAGCTAGCGATGAAGCGCGCCAGCAGCGCTTCGTCGCGGTTCAGTTCACCGACGAAGGCGCTGGTCCGGTTCAGCGCGGTGCCGAAATACTTGTACGCGTCGTTGGCCGCCTTGCCCTGGCCGGAATAGGTTTCGGCGTTGCCTTCGATGAACTGCCGCAGGCCCTTGCGCACCGGCGGCGGGAAGGTGTTGAAGAACTGGTCGATGTCGACCGGGGTCGTGGTCGAGGAGAGTCCGAGCTCGGCGCCTTCGCCGAGCTCGGGGTTGCTGTTCGGCCCGGGGCTGATCGAGACGTAGTGGTTGGCGACGCCGGAGAGCGAGGTAGCGCGGATCGTTGCCGTCGTCCCTTCGTGCAGCGTCTGTTCGACTTCGACGTGAACCTCGGCCAGGTTGTCGTCGGTCAGGCCGATGCTTTCGACCGTCCCGACCGGCGAGCCGCCGATCAGCACCTGGTTGTCGGGGACGAGCTGGCCGGCGTTCTGGAAAACCAGCGTGTACTTGTGGCCGCCGTTGCCGGTGAGGAGGATGATCGCGAGCACGATCACGGCCAGCGCCAGCGCCACGATCGCCGCAATGCGGGCGGGGGAAGTCCTTCGGCCAGCAGCCGGCCTTCCCTCCTCGCCTAATGCTTTGGCAGCCACGTATCCGTCGCTCGTCCCTCCGCCGCTCCCTCTTACCCGGCGGACCGGCGAAATCGTATCCGCTGGCCCCGCGGCCAAGAACGGGCGCAGCAGGGACTTAACTCCAAGTCAACGCGTCTTCGACCCGCTACTCTGCGCCGCGGCAGCGGTTGGGGGGACGGGGGCGCCGAACAACCGTCTACTGGAGGGAACATCTCGATGCCCAAACGCTCTTTCCCGGCCGTTGCGACGGCCATCGCAGCGATCGTGGCTTTAACCGCCTCGGTCGCCCTCGCTGGCCCCACCGTCAGCGGCCCCGACGGCAACACGCAGTCGATCGAAACGGTGATCGCCCCCAAAAAGCTGCCGAAGAAGACCTTCGCCCCCGCGACGCTCAAAGTCACCACCAAAACCGCCACGACGACCGCCGCCAACGGGGTCCCCAGCCCGGCGGTCAAAGCGACGATCGATTTCGACAAGGGCGCCAAGATCTTCACCAAGGGCCTGCCGACCTGCAACCCGGCGCTGCTGCAGAGCGTCTCGACCGAAATCGCCGAACAGGAATGCGGCGAGGCGAAGATCGGCAGCGGCATTGCCCACGCGCTGCTGCCGCTCGGCTCGAAAGTGATCCCGGTCGAACAGCAGGTGACCGCCTTCAACGGCGTCCCCAAGGGCGGCAAGCCGATCGTCCTCCTGCACAGCTACGGGACGCAGCCGTTCCAGACCACGCTGGTTCTGGTTGGCACGGTCAGCAACTACGACAAGCAGGGCTACGGGCCGCGGCTCGACATCGCGATCCCGCTGCTCGCCGGAGGCACCGGCGCGCTCACCGACTTCCAGGTGACGATCAACAAAAAATGGACCTACAAAGGGAAAAAAGCGAGCTTCATCAGCGCTGAGTGCGACAACAAGTCGTACAAGACCCGCTCGCTCTTCACCTACCTCGACGGTCAGGCGCTAGAAGCGCTTCATATGCAGACGTGCACGCAGAGGCCGGAACCGAAGGAGTAGCCCTAGCTACTGGCTAGACAAGGCGCTTTGGACGGAGCGTGCCGGTGTCCCTCCTCTCTCGATCTGTCGGCGTGGAGAGAATTCGGCTAGCGCCTCAAGGTGCTCCGGGCCTCAATCGCAAAACGTTCGGAGGGACACCGGCACGCTCCGTCCCTCGGAAGCTTTAAGCAAGACAGGGGGGCCAGCCTCGCAAGCTTTGGCTTTAGCTTCCGAGGGATGGGGGCTGTCTGGCCAGACAGGATCCGTAGGTGGGGATCGGGGCAGCCTCCGAACGTTTTGCGATTGAGGCCCGGAGCTCGAAAGAGGCGACAGCAGAATCCTCAACACGCCGACAGATCGAGAGAGGAGGCTGCCCCGATCCCCACCTACCGCCAACCTTCTCTCAGCTAGACGTTCAGCTTCGGCAGACGTCCGCTGCATCCACCCCGGCAGCCACCAAACCCGATCGCCCAGCAGCAGCATCAGTGCCGGCAGCAAGACGATCCGGACCACCGTCGCGTCGAGTAGGACGGCAACGGTGAGGCCGACACCCAGTTGGCTGACGGTGGCGATCGAGGCGCCCGCGAAGACGATGAAGACGGCCAGCATGATCGCCGCTGCGCCGGTGATCACCCGCGCCGTCTTCTCCAGCCCAAAGCGGACCGCGGCGGCGTTGTCGCCGTGCTCGTCGTAGTGCTCGCGCATCCGGATCAGGAGGAAGACCGCGTAGTCGATCGAGAGCCCGAAAACGATCCCAAAGATCATCGTCGCCCCTACCGCTTCGACATAGGAGTGGCCGCCGAGCGGGAAGTCGTTGGGCAGCTTGGTGAGCAGGGTGAGAATCCCGAAGGCGACGCCGACCGTAAGCAGGTTGAGGCCGGTGGCGATCACCGCCAACGGGATCGCCCGCAGGATCGCGATCAGCGCCAGCAGGGTGACCAGGGTGATCGCCGCAATCACCAGCGGCATTCGGTCGCGGGTGATGTGGCTGTAGTCGTTGAGTTGGGCGGCACCGCCGGCGACCCCGGTCTGCAGCTTGGCGCTGTCGGCGAACTTCTTCGCCTCGGCTTCGAGCCGCTTGTTCAGCCGCACCGAGCCGGGCGTGTTGAAGCTGTAATTGGAGATCACCAGCATCGAGGCGGCCTGGCCGCCGTTGTCGACGTCGACGGTCGCCTCGGCCGCTTCGCGAGTCGACTGTTTCGCCCCGTCGAGCGCTGAGAGCACGAAGTATCCGGAGTTGAAGATGCCGGGGACTTCGCGGCGCACTCGACGCGCCTGGCCGCGCAGTTCGGCCTTCCCGCTCAGCACCTGCACGCTTGCTTCCTGCAGCCCGCTCTCCAGCGGCGCCGCCTGTTCGAACCCTTCGGCCAGCCCGCTCTCCAGCGGCGCCGATTCTTCGAACCCTTCGGCCAACCCCGCTTCGAGCGCTTCAGCACCGCCCCCGAGGCGCTCGAGCCCGTTCGCCAGGGCCAGCATCCCGCCGCTCAGCTGGTCGACCCCGCCGCCCAGTCGCTTTGCTTCCTTGGCCAGCCGCTCGGCCCCGAAGGCCAGCTGGTTGCCGCCCTTATGGATTCTGTAGAGGGCTTTCTGCAGCTGCGCTGCGCCGCCCCGGATTTTCCGCAGCCCGACGATCGTCGACTGGTAGAACTGCCGCGACTTTTCGGCCTCTTCGAGGTCGTCCAGCAGGCGTTCCTGCATCGCCGTCAGTTCGGCCGGCAGTCCGGCGTAGCCTTCCGCGTACGGCGTCCCGCTGATCGGGTCGGTGCCGGAGACGGCGGCTCCGGCCTGGCGCACCGCTTCCAGAGCTGCGCCGTAGTTGGGATCCGTTTTGCCGACGCCCATCGCCTGCAGCGCCGTCATCGCCGCTTTCAGCTGTTCGTTGGCGGCGGTCGCCGGGGCGAGCAGCTTCGGCACCGTTTCGTTCGCCTCATTCCTGATGCCCTTTTCGGCCCGGCGGGCGCGGTTGAGGCCGTTGGCGCGCATCGTCAGGCCGCCGGCGGAGAAGAGGAAGCCCTTCAGTTCCGCCGCGCCGACCGCCGCCCGGAGCTCCGCTTGCTCCAACCGCCGCGCCCCCTTGGCGAAGCGTTCCAAGGCGCCGGTCGCTCGCTCGCTGCCGCGCGCTGCCCGCTCCAGCCCGGTCGCCAGCAGCCGCGCCCCCTCGTCGGCCCGGTCGGCGCCGAGCGCCAGCAGGCCGGCGCCATCGCTCGCTTCGGAGATCCCACTGCGCAGTTCGCCGACCGCGTCGCTCGCTTCCGAGATCCCGGTCCGCAGATCGCCCACCCCGCCGGCCGCGACCTGCAGTTCGCGCCCCAATTTGCCCAATTCTTTGACCGGGCCGATGTTGCCTTCGGTGGCGAGCACCGCGTTACCGAGGTTGCGCAGCGGTTCGACTTGCTGGGTGATTTTTGCCGGGCCGATCACCTGCCGCACCCCCGGCAGCGCGGCCAGCTGGCGCTGGAAGCCTTCCAGCGCCGCCAGGTCGGTTTCGGTCGTGATCGGGCCCGAGTCGGTCGCGGCGACGACCTGGAACGGTGCGTCCCAACCGGGCCCGATCGCCGCGTCAATCCGTTCGGCGTCGACCCGTGCTTCGGCATCCTTGGAGAGCTGATCGGGGCTCGGCGGGCCGGTCTTGAGACCTAGGGTCGGCGCCGCGAGGGCCAGCAGCACCACCCCGATCAGCACCGCCGCTAGCGCCGGCCGCCGCAGCGAAGCGTTGACGAAGGTCATCAGCCGCGAGCGTCCGTTCGCCGGCGGGCCGATCCGCCAGCGGTCGACGTTGGGGCCCAGCAGGGTGAGGATCGCCGGGCCGACAATCGTCGCCACGGCGACGCTGAGCGCGACGACCATCGCCAGCGTCCCGGCCAGCGAGATCAGCAGCGAACCGGGCAGGATGAACAGCGAGACCAGCATCGAGAGGATCAGCGTCGAGCCGGCGAACATCGTCGTCCGGCCGGCGGTGCGGCGGGTCATACGGGCCGCCTGGTAGGGCTCGTTGCCGGCAGCGAGCTCCTCGCGGAAGCGCGAGACCATCAGCAGTGCGTAGTCGACGCCGAGCGCCAGCCCCATCATCGTGCAGACGGTCAGCGCGAAGGCGTCGATTTCGAACCAGCTGGCGAAGAAGTAGAGGATCCCGCGCGAAGAGATCACCGTCACCGCGCCGAAGGCGAGCGGAATCGCCGCCGCGACCGGCGAGCGGAAGACGAGCAGCAGGACAATCAGCAGGAAGGGGATCGCCAGCAGCTCGCCGCGCTCGGCGGCGTCCAGCGATTCGGTCTGGATTGCCCGTGAGAGGGTCGCGAAGCCGGTCTGCGTCGCCTGCACCGGCGGCCGTATCACTTCCTCCAACTGCTGTTCGACTTCCGGGACGGTCTCGTTGACCGCCGTTTTCAGATCGACCTCGAAGTTGGCGAGGATCAGCGCCCGCCCCGGACCCGGCTGCAGCCCGTCGACCTGGCCGCGGTCCCAGGGCGAGAGGGTGCTGACCCCAGGGTGGGTGCGCCGCAGCTTGGCGACCAGGGTCTTGCCCTGCTTTTCGACCGCCTCGGGGGGTCCCTCGAGCAGGATCGCGAACGGCTCCGAGTCGCCGAAGTGTTCGCGCAGCAACTGGTCGGCGCGTGAAGATTCGGTGCCGGGGACGTTGAGCGAGGTCGGGTCGAGCCGCGACTCGACCCCGGTGCCGATTACGCCCAGGGCAGCGAGGACCAGTGCGGCAATTGCCAGCACCGCCCACGATCCACCCCTGCCCCGCCGCCGTCCCTCGCGGCTGCCTTTGCTTCCCACAGTGGTATTTTGGCGTTCCAGGGAAACGGGAGGATTGAGGTTTCGTGGTGAAGAGGTTCGGAAAGGTGGGGATTGGCGCGCTTATTGTGCTGCTGGTTGGGGCTGGCTCGGCGGCGGCGCTGCGGCTGACGCTAGGGAACACCGTGGTCGTCACCGACGGCGGCTTCACCCCGACGACTCTGCCGAAGGACCACTTCGGGCCGATCAAACTGCACGGCTTCGGCAAGATTTCGACCACCAACGGCGAAAACCCACCGATCCTCGACACCCTGACGATCTGGTTCGACAAACACGGCGAAGTCGAGACCAGGGGCCTGCCGGTCTGCACGCAGGGCAAGCTGCAAGCGACCACGCCCGCGGTTGCCCGCAAGAACTGCCGCGGCGCGATCGTCGGTACCGGGTTCGGCACCGCGGTGATCGCCTTCCCCGAACAGAAACCGTTCAGCGCCTCCTCGCCGATCACGATCTTCAACGGCCCCCCGAAGCACGGCAACCCGACGGTGCTCGCCCATGCCTACCTCGGCGTCCCGGCCCCGACCACCTACATCGTTCCGGTCGAAATCCAGCGGGTCAACGACGGCCGCTATGGGTTCAAGACCGAAGCGCAGATCCCGCGGATCGCCGGCGGCTCCGGGATCCCGATCTACGGTCGCCTCAGGATTGGTCGCGAATGGAATTACAAAGGGAAGCGCCTCAGCTACGCAAACGCCTCCTGTGCCGATGGCCGCCTGCAGGGCAAAGGCCAGTTCAGCTTCAAAGACGGCACCTTGCTCGAAGGCGAGATCATTAAAACTTGCACTGGTCGATGAGGCGCCCTCGGCTACGCACCGCACTCCCGCTCGCCATCGCGGCACTGCTGATCGCCGCCGCCAGCGCCTACGCGATCCGAGCCGAAATCGGCAAGACCGTGGTCAGCGCCACCGCCGAACTGCAGCCGCGCGAGCTGCCCGCCAAAGGCGGCGCCCCGGTCGAGCTCTCGACCACGGTCAAGATCAACACCAAGGACGGCTCGCTGCCCTCGCCGCTGAAAACGCTGACCTTCGAGCTTGACAAAAACGGCTTCGTCGAAACCAAGGGCCTGCCGACCTGCACGGTGGCGAAACTCGAAGGCACGACCCCGCAACAGGCGCGCAGCCGCTGCGCCAAGGCGCTGGTCGGCGAGGGCACGGCGGCGGCGCGGGTGCAGATGCCCGGCGCCGCGGCGGTCAAGATGAGCTCGCCGCTCTCCTTCTTCAACGCCCCGCCGACCGGCGGCCGGCCGACGATCATCGCCCACGCTTACGAGACGATCCCGAAAGCAAAAACGCTGCTGGTGCCGATCGTGATCGAAAAGGTCAACGACGGCCGTTACGGCTACAAGGCCGAAGTCGAAATCCCCGAAATCGCCGAAGGCCACGGCTCGCCGATCCTCGCCCAGGGGACGATCGGCGTCACCTACAAGCACGGTGGCCGCGAAGTCGGCTTCCTTAACGCCCGCTGCAGCGGCGGACGGCTGCAAGTGCAGGGCAAAATGACCTTTGCCAATGGCGACTTCTTCCCGGCGACCCTGACCTCGCCGTGTCACCTGCCGCGCTGAGAGGTCGCCTCTTCGCGGCCGCCTGTCTGGTCGCCCTCCTCGCCTGCTCCCTCGCCACCGCCCCGTCGGCCGCCGGCCGCGGCGCCACCGTCATCTACCGCAACCTCGTCCTCCACGCCAGCGGCGGCTTCCAACCCCAGTTGCTGCCCCGTGGCCCCTACGCACCGATCAGCTTCCGGGGTGAAGTCGACTTCTCGACCCGCTCCGGGACCGGCCGCCCGCTCGCCCTGACCGAAGCGGTGATCGACTTCGACCGCGACGGCCGGCTCGATGTCGCCGGCCTACCGACCTGCACCGCCACCGCCGTCGCCACGCTCTCCAGCGCCGACGCGCGGGCCGCCTGCGGCGCTGCGCAGGTCGGCGAAGGCCTGATCGAAGCGGCGGTCGAACCCGCGCCCGGCGCCGCTCCGGTGACTCTGAAGGCGCCGCTGACGATCTTCAACGGACCCGCGGAAGGGGGCAACCCGACCGCGATCCTGCACGCCAACCTCGCTGCCCCCGCCGCTCAGACCCTGGCGATCACGGCGCCAATCGAACGCATCCACGGCGAATTCGGCTACCGCGTCACCCTCCCGATCCCGCCGATCGCCGGCGGCCTCGGCTCGCTGACCCTGCTCCGGGTCGACATCGGCCGCCGCTTCCAGGCCGGCGGTCAGACCCACAGCTATGTCTCCGCTCACTGCCGCGACAGCATCCTCAAAACCCGCGGCCGCTTCACCTTCACCGACGGCACGATCATCGACGGCAGCGTCGAAAAGTTCTGCCGGGCCAAATAGCAAGCCCGCTGTCCCTGGCTGCGCTCCTCCCCCTCCCCGCCCTTCCTATAATCGGCGGTCCCGGGCCGTTAGCTCAGTTGGTAGAGCAGGAGACTCTTAATCTCAAGGTCGTTGGTTCGAGCCCAACACGGCCCACTCGCATGACTCTGCCCTCGCAGTCCGAGGTGACCGCCTTCGCCGGCGATGACGCGCTGGACGCAATCGAGTACGCCCGCGGGTCAGCTGCTCAGCAGTGGCCTGTGACCTCTCTGACCGACCCGACCGATCGCAACGGCTGGCCGCAGACCAAGATGCACCGGCGCTGGTGGCAGCAACTGGGCGAAGACTGGCCGGTGCCGCTGCGCGAGGCTTACCGAGCGGCGCTGATGGAGCGAATGAGCGAGGCGAACTTCGCTCTGGTCGAGCAGCGCAACGAGGGCGCCGGCCAGGAATGGATCGCCCTTGGCGCGGTCGACCTCGAGCGTTGGGAGCCAACCTTCGAGTTCACGCCCGGACGTTGGGTTCAGCAGAGCTACGGATCCCGCAAAGGGTGGCGCCGGCGCACTTTCTGGCGCCGGCGGCGCTCGCGGCGCGAGCCGCGCTGACCGCCCAGCGGTTCAGGGCTATTCGCTCAGCCCGGTGCCGCCGAGGAAGCCGCCGGGGTTTTCGAGGCTTTCGGGGTTGGCGCCGCCGCCGTTTTTCGACGCTTCTTTGGCCGCTTTTTCGATTTCGGCCAGCTGTTTCTCGGCGCCTTCAGCGCTTTTCTTTTCAGTTTCGAACTGGTTGTCGAGCTGTTCGCGTTCGAACTTGGTGTTCGCCAGTTTGCCCGCTTTCGCGTTGACCGCGGCTGCTTTGCCGTAGTCAAAGGTGTAGAGCGTGTAGAAGCCGAGCTGGCTGAGAGAGTTCAGGGTTGGACGCTTTTTCGCTGCGATTTCCTGTGCTTCGACCGCGCTTTTGATGTTGGAGTCGAAACCCGAGGCGTTCTCGGTAAAGGCCAGGTTGAACAGCGCTGGCGCCATCTGCTGCGCGGTGGCGGGATTCGGTTCACTCGTCGCATTCAGGTATTCCGACCAGGAGTTGCTGGCCAGTTGGTATTGCTGAAGTCCCACGGAGATCTCCGATTCGTCGCCACTGGCGAGGTGCTGCTGCGCCGCGTTTAGCTGGTTGCGCGTGAGGCTCAGTAGAAGCGCTTCGTCGCCGGGGTTTTTCGCCAGTTCGGTTTCGATCCGTTCGGCTTTCTTTTCATATTCCTGCGCTAGGTCGCTGCCGCTGCCGCTGCTGCCGACCAGTTCGCCGACGTTGACCGGGCCGAGGACGAGGAAGAGGCTGGCCGCCATCAGGATCGCCAGGATCGCGTAGACGACTTTGACCACATGCCGCCGCTTCCCCCGGATGTCGAAGACCATCCTGTGCTCGTTGCCTGATGCCATACGCGAATTCCGTCCTATTGCGGCGAGGGCTCGATCGCCCCGCCAGGTTCCCTCGGCCTGCCAAAGACCCGCGCGATCAAGATACTCAACTCAAAGAGAATCAGCAGTGGCACCATCTCGATAATCATCGAAACCGGATCGACGCCGGGCAGTGCCGCGGCGACTATCGCGATGATCAGGTAGGCGTAGCGGCGGTTGCGCGAGAACTGCTCGGGGGTCATGATCCCCAGCCGCGTAACCGCCAGAATCGCAAGCGGTAGCTGGAAAACGAGCGCGCCGGCCAGCTCGGTCATCGAGAAAAAGCTGTAGTAGTCGCGCGCTCGCACCTGGATGTTGAACTGGGTGTCGTTGAAGTTGAGCAGGAAGTTGACCGCCGCCGGCATCACGACGAAGTACGCGAAGGCGATGCCGGTGAGGAAGAGGATCGGGAAGAGCAGCAGGATCGGCACCACGACCCGCTTCTCGTGCGGGCTGAAGGCCGGCAACACGTAGGCGTAGAGCTGCCAGAGCCAGACCGGCAGCGAGAGCACCAACGCCGCGTAGGCAGAGACGGTCAGGGTCGTCGTGAACGGCTCGGTGACGCCGAAGGTGATCAGCCGCTTGTGGCCGTCGGGTAGCGGCCCGCCGGCGATTTCGAGCAGCAGATGGTTCTGCCAGAAGCAGAGCGCCAGGGCGACGCCGAAAACGACGATGCAGACGATCAGCCGCGCCCGCAGCTCATCGAGATGCTCGACCAGCGTCAGCTGGTCCTCGTGGGAGACCGGCCTTACGCGGCGCGCCACGGCCGCTGGTCCTTAGGTGGACTTATCGCTGACGACTTCCGCCTCGCGCTTCTCCTCGGCCTGCGGGGAGGGCGACGGGGTCGGGTCGGCGGCGGCGATCTGCGCCTGTTCGTCGGGCTGGTCGGTGCGGCTGTCGCGGTCATCGTCGTCATCGTTGTCACCGCTGATCGAGCCTTTGAACTCGCGGATGCCCTTGCCGACGCTTTTGCCTAGCTCGGGCAGCCGTTTCGGTCCGAAGACCAGCAGGGCGATGATCAAGACGATTGCGATCTCGAGGGGGCCAATGTTTCCAGGCATCTTCAGCAGATGGTAACGGGGTCAGGGGCCCCCCGGATCACCTCCCCCGGCTGGGGTGCCTAAAAGTTCCTGAAAGAACGGATCAAGTCGGCCCCGCCGGGGTTCGATACATAGACATGCCCGAGACCAGCCCCGACCAGAGCCAGCCGACCGAGGTCCTCCACCTCTGCCCGCAATGCGGCTCGGGGATGGTGCAGCCGCTCGCCTGGGAGCCAGCCGGCGACCGCACCAGCTGGCGGGTCTGGCGGCGCTGCCCCGAATGCGACTGGCGTGCCGACAGCGTCCATACCGAGGCGGCGATCGACGCCTACGACGAGCAGCTCGACCGCGGCGCTCACGAGCTTGCGGCCGAACTGCGCGAGCTGCAGCGCGCCAACATGGCGGCGATGATCACCACCTTCGTCGCCGCCCTCGACGCCGACTTGATCGGCGCTGACGATTTCGCTCGCCGCCTGGCGTAGCCGACACCCCACCCCGGATAGGCTGCGTGGGTGGCCGTCGACGGAAAGCTGAGCGGGACCGCCGCGCTCGTCACCGGAGCCTCCAGCGGCATCGGTGAGGCGACCGCGCGCGGCCTCGCGGCGGAGGGAGCCGACGTCGCCCTGCTTGCCCGCCGCAGCGACCGGATCGAGGCGCTCGCCGAGGAGATCCGTAGCGGCGGCGTCCGCGCCCTACCGATCGAGGCCGACGTCAGTGACCGTGAGCAGGCCGAGCGCGCGGTCGCCGAGGCAGCTGCCGAGCTCGGCCGCCTCGACGTCGTCGTCAACAACGCCGGGGTGATGCTGCTCGGCGGGATCGTCGAAGCACCAGTGGAGGAATGGGAGCAGATGGTCGAGGTCAACCTGCTCGGCCTCCTCTACGTCTCCAAGGCCGCTCTCCCCCACCTGCTCGCCGCCGCCGAGTCGGAGCCCCGCCGGGTCGCCGACCTGGTCAATGTCTCCTCGGTCGCCGGCCGTGTCGCTCGCCTCGGCAGCGGCGTCTACAACGCGACCAAGCACGGGGTCGGCGCCTTCAGCGAGTCGCTGCGCCAGGAGGTGACCAGCCGCCACGTCCGTATCTCGTTGATCGAGCCCGGCGCCGTCGCCACCGAGCTGGTTAGCCACAACCGGCCCGAGGTCCAGGAGGTGATCGAAGGGCGGATCGGCGAGATCGAGCGGCTCGCCGCCGACGACATCGCCGACGCGATCGCCTACGTTGTCACCCGCGAGCGCCATGTCGCGATCGGCGAGGTCCTGATCCGGCCGACCGAACAGGGCTGAGCGCAGCTGTTCCTTATGTCCGCCATTCCGACATAAGGAACAGCCCGACGGCGGGGCTCAGCTGTAGCGCTGGACGACGCCGTCGGCGACCAGCTCGAGCAGCTGCCGCTGTTCGGTCTCGAACCCAGGTCCGGCGAGCGCCTGCTTACCGCTGGCAACCAGCGCCAGCGCCCGCTTGCGGACCTCCTCCAGCGCCCCGGTCGCCGCGATCCGGTCGCAGAGCACCTCGGCAGAGCCAGCGTCGAGTCCCTGCAGGTCGACGCCGCGGATCGCCGGGTCGCGCTCGGCCGCGACGATCAGCGGCAGGGTGATCGTGCCGTCGAGCAGGTCGGTGCCGCGCGCCTTACCGGTCCGCTCCGGCGGTCCACTGACGTCGAGGACGTCGTCGAGCAGCTGGAAGGCGAGCCCGACATCAGCCCCGAAGCGGCGCAGGCGGTCATCGTCGAAGCCGAGCAGGCAAGCGCATTCAAATAGCGTCGCCGTCTTCAGCCGGCAGCGCTGCAGATAGCGCTGCTCGTCGATCGTCAGGTCGAAGGCGTCCTGGCGCTGCGCCAGCTCGCCCCGCGCCAGCGCCACCGAGGCGTCGGCGAGCAGCTCCACCGCGCGTCGGTCGCCGGCCGCAGCGAGAAGCCCAAAGGCGCGAGAGAGCAGCAGGTCGCCGGCCGCCTGGGCCCGCAGCCGCCCCGAGGTCGCGGCCACAGTCGGGATCCCACGCCGCAGCGGCGCCTGATCGAGGACGTCGTCGTGGACCAGGGTCGCCATGTGGACGAGCTCGATCGCCGTCGCCGCGCGGACCGCCGCCTCACCTCCCCGCTCGCCGGCGCAGAGCAGGACCAGCATCGGCCGCAGCCGCTTGCCGCCGGCGGCCAGCGTCGCCGTCGCGTCGGCGCCGACTGGCGAAGCGGCAAACGGGGCGATCGCCTCCTCCAGCCCGTCCTCGACCTCGCCGAGCCGGGTCGGCAGCCAGCGGCTGGACGCATCGAGCACCGCCGTCACCGGCGGCGGTACGGCAGAGCGCTCGCTCACCCGCGGACGCCGCTGTGGATCGCGATGATCCCGCCGGCCAGCACCGTGTAGCGGATCCGCTCGAAGCCGGCGCGGTCCATCTTCTCGGCGAGGCCGAGTGGGCTGGGAAAGCTGCGGACCGACTCCGGCAGGTACGAGTAGGCCTCGGGATCGGCGGCAAAGCGGCCGAGCAGCGGCACGGCGCGGTTGAACCAGAGCGAGTAAAAGGTCGAGAGCGGCGGCCGCTGCGGCTGGGTGATCTCGAGGATCACGAGCCGGCCGCCCGGTTTCAGGACCCGCCCGAGCTCGCGCAGGCCGCGGTCAAGGTCGGCGAGGTTGCGGACCCCGAAGCCGACCGAGGCCGCGTCGAAGCGGGCGCCGTCGTACGGCATCTGCAGCGCGTCGGCCCACTCGAACCGCACGCCCTTGACTCCCCGCGCCGCGGCCTTATCGCGGGCCAGATCGAGCATCGGCTCGGAGAAGTCGCAGCCCACCACCGATCCCCCCGGCGTCACCTGCGAGGCCAGCTCCAATGCCAGGTCGCCGGTCCCGCAGCAAACGTCAAGCGCGGCGTCGCCGGGCCGCAGCTCGGCCCGCTCGGCGGCGCGCTGGCGCCAGCGGTGGTGCAGCCCAGCGGTCATCACCGTGTTCAGCGCGTCGTACTGGCCAGCGATCCGGTCGAACATCCGGTTCACCTGGCCGGCGAACTGAGGGGAGTGGCGGTTGTCGTTGATCGTGTCGATGAGAGGGCGAGCGTAGCGAAGGGGCGCGCCTGAACTGCGCCTTCTCACCTCGGGCCGCGAGGGGGGACAGGGGGTACCCCTCCCGTGCTCCCTGGGCAATTTGCCGTGAAGTCTTGCTCTACCGACGTCGGGTGCTCCGCTGCAAATTGCTAACGCCGGTCCGCGCGGGAGGGGTACCCCTATCCCCGCACTCCCGTAACGAGCTCCCAACCCAGGCCCCAGGGTCCATCAGCTTTATTTAGAGCTTCCGAGGGTCGGTGCCCCAAAGTTGGACGAGCTGCCCTTCGGCCGTTTCCCAGTGTAGGTGGGGGTTGGGTGTCCCTCCGAACGTTTTGCGATTGAGGCCCGGCGCTCGAAAGAGGCGCCAGCAGAATCCTCCCCACGCCGACAGATCGAGAGAGGAGGGACACCCAACCCCCACCCCGCATCGGTTCCGCCCAACGGCGGTTCGTCCCTCGAACTAATGCAACGAACTCAGGAAATCGGCCAGCTCGTCCAGCTTTTTTGGCGGCAGTTCGCGGAACGAGGGCATGATCCCGGGGCCGATTTCGACCGAGCGGAGGATCGCTGCGCGTGGGATCCGGGCGCCGATGTGGGTCAGTTCGGGGCCGGGGCCGTTGTTGCCGTTCTCCCCGAGCTTGTGGCAAGCCAGGCAGCCAGCTCCGGCCACGACCTCCTTGCCGGCTTCGTACTGCGGTGCCACCTCCATGTCGACTTCGGTCGGCGAGCCGCCGGTCGCGCCGAGGAAGGTGAGGTAGGCCATCGCCGCGATCGTCAGGCAGCCGGCGGTCGTTGCCAGCGGCCGGCGCTCGGGGCGGCGCTCCGGATTGCGGTCGTAGAACGGCAGCAGGAGCAGCAGCACCATGCAGATCGTCGGGATTCCGATCGTCGCTAGCGGCACCAGCTCCGGCGGTTTGATCACCCGCAGAACCTCGAAGAGGAAGAAGAAGTACCACTCGGGGCGCGGCACGTAGGTGGTCGTCGTCGGGTCGGCCTTGGGACCCTGCTCGGCACCGAGGATCAGCGACATGGCGATGATCACGGCGACGACGATCAGCGCCATCGTCGAGTCTTTCATCACCGCGTAGGGGAAGAACGGCTTCCCCTTCTTCTTCAGCAGTTCGTACTCTTCGAGATACGCCTGCTTGTCCTGGGGCTTCATGCCGGCGTCCCCGTCCCGTCGTGGCCGTCGGTGCGCTCGTAGCCGTTGACATGCCCGTTGACCCGGCCGTTCTCTGCGCCCGCCTCGAGCTCGGTGACCGGCGAGGCGATCTTCGGCCGCTCGGCTTTGACCCACGGCGGAGCGGTCGTACCGAGCTTCACCACCAGGTAGAGGTGGGCGCCGATCAGGGCGATGATCGCCCCCGGCACGAGCAGCATGTGGATCGCGTAGAAGCGCGAGAGCGTCGTCGCCCCCAGCTCAGGACCGGCGCGCAGGAAGTCGCTCAGGTAAGGGCCGACGATCGGGCCGGTGCCGTTGATGTTGATGCCGACGATCGAGGCCCAGAAGGAGCGCTGGTCGAACGGCAACAGGTAGCCAGTGAAGGCCATCGTCATCGTCAGGATCAGCAGCACCACGCCGATCACCCAGTTGAGCTCGCGCGGGTACTTGTAGGCGCCGAAGAAGAAGGTCCGCCCCATGTGGAGGAAGATCAGGATCACCATCACCGAGGAGCCCCACTTGTGCATGCCGTGCACGAACTGGCCGAGCGGAACCTCGTTGTTGATGTGGGCGATCGATGCGTAGGCCTGGGTCGCCGAGGGCGTGTAGAACATCGCCAGGAAGACGCCGGTAGTCGCCTGGACGATGAAGGCGAAGAGCGTCGCCGAGCCGAGCGTGTAGAACCAGTTGGTCCCTTTCGGCACCTTGCGGAACAACATCCCGGTGAGGAAGCCGCTGGCGCCGAGCCGCTGGTCGAGCCAGGCGGCGGTGTCGACCGGCGCCTCTTTGGCTTTCTCGACCAGCGCGTCGAGATCGCCCGGGCGCTTCGGCGGCGAAGTCTTCAGGTCGGCGGGCGCCGACCCTTTCGGCGGCGTGGTGCCGGGCTTGGCGACTTTGCGCAGTGGGGCGGGGATTATCGCGTCGCGGAGCTTTGCCATCAGGGAGCGGGGAAGGTCGACGGACGCGGCGGATAGAGGTATTCCCAGATCCCGCCGGTGAACTCGCCGGGATCGCGGGCGCGCACCGGGTCGAGCTGGTTGGTGACGCTGTAGCGGGGGCCGATCTCGACCTGGCCGTTGCGGACCCGGGTCTGGAACTGGTCGAGCGGGCGGACCGGCGGACCGCCGATGCGGCGGCCCTGGAAGTCGTAGACACCGCCGTGGCAGGGGCAGATGAAGTTGCCGGCGGCTTCGACGAAGCGGACCGGACAGCCAAGGTGGGCGCAGCGATTGGAGACGGCGACGAACTTGCCCGGTTCTTCTTCCAGCTCGGCCGAGCTCTTGCGCACGTAGGCGGTCTGCTTGCCGGCATCGCCAATTCCCTCGGTTTCGGTGAAGACGACCTGGCGGTAGGTGTCTTCGACGAAGTCGCCGACCGGGCCGACCTTCTCCCAGCGCTCCTTGCCGCGGTGGAAGATCGGCGCTACCGCGAAGCCGACCGCGGGCAGGATGATTGCAACCGCGGCAACGCCGCCAATCGCCTGCGAGCCGATCGTCAGCGCTTTGCGCCGAGTCATCGACTCGCCCTCGAAATAGCCGGGTGGTTGGGGCTCTGGCCTCTGCCTCTGGACGCCCTCGGCCCCGTTTACTTTGTCGCCGTTCTCAGCTGCCACAGTCGTTCCGCGTAGGGCAACCAAGTCTATTCCCTTGGCGTGGTAGGCGGCCTCCCCCTGCGGGGTGAATTGACTGTGTGCGAAACGTCACTCAGCGCCCGGCGATCTGGTAGGCCGCTGCCCTCCAGAGTGGCTCGACCTCGGCGTCGCGGTCCTCGGCGTGGAGCTGCGCGCAGCGGCCGATTAGCTCGGCGAGCACCTCTACCGCCGCGGTGTCGCCGAGCCGGGCCAGCCGGTCGAGCCCCAGCGCGTAGAGGTAGTCGCCGGCGAGCAGCGCCAGGTCGGGATCGTGGCCGGCGAGTAGCCGCGACTCGCCGTAGTGGAGCAGGTAGCCCTCACGAACCGCCTCGACCACGAAGGCGTACTCGCCGGGCGCCGCGGCGGTGCGTGGGCCGTCGGCGGCGAGCTCGCCGAGGCGAGGGCGAGCGGGGGCCTCGACCACATGCGGCGAGATCGGCGTCCCCTCTTCGCGGAGCTGCGCGGCGAGCGCGCGGAGTGCGTCGGCAGGCTCCGCCGGCGGCGCACTCATCGGGCTGTTCCTTTTGTCGGAATAGCCGACATAAGGAACAGTTCGGCGGGAGGGGCGGTCACGCTAGGGCCTCGTCGAGGGACTCGGCGGCGGCCTGAAGGGTGCGGTCGATGCTGGACTCGTCGTGGGCGAGGGAGACGAACCAGGCCTCGAACTGGGCCGGCGGCGGATAAACGCCGGTCGCCAGCATGGCGCGACAGAAGCGGGCGTGGGCCTCGAGGTCGCAGGCGCTGGCGTCGGCGAAGTTCCGCACCGGGCGGTCGCTGAAGAAGAGCGTGACGAGGCCAGGGACGTCGGCGACCTGCAACGGCCGGTCCGCCGCGAGGCGGCGGAGGCCCTCGGCGAGGCGGTCGGTCAGCGCGCCGAGCCGCGCGTAGGCCTCGGCGTCGAGGGCCGCGAGGGTGGCACGACCGGCGGCGACTGCCAACGGGTTGCCGGAAAGCGTCCCGGCTTGGTAGACGTCGCCGGCCGGGGCGATCCGTTCCATCGCCCCGCGCGAGCCGCCGTAGGCGGCTGCCGGCAGCCCGCCGCCGAGCACCTTGCCCATCACGGTCAGGTCGGGTTCGACCCCGTAGAGCTCCTGAGCGCCGCCACGGGCGACGCGAAACCCGGTAATCACCTCGTCGAACACCAGCAACGCGCCTGCCTCGCGGGTGGCCTCGCGGAGGAACTCGAGGAAGCCCTCCTCGGGCGGGACCACGCCCATATTTGCGGCGACCGGCTCGGCCAAAAGCGCCGCCACCTCGTGCTCGGCGAGCGCCTTCAACACCGCCTCGCGGTCGTTCCACGGCACCACCACGGTCGCCGCGGTCTGCGCCGCGATCACCCCCGGACTGCCGGGAACGCCGAGCGTCGCCATCCCCGAGCCGCCCTCGGCGAGCAGTCCGTCGGAGTGGCCGTGGTAGGCGCCGGCGAACTTGACCACGACCTCGCGGCCGGTGATCGCCCGCGCCAACCGCACCGCGCTCATCGCCGCCTCGGTCCCGGAGCTGGTCATCCGGATCATCTCGACCGACGGCAGCCGCGCGGCGACCTCGGCGGCCAGCGCCACCTCGCCGCCGGTGGTGGCGCCGAAGCTCGTCCCCAGCTTGGCGGCGTCGATCACCGCCGCGACCACGCTCGGCTCGGCGTGGCCGAGGATCAGCGGCCCCCAGGAGCCGACCCAGTCGAGGTAGCGCTTGCCGTCGACGTCGACGACTTCGCAGCCTTCGCCACGCTCGATGAAAATCGGGTCACGGCCGATCTGCCGCATCGCCCGCACCGGCGAGTTGACGCCACCGGGGAGGACCTGCTGGGCGCGCTCGAAGAGGCGCGCCGACGCCGCGTTGCTAGGAATGCTCCGCCTCCCAGCGCGCGTAGTCGTCGGTGAAGTAGTGGAGGCGGATCTTCTTGTACTCGGTCGAGGAGTAGAGGGTGGCGCGGTCGTCGGGACCCATCGCGCACTTCTCGGCGATCGAGTCGAGAACCGCGTCGCACTCCTCCTTCGAGCGGCCGTGGGCCATCGTGAAGACGCTGTAGGGCCAGTCCTCGTAGGTCGGGCGCTGGTAGCAGTGGGAGATGCCGCGGGTGGCGGCCATCTGTCCGCCGATCTCGAGGATTTTGTCCTCGGGCACCTTCCAAACCCCCATCCCGTTGGCCGAGAAGCCGGCCCGGCGGTGGAAGAGGATCGCCGCCACCCGGCGCAGGATCTTGCGGTCGACCATCTCCTGCAGTCGTCCGAGCAGGTCATCAGTCGTGATCCCGAGCTCGGCGGCGGCCTCGTCGTAGGGCCGCTCGACCGCCTGCATCGGCCCCTGCAGGGCCTTGATCAAGGCGATGTCGTCCTCGTCGTAGGGCTGCGCTTCGAGCTCGCGCGGCGGCGCCGCCTCGACCGTCGCGGCAAGCGCGTCGGTCCCCCCCTCCATCTCCAGGTTCATGTTGATCTTGAACAGGGTCAGGGTCGGCAGCTCGCGCATCGACTCGGCCCCGGTCTCCTCCATCAGCGCCTCGAGGGTGCCCTGCAGGCCGAGCTCGGAGTCGGGCGGGGTGGCGATCGTGAACCAGAGATTGAAGTCGTGGGTGCGCAGGTAGTTGTGCGAGACGCCGGGGTGGGCGTTGACGATCTTCGCCGCCCGCTGCGGGTTCTCGGCGTCGACTTTGGCGGCGACCAGCATCGACTCATAGCCGAGCGCGCGGGTGTCGAAGATCGGCGTGATCTCGCGGATGATCCGGTTGTCGAGCAGCCGCTGGGTGCGGGCGAGGAGGTCCTCGGTCTCCAGTTCGGCCTCCGAGGCGACCAGGGCAAAGGGCTCGGGGTCGAGTGGGAAACTCGACTGCAGCAGGTTCATTAGCCGCTTGTCGGTCTCGTCGAGCGGGATCGCGGCGCCGTCCTTGCGGCTGCGGGCCTTCGACTGCGGCGTTTTCACTGAAGCCAAGCTGCGCACTCCTTCGCGTAGTAGGTGATGATCGCGTCGGCGCCGGCGCGGCGGATCGCGGTCAGGGTCTCGAGCACCGCGGCGCGCTCGTCGAGCCAACCCTGCTGGGCGGCCGCTTTCAGCATCGCGTACTCGCCGCCGACCTGGTAGGCCGCCAGCGGCGCCCCGGTCTCCTCCTTGACCCGGCGCACGACGTCGAGATAAGGGAGCGCCGGCTTGACCATCACCATGTCGGCGCCCTCTTCGAGGTCGAGCTGTGCCTCGCGCACCGCTTCGGCGGCGTTGGCGGGGTCCATCTGATACCCGCGGCGATCGCCGAATTCGGGCGTCGACTGAGCGGCAACTCGGAACGGCTCGTAGAAGCTCGAGGCGTACTTGGCGCTGTAGGCGATGATCGGCACGTCGGGGTGCCCCTCCTCGTCGAGCTGGAAGCGGATCGAGCCGATGCGGCCGTCCATCATGTCGCTCGGCGCGACCGCGTCGGCACCGGCGTCGGCGTGCGAGATCGCGGTTTTCGCCAGCAGCTCGACCGAGAGGTCGTTGTCGACTTCGGTGCCGCCCTCGCGGAAGACACCGCAGTGGCCGTGCGAGGTGTACTCGCAGAGGCAGACATCGGTGATCACGGTCAGGTCGGGGTGCGCCTCCTTCAGCGCCCGCACCGCCATCTGCACGATCCCCTCCTCGTCGTAGGCACCCGAGCCGACCTCGTCCTTGGCGCCGGGGATGCCGAAGAGGATCACCGCACCGATCCCCGCAGCGGCGATCTCACCCGCCTCCTCGGTCAGGTTGTTGATCGAGTAGCGCGAGATCCCCGGCATCGACGGGATCTCCTCGCTGACCCCCTCGCCGGCGACGACGAACATCGGCTGGATCAAGTGAGAGGGCGAGAGCTCGGTTTCGCGGACGAGGCCGCGGAGGGTTGCGGTGCGACGCATGCGGCGCATTCGCGTGGCGGGGAATGGCATCGGGGGCGAGTTTAGGGGGAGCGGGTTCTCGGGAGGGGTCGGGGTATCCCCGCCCGGACCCGCTCGCTGCGCTCGCTCATGAGTGTCCGGTCGGGGATACCCCGACCCCTCCCCAGGCCGCGCCAGCTTTAGGCGGCTGCCGGTACCGTTCGGCCGCGTGCAGGCGAGAGAGCTGACCAAGCGTTACGGCGATCGCGCGGCTCTCCGTGGCGTGAGCTTCGGGGCCGAGGCCGGTGACCTAGTCGCGATCATCGGTCCCAACGGGGCCGGCAAGACGACGCTGCTCTCGATCCTCGCCGGGATCGTGCGGCCGGAGGAGGGCGAGGTCGAGGTCGGCGGCGGCGCGGTCGGCTGGGTGCCGCAGCAGGCGGCGCTCTACCGGCGGCTGACCGTCGAAGAGAACCTGTTGCTGTTCGCGCGACTCGAGCGCCATCCCGATCCCCACGCCTCCTGCGAAGAGATGCTCGAGCTGACCGACTTGGATGAGCGGCGCGGCGAGATCGTCGCCCGCCTCTCCGGTGGCAACCAGCAGCGGATCAACATCGCGATCGGGCTCTTGGCGCGGCCGGCGGTGCTGCTGCTCGACGAGCCGAGCGTCGGCCTCGACCCGCGCCAACGGGCCCGGCTCTGGGAGTTCGTCTCCGGCCTCGCCGGCGGCGGCACGACGGTGATCTTCTCCACCCACGACATCCAGGAGGCCGAGCGCTACGGGGGACGGCTGCTGGTCCTCGCCGACGGCGAGGCGCTCTTCGACGGCCCGCCGGCGGAGCTGCGCGAGGCGGTGCGGCGCGAGGCGCCCGAGGCCGCCGACCGTGACTTCGAGACCGCCTTCGTCGCCTTCCTCCACCACCGGGGGCACTGACGAATGCGCTGGCTCCTACTCAAGGACCTGCAGATCCTCCGCCGCTCGCCGCTGCAAGCGACCCTGCTCGTCGTCTACCCGGTGCTGATCGCCGTTCTGGTCGGCTTCGCGATTTCGCGCGGACCCGAGAAGCCGCGCGTCGCCTTCCTCAACGAAGTGCCACAGGACACGCGCATCATCGTCGGCGGTCAGAAGCTACCGCGGGCCAACGTCCAGGGGCGGATCTGCAAGAAAGTCGAGTGCGTCCGCGTCCACTCCAAGGACGAGGCCAAAGACAAGGTCTCCTCGGGTGAAGTGCTGGCGGCGCTGATCCTCCCCGAAGACCTGATCAACAAGATCAACTCGCTCTCGACCCTGACCCCGGGGACGCCCGAAGTCGAAGTGATCGTCAACGAGGAGGATCCGATCAAGGCGGGCCTCGTCAACGACCGCATCACCTCGCTGATGGCCCAGGCCAACCTGGCGATCGCCCGGCGGATCGCGAACGAAGGCAGCCACTACCTGAAGCTGGTGATCGAGGGTGGCAACCTGCCGGTGCTGGGGTCGAAGATCCACATCCTCGGCTTGCAGGCGAGCGCCAACATCCTCAAAGCGCTGGAGCCGGCGCTGCCGCCGGGACCGCTCCGCAGCTCGCTCGCCCAGGTCACCGACTTCGCCGACCAGGCGGGCGAAAACCTCGACATTGCCGGGCCGCTGATCGATCGCCTCGCCGAACCGATCAAGGTCGACAAGACCGTGGTCGGCGGCTCCGCGCCGCCGCTCGAAATCTTCGCGATCGCCGTCGCCGCGACCTTCACCCTCGCCTTCGTCACCGTCCTCTTGGTCGCCGGCTCGCTCGCCCTCGAGCGCGAGGAGAACGCCTTCCCGCGGCTGATCCGCGGCCTCGTCTCGGAGTCCGGCTTGCTCGCCGAGAAGGTCCTGCTCGGGGTCGCGGTCGGCCTCGTCATCACCCTGCTGATGCTCGCCGGGCTACAGATCTTCGTGCCGCTCGAATGGAGCCGGTTCGGCCTCTGGCTGGCGGCGATCGCGGTCGGTGGCGCGGCGCTGGCCGCGGCCGGCGCCGCGCTCGGCGCCCTCGCCCGCGATGTCCGCGCCGTCTCCCTGCTTGCCTTCATGGTCACCCTGCCGATCGCCTTCCTCTCGCTGATCCCCTCCGGGGCGATCAGCGCCGGCCTCTACTCGGTGATCAAGGTGGTGTCGGCGCTCTTCCCATTCAAACCGGCGCTGGAAGCGCTGACCGCGGCGCTCGACTCTTCCGGCCCGTCGCTCGGCGGGCCGTTGCTGCACCTGGCGATTCTGCTCGTCGCCTACGCCGCGATCGCTCGCCTCGCCCTGCGCCGCTTCGCCGCGGTGTGAGGCCTTCGGCCGCCATTGGCGCCTTTTGCATCCCATAGGGGCATAAAGCGCCAATTCCCTCAGCGTTCGCTACGCGATTGCGAGTGATAGTGCCATCGGCAGGTACTTCTCCTTGGAGTCGAAGACGAAGATCGGGTCGCGGGTATGGGCCGGCATCGGCGCGAACTTAACCGCCGCCGTGGGACGTCGCCAGACAAGCCTGTTTCCGCTCGCGGCCGCGGCTACAGCGCCAGCGGGATCGCGTTGCCGTGGAGGACAGCGGTGCGGGCGGCGGCGAGGCCGGGGTCGAGGCTCGACTCGGCGAACCGCTCGAGGTCGAGCTCCGGGGCGAGGATCGCCCGGACCCGCTCCAGCACCTCGATCTCCCCAAGGCTCGCGAAGCGCCGCCCCGCCGACTCGATCGCCGCCACCGCCACCTCGCCGCCGTCGAGCGAGAGGCAGCCGTGGCGGCTGACGAAGGTGTCGAGAACCGAGAGCTCCTCGCCCTCCTCGGTTCGCACTTCGAGCTCGAGCTGGGTCAGCTCGTAGTTGACCTCGGTGGCGACGATCGCCTCCTCCTGCTCGGCAGTCGGGTAGGCAACGTAGACCGGAGCGATCGTGCCGGGACTGCGCTGCAGGGTCGAGGGCACAGCGCCGTAGGGCGAGATGTGCGCCGAGTAGACGACGTCGAAGTCGGCCAGCCCGGCGCGCAGGACCGGCAGCGGCTCGGACGGCAGCGCCGCCAGCTTCTTGGCCAGGACTTGCGGCGAGGCGTTGGCGCCGTATGCGAGCAGCGGCCGGCGGCCGACCAGGTCAGGGGTGGCGGGCAGGTCGTGCGTGCGTTCCCCGACTTGGACGAAGGACCGCAGCGGCGCCGCAAACGGGTAGGCGGCAGCGCGGGCGAGGACTTCAGTCGCGGAAACAGGTTCTTTGATCGAATCAGGATTCTCCATCGGTTCGACCCGCCCTACCCGCTCGCCGCAGATGCAACTCGGGCATCGGCGGGCGGTCCGGAAACCGGTCATCTAGATGATTGATTCCACGGCGAGGTGCGACTGGGGACGTGCCAGGCGCGTCATCCAGGTGGGCCTGGGCGTGGAATCAATCATCTAGGGTCGGGCGATGCGGGTTCTCTTCATCGGCGACGTGGTCGGCAGCCCGGGCCGGCGCGGCCTGCGCGAGACGATGCCGGCGCTGCGCGAGCGCCACGCCCCCGACTTCGTCGTCGTCAACGGCGAGAACTCGGCTGGCGGCATGGGGGTTACCGAGCGCACCGCCAACGACCTGTTCGCCAGCGGCGCCGACGTGATCACCTCCGGCAACCACGTCTACCGCCACCGCGAGGCCTACGAGTTCATCGACCGCTGCGAGCGTCTAGTGCGGCCGGCCAACTACCCGAGCGGCAACCCCGGCCGTGGCCACACCGTGGTCGAGGCGGCCGGCAAGCGGGTCGCGGTGATCAACCTCTCGGGCGGGATTGGCCTGACCGTTGCCCGCTCGCCGTTCGACACTGTCGACGCGATCCTCGCCCAACTCGACGCCGACTTCGCGATCGTCGACTTCCACGCCGAAGTCTCGAGCGAGAAGGTGGCGATGGGCTGGCACCTCGACGGCCGCGTCGCCGCCGTCTTCGGCACCCACACCCATGTCCCCACCGCCGACGGTCGGGTCCTCCCCAGCGGCACCGGCTTCATCTCCGACGCCGGCATGACCGGCTCCCGCACCAGCGTCCTCGGGGTCAAGCCCGAGGACGTGCTGCGGCAGTTCATCCAGCAGATGCCGACCCGCTTCGAGACCGCGACCGAGGACGTCTGGGTGATGGGCGCGCTGGTCGACGTCAACGAGCAGGGGCTGGCGGACCACTTCGAGCAGGTAATGGTGCCGGCTCCGCCGCAGGACTGAGCGCCTCCTCTGCCCCCTCGCCGGGGTCGCGCTCCAACAGCGCCAGCGCCACCAGCAGCAGCGGGTAGAACCAGACGATGTAGAGGTAAAACCAGTGGTGGAGGGTGAGCTGGACGCCGATTATCAGGGCGGCGCTCAGCGCCGCCACCTGCAGCAGCGACTTGCGGCGGGGGACGAAAGCGAGCGCCAGCGCCAACCCAGCGAGGGTGGCGAGCAGGATCGTGTGCAGCCATTCGAGGTTCGCCTGGCCCCAGACGCTGAAGGGCGAGCTGCGTCCGGTCTGGGCGCCGAGCGAGCGGTCGAACATCGTCCGCAGGCCCGGGTCGATCGCCGGCCAGAGCATCGCTGCGACGCCGACGAGGACGAAGCCGGCGGCGAACAGCAGCGCCGTCCGCGGCAGCCGACGGCTCTCTCCCGGTGGCCGGTAGGTGAGCAGCATCGGACCCAAAACCGCCGGCACGAACTTGGCGAAGGTGGCGAGCGAAAGCATCACCCCGCGGGCGAACGGGCGGGCAAGGACGAGCAGGATCGCGACCAGCAGCGCCGCCAGCAGGCTGTCGTTGGAGTTCGACTCGAGGACGTAGGCGGTGTACGGGTAGGCGGCCCAGCCGAAAGCGAGGATCGCCGCCAGTCGCCGGCCGGCCGGTCCCGGCCGCGCCCGCAGCCCGAGCAGGACGAGGAAGCCGAGCACTGCGAAGTCGAAGATGACGCCGGCGGCGTGGGCGGCGGGCAGATCGTCCCATTCGCCGCTGTAGGGCCAGATCAGCTCGAACGGCACGTAGGCGAGGTAGTTGACCGGCCCGTAGGTGTCGCCCGAGTGGATGTCCTCGGGGAAGTTGTTGTAGATCGGTTCGCCGTGGACGATCTTGTCGGCGCCGACAACGCCGGCGTAGCCGACGTCGATCGCGCCGGCGTTGGCGACGTTGAGCCCGACCCGCACCCCGATCAGGAAGAGCGCCGCGACCACCAGCCAGGTCGTCGGCCAGACCGGGCGCAGCCCTTCCCCCCTACCGCGGAAGCCGATCCACAACGCCCGCGCCAGCAGGTAGATCAGCGGCGGGTACTGGAGCGGCACCGAGACGCCGATGTCGGCGCGGTTGAAGAAGAAGTGGGAGACGGTGAAGCCGAGCAGAAAGATCAGGTCGAGGTTGGCCGCCCGCCGCCAGCGCCGCCAGTCGAACAACCCGAGCAGGAAGATCAAACACAGCGGGACGAAGACGAAGGGCGAGTTGAGGGCGTGGCCGAAGGCGCCGGAGTAGCCACGAGCCATCTTCCAGGCGACCTGGAAGCCGGTCCATTCCTCCGTCACTTCTGCCTTTCGCGCGTCGACGAAGACGACCGCGACCTCCTCGTCGCCGGCGAAGTAGGCGACCTGCCAGTGGCCCTCGGTGAAGCCCGTAGTCGAGGTCAGGCTGCCGTTCTCGCGGCGCTCCTTTTCGACATCAGGGGCATGGTCGGCGGCACGAGTCGCTTCCAGTTCGGTGATGCCGTTCTTCGGCGGCACGTCTTCGTCGCTGCTCGAGGCAGCGAGCGCCGGCGTCGCGGCGAGCGCAAACAGCAGCGCCGCGATCGCCAGCAGTCGCTTCATCCCTCGACCCCGAAGTGTTCGCGGACCACCGGGGCGACGTCGCGCAACGTCCACTGCTCGCGCTCGTCCGCCGACTCCGGACCGCAGCCGACGAAGAGCAGTGGCCCGAGACTGTCACCGGCGTGCAGCGCCCCGTGGCTGCCACCACCGGCGTGGGTGACGCCGCCCCAGTCAACTGCCTCGAAGCCGAGCTCGAGCGAGAGGACGAAGTCGCCGGCGTGGGGTGCGGTCAGCGCCGACCAGACTCGGGCCAGCGGGTCGGGGTAGGTCTCGCTGCGCAGCCGCCCGGCGGCGATCGTCGCCTCGAGCACGCCCGGTTCGCCGACCAGCTCCCAGCGCCCGCCGCGCAGGTCCTCGACCGCCTCGCCGGGCCGGAAGCGAACCTCCTCGCCACCGCGCTCGACTACCGCCCACTCGCCGCCGGCCGGCGGCATCCCCGGCTGCTCACGGCGCAGTTGGGCGCCGTCCTCGTCGACCAGCCTGCAGACAAGGTCGACTCCCTCCAGCTCGGCGAGGCGCTCGCGCACCGCCTCGGGCTCAGCCCGCTCCCCCTCCCCGGGCAGCAGGTAGACGTGGGCGGCGCGGCCGGTCGGGCTGACCGCCAGCTGCGCCAGTTCGGGGCGGTCGTCGGAGGGCTGCAGGACCGACCACTCGGCCGCCAGCAGATCGGCCAGCGGCAGGCCACGGTGGACGTCGGTCTGGGCGTGGTCGGCCATCAGGATCACCGCGTGCTGGTCGAGAAAGGCGTCGATTCCTCCCCCCTCCTCGACCAGCAGCGCGAAGCAGTCGTCGGCCCTGGCGATCGACTCGACCGTCGCGTCTGGCCCGTTGCGGTGCGAGTAGTTGTCGTTGTCGGGCAGCGAGAGCAGCAGGAAGTCGAAGCCATCGTCCTTCATCAGCTCAACCGAACAGCAGGCGGCGTAGGGGTCGCGGACGCCAGGGATCGAGGTCGACTTGCAGGGCACGTCGCGGCTGGCGTAGAGGTCGCCGTAGAAGAGCTCGGTGGGGCCCCAGGTGTGGTGGCGGAAGTGCAGCCGGGTTGCCTCGACCGCCCGCCGCATCAGCCCCTCGAGCGACATCGGGTGGCGGTGGCGGCCGCGGTAGATCAGGAACGGCGTGCAGGCGGTCCGCTGGCCGCCGTCTTCGAGGCTCTCGAACACGGTCTCGATCTCCGGGCTGAGGTGAGCCAGGTTCATGTTGTAGACGAGGTCGTAGAGGGAACGGAAGACGCCGAAGGCGCGGGTTGCCTCGAGCGAGGAGCCGTACTCGACGTAGCGCCGCTCGAGCCGGTGGTACCAGTTCATGCCGCTGATCCAGTGGCGCTCGGCGCCGAGCCCGGTGACGATCTCCGAGCAGGCGACCGGGGTCACCGAGGGGAAGCTGGAAACGCAGTCGGGAATCAGCACGCCGCGCTCGAGCAGCGCCCCGAAGGTCGGCGCCCGCCCCTCGGCGACGGCGCGCTCGAGCATGTCGGTGCGCAGCGAGTCGACGTAGGTGAGGATCAGCTTCTTGCGGCGGGCCGCCGCCATCGGCTGGCTAACGGAGAACGCGCAGGCCGGCGTGTTTGCGCTGGGCCCGGCGGTGGCGGGATATCGCCAGCCAGAGCAAGGCGAGGACGACGATGATGATCACGATCGGGACCAGCAGGGCGATCCCGGCGACGGCTAAAGCCGCCAGGCTGACGAAGAAGGCAAGCGCCCCTGCCCCACTCCCCTCGCGGCGGCTGGCGCCGGCGACGAGGTCGGAGATGATCAGACAGGCGACGACTGCGCCGACCAGGCCCAGCACCGCGCCGAGGCCGCCGTCGATCAGGAAGCCGACGATCAGACCGATCACCCCAGCGAGGATCGTCATCCGCCCGCGGGCGGACCCGTGAGTACCGGTCGTCCCGGCGAGCATGCCGATCGCCAGGCCGATCCCGAGGTCGGTCAAGAAGTCCACGAGAAGGAAACCTAGCGATCCGCCACACTTCGGTGACAGAACGTGACTCCCAGACGACACTGATGGCTGAAGTTCCCCGACCCCGGCACCGCCGCCGCGCCCACTCGAGCGCCCGCGACCTCGAGCGCTACGCCGGCCTCTTCGCCGAGCGGACGACGGTGATGCGCTCCTCGGCGATGCGCGACCTGATGGCGATCACCGCCCGCCCGGAAGTGATCTCGCTGGCCGGCGGGCTGCCCGACACCTCGACCTTCCCGCCGCAGAGCTTCGCCGCCCAGATGACCCGGATCGCCCAGGAGTCGGCAGCCGAGGCACTGCAGTACGGGCCGACCGAGGGCTTCGAGAAGACCAAGGACTGCATCGGCGAGGTGATGGCGGCCGAGGGAATGCTTCCCGACCCCGAGGATGTGATCGTCACCACCGGCGGCCAGCAGGCGATCGACCTCGTCTGCAAGACCTTGGTCGATCCCGGCGACGTCGTTGTCTGTGAGGCGCCGACCTACCCCGGCGCGGTCCCGGTCTTCTGCAGCTACCAGGCCGAGGTGGTGCAGATCGAGGTCGACGAAGAGGGGATGCGGGTCGACGTCCTCGAAGAACTGTTGGACCGGCTCGGGCGCGAGGGGCGGCAGCCGAAATTCGTCTACTCGGTGCCGAGCTTCCAGAATCCGGCCGGGGTGACGATGTCGCTCGAGCGCCGGGTGCGGTTGGTCGAGCTCGCGGCCCAGCACGAGATGCTGGTGGTCGAGGACAACCCCTACGGGCTACTTCGCTACGAAGGCGAGGCGCTGCCACCGCTCTACCAGCTCGACGGCGGCGACTTCGTCATCTACCTCGGCACCTTCTCGAAGATCCTCTCCCCCGGGATCCGCCTCGGCTGGGCGGTGGCCCCGCCACCGGTGATGGAGAAAATCGTCCTCGGCAAGCAGGCCGCCGACCTCTGCACCTCGACCCTGACCCAGTACTTCCTGCACGAGTACTTCGGCGAAGGCCGCTGGCGTGACTACATCGCCGACCTGGTCGGCATCTACCGGCGTCGTCGCGACGTGATGCTCGGTGCACTGCAGGAGCACTTCCCCGCCGAGGCGACCTGGACCGAACCCGAAGGCGGCCTCTTCATCTGGGCAACGCTGCCGGAGTACATCGACACCAGCGACCTGCTGGCAAAGGCGCTGCGCGCCGACGTCGCCTTCGTCCCCGGCCAGGGCGCCTACGTCGACGGTCGCGGCGCCAGCTCGATGCGCCTCAACTTCTCCGGCGTCGGCGACGACGAAATCCGTGAGGGCATCCGGCGGATCGGGGCTGTGATCGCCGAACAGGTCGATCTCTACGAGGCATTGGCGCCCCCGCCGGGCATGCCCGGACGCGAAGCGGAGGACATGACCGTTGATGGAACCTCGCCCTCACCCGACTCCGATCGCAGTCTGATTCCTTCGGAGTCGGGTGAGGGCCCTGCCGGTGATCCCCAAGGAGGGGACGTATTGCCGTTTCGACAGGCCGGTGAAGCGTGAAGGTCGCGGTCCTCAAAGGCGGCCGCTCGCTGGAGCGCGGCGTCTCGTTGCGCTCCGGCGCCCGGGTTGAGGACGCGCTCGAGCGCCTCGGGCACGAGGTGCTGCCGATCGACGTCGGTGGCGACCTGGTGCGGCGGCTCGAGGCCGAGCGTCCCGACGTCGCCTTCGTCGCGATGCACGGCGCCGGCGGCGAGGACGGCACCGCCCAGGAGCTGCTGGAGATCCTCAGCATCCCCTTCACCGGCCCCGGCGCCTCGGCCTGTGCGCGCTGCATCGACAAGGTCCTCGCCAAGCACGCGATCCGCGAGGCCGGCGTCCCCACCCCCGACTGGTTCGGCTTCAAACAGACAGCCTTCCGCGAGCTCGGCGCCGGCGACGCGCTTGGCGCACTCGAGGCCAGCCTCGGCTTCCCGCTCGTGGTCAAGCCGAGCCGCGGTGGCTCCTCGCTCGGCGTCCGCTTCGCCGCGGCGTCGTCAGAGATCCCGGGGGCCCTCGTCTCTGCCTTCAGCTACGACGAGCAGGTGCTGCTCGAACGCTTCGTCGACGGTCGCGAGATGGCGGTCAGCGTGCTCGGCGACGAGGCGTTGCCGGTGGTCGAGGCGATCCCCGCCGAAGGCGATCGCTACGACTTCGAGGCCCGCTACGAGATCGGCCGCACCCGCTTCGAGTGTCCCGCGGCGCTCAGCGACAGCGAGCGTGCTGCGGTGGTCGACGCGGCGCTCGGCACCTACCGGGCGCTAGGCCTCACCGGCTTCGCCCGGGTCGACCTGATCCTCGCCGCCGACGGTCCCTGGGTGCTCGAGGCCAACGCGATCCCCGGCCTCACCGACACCAGCCTCCTCCCCCAGTCCGCCGAGGCGGCCGGGATGAGCTTCGAGAACCTCGTCAGCCGAATCCTCGACCTGGCGCTGCTCCCTTCCGGCGTTTCTTAGGAGCGAAAACCAAGCAGACCAAGGACGAGGGAGGGAGTGTGCTCCGCACATGACCGACCGAGGACGCCGGTATGCGCAGGTTTGCAGCCCTAAGAATCGCCGGAAGCGAAGTCTTCGGGCGTGACCTCATCAAGGAACTCTTTGAACTTGTCGACGACCTCCTCGGTGTCCTCGACCTCGTGCTCGAACTCGATCGCCGACTCCTCGATCACCTCCTCGGCCGCGAAGATTGGCGCCGAGACCCGCACCGCGAGGGCGAGAGCGTCGCTCGGCCGCGAGTCGATCTCGACCTCCGAGCCGCCGACCGAGACCGTGATCGAGGCGTAGAAAGTGTTGTCGCGCAGCTCGGTCACCGAGACCCGCTCGCATTTGGCGTCGAGGTTCTCGAGCACGTCGGAGAGCAGGTCGTGGGTCATCGGCCGCGGCGTCGAGGCGCCCTGAAGTTTCATCAAGATCGCCGCCGCCTCTGGGTGCCCGATCCAGATCGGCAGGAAGCGGTTGCCCTCGACGGTCTTCAACAAGACGATCGGCTGCTTGCCGACCATGTCGAAGCTGACTCCGTAGATCTGCATCTGCTGCACAGTGGGCGATCCTGGATTCGAACCAGGGACCTCGTCCTTATCAGAGACGCGCTCTAACCAACTGAGCTAATCGCCCGGGGACGGCGATTCTAGCGGCGCCGCGACTGAGCGATAAGCGGTGTCGCAGCTCAGCGCCTTTTGCGACCCAAGGCGCGGGCGAAGGCGCGGGCTTCGTCGACGTCGTCGAAGCGCAGCTCGACCGCGATCCCCTCCCCCTTCGGCCGCACCGTGACCTCGTGGCCGAGCGCCTTCTCGAGCTGGTCGCCGGTGGCGGTGAGGGCCGCCTCGGCGTCGGGATCGAGGGATTTGCGCTTCCGTCTCGCCTTTGGCTGGCCAGCCAGCCGAACCCTGTTCTCGGTCTCGCGGACCGACCATCCACCCCGCGTCGCTTCGCGCGCCAGGCGGCGGCGGACGTCGTTGCCGCTGGCGCCGAGGATCGCCTTGCCATGGCCCTCGCTGAGCTCACCAGACTCGAGCATCGCCAGCGCCTCATCAGGCAGCTCGAGCAGCCTGATGAGGTTGGAGATCGAGGGGCGGCTGCGGCCGACCCGGCGGGCGAGGTCCTCTTTCGAGAGGCTGAGCTCGTTGAGCAGCGCATCGCAGGCGCGCGCCTCCTCAATCGGGTTGAGGTCCTCGCGGACCATGTTCTCGATCAGCGCCGCCTGTAGCCGCTCGGTCTCGGCCTGATCGCGGACCACCGCCGGCACCTTCTCCAGTCCCGCCTGCTGCGCGGCCCGCCAGCGGCGCTCGCCGGCGACCAGCTCGTAACTACCGTCGTGCAGGGGGCGGACGAGGAGCGGCTGGACGACGCCGCTGGTCTCGATCGAGGCGGCCAGCGCCGCCAGCGCCTCGGGGTCGAAGTTGGTCCGCGGTTGCTCGGGGTTGGGCTTGATCAGTTCGACCGGCAGCTCCAGCAGCTGACCAGCGTCGCCGGCCTCGCTTTCCGGCAGGATCGCCGAAAGGCCGCGGCCGATTCCGCGCCGGTTGGTCTTGCTAGGCACGACCTGCGAGCTCCTTCGAGAGCGCTTTGTAGGCGACTGCGCCGCGCGAAGAGGGGGCGTGCTCGGTCACGGGCAGACCATAGCTCGGCGCCTCGGCGACCCGGACGCTGCGTGGGATTACCGTCTTGAAGACCATCTCGCCGAAGTGGCTACGCAGCTCGGTCTCGACGTCCTGGGCCAACCGGGTGCGGTCATCGTGCATGGTTATCAGCAAACCCGAAACCTCAAGTCGAGGGTTGAGTTCGCGCCTAATCAGGCCCAAAGTCTCAAGAAATTGCACCAGTCCCTCCAGCGCCAGGTACTCAGCCTGGACTGGGACGATGACGCGGTCGGCGGCGGTAAGCGCGTTAACGCTGACCGGGCCGAGCGATGGCGGGCAGTCGAGCAGGGTCGTCTCGAAGCGCTCGCGGACCGGGCCCAGGCGCTCACGCAGGCGCGTCTCAGACCCCTCGATCCGCGGCAGCTCGACCGCTGCACCGGCCAGATCGCGGCTGGCGGGAACGAGCCAAAGGTTGTCCGGTCCGGCCGGCCGCGCCGCCGCGGCGACCGAGGTCTCGCCGGTCAGGCAGTCATATGAAGACGGGTGAGCGTCGGAAGGCGAGCCGAGCGCGGTCGTCGCGTTGCACTGCGGATCGAGGTCGACGAGCAGCGTCTGGTGCCCCTCGGCAGCGGCGCAGGAGGCGAGACTGACGGCGGTCGTCGTCTTCCCGACGCCGCCCTTCTGGTTCGCGACTGCGTAGACGATGCCCATTGCAGCCCAGACTATTGACGCTGTCCCGGCGGCGATTCACCGTCGCGCGGCAACCGATTGTCGGATAGCCTGGCGCCGTGCCTGACGACTTCGACTGGCCCGATAGCCCTGCCGAGCGCGCGCGCGAGCTGGTCGAGGGGGTGCTCGACGAACTCGACCTCGACGGCGAGGTGGTGGTCGAGGAGGACGACGACCGGATCGAGCTCACGGTCGAGGGCGACGACGACTACGGCCTGCTGATCGGCAAACGGGGCCAGACGATCGACGCCCTGCAGCTGCTCTGCTACCAGGCCGCCTTCCGCGGAATGCGCGAGCGCAAACGGGTGGTGCTTGACGCCGCCGGCTATCGCGGCCGCCGGCGCGAGACGCTCGAGGGCCGCGCCGACCGCGCCGCCGAACAGGCGCTCTCCAACAACCGGATCGTTGAGATGGACCCGATGAGCGCCCAGGAGCGGCGCGTCGTCCACGAACGCCTCAAAGAGCGGGCGGGGGTCGAGACCTACAGCGAGGGCGACGAGCCGCACCGCTGCGTAGTCGTCGCGCCGCTGATCACCGAGTGACCGAGCCGGGCGCGGAGCTTGCGCCCGCTACGCGCGCAGCGCTGCAGAGGTTGCTGGAGCTGCTGCGCGAGGATCCCGCCTCGCTCAGCTCGATCACCGATGAGCGCGCTTGGCAGGTGCACGTAGTCGACAGCCTCACCGGTCTCGAGGTGCCTGAGCTGCGGCAGGCCGGGCGGATCGCCGACGTCGGGGCCGGAGCCGGCTTTCCCGGCCTCGTCCTCGCCGTCACGCTCCCCGCCGCCCGGGTCGACCTGATCGAGTCGGTCGGCCGCAAGACCGGCTTCATCGAGCGCGCCGCGACGCAGGTAGGGATCGGCAATGCGACAGCGCTCGCCGCCCGCTCGGAGGAGGTGGCGAGTGGCGAGGGCCGCGAGGCCTACGACGTCGTCACCGCCCGCGCGGTCGGCCGCCTCTCGACCCTCGCCGAGCTGGCCAGCCCGCTGTTGCGGGAGGGCGGCGTCCTCGTCGCTTGGAAGGGCAAGCGCGATCCCGACGAGGAGGCGGAGATGGCGCGCGCTGCCGAGGCCCTGGCGATGCACCCGGAGCGGATCCTCGACGTCGGCGACCGGGCCGGCAGCCAACACCGCCACCTGCACGTGATCAGCAAGTCGGGCCCCACCCCCGTCGACCTGCCACGGCGCCCTGGGGTCGCCAAGAAGCGCCCGAAGGGACGGGCCTAAGCCAGTGGCACCGCGCGAGCGAGCGCTCTAGCGGCGCTTGCGCTTGCGTTTTTTCGGCGGTGGTGGAGGCGGTTTGGCGGCAGCGACGGCAGCGGCGCCTTGTGGGGTGGCGACGACCGGCACCGGGATCACTTTTTTCATCACCAGTCCCTGGCCGATGGTCCAGAGGTTGGTCGTGATCCAGTAGACGATCAGCCCCGCCGGGAAGGTGATGATGAAGGGGACGAAGACCAGCGGCAGGACGAACATGATCATCCGCTGGCTTTTGTCCGCGGTCACCGACATGAAGAAGCCCGAGGCGAGCTGGGTGCCGACGTAGAGGACGATCAGCGCGATCAGTTCGCCGCCCGTCGCCTTTCCGGTCAGGTCGTGGACGAAGAGAAATTCGGCGCCGTAGGCGGCGCATTCGCCGGCCTGAGGGCAGCCCATGTCCGGCGGGAGCTCGTGGCGCAGCGTGTAGAAGAGGGTGATGAAGACCGGCAGCTGGGCGATCAGCGGGATGCAGGAGGCGAACGGGTTGACTTTGTTCTCTTTGTAGAAGCGCATCATTTCCTGCTGCATGCGCTGTTTGTCGTTTTTGTATTTCTCCTGGAGCTCTTTGATCTGCGGCTGCAGGGCCTGCATCGCCCGCATCCCTTTCAGCTGTTTGTAGGTGAGCGGGATCAGGAGCGCCCGCGTGACAACGGTCAGGGCGACGATCGAGAGCCCCCAGCTGAGGCCGACGTCGTCGTGGAACCACTGCAGGACCGCGTTCGCGATGTCGATCAGCGGCTGCAGGATGTTCGCCACGGGCAGGGACATCAGGAACGAGCCTCACCGTGGTAGTCAGCGGGATGGACGTGGCCGAGGCCGCGCAGCGTGAAGCGCTCGGGCACGGGGTCGAAGCCGCCGTGGCTGAAGGGATTGCAGCGCAGCAGGCGCCAGGCGGCGAGCAGCGTCCCGCGCATGACCCCGAAGCGTTCGACCGACTCGACCGCGTAGGCCGAGCAGGTCGGCTCGTAGCGGCAGCGACGGGGGCGGCCCGGCGAGATCCAGCGCTGGTAGCCGCGCAGCGGCGCCAGGACGATCCGTTTCACGTGGAACGCCCCTTCGAGCTGCCGGCGAGTGCCTCTTCAAGCGAGGCGGTTACGCCCGTGGTCCCCTCGCGCTCGACCAGGTCGCCGATCTCGCCGCGAGCGACGATGACGAAGTCATGTCTCGCGGGCAACCGGTCGGAGAGACCCCAGAAAGCCTCGCGCAGCGCCCGCTTGACCTTGTTGCGGTCGACCGCACCGCCGACTTTGCGGCTTACCGAGACCCCGAGCCTCACCTCGTCACCCTCCTCGTCGCGGCGCGGAAAGGTGTAGAGGACGAGATAGCGGGTCGCATGCGAGGAGCCGTCGCGGTAGACGCGGTCGAACTCGCCGCTGCGGGAGAGCCGCCGTCGCTTCGACGCCACGGCTAAGGGGTAAGGCGCTTCCGCCCTTTGCGCCGGCGCCTTTTGAGGATCGCACGGCCACCGCGGGTGCTCATCCGCGCGCGGAATCCGTGGGTCTTTGCCCGCTTCCGCTTCTTCGGCTGATAGGTGCGCTTCATTGGGCCGAGGAGTATACGGACGCGCCTTGAGGATGTGTCACGGCCTGGGACAAATCTGCCGCCGACAGGCTTGCAAAATCTTTTCTGCGGCATTTGCTGGGTGCCCGGATTGTCGTCTCAGGCACGCCGCTATCGTCGCCGCAGGTGTCTGATGATTCGCCAAAAGAAGACCTCAACGCCCTCTGGAGGGCGACCCAGGACCGGCTAAAGGCGTCGGTCCCCGACTCCACCTACCGCCTCTGGCTCGAGCCGCTGAGCACCGCGGGAGCCGACGCAGAGACCCTCTACCTGACTGCCCCAGAGGGGATCCGGACCTGGGCCGAGCGCCGTTACTCGGCGCTGATTGCCGAAGCGGTCGAGGCTGTGCGCGGCCGCCCGACAAGGGTCGCCTTCGTCGGCGACCGCGCCGCGGTGCCGGGCCACGAGGACGTAGGAGTCGACCTCAACCCGAACTACACGTTTGACCGCTTCGTGATCGGGCCTGGCAACCGGCTCGCGCATGGCGCCGCCCTCGCTGTCGCCGAGGCGCCCTCGGAGGCCTATAACCCGCTCTTCCTGCACGGACCACCCGGGCTCGGCAAGACCCACCTGCTGACCGCGATCGCCAACTACCTGGGCGACAACGCCCCCGCGCTCAGCGTCCGCTACACGACCGCCGAGTCGTTCACCAACGAGTTCGTCGCGGCGCTGAAATCGACCGGTATCGAGCGCTTCAAGGCGCGCTACCGCGACATCGACGTGCTGCTGATCGACGACGTCCAGTTCCTCGAGGGCAAGGCTGCGACCGAGGAGGAGTTCTTCCACACCTTCAACGCCCTCTATGAGGCCGGCAGCCAGCTGGTCCTCTCTGCCGACCGCATCCCGAGCGAGCTCTCGACCCTCGCGGCCCGCCTGCGCGATCGCTTCGAGTGGGGACTGACGGTCGCAGTCGAGCCGCCCAACCTGGCGACCAGGCTCGCCGTCCTGCGACGCCTGGTCCAGGAGTCGGGGATTGAGATCGCCGATGCGGGCGCCTTGGCCGAGCTCGCGGGGCGAATCGACGCCAATGTCCGCCAACTGCACGGCGCCCTGACGCGGGTCATGGCCCACGCCTCGCTGATGGCGAAGCCGCTCTCCAGCGAGCTGATCGCCGAGGTGATTCCCGGCATCTCGCGCGGTGCCAGCGCTACCTCGGTCGAGGAGATCCAGCAGCGGGTTGCCGAGCGCTTCGGGATCTCGCGCGCCGAGCTGGTCGGCTCGAGCCGCGCCGCGACGCCGCTGCGCGCCCGCCAGGTCGCAATCTTCCTCACCCGCGAGCTGACCGACCTCTCGCTGCCGCAAATCGGCCGGCTCTACGGCGGCCGCGACCACACCACCGTGCTTAACTCGCTGCGCCGGGTCGAAGCCAGCCTCGGCGAGGACAACGATCTCTCGCAACGAGTCCACGAGTTACGCCGAGCAATCCACAACCCGAGCGGCGAAGGGGCCTGACGGCCGACGACGCTGCAAGAATCCGCAGCCGCCCACAGGCTCCTCCACAGGCGACAAACGGCTCCACCACGCCGATCCACCCGCGGGGCGGATCTTTTCCACAAGACCTAATCCAACTCGAAAAGGCGATCACCACTTGAAGCTCACGACCAAACGCGAAGAACTCGTCTCGAAGCTCTCGGTCGTCTCGCGTGCCGTCTCGACCCGCGCCGCTACCCAGGCCCTCTCGGGAGTCCTGCTCAGCGCTCGCGAGGGCAAGTTAACCCTCGCCGCCACCGATCTCGACCTCGGCCTGGAGACGACGCTCGAGGCAGAGGTCGAGGACGAGGGCACGACGCTGCTTCCCGGCCGCTTGCTGGCCGAAGTGGTGCGCTCGCTCGGCGACGCGACGGTGCAGATCGAGACGCGGGAGGCCGAGCACGACGTCGAGATCCAGAGCGGCGGCTCCCGCTTCCACCTGCGGGTGCTGGCTGCCGAGGACTTCCCGAAGCTGCCGGCGGCGGCCGAGCAACCGGGGTTGACCCTGCCGGCCGCGGCGCTCGAAGCCAGCATCGACCTCGTCGCCCGCGCTGCCTCGCGCGACGACATGCGCCCCGTCCTCACCGGCGTCTTCGTCGCTGCCAGCGGCAAGGAGCTGACGATGGTTGCCACCGACTCCTACCGGCTGGCGGTTAAACGGACCGAGCTCGAGACGGAACTGGGCGGCGAGTTCGAGGCGAACATCCCGGCGCGGGCGCTGCGCGAGCTGGGCCGGATCCTCGCCGCCGAGGAGGCCGGCGCGGCCGAGATCACCCTGCTGCCGAACCAGGCGGTCTTTGTTGCAGGGACGATCACGCTCAGCACCCGCTTGATCGACGGTCAGTTCCCGAACTTCCGCCAACTGCTGCCCGAGTCCTACGAGCACGATGTGCGCCTGCCGCGTGACGAATTCCTCGAAGTCACCCGGCGGGTCAGCCAGCTGGCGCAGCGCAACGCCCCGCTGCGGCTCTCCTTCGCCGCGGGCGAGCTGACCGTCGCCGCCGAAACGCCGGATGTCGGCGACGCCCGCGAGACGATGCCGGCCTCGTTCGAGGGTGAGGATCTGGAGATCGGCTTCAACCCCGAGTTCCTCAAAGAGGGGATCGAAAGCGTCGCCGGCGAGGAGGTGCTGCTGCGGCTGATCTCGCCACTCCGGCCGGGTCTCCTGCAGCCGGTCGAGAACGAAGACTTCCGCTACCTCGTGATGCCGATCCGGCTCAACGTCTGATGGCATCCGCCGCCCACAGCTGAGGATGGTGGGCCGGTGCTGGTCACCGCGATCGAAGCGCGGCCGCTGCGCAGCCTCGAGCGGGTGCGGGTCGAGCTGGCGCCGGGAATCGTCAGCATTGTTGGGCCCAACGGCGCCGGCAAGACCAACCTCGTCGAGGCGCTCTACTTCGCCCTAACCGGACGTTCGTTTCGCACCTCCGACCGCCGTGACCTGATCCCTTTCGGCGGCTCGTTGGCGCGGGCCGAGGCGACGGTGTGCGACGAGGATGGGATCGAGCGTCGGCTGCTCGCCTCGGTCAGCCGCAGCGAGGGCCGCCGGCACCTACTCGACGGCAACCCAGCCGATCCGGCGACGATCGCCCGCAGCCGACCGCCGGTAGCCGTTTTTGCTCCAGATCGCCTGACCTTAGTGAAGGGACCGCCGGCCGAGCGCCGGGCCCATCTCGACGGCTTCCTCGCTGCCCGCTGGCCGGCGCGGGGAGAGCTGCGTAAGCGCTACGGCCAGGCGCTGGCGCAACGCAACGCGCTGTTGGCGCGGCTCGCAAGGGGTTATGGAAACCCGAGCGAGCTCGGCGTCTGGGACGCCGGCCTGGCTGATGCAGCCGCGGCGTTGATTGAGGCCCGGGCCGCGGCGGTAGCCGAGCTCGCTCCGTCGTTCGCCGCAGCCGCGGCGGAGCTCGGGCTCGAAGCTGGGGCGGAGCTGGCCTACGCGCCGCGGGCTGAGGGCGACGCCGAGGAGATCCGCGCCGGGCTCGAGCAACGTCGTGAAGCCGACGTCAATCTCGGCCGCAGCAGTTGGGGGCCGCACCTCGACGAGCTGAAGCTCGAGGCCGGCGGCCGCTCGCTGCGCAAGTACGGCTCCCAGGGGCAGCAGCGAGCCGCCCTTCTCGCTCTGTTGTTTGCCGAGCGCGAGGCGCTCCTGCATGCCCGCCGTGTCACCCCGTTGCTACTGCTCGACGACGTGATGAGCGAGCTCGACCCCGGCCGCCGCGACCTCCTCGTTGCCCGCCTACAGGACGGCGGCCAGACGGTGATCACCGCCGCCGACCGCGAGTCGCTGCCGGCGCCGGCGCTGGCCGTGGTGGTGTCGATGCCGCCCGAGGAGCAGGCGCGGACGGCGGCCGCATGAGCCGCCGCCGCGCCCCCCGTCCCGGCGGCGAAGCGTTCCGCGCGGCTCGCGAGCGGGCGGCGCCGCAGACTGGGTTGGCGGCGGTGCAGGCGGTCTGGTCGAGCGCCCTCGGCGAGCGCCTCGCTCTCGCCGCTCAGCCGGTCTCCGAGCGCGAAGGCACGCTCACCGTTGAGTGCGTCGACGGCGTCTGGGCGCAGGAGCTCGACCTGATGCAGGCGACCCTGCTGGAGCGGCTGCGGTCCGAGCTCGGCGAGCGCGCACCGGCGGCGCTGCGATTTCGGGTCAAGAAGGGCTGAGGCGCCCGAGCGCGAGGCGCACCGGACCTCGACTGCAGCTATTTGCAACTGGCGAGACCAAAGAGCGAGGCGTACTGGTCCTCTTCGTCGACGGCGAACGCGGTCCCGAAGCCGATCCCGATCCTGCCGCCGCCGCCCGGGAAGCCGAGATTGCCGCCCTCACCGGTTTCCGAGGTCGAGGTGTTGCGGGGGAAGACCGTGTTGGTGTAGGTGACGCCCTGCTTGCGAGCGACGAACTCGACCTTGCCCATCTTGGCGTAGCCGATGTGGTACGAGTGAAAGCCGTCGAAGGGCGCGATCTCGATCGCCAGCTTCCACTTGCCCTCGCTGGCGGAGGCGGCGAATGAGGTGCCTTTGCCTGAGGAGCAGGTGAAGGTCTTGAAGCTGGCGAGCTGGGCGCCCTGGGAGTCGCGCAGCGTGATCGCGCCCTCGGCGACGGCGGGGACGGCGAGAGCGAGCGCCGCGGCCGTGGTGGCGGTCGCGAGCACTCCGCGGCGGACGAGACAGCGGGCTGCGCGCACGCAGGAATCGTAGCTCGGTTTCCCGCGTTTGCCAGCCGTTTGGACGAAGGTGCCGTTGCGATCGCGGCGCCGCCCATGTGTAATGACTAGATGAGCCGAAGGACGGCGATGCTGGGATCGCTGCTCTGCCTGGTGACGGCGGTGATGCTGCTGGGCGCCGCCAGTGCCTCCGCTGCCTGGCACTACAAGTTCAGGCACTTCATCTTCACCAAAACGGCGACCACCTCGGCCGGGCTGACCGAAGCCAAGCGCTGCGCACCGGGCCCGGTCGGCGACTGGAAGTTCCGCTCGCTGATCGAAGTCGAGTTCGTCTCCTCCGAGGCGCCGAAACTGCAGAACCTCGAACTCGAGATCAAGGCGGTGATGCCGATCACCACCACCTTCCGCGCGGTCCACGACGTCGACGTCGGCTGGACCGCGAAACTGCCCAAAGACCCCGCGCAGGCCGAACTCTTCAGCCGGCACTACGACAACCTCGCCAAGAGCTACGGCGACTTCTACGAAGGGATGTCCGTGCGCTGGCGGCCAGCCGCCTACAAGCTCGATGTCCGCCACAACGGGATCGAACTCGACGGCAACCCGCTGCTCGAACCGGGCGAATTGAGCACTCAGTTCAAGCCGTTGCACGGCTGCTGAACAGAGCTCCCTCCGAGCGTCACACTTTCTGCACGATTTGCAGGGATTTTGTGACGTTGCGAGCTGGGTTCCAGCAGCCTGAACTGATATCCTTATGTCAACCCGATTTAGGCCCCGATACGCCCGGAGATCGGCCTCCAGGCGTCGGGGCTTCGTGTGTCGGCAGAGCGCCGACCTGAAGCTCGGCGCGATCCCAACGGAAGGAAGCATTGCCTAAGAAGAAAACCGACGCCGCCGGTTCATACGGGGCCGAGGACATCACCGTCCTCGAGGGCCTCGAAGCGGTCCGCAAACGACCCGGTATGTACATCGGCTCGACCGGACCTCGCGGACTCCATCACCTCGTCTACGAGATCGTCGACAACTCCGTCGACGAGGCGCTCGCCGGGCACTGCGACAGCGTCAGCGTCGTCCTGCACCCGGACAACAGCGTCACCGTCGCCGACAACGGCCGCGGCATCCCGGTCGGGATAATGGCGAAAGAGAATCGGCCGGCAGCCGAAGTGGTGCTGACCGTGCTCCACGCTGGCGGCAAGTTCGGCGAAGGCGGCGGCTACAAGGTCTCCGGAGGCCTGCACGGCGTCGGCTCCTCCGTCGTCAACGCTCTCTCTGAGCGGCTCCACGTCGAAATCCGCACCGACGGACACGTCTGGAACCAGGACTACGAGCGCGGAAAACCGCAGAACAAACTGGAGCAGGGCGCCTCGACCGCCGAGCACGGGACGACGATCACCTTTCTGCCCGACCTCGAAATCTTCGAAGAGATCGACTTCGACTTCGACACGCTGGCCGAACGCCTGCGTGAGACGGCGTTCCTCACCCGCGGCTTGAAAATCGAGCTGGTCGACGAGCGCGGTGAGACCAACAGCGTCACCTTCCAGTACGAGGGCGGGATCGAGGACTTCGTCGTGCACCTCAACGCCAACAAGGAGGTGCTGAACCGCAAGCCGATCTACTTCGAGGGCGAAAAGGACGACGGCGAAGTCGAGATCGCGATGCAGTGGAACAACTCCTACCAGGAGTCGATCTTCTCGTTCGCCAACAACATCAACACCCACGAGGGCGGCACCCACATGTCCGGCTTCCGGGCGGCGCTGACGCGGACGCTGAACGCCTACGCACGGGCCAAAGGGCTGCTGAAAGAGAAAGACGACAACCTCGCCGGCGAGGACGTGCGCGAGGGGCTGACCGCGGTGATCTCGGTCAAGCTCCACGACCCGCAGTTCGAGGGCCAGACCAAGACCAAACTCGGCAACCCGCCGATCAAAGGCCTGGTCGAGGAGATCGTCAACCGCAAGCTGGCCGAGTACCTCGAGGAGAACCCGCCCGAGGCGCGGAAGATCATCAGCAAGACGATCGACGCCGCCCGCGCCCGCGCCGCCGCCCGCAAAGCGCGCGATCTGACGCGTAAGTCGGCGCTCGAGAACTCGACCCTGCCGGGCAAGCTTGCCGACTGCACGGTCAAGGACCCGGCGCTGGCCGAGATCTTCGTGGTCGAGGGTGACTCCGCCGGCGGCTCGGCGAAGCAGGCCCGCGACCGCAACACCCAGGCGGTGCTGCCACTGCGCGGCAAGATCATCAACGTCGAGAAGAGCCGGATCGACAAAGTGCTCGCCAACAACGAGATCCAGGCGCTGATCACGGCGATTGGGACCGGCGTGCACGAGGAGTTCGACATCGAGCAGGCGCGCTACCACAAGATCGTGATGGCGACCGACGCCGACGTCGACGGCGCTCACATCCGCACCCTCGTCCTCACCTTCCTCTACCGCCAGATGCCCGAGCTGATCACCAGTGGCTACGTGTACATCGCTAAACCGCCTCTCTACCGGGTGAAACAGGGCAACCAGGAGACCTACCTGGAGCGCGAGTCAGAACTCGAAGAGCTGCTGCTGCGCGACAAGCTCGAGGAGTTCGAGCTGGTCGATGCCACCGGCGAGTCCCGCAAGCTGACGCCGAGCCGTTGGCAGGCGTACATCCGGCGCTCGAAGGAGTACGAGGGCTGGGGCTCCTCGCTGCAGGCCGACTTCGGCCACGAGGTGGTCCGCTTCCTCGAGGAGTCGAGCCTGCTCGACGAACAGGTCGCGACCCTGGCGGCGGCCCGCGAGGTGCTGAAACGGAACGACCCGAAAGAGCCGTTCGAGACCGAACTGGTCGAAACCTCCGACGACCTCATCGTCGTCAAGGCGATCGAACGGACCTCGGGCCTGGCCCGCACCCACCGGCTGCCGGTGCAGCTCTTCGAGCACAACGACTACCGGCACTTCGCCGATGTCCACGCGGCGCTGCTGAAACAGGTCGGACGGCCGCCGTTCGAGGTCAAACGCGGCGAGAGACGCAGCGTCGCCCTCTCCTTCGAGGCGCTGCGAGGCGCGGTGTTGGAGCTCGCCCGCCAGGGCGTCCAGCTAACCCGCTTCAAGGGTCTCGGCGAGATGAACGCCAAACAGCTGCGCGAGACGACGATGGATCCCGCCTCGCGCACCCTCGCCCGGGTGACCCTCGAAGACGCGACGGCAGCAGACAAGATCTTTTCGATGCTGATGGGAGATCAAGTAGCTCCCCGTAGGAATTTCATCGAGACCCACGCTAAAGAGGTTAAGTTCCTTGACGTGTAGAACGGATCGGCGCGGACGCTGCAAACCGGCGCATCTCGGCGTCCTCGGTCGACTCGGATCGGGTCACGCACTGGAGTGCGCTCCCCTCACCTCGCTCCCTGCGTCCACCGACCTGCTTGGTTTTCGCGCCCGTGACGTTGTACTTACTAGTAACGGTATGAATTCGGAGGTTCACTAGTGGCATTGGACGCCCTGACCGGCAATATCGAGGACCGGGGGCTCGAGCAGGAGATGCGTGCGTCGTACCTCGATTACGCGATGAGTGTGATCGTCGGGCGAGCGCTGCCGGACGTCAGGGATGGGCTGAAGCCCGTCCACCGCCGCGTCCTCTATTCGATGCACGATCTTGGTCTGCAGCCGACCCGGCCGTACCGCAAGTGCGCCTTCATCGTCGGCGAGGTGATGGGCAAATACCACCCGCACGGCGACTCGGCGATCTACGACACGTTGGTGCGGATGGCGCAGGACTTCTCGCTGCGCTACCTGCTGGTCGACGGTCAGGGCAACTTCGGCTCGATTGACGAAGACCCGGCCGCGGCGATGCGGTACACCGAGGCCCGCCTCGCCCGCCTCGCCACCGAGATGTTGCGCGACATCGACGCCGACACCGTCGACTTCGGACCGAACTACGACGAATCGACGCAGGAGCCGCTGGTCCTGCCCTCGCGCTTCCCCAACCTGCTGGTCAACGGCACCTCGGGAATCGCGGTCGGGATGGCGACCAACATCCCGCCTCACAACCTGCGTGAGGTCGCCGCTGCGGTTACCGCCTACATCGACAACCCTTCGATCGACCTCGAGGGCCTGATGGAGCACATCAAGGGCCCCGACTTCCCCGGCGGCGGGATGATGAGCATGGAGGGGATCCGCGACGCCTACGCCTCGGGGCGAGGCAGCATCCGGGTCCGCGCCCGCGCCCACGTCGAGCCGTTGAAAGGTGGCAAGGAGGCGATCGTCGTCACCGAGCTGCCCTTCATGGTCAAGAAGGGCGGCGAAAGCGGCTTGATCACCAAGATCGCCGAGCTCGCCCGAGACAAAAAACTCGAGGGCATCTCTGACCTGCGCGACGAGAGCGACGAACGCTCCGGGATGCGGCTGGTGATTGAGCTCAAACGCGGCGGCCCACCGGCCAAAGTCGTTCTCAACAACCTCTACAAAAAAACCGCGATGCAGTCGACTTTCGGCGCCAACATGGTGGCGCTGGTCGATGGGGTCCCGCGGACGCTTTCGCTGCTGGAGCTGATCCACCACTACGTCGAGCACCAACGCGAAGTCGTTACCCGCCGCACCCAGTACGAACTGCGCCGTGCCGAGGCCCGGGCCCACATCCTTGAGGGTCTGCTGGTCGCGCTCGACAACCTCGACGCGGTGATCAAACTTATCCGCAGCTCGAACGATCCGGACGCGGCGCGCGAAGGGTTGATCGACAAATTCGAGCTCTCGCGTGAGCAGGCGCAGGCGATCCTCGACATGCGGCTGCAGCGCCTGACCGCGCTAGAGGCCGACAAAGTCCGCGCCGAGCACGCCGACCTGATGGAGCGGATCGGCGAGCTGCGGGCGATCCTCGGCGATGAGGCAAGAGTTATGGGCCTGGTCAAAGAGGAGCTGGCGGAAATCGTCGACCACCTACGGCGATGAACGCCGCACCGAACTGATCCACTTCGAGGGCGACGTCGGGATCGAGGACATGATCGCCGACCAGCAGATGGTGATCTCCTTGACCGCTTCTGGCTACGTCAAGCGCCTTCCCCTCGCGACCTATAGGCAGCAGCACCGTGGCGGGGTCGGGGTGATGGGGATGAACCTCAAAGAGGACGACTACATCGCCCACCTCCACATCAGCTCGACGCACGACTACCTGCTGTTCTTCACCAACCGCGGCAAGATCTACCGGCTCAAGGTCTACGAGCTGCCGGAGGGGTCGCGTACCTCGAAAGGCTCAAGCCTCCGCAACCTCCTACCGCTGCGCGAGGGCGAGGCGGTGATGGCGGTGATCCCGACCCGCGATTTCAAAGAGAACAAGTACCTCGTCTTTGCGACCGCCGACGGGTTGATCAAGAAAACCGAGTTCCTCGCTTACAACACGCCGATCCGCGCCGACGGGATCATCGCGATCAAGGTTCGCGACGGCGACGAGCTGGTCCAGGTTCGTCTCACCTCGGGTGAAGACGACATCCTGATGGTCTCCCAGTCCGGTCAAGCCGCCCGCTTCTCGGAGAAACTGGTGCGGTCAATGGGCCGCGACACCAGCGGCATCAAAGGGATGAACGTGGCCGGCGCCGACAACCGCGTCCTGGCGATGGACATCGCCCGCAACGACACCGAACTCTTCGTCGTCACCGAGAACGGTTACGGCAAGCGGACCTCGGTCTCCGAATATCCGGTCAAGGGCCGTGGCACGAAAGGCGTCCTCACCGCGAAGCTGACCGAGAAGAAGGGCGGCCTGGCAGGCGCCCTGATCGTCGGCGAACACCAGGACCTGCTCTTCATCAGCCAGAACGGCATGGTGCAGCGGACTTCGGTTTCGGGAATCAGCCAGATGGGCCGCTCGACTCAGGGTGTGCGGGTGATGAACATCAAGGACGACGACCGCGTGAGTGCGGTGGCGTTGGTGGTGGAGAGTGATGACGAGGGTGCGAAAGTGGAGGGCGAGGAGCCGGCGGCTCTCGAGGAGGCTGCGGTTGACGGGTCTGGCGACGGGGCCGGTCCGGTAGGGGAGGGCGGGTAAGCCTCCCGTACGCCTACCACCGGCATAGCCGGTGGAACCTGGATTGCCGGCTGCGCCGGCAAGGAATTACGCAACGAGTTGTGGAGGCTAGCGGGAGGCTTACCCGCCCTCCCCTCAACAGAGCGCCCGAGGCGCCACCGCCCCAGGTACAGCGACCGTCCCTAGAAAGCTTGCCCACCCCTGCGGAGGAGAAAGCTTCTAGAGCCGCTGCGAGGGTTCGAGAAGCTCACGACAAAAGCAGCGGTTTCTAACTCCCACTACGGCTCGAAGCTCTGAAACAGCTGGCGGCGTGAGTCGGGAGCTTGCGAGCCGATAACGGGCGGAGGGGCAACCCTCCCGCTAGCCTCCACAACTCGTTGCGTAACTCTTGGCGCCGAAGGCGCCATCCTCATACCACCGGCTCTGCCGGTGGTAGGCGTACGGGAGGGTTGCCCATCCGCCCCTTGGGTCGCCAACCATCGAAGTACCCGTCCCTCGCGCTAAGCCGCCTGCGGTAAGTACTGCTGCCAAGCCACCGGAATCTTCGGACTCGCCACCTGGATGAAGACCGTCGGCGGTGGCGCCTTCGGGGTCTTCACCGGGTGCATATGGATCTCGCGTGGCAGGCGGTTGCCCTTGCGGCGGTTGCAGGAGGCGCAGGCGGCGACGATGTTCTCCCAGTCCGACTTGCCGCCGCGGGAGCGGGGGATGACGTGGTCGACGGTGAGGCCGGACTTGGTCGAGCCGCAGTACTGGCAGGTCCAGGAGTCGCGGGCGAGGACGGCGCGGCGGGTGATTTTGCGGCGGTGGGCCTCGCGCGGAATGCGGACGTAGTTGGTGAGGCGGATGACGTCGGGGTGGGCGAGCGTCATGTGCTCGGAGTGCAGAACAGCTCCCTCGCGGCGCTCCAGGAGTTCCGCTTTCTCCTTCAACAACAGCACGGTCGCGCGTCTCAACGTGCAGACGTTGATGGGCTCATAAGTCGCATTGAGCACCAAGACCCGTGCCATCTTGCCGGGAATTGTAGGCACAGCGCTCCCTGGGCAGGCGTGCGCAGGGCTTGGCTAGGTGGCGCGCCGGTTCGAAAGCGGTGCCGGCTCAGGCGACCGGATAGCTGCCGAGGACGCGGACCGACTCGGCCTTGGCGCGCAGCGCCTGCATTGCGGCGGCGACTGGAGCGTCGTCGATCCCGCCTTCGAGATCGCAGAAGAACATGTAGCGGCCGAGGCCGCGGCGCAGGGGCCGGGACTCGATTCGGGTCATGTTGACGCCGCGATCGGAGAACTCGCTGAGGGCGCTGACCAGGGCCCCCGGGTGGTCGGCGCCGAGCTCGGAGAAGACGAGGGAGGTCTTGCGGGGGGCGCCGGGAGGCGCCTCGATCTCGCCCCCTTTCGGCGTGATCCAGACGAAGCGGGTGGTGTTTTCCGCCTCGTCCTCGACCCCTTCGCGCAGGATCGAACAGCCGTATAGCGTCGCCGCGGCGCGCGCCCCGAGTGCTGCCCAGGGGCGCTCGGACTCGCTCACCATCCGCACCGCCGCCGCCGTACTGGAGGCTGCACGCCGTTCCACCTCAGGCAGGTTCTCGCGCAGGAAGCGCGCGCATTGGGCGAGCGGTTGGGGGTGGGAGAGGACCGCCTCGATGTGCTCGAAGCTGACGCCGTTGCGGCCGATCAGGTGGACCCGGACGCGGTAGTCGTGCTCGCCGGCGATTGTCACCCCGCTTGCCTCGAAGGCGAGGGTGTCGAGGGTCGGCCGCACCGAGCCCTCGATCGAGTTCTCGATCGGCACCAGCGCCCGGTCGGCCTCGCCCTGGTCGACCGCGAGGATTGCCTCCTCGATCGTCGCCGTCCGCAGTGGCTCGAACTCGGTGCCGGCGGTTGCTTCGCCGAGCGCGTCTTCGGTGAAGGTTCCGGCCGGGCCCAGGTAGGAGATCCGCATGGGCTAAGTATCGCCGCGCAGGCCGCCCGCCGCGTCGCCGCCGGGTCCGGCGCTATTCGAAGACGACGGTGTAAGTCGCTTCGTTGTTTTCGGTGATGTTCTCGCCGGGGACCGGGCCGGCTTCGACTTCGATCGTCGCTTCGCCTTCCGGCGTCGGCGTCAGTGCGATCGTGGTCGAGCCGATTTCACCCGCCGCGACCTGTTCGATCGTCCCTTCGAGCGTGTTGCCTCCGTCCACCGAGACGGCCACCGGCACTCCGTTCTCGGTCGATTCGCCCTGGTTTTCAACCTGGACTTCGACTTCGACCGCTTCTTCGACCGCCACCGCGTTGGCACCTTCGCTGCTCAGTTCGGTGCCGTTGATGCTGACCGCGGTCAGTTCGATGCCGTGGACGCCGGGCGTCGCCGCGCCGGTCGAGCCGCTGACCGCGCTGAGCGCCGCGCTGACTTTGGTGTCTTCGAGCCATTCGGGACTCGGAAGGACGGTGCTTTTTGGCACGCCGCCGCCTTCGACCCCGTTGCTCTCCAGCTCGTTGTCGATTTCCGGCCGGACGATCGATTCGTAGAGAACGTCGCTGGCGAGCAGCTTCTGCATCTGACGGGCGATCACCACCGTCGCCCGCGCCGCACCCTCGGTGCCCAGCGCGGTGCTCATTTTGGTGGAGATTTCGTCCATCGCGCTCTGGCGCAGCTCATAGGAGAGTTCGAGCGTGTTCTGCGCGTGGCTCAGCTCGCCCGGGGCACTGAGCGCGTCGACCCGGGTGGCGTAGCTGTCCATCGCGCTGCGATCGGCGTCGACCTGGTTGGTGAACTCGGTGACCGACAGGCTGCCCGGGCTTTCCAGCTTTTCGAAGAAGTCTTTGCTGGTCTGTTCGGTCGAGTTGACGATCTGTTCGACGTTGCGCGCGTAGTCGGTGAGGGCGCGGTGGGCGCGGGCGTCGAGGCAGCCCTTGACGCCGAGCACGATCAGGATCAGCACGACCAGCCCCGCACCCAGAGCCAGGCCTCGCCGCAGCATGATCTGCTGGCGTTCGGGTCGGCGTTTGGGGCGCGGCCGTCGCGGCGGCCGCCGGGCGGCGGAACTCTCCAAGAAGCTCTCTCCAAGCGTGGGGGCTGGGTCGGTGAGTATGAACACTAGGGCGCCGGCCGGCCGTAGAGCGCCCGCAAACGGTGCCTTTTTCCCAGTTCAGGCGCGGATCAGGCGTCCCGGGCAGGGTCTTGCGGGCGCAGGATCGGCAGTCGCCGCGGCGAACTCAGCTAGTGCTTTGGTCGGCTCCCTAGTCCTCAACCGGTTCCTGATCGAGCGCCGTATCGGCAGCGGCGGCTTCGGCGTCGTCTACGAGGCCTGGGACGGCCGCCTCGAGCGCCCGGTCGCGGTCAAGGCGATCGAGCAACGTGGCGAGGCCGGGCGCCGGGTGCTGCGCGAGGCGCAGGCCGCCGCCCGCCTCAACCACCCCGGCATCGTCACCCTCTACGAGCTCGGGGAGGAGGACGGCAACGCGCTGCTCGTCACCGAGCTGGTCGAGGGCTCGACCCTGGCCCGCCTCGCCCATTCCGGCGAGCTCTCCGACCGCGAGATCGGCGAGATCGGCGCCGACCTCTGCGAGGCGCTCGACCACGCTCACTCGCGCGGCGTCGTCCATCGCGACATCAAGCCCGAGAACGTCCAGGTGACCGACTCCGAGCCACGGGCCAAGCTGATGGACTTCGGCATCGCCCGGCTCGCCGACGAGGTGTCGCTGACCGCCGCCGGCGACGTCGTCGGCACCCTCGCCTACATGTCGCCGGAGCAGGCCGAGGGCCGTGAAGCCGGGCCGGAGGCCGACGTCTACTCGCTGGCCCTGACGCTCTACGAGTGCTGGAGCGGCGAAAACCCGCACCGCCGCGCCACCCCGGCGGCCACCGCGCGGGCGATCGGTGGCCGCGCCCGCAGCCTGCGCAAGCTGCGCCCCGACCTGCCGCACGAGCTGAGCGAGCAGATCGACGCCTGTCTCGCGGCGCGGCCCAACCGTCGCCCCTCGCTGGAGGAACTGGGGACCGCGATCGAGGACTCGCTCGACGAGCTCGCCGACGATCTGCCGGGTGAGCGCCGCATGCGGCTCACGCCGGCCCTCGCCGCGCCGGCCCTGCTGGCCGCGATCGCGCTCTTCCTGGTGGTCGGGCACGGGGCGCTGTAAAGAGCCGCTCGGCCCGTGATTCTCAAACGCACGCTCTAGGATTTCCCGTTCGGTCTCCCGCTCCCGGGAGGCGAACCCAAGCCATAAAGGAACAATCCGATCGGCCTCCTCCGCAACCTTGAGTCCCGCATCGAAGGCCTGGTCGAGGGCGTGTTCAGCCGCGCCTTCAGCTCCGAGGTGCAGCCGGTCGAACTGGCGCGCAAACTGGCGAAGGAAATGGACGCCCACAAGACCGCCTCGGTCCAGCGCGTCTACGTCCCGAACGAGTACACGCTCTTCCTCTCGCGCCAGGACCGCTCCAAGCTCGAAGGCTACGAGCGCTCGCTCGAGCAGGAGCTCTCCGGTTATCTGCTCGAGCACGCCCGCCGCCGCGGCTATGACCTGCTGACCCGTCCGGCGGTCGAGTTCCAGACCGACGAGCGCCTGCGGCTCGGCGAGTTCGGGATCCAGGCGCGGCTGGTCAAGCCGCCAGCTCGCGAGGGGGAAGCGCCGAGCCAGGGCGAGGAAGGCCACACGATGGTCTACTCGGCGGTTCGCGAGCGCGACCGCAGTCGTCCCAAACACCCCGAGCAGGCGGTCGGGGCGCTGGTTTCGACCCGCGCCGTCGTCTCCTTCGACGACCGTCGCTATGTGCTTGACGGACCGGTCGCGACGATTGGCCGCTCGAAGTCGGTCGAGTGCGTGCTGCCCGACCCCAATGTCTCCCGCCGCCACGCTGAGCTGCGCCGCTCGGAGTCCGGGGACTGGGCGGTCGTCGACCTCGGCTCGACCAACGGGGTCAAGGTCAACGGCCGTCGCGTCTCCTCGACCCGCCTCCACCCGGGGGACCAGGTGACGGTGGGGACGACGACCTTCATGTTCGACGTCGAGCAGTAGGGGAGGGCCCGCTTGGGCCCGGGCCCAAGCGGGCGCACAACCCCTCCTGAGGTCTCATTAAGGTGCGCTAACAAATGGAATACGACCCGATATCGGTAGCGCTCAAGTTCGGCTTCCTCGCCGTCCTCTTCTTGTTCATCCTGGTGATCGCGCGCAGCGCGTTGAAGGACCTGCGCCGGACCACCGCGCCCGCTCCCGACGCCACCGGGTTCCACGCCGCCCCCGCCTACGCCGAGGTGCCGCGTTCAAACGACGCTTGGCTGGTCGCCGAGCGCGGCGGCGGGCTCGAGGCGGAGGCGCGCTTCGACCTGATCGGCGGTCTTTCGATCGGCCGCTCCGGCGACGCCGACGTGCGGATCGAGGATCGCTACGCCTCGGGCATCCACGTCCGCGTCTTTCCGCGCGGTGATCGGTTCCTGGTGGAGGACATGAACTCGACCAACGGCACCTTGCTGAACGGCGCCAGCCTCCTCGGCGAGGCGGAGCTGATCGACGGCGACACGATCCAGATCGGCGACACGGTGTTCCGGTTCCAACAGTGAGGCGCACGGGGAGAACAGGAACTCGATGGCGCTGAGGATCGAAGACTCGGCGGTCCGCACCGACACCGGCCGCCAGCGCAACGCCAACGAGGACTCGTTCTTCATCCGCGCGCCGCTGTTCGTTCTTGCCGACGGGATGGGCGGCGCCCAGGCCGGCGAGGTGGCCTCGAAAGCCGCCGTCGCCGCGTTCGAAGGAGAGCTGCCCTCGGCGCCGCCGGAGCGGATCCTCGAGCAGACGATCAAGGTCGCCAACCGGGCGATCCACAAGCAGGCGCAGGGCGACCCCAACCTGGCCGGGATGGGGACGACGACGACCGCCGCGATCCTCGACCCAGCGGCCGAGGAGGTGGCGATCGGCCACGTCGGCGACAGCCGCGCCTACCGCTTCCGCACTGGCAAGCTCGAACAGGTGACCCGTGACCACTCGCTGGTCGAGGAGATGAAGCGCAAAGGGCATCTGACCGAGGCCCAGGCCGAGGATCACCCGCAGCGCTCGGTCATCACCCGCGCGCTCGGCCCCGAAGCCGAAGTCGAAGTCGACCTGCAGACGGTCCCCGCCCAGGCCGGCGACGTCTTCCTGATCTGCTCGGACGGGCTGACGACGATGCTCGACGACGAGCACATCGCCCGCATCCTCTCCCGCGCCTCTTCGATGGCAGCGGCGGTGCGGGCGCTGGTTGACGAAGCCAACCGGGCTGGCGGCCGCGACAACATCACGGTGCTCCTCTTCCAACTGGCCGACGCCGACGCCGCGCCCGCCCGCGACGAGGGGGCGACGCTGATCGGTTCCTCCGCCGAGGAGGCGGGGCTGAGCGCCACCGAGGTGAAGAAACGCGCCGCCGGCGACGCCGCCCGCAAGCGCCGCGAAGTGCTGGAAGCGCGGCCCAAGCACCACCGGCTGCGGACCGCGCTGAAGATTGGAGTGCCGCTGCTGATTGTCGCGGCGCTGCTGGCCGCCGCCTGGTACGGCAACCGCCAGGTCTGGTTCCTCGGCACCGACGAGGCTGGCCGGGTCGCCCTCTACCGCGGCGTCCCCTATGAACTACCGCTCGGGATCAAGCTCTATGAGGAGCGCTACTCGATCCCGATCCAGACCGACACGCTGCCCGGCCGGCGCCGCGACGCGGTCACCGGCCACGACCTGCGCTCGCGCGACGACGCGGTCGACCTGATCGAAGAAATCGAGACCACCCAGGAGAACGCAGCGCGCCAAGCGGCGGCGCGGGAAGCGGCGAAAGCCGAAGCCGAGGAAGCGACGAAAGAAGCAAGCAAGGAAGCGGCCGAAGAAGCGAGCCGGGAAGCGGCGAAAGAAGCGCAGAGCCAGGCGAAACAGAAACAGCAAGGCGACAAATGAGCTCGGCCCGCAATCGCGAGCTGCTGGCGCTGGTCCCGGTCGCGTTGCTCTTGACCGCCGGCTTTGCCGGCGTCTTCGCCCAGGAGAGTTCGCAGCTCGGCAACGCCAGCCTGATCTACGGCGCTTACTTCTTCGCCGTCTGCCTGGCGACCCACATCTACCTGCGGATCCGTCTTCCCAACGCCGACCCCTACCTCTTCCCGCTGGTCGCGCTGCTGACCGCGATCGGGTTGGTGATGGTCTACCGGATCGACGAAAGCCTGGCCCGCGACCAGGCCAACTGGTTCGTCCTCGGGCTCGTCCTCTTTGCCCTCGCGATCCAGTTTCTGCGCGACTACGAGGTCCTCGAGCGCTACCGCTACCTGATCGCCGTCGGCGGCCTGCTCCTGCTGCTGGCGCCGCGGCTGCCGGGAATCGGGCAGCAGGTCAACGGCGCCTTCCTCGGGGTCAAGATCGGCCCGATCGCCTTTCAGCCGGCCGAGTTCTCGAAGCTCGCGATCGTCGTTTTCCTCGCCAGCTACCTGCGCGAGAACCGCGAGGTGCTGGTGGTGGGCGCGCGGCGAATCCTCGGCGTCACCCTGCCGCCGCTGAAGCACTTCGGGCCGATGCTGGTCGTCTGGGGTGCCTCGATGTTCATGCTCGTCTTCATCCGCGACCTCGGCAGCTCGCTGATGTTCTACGCCGCCTTCCTGGCTCTGCTCTACGTCGCCACCGGCCGTTTCTCGTTCGTCGTCATCGGGATGGCGCTGTTCGTTGTCGGCGCCTGGTTCTTCGCCGAAACGGTTCCGCATGTGCACGACCGGATCGAAATTTGGCTCCACCCCTACAACGACCCGCAGGAAACCGGCTACCAGATCCTCAACTCGATCTTTGCCCAGGCCGACGGCGGCCTCTTTGGCAAAGGGTTCGGGCAGGCGTTGATCACGATCCCCGGCACCGACAACGCGCTGCTGCCGGCGGCGCAGACCGACACGATTTACTCGCTGATCGTCAACGAGCTCGGTCTCTTCGGCGCCTGCGGCGTGATCCTCATCTACCTGCTGGTCACCGCCCGCGGCTTCAAGATCGCGCTGCTCTCTTCCGACGGCTTCTCGAAGCTGCTGGCCACCGGCCTGACCGCGGTCTTTGCGATCCAAGCCTTCGTGATCATCGGCGGCGTCTCCCGGGTGATCCCGTTGACCGGCGTCACCTTGCCCTTCGTCAGCTACGGCGGTAGCTCGATCGTCGCCAACTTCGTTCTCGTCGCGCTGCTGCTGCTGATCTCCGACCGGGCGCGGCGCGAGGCGATCGAACCGGCCGGCCGCGAGGCTGTCGCGATGGGGGCTTATTAGGTGAACAAGCAGATCATCAAACTGTTCGCCTTCATCGTCGTTCTCTTCGGGGTGCTGGTCGGCTTCACGTCCTACTGGTCGGTCTTCGACGCCAAGGCTCTGAAGGAACAGAACGCCAACAAGCGGCCGTTGTTCGAGCAGCAGCAGATCCGCCGTGGCCGGATCCTCGCCGCCGACGGCACCGTGATCGCCAAGTCGATCGGCAAGGGCAAGGGCGCCAACCTGCGCTACACCCGCCGCTACCCCGAAGGCTCGCTCTACGGCCACCCGATCGGCTACAGCTTCGTCCAGTACGGCGACTCCGAGTTCGAGCAGTTCCACAACGACCAACTGATCGGCGAAAACTCCGAATTCGAGTCGATCCTCGACGAGATCACCGGCAAGACGCAGGAAGGCAACGACATTGTCACCAACCTCGACGCCGAAGCGCAGAGGGTGGCGCTATCCGACCTCGAAGCGGCCGGCTTCGGCGCCGTGGTGGCGATCGAACCGAGCACCGGGGAGGTCAAGGTGATGGCCTCCAACGCCCCCTACAACCCGAACGCGGTGCCCGAGAACTACTCGAAGCTGGTTAAGCAGAACCTGGCGACGCCGCTGCTCAACCGGGCAACGCAGGGCCTCTACCCGCCCGGCTCGACCTTCAAGGTGGTGACCGCGGCGGCCGGCTTGGAAAGCGGCGCAATCACGCCGGAAACGACGATTGACGCCCCGGGGGTGCTCGAAGTCGAAGGCAATGCCCTGCACAACGACTTCGACGAGGACTTCGGCCCGATCGCGCTCGACACGGCTCTGACCAACTCGGTCAACACCTGGTTCGCCCAGCTCGGCCAGAAAGTCGGCCAGGACCGGCTCTTCGAGACGATGGAAAAGTTCGGCTTCAACGCGACGCCGCCGATCGACCTGCCGGACGACGAGGTCTACAACAGCGGTGTCTACGAAGACAACCACACGCTCGGCCGCAACAGCCCGGTCGACCTCGGCCGCCTCGCCATCGGCCAGGAGCGGCTGCTGGCGACGCCGCTGCAGATCGCGATGGTCGCCGCCGCGATCGCCAACGGCGGCAAGCTGATGAAGCCGCAGATCTGGAACCGGGTGATCGACCCCGACGGCCGGGTCGTCGACAGCCTCGACCCCGACGAGTACAGCGAACCGGTAAGCGCCAAGACCGCCGAAGAGCTGACCACGGCGATGGAAGGCGTCGTCTCCGAAGGGACGGGCACCAACGCCGCGATCTCCGGCGTCCAGGTCGCCGGCAAGACCGGCACCGCGGAAACGCCTGGCAACAAGGCCTGCGGCGGCGGCGTCGAACAGAACCAGGCCTGGTTCATGGGCTTCGTCCCCGCCGACAATCCGAAGATCGCGATCGCCGCCAGCGTCGAGTGCACCGAACAGTTCGGCAACGACGTCGCCGCGCCGATCTTCCGCGACGTCGCCGAAACGATTCTGGCGGGCGAAGAATGAGCGCCGCGTCTGAGAGGAGAGGGGAGGACCGCCGTGCCTGAACTCGCCGCGGGCAGTGACTTCGATGGCCGCTACCGGATCCTGCAACGGATCGGCGGTGGCGGAATGGCCGACGTCTACCTGGCCGAGGACACGCACCTGCAGCGGCGGATCGCGCTCAAGGTCCTGCACCGCCACTTCGCCCAGGACCAGCAGTTCGTCGAGCGCTTCCGCCGCGAGGCCGAATCGGCGGCCGGCCTCTCGCAGCCGAACATCGTCGCCGTCTACGACCGCGGCGAATTCGAGGGCACCTACTACATCGCGATGCAGTACATCGAAGGGCCGACGCTGCGGGTACTGATCGACCGCGGCCTCTCGATCGAGCAGGCGGTGGCGATCGTCCGCCAGGTCCTCGAGGCGGCCCGCTACGCCCACCGCAAAGGGATCGTCCACCGCGACCTGAAGCCGCAGAACGTGATCGTCGACCCCGAGGGCAAGGCGATGGTCACCGACTTCGGCATCGCCCGCGCCGGCGTCTCCAACATCACCCAGACGGGTTCGGTAATGGGGACGCCGCACTACCTCTCGCCCGAGCAGGCGCAGGGGCACGAGGTGACCGCGGTCTCCGATCTCTACTCGGTCGGGGTGATGCTCTACGAGACGCTCACCGGCCGCGTCCCCTTTGAGGGCGAAAACGCGGTGGCGATCGCGATGAAACAGGTCTCCGAGGTGCCGCAGCGGCCGAGCTCGATCAACCCGCGCATCTCGCCGGCGCTCGACGCGGTGGTGATGCGGGCGCTGGAGAAGGACCCCGGCCAGCGCTTCCAGAACGCCGACGCTTTCATCGCCGCGCTGACCGCGGCGATGCGCGAACCGGGTGGCGCCGGGACCGCCAGCTTCACGGCGCTGCCGCCGGCCTATGTCGAGCCGAGCGCCGAGGACGAGGAGCGCAGTGAGGAGGAGCAGGCGAAGCGGCGCAAACGCTGGTGGCTGGTCGGCCTGCTGGCGGCGGTGATCGCCGGCGTCCTGATCGCCCTGCTGCTGACCAAGGACACGACCACCGAAGTCCCCGACGTGACCGGCAAGCAGGCCGAATTCGCGATCGCCCAGCTCGAACGCAACGGCTTCAAGCCCGGCAAGGAAGAAAAGGTCCATCGCCAGGTGGCGGCCGGCACGGTGCTCGAGCAGGACCCGCTGCCAGGTGACGCCGACGAAGACTGCTCCTTCATCACCCTCTTCTGCTCGAAGCCGAAGGTCGACCTGACGGTCAGCATCGGGCCGGGCCAGAGCGTGGTCCCCGGGACCGCCGGCGAAGCCCAGGAAGCGGCAACCGAAAAGCTCGAAGCGGCGGGCTTCGACGTCGCGGTCGAAACCCGGAACTCGAGCTCGGTAGAAGAAGGCAAGGTCGTCAACCAGAGCCCGGGCGGCGGCGAGAGCGCGACCAACGGCTCGACCGTGACGATCTTCGTCTCGCGCGGCCCGAAGCAGGTCAAGGTGCCGGTCCTGGTCGGCACCCAGCGGCGCACTGCGGTGCAGCTGATCCGCTCGCGCGGTCTGGTGCCCGAAGTCAGCGAAGAAGAAACCGAATCGGCTTCGGCCGGGGAAGTCCTCGACCAGTCGCCCTCGGCAGGCCAGCAGGTCGAACCCGGCTCGACTGTCTCGATCCTGGTCGCCAAGGCGAAGCAGAAGGCGAAGGTGCCGAACGTGATCGGCAAGGAACGCCGCGAAGCGGTCGACACGATCCGCGCAGCCGGCCTCGCGCCCTTCGTCGAAGAAGAAGAAACCGAAGTCGAAAGCCAGATCGGCCGCGTCCTCGACCAGTTCCCGACGCCCGGCTCGCAACAGCCCGAAGGCGCCGAAGTGACCCTGGTCGTCGGCAAACGGGCAGCGGTCGTGCCGGAAGAAGAAGAACTCGAAGAACCCGAAGAAGAAGAAGAAGGCGCGCTGCCGTGAGAGTCGCGGTGCTGGCCGGCGGCCGCTCCTCCGAGCACGAGGTCTCGCTGCGCTCCGCCGCCTCGGTCGCCCGCGGCCTGCAAGACGCTGGCCACGAGGTGGTGACGGTGACGATCGGTCGCTCGGGCGAGTGGCGGGACGGTGACGATCAACCAGTCGATCTCGAGCCCGGTGGAGGCCTGCTCGGCGCGGACGCAGTCTTCCCGGCCCTGCACGGTCCGTTCGGCGAGGACGGCAGCGTCCAGGGCTTGCTCGAGCACCTCGACCTGCCCTACGTCGGCTCCGACGTGCTCGCCTCGGCGACCTGCATGGACAAGCTGACCCTGAAGCGGCTCTGTGCCCAGGCCGGGGTGCCCCAGGTCTCCTTTGTCGCCGTCGACCCTCACCGCCCTTGGCGTGACGAATGCGAGGCGCTCGACCTGCCCCTCTGGGTCAAGCCTTCGCGGCTCGGCTCGAGCGTCGGCATATCTCGCGTCACCCAGCTCACCGAGCTCGACGAGGCCGTCGAGCTGGCGCTGCGACACGACCCACGGGTGATCATCGAGGCCTCTGCCCCCGCCGCCGCGCTCGAGGTCGAGTGCTCGGTCCTCGGCAACGAGCCCGAGGCCCTCGAGACCTCACCTCCCGGCCAACTCGTGGTCAACGCCGAGTGGTACGACTACGAGGCCAAGTACAGCAGCGGCGGCATGGATCTAGTCGTCCCCGTACCCCTGCCGGACGAGCAGCTCGTCCGCATCCGCATCCTCGCCGCCGAGATCTTCACCCTCGCCGGCTGCAGCGGCCTCGCCCGCTGCGACTTCTTCGCCGAGCCCGACGGCGAGGTGCTCGTCAACGAGATCAACACGATGCCCGGCTTCACCGAGACGAGTGTCTACGCGAAGTTGTTCGAGGCTGGTGGACTGGCGTATCCGGATCTGTGTGACCGGTTGGTGCAGTTGGGAATCGAACGGCACCAGAAGGCACGCTCGTACGAGTTCTGAGGCGACCTCATAGGTCACCAACCCTGGGGGGATCGGGCACCCCTCCCGTACGCCTACCACCGGCAGAGCCGGTGGAACCTTGATGGCGGCTTACGCCGCCAATGCCACATGCAGCGAGCTGTGGAGGCTAGCGGGAGGGGTGCCCGATCCCCCGTCAAGGTGAGCAAGCTTTCAGACGCAATCGGGAGATGAGCAAGGGTTCCGAACCCCCGCTTTGGCTTGGAGCTTCCGAGGGTCCAGGCTGCTGCGAAGCTTCCGCGTGGCGAGTGATGGTCCGAGGGCGGGGATAGGGGAACCCCCTAGCCCCGCCCTCGAATCCTCATCTCCTGTCCCTACTCGATCAGCTTCACGTCGCTGATCTCCACCTGGTACCGCCCTTCCTGGTCACGTGCCGGCGAGGCCTTGGTGAACCAGATCAGGAAGTGCTGGGCCGCCTTCTGCACGTTGAGGTCGATCTCCTCGGTCTTTTCGGCGTCGGTCACTTCACCCACCGGATCGCCCCATTCTTCGAGCGATTCCGGCGGGCTCTTTGAGGTGGCGAAGATCTGGGCGTCCCAGCCCGGGGTGGGGGAGCGGACGATCATCTCGATCGGCTTGGCCGGCTCGGTGTCGACGTAGAGTCCGACGCCGGGGTCGGGTCCGGTCTTGGTGCCGGCGAAGGTGGCGGTGTCGTAGTGCTCGGTCGACCAGGCGGTGCCCGAGGGGTTGCCGTCGACTGCGAGTTGGATCGTCGAGTCGCTCTCTTCGCCGTCGCCCTGCGGGTCGTAGGGGCTGGCTTCGGTGATTTCGACCGGCGTCCCCTTTTCTTCGATCCCGCCGCCACCGTCCTTGCCACCGACCGGGCTGTTGCCGGAACTGATCAGCTGGGTCGCGGCGAGCGCGCCGGCGCCGACCAGGACGATCAATGCGATCGCCGCCCACGACCAGCGGGCCCGGGCCGAGAGCTTGCGCTTTGCCGGTGGCACCGCCTGCAGGACGCTGGTCGCCTCGCCGGTGGTCGACCCGGCCCGCGCCGCCTCGACCTCGAGCGCGGTCGAGAGGTCGTCGATCATCTCGCCGACGTTCTGGTAGCGCTGGTTTGGGTCCTTGGCGGTCGCCCGCTCGACCACCAGCGCCGCTGCGGCGGAGAGCTCGGGGCGACGGGTCTGCACGTCGGGCATGTCCTCGTTGACGTGTTTCATTGCCACCCCGACTTGGCTGTCGGCGTGGTAGGGGACCTGGCCGATCAGCATCTCGTAGAGGACGACGCCGAGCGAGTAGATGTCGGAGCGCTGGTCGACGCCGTGGCCCATCGCCTGCTCGGGCGAGACGTAGTCGGTGGTGCCGAGCACGCGGCCGGTGGCGGTCAGCCCATCGCGCTCGAGCTGGCGCGAGATCCCAAAGTCAGTCAGCTTGGCGCGGCCCTCAGAGTCGATCAGGACGTTCTGCGGCTTGATGTCGCGGTGGACCATCTTGCGGGCGTGGGCGACGGTCAGGCCGCGGGCGATCTCGATCGCGTAGGCGAGTGCCTCCTGCGCGTCGAGGGCGCCGACCCGGTTGATCCGCTGCTTCAGCGTTTCGCCCTCGACGTACTCGAAGACGATGTAGGGATGGCCTTTGTCCTCGCCGGCGTCGATCACCGCGACCACGTTGGGGTGCGAGAGCTTGGCTACCGCGCGGGCCTCCTGGCGGAAGCGCTCGAGCTGGTCGGCCTGCTCGGACATCTCGCGATGCATCACCTTGACCGCGACCGCCCGGTCGAGCGTCGAGTCGCGCGCCAGGTAGACGGTCGACATGCCGCCGCTGCCAAGCTTCGCCTCCAGCCGGTAACGGCCGGAGAGAACGGTTCCGATCATCTGCGAGCTGGTCGGGGCGGAGTCCATCAGGTCAGTCGCCGAACGTTACGGCCCCGGACCATGCCAAGTCCATGCAGTTCACCTCAAAGCATGCGCCCGTGCACTTTCCGCCCACCTTCGGGCAGTGCTCAGCTTCAGCGATGGACGGCGCGTGGCCCTTCGACGACGCGGCCGATCCGCGCCGCCTGCGGGTAGTGCGCACCCAGTAGCTCGAGCACGGCCGTTTCGTCGCTCGCCGGCACCACGACGCAGAAGCCGCAGCCCATGTTGAAGACGTCATGCATCTCCTCGTCAGACACGTTGCCCCGCTCGCGGATCAGCTCGAAGATCGCGGGTACGGGCAGCGGCGCGTCGATCTCGTAGCCGACCTCGGCGGCAAGCCGCAGTAGGTTGCCGGTCCCGCCCGAGGTGATGTGGGCGAGGCCGTGGACCGTGACCGGCGAGCTCAGCAACTCGACGATCGGCTTGACGTAGATCTCGGTCGGCTCCAGCAGCGCCTCGCCGAGCGAGCGCCCGAGCCGGCCCTCGGGATCCTCGCCGTAGTCGAGCCCGTCGAGCGCCGAGCGGGCGAGGGTGTAGCCGTTGGAGTGCAGGCCGGAGGAGGGGAGGCCGATGACGACGTCGCCGGGCTTGACAGCACTGCCGTCAATGATGCGATCGAGCGCGACCGTGCCAAAGCAGGCGCCGGAGACGTCGACCCCGTGCACCATCTCGCCGAGCTGCGCCAGCTCGCCGCCGGGGATCTCGATCCCAGCCAGGGTCGCGCCGCGCGCCAGCCCGATCCCGATCTGCTCACAGGCCTCGGGGTTGGCGCGGTCGATCGCCACGTAGTCGAGCATCGCCAGCGGCTCGGCGCCAACGCAGATCACGTCGTTGACGTTCATTGCGACGCAGTCGATCCCGACCGTGTCGAGCCGCCCCAGCCGTTCGGCGATCAAGAGCTTGGTCCCGACCCCGTCGGTGGAGAGCGCGATCCCGAGGTTCTCGCCGACCCTGATCACGCTGGCGTAGTGGCCCGGCAGCGGCACCTGAGCGCTCGGCCGCTCGAGCTCGATCGCTCCCAGCGCCCGCACCAGCGCCGCCACCGCAGAGTCAGCCGCGCCCTGGTCGACCCCGGCTCTGGCGTAGGCGTCAGTCATCAGCGCCCCGCAGTTTCGCATCCAGGTCCGGCGCTGGTTCGAAGAAGTACCGCCGGCCGTTGCGCCGCTCGGTCAGCAGACCCCGTCGCGCTAGCCGCCGGAGGTCCGTTCGCGCCGTCTCATGCGTCACCCGATGGCTGGCTGCGTGGCTGTCGAAGGTGTACCTCGCGGCAGGGTGTCGGATCGCATCGGTCAAGAGGGCGAGTTGGCGACCGTTGAGATCAGCATCGGCACGGAGCAGTGACTCCACGTTCCGGGTTTCGGCGATCTTGCGCTGAAGGTAGTCATGCAGATCTGCGATCGCCCGCTCGACGATGTCGAGCTGGTGGATTAGGAAGTAGGTGGTATCGCCGCCGTCGGTCTCCGTCTCCATGAACGCCCTCACGTACTGGGCGGGCGATTTCCGGATCAGCCGAGAGATCGGAAGGTATTCAGCAAGCCAGTAGCCACGGGCGTGCATCGACCAGAAGAAGAGGATGCGCGCGGTGCGGCCGTTGCCGTCCTCGAACGGATGGTCATAGGCGAGCCAGAAATGGAGAAGAATTGCTCGCAGCACGGGATGCACGAACGGCTCGCCGTCTTCCTCTTCGTTTGCGAATGCGCAGAGTGCCTCCATCCGCGCCGGTAGCTCCTCGGCTGGCGGCGGAACGTGTACCGGCTCGCCGTCGTCGCGGTCGAAGACGGCAACCCGCGGTTCGCCGGGTTGCTGCAACCGCCCGGCGGCCGCAGGGTCGTCGAGGGTCCCCTCGGTGACGATCCGGTGCAACTCCAGCACCGTTGCGGGGCTGAGCTCGCTCCCCATCTCGTCGCGCATGAACTCGAGGGCCCGGTAGTTGTTGACGATCATCGTCTCGCTCCGGTCTTTGGGCGGCCGGCCGCTCCGAAGCAACTCCTTTGCCACCAGCCGCGAGATGCTTGCACCCTCCAGCTGGCTGGAGCGGATCGCCTCCTCCATCAGCGAATTGACTAGGAATCGCTGCCCGGCCTCCTTCGCTGACGTCACCACCTCGTCCATCGCAACCTCGCCGCTCGTCCGCTGGTCGATCAGGTGCAGGCGCCTGAGCACGGAGTCGGGGAGCGTGTAGCCGAATTGCTCTCCGTCTACCGAGAGGAGGGGAATCGACCGAAAATCGTCATCGCGAGCGACCTTGATCTTCAGCCACCACTCCTTGTGGCTGAGGCCGTCTGGCGGGTCCAGCCGCCGCAGCTTGTCCCAATGGAGGTAACGGTCTCGGGGAATTGTCTTGGCTGGCGCTTCCAGCGCAGAGATCAGCCCCTCGGGCCCCAGCTCGGCTATTAGTTCCGGTGCTGATGGTGCTTTTGCTACAAACATCGCAACTCCAAGTCAATTCCAAGTTCATCCAATTCTTGGAATTGTAGCGTGATCCCAATTAATCCAAGTTAATCCAAATCTTGGATTGAGCTAACCGCGGCGCAGCTTGAGCAGGACCGCGGCGGCCAGAGCGGCGCGGTAGGCGGCGTAGGGCCAGAGGGCGCGGTCGCGCTCGACCAGGCCGATCAGCCGCTGCGAAGCGAGGGTCGAAGCGAAGGAGGCGCCGACCCCGAGCGCCAGCGAGCGCCGCAGCTCCGGCGTGGTCCCACGTTTTGCCAGCCGCACTCCCTTCAGCGCCGTGGCGCCGACGATGATCGGCAGCGCCACCGTGCGCGAGAGGAGGTTGGCTTGATCGCGCGAGAATCGCCGCGCCCGCGCCGCTGCCAGGGTCGAGCCGTTGCGCGAGACCCCCGGCGCCAGCGCTGCTGCCTGGGCGAGGCCGAGCGCCAGGCCGTCGACCGGGGTGGCGTCGCCGCGACCTCGCTCCTGTGGCCGCCGGTCGGCGAGGACCATTGCGCCGCCGCCAGCGAGCAGGCCGATCGCCGTCGCCCGCGGCCCACCGAGCCGTTCCTCGATCGGCCGCTCGCCGAAGTAGCCGACCACCGCTGCCGGCAGAAAGGAGAGCGCCAGAACCAGCGCCCGTCGCCATTCGAACAGCCGCAGCTCTTCGCCGATCACCCGCCGCTGGCCGATCAAGAGCGCCGCAGCGGCGCCGGTGTGGAGCGCCACCTCGAAGCTCTTGCGCACCTCGGGGTCGATCCGCTCCCAGTCCCAGCCAGCGAGCCAGGGAAGGAGGACGATGTGGGCCGAGGAGGAGACCGGCAAGAGCTCGGCCGGTCCCTGCACCAGTCCCAGCGCCAGCGCCCGCCCGGCGGGCATCGGCGCCGTGGCCGCGGCGCTCAAGCCTCGCCGGCGGCAGCCGCTTCTGCGTTGCGGCGCCGGCGCCTGACGTACCAGTAGACGACGCCGGCAACTATCGCCGCCGCCACCACATAGTCGAGGTAGGCGAGGTTGTGGCGCCAGTCCTCCCAGTTGGAACCGACCCCCTTGCCGAGGAAGGCGAGCGCGGTGACCCAGGGGACGCAGCCGACGAAGGTGAGGATGGTGAAGCGCCAGAACGGCATTTTCGCGACGCCGGCCGGTAGCGAGATGAAGGTGCGGACGATCGGCAGCATGCGGCTGAAGAGGACCGCCCAGGTCCCGTACTTCGCGAACCAGTCATCGGCCCATTTCAGGTGCTTCTGGTTGATGTGGATCAGCTTGTTCTTCTCGAGCAGGTCGAGGCGGCCGTAGTAGCCGACCGCGTACGCGATCCAGGAGCCGACCAGGTTGCCGAGCACCCCCGCGGCGATGATTTCGAACATCGTTAGTTCGCCTTTGGAGACGCTGAAGCCGGCGAACAGCATGATCGCCTCGCTGGGCACCGGGATGCAGGCCGACTCGAGCGTCATCAGCACGAAGACCGCGGCAGCACCGGCCGACCCAATGAATTCGGTCGCGGCATCGACGATCGGATTGACCACCTTGTCGGTGATGCTGGCGAGGAGGAGGGGCCCCATGCGAGCGCCCCATCGTACGCAAGGTGCCGGGCGCGGGACCGCTACCCCGCCTGTGATGCGGGTACGGGCCGTAGACTGCGGGAGTTCGATGAGTCGCCTCAACCACCCCGTCTACCGCATCCGAGTTCTCCAGGTGTTGGCCGACGCACTGCTCGTCGCCCTCGCCTATTTCGTCGCTTTCCAGCTGCGCTTCCTTGACGACCCGCACGGCTGGCCGGAGCGCTACGAGGTGCTGTTCGCGCAGACGGTCGGCTTCGTCATCGCCGGCAAGCTGATCATCTTCGGCGCCTTCGGGCTCTACCAGAAGTGGTGGCGCTACGTCAGCGGCCGCGACTTCATGCAGATCTTCCGCGCCGTCGCCGTCGCCAGCGCGATTCTGGTGATCGTCTTCGCGGTGCTGAAGCCGAACCCGCAGCTGCCGCGTTCGGTTGAGGTGATCGACTTCGTCCTCACCCTGATCCTGATCGCCGGCGGCCGCCTCGCGGTGCGGCTGATCGTTGAACGGCCGACCCGTGGCGAGCGCCTGCCTAAACACGAGGTCCTGGTAGTCGGCGCCGGCTCCGGCGGCCAGATGGTGGTCCGCGAGCTGCAGCTCAACCCCAACCTTGGCGCCACCGCGATCGGCTTCGTCGACGACGACCCGCGCAAGCGCGGGATGCGGATGCTGGGGCTCAAGGTGCTGGGCTCGACCCGCCAGATCGAGGCGATCCTCGACGAGACCGGGCCCGACGAGGTGGTGATCGCGATCCCCTCGGCCCCTGGCGCCCTGCGCGGCCACGTCGTCGCCGCTTGCCGCGAGCGCGAGATCCGCGTCCGCACCCTGCCGACCGTCTTCGAGCTGCTGCGCGGTGGCGTCCAGCTCAACCGCCAGCTGCGCGAGGTGCGGGTCGAGGACGTGCTTGGTCGCGACCCGATCGTCCGCGAGCTCGACCGGGTCGGCGCCTATCTGCGCGACCGGATCGTCCTCGTCACCGGCGCCGGCGGCTCGATCGGCTCCGAGCTCTGCCGCCAGATCGCCCAGGTCAAGCCGCTCCTCTTGGTGATGCTCGACCACGCCGAGGACAACCTCTTCCAGATCGACCGCGAGATGGTCGAGGAACGCCACTTCACCAGCGCCGAGGCGGTGCTCGCCGACTGCAAGGAGCCGCACCGGATGCTCGAGGTGATGCAGCGCTTCAAGCCCGACGTCGTCTTCCACGCCGCCGCCTACAAGCACGTGCCGCTGATGGAGTCAAACCCGCTCGAGGCGGTCCGCAACAACGCGATCGCGACCCGGGTAACGGCCGAAACCGCCGCCGCCTCCAAGGTCGAGCGCTTTGTCCTGATCTCGACCGACAAGGCGGTCAACCCGCAGACGGTGATGGGCGCCTCGAAGGCGATGGCCGAGTGGATCGTCGAGGCGGCCGGCGCCGCCCACCCCGGCACCCGCTTCGCCTCGGTCCGCTTCGGCAACGTGCTCGCCTCCTCCGGCTCGGTGGTGCCGATCTTCCGCCGCCAGATCGAGCGCGGCGGCCCGGTCACCGTCACCCACCCGGAGATGACCCGCTTCTTCATGACGATCCCCGAGGCGGTGCAGATGGTGATCCGCGCCGGCGACATCGGCGCCGGCAAGGGCGAGGTGTTCGTCCTCGACATGGGCGAGCCGGTGAAGATCGTCGACCTCGCCCACAACATGATCCGCCTCGCCGGCTACGAGCCGGAAACCGACATCGCGGTCGAGTTCATCGGGCCGCGGTCGGGGGAGAAGCTGCACGAGGTCCTGTTCTCCGCCGGCGAGTCGCCGCAGCCGACCGCGGCCCGCCGGATCAACCGCGCGGTGCGCGAGACGCCACTCGACGTCGAGTGGGTCGAATCGACCCTGAACTCGCTCGAACACCTGGTTCTGGCCGGTGACGAGGCTAATTTGGCCGAGCGGGTCGTGGAGCTGATCGCCGCACGAGGTGGCGACACCGCGGCGGTCGTGTACGACGAGTAGCCTCTCGCAGCCCCTTGGGAACCCGTCGCAAAATCTTTACGCCTTGATCGATGTGATCGAACAAATCGGCGCGTTCGCCGGGCTCGCTGCCTTCCTGGGGCTCGCCGTCCTCGCCCTCCTCTCGTTCGCGCACGGACGCGACATCCGTCGCCTGCGCGACTGGGCGGGATCGGCACCGGAGCGCGAAGCTGAGCGCAAAGAGACGACCTCGGCGATCGCCGCCCAGCGGGCGGAGGAGCTGCGGCAGCTGGAGGAATCGCGGACGGCCGAGCACGAGGCGGTCGAAAGCCGCGAAATCCGGCGCCAGCGCCGCGACGAAGGGCTGCCCGAACTGACCCGCGGCGAGCGCGTCGGCCAGAGCTTCTCCAGTTTTGGCGACCGCCTGTCGCAGCCGCTGGTCCTGGTGGCAATCTTCGTCGTCTGCGTACTGATCGCCGCCGGCGTCGTCTACGCGATCACCTCCAACAGCGACGACGGCGCCAAGGGCAACGGCCGCACCAACACCGCCCAGGCGGTCAAGCCGAGCGAAATCGAAGTCGCCGTCCTCAACGGCACCTCGGTCCCGGGCCTCGCCGCCACCTTCGGCGAAAAAGTCGAAGAAAAGGGCTTTGAGGCGGGAGCGGTGACGAATTCGAGCGAAACCTTCGAAGACTCGGTGGTGATGTTCAAGGCCGGGCACGAGCCGGAAGCGAAACTGGTCGGGAAACGGATCTCGATCCCGAGAGTGGAACAGATGAGCGGCGAAATCATTCAGGTGGCCCGCAAAGCAAATGTTGCGGTGGTGGTCGGCGAGGACAATGCCGAAGCGGCCGAATAGGAGGTCCGGCGGCGCCAGACGTGCGCGGGGAGTTCCCGGATGACCTCCCAGGCCGGGCTCCGCTCGCTCAGCCCCGCCGCCGTCGTCTTCGCCCTGCTGGTCCTCGCCACCGTCGCCGCCTTCGCCTGGGCGCAGCGGGTGAAGCGCGACCCGTTGGTGGTCGATCGGGTCCACTTCGTCTCCCCGCCCGTCTCGCCGGACCCGGACAAGCGGGTCCACAGCTTCACCCCGAACGGCGACTGCAAGCGGGACACGATCCGGATCCGCTTCCGCACCACCGTCTCCGACGAGGCCAACGTCCAGATCGTCAAGCCGGGCGGCAAGCTGGTCCTGACGCTTGCCCGGGAAGCGTTCCTGAAGCGCTACACGTACCACGTCTACCTCTGGAACGGCTACGGGCGGAACGAAGCGCTGGCGCCGCCGGGCCGCTACAAGCTGCGGGTCACCCTGCTCGGGCAGGACCGCGTCCTCGTCCTGCCGGGGTCGATCCGGCTGCACCCGGCGCCGGCGGACTCAGGCGACGAAAGTCCCACGCGAAGCTGCTCGACCGCGATCCCGAGCGACCAGGGCGCGGGCTTGGGACGGTCTAGTTGAGCGACATCCTCTCCGGCGCCGGCTTAGTCGTCGTCGCCCTCGCCAGCGCCGCCGCGATCCTGCTGCCGCCGGGCCGCTTGCGCTCCGCCGCGATGCTCGCGGCGCTGGTTCTCTTCCCGATCCTGATCCTCGGCGACCAGTGGCACACCCACCAGATCACCGACCTGCGGCACAGCACTGGCAAGCTCGTCGCCCTGCTGGCGGTCGGGGTCGCCGTGGTCGCGGCGCTGGCGGCGATCTTCCGCCGCTGGCCGTGGCTGGTGCCGCTGGCGATCGTCGCCGCGCTGCCGTTCCGGGTGCCGCTCCACTCCGGCGGCGACTCCGCCAACCTGCTGGTGCCGCTCTACCTGGTGATCGCCGGCGCGGTCCTCGCCACCGCATTGCGCGACTGGACCTCGCCGCTGCCCTCGCGCGGCCGCCTGCAGGGGCCGGTGCTGTGGCTGCCGCGGCTGCTCGCCGCCTTCGTCGTCCTCTACGCCCTTCAGGCCCTCTACTCCGACGACTTCTCGAAAGGGCTGCAGAACACTTGCTTCTTCCTCGTCCCCTTCACCGTCGCCTACGCCCTGCTGACCGACGTCGAATGGGACCGGCGGCTGCTCTCCTGGACCCTGGTCATGGTCGCGGCCGAGGCGGTCCTCTTCGTCCTGGTCGGCTCGGTCGAGTACGTCAGCAAGGAGCTCTTCTGGAACGACGCGGTGATCCGCTCCAACGCCTTCCACACCTACTTCCGCGTCAACAGCGTCTTCTGGGACCCCAACGTCTACGGTCGCTACCTGGCGCTGGTCCTGGTGGTGGTGACGACGGCACTGCTCTGGGTCAAGGAGCGGCGGTCCTTCTGGCTGCTCGCCGGGACGATCCTCGTCCTCTGGATCGGCCTCGCCCAGACCTTCTCGCAGTCGAGCTTCATCGCCCTGCTCGGCGGTCTGGCGGTGCTGGCGGCGATGCGCTGGAGCTGGCGCTGGACGCTGGCGGCAGTCGGGGTCGGGGTGATCGGCGCGGTGCTGGTCGTGGTCCTGATCGGCGGCAAGGGCGTCGACTTCGACCGCATCAATATCGACACCAGCGGTCGTGCCAACCTCGTCTCCGGCGGCGCTCGACCTGTTCGCCGAACGGCCTTTGCAGGGCTACGGCTCGGGCTCATTCCAGCGCGCCTACCGCCAGCATCGCAGCGAGAAGAAGGCGCCGGTGACGATCTCCCATACCGAGCCGATCACCGTCGCCGCCGAGCAGGGCCTGATCGGCTTCGCCGCCTACGCGGCGCTGATCGTCGTCGCGATCTGGACGATGGCAGCGGGGATGTGGGCGCGCGCACCGGGCCGCGACCCGACGGTCCTCGACGCCGCCCGCGCCGCCGTCCTCGCCACCTTCATCGCCCTGCTGCTCCACACCCTGGCCTACGCCGGCTTCATCGAGGACCCGATTACCTGGGTGCTGCTGGCTGTCGGTGCCTCACTGGCGGCCCAGCGGGTTCCTGACCAAGCAGATCAAGGACGCAGGGAGCGAAGCGTGCTCCGCACGTGAGCGACCGAGGACGCCGAGATGCGCCGGTCAGGGGCACGCTGCGCCGCCTGGCGACTACCGGAGCCGCCTACACGGCGGCGAGCATCTTTTCGAAGCTCATTGCGGTCGCCCTGCTGCCGCTCTACACGCGGCACCTCACCACCGACGACTACGGTGCCGCCGAGGTGATGTTCGCCGCCGTCGTCACGGTCAGCATCATCGTCCGGCTCGGCCTGCTTGAGGCGCTGCTGCGCTTCTACTACAAGGAGGACGAGGATCCCAACCGGGTCGTCGCCGGCACCTTTGCCGGCCTCTTCTGGCTCTCCACGCTCGGCGCTCTGATCCTCCTGCCGCTGGCCGGGCCGCTCTCCGAACTGCTGCTCGACCAGCCGGCGGCGGAACTGGCGCGGATCTCGATCGGCGGCCTCTGGGTGCTGACGATGATGGAATTCCTCCTCACCCTGTTCCGGGTCGAGGAGCGGGCGCGTGCCTACTTCATCACCACCCTGTTGAACGTGCTGGCGACGATCGCGGTCACCGTGATCCTGGTGGTCGGAGCGGGGGAGGGGGCGCGGGGCCTTTTGCTCGGCAGCTATGCGACCGGCGCCGTCTTCGTCCTCGGCCTGATCGCGATGCAGTGGCGACGACTCAGCCTCCGCCCCGATCTGCCGTTGATCCGCCGCCTCTTCCGCTTCGGCCTGCCGACGATGCCGGCCGAGGTCTCGCTCTACGCACTCAACTTCGTCGACCGTCTGATCATCGTCCGCTCGATCGGCCTGGCCGAGGCCGGCCTCTACTCGCTGGCGGTCAAATTCGCCCAGGCCGTCAACGTCTTAGTCCGCGGCTTTCAGCTCGCCTGGCCGCCGCTCGCCTACTCGATCCGCGACGACGACGAGGCACGCCGCGCCTACGCCACCGTCGTCACCCTGTTCGTCGCCGGCTGCGCTTTCGTCGTCACCGGGATGTGGCTCTACGCCCGCTGGATCGTCCGCGCCCTGGCGGCGCCGCAGTTCTTCGATTCCTACGAAGCGGTCGGGCTGCTGGCCGCGGCGGTCACCCTCTACGCCCTCTACCTAGTGATGGTCGTGATCCTCGGCCGCACCGGGCGGACCGAGTTCAACCTCCCCGCCGCGATCGCCGCGCTGGTCGTCAACGTCGTCCTCAATCTGGTGCTGGTGCCGCCCTTCGGGATCGTCGGCGCGGCGCTCGCGCTGGTCGCCTCCTACCTGGTCGTGACGGCGCTGATGTACGTCTTCACCCAGCGCCTCTTCCCGGTCCCGTACCAGTGGGGACGGCTGGCTCGGGTCGTGCTCGCCGCCGCGGTCCTGGTCGCCGTCGGCGAGCTGGTGATGCCGACCGATGGCGCCCTCGGTTTCCTCGGCCGTGGCGCCCTCTGGGCCCTCTACCCGCTGGCGCTCTGGGTGAGCGGCTTCTTCACCCCCGAGGAGCGCGGCTGGATCGCCCACCTCCGTCACCCTCGCCGGGTCCTCGCCGGCATCGCCGCCCTGCGCTCGCAGGAGCCCGCAGTCGAAGGCCGGGTCCCCGAGGTCTACGAGCTCGAGCGCCAAGACGAAGACCGCACCCCCTGACGGTCCCAGTGCACGCCATACGGCGTCCTCGGTCGGCCGAATAGCGCTGCTATTTCGGCCTCCCTGCGTCCTTGTCTGGCGCGCCCTGGACCTCGTCAGGGATAGGGTGGGCGGATGACCGATCTGGGGCAGACGCGGCGGCGCTTCCTCCAGACCGGCGCGGGGGCGGCGGCCGGGCTGGCACTGTCACAGCTCGGTCCGCTCGGGATCGCGACCGCCGCACCGGGCGACCGCCGCGAACTGCGCCTCTTCGCGGGTGACTACGTGCCGGTCGGCTGGTCACCGTTCATACCTGGCCGTGGCCGGGCACTGCTCGGTGCCGGCGATCCCCCTGACGGCCCGGCGCGCAAGGTCGGCGACGGCGGCAAGGCATTGGCGCGCGGGGGCAAGGGCGACGAGCCGGCGACGCTCGGGCTCACCTACATCCTCAACGACCGGAACTACTCGCCGGACGCACTGGCCGGCGAAGTGCGCGCCTTCCCATTCGACACCAAGCTCAAGGATTGGCTGCCCTGCGACGGCGACACCCTGAGGATCAGCTCCTCCGTCCGACTCTTCGCGGTAATCGGCACCGCCTTCGGCGGCGACGGTCAGCAGACCTTCAACCTGCCTGACCTGCGAGGCCGCTCGCCGCTGGGAAGTGGCGACGCGGCCGGCGTGCCAGCTGTCGAGCTCGGCCAACGGGGCAACGGGCTGGCGCCGGGCGGCGAGGGCCGGCCGGTTCGCCTCCACTTCAACTTCCGCATCTCCGCCCGCGGCGACTACCCGGATAGGCCCGAGCGATGAGCGAGTTCCTCGGCGAGGTTCGTGCCTTCGACTCCGAGCTGCCCGACGGCTGGCTGCCGTGCGACGGCAGGACGCTGCCGATCAACGGCAACGTGCCTCTGTACTCCGTGCTTGGCGCCCGCTTCGGCGGCGACGGCATCGCGAACTTCGCCCTCCCGGACCTGCGCGGGCGGGTGACCGCGGGCACCGACCCGCGCGCCGACGTCGGCGTGGCCGAGACGAGCGGCCATGCCGACGAGGATCCCCAGCTGATCCCGTACCTGACGGTGCGCTGGGGCATCTGCGTCGAAGGCGAGTTCCCGCTCGAGCGCTAGGCCAGCTAAGCCGGCCGCTCCCGGTTGCCCGCTTCGGCCCGGTCGCGGATCGATTCGCCGCGGCCGGGGAGGAGGGCCTGGCGGGCGTGAGCGCGGAAGATCGGCGCCGTTGGCGCTCGGCGAACGGCGGCGACGACGGCTCGCACCGCGTAGGCCCAGGCGGTGAGACCGCGGACGGCAAGCGCCGCCGCGCGGCCGTGGTGCTTGCGCATGTAGAGGTCGCGGTTGCGGTGGAACTCGACGACGCGGGGGAGTCCGGTGACCAGGTCCGTCGCGAGCTGGTCGTGGTGGACCGCCTGCGCGGCGGGGACGAAGAGCTCGTGCCAGCCGGCGTCGGTGAGCCGCTTGGCGAAGTCGCACTCGTCGTAGTAGACGAAGAACGCGGGGTCCATGTAGCCGACCTGCTCGGCGGCGGTGCGGCGGACAAGAAGCGCGCTCGACTGTGCCCAGTCGACCCGCCGTGTCGTGTCGCCCTTGCTCTGCACGGTCAGCCAGCGGTGCAGGAAGAGAGCGCCGGCGAGGGCGGTGCCGACGCCGGGGAAGCGCCAGGCGCAGGGGGTGGGATGGCCGTCGGAGTCGAGCAGCTGGGGCGTCGCCGCCGCGGCTTTCGGGTCGGCTTCAAGCGCGGCGAGCAGCGCCGCCACTGCCCCCGGCCGCAGCTCGGAGTCCTCGTTCAGCAGCAGGCAGTACTCGCCGTTCGCCTCCTGCATCAGGGTCGAATCGTTCTCCGCCTTGCCGGTCCGCCGCTCGCGCTCGATCAGCACCGCGTCGCCACCGCGGGCGCGGACAGCGGCGGCCGAGCCGTCGTCGGAGGCGTTGTCTAGGACCAGCACCTCGCGCTCGACACCGGGGGGGTGGGTGTGGTCGATCGCGTCGAGGCAGGCGAGCAGCAGCTCGCGGCCGTCGGTGTTCACGACGCAGTAGGAGAGCGCGGGAGCCAAGGAGCCGACCATAATCGCCTGTCGCATGTCGCTGTGCCATGCGACACCCATGCGCGTCCAACTAGTCGATCCCTCAGCCTTTACCCCGCCCTACGACCGCGCCCTCGCGGCGGCGTTGTCGCGTGCCGGTGCGACAGTCGAGCTGGTCACCACCAAGTTTCTCTACGGCGAGGTGCCCGCCGCCGACGGCTTCACGGTCGACGAGCGGTTCTACAAGCGCTCCGCCGAACGCGGATTGGCTGCGAAAGGTCGCCTCGGCTTCAAGCTCGCCGAGCACTTGCGGGACATGCTGCATTTCCGCCGCGCCCGATCAGACGCCGACCTCGTCCACTACCAGTGGCTGACCCTGCCGGGTGTCGACTCTCGCCTGCTGCCACCGACCCGCCCCCGGGTGATGACCGCCCACTACATCCTCCCGCCAGAGCCGAGCCGCCGCCAGGTGGCCTCCGCCCGCCGCGTCTTCGGCCGCATGGACGCCGTCGTCGCCCACTCCGAGCACGGCGCCGCTCGCCTGCGCGACGAGGTCGGCCTGCCGGCCGATCGGATCCGTGTCATCCCCCACGGTGCCTTTGACTACCTGACCCGGCTCGCCGACGAGAAGCCGCTGCCTGAGGAGCTCGAGGGGGCGGAGGGACCGGTGATCCTCTCCTTCGGCCTGATCCGCGCCTACAAGGGCCTCGAGAACCTGCTCGAGGCCTTCGCTCGGCTCGAGGGGGCGGAGCTGTGGATCGTCGGCAACCCGCGGATGGAGGTCGAGCCGCTGCGCGAGCTCGCCGCCGCCGCGCCCGGCCGGGTCCGCTTCGTCACCCGCTTCGTCGAGGACGCCGAGATTCCGGCGATCTTCCGCCGTGCCGACATCATTGCGCTGCCATATCTCGACGCCGAGCACTCCGGCGTCCTCTACACCGGCCTCGCTTTCGGCAAGCCGCTGGTCCTCAGCGCGGTTGGCGGCTTCCCCGAGGTCGCCGCGACCGGCGCCGCGCGGCTGGTCCCGCCCGGCGACGTCGATGCGCTCGCCGCGGAGCTCGCCGAGCTGGTCGGCGACGAGACCGCGCGCGCCGAGCTGGCCGCCGCCGCCGCTCGCGCCGCCGCCGGCCCTTTCTCCTGGGACGAGGCCGCCCGCCTCACCCTCGACCTCTACCGCGAGCTGCTCGCGGCCCGCGGATGACGACGATCGCCGCGATCCTCTTCTGGCTCAGCGCCGGCCTGCTCGTCTACACCCACCTCGGCTACCCGCTGATGCTGGCGTTCGTCGTAAGGATGCGTATTTCGTCCAAACGACGAACGCACGCGACCGGGGACACGGAGCTGCCCACGGTGTCCCTGATCGTTCCGGCGTATGACGAGGAGGAGGTGATTGTGGCCAAAGTCGCCAACGCGCTCGCCCTCGACTATCCCCGCGACCGGCTGCAAATCATCGTCGCTTCCGATGGCTCCAGCGACCGCACCGCAGAGCTCGCCCGCACCGCCGGCGCCGGCCTCGTCCTCGAGCTGCCGCCGGGCGGCAAGGTGGCGGCGCTGAACGCTGCCGCCGAGCAGGCCGCCGGTGAGATCCTCGCCTTCTCCGACGCCAACAGCGTCTGGACGAGGGACGCACTGCGCCGCCTCGTCGCGCCGTTTGCCGACCGCGGCGTCGGCTACGTCTGCGGCCAGGTCCGCTTCGTCGACGGCGCCGGCGACAACCTCGAGGGCGCCTACTGGCGCTACGAGATGGCGGTGCGGGAGATGGAGTCTTCGCTGGCCGGCGTCACCGCCGGCAACGGCGCGATCTACGCGGTCCGCCGTGACGCCTACCTGCCGCTCGCCGCCAGCGGCAGCCACGACCTCAGCTTCCCCTTCCTCCTCGCTAAGCGCCGTCTGCGCTCGCTTTACGCCCCCGAGGCCCGGGCCAGCGAGAAGATGGTGCCGACGCTCGGCGGCGAGCTCGCCCGCAAGCGGCGGATGATGGTCGGACTCTGGGACATCGTCGTCGGCGAAGGGATGGTCTCGCCGCGCGGCTACCCGCCGCTCTACGCCTTCGAGCTCTTCTCGCACCGATTGCTTCGCTACCTCAGCCCCCTGCTGCACCTCGTCGCCTTCGTCGCCAACGCACTGCTGCTCGGCGACGGCTGGGTCTACGACCTGTTTTTCGCCGCCCAGCTGGCGCTCCTCGCCGCCGCGCTCCTGGCTCGCGCTTTCCCGCTCACCCCGCTGCGGATCGCCCGCTACTACGTCGAGACCACCGCCTCGATCGCGCTCGGCCTCTGGGACCGGATGCGCCACGGCGCAACTGGCCGCTGGCAAAAGGCGGAAGGCACCCGATGAAACGCCACCGGAGGCGTGTGTAATGCCGCGCATCTTCGACCGCGCCGCCGCCGGCCTGGGCCTGCTCGTCCTCTCGCCGTTCTTGCTGGCGGCGGCGATCTGGATCAAGCTCGGCAGTCGTGGCCCGGTGATCTATCGCCAGCGCCGCATCGGCCTTGGCGGCGGCGAGTTCGAGCTGCTGAAGCTGCGGACGATGGAGACCGGCTCCGACCCCGTCGGAATCGGCACCGCCGTCCTCCGCGACGACCCGCGGGTCACCGGCGCCGGCCGCTTCCTGCGCCGCACCTCGCTCGACGAGGTCCCCAACCTGGTCAACGTGTTGCGCGGCGAGATGGCGATCGTCGGCCCCCGCCCGACCATCCCCGCCCAGGTCGTCGCTTACACCCCGCAGCAGAAACGCCGCCACGAGGTGCTGCCGGGGATCACCGGCTGGGCCCAGGTGCAGGGCCGTGCCGGGATCCCCTGGGAGGAGCGGATCGAGCTCGACGTCTGGTACGTCGACCACCGCTCCACCGCCCTCGACGCCCGCATCCTCGCTCGCACCGTCTGGCTAGTCCTCACCGGCCAGGGCCTCGCCCCCGACTGAGCCTCACCGCCGGTGGCCCGCTGGGTAGGGTTCGCGCCGTGACCCCCGATGGCAGCCGCCCCGCAGTGACCCTGCGCCGCTTCGAGCCCGGCGACGCCGCTGCTGTCCACCGCTGGTTCAACAACCCGGCGGCGACCGCTTCGTTGATGGAGCAGCGCGACGAGTTCACGCTGCAGCAGGCCGAGGCCTGGGCTCGGCGGGCGATGGACGACTCGGGCGAAGACCGCAAGTACGCAATCGTCGTCGAGGGCTATGACGAGCCGGTCGGCTTCACCGCGCTCTACGGGCTGTTCCGGCAGACGGCGCCGGAGCTCGGGGCGCTGATCGGTGACGACGTGCGCGGCAAGGGGGTCGGGCGCCGGGCCGAGGCACAGACGATCGCCAAGGCCTTCGACGAGTTCGGCGCCCATCGCGTCTACGGTCGCATCCCGGCCCGCAATGAGATCGCCAAGAAGACGGTCGCCGGGCTCGGCTGGAAATACGAGGGGACGATGCGCGCCCACCTGGCGCGCAAGGACGCACCCCCGGACGACTGCGAGGTTTGGGGCGTCCTCCCCGACGAGTTCCGCGCCGCCGCCGCGGATTTGCTCGTGTGAGCGGCGCGGCGCCCCGGGCACGGGCGGAGCTAATCGCTGATGGCGGTGCCGCCGCCGCGTCGATTGACTTTTTCCGCTCACCCCAATTCCTCGCCGCCGAGGGCGCCACCGACACGCTGCGGATCGAGACTGACGAGGGCGCCGAGCTGCTGGCCCCGCTGCTCGTCCGCGCGATCGGCGAGGGCCCCGAGCGTGACGCCATCTCGCCCTATGGCTTCCCCGGCTTCGCCGCCCCCGCGGGCGCGGTCGCCGACCCCGCCGCAGTCGACTTCTCCGCCACCGGCCTGGTCAGCGCCTTCTTCCGCCACCGGCTCGGCGGGCCGCCGCCGCTCGCCGGCGCGACCCCTCGCAACGTCGTCCAGATCGCCGACCCAGCGCTGCCGCGCAAGAGCCGCCCCTCCGACCGCCGCCAGATCCGCCGCAACCTCGAGCACGGCTACACCCTCGAGCTCGTCAGCGGCGGCGAGACCAGCGCCTTGCAGCGGGCCGGCTTCCTCGACCTCTACGAGCAGACGATGCGCCGCACCGAGGCCGCCGGCCACTACTTCTTCGCTGCCTCCTACTTCGACCTGGTGCTGAGCGCGGAGCGCACTTGGCTCGCCCTCGCAACCGATCCCGAGGGCGAGCTGGCGGCGGCCTCGATCGCCGCGGTCAGCGACGGCTACCTCCATTACTACCTCAGCGGCAGCGCCGACGCCCGCCTCGCCGACTCGCCGATGAAGAACGTCGTCGCGCTGCTGGTCGAGCACGCCGAGGAGTTGGGGATGCCGCTCAATCTCGGCGGCGGGATCAGCCGTGGCGACGCACTGGAGGAGTTCAAGCGCGGCTTCGCCAACCGCGAGGAGCAGTGGAGCACCTCCGAGGTCGTCTGTGACCCCGTCGCCTACGAGCGGCTCAGTCGCGGCCGCGACGATCGCGGCTACTTCCCCGCCTACCGCGCTCCGTAGCCGGGCGGCAGGTCAGCTTTCGTCCGGTTCGGCCGGGGTCGGCCCGGTGAACTTGAAGGCCCGCACCGGCTCGCCGCCGAACTTGCCCCAGGTCTGCTTGCCGAAGGCGCGGATCGCGTCGAGCGTCTTCGCGCCCTCGTAGCTAGGGCAGCCGAGGATGTTGGTCCAGGTCGTCGCCGCCACGTCGTAGGGCATTTTGGGATTGGGGAAGAGCAGCGAGGCCCCGTACATCGTGTCGTAGAGACCCTTCAGTTCGAGCTGCGCCTCTTCGGGCAGGTCGGGCGAGTACTGGATCTCCAGGCGCCCGTGCTCGAGCGAGTGGACGTAGTCGATTTCCGCCGGCGTTTCGGTGTAAGCGCCGTCCGCCTGCTGGAAGGGCGGTTCGACATGCGCGCCCGAAGTCGGCGGGATGGTTTCGTATTCGGGCGGTTCGGAGCCGGCCGGGATGTGTTCGTGGCCCTCGTCACGCAGGTTCAGTTCGACCTTGCAGCCGGCGACTTTCGCGGCTGCCTCGAGCTCGGTCGTCTGCGCCGCCGCTGGCACGATCCCAGCGCGTTCGTCAGGGGTCACTCCGTTGGTCGAGCCGAAGGAGAGGTTGAGGTTGATGTGGGCGCCGCCATCGTCGAGCTTGCCGCTCGCGGCGCTGCTCTCGTCATCGCTGCCACCGCTGATCAGGACAACCACCACGACCGCGATCACCACCACCACTGCAGCGGCAGCGCCGTATGCGAGCAGCAGGCGATTGCGGCTGCCTTTCGATTCGGATTCTTCGGCCTCGACGCGTTCGCGCCGCAGGTCGTCTCTGTTCCGCTCCCCCTTGGCCACTGCGCCTGAACCCTATTCAGCGTGCTTAAAGCGCAGCTATTCGGCCTCGACCGACGCACCGACCTCGTCGCGGGTCCGCTCCCACGGCCGCGAAGCGCGCAGTGAGCCGAGCACGGCGCGGGTGGCGGGCGCCCGGTTGAGGGCGTAGAAGTGGATCCCGGGAGCGCCGCCGATCAGCAGCTCGGTGCACTGCTGGGCGGCGAACGCGACCCCCAACTCGAACTCGCGCGCGGGATCGCCGCCGGCCGCCTCGAAGGCGCGCTCCAGCGGCTCCGGGATCGTCGCGTCGCAGAGCGCGCAGATCCGCTTCGTCTGCGCGTAGCTGGCGACCGGGATCACCCCGGCGAGAATCGGCGCCTCGATCCCCTTTGCCCGCGCTGCCCGGACGAAGTCGAAGTAAACCTGGTTGTCGAAGAAGAGCTGGGTGATCAGGAAGCCGGCGCCGCTCTCGACCTTCAGCTTCAGGTAGTTGAGGTCGGTGTCGAGGTCGGGCGCCTCGGGGTGGACCTCAGGGAAGCACGAGCCGCCGATCGAGAAGTCCCAGCCGGCTGCGATGAACTGCGCCAACTCGGCGGCGGAGCCGAGCCCGCCCTCCGGCTGGACGAAGTCGTCTTGCCCGCGCGGCGGGTCGCCGCGCAGCGCGAAGACGTTCTCGATCCCGGCCACCTCGATCTGATCGAGCGTCGCCGCCAGCCCCTCGGTCGTCTCGCCGACGCAGGAGAGGTGGGCCATCGTCTCCAGCCCCAGCTCGTCCTTCAGTCGCCGCGTCACTTCGACCGTGCCCTGGCGGGTCGAGCCGCCGGCGCCGTAGGTGACCGAGACGAAGTCGAGGTCGAGCTTGGCCAGCTCGCGCGCCGTCTCGATCAGCTCCTCCCGCGCCTCGTCGGTCTTCGGCGGCGAGAACTCGACCGAGAAGGTCGGCCGCCGCGCCGCGATGATCTCGTCGATTCGCATCCGAAGCAGGGTACCGAGGCGCCCTCGACAGCCCGCCGCCGCTAACGGCCGGTGGGCTCGAAGCTGCCCGAGTCCGGATCGGGATCCGGGTCCTTACCGTCGACCCGGGCCTGGAAGTAAGCCTGGATGTCCTCCAGGTGTTTGCCTTTCGTCTCCGGCACGTACTTCCAGCAGAACCAGAGGGTGACGACGCCGATCGCGGCGTAGAACCAGAAGGCGCCGCTGCGGCCCAGCGCTTCGATCAGCAGCAGGAAGGTCAGCGAGACGATGAAGTTGAAGGTCCAGTTCGCCATCGTCCCGATCCCGGCCGCCTTGCTGCGCACGTTGAGCGGGTAGATCTCGGCGTTCAGTAGCCAGAAGATCGGGCCGAGGCTGATCGCGAAGGCGGCTACGTAGGCCATCAGGCTGGTGATCGCGAGGACCGAGGCGAAGGTCGAGCCGCCGCCACCGATGAAGGCGGCGCCGAGCGCGATCAGCGAGACGACCATCCCGGAGACGCCGACCATCAGCATCGCCCGCCGGCCCTTGATGTCGAGCAGCCGCAGCGCCACCAGCGTCGCGCCGACGTTGATCACGCCGACCCCGACCGCGGCGAGGATCGAGCCTGCCGAGGAGTTGACGCCGGTGAATTCGACGATCGTCGGCGCGTAGTAGATGACCGTGTTGATCCCGGTCACCTGCTGCAGGATCGCCAACCCAACGCCGACAAAGAGAGCCGCTTTGACCACCGGCTGCAGAAGCTCGCTCCAGGAGCCGGGCTTATCGTCGAGGCTCTCCTCGATTTCCTCCAACTCCCTGTCGATCGTGTCGGGGTCGTCGACGCGGATCTTCGCCAGCACCGCCCGGGCCGCGAAGTCGTCGCCGGTCATCACCAGCCAGCGCGGGCTCTGCGGCATCCGCAGCATCCCGAAGCCGAGCGCCAGGGCCGGCACGCAGCCGAGCCCGAGCATCCAGCGCCAGCCTTCGCTGGCGTCGAAGGCAAGGCCGACCAGGTAGGCAACGAGGATCCCGATCGTCACCGCGAGCTGGAAGAAGCTGACGAGGCGGCCGCGGCTCTCCGGCGGCGCCACCTCGGAGATGTAGACCGGGGCCGCGGCGCTGGCGAGCCCGATCGCCAACCCGATCACGATGCGGGCGATGACCAGGACCACGAGGCCCTGCGCCGCGGCGCTGATCAAGGCGCCGATGATGAAGACGGCAGCCGCCAGGAGGATCATCAGCCGACGCCCGTAGGTGTCGGCGGCCGGGCCGGCGATCGCGGCGCCGCCGATCGCGCCGATCGGGACGGCGGCGACGACTAGGCCCTGCTCGAAGCTGCCGAGCGCGAAGTCCGTCTTGATGAACAGCAGGGCGCTGGCGATGATGCCGGTGTCGTAGCCGAACAGGAGACCGCCGAGGCCGGCGATCGCCGCGGTGAGGACCACGTTGCGCCGCGCCCGCCGCGCGGACGCCTCAGAGGCCGTGCCCATTGCAGGGATGAACGTACAGCCGCCGGCAGACGCCCACCACCCCCCGGTTGGGCGCGCCACAAACCGCTCGAATCCCGATTTTGCGGATTCGTGAACGGAGCGCCCCTTGCGCGCCAGGTAGGGGCCGCGTAGGTTCGCCCTGCGACCGGGAGAGACCGGCCCCCGCGAAAGCTAAGCGGGAAGCGGGTCTCGAAGGTGACGAAACGAGCTTCTGAGCGCGAAGGCTACGCGCACGGCAGGCAACGAGCGTCACCACCGGTCGTTTTTTCGTGCCCGCGTTTGACACCTCCAGGTCGAGGTTGCCGTTTGCCGTCGTATAGGCGGCGGGAGGCAACTTCACTGGCAGGCGCCGTCCGACCCGGCGCCTAGCTTTGCTCGCGAGCCCGGGAGACCTGCCCTCCCCGGCCAGCGACCGGGGCGCACGCAGCCGGGAGCTGGGCGTCGTCAGCGAACCCCGTGAGCCTCCTGGCGACTAGCCCGCCCGCTCCCCGCCGTTGCAGCACTTTCGCCCAATGGGCGGGGTGAAAACGTTGCGGTGTGTGTGTCCTAGGGCCCGAGGGTGGTTTCGGCCACTGCTCCGGGCAGGCCTCGCTCCGAGGCGGCGCTGGCCCGCACCCCGGCCCAATCACCCGTGGACGGGAGCTGCAGCGCGAAGCTGCCCTGCCGGTCCTCGAGCGCCAGTGCCCGCGTCGGTCCGGCTTCCCCCGCCGCGTCGACCGGGGCGGCGACAAGGCGCGCCGGCGCGACCGCCGCCGGCTCGCCAAACGAGTACTCGACCAGCGCCAGCCCGTCCTCGCGGTGGGCCCGAAGCTGCGGCGGTGGCGGCGCCAATCCGTCGAGGCCAATCGTCCTGCCGTCCCAGGGGCGTGCTTCGGATTCGAGCTCCGCCGGGTCCCACCACTCGGGCCGCCGTCCCGGCCCGCGCGGGCTCTCGGCCTCGAAGTACTCGCGGCGGCGGGTGGCGCCCCAGCGCCCCGGCCAGCGGACCCAGCCGGGGCCGTCGTCGCCGATCGGCTGCAGCCGCGGCCGCACGAGCGGGCCACCGCCGTCGCTGTGGTCGGGGACGATCGGTGCCGCGAAGGTCCCAGCCCGCGGCAGCGGTGCGTGCGAGCCACGGGCGGGATAGAAGACCGGCACCGGCCCGTCCCCGCCGGCCGCCGTCTCGACCTGGTCCCAGGCCAGCCTGAGGGAGCCGCCGTCGCGCGCCAGCGTCGCCACTCGCGGCTCGCCATCCTGCTCGAGCCTGAGCTGGATCAGCTGCCAGTCGCCCTCGTGCTGCTCGATCCCGAGGTGGCCGCGATCGCCGAAGTAGAAGAAGAGCCAGTACTGCAGCCAGAGCGAACCGGCCGGGTCGCGACGGGCGCGGCCGTAGACGACGTTGGCTAGCTCCGGGTCGGCGCCCAGTGCCAGCGCGTCGGCGGCGAGCGAGCCGCCGCACTCGTCGAGGTGGTCGCTGCTCACGGCCGGTTGGCCGTCGGCGTAGGAAGCGGCACCAAGGAAGGAGAGCTCGAGCCGCGGCTCCTCGCCGCCGCGCGCGGCGCTGGCGATCAGGGTGCCGTCGGCGCGGTGGAGGCTGTTGCTGCGGCCGCCGGGCAGGTCGAGCGCGCAGATCGCCGCCGCCGAGTCGGCGCGGCTGCACTCGAGCGAGTCGTAGCGCAGCTGCGGCCGGTGCCGGTCGAGCAGCGCGGTCAGCTCGGGCGAGCGCGACTGTGGCGTGCGGTCGGCGCGCTTGGCACGACGCGGGCGGAGGCGGCCGATCGGTGTCCGGCGGGAGCTGGCGCCGAGCGCGGCGCGGACCCGCTCCGGATCCATCCAGCGCGGGTGCGGCGGCAGCGGCGGCCGCGGCTCGATTGCGGTCAGGCCGTCGCTTCGCAGCGCCGCGTCGGCGAGCAAGTAGCCGTGGTTCTCGAGCACCGCCTGCTCGGCCTCGCCGAAGGCGTCGAGATCTGTTCGTACCGTGGCGATCGTTTCGGCTACGAGCCGGTCGTCGTAGCCGCCCGAAACGGGCAGCTCGAGATTCCACTCGAGGCATTCCTCCCAGCCGGCGGCGAGGCCGCTCAGCGTCAGCCCCGAGGCGCCGTAGACGAAGCGTGGTCCCCAGTCCGGCTCCTCGCCCAGCTCGGCCGCTTCAGATGCGGATGCTGATAACTCGCGTGCGTAACGCTCCTCGAGCCCCCCCGTGGTGCCCGCGAGCGGCCGCCGCAGCAGCGAGCGGGCGCGAACGTTACGGCGGGTGATCTCGCGCAGCGGCTCGACGATCTGCTCGGGCCAGTCGCGATAGGCACCGTGCAGCGGCCACGGCACCCGCGTCGCTAGCAGCGCGGCGACGATCGAGCCGCCGGCGACGGCGCCGACCGTGCCGGTCCGGGACAGGAGGCCGAGCTCGTTGAGGCGGGTCAGCGCGCCGAGGTGGAAGAGCGCCGCGCGGAAGCCGCCGCCGGCGAGCCAGAGTGCCTTTTCGCCGCGCTCGATTTCATCGCTGGCGAGGCCGCCGAGGCGGCCCACGGTGGGGCGCTCCGCGGTGCCCCTGCGGGAGTGGTGGCCGGACATGAGGTTCGTCATTTAATCAACGAGTTTTGCTGCAGCGAATGTGTCCGGTGGGGCGGCCGGCAAGGGTCCGCGCCGGGCGGCGGCGTGGGAGGATTGGCGCGTGGGGGACCTGGTCAGCTACCAACGGAGCGGCGCCGCTGCGCTGCTGACGATCGAGCGGCCGGAGTGCCGCAACGCGATCGACCTGGCAACGGCGCGGCAGCTGCGCGAGGGCTTCGAGAGCTTCGAAGCCGACCCCGAGGCACGGGTGATGGTGCTGACCGGTGTCGGCGGCGAGGCCTTCTGCGCCGGCTTTGACCTCAAGTCGGATGGGCTCGACGTCGACGATCCGGCCGGCCCACTCGGCTTCACCCGGCTGACCGCGGCGAAGCCGTCGATCGCGGCGATCGACGGTTGGTGCGTTGCTGGCGGGCTCGAGCTCGCGCTCTGGTGTGATCTGCGGCTGGTGACGCCGGGCTCGACCTTCGGCTGCCTCGAGCGCCGCTGGGGCGTGCCGCTGATCGACGGCGGTACCCAGCGGCTGCCGCGGGTCGTCGGCCTCGGCCGCGCCCTCGACCTGATCCTCACCGGCCGCCCGGTCGCCGCCGAGGAGGCGCTGGCGATCGGCCTGGTGACCGAGATCGTCGAGCCCGGTGCCCACCTAACCCGAGCCCTCGAACTGGCCGAGCGGCTCGCCGCCTTCCCGCAGGGCGCGCTCCTCGCCGATCGCCGCGCCGCGATCGAGGGCTCCGGCCTGCCGCTCGTCGATGGGCTCGCGCTCGAGCACCGTCTTGGCCGCGAGACGCTGGCCGAGGCGCTGCGCGGTGCCGCTCGCTTCGCCGCCGGCGAAGGCCGCCACGGCAGCGGCGCCTGACTCACCCGGCGGCCATCGCCGCCGCCGCCGCGGCGGCGCCGCGGTAGGGAAGGACCGCGACGTACATCAGCTCGCCGCGCAGCTGCCGCAGACCGCCGCGGCCGCTTGCCAGCCGCGCGTGGACGACCGAGTGGATCCCCGCTGCCGTTGCCTCCGGGGTCAGCGCCGGCACCTCGCCGAACCCCTCGCCGGCGCCGCGCTCGAGAAAGGCGGCGGCCCGCCGCAGGGCCAGCTGACGCCGTGCCAGCGGCCGGCCGCCGGCCGGGTGGACCTCGACCAACAGCGCCCGCCCGAGGGTCGGGTCGTGATCGAATCGCTCGAGCAATCGACCGAGCCCGGCTCGCAACTGCTCCTCCCAGCTGCCCCTGGCCGCCGCCGCCCGCACGTCCGCTTCGACCGTGGCCGCTGCCTCCTCGTAAGCCGCGGCGAAGCAATCCTCCTTCGAGCTGAAGTGGTCGTAGAAAGCCTGGCGGTAGAGGCCGGCGCGATCGAGCACCGCCTGCACCGAGGCGTGCTCGTAGCCCCGCTCGCCGACCACGGCGAGCATCGCGGCGAGGATCTTCTGGCGCTTTTCGTCCGTCAAGGACCTGGGGAGCGGCGCCGCCCGAACCTCTCGAGTTCGGTTTGGGGAACGGCAAGTCCCGCAACGAAGACTCTACGGGTTTCGATCAGACGAAACGCGTGAACCAGTGGCGCTGGGGTACGCTGGCGTTCGTGGCAGACAGACCCACCACGATGCGCCCACCCCCCGGTCGCCAGCAGCTCTCCCGCGAGTTCATCGCCCGTCACCAGCGGGCGCGAATTATCGCCGCTCTCGCCGAAGAGACGGTCAGCCGCGGCTACCGCGCGGTCACCGTCGCCGACATCGTCAGCCGCGCCGGGATTGCCCGCAACACCTTCTACGAGAACTTCTCCTCGAAGGAAGACTGCTTCCTCGCCGCCCAGGACTACGCGGTCGAGGAGGCACTGCGCCGCGTCGTCGAGGCGGCCAGCGCGGTCGAGAGCTGGCCCGACCGAGTCGACGCCGGGCTCGCCGCCTTCCTCGGCTACGTCGCGGAAGAGCCGGCGCTGGCGCGGACCTGCATCGTCGAGGCGCTCTCCGCCGGACCCGACTCACTGGCCCGCTACGAGCAGTCGCTGCAGGCCTTCGGGCCCTTGTTTCGGATCGGCCGCAAGGTCTCGCCGCACGGCGAGGAGCTGCCGGCGACGCTCGAGGAGACGGTGATCGGCGGCATCTTCTGGGTCATCTACCAGCGGATCATTCAAGGGGACACAGAGCGGATTGAGGAGCTGCGGCCGGACCTGGTCGAGTTCGCGCTGACGCCCTACATCGGCGCCGACGCCGCCAAACGAGCACTAGCTGAATAGCGAACCCGCCTGTAGGCTCGGTTCCCCCCGACCGGTATCTTCGCCTCCACTTTGCCCGCCGACCCACCCAATTCAGTCGACACGGAGCACGAGTATCCGCCCGAGCTCTCGCGCCTGCCTCCGGGCCGGCACGGCCTGCCACGCGAGTTTGTCGTCCACAACCAGCGCGAGCGGCTGATCGCCGGACTTGCCGAGGCGGTTGCCGAAAACGGCTACGCCTCGACCACGATCGCCCACATCACCCGCCACGCCGCCGTCTCGCGCCGCACCTTCTACGAGCACTTCAACTCCAAGGACGAGTGCTTCGTCGCCGCCTACGACACGGTGATGACAGAGCTCTCCGAGCGGATTGAGAACGCCTTCCAGCAGGAGTCCGACTGGCCGCAGGCGGTCCGCGCCGGGCTCGCCGCGATGCTTGAGTTCCTCGCCGCCGAGCCCAACCTGGCGCGGCTCTGCATGGTCGAGTCGCTGGTCGCCGGCCCGGTCGTGGTCGAGCGCTACGACGCCGCGATCCAGGGCCTCGTCCCCTACCTCGAGGCGGGCCGCGAAGGCCGCTCCGAGGCGGTCCTCGCTCGCCTCTCGCCGACCACCGAGGAGGCGCTGGTCGGCGGCATGGTCTCGCTGATCTCGCGCCGCATCATTGCCGGCCAGGCCGCTGAGCTCGAGGAGCTGCTGCCGGACCTGGTCGAGTTCGCCCTCACTCCCTATATAGGGAGTGACGAGGCGTCCAAGATCGCTCGCGCTTAGCGGTCGTCCGCCAGTGGGGGTCTGAGGGCAGGGTCTCCCTCAGACCCAGGCGAAGATGCGGTTTCGCAACCGATCAGGTGCGTGAAATTTAGCTTTCGGGCCTTGACTTTCGGGACGGGAAACACGAACATATGTTCGTATGGAGATCGCTTGCGTCATCGATGGTCGCTTGATGTCTCCAGCGCGCCCGGGTCGTTCCGGGGGGCCTCGGCCCGGGCGCGCAGAGCTTGATGATCCGGTCGCCGTGGCCGAGGCAACCGAGCGGTTGGTGCAACGACTGGAGGCGATCGGGGCGGCGGTCGAGTCGCGGCGGGCGGGGGAGGCCTTCTTCGCCGTCGACGGGCTGCGGGGGATGTACGGCGGCTCCTCCGAGCGGGTGCTGGCGGTGGTGCGGCGGGCGCTGGGCCGACGCCGACGGATCGCCACCGGGCCGACGCGGTTCGCCGCCTACCTGGCGGTGACGGAGTGGGGGAGCCCGGTCCCGGTCGAGGCGTTGCGCTCGCGGCTCGAAGCGCCCGTACCCGAGGTCGAGGCGCTGCTCGAGGCGCTCGCGCGGCTCGGGATCGAGACCTTGCCGGAGCTGGCGCGGCTCTCCGCCGACCAGGTCGCCGACCGCTTCGGCCGGCTCGGGCTGGCGGCGCATTCCCTGGCCCGCGGCGAGGACGAGCCGCTGCGCCCGCGGCCGCCCTACGAGGACCTGGCGGAATCGATCGAGCTGCCGGAAGGGACAGCGGGCCGGCTGCTCGAGCGGGCGCTGGAGCTGCTCGTCGACCGCCTGCTGGCGCTGCCGCAGCGAGGGGGACGAACCCTGCTCGGGGTGCGGCTGGGAGCGTTGCTCGCTGCCGGCGGCAGCTGGAGCGTCGAACAAGGGCTCGGTCGCCCGACCGCCTCGGCCCGGGTGTTGTCGCGCCTCCTGGTACCGCGGCTCGAGGAGTTGCCGGGGCCGGCGACGGCGCTGCGGCTGCGGGCGCTCGGCCTCGGCCCAGCGGCCAGCGACCAGCTCGAGCTCGCGGTCGGCGGTGAGGAGCCGCGGCGCCGTCGGCTCGGCGCCGCGGTGCGCGAGGTCCGCGCCACCCAGGGAGCAGGAGCCCTGCTGAAGATCCTTCCGGTCGACTCCGCCTCGCGCGTCCCCGAGCGTTGGGCTCTGCTTGCTCCGTTTCCGGAGCTGTGATGGCTGACGGAGCTGATCGGGCGACCTGGGCGCGGAGGTGACGCCGCACCTCAAGCGCCTCTACGCGCCCGAGCCGGCGGCGGTTGCGGTCGGCCCCGAGCGGGTGCCGGTCGCGGTCGATGGCGTCGCGGTCGAGGCGGTGCGCGAGCAGTGGGTGGTCGAAGATCGCTGGTGGGATTCCGACGAGCTGCGCCGCTCCTACTACGAGCTGGCCCTGGCTGATGGCCGCGTCGCCGTCGTCTACCGCTGCGCGATTAGCGGCCGCTGGTTTCGCCAGCGCGCCTGAGGGTGGGGGACCGAAGCGATGCCGACCCCGCCCTATGTGGAGCTCCATGCCCACTCCGCCTTCTCTTTCCTCGACGGCGCCTCGACTCCGCTCGAGCTCGCCTACGCCGCCGAGGCCCATGGCTACTCGGCGCTGGCGCTGACCGACCACGACGGCGTCTGGGGCTCGCGTGAGTTCGCCGAGTCCTGCGAAGGGCTGGATCTGCGGCCGCTGACCGGCGCCGAGCTGACCGTCAGCCTGGCACCGCCGGCGCCCGGCGATGAGCCCGGCGCCCGCACCGCGGCCGAACCCGACTTCGCCCACCTCACCCTCCTGATCGAGACCGCCAGCGGCTACCGCAACCTCTGCCGGCTGCTGACCGCCGCCCACGCCCACACCCGCGACAACACCCCGCGCACCGCGATGCAACCCTGGGCCACCCTCGAGCAGCTCGAAGCCCACGCCGAGGGGCTCGTCTGCCTCTCCGGCTGCGCCCACGACGGCGCCCTCGCCGGCTCCTGGGAGCGCGGCGACACCGCCCGCGGCGAGCGGCTCGGCCGCCGTCTGCTCGCCGCCTTCGGTCCCGACTACTTCCGGGTCGAGCTGCAGCGCCCCTACTGGCGCCGCGACCGCGCCCGCAACCGCTGGCTCGAGACCGCCGCCGCGCGGCTCGGCGTCGCCACCGTCGCCACCGGCAACGTCCATGCCCACGCCCGCCGCCGCGCCCACCTGCAGGACGCGCTGGTCGCGGTCGGCCGCAGCGAGACGCTCGAGGAGTCCGAGCCGCAGCGCCGCGGCAACGCTAGTTCGGTGCTCGCTGCGCCGGCGGCGATGGCGGCGCGCTTTGCCGAGCACCCGCAGGCGGTCGCCGAGACGCTGCGGCTCGCCGAGCGGCTCGAGTTCGACCTGCGGACCGACCTCGGGTACCGCTACCCGCAGGCCGAGGATGCCGACTTCGTCCTCGCCGAGATCTGCCGCATCCGACTCTTCGAGACATACGCTCGTGAGCGCCACTGGCGCGCCGCCGAAGAGCGCCTCGCCGAGGAGCTGACGACGATCCGCAAGCTCGGCCTCTCCGGCTTCTTCCTCCTCCACCACGAGCTGCTCGAGCTGGCCCGCGACGTCGCCGCCGAGGTCCGCGGCGGCTCCGCCGCCCGTCGCCCCCTGCCGCCGGGCCGCGGCCGCGGCTCCAGTGTTAGCTCGATCGTCTGCTACCTGACCGGCCTCTCCCACATCGACCCGGTGAAGAACAACCTCTTCGCTGGCCGCTTCCTCAGCGAGGGGATCAAATCGATGCCGGACATCGACCTCGACTTCCCCCGCGACGTCCGCGAGGTGCTGATCCCGCGCGTCCACGAGGTCTACGGCGCCGAGCGCTCGGCCCTGGTCGCCGCCTTCCCGACCTACCGGCCGCGGGGCGTCGTCCGCGACCTCGGCAAGGTCCTCGGGCTGCCGCCCGAGGAGATCGACAAGGTCGCGAAGACGGTCGGCTTCCACGAGACCTCGCGCGAGCTGGAGCGTGACCTGGTCGCCGCGCTCGGCGCCGAGCGGGCGCGGGCGCCGCGCTGGCGGGTCCTGCTCGAGCTCGGCGGCGAGGCGCTGGGGCTGCCCCGTCACGCCTCCCAGCACTCGGGTGGGATGGTGATTTCGACCGACGCTCTAGTCGAGGTCTGCCCGATCGTGCCGGCGGCGATGGCCGGCCGCCAGATCGTCCAGTGGGACAAGGACTCCTGCGCCGACGCCGGCCTGCTGAAGATCGACCTGTTGGGGCTGGGGATGCTCTCGGCGGTCGAGCGCTGCGTCGAGGAGATCGCCGCGGTACGCGGTGAGCACGTCGACCTCTCGCGGATCGACATGGCAGACGAGCAGACCTACGAGTCGATCCGCGCCGCCCAGACCACCGGCGTCTTCCAGATCGAGAGCCGCGCCCAGATGCAGATGCTGCCCCGCACCCGGCCGGAGAACCTCGACGACATCACCGTCCAGGTGGCACTGGTCCGGCCCGGGCCGATCCAGGGCGGCGCCATCCATCCCTACATCGAGCGCCGCAAGGCGCTGCGCGAGGTCCCCGGCTACCAGGTCCCCTACGAGCACGAGCTACTGCGGGAGCCGCTGGAAGAGACGCTGGGGACGATCGTCTACCAGGAGCAGGTGATCGAGGTGGCGATGGCGCTCGCCGACTTCGAGGCATCCGAGGCCGAGGGGCTGCGGCGGGCGATGAGCCGCAAGCGCTCGCAGGAGGCGATCGAAGAACACCGCGACGGCTTCCTCGTCGGCGCGGTCAGCAAAGGGGTGCCGCTGCGAACCGCCGAGGTGGTCTGGGCACAGATCCAGGGCTTCTCCGGCTTCGGCTTCCCGAAGGCGCACTCGACCGCCTTCGGCCTGCTCGCCTACCAATCGGCCTGGCTGCGGATCCACTACGGCCCCGAGTTCCTCTGCTCGCTGCTGAACGAGCAGCCGATGGGCTTCTACCCGCCCGACTCGCTGGTCCATGAGGCGCAGCGGCGCGGCATCCGCGTCGCCCCGCCCGACGTCAACCGCAGCCGCGTCCTCTGTCATGTCGAGACGCCGCGCGAGAACCCGGAGCTGCGCGGCGGCCTGGTGGTGCGGGTCGGGCTTGGCTACGTCAAGGGGGTGAAGAAGGAGGAGATGGAGGCGCTGGTCGCCGAGCGCGAACGCAACGGTTCCTACCGCGGGATCGCCGACCTCGCCTCGCGCTCGGGGGCGGGGCTGGCGAGCCTCGAACGGCTGGCCTGGGCCGGGGCGCTCGACCGCGTCCCCCGCGACCCGAGCGGCGACCGCCGGCGGGCGTTGTGGGCGGTCGGGGTGACCGGCAACAGCCGCGGCGCACGCGACGGCACCCAGCTGGCGCTGCCGATCGAGCCGCCGGAGGCACCCGAGCTGAAGCCGCTCGGCGAGTGGGGCGAGCTGATCGCCGACTACCGCACCACCGGAATGGTCCTCGGCCGCCACCCGATGGAGCTGATGCGCCCCGAGCTCGACCCCGACCTCCTCCGCAGCTCCGACCTCGAGCGGACCGACGACGGCGCCACTGTCGCGATCGCTGGCATGGTCACCGCCCGGCAGCGACCGGAGACGGCGAAGGGCGTCGTCTTCATGCTGATCGAGGACGAGCGCGGCAGCGTCAACCTGATCGTGCCGCCGCGCGTCTACGACCGCTACCGCCGCGTCGTCCGCTCCTCGCCCCTGGTCCAGGCGACCGGCAAGCTCGAGCGCCGCGAAGGGACGATCAACGTCGTCGTCAGGGAGGTCGTCGAGCTGGAGCGGCCGGCGGCGGAGTCCGGCGCGGAGAGGAACCAGCCGCCCAGCGCGGCCGAGGGCTCCTCGTCGATCGACAACCTGCTTCCCGGCCGCGGCGGCCTGCGCCGCCGCAAGCTCCGCCCGCCCCCGCCCAGGATCTCGCCGAAGCGCCGCGAGCCCTCTCCAGAGCCAGCGGCCCCGGCACCACCCGGCATCGCCCGCCCGGTGCCCAGCGAACCCCCGGCCGGCGCACCCTCGCGCCGCGATCGCGAACTGGTGATCGCCGAGCTCCGCGAAGTCGCCCCCGCCGGCCACAGCTTCGGCCGCCGCCGCTAGGTGTTGGCGCCTTATTCCCTACGCGGGGGAAGAAAGCGCCAGCCAACCTCAGTCGCCTCGCACCCGCAGCACGATCTTGCCGCCGCCGTGGTGCGCTTCGGCGCAGCGGTGCGCCTCCACCGCCTGCTCGAGCTCGAACACACGGTCGACGTAGATCTGCAGCTTGCCTGCCTCGATCAGTGAGACGAGGCCCTCGAGCCCGACCGGGTCGGGCTCGACCAGGAAGCCGGTGACTCGCTGCTGCTTCTCCTTCGCCGCCGCCTGCAGCTGATCGGCGACGGTGCCGCGCACTTGTACCAGCTTGCCGCCCGGTCTCAGCACCTCGAGCGAGCGCTCACCGAGGTCGCCGCCGGGGAAGTCGATCACCGCGTCGAGGTCGGCGACCCGCTCCTCGAAGCGCTCGCTGCGGTAGTCGATCACCTCGTTGGCGCCGAGCTCGCGCAGCCAATCGGCCTGCTCGGCGCGGGCGGTAGCGAAGACGTTGGCGCCGCGCGCCTTGGCGATCTGCACCGCGAGGTGGCCGACGCCACCCGCGGCGCCATGGATCAGCACGTCGTCCCCTTGCTGCAAGGCGATCGCGTCGACGACGATCTGCCAGGCAGTCAGGCCCGCCAGCGGCAGCGCTGCCGCTTCCTCAAAGGAGAGGGTGTGGGGCTTGCCGACGAAGTGGCGCGAAGGCGCTGCGACGTACTCGGCATAGGCGCCGGCTTCGCGCGGGAACCAGGGCATGCCGAGCACCTCGTCGCCGACATGGAAGCGGGTCACCCCGACCCCGACCGTGGTGACCGTTCCGGCGACGTCCCAGCCGATCGTCATCGGCGGCTCGATGACCCCCGCCATCCCCTTCCCGGCCCGGGTCTTGAAGTCGACCGGGTTGATCCCGGCGGCATGAACGTGGACCTGGACCTCGGTCGCGATCGGCTCGGGCGGCGGCACCTCCTGCAGCTCGAGCACCTCGGGACCGCCGAAGGAGTGCTGGACGATCGCCCTCACGGGCCGATCTTATGACTCTCACTCCGACCGCATGCGCGGCCGGATGAGCTCGGTCTACAGCTCAGCGCACGCCCCGCGCCAGCGCCTCCTCGTAGTTGAGGCGCATCAGCGCGATCACGTCGCGAACGTCTTCCTCGTCCTCGATTCGCCGCGCCGCCGGGCCCTCGCGATCGGGAAAGACCGGGTGGTGGGCGACCCGCCCTTCGTCGTAGAGCTCGCGCCAGGTCTCGCGCGGGAAGAAGAAGTGGGCGGCGTGGTCGCCGTGCAGGTGGCCGATCTCGCGGCGGCCGACCTTGAAGGCGAACTCGCCGCGACGGCCGGGTCCGGCGGTAACGCCATCCCAGGAAGTGACCTCGGTAGTGATTTGTTCGCTTGGCGTTGCCGTGTAAGTGATCATCTCGGCAAACTACAAGTTCAAGTTAACTTGAAGTCAAGGGCGAATTCTGATTTGCTCGGAATTGATGTCGGAGCTACTGACGATCGGCGAGACGGCGAAGCGCAGCGGCGTCGCCGCCTCGGCCCTGCGCTTCTATGAGGAGAAGGGCCTGATCGCCTCCGAGCGCGCCGGCTCGGGTCATCGCCGCTACCCGCGGCCCGTCCTGCGCCGCATTGCCTTCATCGTCTTCGCCCAGCGGATCGGCCTCAGCCTCGAGGAGATCGGCGCCGAGCTCGACAAGCTGCCGCAGCACCAGGCGCCGAGGCGCCGCGACTGGTCGCGCCTCTCCGCCACCTGGACCGCCCGCATCGACGAGCGCATTGCCGAGCTCGAGCGCCTCAAGGCCGGGCTCACCGAGTGCATTGGCTGCGGCTGCCTCTCGCTTAACCGCTGCAAGCTCGCCAACCCCGGCGACCGAGCCGGCCGCCGCGGCCCCGGCGCCCGCTATTGGCTCGGCGACCCTCGCCCCGTGCCCTGAACCGCTGCTAGCGTCGCCGCATGAAGCGCGTCAACATTGCCACCCCTGAGTTCGAGTTCGATCCCGAGGATCCCGACGGGTTCCGCGCCGGCCTCGCCCGGCTCGGCAAGCTGCTCGGCGCCGAGGACTCGGGGATCAGCGTCTACGAGCTGCCGCCCGGCCAGGCGGTCTGCCCTTACCACTACGAGGTCGGCGAGGAGGAGTGGCTGCTCGTCCTCTCCGGCCACCCGACGCTGCGCCATCCCGACGGCTCCGAGAGCCTCGATCCCTGGGACGTCGTCCGGTTCCCCAAGGGCCCAACCGGCGCCCACGGCATCCGCAACGAGACCGACGAGCCAGCCCGCGTTCTGATGTTCTCCACCGTCATCACCCCAACTGCCACCGTCTACCCCGACAGCGACAAGGTCGGGATCTGGTCCGGCGACCCCGAGATCGACATCATGGTCCACCGCGACGCCGACGTCGAGTACTACGACGGCGAGGACGGGAGCGGCTGGTGAGCCCGACCGGCCCCAAAACCGAGGTCCCCGCCGAGGAGCTCCTCGCAAGCGCCCGCGGCGGTGACGAAGCCGCCTTCGAGCGCCTGCTCGCCCCCTATCGCAGCGAGCTCCACGCCCACTGCTACCGGATGCTCGGCTCGCTGCACGACACCGAGGATGCGATGCAGGAGGCGCTGCTGCGGGTCTGGCGCAACCTCGACTCGCTCGCCGAGCGCGCCGCGCTGCGCGCCTGGCTCTACCGGATCGCCACCAACGCCTGCCTCGACCTAATCGGCCGCCGCAAGCGACGACTACTGCCGCTCGAATACGCAGCCGCCACCAACCCCAACCAGCCGCCCGGCGAACCGCTGGTCGAGTCGACCTGGATCGAGTCCTATCCGGACGAGGCCCTTGGGGTTGAGGATGGCCGCGCCGCCCCCGACGCTGACTACGAGCAGCGCGAGGCGGTCGAGCTCGCCTTTGTCGCCGCGATGCAGCACCTGCCGGCCCGCCAGCGGGCGGTGCTGATCCTGCGCGAGGTCCTCGGTTTCTCTGCCAAGGAGGTTGGCGAGACGCTCGAGACCTCGGTGCCCTCGGTCAACAGCGCCCTGCAGCGCGCCCGCCAGACGGTCGCGGACAAGATCCCCGAGCGCAGCCAGCAGCTCACCCTGCGCTCGCTCGGCGACCGCCGCATGCGCGAGATCGTCGATGAATACATGGAGGCGATGCGGGCCGGTGACGTCAACCGCGTCGTTTCGATGCTGACCGAGGACATGGCCTGGTCGATGCCCCCGCTCGCCAGCTGGTACGGCGGTCCGGTCGGCGGCCGGGCCGAGATCGCGGAATGGCTGCCCAGCGGACCGCTCTCCGGCGAGTGGCGATGGCGCCACCGCCCGACCACCGCCAACGGCCAGCTTGCGGTCGGCACCTATTCCTGGGTCGAGACCGAGCACTGCTACCTGCCCTTCTCGCTTGACGTGCTGACCCTCGAGGGCGACAAGATCAAGGCGATCACCGCCTTCGTCGTCCGCCGCGCCGACAGCGAGGATGGCTATGCTCGGTGGCCGGAGTGCCCTCCATCCCCGGAGCTCGTTCACTCCATTTTCGATCGTCGCGGCCTCCCGACGCGACTCGGCTGACCTATCACCGTGACCGCTTAGTTCTGGCGGTCGCGGCAGTCCCACGTATATGACCACCGAAACAGCCCCCGAAATCGCCAAGACTGAAGACCTGCCCCGCGCCGAGCGCCGCAGCTGGATCGCCCTCTACGTCCTCTGCGCGGCGATGCTGATGATCGTTCTCGACGGCACGATCGTCAACGTCGCCCTGCCCACGATCCAGGACGACCTCGGCTTCAGCCAGTCGGGCCTGGCCTGGGTCGTCAATGCCTACCTGATCCCGTTCGGCGGCCTGCTGCTGCTAGCCGGCCGCCTCGGCGACCTGGTCGGCCAGCGCCGCGTCTTCCTCGTCGGCTTGGCGATCTTCACCGGCGCTTCGCTGCTCTGCGCGCTCTCACCGGCGCAGGGTGTCCTGGTCGGAGCCCGCTTCATTCAGGGAATCGGCGGCGCCCTCTCCTCGGCGGTGATCCTGGGGATGATCGTGACGATGTTCCCCCGCCCCGCCGATCAGGCGAAAGCGATCGGGGTCTACGGCTTCGTCGCCTCAGCCGGCGGCTCGATCGGTCTGCTGCTCGGCGGCGTCCTCACCGAGGCGATCTCCTGGCACTACATCTTCGTCGTCAACCTGCCGATCGGCGTCCTCGTCGGCTGGCTGGCGCTGCGGCTGGTCGACAACCCCGATGGGATCGGTCTCAAGGAGGGCGCCGACTTCCCCGGCGCGGCGCTGATCACGCTTTCGCTGATGCTCGGGGTCTTCACGATCCTGCAGATCACCGAGTGGGGCTGGGGCGACCTGCGGACGATTGCCGGCCTGCTGATCGCGCTCGGCCTGCTGTTGATCTTCATCCGCCGCCAGGCGAGGATCGCCAACCCGCTGATGCCGTTGCGCCTCTTCCACTCGCGCAACGTCACCGGCGCCAACCTGCTGCAGGCGCTGCTGGTCGCCGGCATGTTCGGGATGTTCTTCCTCGGCGCCCTCTACCTGCAGCGTGTGCTTCATTACAGCGCCCTCGAGGTCGGGCTCGCCTTCCTGCCGACGACGATCGTGATGGGCACCCTCTCGCTCGGTTTTTCGGAAAAACTGATCATGCGCTTCGGCCCCCGCACGACGATGATTCCCGGCGTAACCCTGGTCGCGATCGCGCTGCTGCTGTTCGCGACCCGCACCCCGGTCGACGGCAACTACTGGACCGATTTGCTGCCGCCCTTCCTGCTGATCGGAATCGGGATCGGTACCGCCTTCCCGGCGATCATGACCGTGGCGATGTCGGGCGCCACCCCGAGCGATGCCGGCCTAGCCTCCGGCCTCGTCAACACCAGCATGCAGGTCGGCGGCGCGGTCGGGCTGGCGGTCCTCGCGACGCTCTCCACCGAGCGCACCAACAGTCTCCTCGATAGCGGCGCCTCTCATGCCTCGGCGCTCACCTCGGGCTACCACCTCGCCTACCTGATCGGTGCCGGCCTCGCCGCGATCGCCGTCCTCCTGGCGATCTTTGTGATCCGCCCGACGCCGACTCCTGGCCAGGGCAGCGCGCCGGAAGGCAGCGGCGAGCCACTTACCGCCGAAGGCTAATTTCGGCGCGGCGTGGCGCCGATGGATGGCCATGCCCGTTTCCGGACCGACGCCGAGCGCCGCGATCGCCAGCGAGCTCGAGAGCGAGCGCGCCCGGATGGGCAGGATCGCGGGAATCCTCTGGACCGTCTCCGGGCTGGTCGCGCTCGTCTGCGTCTTCCTGCCCGGCTCCGAGCACGCCAGCCTCGGCTGGGTCCTCGGCTTAATCGGCCTCGTCCTCGTTTACGGGATCGGCAGCGTCACCGGCCTGATTCCCTGGCAACGGGCAACTCTCGACCAGCTCGCCTGGGGAACTGTCGCGACGATCCCGGTGGTCGGTCTGGCGATCTACCTCAGCGGTGGCTCGATCAGCTTCGTCGAGCCGATGCTCTTCTGCTCACTGCTCTACATCGCGTTCTACTTCCCACCGCGCTGGGCCTGGCCGCTGACCGCCGAGCTCGTCCTTGCCGCCGGCGCGCCGCTTCTCTACGACGGCAACGCGATCGAGAATGCCTTTCTGCCCCGTTACCTGGGCCTGGCCGCCACCTTCCTGGCCGCGACCTGGGTGATGCTCGGCCTCAAAAGCCGGCTGGTCGGCGCCGAGGCCCGCCAACGCGAAATCGCCCGCCGCGATCCGCTGACCGGCGTCGGCAACCGCCGCGACTTCGACCAGACCCTGCGCACCGAGCTGGAGCACCGCCGCGGCCAACGCGAGGCCAGCCCGCTTGCTCTGTTCATCGTCGACCTCGACGACTTCAAGAGCGTCAACGACGGCCACGGCCACGCGGTCGGCGACGCCGTCCTGCGCGAGGCGGCGACCCGTATCCGCGCGGTGCTGCGCAGCGACGACCGCCTCGCCCGGATCGGCGGCGACGAGTTTGCGGTGATCGCTCCCGGCGCCAACGAAAATGGCGCCCGCAGTCTCGCCGAGGCGATCCAGATCGCGCTCGCCACCGACGCCGGCGAATCGGGGATGCCGGCGCCGCTCGCCTCGGTCGGCTGGTCGGTCTTCCCGCTCGACGGCGAGGGCTACGAGTCGTTGATGCAGGCCGCCGACGGCCGGATGATGCGCCGCAAGCGCACCGCCCAGCGCCTCGCCTCGGACGCGCGGGTGGTCGGCTAGCGTTCGATCCGCGCCGACTCGAGCACGCCGAGCAGTTGGGTCACCCGGCAGACCAGTAGCCGCTCCTCGTCGATCTCGACCCAGACCCCAGCCGAGGCCGGGAAGACGACGTGGTCGCCGATCGCGACCGGCATCTCGACCCCGGCACCCGCCCACCAGTCGAGACCCGGCCCAACCGCAAGCACGATCCCCTGTTCCGGCGGCGGCTCGTGCGTGCCGGGCGGAACGACCAGCCCGGAGCGGCGCACCCGATCCTGGTCGAGCTCCTTGATCACGATCTGGTCGAAGAGCGGCCGCAGCTGGTGGCGGACCGACTCGGTCGGATCAGGAATCTGCGCAGTACCCATCGCCCAAGTCTCGCATCTCGCGCCCCCGCCCCAATCGCCAAGCCCCCACCAGGGGGCGAGCCACCCATCGCTGGAGCCTTGGCGTGGCCATGGCAACGTCAAAGCTCCAGCGATGGTCTCGCGATGCCTGGCGCTTGGCGCATCGGCAGCACGGTGTGGTTGCTCGATGGCAGTTGCTGGAGCTGGGTATGCCGGTCGCAGCTGTTCGTCACCGCCTGGAGACGGGACGACTGCACGAGTTGTATCGCGGCGTCTATGCCGTCGGGAGGCCTGAAGTCGGCAGGTTGGGCCGATTCGCGGCCGCGATCCTAGCCTCCGGCGAGGGCGCGCGACTGAGCCACCGCAGCGCTGCCGACCTGTGGGGGGTCCGCAAGCAGCGGGAGGAGCCGATCGAAGTCACCGTGCCCGATCGCGTTCGTCGCGAGCGACCGGGCATCTCCTTCCACCGCCGCGCCGACCTGGGCCAGCCACGCTTCGTCCACCGCATCCCTGTCGGCGACCCGGTCTCGATCCTGATCGACCTCGCTACCTGCCTCGAGAGCGAAGAAATCGAAGACGCGGTCAACGCCGCCGACCATCGAGGTCTCGTTGCGACCTTCAAGCTGCGCTCGGCGCTCGACTCCAATCCACGCCTCGGCGCGGGCCGCCTGCGCCGCATCATCGATGCCCAGACCTTCAGCCGCTCCCAGACCGCGCTCGAGCGCCGCTTCCTGCCAATTGCCCGCGCTGCCGGCCTGCCGAAGCCCGGCAGCCAGGTCCGCCTCGGCAAGTACCGCGTCGACTTCCATTGGCCCGAGCTCGGCTTGGTGGTCGAGGCCGACAGCCTCACCTACCACCGTACGGTCGCCCAGCAGACGACCGATATGAAGCGTGACCAGGCCCACGCGCGGACCGGCCTCCGCACCCTCCGCTTCAACCATCGGCAGGTCTTCCACCAGCCGCAGTACGTCCGCGAAGTCCTCGCAGACGCGGTCCGCCACCTGCGGTGACGGCCCCGACACAGCAGGTGGCCGCGGCGGCGGAGAGAATCGTCACCTCGATGGCCGCCTCTTCGCAATCGTCCCCCGGGCGCCCGCGCCACCAGCTCGGCATGGCGGCCCTGGCGCTGGGCGCGCTCGGCATCGTCTTCGGCGACATCGGGACCAGCCCGCTCTACGCGCTGCAGACCGTCTTCTCCGCGGACAACCACGCGGTAAAGCCGACCGAAGGCGACGTCTTCGGCGTTATCTCACTCGTCTTCTGGGCGATCACGCTGATCGTCTCGATCGAGTTCGTGGTCTTCATCATGCGCGCCGACAACGACGGCGAGGGCGGGATCCTTGCCCTGATCGCGAAGGTCGAGGGCGCGTCTCTGCGCTCGCTGCGCGCCAAGGCGATCCTGATCGCCCTCGGGCTCTTCGGCGTCGCCCTCTTCTACGGCGACGGGATCATCACTCCGGCGATCTCGGTCCTCTCCGCGGTCGAAGGCGTGAAGGTCGTCGAGCCGAGCCTGGAGTCGATGGTGGTGCCGATCACGATCGCGATCCTCGTCGGCCTCTTCTCGATCCAGCGCTTCGGCACCCACGTGGTCGGCGGCGTCTTCGGCCCGATCATGGTCGTCTGGTTCACGGTCATCGCCGTCCTCGGCATCGTCCAGGTCGCGCCCCACCCGGAGATCCTCAAGGCGATCTCGCCGCACTACGCGGTCGAGTTCTTCGCCGACCATTTCGGCATCGCCTTCATCTCGCTCGGCTCGGTGGTACTGACGATCACCGGCGCCGAGGCGCTCTACGCCGACATGGGCCACTTCGGCCGCAGCCCCATCCGCCGCGCCTGGTTCCTCGTCGTCTTCCCGGCGCTGATCCTCAACTACATGGGCCAGGGCAGCCTGATCCTGGAAACGCCGAGCGCAATTGACAACCCCTTCTTCTTCCTGGTGCCGCACTGGGGACGGGTGCCGATGGTGCTGTTGGCGACGGTCGCGACGGTGATCGCCTCGCAGGCGGTGATCTCCGGCGCCTTCTCGGTCACCCGCCAGGCGGTGCGGCTCGGCTTCTTGCCTCGCGTCACGATTCGCCACACCTCCGCGCGGGAGATCGGCCAGGTCTACGCACCGGCGGTCAACTGGGCCTTGCTCGCGGCGGTTATCGCCCTGGTGATCGGCTTCGGCTCTTCGACCGCGCTGGCCTCTGCCTACGGGATCGCGGTTACCGGCACGATCACCGTTGACACCCTGCTCTTCCTCGTCGTCGCCCGGGTGCTGTGGAAGAAACCGGCCTGGCTCGTCGCCCTCGGCGCCGTCGTCTTCTTCACCGTCGACTTCGCCTTCCTCGGCGCCAACCTGACCAAGGTCCACCACGGCGGCTGGTTCCCGCTCACCGTTGGCGCCATCCTCTTCATCGTCCTCAGCACCTGGCGCCGCGGCAGCGACAGGGTCAGCAAGGCGCGGGTCGAGGCGGAGGGATCGCTGGCCGATTTCGTCGCCGAGCTCCACTCCTTCGACCCGCCGGCCGCCCGCGTCCCCGGCACCGCCGTCTACCTCAACGCCCGCCGTGAAACGACGCCGCTGGCGCTGCGCCGCGGCCTCGAGTACAACCGCTCGCTGCACGAGACCGTGGTGATCATCTCCCTGGAGACGACGAAAGCGCCCTACGTCCCGGAGGCTGAGCGCCTGGTCGTCGACCACCTCGGCTTCGAGGACGATGGGATCAGCCACCTCACCGCCCGCTTCGGCTTCCAGGAGCCGACCGACGTCCCCCGCCTGCTGAAGCTTGCCCAGGCCGGCGGGATCGAGGGCGACATCGACCCCGACGGCGCCGTCTACTTTCTCTCCCAAATCAGCATCGTCCCCGCCGACCACCCCGGCCTGCAGCGCTGGCGCAAGCACCTCTTCATCGCCCTCGCCCGCAACGCCTCCAGCCCCGTCGATTACTTCAAGCTGCCCCGCGAGCGCACGGTCAGCATCGGCTCCCAGATCGAGCTTTAGTCCATCTCAGGTTTAGTGTCGAACTAAATTGAGCATTAGGTGGTACTACGAAGTCGGGAGGCAGGGGTCCCCAAGGGAAGGAGAGGTACATGTACCGAGTAAATGCGAGCCCGCGGCGGCTGCCGCGCCTGCTTGCTCTCGTCCTCGCGGCGCTTGCGCTGCTCTGTGGCTGGGCCGTGGCGCAGGCGAGGGCTGCCAACTACGTCTCGCTCGGCGACTCCTACGCCGCCGGGCCGTTGATCCCCAACCAGCTGTCGCCGCTCGGTTGCCTGAAGTCGGATCACAACTACGCTCACCTGGCGGCACCGAGCATCGCCCTCACCTTGCGCGACCCGAGTTGTTCGGGCGCCGAGACCGAGGACATGACGCAGACCCAGAACGTCGAACCGGGGCCGAACCCGCCGCAGTTCAACTCGCTCGACAGCGAAACCACCGTGGTCTCGCTGACGATCGGCGGCAACGACATCGGCTTCTCCGAAGTGGCGCAGAGCTGCATCACGCTCAACCCCTTCGCGACGCCGTGCAAAGACAAATACAACTCGGGCGGCAAAGATCAGCTGGCCGAACGGATCGAACAGACGGCGCCGCTTGTGGCGGCGGTCCTGCAGGGGATCCACACCCGTGCCCCCAACGCGCGGGTCTTCGTCGTCAACTACCCGGCGATCTTCCCCGAGACCGGGTTTGGCTGCTGGCCGCAGATGCCGATCGGCTTCGGCGACGTGCCTTACCTGCGGGCGACCGAGCAGCGCCTGAACGCGATGCTCGCCACCCAAGCGGGAGCCAACGGCGCGACCGTGGTCGACTGGTACAAAGCCAGCATCGGTCACGACGCCTGCAAGTCGCAGTCGAACCGTTGGGTCGAACCGCTCATTCCGGGCGAACTCGCGGCCCCCATCCATCCCACCAAAGCCGGGATGCAGGGAGCCGCCACCGCGCTCGTCGCGGCGGCCAAATAGATAGGCCCACCGGGGGCGCGGCAGCTGCCGCGCCCCCGACGATCGAAGCCGGGCTTGGCATATTGGTCCGATGCGAATCGCCAGCCTCGTTCCCTCAGCGACCGAGATGCTGTTCGCGCTCGGCCTCGGCGACCAGGTCGTCGGGGTGACGCATGAGTGCGATTACCCAGTCTCGGCCCGCGAGTTGCCCCACCTCACCTCGACTGTGTTGCCGCCCGGTCTCTCGGCCGCCGAGATTGATGCCGCGGTCAAGCAGGTGGTCGGTGAAGGCCACGCCCTCTACGGTCTCGACGAGGAGCGACTCGCCGATCTGCAGCCCGAGCTGATTGTCACCCAGGCGGTCTGCGAGGTTTGCGCCGTCTCCTACGAGGACGTGGTCACGGTGGCCGCTCGCCTTCCCGGTCCGCCCCGGGTCCTGCAGCAGGACCCGAGCTCGCTCGCTGAGGTGCTCGAAGATGTTTCTCGGCTTGGCGCCGCCGCCGGCATCGAGCCACACGCGGCTGCGGTCCGTGTCGAGCTCGAAGCGCGCATCGAGGCGGTTCGCACCGCCGTCGCCGGCACCGAGCGTCCCCGCGTCGTCGCCCTCGAGTGGCTCGACCCGCCCTTCGTCGGCGGCCACTGGCTGCCCGAGATGGTCGCGATCGCCGGCGGCGAGGACGTCGCCGGCCCGCCCGGCGCGAAGTCACCCGAGGTCACCTGGGAGGCGCTGAGCGAGCTGCGCCCCGAAGTGGTCGTCGTCATGCCTTGCGGCTGGTACGTCGAGGAAGCCAGCGCCCAGGCCGCCGAGCACCGGGCCGAGATCGAGGCGCTCGGCGCCGAGCGCGTCTTCGCCGTCGACGCCGCCTCGACTTTCTCCCGGCCCGGCCCGCGCTTGGTCGACGGCGTCGAGCTCCTCGCCCACCTCTTTCACCCTGACCACGTTCCCGCTCCGGCCGAGATCGGCTTCGTGCCGGTGACGCCGCCCGCCGCGGCGAACCCTCAGAGCTCGCGCTCGTAGAACAGCATCTGCGGGCCGCCCGGCCCTTCGAGGTTGGTGAAGCCGGCGCTCTCGTAGAGCGCCCGGGCGGCGGTGTCGGTCTCGCCGGTGTTGAGGTCGATGCCGGTCGCGCCGGCGTCCCTGGCCGCCTCCATCGTCGCCTCGAGCAGCGCTCGGCCGATCCCGTTGCCGCGCCGCGCCGGCACCACGTAGAGCTCCTGCAAATAGGCTTCCGGCTGCCCGGTATAGGGCGAGGGACGGAGGCGCCAAAGCGAGAAGCCGTCCGCCTCGTTCGCAAGCAGCGCGGCGACCTCGCCGCTCTCGATCAGCGGCCGGATGAACCCGGACAGCGCCTCGGCCCCCGGCGTCTCATCTTCGAACTCGGTGTTGAAGTCGTGCAGGAGCCGGCCGACGGTCGGCGCGTCCTCGGCGGCAGCGCGGCGGAGCTCGACCCGGGCCGCGGCCACCGGCGCCTCAGTCCTCCGGCATCTTGAAGAGCGCCTGGGCCGAGGCGACGGGCATCCCTTGCTCCTTCGCCTTCAGCAGCCGTTCGGCACTCCGCGCCTCGGCTTCCTGCAGCTCTTCGAAGGCGCGTTGCTGGATCGCCTGCGCTTCTTGGAGCCCATCGTCGTCGAGGACCAGGGGCGTCCGGGTCAGCCAGAAGTCTTTGTCGGCGCCGACGATTTTCGCCTTCGCCGAGACGATGAAGTCGTCGAGGATCCCCTGCATTATCTGGCCGACCAGGTCTTCCTTGATCACCGGGTCGAGCGATTCCCACTCGCTGGTATCGACCATCGCCCGTGCCGTCGCCCGGTAGAAGTGCTCGACGGCGCCGCGCACCTGGCGCTCTTTGACCAGCTCGATGCAGCCGAGTTGTTCGAGGCGCTTGGTGTGGTAGCTGACGTTGTGGAGGTGGTCGTCGAGCTCGCGCGCCAGCTCGGCCGGGCTCGCGGTGCGTTCGTTGAGCACGCGCAGGATCGCCGCGCGCAGCGGGTGCGACATCGCCTTCATCAGGCGTTCTGAGTCGAGCCTGCGTCGATCGCTGGTCGATGGCATCTGCGCGTCCCTCCGTTGCGGTGCGGTTGAGCGGTTGACCTTAGTTACTCAATATCGCGTCCCCGCAAACATTTACTTGCGCGCCAGCCAAGGCGCTTTCTCACCGGTGGGATGTAGCCGACTGCTAGCGGCGGCGGGCGATGTAGACGATCTTGTGGTCGCGCTCGTCGTCGGCAGGTTCGCGCAGCATCACTCCGTTGCCTTCCTCGCGCTGACCGAGTACGGCCAGGCACTCAAGGTCAGCGCTCGCCAGCGCAGCTTCGACCTCCTCGATCCGGAAGTAGCGCTCCTGGTTGACAAAGGGCTCAACGCCGTCGCCATCGATCCGCGCCTGCCAAACGGGGATCGACTCGTCCGCGCGGCCGAGTCCGGTCCAGGTCCAACGCCGCCCGTCCTTCACCACCTCGTCTTCCATCGGTTCGTAGGCAAGGTGGATCATCAGCTTCGAGTTGCAGTCGAAGAGGAGGAGGCCGTCCGGGGCGAGGTTGGCGCGCATTCCTCGCAATGCCTGAGCCAGCTCACCGTCGCCGGTCAGGTAGTTGACCGCGTCGTTCATCGCCACCACCAGCTCGAATTCGCCGAAGACCGGCAGCTCGCGCATGTCGGCGACGTCGAGCTCGACCGCGTCCCCGTACTGCTCGCGCGCCCGCTCGAGCATCGCCGGCGAGAGGTCACAGCCGTGGACTTGCCAGCCGCGGCTCAGCAGCGGCGGGAAGGCGCGGCCCGTCCCGCAGCCGACATCGAGTACGCACCCCTTGCGCAGCCCCCGCTGCTCGAGCTCAGGCAGCAGCTTCTGGCCGAGCCACATCTCGTAGTTGTTGCGATGGTTGAAGTCGTCGTAGATGCCGGCGAACTTCTCGTAGGTCGAGAAGGCCGCATCTCCAGACTGCGTTCCCATTGGCGCAGTATCCATGCAACGGTGAAGATGTGTCTACCGGCGATTCGCAACACGTCAGCGACCGGGTGCGAGAGGCCGCGGCATGGGTCGCCGGCCGGTCTCGGTCGGTGCAGATCGACGCGCAGCAGATCGACGCTTACGCCGCCGCGCTGCCCCCACCCGCGCCGCACCTGCCCGACCCGGAGACTGAGCTAACCGACGGCGATCGCGAGACGCGCGCCGCCCTCGTCATCTGCCTCGACGCGATCAACTTCGGCTCCGGCTGGTGGCCGACGATCCGCAGGCGCCCCGGCCGCAGCGGCTACTTCACGGTCGCTGCCGGTCTGACCGAGCGCTTTCGCGCCGCCGGCCCTTGGTCGCCCGCCGAGCTGCAAGCAATCGACGCCGCCGCGATCGCCCTCGTTCTCGGCCAAGACCCCGAGCACCCGCTGATGGCCGACTTCGCGGCGGCGCTGCGCGATGTCGGCGCCCACGTCGAGGACGAATTCGGCGGCAGCTTCGCCGCGGTCCTCGACGCCGCCGCCGGCTCGGCACCGGCCCTCGCAGACCTGCTTGCCAGTTGGCAGGCCTTCGCCGACGTCTCCATATATGAGGAGCGCGAGGTCCCCTTCTTCAAGCGCGCTCAGATCACCGCAGCCGACGTTGCACGCGCGGGACTTGGCGTCGAGCTCCGCGGCCTCGACCGTCTCACCGCCTTCGCCGACAACCTCGTCCCGCACGTGCTGCACCTCGACGGCGTGCTTCAACTCGAGCCAGGCCTGAGGGCGCGGATCGACGCCGGCGAGCTGCTGGTCCACGGCTCGCCCGAGGAGGTCGAGCTGCGCGCCGCCGCGGTGCAGGCGGTCGAGCTGCTCGCCGAAGCGCGGACGGCGGCCGGCCACCCGCTCGCCCCCGCCGAGATCGACGCCGTGCTCTGGACCCGCGGCGGGGCGCCGCGCTACAAGGCGCGACCCCGCCCTCGTTCCCGCAACACCGCTTACTGAGAGGCTGCCGCTCCGACCCGCGAGACGAATTCGACCAGCAGTCGTTCGACCGTCTCGGGCGCGTCGGCGTAGGGCCAGTGGCCGCTCGCTGGCAGCACGTGGACGTCCGCCGAGGGGAAGGCCTGGCGCTGGCGTGTCGCGAAGCTCGCCGCCAGGTAGGCGTCGCTTTCACCCCAGATCACCAGCGCCGGCACGTCGCGCGGCGCCATCAGCGCTGCTAACTCGGCGCTGACCTCGCCAGGGTCGTCGGTCGCGCGGTAGAGCTTGAGGATCGCCCGCTTGGTCCGCTTGTCGGCATGGTCGTACATCTCTTCGACGAAATCGCGCGGAAGTCCGCGCGGCTCGTTGCGGTTGATGATCGCCTTGAAGCCGCGTCGGGTGGTCATCGCCTGGAAGATCTCGCCGAGCACCGGCGTGCGCCAGATCCGCGCCAGGGTGTGCCACTTGAAGCCGGGCAGGATGCCGGTGTCGATCAGAGTGACGCTGGCCAGCGCGTCGGGGTTGGTCGCCACCCAGACCAGCCCGATCGGGCCGCCGAAGTCGTGGAGCACGAGGTGGACGCGCTCTATCCCGAGCGCCGCCAGCGCCCCGCCGACGAACTCCGCGTAGCCACCGGTCGAGTGCTCGAAGCCGGGAGCCGCCTCGGTCTCGCCGAAGTCCGGCAGGTCGAAGGCGACCGCCCGTTTGCCGGTTCCACCGACCGCCGCGGCGAGCCGCACCCAGTCGTCGGCCGAGCCCGGGTTGCCGTGGACGAAAACCATCGCCTCGCTGGACTCGCGCGGACCGGCTTCGACCAGTCGCGTGCTGACCGGACCGACGGCAAGCCGTTCGCGGCGGACGGTCGCCTGGGGCGCCGACTCGGTACTCATCCTCTGGCCACCGCGTGGCGGGCGTTGACGACGACCGAGCGTGGCATCGCCGTCGCCATCATCCGCACCGCGCCGATCTGTCGCGTCGCGAAGCGGTCGAAGCTGACCGAGAGCTCGGGGTCGCGGGCGGCGCCGGAGAACAGCAGCCGCTCAGCGAGGTTGAAGCGGCGCCCGGTCGAGTAGTCGTGAATCAGAAAAGCGTGGCCGCGCAGATGGCGGTTGTGGAGGCGGCGGTAGCGCTTCAGCCCGCGCCCCAGCGAGCCCCGGCCCGTCAGCGGCGGCCCGGCCGAGTCCGCCAGCCATTCCGCCGATTGGAAGGCCCAGCCGCAGCCGATCCCGAACAGTGGGTCGGACGCTAGCGCGGCGTCGCCGATCATCGCCAGCCCCGGCGCGGTCAGCTGCCGCACCCGGTTCGGCATCTCGACCTTTCCGAGCACATCGCTGACCAGCTGCGACTCGCGGATCGGCGGCGCCTCGGGGAAGTCGGAGATGTAGGCGACTAGGGCCTTCGCCGCGTCCTGTTTGAACGGGGGCAGCCGGTCCTTGGTCGGCATCGCGGCGTAGAAGACGAGCTCGCTGTCGGTCGGGAAGGCGGCCATGTACTGCGGGTCGGCCATCCAAATCGTGGCGTCCGGAGCGCTTTCGGGTGGCGGCCCGGCGAAGTAGCCGCCGTAGGCGAACCGCCCATGCGGCAGCACTTTTTCGCGGAGCTCGGCGAGCTTGGCGACGCGCGAGTCGCGTCCGTCGGCACCGACCACCAGCCGCGCCACGAGCTCGGCTTCGTTGCCGTCGCGGTCGACGACTGCGGCGCCGGCGAAGCGCTCGCCGTCACGCAGCAGCCGCGTCGCCGTCCAGCCCAGCTTTGGCTCGACCCCCGGCGTCTCGACTGCCGCCCGCCGCAGCAGCGGGTCGAGCACCTCGCGGCGCAGATTGAGGCCATGGGCGGCGCGCTCCGGCGGCGCCTCGACGATTCCCCAGCGGGTCCAGGCGCGGGCTCGCGAGCGGACGCCGCCGGCAGCAACGATCTGCTCGAGCAGCCCGAGCCGTTCGACCGTCGGCACCGCTGATGCCTGGATGAAGTGCGAGCAGATTCGCTTGAAGGCGCCCGGGTCGGGCTGCTTCTCGACCAGCGCCACCCGCGCCCCCTCCCGCGCCAGCAGGATCGCCGCCGTGCAGCCCGCCAGGCTGCCCCCGACCACGACCGCGTCGTACCGCTCACGTACCATCATACGAGCCGTACTATACGCTCCGAATGATGAAACGCAAGTCTGCCGACAAGCCCGAGCCGATCCGCCTCACCCCGACCTCGTTCGCGATCCTGGCCCTGCTCGACCAATTCGGCCCCTCGACCTCCTACGACATCAAGGTCAAAATCGAGCACTCGCTCGAGAACTTCTGGAACGTCCCGCACACGACCGCGTACGAGGAGCCGGCTCGCCTCGCCGCCGCCGGCTACCTCTCGGCCGAGGAGGAGCCCGGCGGCCGCCGCCGCCGCGTCTACTCGCTGACCGCCCGCGGCCGCGCCGCCCTGCGCGAGTGGGCGCGCGAGCCGGCCGCGCCGCCGCAGTTGCGCGACGAGTTCGTGCTGAAGATCTTCGCCGGCGCCGACCCCGGCTCGCTCGCCCCGGAGCGGATCGTCTGGCATGAAGCGAAGCTGGCCGAGCTCGAGGGCTACCTGGCCGCAGTCCCGGACGAGGAGAGGCTGGAGGCCAGCCGGAACACCCTCCTCGCCGGGATCGCCTACCACCGGGCAATGATCGAGGTGATGGAGCCGCTCAGGCAGGAGTCGGCGGCACGAACCTCATAACGAACTCGAGCGCGGTGTCACAGACCTCACGCCAACCGTTGTCGATCGTCAGCGAATGCCCGCGGTTCTTGATCGATTTGATCTCGGTCTCGCCGGGATTGCGCTTCTGCTTGTCGTAGGAGGCGCTGGCGATCGCCCACGGGACCGTGTGGTCCTTCTCGCCGTCGATGATCAGCAGCGGACCGCGGTCGGGATTCTTGCTGTCGACCTTGGCCTCGGTCAGCGGGTTTAAGTTGGCGTTCGCCATCTGCATCAGGGCGACTCCGGGCGCCGCCACGTGGTAGCGCTCGTAGAGGTCCCGGGCCTCCTCGTCGGTCAGCGCATTGGCCCAGCCGTACTTGAACTGGTCGAGCGTGAGGGTCACGGCGCGGCCCTTGTTGAGCGGATTCTTTAGCACCGGCGACGCCGACTTCAAGGCCGAGATCGGCAGTGGAAGGACGCCGCGAAACGGTCCGGGGTCGACCGCGACGGTCGCCGCCGAGAGGCCGCGCCCGGCGATGATCTGCGCCAGCAGGCCGCCGGTCGAGTGGCCGATCACGGCGGGCTTCCGGTCCAGCGCGGCGATCACCTCGGTGGTGTGGTCGGCGACCTGGCCGATCGTCTTCTTGGCAAGCACGTCGGGATTGGCCCGTGCCTCCTCGACGGTCTCAGGGTCATCCGGCCAGACCGGGGTCAGGGCCGGGTACCCCGCCTCCTCGAAGACGCCGGCCCAGTTGTCCCAGCTGCTCGGCAGCAGCCAGAGCCCGTGGATGAAGACGACCGCGGTCCTGCCGGCCGCGTTCGCCGCCTCGATCTGTTGCTGCTCCTTCTCAGTGATCGCCATCTGTTGCCTTTCGTCAGCCTGCGAGTCGCTTTGCCGACGCCACCCGCTCCCTAGACTCCCACGCATGTCCAGCTATTCGGTCAAGAATCTGATGGAGATCGAGCCCGAGGGCGACGGCGACGACTTCCAGCTCCGCTTCGCCCGCAAATACCTCGAGTCTGAGGAGCTCGGCGTCTCCCACGAGCGCTTCGCCCCGGGCTACACCTCGACCTTCGGCCACCACCACGACGAACAGGAGGAGGCCTACGTCGTCGTCGAGGGCTCGGGCGCGATCAAGCTCGACGACGAGCGGATCGAGCTGAAGCAGTGGGACGTGGTGCGGGTCGCTCCCGAGGTCGTCCGCGGCTTCGACGCTGGCCCTGGGGGCCTGACCCTGATCGTCGTCGGCGGCTGCAAGCCCGAGGGCGGTGACGGCCACCCCGTCGAGAACCGTTGGCCCGCCTGAGCATCCGGCCAGGTTTCAGCGCCCCGGCCCGGGGCTAGGATCACCCCATGGGCCCGCAGAAAGACAAAGAGATCCACTGGCGCAAATGGATCGTCGGCGTCCTCATCGCCCTCGTCGTCATCGTCGCCCTGCAGAACTCCCAGCAGGTCTCCTTCGAAGTCCTCTTCGCCAGCTTCGACGCGCCGATGATCGTGATGCTCCTCGCCTTCGCCCTGCTCGGCGCACTGATCGGTTGGGCCGCGCCCGTCCTGATCCGCCACCGCCGCACCGAACGCGCCACCCGCGGCGGCGCCATCGACGCGAAGAAGATCGAGAAGAAATAGCCGCCACCGATCAAGTGACTTGAATCTTTAGCTAATGCATGTAGGTTCTCCGATTGATCAAGCAGTCGATCGAATCGGGGCAAGGGGGCAGGACCTAATGCGGCTCAAGATGATGCTTCTCATCGTTGGCGTGGTTGCGATCGTGATCGGCGGGTGCGGCGGTGGCGACTCGACCTCGGGAGGCACGACCGCTGCCAAGGATGAAACTGGCAGCGAATCGAAACCGATGACCAAGGCCCAGTTCAAGAGCCGGATCAGCGAAATCTGCATCCAGGTGCCGCCCACCTACGAAGAAGAACTACAGAAGCTCGAAAAAGAACTCGGGAAAAAACCGTCGAAAGCGGAAACCAACCTGAAAGCTGCGATCCCACCGCTCGAGTCGGCGATCGAACAGATGGAAGCGACGACGCCGCCGCCGGGCAAAGAAGAGCAGCATCTCGAAGAAGTCATCACCGCGCTTGAAGCGGCGATCAAGGGCCTCGAAGCGAAACCGACGTCCGAACTGAGCGGCGGGCGATCACCGTTCCTGGAATTTCAGCAACTCACCACGAAATACGGTTTCGAAACCTGCAGCGGGCTATAGCGCCGCTGGCTGCCGGAACAGCTCCGGCGAGGGGATCCCGATCACCTCGCCCTCGAAGCGCTTGCGGTTTCCATAGACGACCCAGGTCGTGTCGATTTCGCCGATCTCCTGCTCGAGTCGCAGCTCGTCCGGGTGCATCGCCAGATGCTCGAGATGGGTCAGCCCCGCTTCGTAGCGGCCGGCCAGCAGCTCTTCAGCGACGATCGGCTTCGACTGCACGTCGACGATCTCGTCCCAGTCGTCGGGGTTGATGTAGCCGGCGGTGGCGGGGACGAGGCCGAGCGTCCTGGGCCGCTCGGCCTCGCGGCGGCTCAACACAGCCAAGGCCTTGGTCGGATAGATGAACGTGTCGACGACGAAAATGTCGCTCCAGTAGCGCTCCGTCACCTTGTGGACCAGCGGATGGGCGCTGCACTGGATGAGGAACACATTTTCCCGCCCCCGGATCTTCTCCAGACCGTCGAGGAAGTCTCCGATGAAATCGATCTCGAAGTCCTCGACCCCCTGGAAACCCATGTAGGCGATCGCGGCGCGCTCGTGGCAGGTGCCCGTCGGGCCCAGCGTCACGAGCTCGATCTGCGTCCGGTCTCCCTCCAAGGCCATCCCGCGCAAGCTTAATCGATTAAATAGGAATAACAACTCATTCGGGAACCCGGGTGTAGCCAAAAAAGAACGCACGATCCTTATCGATCCGCTATTTTTGACTAATGGGCCTTGTTGGAAAGGGCCGTCGGAACCGCCCAGAATTGCCGCTTGGGGGAGAAGCCGGGTCTGTTGCTACCGAACGCCCTCCGAGCCAGACCGCACGCAAGCTGAAGCCAGGCCCGGGTCTGACCGCCGAGATCGTTTTCGCCGATCAGCGGCAGCGCCTGCGCAAGGCGGCCATCGAGCTCGCTGCCGACGGCGGCTACGAACGTCTCACCGTTCGCGCCTTGGCGCAAGAGGCTGGAGTCTCGACCCGCACCTTCTATCGGCAGTTCGCAAACGTGACCGACTGCGTCGGCTTTGCGAGCGAATCGACGATCTATTGCGCGCTCGAGGAGATGAAGGAGGCAACCGCTGCGGTGAGAGGACGGGAGGATGGCTTCGACGTGGCGATTGCATCGCTGATGCAGTATTTCGCGAGCCACCCCGATGCTACCTCCGTCGCGCTGATCGAGGCCTTCGACGCCGGCCCGTCCGTTTTGGTCCGCCTAGACACCGCTACTGGCGCAGTCGAGCGACTCTTCGCTGAGCTCTTGAAGACATCGCCCGACCCGATCGTTCCACGCCAGCTGGTGAGCGGCATGGTCGCCGGCCTGCTGCGGATCGCCAGGGCGACATCCATGGCCGGCCGAGCGGCCGAGCTTCCGGGGTTGGCTTCAAACCTCAGCGCATGGGCGCTTTCCCTGGCCTCCCTGCCCAGCGAGGCTTTCAGGCCCTTCGCCCTAATCCGGACTGACCCGGGCCTCCGCAGCGAGGCCAATTCCTTCCCCGACGTCCGGCCGCTGAGCAGTTCAGCGTCAGGAGTCGATGACCGCGAGCGCATCCTGCGAGCCACCGTAAGGCTCGCCGCGGCAAGTGGAGTTCCAAGCCTGACGGTCCCTCGGATCCGGCAAGTTGCCGGGGTCTCGAGGAAGAGCTTCAATGGCCACTTCACGAGTGTGTCCGAATGCTTCCTCACCTCCGTCGAGTGGCTGATGAGCAAGGCGGCAGCGCGGGCCCGAGCCTGGGCGAGTAGCGACCCGGATCGGGATCGTCGAACACACAGGCTGATCCTCGCGCTCTGTACGCAGGCGGCACGGAATCAAGCACTTGCCGGCCTTGCGTTCGCTGGAGTCCTCGACGTCGGCCGCGCCGGACTGCTCCGTCGCGATCGCATCCTTGAGCTTGGCGCCACAAGCATGCGTGAAGAGCTGCCACCGCTCGGGCCGGCCGCCGACCTCGCCCTGGAAGCCTCAGTAGCCGCCGTCTGGCAAGTTGCCGACGCCGAGGTATCAGCTGGTCGAGCCACGCGCCTACCAGCACTTTCCGCGCTGCTCACCCACATGCTCATGACCCCGGTTCGTTCATTCGAAACGAACGCGGCGAGCAGCTAGATAGAAACTGCTGAGTCAGCCGATCCTCTTTGAGCCCGGCGTTGATACGTCCCTATCGAAGGGGCCACAAACGGAGCGGGATTTTCGACGGCGCGCAGGCCCTCATCCCAGCGGGACCCCAGGACATCACTCTCAGTGGCACGTCAAACGTGACCGCCAATATGGAGCGCTCGCGTACCTAAATAGAAAACATTGGCCGAAGAACCTTGACCGGTCGCAATTTACGGTGCAAGCTGGATTGGCCTCGGCAACAACCGAAAGGGAGAACCAAGATGACTGGAAGTAGAACCATCCTGGGCCTCAGCATCCTTTGCGCGATGGCCATCAGCGCCATTGCTGCTCAGGCAGCGTCTGCATTAGGCCAGACAACAGTCACATGTGTCGAAACCGCGCCGACCAAGGACTACGCGTCGGCACACTGTGTTCCAGGAGACCCCGGGAACAAATTCGGCCATGTGCCGGTCACCGAACAAACACACTCCAAAACACACAACGCAAACACGAACGCCACGACAACCGGCCCATCCAACACGATTTTCAAAGAGACCATCGCAGCGACCAATCTCGAATTCGAATCGACGGGAACCGTTGAAGTCCTAGGCACCCTGAAAAACGAAGAAGTCGGCGGCGAAATGCGGGGCAGCGCAGAATCCGACGCAAACGGGATCACCTTCAACGGTGTGGTCGTCAAAGCACCGGCTGGCAAAGGCTGCAAAGTCTTCGAAGACAAAGGTGGCGTCAAAGGCGCTGAAGGCGTGATCAAGAGCAAACCCGTAAAGGCACGCACCGTCCAGAACGGGGCAATCGACGAAGTCTTGATGGAACCGGTGACCCCTGCCGTCTTCGCGACGTTCTTCATCGAAGGATGCGAAGCGGTCGTGCCGGAAGCGCTCAGAGGAAAATGGGAAGTCACCGGAAGCGTCAAATGCCCGAGCAATGGAGCAACAATTGTCTGCAGCCACACGTCGATCACAACCCAGAACACGCTAAAAGGCAAGGGCTCCAAAGCCGGCATGGAAGGCAAAGCAACACGTACAGCCGGGAAATTCCCGATAACTGAACCGACACATCCGGTCAGCACCACAACATTTTAGGTAAACGTATCCGCGGATCATGCCATGGCTGGAAGCAATCACCAGGCCGGGCGAGCAGCCCGGCCTGGTGTTCGAATCTCGTGCCGATGTGCGGTCTGTGCTGAAACCAGCCTCGCGCGACAGCGAGGCGAGAGAGCTGAGCTTGTTGGTGCCCTGGGCCGCAAGCCCCACATCCCGGCCACACATTTCGTCGCGCGTCCCAGCACGCATGAAGCCTGTGCAAACCAGAGATAGAAAACATTGCTCTTAAAAACTTGACTGTTTTGGGTTGAAGATGGCAGGCTCGTCGCATCGAGCCATCTGGTCTCGAGCGGCAAGGGGGCGCCGCCGTAGGTTAGACGTGGCGCGCGCCTCTGCCTCCACCGATCAATGACCGGACGTAGAGCCATGTTTGGCCTCTGCATGATGTGTGCGCTCGTTTTTAGCGCCATCGCCGCTCAGGCAGCATCTGCAGGCCAGACAGCCTTCACATGTGTCGAAAGCGCGGCGACCAAACAATTCGCCTCGGCGCACTGTGCCCCAGGAGAGGCCGGAAGTAAATTCGGCCATGTGGCGATCACCGAAGAAACACACGCCAGACTCAGTAACGCAAACACGAACGCCACGACAAACGGTCCAAGCAACACGATTTTTAAAGAGACTATCGCTGCGACGAATCTCGAATTCGAAGCGACGGGAGCCGTCGAAGGCCTTGGCACCCTGAGAAACGAAGAAGTCGGCGAACCGAAATGCGAGCGAGGGCAATCTCCGACGCAAATGGAATCACCTACAAAGGTGTGATCGTCAAAGCGCCAGCCGGCAAAGGCTGCAAAGTCTTTGAAGACAAAGGCGGCGTCTCCAGGCACCGAAGGCGTCATCAAGACGAAACCGGTGACGGGACGCACCATCGTGACCGGGGCTCTGCACGAAGTCGTGATCGAACCGGTGACGCCGACCGTCTTCGCGACGTTCTTCATCGAAGGATGCGAAGCCGTCGTGCCGGAATTCTCAGAGGTAAATGGGAAATCACCGGCAGCATCAAATGCCCGACCAACGGAGCGACAATCGTCTGCAGCCACGGGTCGATCACAACTCAGAACACCCTGAAAGGCAAGGGCTCCAAAGCCGTTCTCGAAGGCAAAGCAACAATCACCGCCGGGAAACTCCCTCGAAGAAGAACCGCGACAAATCCGGTCAGCGTTACAACAACTACCCCGTAGGTAGGCCCATCCGCGGCTCATGCCGTGGCTGGATTGACACCGGGCCGGGCGAGTGCCCGGCCCGGTGTTCGCCCTGCCGAGGGTTCTTCCTGGGAGCATCCTGCAAGCCTTGTGGCGTTGGGCGGCATAGCCATTTCCGAGATAGAAAACATTGCTCTTAAAAACTTGACTGTTTCGGGCCAAGATGACAGGCTCGTCGAATCGAGGCCATTTGGTCTCGAGCGGCAAGGGGGCGCCGCCGTAGAAGAACGTGGCGCGCGCCTCCGCCGTATCAACAATCAAGGAGAGTCAAGATGACCGGACGTAGAGCCATGTTTGGCCTCTGCATGATGTGTGCGCTCGTTTTCAGCGCCATTGCCGCTCAGGCAGCATCTGCAGGCCAGACAGCCTTCACATGCGTCGCATCCGCGGCAGTAAAAGATCACCCCACGGATCACTGTGTTCCGTCGGAGAAAGGGACCGGGGCGAACTTTGGCCATACCGCAATCACCGAAGAAACACACGCCAAACTCAGCAACGAAAAAACGAACGCCACGACAAACGGTCCGACCAATTCGATCCTGAAAGAGACGATCGCGGCGACCAATCTCGAACTCGTGGCGACGGGAGTCGAAGGGCTCGGCACCCTGAGAAATGAAGAAAAAGGTGGCGCAACCGGAATGCAGGCGACCGCGACCTCTGACGCAAACGGGATCACCTACACCGGTGTGACCGTCGCAGCGCCGGCCGAAAAAGGCTGCAAAGTCTTTGAAGACAAAGGCGGCGTACCAGGAACCGAAAAAGTCGTCAAGACGAAACCGGTGACGGGACGCACCATCGTGACCGGGGCTGTACACGAAGTCGTGATCGAACCGGTGACGCCGACCGTCTTCGCGACGTTCTTCATCGAAGGGTGCTCCGCAGTCGTGCCGGAAGCCCTCAGAGGTAAATGGGAAATCACCGGCAGCATCAAATGCCCGACCAACGGTGCGACAATCGTCTGCAGCCATGGGTCGATCACAACGCAGAACACGCTGAAAGGCAAGGGCTCCAAAGCCGGCCTCGAAGGCAAAGCAACAATCACCGCCGGGAAACTCCCCGTAGGTGAACCGACAAATCCGGTCAGCGTTACAACAACTACCCCGTAGGTAGGGCCCGTCTACGGCTCTAGCCGTGGCTGGGAAGTAGCACCAGGCGGCACTAGGCCGGGCGAGCAGCCCGGCCTGGTGCACGTCCTGGGATAGAAAACATTGCACTCAAAAACTTGACTGCTCTCGTCCGGTACTGCCAAGGTCCTCGAATCGGGGCCATTCGGTCTCGAGCGGCAAGGGCGCGGCTAGAGATGAACGTCGCCCCCGCCGAATCAACAATCAAGGAGAGTCAAGATGACCGGACGTAGAGCCATGTTTGGCCTCTGCATGATGTGTGCGCTCGTTTTCAGCGCCATCGCCGCTCAGGCAGCATCTGCAGGCCAGACAGCCTTCACATGTGTCGAAGGCGCGGCGAAACTAGATTTCGTCAAAGCGCACTGTGTCGCAGGTGAAGAAGGAACCAAAAAATTCGGCCATGTAGAAATCACTGAAGAAACACACGCCAGACTCAGCAACGCAAACACGAACGCCACGACAAACGGTCCGACCAATTCGATCCTGAAAGAGACGATCGCGGCGACCAATCTCGAACTCGTGGCGACGGGAGTCGAAGGCATCGGCACCCTGAGAAACGAAGAAAAAGGTGGCGCTACCGGAATGCAGGCGAGCGCGACCTCGGACGCTAACGGGATCACCTACACCGGCGTGACCGTCGCAGCGCCGGCCGGCAAAGGCTGCAAAGTCTTTGAAGACAAAGCCGGAGTGCCAGGCACCGAAAAAGTCGTCAAAACGAAACCGGTGACGGGACGCACCATCGTGACCGGGGCTGTACACGAAGTCGTGATCGAACCTGTAACGCCGACCGTCTTCGCGACCTTCTTCATCGAAGGATGCGAAGCCGTCGTGCCGGAAGCCCTCAGAGGTAAATGGGAAATCACCGGCAGCATCAAATGCCCGACCAATGGCGCGACAATCGTCTGCAGCCACGGGTCGATCACAACGCAGAACACGCTGAAAGGCAAAGGCTTCAAAGCCGGCCTCGAAGGCAAAGCGACAATCACCGCCGGCAAACTCCCGACGCCAAAAGAAATAGAAGAAGGAAAATCTCCAGCGACAAACCCGGTTAGCGTTACAACAACTACCCCGTAGCTAGACCACCCGCGGTTCATGCCGCGGTTGGGAGTGGCGCCGGACCGAGCGAGGAGCTCGGCCCGGGCGCTCAAATTCCCGAGCTGTGCTGTCTTCAGCTAGGAACCTGCTAGTCTCTCGCTCGGGAAAACGTTGTGCAGTACCCGTCTTTCGGGCGCTGTTTACAGGGAGAAGCAAGCTTTGATCGACCGAGGATGAAACACCTCGGGAGGGTCATAGCGCGAAAGAGGAGGGGGATCCACGTGAACGATCAGGGGGACCGATTCACGATGAAAAGGCTTAAGCATCCGGTCCGCGCCATCCGTGAACCGTTTGGCACCGCGGGGCTAGTGGTTGCAATCATGGCCTTGATTCTTGCGATGACCGGGGCCGCGTTCGCAGCTACGGGCCTCAACGGGAAGCAGAAGAAGGAAGTCGAAAATATCGCCAAGAAGTTTGCTGGCAAGCCAGGCAAACCAGGCGCTGCCGGCGCGACTGGTCCCGCCGGCGCTAAGGGTGACGGCGGCGCTAAGGGTGACGGCGGCACGACCGGTGCGACTGGCGCAACTGGTGCAGCCGGCTCGCCGGGCCAACGGGGCGCTCAGGGAACCCAGGGCGCTCAGGGCGCTCAGGGCCAGTCGGCGCCCTGCACTGTGGGCGAACCGCAGTGCACGCTCCCAAGTGGTGTAACCGAGACGGGAACTTGGTCCATAAGTGGACAGTCATTCGTAACCCCATTCCGAAGCACTTACATACCAATTACGTTCTCGATCCCACTTGCCGAAGGCGGTCCCGAAGAATCTGCTTTCGCCTTTACCCAAGCTCAGACGGAAGAAGAAAAATTCGGGAAGGACGAAACTAGCGGCGAAGCGTGCGTGGTTGAAGCTGGCAACCCATCCTGTATCGACACCGGTTGCGAAGGAACTGTGGCTGAACCCACCGCTCCTGCCGGTCAGCTCTGTATCTACACTGGGATTGAAGAAAAAGAAGAAATGAGCGGTGCAAATTTCGCAGCAGCGCCCCCGGGCGGTGGTGTCTTCTCTGCCTATGGTGCCAGCGGCGCCGTCCTCCTCGGACCGACGTCCAGTGGGACTGCGTCGGCGGCAACGCCCGGCTACTTCGAAGCCTACGGAAGCTGGGCTGTAACGGCGCCCTAGAGCTGGTGCCGCCCGTCCCTCAGGGGCGGGTGGCACGTCGCCCCGGATCGTCGCGACCAGAGGAAAAGGCTATGACACATCCACATGTCCACAAACATCACCCACGCTCCTTCCCGGGCCGTAAGGCAGCTCTGCTTGGAGCGCTCATAGCCTTTGGCCTCCTCGCGGCGACCCCGGCGTCTGCTGCCTACGAACAGGTTGGCTGCTTCGCTGGCTCGCTGTCCGGCCTGACTGAAAGTTGCAAACCCGTGAGCGGAGAAAACTTCTCCGAAGAAGTCCAACTGGGCGGCGTCTCTGGAATGACCGTCAATTCGAGTGGGGCGGGAGGCGTTCCACCGGGCACGGTTTACGCTCTCAGCTACACGATAACCGCCGGGCCATGGGTAACCGTCTTTGAGCCTCAACCTGACGGAAGCCTCGCCTTTGTTCAAGCATGGCAGGTGACCACCCTGGAAGAAGGATACAAACGTTGTGGGCCGCTACTCGGAACGTCATGCACCCCGATGGTTAAAGCGCAGACCCATGAATTCGACATCGACGTCGACCAGAGCACGGGGAACGTTTACGTGCTGAACGGCGAAGCGTTTTTCACCGGAACTAAAATGGTTATCGAGTACAAACCAGACGGATCGGAAGTCATCACGCGCTTTGCGGAATTTGAATTGGGGACCCCTTCCAATCCGACGTCAGCCAGTCCGAGCAAAGTGCACGAATCCAGCTTTTACGGAGGGTTGGCGGTGGACGGAGCAGGCAATGCTTACGTTTTTGACCTGAACACTTCCGACAATTTCTACCACCGGCTAATGACGTTTGAACCATGCACGCCTGGTGACGTCACGAGCTACTGCTATGCAGGGCAGAACCACGACATAGCGGCCGGCTTCCAGGGCGAAACTAAGTTCCCAACCCATCCAGCGGTTGACGCTGCCGGCAACATATACACCCTCTCGGGGGAGAACACTATTCAGAAGTATGACCTTGGGCAGTCACTGAGCACGCCAATGTGCAGCTTCGAATTCGCCAAAGCCGGCATATACTCGATGGCGGTTAAACCAGATGGTGGAGTCTTCTTCTTCAGCTACAAAAAAGAAGCTGGTTTCCAAACGAAGCTGGTCCACCAGCTATCCCCGTGTCAGGGTGGGAAATTTCAAGAAATCGGCAAGTTCGAAGTCGAGCCGGAACGGGATGACATCAAGGCGATGGCTTTTGACCCGGCGCGGCAGATTTCTGGTCGCGGAGTCGGAGTGCTCTACGGAGGAGCTGCGGGACCGGAACCGGGCGTTGGAAAAGGAGAACCGGGACAGGCTGGACTCGGTTACATCTTCGCGCCTTTGGAAGAAGGTAATCCGCCGGAAATTGAGTCAGAGGCTGTCAGTGGAGTGACGGCGGCGAGCGCGCAATTGCGCGCCGTTATCAACCCGAAAAATCTTCCAACGCGCTATGTCTTCCAATTCCTTACCGACGCCGCATTCCAGGTAAATCCGCCAGGCGAACGCTTCGTTGGGGCGGGGGAAGCTCCGGCTGGCGGCGCGGAAATAGAAGGTGGTTCGATTGGAATCTCGGTCGGAGTTACGCTGTCGGGCCTCTCACCCGCGACGAATTACCACTTCAGGATTGTTGCCAGCAATCACTGCGTTCAGGCAGAACCGGGAAAAACGTGCCAAGTCGCGGGGGCGGACGAAACGTTCAATACCTTCGCTGGCCAGGTTTCGGACTGCCCGATGGTCGCGCCTACGAGCTAGTCTCCCCGGCGCAGAAGAACGGCGGCCAGGTGATTCCGGCGGATTCGCGAATCAGCAGCTGCGGACGTCTCGAATGCAAGCCCGGTCTCGGCTACACCCGCTTTCCACTGCAGGCATCCACGGACGGTAACGCGATCGTCTACGAGGCCACCCCCCTCTCGCCCAGCGGGGGGGCTGCCGTCGAGAACGAGTACATCGCCCGCCGCACTCCGGATGGCTGGCAGAACGTGAACCTCACCCCATCACGCCTTACGAGCCGGGGTGGAGCGGGCGGCAAAGGCTATAAGGCTTTTGATCCCGGACTCGGCAGAGGGCTCATGCAGCAGGGCCTTCCCTCACTTACCACCGCCGCGCCCATCGAATATCCAAACTTCTACCTGCAGCCCACCGGTGCCCCGTCGACGCTCGGGAGTCTCTTGATCAATGAACCTCCCAACCGGCTGCCCGGAGAAGGAGCGGGAAGCCTCGACCTTGCCTATGCCGGCGCTTCAGCCGACCTCACTCGGGTCTTCTTCAAGGCAAACGACGCCCTAACCGAAGCGACGCCCTTCGCACCAGAAGCTGCCGGAGGCGCTCTGGGGGAAGCGAACCTCTACGAATGGGAAAACGGACAGCTTCGTCTTGTCAACGTCGGCCCGGGCAACGCTGAAACGTTCCCGGGGGCGACCTTCGGTTCGACGGCGGCCCTCACCGACGCGATTTCTGCTGACGGCTCCCACGTCTTCTGGACGACCGCCGCTGGGCAGCTGTACGTTCGAATTGCCGCCCAAGAAACGCGGAAAGTCGAAGACCCTGGTGCCTTTGTGGTTGGCTCCGCTAACGGTTCCAAGGCACTCCTCAACGATGGCTGTCTCTATGACATCGAGATCGGAGGATGCGAAGTTCTGACTACTGGTCAAGGCGGTCTGGATCTGGGGGGTTTCAAAGGACTGCTCGGTCACAGCAAGGACCTCTCGCGCCTGTATTTCGTCACCGGACCCACCGAAGGCACGGGCGACTTGACCAGTGGCTCGACCACGGTCGGCGATGTTCATACCTCGGGTAGTTTCAGGATCGGTCAGACGATCGAAGGCGAGGGAATTCCAGCTGGAACGATCGTCATTGCCGTTGGTTCGGGAACCCTTCAGTTTTCCGGTGCTCCCACCAAAACGACCGCGGACGCGAAACTTGCTGCCCAGGGGTTGCTGGCTGGAGGAGAACCGAACAGCGCAGGTGCGACGGCAACCGTAAGAGGCCTCAACCTCTACTCGTGGAGTAACGGTTCGTCTTCCTTCGTCGCCACCCTGGAACCGAAAGACACCGCGAATTGGCAAGCCGCCGAGGCGAGCCCCAGCGGTAATTGGTTTGTCTTCCTTTCGCGAGTTCCGTTGACCGGCTACGACAGCACCGGCCCGTGCGAAAGCAAACTCGGCGAAACGTTTCAAGTGCCGTGTCCCGAGGCCTTCATCTATAACTCCGCTAGCGGATCACTGCAATGTGCTTCCTGCAACCCAACCGGCACTAGCCCACTCGGCGGAACCGTACTGAGGGAACTCGAGAGTGCTACGCCGGCAAACTCTCCGTCGTACCAGCCGCGTTTTCTAATTGACTCCGGCCGTCTCTACTTCGACACGCAGGACTCGTTGACGCCTGCCGATACCAATGCTGGCGCTGAAGACGTCTACCAGTTTGAGCCCAATGGTGTCGGAACTTGTGTCAGCGAAGGCGGCTGCGTCTCCCTGATCTCGGCTGGGCGGGAAGCGGGTGACTCGAACTTCATCGCCATGGACCCCTCGGGTAACAACGTGTTCTTCACCACCCGCGACCGGCTCGTGCCGACTGATAAAGACGAACTCATCGACCTCTACGACGCTCGCGTGGGCGGTGGTATCGCCTCAGAAGCGGTATCGCCGCCGCGGCCGTGCTTGGGGGAAGCATGTCAGCCGGCCCAGCCAGCTGGGACTGAATCGCAGCCCAATTCTTCGAGCCCGACCGAAGGCAACGTCAAGTCGACTAAGTGCAAGAAGGGCAAGGTCAAGCGACACGGACACTGCGTGAAGAAGGGCAAGCATAAGAAGGGCAAGCATAAGAAGCACAAACAGCACAAGCACAAAGCCCATGGACAAAAGAGCAAGCAGGGGGGCTCGAAATGATCCGCCGCAGCGCTGTCTTCGTTGCTTTGTTGGCCGCGCTGATCCTTCCGGCCAGTGCGCAGGCGGACTTCGGACTGATCCCCGGCTCGCTCTCGACGACTGCGCTCAACCGTGATGGCACGATCGCTACCCAGGCGGGCTCCCATCCCTACGCGTACCGCGTCCACTTTGCCCTGAACACCGAACTCGGTGGACGGAGTGAAGGCGGGGAAATGCGGGACGTAATCGCCGAACTACCCCCGGGCTTGTTCGGCAACCCCCTCGCTGTGCCGCAGTGCTCTCGGCAGGAATTCGAAGGTGGGGAACCGCAATGTCCACCGAGCACGCAGGTCGGGCAGCTGCGGGCGATCCTGCCGGCGTCCGGGGAAGCCGTTGGTCCTGTCTACAACCTGGAGCCGCCTCCAGGGTTTGCTGCGCTCCTTGGTTACAGCACCGCCGGCTTGACCGTCTTGCAGGGCGCGTCAGTCGAACCTGGCAACGGATACAGGGTTCGCGTCGCGGCATTCAATCTTCCGGCCGAAGCAACGGTGGTGACCGAGACCATATGGGGCACGCCGAGGGACAATGGACATACCCCTGAACGTGGGCAGGGGGAAGGGGAAGGCCTGCTCTCTGACGCTCCCCTGCTCCCGTTTCTGACTCTCCCGACTTCTTGCGGCGCACCCATGCAGCTCTCGCTGCAAGTCGACTCCAAGCTGAACCCCGGTGCTTTCACCGGCGAAACGGCCCTCAGCCGTGACAACGGTGGAAATCCGCTTTCTCTGAGCGGCTGCGAGGCCGTTCCGTTCTCACCAAAGATCCTATCTGCTCCCAGTACGAGTTCGGCTGGCAGCGCCAGTGGCCTCGATTTTGAACTTCAGTTGCCAAATCAGGGCCTGCTCAACCCCAAAGAAAACGCAGTCATGGAAACTGAGCCCTCAAGGACGGAAGTCACGCTGCCGTCGGGCATCACCGCAAATCCCGCTGCCGCCGGAGGGCTTGGAGCCTGCAGCCAAGATCAATTCCGCGACGCCACCGGCGCGCCAGGCCAGGGATGCCCGGACAGCTCCAAGTTGGGAACGTTGGTTGCCCACACGCCACTACTCGAGGAACCGATCGAAGGCTCGCTATATCTGGCGACGCCGCATGGGAACCGTTTCAACTCACTCGTCGCCCTCTACCTTGTCGCCAGGGCGCCTGAACGGGGGATCCTCGTCAAGCAGGCCGGCGAGGTGCGCATCGATTCCGCCACCGGGCAACTGACGACGATCTTCGACGAACTGCCGCCGGTGCCCTACTCGTCATTTGAGGTACGGCTGCGCGAAGGACCGCGGGCACCGCTGATCACGCCGTTGACCTGCGGCAACTACACGACGACGGTGAGGCTGACGTCATATGCGGATCCCAGTTCGCCGGTCGTGCGTACCGCTCCGTTCACGATTAGCTCTGGGGCGGGGACGGGTGCGTGCGCCTCCAGCGAAAATCAGTTGCCGAACCGGCCTACGCTTGAATCCGGAGTTTTGACGCCGCTAGCCGGCACTTATTCGCCATTTATCTTCAAGATCTCCCGCTCCGACGGCGATCAGCGCTTCAGCTCGATCACCACCGAACTGCCTAAGGGCCTGACCGGGAGGCTCGCGGGGATCCCCTATTGCCCCGAGTCGCAGATCGCAGCGGCGCGAGCAAGGAACTCCGATGGCGCCGGAGCAACGGAGCTCGCCGCGCCGAGCTGCCCGTCGGCTTCCCAGGTCGGCGTCGTCAACGTTGCTGCGGGCGCCGGCTCCCAGCCGTATCAGGTCCAGGGCAAGGCTTACCTGGCTGGCCCGTACAAAGGTGCGCCGCTCTCGCTTGTGATCATCACCCCGGCGATCGCCGGTCCGTTCGACCTCGGTGTCGTGGTAGTCCGCGCCGCAATTTACGTCGACGAATTCGACGCCAAGATCACCGTCAAAAGCGACCCGTTGCCGACGATCCTCGAGGGCATCCCGCTCGATGTTCGCTCGGCATCGGTGCGAATGGAACGAAAAAACTTCACGCTCAACCCGACCAATTGCGAACGGATGGCGATCGCGGGGCAGCTGACCTCGACCACGGGCTCACTTGCGCCACTCTCGATGCCCTTCCAAGTTGGCGGTTGCAAAGGTCTCAGTTTTGCCCCGAAACTCTCGCTGTCGCTGAAGGGCGCCACCCGCCGGGCTGGCCACCCGGCGCTGAAAGCAGTCGTGACCTATCCAAAAGGCGGTGCCTACGCCAACATCGCTCGCGCCCAGGTTGGTTTGCCCCATGCCGAGTTCCTCGACCAGGGCAACCTCGACAAGGTCTGCACCAGGCCCGAGCTGCGCAGCGGCAGCTGCCCAAAGAAGTCGGTTTATGGTCGCGCCAAAGCCTGGTCGCCGCTGCTGGACAAGCCGCTCGAAGGCCCCGTCTATCTCGGTGTCGGTTTCGGCTACAAGCTGCCGGCGCTCGTCGCCGACCTCAACGGTCAGGTCCGCATACTTCTCAAAGGCAAAACGGATACCACCAAGCACGAAGGCATCCGTAACACCTTCGAAGCGGTGCCCGACGCGCCGGTCTCGCGCTTCGTCTTGGAATTGAAGGGCGGCAAGCGCTACGGGTTGCTCGAAAACTCCGAAAACATCTGCAGCAAAACCCAGCGTGCCAGTGCCCTCTTCAAAGCACAGAACGGTGCGACGCTACACTTGCAGCCGAAGATCGCAAATGAATGCGGCAAGAAGAAGGGGAAGAAGAAGAACAGACAGCACAAATAGCACGAAGCAACCAGGCCCCCGGGTTCGCTTTGCACTCGATGATGAGAGAACAGTCGTTGTACGACCAAATGGGGGAGCATGATGAAGAAGTTCGTTGCGGGAGGCTTGATAGGACTGCTTGGGGCACTGGCATTCGCTTCGACCGCCCTGGCCGCGTCCCACAATCCGAAAGGCGAATACGCTCAGTTCAACGAGTGCCCGTTGAACCGGGTGACGGTCTCCGACTGCATCTATTCTTTGTCGAGCGGCGGGTCGTTCACGATCGGTAAGAAAACGGTGCCGATCAAGACCGCGGTGACGCTTCAGGGTGGATACGAAGGCGTCAACCCGAACGTCAAATTCTACGGCGCCGAAAACGGCGACACGCTGAAAACTCCGCAGCCGTTCCCGGGGGGTCTTGTTGGGGTCCGCGCACCCGCTTGGTGGCCCAAATTTCTCCAGGATTGGTTCGACGAACAGATCGACCAGGGATCTACCGGGGTTACTGCGACGGTGGAACTTGCCGGTCCGACCAAAGGTTTGACCAACATCAGACTTAACACGGAAAACCTGCTTTTCGAAGAAGGCACGGCACTTGGCCTCCCAGTCAAATTCCACCTCGAAAACCCGATCCTGGGCAGCAACTGCTACATCGGGTCGGACTCTAACCCGGTCCAGATCGACTACACCACGGACACCAGCGGTAGCCTCAAAGGCGTTGCCGGAAACTTCGCGTTCAACGAACCACTCTTCACGATCATCACCATCAGTGGCGGCAAACTGGTCAACAATACGTTCGCAGTTCCAAAAGCGAGCGGTTGTGGGGGAATTTTTTCCTACTTTGTCGATCCGTTGGTCAATTCGATTCTCGGATTGCCAGCCGGCTCGGGCAAAAACTCCGCGATCCTCGAAGGAAAACTTCAGGACGCACAGACGGAAGCCGTGAAAGCGAGTGAATAGCTCCCGCTACGGGGCTCGGCCTCCCTACTTTTAGGTAGGGCGACCGTCCTATCGCCACAAAGTGGGGCTTGACAGGCCCGTTGCAACATGATCCACTGATTAGTGGGGGATGGGTACGACAGGGTATGAGCAAGGGGCGCCTGGCGTGTATCGACGGCGAGCCTTGGGCCCATCTCTCTCTTAATCACAATTCAAATTGGGGGGACCCAAAAGATGAAGAAGTTCATTGCGGGAGGCCTGACGGCCGTGCTCGGGGCATTGGTATTTGCCTCGCTGGCTATGGCCGCTTCACACAATCCGAAAGGTGAATACGCTCAGTTCAACGAGTGTCCGTTGAACCGGGTTACGATCACCGATTGTGTCTACTCTGTGTCGAGCGCCGGTTCATTTACGCTCGGCAAAAAAGTTGTGCCACTGAAAAATCCGGTGACGCTGCAGGGTGGATACGAAGGTGTCAACCCGAACGTCGAATTCTACGGCGCCGAGAACGGCAACACGCTGTCGAAAACGCCGCAGACGGTTCCCGGAGGACTGCTCGGGATTGTTGCCCCGACCTGGTGGCCGAAATGGGCTCAGGACTGGTTCAACAACGGCATCAACTCAGGGCTGACCGGCGTAACCGCGACGGTCGAACTTGCCGGTCCGACCAAAGGTTTGACCAACATCAAACTAAACACGGAAAACCTTCTCTTCGAAGAAGGTGTCGCGCTGCAGCTGCCAGTGAAAATCAAGCTGGATAACTCCCTGCTGGGAAGCAGTTGCTACATCGGCTCGGACGAAAGCCCAGTTGTGATTCCGTTCACCACCGGTACTAGCGGTAGCCTTAAAGGCGCTGCTGGCAAATTTGAATTCAATAAAGAATTCACGATCATCACCATCAGCGGCGGCAAACTGGTGAACAACACGTTTGCGGCTCCGGAAGCTGACGGGTGCGGAGGCTTCGCTTCCTTCCTCGTCGACCCGCTGGTCAATTCGATCATCGGGCTGCCCGCCGGTTCGGGCAAAAACTCCGCGATCCTCGAAGGAAAACTTCAGGACGCGAATGCAGAAGCGGTCAAAGCAAGCGAATAGCGCGCTAGACGGTTCCTGAGTAGTTCAACTGATCGACGCCCGCCGCGGGTTTGCGGTGGGCGTCGATCGCTTAGGTCTTACCAAGAAATAAGTAAGACCCGGCCGCCTTTAGGGCGCTCTGCCCTTGACAACGGGTTGACATCGTGATGCTGTCTCCTTGGGAAACGGGAAGGTATGCCGATCGATACGTCGCCGGACGTCTCGCTTCGCTTTGCATTCCTTTGATCCGTTGCGTAAGACATCGACAGGGAAGGTACAAGCATGAGAAAGCTCATCGTGGGAGGCGCCACGGCGATTGTCGCCTTAATGGCGTTTGCATCTCCAGCAATGGCGGCATCGCACCATCCAACCGGGGAATTTGAAGTATTTTCGGAGTGCCCCCTCAACCGGGTGACGATCACCGACTGTGTCTACTCGGTGACCAAAGGTGGGTCGGTCACGCTCGGAAACAAAACGGTGCCGATCGAAAATCCGGTGATTCTGCAGGGTGGATACGAAGGTACCAACCCGAACGTCCAATTCTACGGCGCTGAGAACGGCGAAACGCTGTCGAAAACGGCGCAGCCGGTGCCAGGTGGATTGCTGGGTCTGCTGAACTGTAAAGCGCAAACCAATCCGATCGTCAAAGGGCTCTGCGAACTGGCCCTGGAAAATGGCCTTACGGGTGCGAGCGCGATCGTCGAATTGACCGGGCCAACCAAAGGTCTGACCAACATCAAACTGAACACGGAAAACCTCCTTTTCGAAGAAGGTGTCGCGCTTCAGTTCCCGGTCAAAATCAAACTGCAGAACCCGCTCTTGGGGAACAACTGCTACATCGGGTCTGACAGTAACCCGATTGTGATCCCGTTTACGACGGGCACGAGCGGTGCGCTCCACGGTGATGCAGGTGACTTCACGTTCAACAATGATTTCACCATCATCACGCAGGCTGGCACCAAACTCGTCAACAACACGTTTTCTGCTCCGAAAGCGAGTGGTTGCGGAGGTCTGCTCTCCCTTGTCGTCGACCCGGTGCTTAATGCAGTCCTCGGGATGCCAGCTGGTGAAGGAAAAAATTCCGCCACCCTGGAAGGCGACCTGAAGGATTCGCAGCCCGAATATGTAATCGCCAGCGAATAGCTCTCTCGAGCTTTCGTTAGAACGCTGTTCGAATGCCCGCCGCGTCCTCGCGGCGGGCATTCGCTTTTCTTGACCTCTTTGGCAGCTCCGCGGATTGCGTGCGGCACTTGCATGTTGCATGCGATGCCTTAAACTAATCAGGTGGCGCTGAGGGAGATGAGGAGCAAGGGGGCATCTATCTGGCTTGCGGCGAGTGTGGCTGCGCTTGTCCTGGCCTGCGCGATCGCCGGCTGCGGTGGCTCCAGCGAGGCTGCTCCGCTGACCCGCGCCGCGTTCGTTAAGCAGGCCAACGCGATCTGCCAGCGGGCTCAGGTGGAGCGGAAGAAGGGAACGCAAGAGGCGATCTCAGCGGCTGCGGAGGCTGACGGATCCGGCGAAGCAGACGCCTTTGCCGGTGCGCTTCTGGAGCCAGTCAAGACGATGACCGGCGAACTCGGCGATCTCGGCCCGCCGAAGAAGGATGAAAAACAGGTCGAAGAAATCATCGCCGCCTTTGAGGGCGCGACGGAAGAACTCGAAGCGAATATCGGGTCTAGCCAGGCGCCGGACGCGTTCGCAGAAGCGGACAAGCTTGCGGTCCAGTACGGGATGACGGAATGCGTCATCTGAGCTCGCAGAGACCGATTGGGCAGCGCTGGTGGGGCCTTATGCTCATGGCCGCGGTTGCCTGTTGCGTCGCGCTTTCGGCTTGCGGCGGTTCCACGGACGGAGGGACTATTGGCTCAGCGGCCACGACCGCAGATACTGGCGGAGGAGAACCCAGCGCTGAATTCGTCGGCAAAGGCGAAAACGGGAGCCTTGCGAAGCAAGGCAAGGAATCCAATGCAGCGGAGCGGGAAGCGGCGTCCGAGGTCCTAGAAGGAAGCTTCGAAGCGCGGGCGGGTCGCGATTGGGCTGGGCAGTGCGCTTCTCTCACGGCACCCGCGATCAAGGAAGTCGAACAGGTTGCATCGAAAGGGAAGGGCAAGGAAGGCTGCGCTAAGGAACTGGAAGTGATTGGGTCACAGGCGACCAAGGCATCGCTCGAAAACCCGATGGTTGAGCCCCTTGCCGCTCTACGGATCCAAGGCAACCAAGCATTTGCCTTCTTCCATGGCGCCCGTGGCCAGGACTACGTGATCCCGATGATCAAGGAAGGCGGCGAGTGGAAGGTCGGCTCGCTTGGGCCGGCGCCGACGCCATGAGGGCGGACCGCGAGCTGGGCTCAGCCTTCAGCAGCGACGAGTTCGATCCGGGCCGCGGCGACGTCGGTCCCTTGCAGCTCCCTGAGTGACCCGGTCACGTCGCGGAGGCGCCCGCTCAATTCCTGGTCCGCCAGCAGCCTGTCGATCGCGCCGGTGAGCTCCTCGGGCCGGTGCTCGTACGTATCGAGCCGCACGCCGAATCCCGTCTCGTCGATCCGCTGGGCGTTGTCGTGTTGGTCCCAGAAGATCGGCAGGACGACCATTGGCTTGCCGAAGTAGAGGGACTCGGTGACGGTGTTATTGCCGCCGTGGGTGATGACGAGGTCGATCTGGGGGAGGATCGAAGTCTGGGGGAGGAACTCGGCGCCGGCCATGTTGGGGGCGAGCTCGATTTCCTTCGCCTGGGGGCCCTTGGAGACGATCACTCGGTAGGGCTGGTCGGCGAGCTCGGCGATCAGCTTGCGCATCAGCTCGACGTCGGCTGAGCCGAGCGAGCCCATCGAGAGGTAGATCAGGGGATCGGTGCCCTCGCGCATCGCTTCCGGAATGTCCCAGGCGGCGTCGGTGCCGCGGACACTGGCTTGGAGGTTGTGCCAGTGGTGCCCGAGGGGCCGGGCGCGGGGATAGTCGATTGCTTGGGGATAGAGGTAGAGGTTGAGCCAAGGGCTCTCGTGGATGAAGTCGTAGCGGGGTAGGGGCGGGGTGCCGCGCTCCTGGCACCACTCGCTGAAGTCGTCGTGGATGTCCTGAAGTGTGTGGCTGTAGGCCGCCCAGAAGTTGTCCCACTTGCGGCTATCGGTGGTGGGCAGCCCGGAGAAGGGCGGCGGAATCAGATGGTCCTTCATCTCCGCCGGGTTGCAGGAGGCGATCCGGACCCAGGGGACGCCGGAGGTGAGGAGGGCGGGGAAGGTGACGACGTTGTCCTCGACGACGACGTCGGGACGGAGCTCGTCGAAGATCTGGTGGAGACGGTCGTCGACGTATCTGGCGCCGTCGATCAGGGCCTGGAAGGTCGGGGCGATAAAGGAGCCGAGCTGTTCGATCGTCGGTTCGCGGAAGACCGGCGCCGTCTCGCGGATGAAGTCCTTCCAGAACTGGCCTGGAACTTCTTCGGCTTCGGGTGGCGGCGTGAGGCGCATCAGGCGCTCCTCGAAGCCCTTCTCCTCGAGCGTGCCGGCGAACGACTCCTCGACGATGAAGACCACCCGGTGGCCGCGCTTGCGGAGGACGTCGCCGATCCCGACGCAGTTATTGGTCGGCCCGAAGGCCCCCTCGGGGAAAAAGACGATCGTCGAGCCGTTAACCACCCGCTCCATTTATCGCAAGCGGTGGTCCGGGCGCAAGCTCAGCCGGCGATCGGCGGCCGGCGCCAGCCGACCGTGCGCCCGGCTTCGACGAACCCTGCGCGCAGGAAGTTCCTTCCCGCCTCGGCTCGATCGTCGGGGCTGTCAAAGGATGCGGCAAGGACGATTTGGCAGCCGGCTTGCGCCGCGTCGGCTAGGCGCCGCCTGATCAGCTCCGAGTGACAGCCTCGATGCCGGGCATCCAGCGTGGTGGCATCGAGGCCCAGCACCGCCAGGCCGCCGTCGATCAGCATGGCGCCACAGGCGACCTCGCGCTCGTCCAGGTAGGCGGCATAGCAATGCCAGCCCTCAACCTCGGGCAGGCCCAGGAGGGGCACCGTGGCCAGGTCGGAGACGTCCATCGCGGCGGCGAAGATCAGCGACATCCCTTCGGTCTCAGCTGCGGTCAGCTCGCGGATCTCGACCTGCGACTCGCCGTTGGCGCTCGGCGGCAGCGCGGGGCGGACATAGCGCCGGATCGTTGGCCCCTGTTCATAGCCGCGCGACAAGAGCCAGCCCTCTGCCTCCTCGCTGCCGGGACGGTCGGAGGAGACCAGCACGAGGTAGTCGACCTCGCGAGAGCGCATCCATTCGACTGCCTCGGCTAGGTGACCGCCCTCGACCGCGTTCGGCTCGGCCGCGCCCTGGACGACGTTCATCAGCACGGAGTCCGCCAGCCCAGCGCAGGTGGTGGCCAAAACCGGTCCGAACCACCGCTTCCTGATTTCCAACTCGTCGATGGCATCCTGCGGCGCGGCGCCCCAGATCCCCTCTCGAAAATGGAGCTCGGCAGCCGCGATCGCAGCTGGGTCGTACTGCAAAGTGACGCCTCCCTGGATGGGCCTCCCGTCCCTCTCCACTATATGGACAAGAGTCGCTGCGTATCAAGGACGAAACGGCTCCGGTGGCCGGAATTCACCTATTTTTGGGGAGGTTGAGTGCCTCAGAGCCCGACTGGGTGCCTGACGGCGAAGCCAGCGAGGGTCGCCGCGTCCGGCATCCCCATCTTCCAGCGCGGTCCCGTCACACCCGGCCAGTTGCCGCGGGTGTCGAAGCGCAGCCCGGCGATGACCATGAACACGTGCTCGCGGTTGGCGTAGACGGTGATCCACTTGCCAACGCCCGCTTCGCCCCAGTAGGCGAGCTGGCCGGAGACCATCGTCGTCGCCAGCAGCCCGCCGGCGTGGAGCGCGTAGCTGACCGCCCCCGAGCAGTCGTAGCCTTTGCTGAGGAAGCTGAGATGGCCGCCACCCCAGACGTACGGCCGGCCGTCGATGTGGTTGGCGGCGGCGATCACCCGCGCGACAATCGGCGGCGCCCCGAGCGGGGCGAGCGCCCGGCCGTCGACGAGCTCGCTGCCGCAGTTCTCGCTGGTCCGCACCGCGCCGGGCGGGGTCGGCATACAGCCGGTCCCCCAGGGCGTGCCCGCCGCGGCGACCGGCGCGACCGGCAACGCTGCCGTCGCTCCGACGACGGCGCAGAGAATCGGCACAAAGCGGATCGCGAGGCGTCGCACGGTGCGCGTCAGGGTACGACACCCCGGCAAGAAAAGGGCGGCCCGGAGGCCGCCCTTTCACTCCACGCTTACAGCCGCTTGCCTACCTTGAGCTCAGCCTTTCGGCGTGCAGGCGCGGACGAATTCCGCTTTCGCCTGGGTTCCGTCGGCAAACTTGGCCAAGGCCTGAGCCTGCAGCTTGCCGTCGGTGCATTTAGCGGTGAGCGGGTGGTAGGTCTTGCTACCGACCTTGACGTTCCTGTCGATCGTCAAGTTGAAGCTCGTCACCGAGCCGGCCCCGCCGGCGATCTTCGGAATCGTCGCGATCGATTTGAGACCGTAGCGACCGCTGACGTGTTTCTTGACTTTCACCGTGGTGACGATTGCCCCCGTGATCGGCGCGTTGAAGTACGCGTGGATGTAGAGGGTCGTCGTCCCGCCCGAGAAGCCGCCGTTCACCACCAGCAGTTTCGAGCTGACGTCGATCGGTTTCTGTTCCGGGAATTCGACCTCGACGGTGGTCTGGCCTTTGCCGATGATCGCGTCACCGCAGGCCCCTTCGGCCGCTTTGGTGTCGCGCGACTGCAGCTGGCCGCCCTTGCAGGTCGGAATGCCTTTCACGTCGACGAAGCCGTTTTTGTCGGTTTCGACTTCGACCGTTTTCAGCGCTGGCGGATGGCTGCCGTCCGTGGTCGCGATTTTGCCCGACGCCTGCAGCGAGATCGGTGCTGGCGTTTTCTTCGACAGCGCTTTCGGCGAGAAGTGGCCGTCGGCAGTGAATTTGAGGTTCCCCACCTGCACGGTCACCGGGCCTTCGCCGGCCGCGCTGGCGAAGCCGACCGCGGTCAGCGCCATCAAGGCGCAGAGCGCGGCAGTCAACGTCAAGAACTTGCGCATTTCCCTTTATCTCTCCTTTTGCAGCGACTCTTACGTAGCCGCGGCGTGAAACCATTGCGTGGATTCGTGAAGAATTCCCTCTGGGCGGGCAAATTACCAACTTTTGCCTATTCGTAAACCCCGCCGCGGTCACCAACATAAACCCGCAAAAGAGCGAAATGGAGCGCTTCTCGGGTACCGAAATGTGGCCGGATGAGGCTGTGCTCGGCGCCTGACGCGCGTAGTTAGGTGCCTGGCCCGGCCAGCCGCGCCCGCTCGCGCTCGGCGCTGGCCCGCTCCGGTCCGAGGAACGGCAGCGAGATCCAGAAGACGAGGTCGGGGAGGCGAGTCGGCAGCCGCCCCGCAGCGCCGTGCAGGATCTCGCTGTAGAGCAGCTCGTTGATTCCGCCCGCCAGCGAGAGGGTGGTGATCCCCGGCAGTTCGACCGTCGTCTCGGAGCGGCCCGACTCGAGGAAGCCGCTGAATTGGCGCATCGCCGCATCGCGCCGGGCGAGCGCTTTCGGGCCTGCCGCTAGAACCTCGACGATCGCGAAGCGCGCCCCGCTGGGGTACGCCGCCAGGTGCTCGAGCAGCGACCGCAGCGCCGCGGTCGCCCGCTCCGCCCAGGAGGCACCGGGCAGCGACTCGAAGCTGTTCGACATCTGGTCGTAGAGGTGTGCGAAAAGCGTGTCGTAAGTTGTGAGGAAGCAGTGCTCCTTGCCGTCGAAGTGTTCATAGAAGGTCTTGCGCGAGACGCCGGCGACCTCGATCACGTCGACGACTCGCGTCTCCGTGTAGCCGCGCTCGGAGACCACCTCGACCATTCCTGCCCGGATTCGCCGGCGCTGTGAATCGCTCACCGTCTCCCGCGAGAGGCCGTGCCTGCCGCGGGGCAGCCGTTCGTCACGCCGAGCCAAGCGTCTGCTGCTCACGCCCACGACTCGGACGGTACCGCAGTGGCGCCGGCTCAGTCTCCGATCCGGATCGTCTGCTCACGATCGGGGCCGACCCCAACCAGGCGTATCGGCACGCCGGCGAACTCGGCGATGAAGTCGAGGTAGTCGCGCGCCGCGCTGGGGAGCTCGTCCTCGCTGCGGGCGCCGCCGATGTCCTCGTCGAAGCCGGGGAGCTCCTCGTACTCCGGTGTCGCCGAGTGGAGGATCGACTGGTGGTAGGGGAAGCTGTCGAGCACGGCACCCTCGCGCGAGCGGTAGCGGACCGCGACCCGCAGCGGGCCGATGCCGCGGAGTACGTCGAGCTTGGTGATCGCCAGCGCGCTCATCCGGTTCAGCCGCACCGCGTAGCGCAGCGCCACCAGGTCCATCCAGCCGGCCCGCCGCCGCCGCCCGGTGGTCGTCCCGTACTCGTGGCCAGCCTCAACCATCTGCTCGCCGACCTCGTCCTCGAGCTCGGTCGGGAACGGACCGGCGCCGACCCGAGTTGCGTAGGCCTTGGCGATCCCCCAGACCTCGCTGATGTCGGTCGGCCCGATCCCGGCACCGACGGTCGCCGCGCCGGCGATCGGGTTGGAGGAGGTGACGAAGGGATAGGTGCCGTGGTCGAGGTCGAGCAGGGTCGCCTGGGCGCCCTCGAAGATCACCCGCTGGCCGGCGTCGAGTTGATCCCAGCAGAGTCGCGCGGTGTCGGCGATGTGCGGCTCAAGCCGATGCCCGAAGCTGACGTGTTCCTCGACCATCGAGTGGACGTCGAGCCGCGGGTCGGGGCCGAGCTCAGCCGCGGCGCGGGCCTCGTCGTTGCCCTCGCGCCGCAGTTTGCGCCGCTGCACGCCGAGCTCCCGCAGCGCCTGCTGCTTGGGCTCCAGCGCGGCGCGGATCTTCGTCCGCAGGATCTTCTCGTCGAGCAGGTCCTGGACCCGGATTCCCAGCCGCAGCGCCTTATCGGCGTAGCAGGGCCCGATCCCGCGCCGGGTGGTGCCGATCGAGAGCTTGCCCAGTTTCGTCTCGCCCGCCGTGTCGAGCAGCACGTGGTAGGGCATGATCAAGTGCGCGTTGGCCGAGATCCGCAGATGCGAGACACCGATCCCGGCCCGTTTCAGGTCGTCGATCTCGCCCAGCAGCACCCGCGGGTCGACGACCACGCCGTTGCCGATCACGCAGGTTTTGTCCTGGTGGAGGATCCCCGACGGAATCAGGTGGAATTTGTACTCACGGCCGTCGCGGACGATCGTGTGGCCGGCGTTGTTGCCGCCCTGGAAGCGCACGATCATCGTCGCGTCCTCGGCGAGGACGTCGGTCACCTTGCCCTTCCCCTCGTCGCCCCACTGGGCGCCGACTATGACTACGCCAGGCATTAGTGACTATTCGCAAACTCGCGCGTGCGGCTGGCGAGTGCCGCACCGATCGGGGCTAGGACGCAGGGAGGTCGAATAGCAGCGCTATTTGGCCGACCGAGGACGACACCCCGCGAACTGTGTGCGGCGCCGCCAGACGTGCGTGGGGGGTTGCGAATAGTCACTAAGGACTTGATTCTGACGATGGCCGGCCGGCGCCGCTTACAGCGGCCGCGCCGGTTCAGCCGGCGTCCTTGTATTTGCTCGGCTCGCGGCGGTCGGGCCCGAACAGCGGCAGCGGGTCGCCGCACATCTCGATCAGCCGCGAGACCGAGCGGCGGCCGATCTGTTCGCCCAGCTCCTTCTCGCCCTTGCCGATGTCGCCGCTGGCGTTGCTGGTGATCAGCACCGAGCGGCGGTTCTCGTAGCGCTCGTTGATCACCGCGTAGAGCTGCTCGACCACCCAGTCGGTGTGGCGCTCGGAGCCGAGGTCGTCGATGTAGAGCAGGTCGACCGAGGTGACCTGGTCGAAGAAGACGGTGTAGGCGTTCTCCGAGTCGGCTTCCTGGAAGGTCTGGCGGATGCGGTTGAGCAGCTTCGGCGTGAAGTAGACAGCGACCGTCTTGCCGGCGGCCAGCGCCTGGCTTGCGACCAGCATCCCGAGGGTCGTCTTGCCGGTGCCGGTGTCGCCCATCAGCCAGAGGCCGTTGCCCTCCTCGAGGTTGCGGTCGAGGTTCTCGCAGAAGTCGCGCGCCGCCTGCACGACGTGGCGGCTGGTCATGTCGCGCGCCATGTCGGAGACCGGCGGGCGGTCGAAGGAGACGCCGCGGTAGCGGGCCGGAATCGCCGAGGCGACGCCGCGGGAGCGACCCTTGCGCAGCCGCTGGGCGCGGCACTCGCAGGGGCGGGCGACGTCCTCGGGCCCGAGGATCCAGCCGGAGCCGTCGCAGACCCCGAGCGGGCAGACCTGTTCGCGGAACGGCTCGGAGCGGGCGATCGCCGGCATCAGTGGCTCCTAGTAAAGGCAGGCGAGCGGCGGCGGACCATCTAGAAGTCCGGCCCCGCGGCCTCAGCCAGCGGCGGTCCTTCGCCGACAGGCTGCTCGATCGGTGCCTCCTGGCCGCTGTGGTCGGCAAATTTGGGATAGCGGTCGAGGAAGACCAGCTTCCTGGTCCCGATCGGGCCGTTCCTATGCTTGGCGATGATCAGGTCGGCGAGGCCGTCCGGCTCTTCGTCGGGGTCGCGGTAGTAGTCCTCGCGGTAGAGGAAGGCGACGACATCGGCGTCCTGCTCGATCTGCCCCGACTCGCGCAGGTCCGAGAGCTGCGGCTTCGGCGGCGTCCGTTGCTCTGGCGCTCGCGAGAGCTGTGAGATCGCGACCACCGGGACCTCGAGCTCGCGGGCGAGGATCTTCAGCCCGCGGGAGATCTGGCCAACCTGCTCGACTCGGTTGGCCCGCGGGTCATCCGAGCGCATCAGCTGCATGTAGTCGAGGATGATCAAGCCGAGGCCGCCGCGGTCCTGTTCCTGGGCGTGCAAGCGGCGCGCCTTGGCGCGCAGGTCGAGGATGCCGAGGTCGGAGGAGTCGTCGAACCAGAGCGGCGCTTCCTCGAGTTCGTTGCAGGCACGCACCACCTTCGGCCAGTCGCGCTGGGAGACCTGCCCCTTGCGCAGCTTGTCGCCGGAGATCCGCGCCCGGCAGGCGATGAAGCGCTGGGCCAGCTCGACCTCCGACATCTCGAGCGAGAAGAAGGCGACCGTCTTGTCGCGTTTGACTGAGACGTTTTCGGCGATATTCGCGACCAGGGCACTCTTGCCCATCGCCGGCCGGGCGGCGACGATGATCAGGTTGCCGGGCTGGAAGCCGCCGGTGATCGCGTCGATGTCGCGGAAGCCCGACGGGGTCCCGGTCATCTCGACCTCGCCGGTCGAGAGCTTCTCCAGCCGGTCGACCTCGTCATGGAGGATGTCGCCGAGGATTCGGAAGTCCGAAGCCTGCTCTTTGTGGGCGACTTCGAACAGCAGCTTCTCGGCCCGCTCGGAGAGTTCGCGCGGCTCGCCGTCCCGCTGGTTCACCCAGCCTTGGATCTCCTGGCCGGCGCCGAGCAGCCGCCGTAGCAACGAGTTCTGTTGGACGATCTCGGCGTAGTGCTTGGCGTTGCCGGCCGCTGGCACTTTCGCCGCCAGCTCGGAGACGTAGTGCTTGCCGCCCGCGGCGTCGATCATGTTGCGCTGGGTCAGCGCCTCGGCGACGCTCAGGGAGTCGACCGGCTTCGAGGCGGCGTAGAGGTCGTGGGCCGCCTCGAAGATCGCCCGGTGGCGGTCGAGGTAGAAGTCCGAGTCCTTCAGCTTCACCTCGTCGATCACCCGGGTCAGCGCCGGCTCGGCGACCAGCATCGCGCCGAGGACCGATTCCTCCGCCTCGATGTTTTGGGGCGGGACGTGGGTGGCGGAAGGTTGGGGCATGGGAGAGATGAGTAAAGGCGGTGCTGCCGACGGCAAAATGGGGGTTCCGCGGGCGCTTCCCAATCAACCAGAGGCCGGCCGCCGGCGCGATGCGCGAATGCGCCTTTTGCGAGCGAGAGTTGACGCTTCCGTTACAGGTCGGCCGCTATTTCGGCGAGGGCCGGGTCGAACGCGCCGGCCTCATCGAGCAGCTGCGCCTCGCCGCGCCGCAGCATTCGCAGGGTGACGATCGCGATGCTGAGGATCGCCGTCGCGCCGAGACTGAGCTGGACGCTGAGCAGGCCCTCCCGGGTCCAGTAGACGTCGCGCAGGTCGAGCAGCAGCGCCGCCTCGTCGAAGGTCAGCCCGATTCCGGCGCCCATCGGCACCGCCAGGGTCTGCTCGAGCTCGTCGTCATCGGTGACCAGGGCAGCGATCCCAGAGCCGAAGGCGAGCAGGATGCCGGGGACGAAATGGTGGATGTGGCGGCCGCGGATCGAGACGCCCCGGAACGGCCCCCACTCCTGGCGGATGCCGTAGGTCGAGAGGCGGACCAGGGCGAAGGAGCCGAGGAAGCCGGCGAGCAGATTGAAGAGGACGGTCTCCGAGCGCGGCGCCGCGGTGTAGCCGCGGACCGCTGCCTCGACCGTGTCGATCGCTGCCGCCTCGACCGTGTCGATCGCGACGATCGGCGTCAGTTCGAGCTGTTCGTGCTCGCGGTGCTGGCGGGCGCGGCGCCCGAGCAGGCGGCCGAACTCGTCGGCGAGGACGATGCCGGCGCCGCCAATCGCCACCGCGGCGAGCCCGACCGTCGCCCGCTCGGAGCGAGTCCAGCCAGGACTGCGCCGGAAGGGTCGGACTACTTCTCCTCGCTGATGATCGTCTTCACCGCAGCGGTTGCCCCGTCGGCGAGCTCGATCTCGACCATGAAGGTGCCCAGTTCGCGCAGCGGCTGGTCGAGTTTGACTTTGCGTTTGTCGATCCGCAGGTCGCGGGCGTCGCGCAGCGCGTCGACGATCTCTTTCGGCCCGACCGAGCCGAACAGCTTGCCGTCTTCGCCGGCTCGCTGGTGGATCGTGAGCACCGTTTTCGAGAGCAGGCCGGCCGCTTCGGCTTCGCGCTCGGCACGGGCTTTCTCGGCTCGTTCAGCCGCCTCGAGGCGCCGCTGCGCCTCCTCCAACGCGCCCGGCGTTGCCGGCTGCGCGAGCTTGCGCGGGATCAGGTAGTTGCGGAGGTAGCCGGGAGCGACGTCTACCGCCTGGCCGGCTTCGCCGAGCGACTCGACGTCGGCAAGCAGGATCGCCTCCGCCATCAGCGCTCTCCGACGTACGGGAGGAGGGCGATTTCACGCGCCCTCTTCACCGCGACCGAGAGCTGCCGCTGGTGGCGGCGCGAAAGCCCGGTCACCCGCCGCCCACGCGTCTTCCCCTTATCGGAGAGGAACCGCCGCAGCAGGTTGAGGTCCTTGTAATCGACGACTTCGGCGTTGACGCGCGTGTATTTACGCGGCCGAGCGCGATCGCCACCGCGGCGTCCGCGACGGCCTCCGGCCGGTGCTGAGGTATCTCTAGCTCGTGGCATGCGACCGCGGATGGTACAGACCCGCCGCGTCCGGGGCCGCGCGCTAGGCCGCACCGCTGCAGCGATTTGGGGGCCAATAGACCCCCAATGGCTTGCAGCGAGCGGCTAGTACGACCATGCGGCGGACGCCTCCGCCGCGGCGCCGGGGTTAGAACGGGATGTCGTCTTCCTGAGAGCCACCGCCGCCACCGCTGGCGCCGCTGGCGCCCTGGAAGTCGGAGGTGTCGGCCGGGACATCGCTCTGCGGCGTGAAGCCGCCGCCGTCGCCCTGTCCCTGGCCACCGCCTCCTCCGCCGCCACCGTCGCGCGAGCCGAGGAACTGGACGGTGTTGGCGATGATCTGCACTGCCTGGCGTTTGCCGCCGCCGTCTTTCGCCTCCCACTCGCGCCAGTCAAGCCGGCCTTCGATCGCCACCGGACGGCCCTTTTGCAGGTAGGTCGCGCAGTTCTCGCCCTGGGCACCCCAGACGACGACGTCGAAAAAGTTCGGCTTGTCCATCCACTCGCCGGTGTTGCCGTCTTTGCGGCGGCTGTTGACCGCGACACGAAGTTCGCAAACGGCGGTGCCGCCGCCGGTGTGGCGCAGCTCGGGGTCGCGAGTCAGGTTCCCGGTGATGACCACCACGTTTACGTTCGAAGCTGCCAAGACACTCACTCCCTTTGAAGATCGTTAGCTGGGTCCCAGTCTAAGCAGGTGGACGGCGCAACCTCTCCCCCATTGCTCGGGCTTTTCCGCCCAAAGAGCGGGGCGATGGGCAGGTGGAGCGCGAGGGCGCTACTCGGCAGCGGGCGCCGGCGCCGGCGCTGAGTCAGGGGCCTCGGCGCGATCCTCGCGCGGTCCGGGGCCTGCACCGGGACCCTGGGTGGCACGCTCGCGCGGGCCGGGGGCGGCGGTGGTCGCCGGCGGCACGATCGTCGGCGTGCCGGGGTCGGTTTTGAAGATCCGGAAACGGAGGACGCCGTCGGCGATCTTCAGGTTGTGGTCGAGCGAGTCGAGCAGCGAGCTCGGCGCCTCGAAGCGGAACCAGCGGTAGTCGGCCTCGGTGCGGTGGTTGATCTCGTAGGCCATCTTGCGCAGCCCCCAGGTGTTCTCCCCTTTGAGACTGCCGCTGCCCTCGATTTCGCCACGCGCATTCTGCGCCAGGGCGTCGCGCGCCGGGGCGTCCAACTGGGGGTCCAGCATCAGGACCAGCTCGTATTCGCGTGCTGCTGCCAAAACGGCGGCTGACTATAGCGACGGAACGGCTTCGGGGAGCGCTAGTGCGGCGCGAACTCGGCCGAACCGTCTTCGACAGGCGGTGGCGGAGGGGTGGGCGGAGGTGGTGGCGACGCCACGGGGTCTTGCGTTGGCGCGGGCGGAGGTGGCGGCGCCGGCGCGGGTTCCGGCGCCGGCGGAGCTGCAGGCTTGGGAATGGCGACTTCGGCCGGTGGCGCGGGTTTGTGACCGCCCAGCGCTCGGTGCGCGTGGTTCGGCTCGCGGCGCTGGCCCATTGGCGCTCTCTGCTCGCTATGCGAGTGAAATGCGCCAGTGCTGTGCGGCCCGGGACGACCAGGGTGCCGGCGCTGGCTTTGCTCGGACCGCCGGTGGGGCGCCTTTCTCTCGCTATGCGAGAAGAATGCGCCCCGCGGCCGCGCCGCGAGTCGCGGCAGGCCGACGTCCTTCCCCAGCGGCGGCGGCTCAGGAGCGCGCAGGAGGCCCGGGAGCACTGCGATCGCCGCGACCACGCCGATGCCCGCCGCAGCGACCTTTGCCACTCCCTGCCATCGAACCCGCAGCGCTCGCACCGGGACCCAAGCCCCGGACCGTCCCCAGCTCTCCCCCCACGCCGCCCCTCAGGCGGCGGTTTTGCGCCGAAGCTCCTCGATGTCGGCCAGTTGGTCGTCGATCCAGTCGCCGGGGTTGCGGGAGAAGATGATCTCCTTCAGTCCCTGCGACCAGCGGCGCTTGGTCTCCGCGTCGAGGGTCAACGCCCGGTGGATCGAGTCGGCTTGCTGCTGGATGTCGAACGGGTTGACCGAGATGGAGAAGTCCCAGAGCTCGTGGTGGGAGCCGGTGTTCTCGGAGAGCATCAGCACCCCGTCGCGGGTGTTGACTGCCGGCGCCTCCTTCGCGACCAAGTTCATCCCGTCGAAGATCGAGTTGACCATCAGCAAGTCGAAGTGCTTGTAGCGGGCGACCGCGTCGTGGAAGTTCTCGTAGATCTTCAGGTCGATCGGCATCCAGTCGGTCGTCCCATGACGGTGGTTGACCACCGCGACCAGCGCCTCGATCCGCTCCAGGTACTCCGCGTACTCGGGCACGTCCTGGCGCGAGGGTTGCAGGTGGGCGATGAACGTCACCTGTTCGCGGAACTCGGGGTGCTGGGTGAGGAAGGTGTCGAAGGCAGTGAAGCCACGCAGGACGTTCTTCGAGAGGTCGGCGCGGTCGACCCGGATGATCAGGTACTGGCGCCGCCGCTCGAGCACCTCGCGCTCGGCCTCGGCGACCTCCGGCGAGGCCGCCACCTGTTGCAGTCGCTCGGCGTCGATCCCCAGCGGGTAGGCGCGGGCCAGCGTCCGCCCGCCCTCGTGCCGGACTTCGCCAGTCGCGTAGTCGACCTCGGCTTCGAGCAGTTCGTCGCAGCAGCGCAGGAAGTTGATGCAGTAGGCGACGGTGTGGAAGCCGATGATGTCGTTGGCGAGCAGGCCGTCGTAGATCGCCTCGCGGATCCGAGTCGGCAGTACCCGCCAGCTGTCCGGCTGGGTCCAGGGAATGTGGACGAAGTGGTGGAGGAAGACGTCCGGGCGCTGGGACCGGATCATGCGCGGCGCCGTGTAGAGGTGGTAATCGTGCAGCATCACCAGCGGGTCCTGCTGGCCCTCGATCTGGTTGAGCACCGCGCGGGCGATGTCGGCGTTGACCGCCTGGTAGCCGAAGTCCCAGGCGTCGAGCTCCTGCTGGCGAATGTCCGGCGCGTTCGAGAGATCCCAGAGGTAGTGCTGGATGAACCAGAGGATCGGGTTGGCGATCACGTTGTAGAAGCGGTCGTAGGCTTCCGGGTCCGAGCCGACCATGCAGACGCGGTAGTCGATGTCGCCGAGTGAGATCTCGGTCGGGCCGCCAGCTTCCTCGGCGACAGCGACATCCTCGTCGGTCATCGCCGAGGCGATCCAGAGCGCGTCGCGGTGGCGGACCAAGTCCGAGAGCGCCGTCACCAGGCCGCCGCCGCCGCGGCGCACGGTGCGCTCCCCGTTTTCGTCGAGTTCGAACTGGGCGGGGCCGCGGTTCGAAACGATGATCAGCGGCGAGGGGTCCACTGCCGCAGAGATTACGCGGTCGGCATCGCCCGCCGAGCGGGCAAACCCGGCGCCGCGATCAGGATTCGAGCCGGGTGAACAGATCCAGCCAGTCGCGCAGCAGCCGCGGCGAGAGGAACTGGCGCCGCGCGTGCTCCTTGCCCTCGCGGCCGAGACTCTTGCCGAGGCTCGGGTTGCCGAGGATCTCGAGGCAACGCTCGGCGCACTCCTCGGGCGAGTTGACCAGGTAGCCGGAGATCCCGTCCTCGATCTGCAGCGGGATGCCGCCGACGTTGCCAGCGACCGTTGGCCGTCCCTTCCAGAGCGCCTCGGTCACGGTCAGCCCGAATCCCTCGCGGATCGACTTCTGCAGGCAGACGTCGGACTGCGACTGGAAGGCGTTGACCTCGATCGCGCCGACGTTGTTGAGGTTGCTGAGGATCTTGATGTCCGGGTCGTTGTCGGCGTATTCGTAGGTCTTCTGGAAGTACTCGCGGCCCTCGGGGTCGTCGCTCGCCATCGAGCCGACCATCGCCAACTGCGCCTCGGGCACCTGCTCGGTCACTTTGCGGTAGGCGTCGATCACGCCGATCGGGTCCTTCCAGGGGTCGAAGCGCGAGACCTGAGTCAGCAGCGGCCGCTCGACGTCGATCCCGAACTGGCGGCAGACGAAGGCCGCGTCCTCGGGGGAGAAGGCCATGTTCTTCGGCGATAGCGGGTCGATCGCCGGCGGGATGATGTTGACCCCGTCGGCGCTGTCGTTCATCGCCGCCGGCACGTATTCGGGCATGTGCCAAACGCTCGCGTCGTATTCCTCGATCAGCGGCAACAGCCGCTCGATCGGAGCCGGGTTCGGGTTCGAGAGGTCGATGTGGCAGCGCCAGATCCAGTTCTTGCCCTTCTCGTTGGCGCCGCGACGCAGGCCGATCGGCTGCGGGTCGTGGACGATCACGATGTCCCACTCGCCTTCCAGGCCCTCGGCGTTCATCTGGTTGATCTCGTCGAACAGCGCCCACTGCTCCTCGCTCAGCGTCTCTGGCGCCCCCTGCAGCGAGTTGTGGAGGAGCTTGGTCGCGTTAAAGAACTCCTCTTTGCCAAAGATCACGTGCCAGTGCGCGTCGAGGCCGATGTCGCGCATCAGCGGCACGATCGTGTAGAGGATCTCCGAGACGCCGCCACCGAAGGCGGTGGCGCTGACGTGCAGGACCCGCTTGCCTTTCAGCGGCTCCGCCAGCGCGCGGATCTGCTCGGTCACCTCTTTGCCGACGATGTGGGTGTAGTCGGCGAGGTTCTTCTGGCCTAGTGCGACTTCCTGGAGCAAGGCCGGAGTTCTACACCTATACGCGGCGGGTTGCGTCGCAGACGCGTTACCGCGACCCTGTCGCAGCCGACTGGGGCCGGTCCGGGCGCCGCCGCCGGCGCCCGCTCAGCCTTCGCCGGGCGTCTCGGGGCGCGCTTCGAGCGTCACCTCGACGTCCTTGCGCTTGCCGTCGTGGATGATCGTCAGGTCGACCTTTTCGCCCGGTTCGTGTTCGGCGACCAAGCGTGCGAGATCGTCCACATCGATGACGTCCTCACCGTCGATCTGCAGGACCACGTCGCCGCCGACCCGGTATGGCTGGCCCTGGAAGACAAGTTTCTCGTTGCCGCCTTCGATGCCCGCCTTGTCGGCCGGACCGCCGGCGACGACTTCGGCGATCAAGCCGCCGAAGTCGGTGTCGAGGTCGAGCTTGTCCGCCAGTTGCGGATAGAGCGACTCGCTGGAAACGCCGATGTAGGCGTATTCGACCTTGCCCCTCTCGCGCAGCTGCTCGATCGAACGCTTTATCGCCGAGACCGGGACGGCGAAGCCGACGCCGTCGTTGGCGCCCGAGTTGGTCTCGATCTGCTGGTTGATCCCGAGCACGCGGGCGCCGGCGTCAAGCAGCGGGCCGCCAGAGTTGCCGGGGTTGATCGAGGCGTCGGTCTGGATCGCGCCGACGATCTGGAACTGAGTCAGCGATTTGACCGAGCGGTCGGTGGCCGAGACGACGCCGACCGAGAGCGACTGTTCTTCGCCGAACGGGCTGCCGATCGCCGCCACCGGCTGGCCAACCTTGAGGGTCGAGTCGTCGCCGAGTTCGAGTGGGTGCAGTTCGAAGCCGTCCGGTTCGACCTTCAGCAGGGCGACGTCGGCGAACGGGTCGAAACCGACAATTTCGGCTTCGACCACGTTGTGGTCGGGGAACTCGATGAAGACTTCTTCCGCCGGCTCACGGCTGCCGCTCGATTCGTCAGTGACGACGTGAGCGTTGGTGACGATTTCGCCTTCCTCGTTGAGGACGAACCCGGAGCCCTCGGCGGCCGAGCCGGCGTCGAAGATCGAGCGAATCGTGACCACGCCGGGCGAGGCCTCTTCAAACACTTCGGCGGCATCGAAACCCGGGGCGCTGGTCTCGATTGCGACTTCCGGTGCTTCGCTCGTTTCCGCGGTGGTCGTTTCGGTGCTCGTCGCGGTGCTCGAGCTCTCCTCGTCGGCGCCGGGCGTGGCGTTGCCCGAGCCGCAGCCAGCGACCACGACCAGCGCCGCCAGGCACAGCAGCAGCGGCAGGAGGGCCGCCGGCGCCGAACGGCGCCGGGGCGCGAAGCGATTCCAGCTCACGAGGGGGCCTTGGCCGCGGCCGCCGGCGCCGGCGGCCGCGGTGCCAGCTCCTCGCGAGCCGGCGGCAGATCCAGGGTGAAGGCGGTGTAACGGCGGCTCGAGCTGATCGAAAGGCGGCCGCCCATCCGCTGCGCCAGCTCGCGAGCGATCGCCAGCCCGAGCCCCGAGCCGCCGGCCGAGTCGGCCGTGTAGAAGCGCTCGAAGATCCGTTTCTGGACGCGGTGAGGGACGCCCGTCCCCTCGTCGGAGACGGTCAGCTCGGCGCGGCGGTTGGCGAAATACGTGTTCACGGTCACCTTGGTGCCCTCAGGCGTGTGCGTAAGGGCGTTGTCGAGGAGGATACGGATGATCTGCCGCACCCGATCACGGTCGCCGAGCGCGATCGCGGCCCGCTCGGGGGTACGCAGCTCAAGCCGCGAGCCGTGCAGGTCGGCGCGCGGTGCGAACTCGCGGGTCACCTCGCGGGCCAGCTCGCCAAGATCGACCGGTTGCGCCTGCATCACCATCGCCCCGGCGTCGAGCTGGGAGAGGTCGAGCAGGTCGGCGGTCAACTTGGTCAGCCGGTCGATCTGCTCACGCATCTCGCGCAGGAACTCCTCCCGCTCCGCCGGGCTCGGGTCCTCGTCTTCGAGCAGCTCGACGAAGCCGCCGAGGCTGAAGATCGGCGTCCGCAGCTCATGCGAGGCGTTGGCGATGAAGGCCTTGCGGGCGGAGTCGAGTTCGGCCAGCCGTCCCTGCATCTGATTGAAGGTGCGGGCCAGCGGCGCCAGCTGGCCGGTGGCGGCAACCGGGATCGTCGTTTCGAAGTTGCCGTCGGCGACTTTGCGTGCCGCCTGCTGCAGCGCCCGCACGCTGTCAGCCGCCATCTTCGCGTAGTAGAGGCCGAGCAAGGTGGCGATCGCCAGCGCGATCAGGCCGCCGACCGCGATCTGACCCTTGACGTCGCTGAGTCCGCTGGCGGCGCCGCCGACCGCGACGACATAGAGGTAGACGATGCCGACGCTGCCAACGCAGACGGCGATCGCGGCGAAGACGATGCGGCCGGCGAGGGTGTGGAGGCGCAGGCGGCGCACCATTGGGGACCACCTACTCCTTGAAGCGGTAGCCGACGCCGCGAACCGTGAACAGGTACTCGGGTTCCTTGGGATCGGCCTCGAGCTTCTCGCGCAGGTGGCGGATGTGGACGTCGACGGTGCGCGGGTCGCGGTAATCCGAGTCGCCCCAGACGTGCTCGAGCAGGGTCTCGCGGGTCAGCACCCGGCCTGGCGAGCGGGCCAGCGCGCCGAGGATCTCGAACTCGACGTAAGTGACTTTGACCTCTCGGGTGCCGAGCGTGACCATCCGGCGCTCGAAGTCGATCGTCAGCTCGCCGGCCGAGATCGGCTCGTCCGGAGTGCCGTTGCCGGCGCCCATCCGCGAGCGGCGCAGCGCCGCTTTGACCCGGCTGCGGAACTCGCGCAGCGAGAAGGGCTTGGTGATGTAGTCGTCGGCGCCGACCTCGAGCCCGGCGACCTTGTCGGTCTCTGAGCCTTTAGCGGTCAGCATGATGATCGGCACCTGGCTGCGCGAGCGCAGCGCCTTGCAGACGGCGACGCCGTCGAGTTTGGGCAGCATCAAGTCGAGGATCACCAAATCGAAGCGGCCCTCTTCGAAGCGCTGCAGGGCTTCGCCGCCGTCGAGCGCGGAGGTGACGTGGTAGCCGTCTTTGCGCAGGGGGTAGCTGAGCAGGGTCTGAATTGACTGCTCGTCATCGACTAAGAGAATGCGCGCCGTCCCATTGGCCACCCGTCTAGATTAAATAACGGATTCCTTTGGACGCATGTGCGATTACTAAGAACTAAGGATCTCGGGTCACTTACCGATAACTAGGGCGATGCAGGCATCAGAGCTGAAGAACTTGGTCGAATCTGGCCAGTACAAGCCGGACCCGGCGCGGGTGGCTGTGGCGATGCTGCGTCGGCGCGCGGTGAGGGACCTGCTGCTGCCGAATCTCAGGGCTGAGGACCGAGCTGATCAAAGCCGCGCGTCCTCAGGATTCCGCCCCCGGGCAGCCTGATTTCGGCCCCTTCTCCCTCGCCGACCTCGCCGATCGGGGTCAGGCTCGTTTCTGCCGCTTCTCCTATCCGCGTTGCGGCCTCGCTCAGCCGCTCGGGTGGGATCGCTGCCAGCAGCTCGTAGTCCTCGCCGCCCCCTACGGCGAGCTCGAGCGGGTCGCGGCCGGCCGCCGCGGCGACCTCGGCCAGGCCCTTGGCGAGGGGAACCGCGCCGGCGTCGATCCGCAGGGCGGCGCGGCTTTGAGCGGCGACGTGGCCGGCGTCACCGGCGAGGCCGTCGCTGAGGTCGATCATCGCGCTGGCGCCGGCCGCAGCGAGGGCGGCGCCAGCGCGCAGCCGCGGGGTCGGGCGTAGTTGGCGGCGGCGCAGGCGCTCGGCGGTCTCGGCGGGAAGGCCGGCGCCGAGCTCGGGGCGCTCGAGCAGCAACCGGCCGGCGGCCGCGCCGCCGAGCTCGCCGGTGACGACCAGCAGGTCGCCGGGCTGGGCGCCGCCGCGGCTGACGAGCAGCTCCGGCCGCGGCGCGTGGCCGACCACGGTGACGGCGAGCGAGAGAACGGGTGAGCGGCTGACGTCGCCGCCGGCGATCGCCGTCCCAGTCGCGGCGGCGACCGCGGCGAGCCCATCGCCGAGCGCCAGCAGCTCGGCTTCGCTGAGATCGGGCGGGACGCCGAGCACGACGTAGGCCTCGCCCGGCTCAGCGCCCATCGCGGCAAGGTCGGAGAGAGCGGTAGCAAGCGCCTTGACGCCGACGTCCTCCAGCGAGAAGCCGTCCTCGCGGCGGAAGTGGACGCCCTCGACCAGGGCGTCGACCGAGGTCGCGGTGGCGCCTCCGGGCACGGTCACCGCGGCATCGTCGCCACTGCCGAGCCGCAACCGCGGGCTCGCCGCGGGCAGTTTTTTGAGCAACGCCTCGATCAACTCGAACTCGCCGGGCGAGTCAGCCATCGGCCGACTATCGCAAATTGCAGGCAAGCCCCCGCGCGGCGGGACCGCAACTAAACCGCTCTGCGCGCGTCACTAACCTGCGGATGGACGTGGAGCGCCGCCAACCACTCCTGCATCGCATCGGCGAGGCGGGCGCAAGGATCGGATCAAAGCCGCCCCGGAGCCGGCGGGTTCGCCTTGGCCTGCAAATCGGCCTTGCCGTCCTGATCTTCGGCTTCCTGGTCCTGACCGTCATCGACCAGTGGTCGGAGATTCAGGCCGAAGGCGTCCATTTCCACGTCATCTGGCTGATCCCGGCGGTGATCATCCTCTCCAGCTTCTACTTCTTCAGCGCTCTCGGCTGGGACTTCATTCTCCGCTTCCTCGGCTATCCGATCGGCATCGGCCGCGCGCAGGTCGCCTGGGGCCAGCCGCTGCTGGCCCGCTACGTGCCGGGCAGCGTGCTCTACGTGCTGGGGCGGGTGCTGCTCTCCGAGCGGGCCGGGGTGCCGCGGCGGATCACCGTCGCCAGCATCGTCTACGAACAGGCGATCTCGGCCACCTCGGCGATCGTCGTCGCCGCCTACTTCATCATCAAGCACCCAGACCTGCAGTCGACTCCGTTCCGCTGGGCGGTGCTGCTGTTGATCCCGGCGGCGATCGCGATCCTCCACCCGCGGGTCTTTGGGCCCCTCGCCAACCGCCTGCTGCGCGCCTTCGGCCGCGACTCGCTGCCGACCTTGATCCCCCTGCGCGGGGTGATCCTGCTGATCATCTACTACTCGCTGAACTGGGTCGTGGTCGCCTTCGGCATCTACTTCACCGCCCGCTCGGTCACCTTTATCCCCTTCAACGACCTGCTGCTGGTCGGCTCGGCGCAGGCGATCGGCTACTTCGCGGCGCTGGTGACGCTGGTTCTGCCGGCCGGGCTCGGCGCCCGCGACGCGGCCTTCGCCTGGGCGGTGAAGGCGGCGCTGCCGAGTGGCAGCTTCGCCCTTGGCTCGCTGATCTCGATCGTCGTCCGCGGCGTGATGACGGTCGGCGAACTCGTCTACGTGGGGATCGTCACCGCGCTCGGCCGCCGCCAAGGCTGGTCGGTCCACACCGGCATCCTCCACCCGAGCCCGGAGGAGGAAGAGGCCGGGATGGACGCCGGCGGCCGCACCCCCGAGATCCTCTAGCCCGGGCCGAAGCCGAAGGGCGGAAAAATCGGGGTACCGACATTTCCCCCACTGGGGTGGGGCAAAGATCGGTATGCAAGTTCAAAGGGGGATGCGGGCGCCTAGTTGGTAGGCGGTGAGGGCGAGGGTGAGGAGTTGGAGGCGGCGGTCGCGGGAGACGGCGACCAAGGGGAGCGCCCAGACCAGGTACCAGGGGAGCAGCCAGGAGGTGGCGAGGAGGAGGCCGAAGCCGGCCCAGGCGGCGGCGCGGACCCAGTCGCCGCCGCGCCAGGTCCAAGCTAGGAGGTAGACGAGGGCCGCGCCGTAAAGGAGGAGGGCGGCGGCGCGGACGACATCAGGGTCGAGGCCGCTGAGCCGAGCAAAGGTGATCGGCAGGCTGAGATGGCTGGTCCGGCCCTGGTTCTCGCCGGCCAGGCCGACGGCGCCCAGCCAGTCCCACCCGAACGCAAGGTACGCGGCGACGCCGATCAGGAGCGCCGCCGCGGCAGCCCCGGCCAGCAATCGGCCGACCGCGCGCCGCCCCTCTCTCGCTCCGCTGTTCTTTATGTCGGTATAGCCGACAAAAGGAACAGCGGGACGGGCGGTGGCGAGGACGGCGAACGGGGCGACGAAGGCGGCGGAGAGCTTGATCGCGACGGCGGCGAGGAGCGTGGCGCCGGCGGCCGCCTCGCGGCGGGCCAGGACCGCGGCGACTCCGAGCATCGTCAGCAGCATCATCAACCCGTCGTTGTGGGCGCCGCCGACGACGTGGACGAGGACCAGGGGGTTGAGGGCGACGAAGGCCGCGGCGCGGCGCGGGTCGAGGCCACGCCAGGCACCGATCCGCGCCACGATCGCCGCCAGCCCCAGCACCGAGAGCGCCGCCACTCCCTTCAGCACCGCCACCGCCGCATCGACCGGCAGCCAAGCCAGCGGATAGGTCGCGAGGGTGAACAGCGGTCCGTAGACGCTGCTCTGTTCGGTCCAGGTGACGTGGCCGAAGGCGGGGTCGCTGGGCACCGCATCGGGCTGGGCGACGTAGGGATCGAGGCCGTGCCGGACCCCGAGCCGGGCGTAGTCGACGTAGCTCCAGACGTCGTGCGAGAGGAGCACCGGTGCCACCGCGAAGGCGCTGACGAAGACAAGGATCAGCCCCCAGACGACGCAGCTCCCCAGCCGCGGCGCCCAGACAAGCACCCCGAGATAGGCAATGAAACCGGCCCAGACGAGGCCGTAGGCGAGCCCGGCGTCCAAGGGCTACCTGGATACCATGCCGCCGGCCTAGCCGCTAGCCGATTCGCCCCCGCCGAGGCCCGCCTCGGGCGGCGGTGCCGGTGGCGGCGGCAGCGGTGCCGGTTCCTGGCCGGCGCCGGGCGCGTAGGCGTTCGGGTCGTAGCCGCCGACAGCGGCCTGGCCGGGCAGTTCTTCGCCCGTTTCGGACGCTTCTTCGGCCTCGCTTTTGACGCCGTCGCCGTGGTCGTTCGGGCTGCCCTGGGTGAACTGGCCGTAATACGCCGCCCAGCTGATCTGCTGCGACGGTTCGCTGAATTCTTCGCAGGGGACTTCGCCGTACTCGTAGACGTGGTTCCAGATTTCGGCCGGGAAGGTGCCGCCGAAGACGGTGATCCCGTGGACGCTGGTCATTTCGATTTCGTTTGATTCGGGGTAACCGACCCAGACCACGGTCGCCAGCCGCGGCGTGTAGCCGGCGAACCAGGCGTCGGTGTAGCGGTCGGTCGTCCCGGTCTTGCCAGCCTCACCGGCGCAGCCGGTGTAGGCGGCGGTGCCGGTTCCTTCGGTGATGTTGTCGTGCAGCAGGCGCGTCACCTCCCAGGCCACCGGCTGCGAGAGCACCCGTTCTGGATTCGGCCCTTCCGGGTGGTCGACATGGCCGTTGGGGAAGACGACCTTCTCGATCGCGACCGGGTTGTGGTGGATGCCGCCGGAGGCGAGCGTCGCGTAGGCGTCGCTCATCTCCAGGGGCGAGACGCCGATCCGCAGACCGCCGATCCCCTCCGCCGGGATTCCGTCGAGCTTGCTGGTGATTCCCATCGATTCCGCCGTCCGCGCCACGTTCTTGGGCCCGACGTCGAGGTCGAGCTGGGCAAAGACGGTGTTGTCGGAGGTGACCGTCGCCTGCTGCAGGTTGACCGTCCCCTGGTAGCCCTCGTCGGCGGTATGGACTTCCCAGTGGCCCCATTGCGGCAGGGTCAGGTCGAGCGGTTTCGAGTCGTAGTAGGTCGAGTAGGGGTCGATGCCCTGCTTGATCGCGGTCGTCAGCACGAAGGCCTTGAAGGTCGAGCCGGGCTGGCGGTGGCCCTGAGCGGCGAGGTTGAACTGGCTCTGGGCGTAGCTCGAGCTCGAGACCATCGCCCGGATGTTGCCGTTCCTCGGGTCGATCGATACGAGGGCGGAAGCGGGGTCGGTCGAGTAGGGGAGGGTCGAGCGAATTGCTTCCAGCCCGACCCGCTGCAGGTGCAGGTCGATCGTCGTGTGGATCTCGAGCCCGCCGCGGCGCACCGTGTTGACGCCGTAGTGCTCGAGCAGCTTGTCCTCGACGTAGTCGAAGAAGTAAGGCTGGCGATGGGAGAAGAAGTCATCGGCGACGTCGAGCCGCAGGCCCGAGCGCATCGCCGCGTGCGCCCGCTCCTTGTTGATGTAGCCGACCTTCCGCATCGCCGCCAGCACTTCGTTGCGCCGTTCGCGCGCCGCTCGCGGGTTGATGATCGGGTTGTATTCGGAGGGCGCCTGCGGCAGCCCGGCGAGCATCGCCACCTGCGGCAGGTCGAGCTTCCAGACCGGCCGCGAGAAGAAGATCTTTGCCGCCGCTCCGACCCCGACCGCGGTCGAGCCTTCGACGGTCCCGTACGAGGCGATGTTGAGGTAGGAGCCGAGGATTTCGCGGCGGCTGTGCTTCTGGAAGTACTCCTGCGCCAGCTTCGCCTCGACGATCTTGCGTTCGAGGGTCCGCTCCGGGTTCTGGATGCAGAGGTTGCGGACCAACTGCTGGGTGATCGTCGAGCCACCCTCGACCGCTTCGCCGGCTTCGAGGTTGGCGACGGCGGCGCGGATGATGCTCTGGTCGTCGATGCCGCCGTGTTCGTAGAAGCGCTGGTCCTCGATCGCCACCGTCGCCAGCTGCAGGATCCGGGGGATCCGCTTGATCGAGACCGGGGTGCGGGCGACGCTGGCGTTGATCCGCCCGAGGCGGGTGCCGTTGGCGGCGAAAATCGTCGAGTCGCCGCCCTTGCTGACCGGTTTGCAGGAGCCGAGCGGGGGAGCGTCGGCGGCGACGTCGAGCACCCAGGTGGTGATTGCGATCACCGCCACCGCGATCGCCGCGAGCACGGCGCCGACCACCGCGACCAGGACTGCTCCCTTTCCCGCTCGACGCCGCTGACGGCGTCGTTGGCGCTGCTTCATCGCCGCAGAGCGTACCCGCGTCCGCGCCCGGCGGGGCCGCTCCGGACGGGCGTTAACCGCGTCTTCTCAGGCCTGCGTGTCGCCGGTCGAGCGGTTGTGGACGATCCCCTCGACCAGTAGCTGGTTGGGGATCACCACCGAGCTGCCGTCGCCGGGGTCGACGTAGGTGTAGGAGAGGGTGATGTCGGTGACCCGGCCGTCTTTTTCTTCGAAGTCGATCGTGTCGCCGATCCGGAACGGCTGCGAGACGGCGATCTGGATCCCGGCGACCATGTTGGCGATCGTGTGCTGAGCGGCGAAGCCGACGATCAGCCCGATCACCGCGGTCGAGGCGAGCACGCCGGTGGCGACCCGCTTGAACTCGGTGAACTGGCTGAGCGCGATCATCGCCAGGACGACCAAGACGACGACCACGAGGAGGCGGCGGAGGAAGCGCAACCGCGTCCTCGTCGTGCGCGAGACCTGTGAGACTGCCGGCGTCATGAGCACGAATCTAGCCGCGGAGGCAGTCGAGCCGTCGCGTCCCGGCGGCTTCCCCTACGCCAACTGGGGCGCCTGGATGGGGGTGCTCGGGATCGTGCTGGCGCTCGGAACCGGTGTCGTGCTGGCGATCCCGTTCTCAATCATCGGCAATGACGGGCACGGCGAGCTGACGACTTTCGGCAACGTCGGCGTCCAGGCGGCGACCGAGCTGGGCTTCCTCTTGGTGCCGATGGCGATCGCCGCCCAGCATGGCGCCGCGACCCTCGCCCTGATCCTGGCGCGGCTCGGGGTGCGCCGCTTCCGCCCCGGCAACGCCTTGAAGTGGATCGGGGCGGCGATCCTCGCCTATCTGATCTTCAACGCGGTCTACGTCGCCGTCTTCGGCGAACCGCACCAGGAGGACATCGCCGAGGGGTTCGGCGCGGTGCCGATCCAGGTGCTGTTGATCGTCATCCTCGCCCCGATCAGTGAGGAGATCTGCTTCCGCGGGATGCTCTACGGCGGCCTGCGGACGCGGCTGCCGGTGGTGCCAGCGGCGCTGGTCGGCGGCCTCCTGTTCGGTGGCCTGCACGCGCTGACCGGAATCAGCGCAGTGCCGCCGCTGGTCGTCTTCGGCTTCCTGCTTTGCTTGCTTTACGAGAAAACCGGCTCGATCGTGCCGGGAATCCTGCTGCACATGCTGAATAACTCGGTCGCCCTGCTCGGACAGTAAAGTTCGCCGATCGTGATTCGTCGTCTCGCCCCCCTGATCGCCGTCCTCGCGCTGCTCGCCGCGCTCCCGGCGCTCGCCGCCGCGGCACCGAAGCAGCAGAAGCCGAAGCCCGAGCCGGCGCCGAACGCGACGGTAAAGATCGACGTCGGCGGCCTCCACGGCGGCAAGGCGACGATCTGGGACACGGTTCCGGTCACCGGCACGGTCTCGCCCTACGCGCCCGGCCAGCGGGTCGAAGTCGCCTTCTACCTCGACGGCAAGTCGCTGGTCCGCCGCAAGGTCGCGGTCCAGCCGGGACCGAACAACAGCGGAACCTTCGAGTCGAGCGTGATCCTCCGCGAGGACGGCAAGTACGCGGTCAGCGCCAAGCACGCGGCGACCCCAGCGCTCGGCGCCGACTCCACCGTGCGCAAGAGCTGGAAGGTCGACTTCCCCGGCCTCAAGCCCGGTGAATGCTCGAAGGTCGTCGAGGGCTTCAAAGCGGCGATGGCGAAGTTGGGCTACGCCTCCGGTGACGGCAAGTGCTTCAACGGTCGCCTCGGCCGCGAGGTCCTCGCCTACCGCAAAGTCAACGAGATGGATCGCAGCAAAAAGGCCGGCCCCGGGATCGTCAAATCGGTCTACGGCGGCAAGGGCGGCTTCCACGTCAAGTACCCGGACGCCGGCGAGCACGTCGAGGTCTCGCTCTCCAAGCAGGTGATGGCGCTGATCAAAAACGGCAAGCCGTTCGCGATCTACCCGGTCTCGACCGGCAAGTCCTCGACCCCGACGATCACCGGCCACTACGAGATGTACCGCCAGGAACCGGGCATCAACTCGCACGGCATGGTCTACTCGTGGTACTGGCACAACGGCTACGCGGTCCATGGCTACGCGGAAGTGCCGAACTACGCGGCGAGCCACGGATGCGTGCGAACCTTCATCGCCGACCAGCCGCGGATCTACGAACAGATTCACTTCGGCGAGAGCATTTTTGTGTACTGAGCGTGTGTGACGCGGCGCATATCGGCGTCCTCGGTCGCTCGCGTGCAGAGCACGCCACGCTCCCTGCGTCCTTGATCTGCTTGGTCACACACACTCAGTACGCCGGATGAGCGATCTAGAGGCCGCCAAGGCGACGCTTCTCGCCGAGCTCAAAGAGCACTCGCTGATCCTTGGCGAAGTGACTTTGGCCAGCGGGGCGGTGGCGCAGTACTACGTCGACGCGCGGCGGACGCTGATGCGGCCGGCTGGGTTCCGGGCGGCCGGGGAGCTGATCGCGGCGCGGGCGTTGGAGTTGGGAGCGGCGGCGGTTGGGGGTCCGGCGACGGCGGCGATTCCGCCGGCCTGTGCGGCGATCGCGGTCCCGGAGGGGGGCGAGCTACTTGCCTTCTTCGTTCGTGGGGAGAAAAAGGACCACGGGCTGCAGCGCTGGGTCGAGGGGCCAGTCGAAGCGGGGTTGCGGGTGCTGGTGGTTGAGGACACGGTGACGACCGGCGGCTCGACCGCGACCGCGGTTGAGCGGGTCCGCGAGGAGGGGCTCGAGGTGGCTGGCGTCGTCGCCGTGGTCGACCGGCTGGCCGGCGGTGGCGAGCGGATCGAAGCGGCCGCCGCGGCGCCCTACAGCGCCCTGCTCACGATCGACGAGCTCTACCCGGACCGGCCCGACAAGCCCTAGGGGCTAGCGGGACCGGCGGGCGATCTGCTCGAGCCCGACTACTGCGGTTCGCTTGCCGCCGGGGATCGAGGCGATCAGCTGGGTTCGCAGCTGGCCGCGTTGCTGCAGCAGCAGGCGGGCGCCTTTGGTCAGGCCGACTTCAAAGCCGTGGCCGCGGCGGCCGGCGAGGTGGAAGGGCCGTCGGGCGAGGGTGCGGGTGACGGTGTGCATCCGCGGCGGTTTGCCGCGCCGCGGGATCGCGACCCTGTAGCGGGTTCGCAGCGCCAGCCAGCCGGGGCAGGTCGTCCCTTCCGGCCAGGCGCAGTCGATCCAGACGCGGACGCCGCGGCGGCTCTGGCGCAGGTGCGAGAGCACCACCGCGACCGGAATCTGCGTCGCGTTGCAGCCGAGCAGGGTGTCCTCGCCGGGGTCGTAGTCGAGCGCGTAGACGCAGACCGACTGCGAGCCCGAGGCGGCGATCGGGACCCGGGTGTCGAAGCCGTGGTTGGGCCCCGCCTCGGGATGGTCGACGCCGACCGCGCGGCGGGCGATGTTGGCGATCGTCCCCAGTTCGTACTCCTCGGCGCCGGGGGCACCGAGCTTGCCGCCGACGACGACGCGGATCGCCGAGGTCGAGGTCGGCGAGTTGGGGTCGAAGGCCCAGCCCTTGACCCGCAGGATGCCCGGTTCAGGAGCGCTGGTGAGGTCGAGCTCGCCGATCGGGTCCTCGTCGCCCGGCACCGGCACGGCGCCTTCGCCGACGGTCGCGGCGTCGACGTAGTTGTTGTCGATGTTGATCGTCACGCCGCCGTAGCTCTCGTTGTGGCCGCCTTGGTACTGGTGGATGCGCTGGTGCAGGGTCCAGCCGGTGGAGGGCACCGCCGGGTCGAGGGTGTTCTTCTGCCCGTTCCAGTTGGCGATCCAGAGGTTTTCGGGGAGCGTGTAGTCGCTGCCGAGCTGGCCGCCGATGTCGGCGATCCCCGACGAGCTCGAGCTGTAGACGCCGGAGACGTAGCCGAGCGCGTGGAGCTTCTCGGTCCACGACTCGAGGAAGGCGAGGGTGGCGCTGGTAGCGCTCGTCGTCCGCGAGTAGGCCTCCATGTCGAAGTAGATCGGACTGCCGGGGCCGATCCCGACTTCGGCTGCCACCGCGACCGCGTCGATCGCCTCTTCTTCGCCCTGTTTGACCGCCCCGATCGTGGTCAGCTTGGCGCAGCTCGAACAGGCCGAGGTTGGCGCCTGCAGACCAACGTAGGTGGGGATCAGGTGCCAGCCCGCCTCGGTCTGTTCTTCGACCCAGCCGGAGGTCAGGTTGGGCTGCGAGCAGGCCCGGTTCTGGCCGCCGATGTAGACGCCGATTGCTCGGTACGGCGACTCCGCCCAGGCGGCCATCGTCTTCGATGACGGGGCACTGCAGGCGTCGAAGCCGAGCCCGGTGAAGATTGCGCCGGTGGCCGAGGCGCTTGCGCTCCGCCGCGGCGCCCGCGGGATGGCCGTGGCCCGCGCCCGCGCCGCGCCGCGCGCTTCGACCACGATCGCCCGCCGCCCCCCGATCGCGTCGGCTGGGCAGCGCTGCTGCGCGGACGGCGTCCCCAGGTAGACCACCTTGCGGTCGAGTCGCACGCACATCCCCGGGTGCTTGGAGAGCCGATAGACCGGCCAGGAATTCGGGGCTTCGACCGTTTTTCCCTGGAAATGAAGCGTGCGCGCCGAGGCGCCCGGGACCCAAGCGAGCAGCACAAGCAGGGCCAGCGCACCCAGCGCCACCCCCGCCCAGACCCCTCTGTGACTTGCGGCCAGCCTCACTCTCGTTCTCCCTAACGAGTTCGGCGCCCAGAAGTTGTGCCCTGCACCTTGGCGCAATGCGACTAGGAGGTAGCCGCGGGCGGCCGCGTCAGGGTCGTTCCCGCTCGATCAAGGCGATGCAGTCAGCGGCGCGCTCGCTGACGAGGGCCACCAGCCTGGCGGGAAGCTCGCTGCCGAGCGCCGCGACCGCCGCGTCCTCGGCGGCCCGGGCGAAGGCCTCAGGCGCCGCGGTGGCGAGCTCGAGGGCGCGCGCGGACAGGGGGCCGGCGCCCAAGCCGAGATCCTCGGCGGTCGCCGGCCATGGATTGCGGCGCGAGTAGACGGCGTAGCTCCCGCCGATCTTCATCGCCAAGCGCAGCTTGCGGACATGGGTTCCGTAGGGAAGCGCCGAGGCAACGTCATAGAGGGGTGCGAGCCGCACCTGGTTGCCAGCCAGCAGCAGCGAGTAGTCCTTGGCGTGCGCGTCGGTACCGGCGATCAGCCAGTTCCAGATCAGGGCGTCGGCGAAGCGCTGAACCGATTCCTCGGCGACCGAAGGGGGCATCGAGTCGCGCAGCAGCTGGGCAATGCGGGCGGGCGACGGCCCTTCGTCCCTCTGGTACTTGCGCTCCGGCGACACGCCGAGCGCCTGGCAGAGGTCCTCTTGGTGGACGCGGCTGATTACGTCCTCGCCCTCGCGGCGGTCGTAGCGGCTGACGACGACCGCGCTCTCGCCGGCGAAGCGGGAGACAGTCGTCCGCGCCGCCACCAGACCGGCGCGGCGGGCGGCGTCGAGGCAGAGGTGCTCGTTCAGGTCGTGATCGTCAAAGCCTTTGACCGCCGGCTTGAGGATGTGGGTGGTCGGGATCGCGCCGCTCGGCACCCCCCAACGCCCGCCCTCGAGTAGCAGCGCCGTCTTCGCCTGTGCCCCGGCGAGGCTGAACTGGCCGGTGAATGACTCGCCGAGCCAGGCAGTCGAGTCCTCGCGCAGCTCCCGTAGGCGCTGGGCGACGCCCTCCTCGTCGAGCCACTCGACCTCACCCGCGCGGCTCGCCGCCGCGGGATCCTCGGCGGAGACGAATCGCGCCGCGCCCGCGCAGTCCTCGCCGATTGGGCTGGCGAGCAGCGAGAAGGCCGAGCTGGCCGAGACCTGGAACTCACGGGCCCAACGCCGCAGGACGTCGGCGTTGTCGGGGAGCAGTCCCCAGAGCCAGGGAGTGACGACGCGGTCGGGATGCGAATGCACCTGGACCGGCATCGAGAGCGAGAGGGGGGTGGGCACCGGGCGCTCCTGGTAGCGCGGCGCGTAGTCGAAGCGCAGCCGGCCCCCGGCCAGGCGCTGCAACACCCCGGCGACCTCGCCGTCGAGGATGACGAGCAGCGTGTCGCTCACGGGGCGCGGTGCTCGTCGAGGAGCGCGTCGAGGTCGACGGCCCCGGGCGAGCGTTCACGCCCGCGATCGCCGCGGGTCACCTCGTCGACCATCAGCTGCAGCCCAAGGGCATCGAGCAAGCGGATCACCAGTCGCAGCTCGGCCCCTGGCTTGCCGGACTCGAAGGCGCTCAGCCACTGCCGCGAGACGCCCGCCCGTGCCGCCAGCTCAGTTTGGCTGAGGCCGAGTTCCCGGCGACGGCCACGGGCTACGGCGGCGACGTCGCGAATCGAGTTGATCGGTGCTGGAGTCATTGCCTACGTACGGCGACAAGTCGATCTTGTCTACGTACGACGACCAATCTAGCATGCCTACGTACGTAGTCAAACTATGACTGTCTACGTACGGCGACAACTGCGGCGCAGCGGCGCCCCTGCGTGGCGCGGGTCCTTTCTCGCGCCTCCTGACTCAGAAAGTGAGGCGGCCGTCAGCGCGCCAGCTCGCCAGCTCGACCAGGGTGGAACGGTGTTCGACGTGGCCCGAGAGCACGCAGGTCTTGCCTTGGCGCTGGAAAACGACGATCTCGTGGCCATCTTCGGCGCGGTAGAGCGCGAGGTCGACGCCGCCAACGGTGCGACGCGTGGCTCCGGCTGGCGCGGGCAGAGGTTTGCCGCCGACGATCGTGTAGGCGATTTCGTGGCCCTCGTGCTCGTAGAAAACCGTCTTCGCCTGGCGCCCATCGAGCTCCTCGCTGCGTTGGCCCACCGCCGTCCAGCCGAACTCGCGCTCCCAGTCGGGGAAGCGGACGCCATCGAGGTCCGCCGCCAGCAGCTGCGGGTCATCAGCGAGCGGCTGCGGCGCCGGCGCCTGTGCTCCCTCGCCGAGGATCGCGTGGACACTGAGCACGGTCGGTTCGCCGCCGTCGTTGTCGAAGGCCAGTGGCAGCAGCAGCGCGAGCGCGGCCACCGCGACCGCGGCGCCGAACGCGAAGCGTGCGAGCTGCGGCATCTGCCAACGCCGGCGCTCGGCGCGAGCGGCGGCTTGCGCCTCGATCCGCTGCCTGAGCGCCGGCGGCGCCGACGGACCGTGCTCGTTCAGCAGCCGGGCGACCCGTTCGTGTCGCTTGTCGGTCATGCCAACTCTCCCTCTAGCGAGTCCGCGACAGCCTCGCGGGCCCGGTGCAGACGGCTCATGATCGTCCCCTTGCGGACCCGCAGCGCCCGCGCTGCCTCTTTGTACGAAAGCCCCATCACGTCGACCGCGACGATCGTCTCACGCAAGGGCGGCGAAAGCTCGGCGACGGCGGCGAAGGCCTCCCGCGCTGCGAGCGCCGTCTCCTGCGGCGCAGCCGGCGAATCGGCGACGAATTCGAGTCGCTCGGGTTCGACCGGGATCGAGCGTTGCGCCTGGGCGGAGGTCTGCCAGCTGATCCAGGTGTTCCTCAGCGCCCGCATCAGGTAGGCACTGTCGTCCTCGTTGCGCAGCAGGCGCGGACGGCGAAGCACTCGTGCGTAGGTCTCCTGGACGAGATCCTCGGCATCGTGCCGGCTGCCGGACAGCGCGAGCGCGGCACGGAAGAGCCGATCCAGGTGGTCGGGCAGATGGGCGACCTCGAGTTCGCGCGCCGCCTCCGCCTTGCGGGACGCGTCCACCTCCATAGGTCCAGTGTTGCAGGGACCCGCTACGACCGCGCCCTGGCCTCCGGAGGGCGCGGTCGTGGTTATCGGAGCGGACGTCAAGAACCGCCGTTGTCATACATGACGGGTCCCAGCTGGCCGCGTACAGCACCATCCGGGAAGCTCGTGGTGTGGATGTTGACGTAGTAGTTGCCAGGGTTCTTGCGGATCCGGCGCAGCGCTGCCGCTTCCTCCGGCGTTTCGGTTTCCTTGCAGCCGGATGAGGCGCCTGGATCGCCAGCGGGGGCGCCGGCTTTGTCTTTCGGCACGTTGTCGAAGGCGAGGACGACGGGGCCGTTTTCCCCGGCGACGCCTTTGTGGATGTGGACCTCGGTCGGCGTCTCAGCGCCCTTGATCATGAACCCGTAGCAGACCGTTTTCTCGTCGACCTGGAGAAAGTTCGCCGAACCCTTGGCGTCCGGATCGCCCGCGTCGTCTTCGCCCTGTTCGTCGATCTCAGCGAGACCGGTCAGGTACGCGACCTGCGAGAGCCGCGAGGTGTCCCACTGCTGGACCCCCTGTGGCTGTTTGGCCTGCGCCTGCCCCTCGCCAGCTCCGGCGTGCGAGCCGTACTGGCCGCCGGATTCATGGGCGATTGCCACGCCCACCCCGACTACGAGTACCGCGAGAACGCCTGCCATCAAAACCTTGGTTAGAGACCTCACTTCTCACCTCCGGTGATCGTTGACTGAATGTGTCTCTCCCCTCAAGACGAAGCCGGCCGCCGTTTATTCCATCGAGGCGCCGATCTGCCGGCGGCCAACTCGGATACGCAGCGTCAGGGAGCCGATCAGGTCGGAGGATTCATGACGATCGGTGATGCCCCGAGCTGGATTCGAACCAGCGGCCTATCCCTTAGGAGGGGATCGCTCTATCCAGCTGAGCTATCGGGGCTCGGCCGCAATTGTCGCTCAGATGCCGGAATTGAGAGCATTGGCGGCCGTGACGGAGCAGGACGAGGCCCAGTTGGAGAACCGGATACTGACCGAGGCGCTTTCCGAGCTCGGGGCGGCGGCGGGCGGGTTCGGCGGGTTGGTCGGTGGCGGGATCTTCGGCGGGATAGGAGGTCGCGGGGGAGGCCGGCGTGGAGCCGGGGCTGCGGCGGGCCAGTTGCGGGCGGACCGTTGCGCGCTAGAGCTCGAGGCGGCGAGTTCGCCGGAGGCGGTTCTGGGCACGGCACGGCAGCTGCTTGGAGCCGAAGGTCGGCTGATCGACGACGAGGAGATTCCGGCTGAGCCGCCGCAGGTCTGGGCGCTGGTCGGTTCCGGTGGCGGCGGTCTCAACCCAGCGCTGGTGCGCGTCCTGGCGCGGCCGTGCGACGGGGGCGCCAGGGTCGAGGTGCGTGGCGTCGCCAAGGAGGGGCTGATCAAGCAGCACGGCGGTCGGCGGGCGGCGGCGTGGGTTGGTGACCAGTTGCGGGTGGCCCTGGGGGCGGGGCCGGCTTAGGCTTCGTAGAGGCTCTCGGCGGCGAGGGCTAGGCCACGCTGGCTCCAGAGCCGGACCTCCATATAGATGTCGTCGCCGTAGGCCTCGAGGGCGTCGAGGGCGATCAGGGTGAAGCGCTCCTGCGAGATCGGTTCCTGGTCGACGGTGGTGCCGTCGAGCTCGGCGGTGGCGGCGGCGGCGCCGCGAACGAGGGGGCGGCCCCAGACCAGGGTGACAGCGCCGGCGCGGCTGTTCTCGCCCCGCCAGCGGCCGATCACGTCGTCGTTGAGGTCGATTTTCCAGTCCGGGTTGTCCTCGGCGAGGACGTCGGTGAAGTCGGCCTTGGCGCTGAAGTCGGCGGGCTCGCCGCCGGGGGGCTGGGCGTAGGAGACGTGGCCGAAGAGCTCGAGCCGACCCTCCTCGCTCTCGCTGCGGACCGAGGCGGGGACCCAGACGCGGCCGCCCCAGAGGCGCTCGGGGAACCAATCGATCTCATCGGCGACGGCGACGCCGGCGGGCAGGTCCTCGATCGCGTCGCAGGCAAGCACGAACTCCTCGCGCAGCCGGGTCGCGAAGCGGCCGTGGGGGATCCCCTCCTGGCTGGTGTCGGCGATGAAGCGGGGGATCGGGCGCGGGTCCGGCGTCACGGGGGGACCCTACTGGGATACCGATCTTTCCCGCCCTATAGGCAGGGAAACATCGGTACCCCGATATTTCCCTGCCCCTGCGCCTAGGCGGTTTGGGGGACGGGGTCGGGGGTGCGGCGGATCAGGGTGGCGGCGGCGAGGATGCCGAGGGCACAGACGCCGGCGCCGATCAGGAAGGCCAGTTTGTAGCCATCGGCAAGGGCGTCGAGCTCGCCGTGGCCGCCGGCCAACAGGTGGTTGGTGTGCGAGGTTGCAAGGGTGCTAAGGACGGCGATGCCGAAGGTGCCGCCGACCAGGCGCGAGGTGTTGACGACGCCGGAGGCGAGCCCGTTCTGCTCTGCCGGCACGCCTTTAACGGCGACGATCGTCGCCGGCACCAGCGACCAGCCAGCGCCGACGGCGGTGAGGACGCCGCCTGGCAGGATCGCGACCTCGTAGGCGCTGGTCGGGGTCACGGTGGCGAGGACGAGGAAGCCGATCGTGGTCAGCGACATCCCCAGCACCAGGACCGGTCGCAGGCCGAAGCGGGCGACCAGCTTCGGTGCCGTCGCCGAGGCGGCGAAGATGGCCAGCGTCATCGGCAGGAAGGAGATCCCGGCCAGCAAGGCGTCGTCGCCCTGGACCTTCTGCAGGTAGAGCGAGACGAAGTACCACATGCCGAACATCGCGAAGAAGAGCAGGGCGACGATCAGGTTCGCCGCTCGCAGCTGCGGCATCTTGAAGACGTCGAGCGGGATCAGCGGGTCGCGGGCGATCCGCCCCTCGACCAGCGCGAACAGCGCCAGCGCCGCCAGGCCGATGGCGACCGGCAGCAGCACCCCGGGCGCGCCCCAGCCAAGCGTGTCGGTGCGGACGATGCCGTAGACCAGCGCGGTCAGGCCGCCGCTGATCAGCACCGCGCCGGCGAGGTCGAACTCGCGCTCGCGCGCCGCGGGCGGCAGCTTCGGGATCAGCCGGCGAGCGGCGATCAGGACGCCGATCCCGACCGGAACGTTGAGGACGAAGATCGCCGGCCAGTCGAAAGCCTGGGTCAGGGTACCGCCGAGCAGGGCGCCGGCCGAGCCGCCGATCCCGCCCATCGCCGCCCACAGCCCGAGCGCTCGGTTGCGCTCGGAGCCCTCGGCGAACGATCGAGGTGACGATCGCCAGGCTGGCGGCCGAGATCACCGCCGCGCCGAGGCCCTGCAGCGAGCGGGCGCCGATCAGCAGGCCCTGGCTGTCGGCGACGGCGCAGACCAGCGAGGCGATGGCGAAGAGGGCGGTGCCGGCGAGGAAGACGGTACGCCGCGACAGCAGGTCGCAAGCGCGGCCACCGAGCATCAAGAAGCCGGCGAAAGCGAGCGTGTAGGCGTTGACCACCCACTGCAGGCCGCTGTCGGAGAAGTGCAGCGAGTCCTGGATCGAGGGCAGGGCGACGTTGACGATCGAGATGTCGAGGATGACCATGAACTGCGCCAGGCAGACCACGATCAAGAGGGCGTCGGAGCGGCGAAGTCTCATCTTGGGATCAAACGAGCTGGGGAACGGTTTCGTGAGGCCGTACGGGACTCGGTCTCAAAGTTCGATGATCATCGTACCAAGGGCGATTCGTTCGTATACTCGACGCATGGACAGCGGCGATTTGGACACGCCCGGCGAGCTCGACCTCTCGCTGATCCTGCACGCGCTCAGCGACCCGCAACGGCGCACGATCGTCCGCGAGCTCGCCGCCAGCGCCGAGCCGGTCCCCTGCGGTCAGATCGAGCTCGGCGTCGGCAAATCGACCCGCACCCACCACTTCCGCGTCCTGCGCGAGGCGGGGCTGATCGCGCAGCGCCGCGACGGCACCCGCAAGCTGACCAGCCTCCGTCGGGCCGAGGTCGACGCCAAGTTCCCGGGCCTGCTCGACGCGGTCCTGGCGCCGGTCCCGGCTTAGGCCGGCAGGCACTCCTTAAGATCGGCTGCCGCCCGCTCCGGCGGGTAGATGTTGATGTCGATCCCGGTTGAGAGCTCGAAGCCGGCCTTGATCGTCAGCCGCGGCGCGATGTCGACGTGCCAGTGGAACTGCTCGGCGCCGCGCGGCGCGGTCCGCACCCAGAGGTTCAGCTCCGGCGGCCCGCCGAACCGCTCGGTGAGCAGGAGCATCGCGGTGCGCAGCATCGCCGCGCCAACCGTGTCGTCCTCGAAGCTGGCGCTCTCGCGCCGCGGCACCAGTCGCAGCTCGAACGGCGAGCGCGAGGCCCAGGGGCAGATCAGCGCCGCCTCCTCGTCGATCGCCACCAGTCGCTCTCCCCGCCGCACCTCCTCGACCAGGACGTCGGAGAGCAGCCCGGCGCCGGCGGTCCGTTCGGCGTAGGCGCCGGCCCGCTCGCGCTCGCGCGCCACCGCTGCCGGCACGAAGGGCAGCGCGTAGAGCTGGGCGTGGCTGTGCTCGAGCGAAGCCCCGGCGCCGCCGCCCTCGTTGACGATCAGCTGTTGGTAGGAGGCGCCGGCGTGGGCTCGCATCCGCTCGCGCCAGGTGGCGATGGCTGCCTCGAACTCTTTGTCGTCGAGTTCGGCCATCGCGGTGACGTGGCGCGGCGAGTGGATCACCACCTCGTGGGCACCGCTCGCCGGCCGGGCCGAGAAGAGGTCCGGTTCGCCAGCCCGGCGCGAGGCGAGCAGCGGATCGCCGCTGGAGGCGAACGCACCGCCCTCGGCGCCGGGGCTGCCGGTCGCGGGGGTCGCGCCGATTCCGCCGCTTCCGGGCTGTCCGCCATCGCCCGCCGCGCCCCCGTCGGCCTCCGGGTCGGCCAGCGCCGGATACAGGTTCGGCACCACCCGGGTCTGCCAGCCGCCCGTGTCCGGCCCCCCGCCGCCCGGCCGCAGGGCGTAGACCTCCGGTGGCGTGCGGTCCTCGTGGCCCTCGCAGAACGGGCAGTTCTCGCCGCCCTTCGGCTCGCTCCGCCGGGTCTGGAAGTTGTCGGGACGCGCGGCCCGGCCCGGGGCGAGGATCGTCCTCAGCCCCGTCAGCTGGTCGATGCGGATCTCGGGAGAGCTGGTGGTGGTAGTGCTCAGGTGCGGGAGGGTGGCAGATCCGCGGGCGGCTCAGGGCCTTCGCCGGCCAGCGGGTCGGCGGGCACGTCGGGGCGCGGCCCCTCCTGCGGCGGTTTCGGCACTTTCGCTTTGCTGCCGCCGGCGGCGTGATCGGAGCGGCCGATGAACGGCTCGAGCATGTCCATCGGCAGCGGGAAGACCACCGTGGTGTTCTGGTTGGAGCCGATTTCGAGCAGCGTCTGCAGGTAGCGCAGCTGCAACGAGGCGGGGTTGGTACTGATGATGTCGGCGGCGTCGGTGAGCTTCTGCGCCGCCTGGAACTCGCCCTCGGAGTTGATGATCTTTGCCCGCCGCTCGCGCTCGGCCTCGGCTTGGCGTGCCATCGCCCGCTGCATCTGGTCGGGGATCTCGACGTCCTTGATCTCGACCGCGGTCACCTTCACGCCCCAGGGCTCGGTCGACTCGTCGATGATCTTCTGCAGCTCTTCGTTAAGTCGCTCGCGGTCGGCCAGCAGCTGGTCGAGCTCGGCCTTGCCGAGCACCGAGCGCAGCGCCGTTTGCGAGATCTGCGAGGTCGCGACCAGGTAGTTCTCGACCTCGACCACGGCGCGGTTCTGGTCGACGACGCGGAAGTAGGCGACCGCGTTGACCCGGCAGGGAACGTTGTCGCGGGTGATGATCTCCTGGGGCGGGACGCTGAGGGTGACCGTCCGCAGCTCGACCTTGACCATCCGGTCGATGAACGGGATCAGGAGAATCAGGCCCGGGCCCTTGGTCGCGATCAGGCGGCCGAGCCGGAAGATCACGCCGCGCTCGTACTCGCGCAGGACCCGCACCGAAGCGGCGGCGGCGATCAGCGCGAAGAACAGAAGGACCACGACGATCCCGATGACGACGTTCATCAGCCGGCGCTCCCTCCACTCGTTTGCACTTGCGGCTGCCGGCGGACCACCAGGGTCAGCCCGTCGATGGCCTCAACGACCACCATATCGCCCGCCTGCACCGGCTCCGCCCCGTCGGCCAGCCGGGCCGACCACAGCGTCCCGCGGGTGAAGACCTGGCCGGTGGGCGCGACTCCCGTCCGCGCCTCGGCGCCGCTGCCGATCATTTCCTCGGTGCCGGCGCGCGGCGGCTGATGGCGCTGGGAGGCATAGACCTTGCGGGCGACGAAGTAGAGGGTGATTGCCGAGACGACGCCGAGCGCTATCAGCGCCCCGCCGACCCATTCAGCCGTGCTGCCGCCGTTGAGCAAAGCGACGATCCCGGCGGCGAAAAGGCCAGCGACGCCGATCGCGCCGAGGATCCCACCGGTCGGCAGCACCAACTCGGCGAGCATCAGCCCGAGCGCCACAAGCGCGATGACGACGTAGGCTTCCATGTAGCCGATTATCCGCTCCCAAGGGCGTAGTGGCGCACATCTTCTTCCAGTTCGGAGTCGTGGGCGTAGGGGCCCTGCTTGAGATAGACGAGCTTGCCCTGCTTGTCGAAGAAGGCGGTGTCGGGGAGACCGACCGCGGCGCCGAGGCTGCGGGCGATCGCTTTGTCTGAGTCGGTGTAGCTCGGGTAGGGGATCGGTTCTTCGCGCAGGAAGGTCTTGGCGGCCGCTTCGTCGTCTTCGGAGTTGACGCCGACGAAGGCGACCTGTTTGCCGTAGCGCGCCGAAAGCTTCTGCAGGACGGGGAACTCGAACTGGCAAGGGCCGCACCAGGAGGCCCAGACGTTGGCCACCACCGGGTACCCGCGCAGCTCCTCGATCCGCTTTTCGAAGGCCGCGGTGCCGCCCGGCAGGAGCTCGTTTTCCTGCTTGTGGAGCGCCGCCAGCGGCGCCGGCGAGCCCTTCAGCGCCCTCGCGTAGTCGGGGTGGGTCGAGTCCCCGGAGCCGCCCTCGGAACCGCCGCAGCCAGCCGCTGCCAGCGCCGCAATCAGCAGCGCGGAGAGGGCCAAAAGGGGTGCGAGTCGCCGGTGCATCCGCTGCGTGATTACAATACGGAGACGAAAGGTCCGTGGTTCGCGGACCGCTTGAGATCTCCGGGGGGACGGGATCCGATCCCTCGGCAGCCTCGTGACACCCCTTGCCTCCGCCGTTGCGTCTCGTGCTCGCGGTGCAGGCTTAACCCAGAAGCCTTTTATGGCCAAACCCAGCGACGTTGCCGCCAGCGCGGCAGTTCCATCAAGCGCCGACATCGAGCGGGCAGCTGAGTTCGCCCGCGAGCCCTTCCTGCTCGACGGTGAGGGGCCCGAGGCGCTTGCGCCTGGCACCGCCCGCCGTCGTGCTCTAGACGCTGCCCTGGCCGAGATCGACGCCGGCGCCGAGCACCCCTCGATCGAGTGGCGCCGCGACTTCTCGCTGCTGCTCGGGCTCGAGCGGCTGCTCGCCGACGAACCGCCGAAGCTGCTCGACGGCGCCGAACTGAACCCGCACCAGGTCGACGCGCTCTCCGGCACGCTCGCCGAGCTGATGGCCCAGCAGCAGGTGCAGGCCGACGACGAGCGCCGCAACGGCGACGAGCCAGAGGTGCTCGCATGAGGAGCACGAGGAGCCGGAGGAGGTCGACGAGCTCGACGCTGCCGCCGATGACGACGTCGACGCCGAGGAGAACGGCGCCGAGGACGAGGAGCCGCAGGACTGGCAGGAAGCACCGATCGACGAGGATGAGGACGTGGTCGAGGAGGCGCCCGAGGACCCCGGCGCCAACCGCCGCTTCTGGTTCGAGCACGCGACCGGCGCCGGCAAGACCGTCGCCGCAGTCGGCTTCATCGAGGCGACCCGGACCGGCGGCGTCCTGATCCTCACCCACCGCCGCAACCTGGTCGACCAGTTCATCGGCGAGATCTCCGACCGTGGCTACAAGGAGCGCCTGCGGCCGCCGCTGCTCGACAACCGCGACGACCCCGAAGGCCCGGTCACGGTCGAGACCTACCAGTGGTTCGTCCGCAACCACAAGCGGATCTCCGACGCCTACTCGATCGTGATCTGCGACGAGGCCCACACCGCGTTGGGCGAGAAAACCAGCGCCTGCATCCGCGACTGGGTCGGCCCCGTCTACATCGGGATGACCGCCACCGGCGCCCTGATCGCCCGCCACGTCGCCGACCTCTTCCCGACCCAGACCTCGCGCTTCGACCTCGCTCAGGCGGCGCGCCGCGGCGTGATCGCGCCGCTGCGGTGCTTGCGGATCCCGCCCGGCCCGGGGGTGCGGACGATCGCCAAGGTGCCGCTGCGCAAAGGCGAGGTCGACCAGGACTTCGACCAGGAGGAGCTGGCCGCGCTGCTCGACCAGGAGCCCTTCAATGTCGCGATCGCCGACCTCTACCGCTCGCGCTTCCGCAAGGTACCGGGGGTCGTCTACACGGCCGGCGTCAAGCACGCGACGAACGTCGCCAAAGCTTTCCGCGCCGCCGGCATCAACGCCCAGGCGGTTTCCGGCGAAACGCCGAAGCGCGAGCTGGCCGAGATCCTCGCCGGCTTCGAACGCGGCGACGTCGACGTCCTCTGCAACGCGATGCTCTTGGCCGAGGGTTGGAACAGCCCGCGGGCGACGATCTGCATGCACCTGGCGCCGACCGCCTCGCGGCGGATCTACCAGCAGCGGGTCGGCCGCGTCACCCGGCGGGCACCGGGCAAGGAGGCGGGCCTGGTGCTCGACTTCGTCCACCCGGCGACCACCCACGACGAGTCGATCGTCACCCTCCACAGCCTGCTCGACCGTGACGTCTACCGCGGCGGCGCGATCGTCGTCGGCCCGGTGCGCCGCGGGCGCGGGCGCAAGGTGCGGGTCGAGCGCCGGATCGTCCCCGTCTCCGACATCGAGGAGAAGCGGACCGAGGTGCTGGAACGAGAGATCTGGCGGATCGCGGTCGAGAACCTCAACTATCCCGAGCAGCACGCCTGGGCGGCGCTGGCCGGGGCTCGGGTCAACACCCAGGGCTGGCGGCGGGCGCGGGCGATGCTGCAGAACGACCGCACCAAGGAGCTCCGCCGCCGCTTCCTGCTGACCTGCGTACAGCGCAACCGCAACTCGCAGTTGCGGCTGAAAGCGCTGGGCGAGATCGCCGACCTCGGCGACGGTGAGGCCTTCGACGACGCGATCGACATCGTCGGCACCTGGAGCCGCGAGGACAAACGGGCCGGCACCAAGACGCTGCTGCAGGCGCTGGTCGACAAGCGGATCGGCCGCCGCGACCAGGCGCAGGCCTGGGTCTGGCGGCTCGCCTCCTACACCCGCGATCTGCACGAGGAGTACGCGGTGCAGCGCTGGCCGGAGACGAAGCGGCTACTCGGCCTGCTGGTGAATTCGTCGGGTCGGGCGCATGGGCGGAACGCGCGGCGGCTGGTCCACGCGGCGCGCAAACAGGACCGGCGGCTGGCGGTCTCGCTGCTCGCCGCCGCGGTCTCGCACACGCCCGAGGGCGAGGAGGTGCTGCGCGGGGCGCGGATGCGGATGGCCCGGAAACCATCCGGCGTTGCCCGCGAGCTGCTGCGCAACTTCCCCAAAGGCGGCAAGCGCCGGCGGCGGCGCGGCAAGCGCAACGGCGGCGGGGATAACGGCGAGGGGAACACGAACGGCGGCGGGAACGGGCGGACGAACGGCGCCCGGCGGATCAAAGCTGAGAGCAGCGAGGAGGCTGCGAGCGCCCAGGAATCGGTGAACGGCGGCGCGCCGGAGGCTGACGAGCTTGAGGCTGAGGCGGCGAGCGAGAACGGCGGCGCGCCGGAGAACGAGGCCGACGAGGCGCCGAGCGGCGATGAGGACGCGCCGCAGGCCGGGACGAAATCGAAGGCGAAAGCCAAAGCCAAAGCGCGCAAACGGCGCAGCCGCAAACGGGCGACGAAAAAAGCCCCCGCGTCTGACGCGGGCGACGACGACTCAGATGCGGGTCAGGTGGACCTCGCCGGCGCCGAGGGAGACGCGGTCTCCATCGGCGAGTCGGACGAGTAGGAAGCCGCGCTCGTCGACTCCGTCGGCGACCCCCGAGCCTCCCTCCCAAGCGATCTCGCGCCCGAGCAGCGCATCGCGCTCGCGCCAGGCGGCGAGCACTTCGGCGGGCTTCGCCTCGACCCAGGCGCCGAGGCGGTCGCTGAGGGTTCTGGCCGCCGCTTCCGCTCCAATGCTCCCCACCCCCGGCTGGTGTGGGTGGGGAGCATCGGAGCGCGTCAGGCCGGAGGTGGGGGGCGGGAAGAGGGACGTGGCGGTGTCGCGGAGCTCGGGCGGGAACTCGTGCGGCGCGATGGTCAGGTTGAGGCCGACGCCGATCACCGCCCAACCATCCTGGGGGCGGGCTTCGATCAGGACGCCGGCGAGCTTGCGGCCGTCGACGAGGACGTCGTTCGGCCACTTGACCCCGCACTCGAGGCCGGGCCGCAGCGCCTCCGCCGCCTCGCAGACTGCTAGGGGTACGGCGAGCGGCAGCATCATGTGGCGGTCGTCGAGGGGACGGAGCAGCGCCGAGTAGAGCAGCGCCTTGTCCGCCGGCGCGGTCCAGGTCCGGCCCTGCCGCCCGCGCCCGGCGGTCTGCTCGGCGGCAGTGACGACGGTTCCGCCCGGCGTCCCGGCCGCGGCCAGCTCCCGCGCCCGGGTATTCGTTGAGTCGGTCTGGGCGTAGTGGCGGTGGGGGGTGCCGAAGCTAGCCATCGGCGTCGGCAAGGAGGGCGGCTAGGAGGCCGTCGATGTCGTGACGCTCGGCCTCGACGTCGACCCGGAGGCCGAGCTCGCGGGCAGTCTCGCTGGTCACCGGGCCGATCGAGACGACGCGGGCGCCGGCCGGAAAGCGCTGGTCGAGCGCCTCGAACAGGTTGCGCACGGTCGAGGAGGAGGTGAAGGTGACGTAGTCGGCGTCCTCGGCGGCTGTGATGGCCTCCTCGTCGGGCTCCTCGCGGACGGTGTCGTAGAGCGCGACGACGTCGACCTCTGCGCCGCGTTCGCGCAGCGCCTCGGGCAGGACGTCGCGCGCTTCGGCAGCGCGGGCGACGAGGACGCGGCGGCCCTCGACCTCGACCCCGACCAGGGCCTCGACCAGGGCCTCGGCGACGAAGCGCTCGGGGACGACGTCGGCGCCGATGCCGCGGGCGGCGAGCTCGCGCGCCGTTCCGGGCCCAATTGCGGCGACCGTGGCGTCGGCGAGTGCCCGCGCGTCCTTGCCGGCCGCGGTCAGCGCCTCGAACAGCAGTCGCACCCCGTTTGGGCTGGTCAGGCAGATCAGCGAGTACTCCTCGATTGCTGCCGCTGCGGCGCGGACCTCCTCGCTCTCGGTCAGTGGCTCGATCCGGATCGCCGGCAGCTCGATCACCGCGGCGCCGAGCTCGCGCAGAGCCGTCGCCAGGCCGCTGGCCTGGGCGCGGGCGCGGGTGACGATGACGCGACGGCCGTGGAGCGGCCGGCGCTCGAGCCAGGCCAGCTGCTCGCGGCGGGCGGCGACGGCGCCGACCACGACCAGTGCCGGCGCTCCGATCGCCGCACCCTCGACCGCCGCGGCGATCGTCCCCAGCGTCGCCACCACGGTCCGCTGCTCGGGCCAGGTGCCGCGTTCAACCGCGGCCGCCGGCTCGTCGGCGTCGCGCCCGGCGGCGATTAGCGCCGCGGCGTTCTCGCCGAGCCGTTTGACCCCCATGTAGAAGACGAGGGTGCCGGGGAAGCGCGGCGAGCGCCTCCCAGTCGAGGGCTGACTCGGGCTTCTCCGGGTCCTCGTGGCCGGTGACGAAGGCGACCGCCGAGGCGTCGTCGCGGTGGGTGACCGGGATGCCCGCGTAGGCGCTGGCGGCGACCCCGGCGGTCACCCCGGGGACGACCTCGAACTCGACGCCGCCCGCCCGCAGCGCTTCGCCCTCCTCGCCGCCGCGGCCGAAGACGAACGGGTCGCCGCCCTTCAGCCGCACCACGCTGCGCCCCGCTCGCGCCGCCTCGATCAGCCGCTCGCCGATCTCCTCTTGCGGCACCGACGGCACCCCGGGCGCCTTGCCGACGTAGATCAGCTCGGCGTCCTCGCGCGCGCCGGCCAGCGCTCCAGGCGGGATCAGCCGGTCGTAGAAGACCGCGTCGGCCCCGGCAATCAGCTCCAGTGATCGAGCCGTCATCAACCCCGGGTCCCCCGGCCCCGCCCCAACCAGGTAGACGACCCCACCCCGAGCGCTCATGCGATCTCCGCCGCCCGCCCGATCAGGTCGGCAGCGCCGGCGGCTAGGAGCCGCTCGGCGAGCTCGGTGCCGGCTTCGAGCGGCTCGCCGGCGTCGACCTCGATCGCGTCGCGGACCCACTCGCTGCCGTCCGGCAGGCCGACAAAGGCGCTTAGCGCCAGCGACTCGCCGTCTACCCGGGCGTGGACGCCAACCGGGGTCGTGCAGCTCGCCGCCAGTGGCGCCACCGCCGCCCGCTCGGCGGTCAGCTCGCGCAGCGCCCGGTCGTCGCCGATTGCCGCCAGCGCCCGCGCCGTTTCCTCGTCGCCCTCGCGGATCTGCAGTGCCAGCGACCCCTGGCCCGGCGCCGGGACCATCGCCTCCTCGGGCAGCCGGAAGGAGATCTCGCCCTCGCGGCCGAGCCGCCGCAGCCCCGCCGCGGCGAGCACGATCGCGTCGAGGTTGCCCTCGGCGAGCTTGCGCAACCGCGTGTCGACGTTGCCGTGCAGCTCCTCAATTCGCAGGTCGGGTCGCACCGCCAGCAGCTGAGCGCGGCGTCGCAGGCTGGCGGTTCCGACCCGCGCCCCCTCGGGCACCTCGTCGAGCGAGCCCCCCGCCCCGATCCAAGCGTCGGACGGGTCCTCGCGGACCGGCACCGCGGCGATCTCCAGCCCCAGCGGCATGTCGGCGCCCGGCAGGTCCTTGGCCGAGTGGACGCCGACGTCGGCCTCGCCGGCCAAGAGCGCCCGCTCGACCCCGCGCACGAAGCGAGACTTGTCGCCCGGCTCGCCGTCGGAGCTCGCCTCCACCAGCTCGACCCCGCCGCCCAGCCGCTCAGCTACCCAGCGCGCTTGCGTCAGTGCGAGGGCGCTGCCTCGAGTCGCAAGCCGCAGGGCCATAGCCGGACGCTAGCTGGGCTTGCGGCGCAGCTCGGTGACGTTGTCGCGCGCGCCCGGGGCCCCGGCCTCGGGTTCGGTCTCGACGTCGAGGCCGAACAGTTCGCGCAGCGCGCTCAGGTACTCGTAGGCGTCGTCGGAGCCAGCGGCCCGGCGCATCCGCAGGGTCGGCTCGTGCAGCAGCCGCGAGGCAACTGCCCGTGCCAGCGTCTCGACCCGCTCGCGGTCGGCCTCGCTGAGGCTCTCCCAGCGGTTTTCGTTCTCGGCCAGCACCCGCCGCACGACCTCCTCGCCGCGGCTGCGCAGGGCCGCGATCGTCGGCACCACTTCCAGCGAGGCGAGCCAGCGCTCGAAGCGGTCGAGCTCGGCCTCGATGATCCGCTCGGCCCCGGGCGCCTCGGCCTCGCGACCGCTGGCGTTGCGTTCGACGATCTGCTGGACGTCGTCGATGTCGTAGACGCTGACCCCGGCGATCTCGCGGCACTCGGGCTCGATGTCGCGGGGGACGGCGATGTCGATTGCGATCAGCGGCCGGCCGTTGCGCGCCGCCATCACCTGCTCGAGCCCTTCGCGCTCGACGATGTGGTGCGGTGAGTTGGTCGCCGAGACGACGATGTCGGCGGCTTCCAGTTGGGCCGGCAGCTCGTCGAAGCGGACCGCGGTCCCGTCGAAGCGCTGGGCCAGCCCGATCGCCCGGTCGTAGTGACGGTTGGCGACGAAGACGGTGCGGACGCCGCGGGCAACCAGCGCCTTGGCGACCAGCTCGGCGGTCTCACCGGCGCCGACCACCAGCACCCGGCGTTCGGCGAGATCGCCGAGCGCGCGGCGAGCCAGCTCGACCGCGACCGAGGGAATCGAGACGCCCTTCTCGGAGATCGCCGTCTCCTCCCGCACCCGGCCGCCGGCGGTGAGGGCGCCGCGGAACAGGCGGTTCAAAATCGGCCCGGTGGCCCCCTCGACCAGCGCCAGCTCGTAAGCGCGTTTGATTTGACCCTGGATCTCGGCCTCGCCGACGATCATCGAGTCGAGCCCGGCGGTGACCCGCAGCAGGTGGCGCGCCGCCTCGGTCGAGCGGTAGGAGTAGAGGTGGCCGAGCAGCTCGGTCGGGCGGATCTCCGCCTGGCGGCTGAGTACCCCGAGCGCTGTCGACTCGGCCTCGACCGGGTCGGAGACGATCAGGTAGAGCTCGGTCCGATTGCAGGTCGAGATCGCCGCTGCCTCGTGGATCCCCGCCGCCGCGGTCAGCTCGCGCAGGGCGCTGACCGCGCGTCCCTCGGTCAGCGAGAGCCGCTCGCGCAGCTCCAGCGGCGCGGTCTTGTGGGAGACGCCGAGTCCCAGCAGCTCGCTCATTAGGCGCCGCCTCCTCTGCTCCCCTGAGGGGTCAAAGAATCAGATATCGATGACCCCTCAGGTCCGCGTCCGGGGGCGGCTTGGCTTTCGGCGGCTCGCTCCTCGGCCACGTTGGCCACCTCGCGCAGTTCCTTCTCGATCCGTTGCAGTTTCGTCGCCATGATCCCGACGTAGATCACCAGTAGCAGGACGAAGACGATGTAGGCGCCGGCGACGTACTTGCCGGCCTCGTCGAGCGGCAGCGCCGGGGCGGCGATCGGCAGCAGGTCGGCGAGCAGCATCAGCTCACCTCCGGCGCGATCCGCGAGCTGCCGGACGGGCCCGGGGCGTCGAGCGCCCGCCGCAGCCGCTTGACCTGCCCGGAGGCGCTCTTCGCGGTCAGCTCGAACTTGACCAGCGTCACCCAAAGCAAGGCGACGGCGGCGAAGCAGACGAGGAAGGTCAGCAGCATCGAGCCGGGCAGGCCGCCTTCGGAGGTGGCGAAGACGCGCGGGTGGACGAGCTGCTGCGCCATCCGCACGGCGAGGAAGTTGAGTGGCACGAAGGCGCCGGCGGTGACCGCGAAAACAGAGGCGTAGCGGGCCTGGCGGTCGCGGTCCTCGATCGCGTAGCGGAACGGGTAGTAGGTGGCGTAGAGAAGGAAGACGATCAGGAAGCTGACCAGCGTCGGCTCGTCCCAGACCCACCAGTGGCCCCACGAGGCCTTGGCCCAGATCGCGCCGGTGATCAGCACCCCAACCCCGAAGATCACCGAGATGTGGATTGAAACGTATGAGTAGGCGTCCCACTTGCGGTTGTCGGTGCGGAGGTGAAGGATCGCGAAGATGCCGCCGACGACGAAGCCGATCAGCGCCGTTGAGGCGAGCGGCACGTGCAGGTAGAAGATCTTCTGGATGAAGCCTTGGTCGGCGTCGAGTGGCGCGTAGAAGAAGACCAGCGAGAAGGCGACGGCGAACGCGACGACGGTCGCGATCGAGAGGGGCTTGAGTCCTTTGCCGTACATCTGAATCTGGGGGAGTCGTCCGCCTTGGCCGGCTCAGTCCTCGAGGAGGAAGTCGAACACCGCCCAGCCGACGAGGGCGAAGATCAGATCGTATAGACCGAGGACCATCAGCCAGGTTCCGAAGCGGTGGTAACCGGGACCGCCCAAGGCGAGCAGCGGCTCGGTGGCGCCGCTGGCGGCGATCATCAGCGGCACCACCAGCGGCAGCAGGACCAACGGAACGAGCAGGTCGCGGGCGCGGGAATTGACCGCCATCGAGGAGATCAGGGTGCCGACCACGGCGAGGCCGAGGTCGGCGAGCAGGAGGACCGCGACCAGCGGGCCGAGCGCCGTCGCCGAATCGAGGAAGAAGATCGCGAAGATCGGCACCGCGACCAGCTCCAGCGCCACCAGGTAGACGATCAGCGCCGCCGCCTTGGCGCCGAAGAGAACGCTGCGATCGATCGGCGCCAAGCGGATCGCGTCGAAGCCGCCCTCCTCGCGCTCGGCGACGAAGAGTCGATTGATCCCGAGCACGGCGGCGAACAACAGGGTCGCCCACAGCACCCCCGAGGCGAGCGAGCCGGAGAGGCTGGTGCGGTCGAGCCCGAAGCGGAAGATGATGAAGGCGGTGACGGCAAAGAGCGCCATCGCCGGCAGCGACTGCAGGGTGCGCAGCTCCGAGCGCAGGTCCTTGGCGAGGATCGCCGCGAAGGCGACGCGCGAGGGAGTCACGAGACCGCCGCCACCTCGCCGATCCCGAGCCGCAGTACCTGATCGGCCTCCGGCAGGAAGCGCTCCGGGTCGTGGGTGACGACGACGCGGGTGTGGCCGGAGCCGGGCCCGATCAGCTCGCGCGCCGCCTCGCGCCCCTCGGCGTCGAGGTTCGAGTCGGGCTCGTCGAGCAGCAGCAGCTCGGGCTCGTGCAGGACGCAGCGGCAGATCGCCAGCCGCTGCCGCATCCCGGCCGAGAGGTCGGCGACGCGGTCGTCACCGCGGCGGTCCATCCCGGCGGCGACGAGCAGCCCCTCGATCCGCGCCTCGGCGTCTGCGGCGGCGATCCCGTGCAGCTTGGCGTGGAAGCGCAGGTTCTCGCGTCCCGAGAGGTCGCGGTAGAGCAGCGGCTCGTGGCCGAGGTAGCCGATCTTGCCGCGCAGCTTCCAAGCCTCCTTCGGCAGCGCGCAGCCGAGCACCAGGACCTCGCCGCCGCTCGGCCGCAGCAGCGTCGCCAGAATTCGCAGCAGGGTCGTCTTGCCGGCGCCGTTGGGGCCAAGCACGACCATCGTCGCCCCGGCACCGAGCTCGAAGCCGACCCCGTCGAGCGCCGCCCGGTCGCCGTAGTCGCGCCGCAGCCCGGCGACGGCGATCGCCGGCGGCTCGCCCTCGGCAGCCGCCGTTTTCTCCTGCAGATCGGGCATCCGCGGATTGTCCCGCGTTCGTCGTTTGTACCCCTGGTAGGGCACAAACGACGAACGCTTCAGCTGCGCTTGCGCAGGGTGCGACGCCCGACCTTCAGCAGCGGCCCCGCACCCTCGCGCAGCGCCTGCGCGCGTAGTGCCCCGCGGCCGTAGAGCAGCTTCGCCGAGGCTCGCACCGCTTCGCCCAGGGTGCGGTCGTAGGGATGCCACCAGAAGTCGCGGGCGAGGCCCGGCTCCCAGGCGTTGGTCTTGATGTTGACGCACTCGTAGAAGCCGAATTTCGAGTGCGAGCGGCCGAGGCCGGAGTGCTTGACGCCGCCCCACGCGCACTGGCAGGTGCCGTGGCTGAAGGAGTGGTCGTTGATCCAGACCATCCCCGACTCGAGCCGCCGCGCGATCCGCTCGCCACGGGCGCGGTCTTCGGTCCAGACCGAGGCGCCGAGACCGAACTCGGAGTCGTTGGCGAGTGCGATCGCCTCCTGCTCAGAGTCGACGACGACGATCGGCAGCACCGGCCCGAAGACCTCCTCGCGCATGATCCGCATCTCGTGGGTGACGTCGGTGAGGACGACCGGGGCGATGAACTTGCCGGGCAGGCCGGGCACCTCGGTGGCACCGCCGCAGAGCTTGGTGGCGCCGGCGGCGATCGCGTCGTCGACCAGCTCAATCACCGTCTCGTACTGGTCCTCGGAGGTCATCGGCCCGACCTCGGTCTCCCAGACCAGCGGGTCGCCGAGCCGCAGCCGCTGCGCCTCGCGGGCGACGCCGGCGACGAAGCGGTCGGCAACCTCGCGCAGGACATAGACGCGCTCGATCCCCGAGCAGGTCTGGCCGGCGTTGGCGAAGCCGCCCCAGACCGCACCGGCGACAGCGTTGTCGAGGTCGGCGTCGGCGCAGACGATCATCGGGTCCTTGCCGCCGAGCTCGAGCACCGAGCCCTTCAGCAACGACGCGCAAACCTGGCCGACGTGACGGCCGACCTCAACCGAGCCGGTGAAGAAGACCTTGCCGACCGAGGAGCGGGCCAGCGCCTCGCCGACCGCGCCGCCGCCGTGGACCGTCCGCACTAGACCCTGCGGCAGGCCGCCCTTCTCGAAGATCGCCTGGATCTTCTCGCCCAGCAGCGGCGTCAGGCTGGCCGGCTTCAGGACCACGCCGTTGCCGGCCATCAGCGCGATCGCGACCTCGCCGAAGGGGATCGACCAGGGGTAGTTCCAGGGCGCGATCACCCCGACCACGCCGATCGGCTCGTAGGAGAAGTGGGCGCTCTTGGAGATCGCGAAGGCCTGGGTCATCCGCACCTTCTCGTCGGCGAGGATCTTCGGCCCCGCCTTCGCGCACCAGTGCAGCGCGTCGACGGTCGGCAGCAGCTCCATCGTGTACGCCTCGGCCCGCGCCTTGCCCTGCTCACGCACCAGCAGCTCAGCGACCTCATCGATCTCATCGAGCAGCGCGTAGGCCGTCCGCCGCATGTACGTCGCCCGGGTCGCCGCCGGCAGCTCCGCCCAGGCCGGCTGCACCCTCGCCACATCATCGACCACCGCCTGGACTTGCTCCGGTTGGAGCGTCGGAACGCTCCCAAGAAGCTCTTTAGTAGCTGGGTTGAACGATTCCAGCGTTGAGGTTGATGCGGACTCGGGTGCCTGCGTAGCGCTCTCCATGAATCGATGTTACGGCCGCGAAGAGGGGCGCGGGGGAGGTCTCGCCGGAGCCTCCACATCTTTGCTCCGGCGAGACCTCCCCCGCGCCCCTCATACTCGAGCGCAATGTCTGACCAGCTCTTCGACACTGGCAACGCCTCTGAAGCCACGCCCGAATTAATCCCGCCCAACGCGCCGCTCGCAGTTCGCATGCGGCCTCGCACCCTCGACGAGATGGTCGGCCAGGAGCACGTGGTCGGGCCGGGATCGGCGCTGCGCGCCGCAATCGAGTCGGGCCGCCCACACAGCGCGATCCTCTACGGGCCGCCCGGCGCCGGCAAGACGACGCTGGCGCGGATCGCCGCCGCCGGTGCCGAGGGCGCCTTCGAGGAAGAGTCGGCGGTCAACGCCGGCAAAGCTGAGATCCGCGGCGTGATCGAGCGGGCGCGGGAGCGGCGGCGCGCGTCTAGCCGCCCAACGATTCTCTTCCTCGACGAGATCCACCGCTTCAACAAGGCGCAGCAGGACGCGCTGCTGCCGGCGGTCGAGGACGGCCTCCTGACCCTGATCGGGGCGACCACCGAGAACCCCTACTTCGAGGTCAACTCAGCCTTGCTCTCGCGGGCCCAGGTCTATGAGCTGAAACCGCTCGAGCCGGGCCAGGTCGAAGAGCTGATCCGCCGCGCCCTGCGCGACCCCGAGCGTGGGCTCGGCGCCACCCCGCCCGAGCTCGCCGGCGACGCCCTGGAGATGCTGGCGCAGCGCAGCGGCGGCGACGCCCGCGTCGCCCTTTCGGCGCTCGAGCGGGCGGCGGAGCGGGCCGGTCCCGGCGGCGCGGTTGGCGTCGGCGAGGTCGAGGATGCGCTGCAGCGCAAGGCCGTCGACTATGACCGCCAGGGCGACCGCCACTACGACTTCATCTCGGCCTGGATCAAGGCCACCCGCGGCTCCGACGTCGACGCCTCGCTCTACTACCTGGCGGTGATGCTGGAGGGCGGCGAGGACCCACGCTTCATCGCTCGCCGGATGGTGATCCTCGCCTCCGAGGACATCGGCGAGGCCGACCCGCAGGCGCTGCTGATCGCCGACGCCGCCGCTCGCGCCGTCGACCGCGTCGGCCTGCCCGAGTGCGCGCTCAACCTCTCGCAGGCGGCGATCCACCTGGCGCTGGCGCCGAAGTCGAACCGGGCGACCCGGGCAATTTCCGCAGCCCGGGAGGAGGTCCGCGCCAACGGCGCCCAGACCCCGCCGGACTACCTGCGCGACGCCCACTACCCCGGCGCCGCCGCGCTCGGCCGCGGCAAGGGGTACCGCTACCCCCACGACGAGCCGATTGGCGTCGCCGACCAGCCGCTGCTGCCCGAGGAGCTGCGCGGCCGCCGCTTCTACGAGCCGACCGAGCGCGGCTTCGAGGTCGAGCTCGGCCGGCGCCTGGCGGCGCTTCGCGAGCGGCTCGGGGGCTAAACCAAAAAACGGGCAGTACTCCGCAGTACCATGCCGGGCATGAGTGGCGCCGCCGACTACTACTTCCCGCCCGGGCGCCACTCGATGGCCCGGCGCGTCCACGGCGACCGCGCCGTCGGCCTGCTCTACGGCCAGCGGGCGCTGCTGATCGGCGCCCTGGAACCGCTCACCTACACCGGCACGATGCTCACCACCAAGTCCGGCGACTTCCCCTTCACCCGCCTCGCCCACACCGCCAAGGTCCAGGAGACGGTCTTCCTCGGCAGCCGCGAGGAGGCCGACAAAGCGCTCGCCGCCGTCCACCGCCTGCACGAGCGGATCTCGGGGACGCTTCCCGCCGCCGCCGGCCAATACCCGGCCGGGACTCCCTACTCGGCCTTCGACCCCGAGCTGATGTTCTGGACGCTGGCGGTGATCGCCGACTCGGGCCGGGCGATCTACGAGGCGATGGTCCGCCCGCTCACCGCCGCGGAGCGCGAAGCGCTCTGGCAGGACTACCTCCGCTTCGGCGAGCTGTTCGAGATGCCGCGTGAGGTCGCGCCCCAGACCTATCCCGAGTTCGAGTCCTGGTTCGAGGAGCGCCTCGCCTCCCCCGACCTCCACGCCACCCCGCACGCGCTCGAGATGGCGCCGCTGGTCGCCTTCGAGCAGCCGGTGCCGTCAGCCGCGCGCGGCAACATCGCCGTCCAGAATCTGGTCATCAAGGGCACGCTGCCGCCCCGCGTCCGCGAGGTTTTCGGGATCCGCTGGAGCGAGCGCCACGAGGCCGCTTTCCGCACCGTCGCGGCGAGCCACCGCCGCGCCCGCCACCTCTTCCCGCGCCGCATGCGCCGCGGCCGTAACGACGTCTTCTTCGACACCGTGACCCGCACCGAGCGCCGCCGCGGCGGCACCCGGACGCCCGACCATGTTGCCTAAGCGGGGCTTAGCAACTCCTTAGAAAAATCCGCGCAACTCTTCTTGGAACACGGTGTTCCTAGGTGTGGCTTCCCGAGCTATGCCAGGGAGAAGCCGACTCCGACCGGAGGCCTGGACTGGGGGTCTCCGGTCGGGTTTAGCCGACGGGGGAGGGGTCGTCGGAGGGATATCTCTCCGACGACCCCCGTCGCTCTCGGGGTATCGTGGACGGGTGGCTGAGGAGAAGCCGACGAAGCTGCGATTGGGAGGGATGGCGCTCCGCAACGGGCTGCTGATCCACGGGCCGACGCACTGGGCCGCCGCGGCGCGCGACGCCGACGGCGAGATCCAGGTCGCCTCGGCGCGCAAGCCGGAGCTTGCACCCGGCCTCGTCGCTCGTGTCCCCGGCCTGCGCGGCCCGATCAAACTGGCCGAGGCGATGGCGGTGCTGCCGCTTGCCCGGCGGCGGCTGCCGGCGGCGAGGATGCCGTTCGAGGACTGGCGGGTGGTCGCCGCGGTCGGGGCGACGCTGCTCGCCAGCTCGGCGCTGCGCCGGCGCGGCCCCTCCTCGGCGCTGCGCGAGGGCATGCTGCAAACGATCGGCGCGGTGCCAGCACTTGTCGCCCTGATGGATCGCGACCTCGCCGCCTACCACGGGGTCGAGCACAAGAACATCGCTGCCTACGAGCAGGGGGTCGACGACGTCGCTTCGGTGCCGAAGGAGCACGACCGCTGCGGCTCCAACCTGATCGTGCCGATGATGCTGCTCTCGATCGCCGGCACCGTCCTGCTCGAGCGGCTGCTGCCTGAGCCCGGGCCGCTCGCCCGCGGCCTCACCGGGCTCGGCGGCGCCTCGCTGGCGGTAGAGATGTTCGCCTGGTCGGACCGCCACCACGGCGAGCCGCTGGCCGAGGCCTTCCACACTCCCGGCCGCGAGATCCAGCGCCTGGTCGCGACCAAGGAGCCGACGCCTGAGCAGCTCGAGGTCGGCGCCGCGGCGATGGCCGAGATCCTCCGGGTCGAGGCCGAGGCCGACGTAGCCGCCAACGGCGACGACGAGCCGCTGCCGCCGGCCGCTTAGCGGCTGTCTCGGAATAGACTCCCGCCCGTGTTTGGAAGGCTCGACCATGTGGGGATTGCCGTCGACGACCTCGACGCTGCGATCGCCCTCTACGAGGAGCAGTTCGAGATGCCGCTCGTCCACCGCGAGACGATCGCGGCGTTCGGGGTCGAGGCGGTCCTCTTCGACGTCGGCGAGAGCCACGTCGAGCTGATCTCGCCGCTCGACGCCGAGAGCGGCGTCGCCAAGTTCCTCGCCGACAACGGCCCCGGCCTGCACCACGTCGCCTACGCGGTTGACGACATCGACGCGGCGCTCGAGAAGATCGCTGCCGCTGGGATCGACCGCATCGACCAGGAGCCGCGGACGGGAATCCGCGGCAGCCGCGTCGCCTTCCTCCACCCCCGCTCGACCGGCGGGGTTCTGACCGAGATCGTCGAACCTGCAGGAGGACACTGATGGCCGAGGCACAGCGAGTCGAGATCGGCTTCGAGGGCGGCCAGGTGATCTCCGCCAGGATCTCCGAGGAGGACCTCAAGGACCTCCGCAAGCAGCTCGAGAAGGGCGGCTGGCACGACCTCCACACCGAGGACGGAGTTATCTCCCTCTACCTCGGCAAAGTAGCCTTCGTCCGCGTCGGCACCCACAGCAGCCGGGTCGGCTTCGGCACCGTCGACTGAGGTTGCCGTTTGACCCGCTATGCGGGCCGAAAGGCAACCTCGGCGGTCAGCCGCTGCGCGGGGCGTAGCGGTGGTGCAGCATCAGGGTGTTGCCGTCGGGGTCGCTGAAGATCGCCATGTGGCAGACCCCGCTGTCGATCGTCTCGCCCTGGAAGGCGACCCCGGCCGCTTCCAGCTTCGTCCGGCTTGCGCCGACGTCGTCGACGTGGAGGGCGATCGGGTGGGTGCTCGGCTCGAACTCGCGGCCGATCGAGGCGGCGTCCATCACCTGCAGCGTCAGGCTGCCGGTCTCATACTCGCCGGCCGGGATTTTCCCGTAGTCGACCGTGTGCTCGAGCCCCAGCGTCTCGCCGTAGAACTCGGACGCGGCGGAGTAGTCCTTGACGAAGATGGTCACGAAGTCGACCCCGCTGATGTCGCTCGGGCTCACTCCGAAAGCGCCTTCGAGAGCAGGTCGTGGAGCTGGCGCCGCTCGGCGGCGCTGAGCTTGCCGAGCACCTCGTCCTCGAGATCATCGAGCCGCCGCTGGCCTTCGGCCAGGGCCTCTTCCCCGGTGGGGGTGATCTCGACGATGTGGCGGCGCCGGTCCTGTGGGTCACGGCGGCGCTCGATGTAGCCGGCATCGTCGAGCTCGTTGAGCAGCAGCACGCAGTTGTTGGCGTCGAGCATCAGCATCTCGGCCAGGCCTTGCTGCAGGCAGGTGCCCTTCTGGTCGCGCAGCTGTTCGAGTGCCATCAGCTGCTTCAGCCGCAGCCCGATCGTCTCCTCGGTGGCGCGCCGGAAGACAACCTTCGAGAGCTTGGTCAGCAGCCCGATCGAGCCGGTCGCAGTGGTGGGGGCAGTAGTGGGATTCATGATCGTTTCGTGGGTCTCCTAATGACCGTAATACGTCGCGGGATAATCCCTGGTACAGTGATCATCATGGCACAACTCATTAACCACAGCCTAACCCAAGAAAACTCCTCCGACCGGTCCCGCTGGACCGCCCTCGTTGTTCTCTGCATTGGCATGTTGATGATCGTCCTCGACGCGACGATCGTCAACGTTGCGCTCCCCTCGATCCAGGACGACCTCGGCTTCTCGCAGTCGAGCCTCGCCTGGGTGGTCAACGCCTACCTGATCGCCTTCGGCGGTCTGCTTCTCCTGGCCGGCAGGCTCGGCGACCTCGTCGGCCGCCGCGACATCTTCCTCGCTGGCCTCGTCCTCTTTACCGCCGCATCGCTCGTCTGCGGTCTCGCCCAGAGCGAGGCGATGCTGATCGGTGCCCGCTTCATCCAGGGCGTCGGCGGCGCGATGACCTCCGCCGTCATCCTCGGGATGATCGTGACGATGTTCCCCGAGCCCGGGGAGCAAGCGAAGGCGATCGGTGTCTACAGCTTCGTCGCTTCTGCCGGCGGCTCCGTCGGCCTGCTCCTCGGCGGCATTCTCACCGAGGCGATCTCCTGGCACTGGATCTTCTTCGTCAACCTGCCGATTGCGGTTGTTACCGGGCTCTACGCCCTGCGGCTGTTGAAGCGTGACGAGGGAGTCGGCTTCGCCAAAGGCGCTGACGTCCCGGGCGCTTTGCTGATCGTCGGGGCGCTGATGGTTGGCGTCTACGCGATCGTCGAGGCCAGCAATTACGGCTGGGGCTCGGCGCACACGCTCGGCTTCGGCGCCGGCTCAGCGGCCCTGCTGGCGGCCTTCATCGCCCGCGAGGCCCGCGCCAGCAACCCCCTGGTGCCGCTCGGCATCTTCCGCTCGCGCAACCTCTCCGGAGCCAACGCGATCCAGGCACTGATGGTGGCCGGGATGTTCGGCCTCTTCTTCCTCGGTGCGCTCTTCCTGCAGCGGGTGCTCGGGTTCAGCTCACTTGAGGTCGGTCTCGGCTTCCTGCCGCTGACCGCGATCATCGGGGTCCTCTCGCTCGGTTTCTCGGCGAAACTGAACATGCGCTTCGGCCCGCGGGCGACGCTGCTGCCGGGCCTCGGGTTCATCGCCGCCGGACTCGGGCTGATGACCCAGATCTCGGTCGGCGGCAGTTACTGGTCGGAAGTCCTGCCCTCGATGGTCCTGATGGGCATCGGCGCCGGGCTCTCGTTCCCGTCGATCATGACCCTGGCGATGGGCGGCGTCCGCCCGGAGGAGGCGGGCCTCGCCTCCGGGCTCGTCAACACCACCCTGCAGGTCGGCGGCGCGATCGGTCTCGCCGTCCTGGCGACGCTGTCGAGCAACCGCACCGGCAGCCTGCTGGCCGGCGGCGACAGCAACGCCGAAGCGCTGACCGGCGGCTACCAGCTGGCCTTCGCCGTCGGCGCCGGTCTGCTGGTTGTGGCGATCGCCGTTGCCGCCTTCGTCCTCCGGCCGGCTGCCGCGGACGCGGTTTCGGCCAGCGAGGAGGCCGCCGAGCCGGTCTTCTCTTCCGAGGCGGCGTAGGGACGTAACGGCTCCGAGGAGGGGTCGCGGACAGTACTCAGCTCACCCGTTCGCACTGTCCGCGCCCCCTCCCAACGGGGGTGTTGCGGCGGCCGCCGCGGATCAGCGTCGAAGCTGCGGGTGTGAGCCTCGGTCTCGCTCAAGACCGTTGCAGCAAATAAATCCCGCCACTCACTCACGGGGGCGGTAAGTTCGTTTGATCAGCACTCCGATCGCTCATCATCTCGCTGGGACTGAAGATGGCTGGGAGTGGAGCGAGGCGCAACGGGTTTGCCTTCGCACGGCGTATCGCTACGCACGCGATCGCAGCGAGGCCGAGGACATCGCCCAGGACGCATTACTCCGCGCCTGGCGGCGCCGCGCGACCCTGCGCGACGCCGAGCGCCGCGACCAGTGGCTGGCGACGATCGTCCGCAACGAGGCGTTCCGGACTCGTGCCCGCACCCGTCCCGACCTCAGCGAGTCGATCGAGTACCTCGAGGGGGCCGAGGACGACCGGATGGTCGAAACCGTCGAGCACGCCGACCTGCAGGCGGCGCTGCGACGGCTGAGTGAACGCGACCGCCGGTTGCTGGCGATGCGCTACGTCGAGGACTTGACCCAGGCGGCGATCGCCCGCCGGCTGGGGATCCCCGAGGGGACCGTCAAGGTGCGACTGCACCGGGCGCGCAACAAGTTGCGGCGCGCCTACGTCGCGCAGTAGAGCGGGCGGAGGAAATCGGCCCTGTACACGGGGCGAGCGTGGCAGCGCGATGTTCGGACCGCTGGATAACGACGGCGGCGGGTCGCTGTCCCACCATTAGACACATGAAGACCGCGCCCCGGCAGATCGTTGCCTTCGGCGGTGGCGGGTTCTCGATGGAATCCGGCAACCCACTGCTTGACGACTACGTGCTCGGCCTCTGCCAGGCCGAGCGGCCGCGGGTTTGCTTCTTGCCGTCGGCGAGCGGCGACGCCGACCACTACATCGTCCGCTTCTACCGCGCCTTCTCCGCCCACCGCTGCGAGGCCAGCCACATCTCCCTGTTCCGCCGCGAGCAGGGGCCGATGGACCTGCGCCGCCACCTGCTCTCCCAGGACCTGATCTACGTCGGCGGCGGCAGTGTGCTCAGCTTGCTCGGCGTCTGGCAGGCCCACGGCATCGACGCAATTCTGCGCGAGGCCTGGGAAGCAGGGGTGATCCTCTGCGGCCTCTCGGCCGGCTCACTCTGCTGGTTCACCGAGGCGGTGACCGGCTTCCACGGCGCCCCGCAGCGACTCGAAGGACTCGGCCTGCTGCCGTTCAGCAACTGCGTCCACTACGAGCCGGGCTCGGAGCGGCGCCAGGCCTACCACCGCTTCCTGCGCGAGGGGATGGTCCCCGGCTATGCGGCCGAGGACGGCGCCGCCCTGCACTTCATCGGCGAAGAGCTCTCGCAGGTCGTCGCCTCCCGTCCCAAAGCGCGCGGCTACCGGCTCGACGTCAGCGGCCAGCGGGTGGTGGAGATGCGGATCGCGACCACCTTCCTCGGCGACAAGGGCGTCGCGCCCGCGGCCCCGTACCCGGAGGCGCTCTCCACCGCGGTCGCGGCGAGTCACTAATGGGTCCGCCGGGGCCGAGCGTCAACGGCGACGGGCCGAGCACTCCGGTACGCCGGGTGCTGGCGCTCGGTGGCCACGACTTCACCTCGCGCCCGCCCGACCGCGCGGTCTGCGAGCTGCTGCTGCGGCTGGCCGCCGAGCGCGGCGGCGAGCGGCCGCGGATCTGCATGCTGCCGACCGCCAGCGGCGACCCCTCGGAGCAGATCGGCCGCTTCTACACTGCCTTCGGCGAGCGCGCCTGCGAGCCCTCCGACGTCTCCCTGTTCCGGCTCGGTCGCCACCCGATGGCACTCCGCGACCACCTGCTCGAGCAGGACCTGGTCTACGTCGGCGGCGGCAGCATGGTCAACCTGCTGGCGGTCTGGGAGGCCCACGACATCGCCTCGATCCTCAGCCTCGCCTGGCGCCGCGGCATCGTCCTCGCCGGCCAGAGCGCCGGCGCGATGTGCTGGTTCGAGGCCGGCATCACCACTTCGTCCGGCAAGCCGCGTCCCGCCGCCGGCCTCGCCCTGTTGTCGGGCAGCCTCTGCGTCCACTACAACAACGAGCCCGAGCGCCGGGCGGCGTACCTGGCCGCAGTCGCCGAGGGCATGCCCGCGGGCTACGGCCTCGACGACTACGCCGGTCTGCTGTGGGAGGGCGAAGGCACTCCCTCAGCGTTCACTGCCCGCCGCGGCGCCCGCGCCTATCGGGTCGCCGCGCGCGACGAGGAAGTAACCGAGTCCCCGCTGCCGGCGCGTTTCCTGCCGGCCCCGGCGCCGGCGGCATTGCGCGAGGACATCGCGGAGTTTCGGAGGATCAAGACGATGAGGAAACGCGCCGGGTGGTTGGGGTAGGCGAGGGACGGGCTAGGGATCAGGGTTTGGCTAGGGAGATACCCCGGCACCCCTCCCCCACGAATCCGTTTCGAGCCCCACCCCCTTGGCTTAATAGCTGACAAGGGGCCAAGGTCTGTCGAGGCTCGCCGGCGACAGGAAAGCCAAACCGGGCGGCTTGCTAGCCGCCAACTCGTCGGATCCAGTCGGCCAGCCCCGTCCCTTTCAAGCTCAAGAAAAGAGTGGGATGGCCATCCCGGCTTCGTTGGGCGAGTGTCGGCATCACCCTCTGAAAACACTCAAGCGGAGCCGAAGGCGGAGCGTTTTCAGAGGGTGATGCCGGCGTTCGCCCCCGCAAACGCTGGTGCTGCACCGGAGGGCGTCTGAGGACTTAGCGTCCCTCGCCCGCCGCCGGGGGGGCGGTCGGGTCGTCGCTCTCCTCGCCCATCCCCTCGCGGGCGATGTAGTCCTCGGCCAACAGCAGGTTCTCGCGCGAGCGCTCGACAACGTTCAGGAGGTCGCCCATTAGCGCCACCTCCTCAACCTGCTCTTTGACGAACCAGGAGAGGAACTGCTCGGCCCGGTAGTCCTTGAGGTCTCGAGCCAGCTCGAACAGGGAGAAGATCTCCTCGCTGACCCGCTTCTCCTGCTCGAGGGCCATTTTCACTGGCTCAGAGCCGTCCGAGTAGCTGGTCTCCTGGGCTTTGATGTCGGGGATGTGCACCTTCTCGCCAGTGTCGAGGAGGTACTGGACCATGATCATCGCGTGCTCGCGCTCCTCGAGCGCCTGGCGATAGAAGAAGTGGGCGAGGCGGGGGAGGGTTTCGGCGTCGTAGTAGACCGCGGCGCCGACGTATTGCTGGGAGGCGGCGAACTCGTTCGAGATCTGGGCGTTGAGGGCGTCGGCGAAGGACTTGTCTGCCATCGGTGGCTCCTTTGGTCGCGGGCAGCGTGGACGGGCTTCCAACGTAGCCGAAAGCCCGAATTCGGCTGGCCGAAGCGGCGGTGAGGTGCGCCTAACCCCGACGGACGTCTCAGCCGGCCCAGCGGAACCCGAGCGGCTCGATCGCCGGCTCGAGCGGGCTCGACGGCAGTCCCGGTTTCGTCGCCTGCACCGGGTCGTTGTAGGCGGAGGGAGCGACGTCATTGGGGGTGTCGGGGTGGAAGATCGCGGCGAGGTACTGGATCTGGCCGCGGCCTGGCCCGAGCTCGCTCTGACCGCCGCCGTAGGCGCCGATCCCGCGCTCCTCGCAGTAGTCGTAGGCGGCGAAGAGGTTGGAGACCGGGCCGAAGCGCGAGGGCTTGACGTTGACCGTGCGCGGCGGCGACCACGGCATCGCCTCGATGTCGGCGATCGAGTGGATCGGTGCGTCCCAGGTGACGCGCTCCGATACCGGATCCAAGATCGGCCGAGTCTCGGCGGTCACGTCCGGGTCCTCGAGCCAGGCCTCGGGGAAGGCCTCGATCAATTTCGCGTAGAGCACCGGGTCGGTGATGACGTCGACCGGGGTGCCTTTGTAGAAGCCCTTGAGGTCGAGCGAGTCGACCGCGCCGGTCGCGACCAGCGCCGCGATCAGCTCGTCGTCCCAGTCGTTGAACGGGTCGAGCTTGAAGCGCAGGCTCGGGTAGACCTCGAGCCGTTTCAGCACCGGCTCGATCGAGGATTTTTCGCTTGGGTCGAAGCCGGCCAGCCGCATCGAGTTGACGAAGTTGAGCGGCTCGGGGTCGCGGCCGAGCGCCGCGGCGAGGTTGGTCCCCGCCTGGCGCAGCGCCAGGTCGAGCGCCGCCGACTCGTAAGCCCAGCGGCGGTAGTCGGGCGAGGCGTCGGGCCGCTCGGGCGGCCCAGCCGGGAAGAGGTCGATCTCGTCGAGGCGTTTGGAGAACTCGTCGAAGCTGCCGGAGAAGGCGAGCCCCTCGGGCGGCCCGTGGCTCTGCTGGCCGATGTGGTCGACCGGGTCGTAGATCACGTCTTCGCCGACGCCCTCCGCGCCGCCGCCGCGCAGCTTGACCACCGTGGTCAGCCGTTCGAACTCGCCGAAGGTGATGTCGAGCCCCTCGAACGAGCACTCCTCGACCGTCAGCGGCAGGTCCCGGATCGCGTCGTAGGAAGCCATCGACCGAGACCCTAGATGATTGATCCCACGACCAGGCCCACCCGGATGACGCGCCTGGCACCCTGCGCGGCTCTGCGTCCTCGGGTTTGCCTTTGCCAACCGGCAAAGGCTGCACCCTGCGTCCTTGATCCGCTTGGCCAGGCGCGCCCCCAGTCAGACCTCGCCGTGGGATCAATCATCTACGGGTCACTCGCGCGTGACCCGCAGGGTGCGCAGGGCGCGGTCGGAGCCGCCGCGAACGTAGCCGCCGTGGGCGACGCTGTCGCGGATGTAATCGAGGGTCTCGGCGGTCAGCCGCTCGCCCGGCAGCACGTTGGGGATGCCCGGCGGGTAGGCGGCGAGCCCCTCGGCGGCGATCCGCCCGGCGGCGGCGTCGAAGGCGACGACCTCCTGCGGCCCGAGGTAGGCCTCGCGCGGGGTCAGCACCAGCTCGCCCCAGGGCGGCGGCGGCATCAGTTTCTCGTCTGGGGACTCCAGGCGTGTCTCCAGGTGGGTGACCGCGTCACGCAGGCCGGCTACCAGCCGCTCGCTCGCCAGCCGGGCTGGCTCGCCCATGCCGAAGATCGCGACGACGACGTTGGTGGTGTAGAGCTCGAGGTCGAGGCCGGCGTCGTAGAAGGCCGCCTTCGCCAGTCGGTAGCCGTCGGAGCCGGTGCCGCGCACGTCGATCGCCAGCCGCAGCGGGTCCCAGCCGGCGATCCCGGGCAGGCCGACCATCCGCTCGTCGAGCACCTCGAGACCCTCGATCGCTTTGATCGCCTCGCGCGTCTCGCGGATCGCTTCCAGCGTCTCGCTCGAGCAGTTCCTCGCCGTGGATCGCCGCTAGCCGCCGGGCCGCGTCGAGCGAGCCGGAGAGCAGGCCGCTGGGGCTGGTCGTTTCGACCAGGCTGACGCAGCGATCGACGACGGCGTCGTCGATCCGGCCGCCGTGGCCGAGGTGGAGCATCGCCGCCTGGGTCAGCGCGCCGACGATCTTGTGGGTCGAGGAGGTGACCAGATCCGCGCCCGCTGCCAGCGCGTCCTGCGGCAGGTCGGGGTGGAAGTGAAGGTGGGCGCCCCAGGCCTCGTCGACGACCAGCGGCACACCGCGCCCGTGGGCGACTTCAGCCAGCGCCGCGACGTCGGCGCAAGCGCCGAAGTAGGTCGGGGAGACGACCAGCGCCGCGACCGCGTTCGGGGTCGCGGCGAGCGCCGCTTCCAGCGAGGCCGGGGTCAGCCCGTGGGCGATTCCCAGCTCGGGGTCGATCTCCGGCGCGACGAAGGTCGGCCGCATCCCGCTCAGCACCAGGCCGTCGATTACCGAGGAGTGGACGTTGCGCTGGACCACGACTTCGCGGCCCATGTGGGCGAGCGCCATCATCGTTGCGTGGTTGCCCTGCGAGGCGCCGTTGATCAGGAACCAGGAGCGGCGCGCGCCCCAGGCCTCGGCGGCGAGCAGCTGCGCCTGCTGGAACGGGGTCGGTTCGGGGCCGATGTCGACGCCCTCGGTAACCGAAGGGATGTCGTTGCGCAGGCCGACGTCGCCGACCAGCTCGCGCATCGCCGGGTCGGCGCCGAGGCCGCCCTTGTGGCCGGGGACTTGGAAGCGGCCGGGGTCGAGCTCCGAGTAGGCGAGGAGAGCGTCGACGTAGGGGGTCGTTGACTGCTCCGGATCGGGCATCCCAGCGAGTCTACGTACCCGGACTCGGGCGCCCGCGACCGCGTTCAGCGAGACTGCAGTCCGCATGCACCACACCCGCTTCGGCTACTGGATCGAGGAGGCCGGCGAGGTCGAGCCGGCACCGCCCCTCGAGGGCGAGCGCAGCGCCGACGTGGTTGTCGTCGGTGGCGGCTTCACCGGGCTCTGGACCGCCTGGTACCTGCGCCAGCTCGAGCCCGAGGCGCGGGTCGTAGTGCTCGAGTCGGAGGAGGCTTGCGGGCGCGGGCCAAGCGGCCGCAACGGCGGCTTTTGCAACGCGATGTGGTTCTCACTGGCCTCGATGCGCGAGCGCTGGGGCGACGAGGCAGCGCTGGCGATCGGCCACGCCGCGGCCGATGCGGTCACCCGGATCGGCGCCTTCTGCGCCGAGCAGGAGGTCGACGCTTGGTGGACGCCGGCGGGCTACCTGGAGACCGCCACCGCGCCAGCCCAGGACGGCGCCTGGGAGCGCGCGCTGGTCGCCTGCCGCGAGCTCGGCGTGCCGGAGGCGATCGTGCCGCTCAGTGCCGCGCAGGTGCAGGAGCGCTGCCAGTCACCGGCTTTTCGTGCCGGCGCCGTCTGCCCCGACTCGGCGACCGTGCAGCCGGCGCGACTGGCGCTCGGGATCCGACGGCGGCTGCGCGAGCAGGGGGTCGAGATCTTCGAGTCCTCGGCGGTCCGCAAGCTCGAGGCCGGCGCCGATGGGGTCGTCGCCCGAACCGAGGGCGGCACCGTCCGAGCCGAGCGCGCGGTGTTGGCGATCGGCGCCGCCGCCAAGGGGCGGCGCGGGCCGCTGCGCGGCCAGCTCACTGTCGCCTCCTCGCACATCGTCCTCACCGAGCCAGTCCCGGATGTCCTCGAGCAAATCGGCTGGACTGGCGGCGACGCGATCACCGACTGCCGCGCCCTGCTCGATTACTTCCGCACCACCCCGGACGGCCGCATCGCTTTCGGCTGGGGCGGCGGCAGGATCGCTTTCGGGGCGCGCACCCGCGGCCGCTCCGAGCTCGACCAGGCGGTGATCGAAGCGACCGCCGCCCACCTCTACGACTACTTCCCCGCTCTCCGCGGCCGCCACTTGACCCACGCCTGGGGCGGCCCGATCGACGCCTCGCCGACCCACCTGCCGACCGTCACCAGCCTGCCCGGCGACCGCGCCTTCGCCGCCGCCGGCTACACCGGCAACGGCGTCGGCCCCAGCAACATGGTCGGCCGCACCCTCGCCTCCCTCGCCCTCGACCGCCGCGACACCCCCACCCGCCTAGCCTTCGTCGACGGCGCCACACCGCGCGTCCCGCCGGAGCCCTTCCACTGGATCGGCGGCGAGGCGATCCGCCTCGGCATCCTGGCGAAAGAGGAGGCCGAGATGTCCGGCCGCGCTCCTAGCAAGCTTTCAAAAGCCGTGGCAAGGATTCCGGAGCTAATCGGCTTCCACATCGGCCGATAGCGAGGGGCAGGGGGTCCCTCGAACGAGCGGATACTCAAACCCGGCGAAGCCGGGTTGGTCGGGCGAGGGACCCCCTGCCCCTCGCCCCGCTACGCCGCAACGGGGACCACCACCGCGCCCTCTTGTTCAGGCCGCACCTCCGCCAGCTTTTCGGCCCGCTGCTGCTGCCACGTCGTAAAGATCATCGCCGCCACCGTGATCCCGAAGAGGATCATCGCGATGCAGTTGACCTCGACCGGGACGCCGCGCTGGAAGGCGCCGAAGATGTAGAGCGGGAAGGTCACCGTCGTCCCGGAGTTGAAGTTGGAGATCACGAAGTCGTCGATCGAGAGGGCGAAGGCCAGCATCGCGCCGGCGAGGATGCCGGGCATGATCAGCGGCAGCGTCACCAGCCGGAAGGTTTCGAGCGGCGTCGCCCCGAGGTCCTTTGCCGCCTCCTCGAGCCGGCGATCAAAGCCGATCAGCCGAGAGCGCACCACGATTACGACGAAGCTGATGCAGAACATGATGTGGGCGATCAGCAGGGTCTCGAAGCCGAGGGACGGGGTGCCGAGGATGAGGAAGAAGGAGAGCAGCGAGGCGCCCATCACCACCTCGGGGGTCGCCATCGGGATCACGATCAGGAAGTTCGCCGCCCGCCGGCCGAAGAACTGGTGGCGGACCAGTGCCAGCGCGATCATGGTGCCGAAGATGGTCGAGATCGCCGTCGCCAGCACCGCCAGCTTGATCGAGGTCCAGAGCGCTTCGTTCAATTCTGGGATGCCGAAGACGTTCTTCCAGTGCTCGAGGGTGAAGCCGACCCAGGTGAAGTTGAAGCGGCCCGACGGATCGTTGAACGAGAAGGCGAAGATGACCGCGATCGGTACCAGCAGGTAGACGATGACGAGGACGCCGACAATGCTGACCGCGTGCTCGCGCAGCCACTTCCAAGCCCCTCCGCCGTGCGTCGCGGTGCTCATGGGGCAGCCGCCGCCTCCTCGCCCATCAACGCCTCCGAGCCGGCGAAGCGGATATAGATCAAGACGATCACCAAGATGATCGCCATCAGCACGAAGGAGAGCGCCGCCGCCGCTGGGTAGTCACTCTGCTTCAGGTAGAGCGACTGGATCACGTTGCCGATCATCTGGTTGTCGGTGCCGCCGAGGAAGGCCGCGTTGACGTAGTCGCCGGTCGCGGGGATGAAGGTGAGCAGCGTCCCCGCGACAACCCCCGGCGCCGAGAGCGGCAGGGTGACTTTGAAGAAGGCGGTGCCGGCGTTCGAGTAGAGGTCCTTGGCCGCCTCGACCAGCCGCGTGTCCAGCCGCTCGAGGCTGGCGTAGATCGGCAGCACCATGAACGGCAGGTAGTTGTAGACCAGCCCCGAGATCACGGCGGGGGCGGTGGAGAGGACGCGATGGTCCGGGGCAAGCCCGATGGCGTTCAGGATGTCGACCACCGGGCTTTCGTCGGAGAGAATCGTGTACCAGGAAAGGGTGCGAATCAGGTAAGTGACGAAGAACGGTGCAATCACCGCTAGCAGCAGTGCGTGCCGCCATTTGCCCGCCTTGAAGGCGATCGTGTAAGCCAGCGGGTAGGCGAGCAGGAGACAGATCAGCGTCGCCAGCCCCGAGTAGGCGAAGCTGCGGACGAACTGGGTGTCGTAGAGGCTGAGCGCGTCGGAATAGTTCTGCCAGTGCCAGTCGAACGGGTAGTAGGTGCCCAGGTTGACGTTGAGTGACAACCTCCCCATGAAGTAGAGGGGGATGAGGAAGAAGACGATCAGCCAAGCGGTCCCCGGCAACAGCAGGGCATAGGGGATCCCTCGTCTTTTCAGCGCGCCCATCTGGCTAGCCGTTCAGCACCGCGTTGAACGCCCGGTTGATGTTTCGTTCTTCTTCGCCGGTCGGCGAGGGCTGAATCGAACACTTCTTGGTGAACGAGGCCGGCGGGAAGATCAGTTTGTTTTCGGCGATTTCAGGTTCTTCTTTGAGCAGTACTTCTTTCGTCCCTTCGACCGGGCTGACGTAGTTGACGTAGGCCTCGATCTGGGCCTGGTTCACTGGGTCGTAGACGTAATTGATCCAGGCCTCGGCGGCGGTCGGGTTGGGCGCCCCGATCGGGATCACCATGTTGTCCGACCAGAGGATGCAGCCTTCTTCCGGCATCCGCCATTCGATGTTCGGGTTGTCGGCCTGCAGCTGCACCGCATCTCCCGACCAGCCGATTGCCGCCACCACGTTGCCGTTGGTCAGGTCGGCGCTGTAGTCGTTGCCGGTGAAGCGTCGGATCTGCCCCGATTCGGCGGCACCCTTGATTTTTTCGATCGCTTTCATCCAGTCGGCTTCGGTGGCGTGTTCGACGTCGACGCCTTCGCACTTCATCACCAGCGGAACGGTGTCGCGGAGTTCGTTCAGCATGTCGACCTTCCCCTTGTATTGGGGGTCGAAGAGGTCGCAGACCGAGTGGATGTCAGGCGCCAGGTCTTTGTTGACGATCACCCCGGTCATCCCCGATTGCCACGGTGCGGCGAAGTCGCGACCAGGGTCATATGAGGCGCCGCGCAGGTTGTCGACGAGGTTTTTCTGGAAGTTCGGGATCGCTGCCGGTTCGAATTCCTGCAGGTAGCCGAGTTCGTTCATTTTGTTCGCCATCCAGTCGGTGACGACGAACAGGCTGCGACCGCCCGACTGACCGTTTGCCAACAGCGGCTGCATCTTGGCGAAGAACTCTTCGTTGGCATTGACGTCTTCGGCGTACTTGACCGAGACGCCGGTTTCCTTTTCGAAATCGGGAACGGTCTGTTTGTCGATGTAGAGCGGCCAGTTGGAGATCGTCAGCTCGCCCGAGGGTTTGCCTTCGACTTTCACCCGATTGCCGCTGCCGCCGCCCGCCGCCGCCGTGGCAGGCGGCTCTTCGATGCCACTGCCGCAGGCGCTCAGTGCGATGCATACCCCCAGGGCGGCCAGTGCCAGCGCCAGGCGGACGATCTGCTTCTTCATGCCTTCACCTCCGCCTCGGCCCCGTCCTCCGGTCCTTCGGCCTCCCTCTCCTCAGGCTCTTCCTCGCCCTCGTCGACTTCGATCACCATGTGCATGTGCTCGGGCTCCCAGCTGAGGACGACGTTGGCGCCGCCGCCGGGCAGCCGCTGGCGTTCGGACTCGTCGGCGTTGGGGACCAGCACCGTCATTCGCACCCCGTCGCCGACATCGACGACGATCTGGGTCGCGGTGCCGAGGTAGACCGAGCTTGCGACCACGCCCTCGACCGCCGGCTTGCCGTTGAGGCTGCCCGCTTCCTCGACTGGCTTGACCTGCAGCTTCTCGGGCCGCACCACCGCCGCGCAGCCCTCGCCGGCACTGAGCTCGCCGGTATCGGCCGCCACCTCGGGACCGCTGTCGAGCTTCACCACGCCGGGCCGGGCGACCGTCGCCGGCATCAGGTTGGAGACGCCGATGAAGCCGGCGACGAAGGTCGTCGCCGGCCGCTCGTAGATCCCCTCGGGGACGCCGATCTGCTCGACTTTGCCGCGGTTCATCACCGCGATCCGGTCTGACATCGTCAGCGCCTCCTCCTGGTCGTGGGTGACGTAGACGAAGGTGATCCCCACCTCGCGCTGGATCTGCTTTAGCTCGAGCTGCAGTTCCTTGCGCAGTTTCAGGTCGAGGGCGCCGAGCGGCTCGTCGAGCAGCAGCACCTTCGGCAGGTTGACCAGCGCCCGCGCCAGCGCCACCCGCTGCTGCATGCCGCCGGAGAGCTGGTTCGGCCGCCGGTTCGCCTCGCTCGCCAGACCGACCCGGCGCAGCTCGGCGGCGACCCGTTCGGCGACCTCGTCCTTGCCGACCCGCTTGCGCTTCAGCCCGAAGGCGACGTTGGCCTCGACGCTCAGATGGGGGAAGAGCGCGTAGCTCTGAAAGACGGTGTTGGTCGGGCGCTTGTGCGGCGGCAGGCCAGCGACGTTGTCGCCCTCGATCCGGACCTCGCCCTCGCTCGGCTGCTCGAAGCCGGCGATCATCCGCAGCGTCGTCGTCTTGCCGCAGCCGCTTGGGCCGAGCAGGGTGAAGAACTCGCCCTTGCCCAGGGTCAGGTCGAGATCGTCGACCGCGGTGAACTCGCCGAAGCGCTTGCTCACCCCGATCAGCTCGACGCTGGCCTCGTCGAGGTTGCCGATTTGCCGATTCTCCATCAGTCCCCTTCCTAACTGTTACTACCCGTCCGCATGCACCACCAAGACCGGTCGCTCCGCCAAATGCAGCAGCTTGTGCGGAGTCGAGCCGAGGATGAACCCCTTCAGGGCCCCCTCGCCACCGCTGCCGACGACGATCATCCGCGCGTCGTGCTCTTCGGCGGCCGCGACCAGTGCCTCGGTCGCGTGCTTCGGGACCAGCTCGACGTCGATCTCGGCGCCGCTCGCTTCGGCCCGCCGCCGCGCGTCGGCGGTTACCCGCTCGCCCAGCTCCTCGATCGCCTGCTCGTGGTCGGCGATCTCGCCGCCCCAGATCCCCGGCGGCGCGTAGCCGAAGACGACCGTTACGTGGTCGCCAAGCTCGGCGGCCAGCGCCAGCGCTTCGTCGAGGGCGGCGTCGCCGCAGCTCGAGCCGTCGTAGCCGACCACGATCTCGCTCATCGCACTTCCTCCTCTTTCTCCTCAGCTTCGTCGGCGACCGGCGGCGGCGGAGCCGCTTCGCCCTCGAGGAAGCCGGCGGGGACGACCCGCGGCTTCAGCTTGAAGAACGCCGGCGCCTTGCGCCACTGGACGAACATCAGGACGATCCCGAGCAGCGCGAAGAAGGCGGCGATCACCAGCGGCGGCCCGAGCCCGAGCCACGAGTCGCCCGATTCGGAGTTGGCCGGGTCGGAGAGTTCGATCGCGTTTTCGATCAGCAGCCAGAAGAGGATTACGCCGCCGAAGGCCGGGCCGACGCCGACGAAGAAGAAGTTCTTGACGCTGCGCAACAGCTCGCGCCGGTAGTAGACCGCGCAGGCGATTCCGGTTAGGCCGATGTAGAAGGAGATCATCAGGCCGAGCGCCGCGAGGCTGTCGAAGAGGATGTCTTCGCTGACCAGGGTGAGGCCGACGTACCAGACGATCGAGAGCACCCCCATTAGGATCGTCGAGACGTGCGGGGTGAGGAAGCGGGGGTGGACCTTGCCGAGGCTCCCGGGCATCGCCTTGGCCCGCGCCATCGAGAGCGTCGTCCGCGCCGTCGGCAGGATCGTCGTCTGGGTCGAGGCAGCGGCCGAGGTGAGGACGGCGATGATCAGGATCTTGTCGAGCGGCGAGCCGAAGACTTCGGTCCCGAGGTGGCTGAGGACGTCTTCGGGTTCGGCGGTCAGGCCTTCGACCCCGTCGTAGGCCTGGGCGGCGACGGCGACCACGAGGTAGACCGCGAGCAGGATCACGGTGCTGATCACGGTCGCCTTGCCCGGCGCCTCGCCGGGGTCCTCGGTCTCCTCGTTGACCGTCGCCGTCGTGTCCCAGCCCCAGTAGATGAAGACGGCGAGCAGCATCCCGGCGGAGATCTCGCTCGGGCTGAGCGCGAACGGGTTGATCCAAGAGATGTCGGGATGGATCGCCCCCGCCCCGGCGTCGCCGGAGTAAACCTTGATCAGGGCGACCACCGCGAAGGCCGCCAGGGTGATGATCTCCGCCGCCAGCAACCCGACCTGGGTGCGGGCCGAGAGCTCGATCCCGATCACCACGATCGAGGTCATGATCACGATCCAGATCACTCCGACCGCGGTCACCGCCGCGGTCGATTCGACCGCCGCGTCCCACCCGACCAGCTCGAAGGTGTAGAGGCCAGCGATCTGCGCCAGGTTGGCCATCACGATCACGTCGGCGACGACGATCGTCCAGCCCGCGATCCAGCCGAGCTGCGGGCCCATCGCCTTGGTCACCCAGGAGAAGCTGGTGCCGCAGTCGGGGTCGGCTTTGTTCAGGTAGTAGTAGCCGCCGGCGACGAGGAACATCGGCACGAAGCTGATCAGCAGCACCGCCGGCGACTGCAGGGCGACAGCGGCGGCGACGAAGCCGAGGGTGGCAGCGAGGCTGTAGCCGGGCGCCGTCGAGGCGACGCCGATGACGACGCTGGAGACGAAGCCGATTGCGTTCTTCTTCAGCCCCTTGTCTTCGACCCCGGTCCCGTGCGGCGCCGACTCGCCGCCCGCGCTGGGCGTGGGAACCGCCGAGCTCTCCATCTCTCACCTCCTCTTCCCGTTGCCGGCTGGCCGTCCGGCTGGCCGACTCGGAGCGACCGTAAGCCCCGGTGGAGCGCGTTGCAAGTGGCAAATGTCCTAAAAGCACAGTGCCCGTTTGTACGCTGTGTATAAAGCATGTGACCGGCCTCTACCTGATGACCACTTGCTTTCCGAGTTATCCTGGTCTTAGCTTTGTCCAGATCGTCGTAGTGCGATAGGCCAGGCAAAAGAAGGAGTGTCCATGTCCACCGTCTCGCAAGCACCGTCGGGAACCGAACTCCAGGAGTTGGCCAAACGCCACCTCTGGATGCACTTCTCGCGGATGGGGGGATACGACGCCGAGCACCCGATCCCGGTGATCGCACGGGCCGAGGGCTGCTACGTCTACGACGACGCCGGCAACCGCTACCTCGACGGCCTCTCCGCCCTCTTCTGTGTCAACGCCGGCCACGGCCGCAGCGAGTACGGCGAGGCGGCGGCGCGCCAGGTCGAAGAGCTCGACTTCTACACGCTCTGGAGCTACGCCCATCCGCGGGCGATCGAACTGGCGGCGCGGATCGCCTCCCTCGCCCCCGGCGAGCTGAACCGCGTCTTCTTCACCGACGGCGGCTCGGAGGCGGTCGAGTCGGCGCTGAAGCTGGCCCGCAACTACCACCGCGTCCACGGCAAAGGCCAGAAGCACAAACTGATCGCCCGCGAGGTCGCCTACCACGGCACCACGCTGGGAGCGCTGGCGGCGACCGGGATCACCGAGCTGCGCAACCAGTTCGAACCGCTCGTCCCCGGTGTCTGCCACGTGCCGAACACCAACATCTACCGCTGGCCCGAGGACCGCGACCCGCTGTGGGCGGCCGACGCGATCGAGGAGCGGATCGTCTTCGAGGGCGCCGAGACGGTCGCCGCGGTGATCCTCGAGCCGGTGCAGAACGCCGGCGGCTGCTTCGTCCCGCCCGACGGCTACTTCCAGCGGGTGCGCGAGATCTGCGACGAGCACGACGTGCTGCTGATCTCCGACGAGGTGATCTGCGCCTGGGGCCGGCTCGGCCACTACTTCGGCTGCGAGCGCTTCGGCTACCAGCCGGACATCGTCACGGTCGCCAAGGCGCTGACCTCGGCCTACGCGCCGATGGGCGCGGTTATCGCCTCCGACACGGTCGCCGAGCCGTTTATGCAGGGCGACGCCTCATTCGCCCACGGCTTCACCTTCGCCGGCCACCCGCTGGCGGCGGCGATCGCGATGGCCAACCTCGACGTCTACGAGCGCGAGGACCTCTGCGGCCACGTGCTCGCCAAGGAGGGCGAGTTCAGGCAGATGCTGGAGAGCCTCCGTGACCTGCCGATCGTCGGCGACGTCCGCGGCGCCGGCTTCTTCCAGGCGATCGAGCTGGTCAAGGACAAGGAGACGAAAGAGACCTTCAACGACGAAGAGTCGGAGCGGCTTTTGCGCGGCTTCATCTCCGGCGAGCTCTACCGCAACGGGCTGATCTGCCGCGCCGACGACCGCGGTGACCCGGTGATCCAGCTGGCGCCGCCGCTGATCGCCGACACGCCGCAGTTCGAAGAGATCCACGATGTGCTCCGGTCTGTCCTCTCCGAGGCCTGGAAGCAGGTGGTCGACACTCCCGGCGGCGGCGCCACGCGGGCCAAGACCGGGCGCGGGGGCACCGGCCTGTAGGGGACCTGGGTGCTTACCGTCCAGAGCCTGCTCGACGAGCTCGACCTCGACCTGGCGGCCGGGGGGAGCGGCGCCGGCGCGCCGGTCCGTTGGGTCCACATCTCCGAGCTGCAGGACCCGACCCCGTGGCTCTCCGGTGGTGAGCTGATGCTGACCACCGGCATCCCGCTAGACACCGCCGCCAAGCAGCGCTCCTTCGTCCGCATCCTCGCCGACTGCAACCTCGCTGGGCTCGGCTTCGGCACCGGGTTCAACCACGCCGAGCTGCCGAAAGCGCTGGTCGAGGAGGCCGAGAAACGCGACTTCCCGCTCTTCGAGGTGCCGTACTCGACCCCGTTCATCGCGATCACCGAGAAAGCCTTCGCGCGACTCGTCAACGAGCAGTACGAGGTGCTGCAGCGGGGGATCGCCGTTCAGCGGCGGCTCGAGCGGCTGGTCCTCGAGGAGCGTGGCCTCGAGGAGATCGCGGCGACGATCTCCTCGGCGGTTGGCGGCACGGTGGCGATCCTCGACGGTCGCGGCGAGCGGCTTGCCGGGCGCGGCTTTCGCCGCCAGCTCTCGGCCGAGGCGATCGCCGGAATTCGCCGCGAGGCGCTCGGCCATGCCGGCGACGGGCACCCATTCGTGCCCTCGCACCCCTCGGTGGCCGGCCGAGCGCTGGCCCACCCGGTGGTCTCGCCGGGCGGTGGCGCGCCGCAGGCCTGGGTGGTGATCGTCCGCGACTCGGGCGGCCTCGGCGACTTCGAGCGGCTGATCCTGCAGCAGGCGGTTGCGGTGGTGGCGCTGGAGCTGATGCGCCGCCGCGTCGCCCGCGACACCGAGCGGCGGCTGGCCGGCGACGTCGTCGCCGCGGCGCTCGGCGGCAGCATGGACGGCAGTGAGCTGCGGCGGCGGCTGGAGCCGTTCGGGATTGGCGACGAGGCGGCGGTGCTGGTCTTTGCGCTGGAGGCGCCGGCGACGGCGGCCGTGGAACTCGAGCGGGCGCTTGCCGCCGAGGACTGCCCCGCGGTCGTCGCCCCCTATACCGCCGGCACTCGCGAGCTCCTCTGCGCGGTGGTCGAGGCCGGTGAGTCGGACCCGCTCGAGGTCGCCACGGCGGCGCGCCGGGCGCTCGCCGACGACCACGGCGTGGTCCGCGCCGCAGCCAGTCGCACCGCCGACCCCGAGAGCCTGCGCCACGCCTTCCACGAAGCGCGCTGCGCGCTCGAGGCGACCGCCTTTGAGAACGGCGCGGCCCCCGAGGTCGCCTCCTGGCGCGACCTCGGCGCCTTCACCCTGCTGCTCTCGATCCAGGACGAGGAGGCGCTGACCCTCTACTGCGACAGCGTGCTGGGGCCGATCGAGCGCGGCGACGAGGAGTACGGCGGCGAGCTGCTGCGCTCGCTGGAGGCGTTCATCGAGCAGAACGGCCAGTGGGAGCGGGCGGCCCGCGAGGTCTACTGCCACCGCCACACGCTGCGCTACCGGATGCGCAAGGTCGAGGAGCTGACCGGCCGCGACCTCTCGCGCGCCCACGACCGGATCGAGTTCTGGCTCGCGCTGCGGGCGCGGGAGCTGGTCGGCCAATGAAGGTCGGTATTCCGACCGAGATCAAGGCCGATGAGTACCGGGTCGCGATCACCCCGGCCGGGGTTCGCGAGCTGCGCGAGCACGGCCACGAGGTGCTGGTCCAGGCCGGCGCCGGCGAGGGATCAGCGATCGCCGATGCCGACTACGAGGGGCAGGGGGCGGAGATCGTCCCCGACGCGGCGGGTGTCTTCGGTGAGGCGGAGATGGTCCTCCACGTCAAGGAGCTGCAGGCGGAGGAGATCGCGATGCTGCGCGAGGGCCAGTTGCTCTTCACCTACCTGCACCTGGCGCCCGACCCCGAGCAGACCCGCGGCTTGTGTGAGTCGGGGGCGACGGCGATCGCCTACGAGACGGTCGAGGACGCGCACGGGCGGCTGCCGCTGCTGGCGCCGATGAGCGAGGTGGCGGGGAAGATCGCCACCCAGGCCGGCGCCTTCATGCTGGAGAAGCCGCTCGGCGGCCGCGGCATCCTGCTCGGCGGCGTGCCGGGGGTGGCGGCGGCCAACGTGTTGGTGATCGGTGGCGGCGTGGTCGGCATGAACGCGGCCTTCATCGCAATCGGGATGGAGGCCGACGTCTTCGTCTTCGACCGCTCGGTCGACCGCCTGCGCGAGCTCGACGTGACCTTCAACGGCCGCTGCTCGACCGTCTACTCGACCACGCTGGCGATCGAAGAGATGCTGCCGCGGGCCGACCTGGTGATCGGCGCCGTCCTCCTCCACGGGGCGCGGGCGCCGCACGTGATCCGCCGCGAGCAGCTGGCGCTGATGAAGCCCGGCGCGGTATTGGTCGACGTCGCGATCGACCAGGGCGGCTGCTTCGAGACCTCGCGACCGACCACCCACCGCGAGCCGACCTTCGAGGTTGATGGGATCACCCATTACTGCGTCACCAATATGCCGGGCGCGGTGCCGATCACGGCCACCGGCGCGCTGACCAACGCGACGCTGCCGTACGCGATCGCGCTTGCCGATGGCGGCGTCGCTGCGGCGATCGAGCATGACCCGGGCCTGCGGATGGGCGTCAACGTCGCCGCCGGAAAAGTCACCCACCCCGCGGTCGCGGAGGGAGTGGGCATGGATTACGTGCCGGTCGAGCAGGCGCTCGGACTGGAACCACAACTACAGGAGAGCCGATGAGCACCTATGCGGTAGTCAACCCGGCCACGGGCGAGACGGTGAAGGAGTACCCGGAGATCTCAGACGGCGACCTGCGCGCCGCAATCGAGCGGGCCGACGCGGCCTCCAAGGGCTGGGCGCAGAGCTCGACCGTGGCTGAGCGGGCGGAGCTGGTGCGCAAGGTCGGCGCCCTCCACAAGGAGCGGAGCAAAGAGCTGGCCGAGATCATCGTTCGCGAGATGGGCAAGCCGATCGAGCAGGCCCTGATGGAGGTCGACTTCGCCGGCGACATTTACGAGTTCTACGCCGACAACGCCGAAAGTCTGATGGCCGACGAGCCGATCGAGCTGGCCGAAGGCGAAGGCACCGCCTTGATCCGCCGCAGCCCCTTCGGCGTCCTGCTCGGGATCATGCCCTGGAACTTCCCCTACTACCAGGTGGCCCGCTTCGCCGGCCCGAACCTGGTGATCGGCAACACGATCCTGCTCAAGCACGCGCCGCAGTGCCCGGAATCGGCCGAGGCGATGCAACAGATCTTCGATGATGCCGGCGTCCCCGAGGGCGGCTACGAGAACATCTACGCGTCCAACGAGCAGATCGAGTGGGTGATCGCCGACCCGCGCGTGCACGGCGTCTCGGTGACCGGCTCGGAGCGGGCGGGAGCCGCGGTGGCGGCGATCGCCGGCGCCAACCTGAAGAAGGTAGTGCTCGAGATGGGCGGCTCGGACCCGTTCATCCTGCTCGGCTCCGACGATGTAGGTGCGGCGGCGCAAGCGGCGGCCGAAGCGCGGCTCGACAACACCGGCCAGTCATGCAACGCGGCCAAGCGCTTCATCGTCGCCGAGGGCCTCTACGACGAGTTCATGGAGAAGTTCACCGAGCAGCTCGAAGGGGCGAAGCCGGGTGACCCGACCTCGGAGGAGACGGCGATCGGCCCGCTCTCCTCGCAGTCCGCGGCCGACCGGCTCGAGGATCAGGTCAAACGGGCGATCGAGAACGGTGCCGAGGTCGTGACCGGGGGCAAGCGCGACGGCAACTTCTTTGAGCCGACGATCCTCGCGGGGATCAAGCCCGGTGACGAGGCCTCCCAGGAAGAGTTCTTCGGCCCGGTGGCGCAGGTCTACAAGGTTGGCTCCGAGGAGGAGGCGGTGGCGCTCGCCAACCAGACGCCGTTCGGGCTCGGCTCCTATCTGATGACCAACGACCCCGAGCAGGCCCAACGGGTCGCCGACCAGATCGAAGCCGGGATGGTCTACGTCAACCTGGTCGGCGCCGACGCTCCGGAACTGCCGTTCGGCGGCTTCAAGCGCTCCGGCTTCGGTCGCGAGCTCGGCCGCTACGGCGCCGACGAGTTCGTCAACAAGAAGCTGATTCGCTCGGCTGCTTGAGCCAGGGCTCTTCGGCCGCGCGGAGAAGCAACGGGGAATGAGGGCGGCCGTGACGATTGCGGCGGCGCTCAGCGCACTGCTCCTGGTCAGCAGCGCGCTGGGTGCCGTCCCGCAGAACGAATCGATCGAGGCTCCGCGCTGCCACGGGCGGCAGGCGGAGATCGTCGGCACCGAAGGGCCTGACGTCCTGCACGGGACGCCCGAGCGCGACGTGATCTGGGGCGGCGGCGGTGACGACAGGATCTACGGCAGTCTCGGCAACGATCTGCTCTGCGGCGGGCCCGGGGCCGACTCGGTCCACGGCGGTCGCGGCAACGACGAGGTCGACGGCGGCGCCGGTGACGGCGACCGGGCGATCGGCGACCTCGGCGACGACAAGGTGCTCGGCGGCCCTGGCAACTACGACGAGGTCGCCGGTGACCTCGGCATCGACATCGTCAACGGCGGCCCCGGTGACTTCGACCTGGTGCACGGCGACTACGGCTGGGACCGGATGTCGGGCGGCGCCGGTGGCGGCGACATCGCCTCGTTTGCGACCAAGGTCGCCGGCGGCAAGGGCAGCGGCGTCTGGGCCTCGCTGCCCGCCCACCGGGCGCTCGGCGACGGCCACGACAAGGTGTTCGGATTCGAGAGCCTTGAAGGCTCGGCCTTCCGCGACACGCTGATTGGGACGCGGCGGGGCAACGTGCTGTTCGGTGGCCCGGGCGATGACCGGGTGCTCGGCGGCGGCGGGCCCGACTCGATCGACGGCGGCCAGGGCGCCGACCGCTGCAGCGGCGCCGTGAGTTCGTCCGCGGACTCCTCGCGCACGCCTGGCGGCGGCGGACCGGCGCGGGGCGGCGTCCTCGGTCGGCCGAATAGCAACCACTATTCGGCCTCCCTGCGTCCTGGCCCCGCTTGGTCCGGCGCTCGCCAGCCGCACACGCGGAGTCCACGGACGAACTCTGGCCGGACGACCTCGTGCGGGAGCGAACGGCCGCCGCTCGGCAGCGCCTACGTCCAGCTCGACCCGGCGGTTGGCGGCGGCGCCGGGCTGCAGGTGGTTGGCGGCGCCGGCGACGACCACTTCGCGGTCGCCTTCGACGAAGCGAGCCAGACCTTTGGCGTCACCGCCAAACGCCCGCTGGCGGCGGGCTTCGGCTGCTTGCATCCCGCAGGGGCGCTGAAGCGGGTCAGCTGCCCGGCGAACGGCCCCGGCCGCTGGCTGATGGTCGACCTCGGCCCCGGCGACGACAGCGTCCGCATCTCCGGCTCCCTGGTCGAGGTCGGCAACGTCCGCCTCGCCGGCGGTTTCGGCGATGACCTGCTGAAGGGCGGCCCGGAGGATGACCTGCTCGAGGCCGGCCCTGGTGCCGATCGCCTCTACGGCGGCGCCGGCGCCGACGGCCTGGTCGGCGGCCTGCCGGGCCCGACCTTCCTCTACGGCGGTGGCGACGGCGACCTGCTGGCGGCCGGCGGCGGCTGCTCCGGCGGCGCCCTGGTCGGCGGCCCCGGCCGCGATGACGCCTCTTTCGCCGAGGTCGGCGCCCACCCCGGCGTCCTCGTCGTCTCCTTCCCCGCCCGCAAAGCCTGGATCCCGCAGGTGGCGGGCTGCGACCCCGTCCACCTCTCCCACACCAACGAGGACATGGAGGGCACCTTCGGCCCCGACATCCTCGTCGGCGACTCCCGCCCCAACGCGATGCTCGGCCAACCCGGCCGCGACACCTTCTTCGGCAACGGCGGCGACGACGTGATCGACGCCCGCGACGGCGTCCGCGACACCGCCATCCAGTGCGGCCCCGGCGAGCCCCCGCGCCCGAAACCGAAGTCGAGGGGCGGAGGGTTGACCAAACCAACGGGCTACGCAGCGGGCCGAGCGTTGATGGATCCCTTCGACCCGCAACCGTTCAACTGCGCGATCACGAAGCACGGCACCCCCGTCCCCGGCCTCAACGGCTAGAGCCCAAATAAGGGATTCGCGGGTCCCGGTATGGGGGTCAGCAGGGGCGAACCGCAACGCGTTCGTCCCTTTTCCCGCTGTGCGGGACAAACGACGAACGCCCTTGGCTCACGATGCGCTGGCGACGCTTGCGGCGGCGCAGCACGGGGTTGTGTCGGCCGTCCAACTCGAAGAGCTCGGCTACACGCGGAGCGCCGTGGGGCGGCACGTTCAGTCGCGGCGCCTCCACAGGATCTACCGCGGCGTCTACGCGGTTGGCCACACCGATCTCACCCACCACGGGCGGGTGATGGCGGCGGTGCTCGCCTCGTCGCCCGCGGTCGCCAGCCACTGGACCGCGGGCTGGCTCTGGGGCCTCTTCCAAACCAACTCCGCAATCCACCTGACCGCGCCGAGCCGCCGCCACCGGCGCGCCGAGCTCCGCGTCCACTTCGCCGCCCTCACCGCCGCGGACGTTGCGAAGGTCAATCGCATCCCAGTCACCTCCCTCGCCCGCACCATCCTCGACCTCTCACCGCTCGTCGACGGCGAGCGCCTTGCGCGCCTCCTCGAGCGCGCCGAGGAGCTCGAGGACGAAAACGAACGCCGCATCTTCGACCTGCGCGAATTCGAATCACTCCTCACCCATACCTCAGGCCACCCCGGCCACGCCCGCCTCGCCAAGGCCCTCCACCTCTACCGCCCCGACCCCGCGTTCACCCGCTCCATGCTCGAGCGCCGCTTCCGCACCCTCCTCCGCGCCTCATCCCTCCCCCTACCAAGCCAGAACGTCTTCGTCGGCCGCTACGAGCTCGACTGCTACTGGGAGGCGGAGCGTTTCTGCGTCGAACTCGACGTCTACGCCACCCACGGCTCCCGCCGCTCCTTTGAGCGCGACCGCGAACGCGAGGACGACCTGCTGCTCGCCGGCATCGAGGTGATGCGGGTCACCGACGTCCGCTTGCAGCGCGAACCGGACGAGGTGATGAGGCGGCTCGCCACGCACCTCGAGCGGCGGCAGCGAACCCTCGCGTTCAACTAGTCTCCGATCTATGGCAGCGAAGACCGCGACGGGCGAGGAGGCGGCCGCAATTGCCGCCGCCGTGGCGCGCTTCGAGGCGGAGTTCGCCGCCGCCGCGCCGCCGCCGCCGGCCTACGGAGCCTGGCAGCGGGCGGCCTTGCTGGAGGGTGTCAGCGCGAAGGAGATGCCAACGTGATCCGCGCGGGTTGCCGGATGATCACTCGGACCCACAAGGAGGAGCGAGATGGCAGTCGTGAAAATCATCGAGCTGGTCGGCAGCTCGAAGACCTCAACCGACGACGCGGCGAAACAGGCGCTGCACCAGGCGGAAGGGACGCTGCGCAACATTCGTGCGGTCGACATCGTCTCGACCGGGATCCGCGGCGAGAACCTGGATGAGTTCCGAGCCCACGTTCGCGTCGCCTTCCTGGTCGAGGGAACGGAGCTCGACTGATGGCGGAGGGGAGTGACGCACCGGAGGTGCGCGAGGTCAGCCGCGAGGAGGCTCGCAAGCTGGTCGACGACGGCGCGCAGCTGGTCGACGTGCGCGGCGACCACGAGTGGGAGGCGGGGCGGATCGCCGGCGCCTCCCATATTCCCCTCGATGAGCTCGCGCAGCGGGCCGCCGAGATCGAGAAGGACCGTCCGGTCGTCCTCTATTGCCGCGGCGGCAACCGCTCCTCGATGGCGACCGCCGCCCTGGCCGAGGCCGGCTACGACGCCGCCAAGCTGACTGAGGGGATCACCGGCTGGGAGGAAGAGGGGCTGCCGCTCGAGCCCGAGGGCGGCTACGTGGCCGAGTCGGGCGCGGCCGCCGCGGTCATCGAGGGCCGCAAAAGGGCTGCAAAGAGCTAAATACCCTAATTCCAGTCAGGTTTTGCTACATTCCTCTCCATGGAGGTAGCAACCGCAGTCAACAAGGAGCAGCGGGGCAAAGGGCGCGTTGGCACCCTGGAGAACCCGGAGACCTACGAGAACGTCCCCGGGTACATCATCCCGATCATCGAGCGCGAGTTCGACGACTTCGACAACGAAGCCGAGCAGTTCCTCTCCGGCGAGCTGGAAGAGAACCAGTTCATCGGCTTCCGCCTCAAACAGGGCGTCTACGGGCAGCGCCAGCCCGACGTCCAGATGATCCGGATCAAGCTTCCCTTCGGCGGCGTCACGCCGGAGCAGATGGACGCCTTCGGCAGCGTGGTCGAGAAGTACGCGCCGCTGGTCAAAGGTCACATCACGACCCGCCAGAACATCCAGATCCACCACGTCCCGTTGCGCGACACCGAGCTGCTGCTGCGCGAGATCGCCGACGCCGGCCTCTCCAGCCGCGAGGGCTGCGGCAACACCGTCCGCAACGTCACCGGCGACCCCTGGGCCGGCGTCCACCCCGACGAGGTCTTCGACCCGACCCGCTACGCCGGCGCCTACGTCCGCTACTTCGTCCGCCACCCGACGACGCAGCTGATGCCGCGCAAGATCAAGACTTCCTTCACCGGCTCCGACGAGGACCGGGCGATCAGTGGCATCCACGACATCGCCTTCCTCTCGCGCGAACGCGACGGGGTGAAGGGATTCGAGATCCGAGTCGGCGGCGGCACCTCGATCATGGCTCGCGTCGCCCCGACCCTCTACGACTTCGTCGAGGCCGACAACGGCGACTACCTCAAGGTCACCGAGGCGGTCCTCCGCATCTTCGACCGCCAGGACTGGCTGCGCGTCAACCGCGCCCGGGCCCGGATCAAGGTCCTGATCGACAAGATCGGGATCGACGCTTTCCGCGAGCAGGTCGAGGAGGAGCTCGAAGGCGACTGGGTCGGCGAGCGTGGTTTCAGCGCCGAGCTGGTCGAGCGGCTGAGCTTCGAGGACGACGAGGAGAGCCGCGCCCCGGAGGCGCCGCCCTCGACTGCCTCGCCGAACGGCGATCGCTCCGAGTTCGAGCGCTTCGTCGCCGCCAACACTCAGCCGCAGCGCCAGGAGGGCTTCTCCGCCGTCGAGGTGAAGGTCACCCGCGGCGATCTCACCCCCGAGCAGTTCCGCGGCCTGGCCCAGATCATGCGCGACTTCAGCGGCGGCAACGCCCGCAGCACCGTGCAACAGAACTTCGTCCTCCGTTGGGTCCGCGACGAGTCGCTCTACGACGTCTGGCAGCGGCTGGAGGAGCTCGAGCTTGCCGAGCCCGGCCCGCGCGAGATCTCCGACGTCGTCTCCTGCCCCGGCACCGACAGCTGCAAACTCGGGATCACCAGCTCGATGGGCTTGAACCGGGCGATCAAAGAGCGGATCGACTCGATGCAGATCGAGGACGAGCTGACGAAGAAGATCCACATCAAGATGAGCGGCTGCCCCAATGGCTGCAGTCAGCATCACATCGCCAACATCGGTTTCTACGGCGCTTCGCTGAAAGTTGGCGGTCGCCCGATGCCCGCCTACATCCCGCACATCGGCGGCAACTACGAGGGCGGCGAGGTGATCTTCGGCACCCGGCTGAAATCGCGGCTGCCCGCCAAACGTGTCCCCGAGGCGGTCGAGCGCTGGGTGCGCCTATACGAGGCCGAGCGCGACGAGGGCGAGGAGTTCAACGCTTTCGCCGAGCGGACCGGCGCCGCCAGCTTCGAAGAGCAGGTCAAGGACCTGACCTTGCCGGCCGAGTTCAGCCTCGAGACGATGCAGCAGTTCATCGACTGGAACCGCCAGTCGCCGTACAAAGTCGAGCGCGGCGAGGGAGAGTGCGCGATCTGACGCGTCTGCGGGTTATTCGATGAAGCCGCCGCCTATCACTCTCTCCGGCAACGTGCCGACAATCGACGACCTCGACCACGAGTCGATCGCCGCCGACCTCGAGCAGGGCACCGCCCAGGAGGCCCTGGAGTGGATGTTCGACCAGTTCGGGGCGGACCACTACATCGCCTGCTCGTTCCAGAAAACGAGCTCGGTGACGGCGCACATGGCGAGCCAGATCAACCCCGAGGCCCGCTTCTTCTATCTCGACACCGACGTCCTCTTCCCGGAGACCTACGAGACCCGCGACCGCCTCGCCGAGGCACTCGGGATCGAGTTCGACCGGTACCACAACATCAGCCTCGCCGAGCAGGCCGCCGAGTACGGCGACGAGCTCTGGAAGAGCGACCCGGACAGCTGCTGCGGGCTGCGCAAGGTGGAGCCGATGCGGCGCGCGCTCTCTTCCGTAGACTGCTGGGTCGCCGGCGTCCGGCGCGGCGATTCAAGCACCCGGTCCAAGACCCCGAAGCTCGCCTGGGACAGGAAATTCGGGCTCTGGAAGCTGAACCCGCTCGCCGACTGGACCGAGCGCGACGTCTGGAACTACATCCGTGAGCATCACCTCCCGTACAACCCCCTCCACGATCACGGCTACCCGTCGATCGGCTGCACGCACTGCACCCAGCCCGTCGACCCGGGCGGCTCGCTGCGCGAGGGTCGTTGGATGGGGCTGGAAAAGACGGAGTGCGGGATCAACTAGCGCGCGGCGGCGTTGCCGCTGCGCTGCCGGGGACTCCTTAGCGAGGCCGTGGTGATGAGCGACCAGATCACTTCCGTGCGCAGCTCCGGAGTCGAGCTCACCGACCTGGAGACGCTCGAAGCTGAGTCGATCCAGATCATCCGCGAGGTCGCGGCCGAGTTCGAGCACCCGGTGATGCTCTTCTCGGGCGGCAAGGACTCGGTCCTGATGCTGCACCTGGCGGCCAAGGCCTTCGCGCCGGCGCCGGTCCCGTTCCCGATCATGCACGTCGACACCGGCCACAACTTTCCCGAGGTGATCGAGTTCCGCGACCGCACCGTCGCGGAGTTGGACCTGCGACTGGTAGTCGCCTCGGTCCAGGAGCAGATCGACGCCGGCCGGATCCAGGTCGGCCACGAGCTCGAAAGCCGCAACCGCCACCAGACCGTCGCCCTGCTCGAGGCGATCCAGAACAACGGCTTCGACGCTGTCTTCGGCGGCGGCCGCCGCGACGAGGAGAAGGCGCGCGCCAAGGAGCGGGTGTTCTCCTTCCGCGACCGCTTCGGCCAGTGGGACCCGAAGAACCAGCGTCCCGAGCTCTGGAGCCTCTTCAACGGCCGCCATAAGAAGGGCGAGCACATCCGCGTCTTCCCGATCTCCGACTGGACCGAGCTCGACGTCTGGCGCTACCTCGCCAAGGAAACCGTCGACCTGCCCTCGATCTACTTCGCCCACGAGCGCGAGGTGGTCGAGCACGAAGGCCTGGTGATGGCCGTGAACGAGTTCTTCCCGCTGCCCGAGGGCGCCGAGCTGCGGACCGAGATGGTCCGCTACCGCACCGTCGGCGACGCCACCTCGACCGGTGCCGTGCGCTCGACCGCGACCGACTACCAGGCGGTAATCGAGGAAACCGCGGTTTCGCGGATCACCGAGCGCGGCGCGACCCGCGGCGACGACCGCTTCTCGGAAGCGGCGATGGAGGACCGCAAGAAGGAAGGGTATTTCTAGTGCCTTCCGAGATGCTGCGGATCGCCACCGCGGGCTCGGTCGACGACGGCAAGTCGACCCTGATCGGGCGACTGCTGTTCGAGACCAAATCGATCTTCGAAGACCAGCTCGAGTCGATCGAGCGGACCTCCGAGAAGCGCGGCAACGAGCAGACCGACCTGGCGCTCCTGACCGACGGCCTGCGGGCCGAGCGCGAGCAGGGGATCACGATCGACGTCGCCCACCGCTACTTCGCGACGCCGAAGCGCAAGTTCGTGATCGCCGACACGCCGGGCCACATCCAGTACACGCGCAACATGGTCACCGGTGCCTCCAACGCGAACCTGGCGCTGCTGCTGGTCGACGCCCGCAAAGGGGTGCTCGAACAGACCCGCCGCCACGCCCTGCTCGCCTCGCTGCTGCGGGTCCCGCACCTGGTCCTCTGCGTCAACAAAATGGACCTCGTCGACTACGACCAGTCGATCTACGACGAGATCCGCGAGGACTTCACCTCGTTCGCCGCCAAGCTCGAGATCACCGACCTCGACTTCGTCCCGATCTCGGCCCTGGAGGGCGACAACGTCGTCACCCGCTCGCCGAACATGCCCTGGTTCGAAGGACAGCCGCTGCTCGGCCAGCTCGAGGAGGTACACATCGCCTCCGACCGCAACCTGGTCGACAACCGCTTCCCGGTCCAGTACGTGATCCGCCCGCAGTCGGCCGAGCAGCGCGACTACCGCGGCTTCGCCGGCTCGGTCGTCGGTGGCATCTTCAAGCCCGGCGACGAGGTGATGGCGCTGCCCTCGAAGCGGCGTTCGCGGATCGCCAGCATCGACAGCCCCAGCGGCCCGGTCACCGAGGCCTTCCCGCCGATGGCGGTGACGCTGCTGCTCGAGGACGAGATCGACGTCTCGCGCGGCGACATGATCTGCCGTCCCTCGAACCAGCCGACCGCGAACCAGACCTTCGAGGCGATGGTCTGCTGGTTCGACGAGACGACCTCGCTGCGGACCGGCGTTCCCTACCAGCTCAAGCACACGACGAAGTGGGTCGCCGCCGAGGTCGAGGCGCTGCGCTACCAGCTCGACGTCGACACCCTGCACCGCGACCTCGAGGCGGAGACGCTCGACGTCAACGACATCGGCCGGATCGCGATCCACACCGCCTCGCCGCTCTTCTTCGACACCTACCGGCTCAATCGCACCACCGGCAGCTTCATCCTCGTCGACCCGGCGACCAACCTCACCGTCGCCGCCGGGATGATCATCGGCGCCGCCGGCGACGCCGCCGCCGCGGTCGAGGATGCGCCGCTCGCCACCAACATCACCTTCCACCCGAGCAAACTGAGCCGCGAGGAGCGCTGGAGCGCGCTGGCCACCCAGGGGGCGACGATCTGGCTGACCGGGCTCTCGGGCTCGGGCAAGTCGACGATCGCGACCGCGGTCGAGCACACCCTGGTCAGCTCCGGTCAGTCGGCCCTCATGCTCGACGGTGACAACCTCCGCCACGGCCTCAACTCCAACCTCGGCTTCAGCCCCGAGGACCGGGCCGAGAACGTGCGCCGCACCGGCGAGCTGGCGCGGACGCTGGCCGAAGCGGGGACGATCTCGATCGTCTCGCTGGTCAGCCCCTACCGCGAGGACCGCGACCGCGTCCGCGCCCTCCACGAGGAGGCCGACATCCCCTTCCACGAGGTTTTCGTCGACACCCCGCTCGAGGAGTGCGAACGCCGCGACCCGAAGGGCCTATACGCCAAGGCGCGGGCCGGCGAGATCACCGACCTGACCGGGGTCGGCAGCCCCTACGAGGCGCCGCAGACCCCCGACCTGGTCACCGACCCCGACCTCGAGGTCGCCGTCCGCCAGGTCATCGGCCTGCTGGAGTAGCACCGTTGGCGCTTTGTCCCCCACGTAGGGGATTAATGCGCCAATCGCTAGCGCGCTAGCCGTTCAAGGACCTCGCGGTCCTCTTCGAGGCGCCGTTTGAGTCGCTTCTGGAAATCCTTGTCGGCCCGCCGGGCCGCGATGTGCGCGTCGATTGCCTCGCGGACCGCCTCCGAAACCGGCATCTCGTCGGCGCGGGCGACGGCTTCGAGTTCAGCTGCTTTGTTCTCCGGAAGACGGAGGCTCATCGCCTTCGTAGCCATCTGTGTCTCCTTGAGTCGGCGAGTGGGACCGATCCTACCGATAGAAGTAATCTTAGCATTTTATCTACCGCGATATCAATATTTCAAGTAGGTTGACACCGAAATGTTTCACCGGTTGACGCTTGCTGATTTCCTAGTGATCTCTGAAGCGGTCCTCGGCGCGCCTGCCGAGGACCTCGCCCGAACAGTTCTCGTTCCCAGCGCCGAGTCGGCTTTGGCAGCCCCATTCGCCACTTTCGGCGACGTCGACTTCTACCCAGACCCGATCGAACGGGCAGCAATCTGCTGCTCGCGAATCCTCCGTAACCATCCCTTCCCGGACGGCAACAAGCGAGTCGGTTACGAGTGCATGCGAGAGATGCTCGAACGCGACGGGATCCCTTGGCCGCGGCCGAGCGAGGACGCAGAGGAGATCGCGACGATGGTCGAACGGCTCGCCGGCCGCGAGGTCTCCGAGGCTGAGTTCGTTGCCTGGGTCCGGCGCAGGACTGAGCTCGACGCCGCCTAGCGGCGGGGCTCGCGGACGATCACTGTGCGGCCGTCGGCGAGGCGGTAGACGGTGCCGATCGGTTGGCCGCGGCCGACGACTTTCTCGCCAGGCTTCACCTGCACCGGCTTGACCTTTGAGTCGCGGGGGGCGACGACGGTGTCGGCGGGGCGCTTGTCCGAGTCCCGCTTCGTGCCGGTCAGGGCCGAGGTGAGGTCGAGTGAGGAAAGGGCGGCGAGGAGGAAGGCGACCGAGAGGACGATGCCGAGGTCGAAGAGGTTGACGAGCCCGTCGAGCGGGTCGCCGGCGCGGTCCTCGTGGCCGCGAGCTCTGGGGGTGACCTTCACGGCGCGACCGCCCAGTTGGTGCTGGGGACCGGGTGGCGGTCGTTGGCCGGCGGTGCGGTGAGGCTGGCGGCGACGTACTCGAGGTCGGAGTAGTCCTCGCCGTAGATGCGGTCGCGGACGAGGGAGATCGCGAAAGCGACGGCGCCGACCAGAAGGCCGGCGACGGTAACGCTGAAGGCGACGCGGAGGTTGTCGCTGAGGGTGGCGACGTCGCCGTCGGCGAGGCCGGCGAGGGCCGGTGAGAGGGGGATCAAGGTCCCCATCAGGCCAAGGGCGGGACCCATGCGGACGAGGATCCGGGTGCGCTCGAGGCGGCGGATGCTGGAGTAGTCGTACTCGGCGAGGCGCTTGGCGATCCGCGCTTCGGCGCCAGGCCGGCTGACCTGGTCGACGATCGTCGCCAGCGTCTCCTCGGCGCGGCGGTTGGCGGCGAACGGGAGGAGGGCGGCGAGCGCTTCGGCCGGCTGCCCGGCGACGAGGCGGCCGCGGGCCTCGAAGACCGCTTGCTCGAGGGCCCAGAGACTGCGGCGCCGGCGCCGGGCGAGCTCGACCAGAAGTGCGCCGGCTTCGAGCACCACCACCGCCAGCGCCGCCAGGGCGAGGACCAGCACCGGCACCCGCAGCGCTTCGGAGACGTCGAAGAGGATCTCCTCGATCACGAGACCCTCCTGCGGAACGGCAACGAGGCGAGGCCGCGCGCCTCGAGCAGGGCGCCAGCGCCGAGCAGTCCGAGCGTCACCAGCCCGCCCCAGCCGGCGGCGGGGACAGAGAGGCCACCGCCGGGGCCGGGCTGGAGATCGCCGCGCCGCGCCGCCGCGGCCTGTACGGGCGGCTTCGGCTCGGGCGCCGCTGCGGTGGCCAGCAGTTCGCCGCTGACGCGTTCGCCGGGCGAAGCCGAGCGTTCGTCCCCGGTATGCGGGGACAACCGCACTCGGTCCGGCGATGAGGCTACGGGCTCGCGTGCGGGCGCGCTCGGCACCGCTTCGGCGCTCGGCGCCGTCGGGACGCTCGGCACTTCGCCCGCCCCTGCGCCGGTGGAGCCGCCTGCGTCCTCGCCGCCGCCGCTCGCGGCGCCGTGGTCGGGGGCGCCCTTCTTCTCACTCGTGCCGCCGCCCTTGCGGTTCGGACCCTTAGCCGCCTTGCCGACCTGAATCGTCACCACCGCCGAGGCGCCCGCTTCCTCGCCGCTCGCCCGCGCCCCGACGACGACGTCGTAGCTCCCCGGCTTGGCGAAGCTGTGGATTACTTCGCCGCTGCTCGCGGAGTGGCCGTCGTCGAAGTACCAGGAGTAGGTCAGCTCCTCGCCGGCGCCGGAACGTTCGACGATCGCCTTGAACGCGACCGGCTCGCCCGGCTGCGTCGTCCGTGGCGAGGCCGCGGCTCGCAACTGCAGCGCCGCGCCTTTGCGCAGCACCACCGTCAGACCCTGCGGCACTTCAAAGCAGTCGCCGGCGTTGGCGTCTTCCGGCCCCGCGCTGGGGCGCAGGAAGGCGGTGCCGGCCGCCGTCGCGTAGACGACCGGCGGCCCGTCGCCGCCGGCGCCGAGCGCCTGGGCCCGGCTCAGCAGCACGGCGCCGCCGCTCGGCCGCTGCGCTTCGAGGTAGGAGAAGGCGTAGGGATCGGCGCCGGCCGCCTCCAGCAGCGCCGCCAGCGAGAAGCCGCTGACGGTGCGGGCTTCCTCGTTCGCTGCGGAGCGAACCGCGTAGCTGCGCTCGACGACGTCGCCACCACCGAGCGCCGCTAGCGAGAGGGTCTGGGAGGCGCCGCCGGGTGAGACGACGGTTGCTTGGGGAGAATCGGCTCGGGCCGCCGCTGCCCACGGCGACCCGAGCGAGACGGCGAGCGCCAGGGCGATCAGCCGCCAGTTTTGAAAGAGACGGTGAAGCATCCGAAGTCGGTGCCAGGGGCGTAGAAGCCGGCGAAGGTCGAGCTCGCGGTGCCGGCCGGGATCGCTCCAGGGACCCGTTCGTAGGTGAACGAGCTGCCTTCGCTGCGGATCGCGGCGGCGCGGCCGAGGTCGAGGTTGACCAGCACCTGGCGCGAAGCTGGGCCGCCGTTCTCGGCGATCGCGAAGATCGCCCGCGAGGCCGAGCCGCGCAGCTCTAGTTCGGGTTCGGCGGTGGCGAGGTCGATGCCGTGCGCCGAGTAGCGGAAGCCGACGGCACCGCCGAACTTGACCAGCGCGGTGTCGTCGGCGGCGTTCCCCGGGTCGCCGCCGCGGTCGACCCAGCCCGAGGCGAAGGGGAACTGGAAGCCGTAGCTAAGCGCCGCCGAGGCGCCAGGGACCAGCAGCGGCGGATCGGCAACGGCGCCGCCGGAGACGCTCGTGCCCTCGCCAGTCGCGATGTAGCGGATGAAGGATTCGCGCACTTGCCAGTCGACCGTCGCGCCGGTGATATCGACCGCCGCGGCCGGGCGGGCGAGGACCGGAAGCGGGTTTTCCGGCGCCGCGCCGGCGCTGCCTGGCAGCGGGCAGGCGGTCGAAGGCGCCGCGCCGCCGCCTCTGCTGCCAGCGCCGGTCCCAGTGCTGTTGCCGCCGCCCGGGGCGCTGGCGCCGCTAGTGGTGAGGCCGGTGGCCCGGGCCGTGAGGAGCCCGAAGCGGCCGGGGCTGACGTGCTCGAGGTCGAGCTTGGCAGCCAGCGTCCGCGCCCCGCTGCCGGTCAAGGTCAGCTTCAGGCCGGTGAGCGAGGCGGAGCCGCCGACTGCGTCAACCTGCCGGCGGCCGTCCCTGCCGAGCGCGAAGAGGTCGAGCCGCTCGCCGGCGAGTTCTGCCTCGACCCGGCCGCGCTGGCCGAGGACGACGCTGAGCCCGGCGACCCGCACGCTGCGGTCCGCCGCGCGGAAGACGATCGCGCCACGCTGGCGCAGCAGCGTCGTCGTCTCGCCGGCCAGGCCGGCGCCGGTCGGGAGGACGAGGCGGCGAGCGCCGCCCTGCGCCGCCCCGACCGGGTCGATCGCGACCCCCTGCGCCCGCAGCGCCTGCGCCGCCGGGCCGTTCAGCCGCAGGGTCGTCTTGCCGCTCGCAGCAGCGGCGACGGCGGGCACGGCAGCGAGGGCGGCAAACGCCGCCCCCACTGCCAGCGCCCGCCGGATCGCGATCGCGGTGCTCACCCGAGCTCCGCCGTGATCGTCACCGGTTCGAGTTCTTTGCCGGCCTGGTAGAAGCCGGCGAACGATTCAGCGCCCGCCGCCGTCAGGGTCGCCGGGACCGCAGTCCAGGTCACGGTGTTGCCGGCGACGACGGCTTTCACCGCGCCGGCGTTCAGGCTGGCGAATTTGACGTCTTCGGTCGCTTTTGGCGCACCGAAGTTGGTGCTGACGTCGGCGATCAGCCAGGAGCCCGAGGGCGTGAATTGGACCTCCAGGTTGGAGAGCCGGACTTCGGCGATCCCGTGCCCTGGCTTCGCCCATTTGACACTGCCTTTGCTGGCAACCGAGAGCTCGGCCGGGCCGTCGTTCGGTTCGGGGGTGTAGGAGCCGGTGCTGACCGGAAAGCCGAAGGTCGTCGCCGGATTGGTCAGTTCGCCGGTCGCGGCCGCCCCTTCGGAGACTTCGGTCGAGCCGGCCGGCGGCGAGAGGAGGACGTAGCTGCGCCAGGAGGCGACGAAGCCCCAGCCGATGCTGCCGGCGACGATCGGCGTCGCGGCCGGTTTGACCGGCTCGATCGGAGCGGGGGCAGGGGCCGGCGTGCCCCGGGCGCTGAGCCAGACCATGCCGACGCCGCGGCGAACCAGCGCCTGTTCGAGGCCGAGCTTCTGTTTCAGAGCGCTGGCGGCGGGGCCGGTGAGGCTGAGCTTGCCGCCCTGCAGCGAGGCGCTGCTGGCGCTTGCGTTTGCCGTGCCACCGAGGTTGAAGACGGCCAGCTGCTGGCCGTCGAGCGAGCCGTTCAGGGTCCCCTTGGCGAAGTCAAAGCTGATCGCGGTGAGGGCGACCGAGCGTTTGCCGCGGTCGAAGCTGAGGGAGGCGCCGCTTGCCACGCTACTCGCCTCAAGCGAGTTGAGCGGCAGGGTCAGCGTCCCAGCGGCGGCGCTGGCGCCGTTGTCGGCGACGATCTGCACGCCCTGGCCGCTCAGGGTGCGGCCTTTGTCGTGGTCGGCGGGCCGCAGCACCGCCTCGCCGCTGGCGCTCGCCGCGGCGGCGGGTGAGGCGAGGACGGCGGCCGCGGCCGCGCTGGCGGCGAGCGCGGCGAACGTTGCCAGCGCCCGGCTCCTGATCTTCTCGGTCCGACTCATCTTCTTGCTTCGTCTCCTTCTGGGCAGCTCGTGGATGCGGAGGTAGACCACTAATTAGGGTCACCTAATAATTCACACTACCGGAATCGGAATTAGGGCGCCCTAAGACTGCGACTCAGGCGTCGCGGACGCCGAGCCAAGCGACGTGCAGGGCGGTGCGGCCGCTGTGCTCGGTGAGCTCGGCGTCGGCGTGCCAAACGCTCGCGAGGAGGTCGGGCGTCAGCACCGCCGGCGGCCCGGCGGCGACCGTGCGGCCCTCGCTGACGACGACAACCACGTCTGCGACGGCGGCGGCCAGGGCCAGGTCGTGGACCACGACCAGCACCGTCAAGCCCTCGTCGACGAGTCCGCGCAGCAGCGCCGCGATCTCCACCGAGGCGCCGAGGTCGAGCTGCGAGGTCGGCTCGTCGGCGACCAGCACCGGCGCCTCCTGGGCGAGGCCGATCGCGATCTGGACGCGCTGCAGCTCGCCGCCCGAGAGGGTCGTCAGTTCGCGCTCGGCGAAGCGGCGGACGGCGGTCCGCTCGATCGCCGCCTCGACCGCGGCGCGGTCGCTCCCGGTCATCCGGCCGAGCATCCGCAGGTGCGAGGAGCGGCCGATCGTCACCGCTTCGCGCACCGTTACCCCGGCCGGCACCGGCATCCGCTGCGGCACGAAGGCGCGCAGTCGCGCCAGCTCGCGGCCGCGCAGCGAGCCAACCTCGCGACCCCACCAGGCGACGACCCCGCCGCTCGCCCGCTGTAGCCCGCAGGCGGCGCGGATCAGGGTCGACTTGCCGGCACCGTTGGGCCCGACCACGGCGAGCAACTGGCCGGCCCGCAGCTGCAGGTCGGCGCCGCGCAGGATCGGCTTGCCGCCGATCTCGATCTCGACTCCGTAGGCCTCGAGCGCGTAGGCCGGGGACGTTTGCGTCGCCGCCTCCATCAGACGGCCCGCCGCAGCAGCCAGAGGAAGAGCGGCACGCCGAGCACGACCATGAACGGGCCGACCGGCATTTCGATCGGTGCCCGCAGGGTGCGGGCGAGGGTGTCGCCGGCGGCCAGCAGGGCGGCGCCACCGATTGCCGAGGCGGGGACGACGAAAGTGTTAGTCGAGGTGCCGCCGGCCATCCGCACGACGTGCGGGACGACCAGGCCGAGGAAGCCGAGCAGGCCGGCGATCGCCGCCGAGGCGGCGGCCAGAAGCGCCGCGGCGACGCCGGCGGCGAGCCGGATTAGCTGCGGCCGCGAGCCGAGCGAGGCGGCGACGTCATCGCCCAGTGCCAGCCGGTCGAGCGGCCGGATCAGGAGCGCCGCGACGAGGAAGCCGGCGGCGAAGTAGGGCCAGATCTCGCGCAGGTCTTCCCAGCCACTGGTGGTCAGGCCGCCGGCGATGAAGAAGATCGCCGACGGCGCGCGTTCGGGATAGGCGGCGAGCAGGCTGGTGGTCGCCGCGGTGAACAACGAGAGGACGGCGATCCCGGCGAGGATCACCTTGCCGGCGCTGCCGCGGTTGCGCCCCGACCAGGCGAAGCCGAAGACCAACGTCGCCGCCAGCAGCCCGAAGCAGAGGGCGCCGACCGGCAGCAGCGCGATCGAGCCGGGGAAGAGGATGATGATCAGGATCGCGCCGAAGCCGCTGCCGCCGGTGACGCCGATCACGTCGGGCGAGGCGAGCGGGTTGGCGAGCGCCCCCTGCAGCACCGCGCCGGCGATCCCCAGCGCGGCGCCGACGACCAGCGCCTCGATCGTCCGCGGCAGCCGCAGCTGCTCGACGATCTGCTGCTGCGGCCCGCCGCCGCCCTGGCCGAGCAGGACGTCGAGGACTTCGCCGATCGGCACCTTGACCGCTCCCAGTGCCAGCGAGGCGACCGTCGCGACGAGCAGGGCGGCGAAGAGCCCCGCGTAGACCGATGCCCGCCGCGCCACGTTCGCCTAGTTGTGGAGGAACTGCCGGCGGACCTTGCGGATCGTCGCCGCGACGTCGGTGCCCGCTTGCAGCAGCGAGTTGTCGACCGAGACGTAGACCTGGCCGGTCCGCGCCGCGGTCGTGCTCGACCAGGCAGGGTTGCTGCGCAGGTATTGGGTCAGGCTCGGGATGTCCTCGGCGTTGGCGTGGGGGACGGCGATGATCACCTCTGGGTCTTCGGCGATCACGACTTCGTCGGAGATCCGCTCGAAGCCCGAGCTCGAGCTGACGCCGCCGGTCAGCAGTTCGGCCCCCGCCGCTTCGAGCAGGTCACCGCCCCAGCTGTTGGGCAGGAAGGTGAACGGGGTGCGGCCGACCCCGAGCAGCAGCATCACCCGCGGCTGGGAGGAGCTGCCTTGTTCGGCGGCTTCGATCTGGGTCCGCCGCTGTTTGACGATCGCCCGCGCCCGGTGCGCGCGGCCGACCAGCTGGCCGATCTTGTAGGTGTCGGCGAGCGAGCCGGCGATCGAGACCGGCTCGCGGACGACGACCTCGATGCCGAGGCCCTCGATCGCCTGGTTGCCCTTCGCCCAGGTCCGCGAGGAGAGGACGAGGTCGGGGTCGAGCGAAGCCAGCTGCTCGAGGTTGGGCCCGTTCGGGTGCGAGAGCGGCAGCACCTCGACGCCGTTCAGCTTCGGCGAGTAACGCTCGCGGCCGCCGAGCGTCTGGCCGACGCCGACCGGAGCGACGCCGAGCTCGGCGAGGGTGTTGGCGGCGAACGGCGTGAGGGCGACGATCCGCTGCTCGCCGGCCGCATGGGGGCCAGCGTGCGCCCCGGCCTGCGCCGCGGGGAACCCCAGCAGGACGAGTAGCAGCGCCGCCAGCGCGGCGAACCGCCTGATCGCAGCGCTCACGCCGGCACCCGGGCGTCGATCACCTCGTAGCGGCGCACCTCGCTGCCGTGGGCGAGCTGCCCGTCGGCGTGACGGTGGCTGCGCTTGAAGGCGTCGCTGTTGGCCCAGGCCTTGAACGAGTCCTCGTCCTCCCAGCGGGTGAGGACGATGTACTCGCCGTCGCGGTCGCGCCGCAGCAGTTCGAAGCCGGCGAACCCGGACGCTTCGTGGACGTGGCTCTCCCGCCCCAGGAAGGCGCGCTCAAACGCCTCCCGCCGGTCCTCATGCACCTGCACCACGTTCATCACGATCACCACCGCTCTGCTCCCCCTAGTTCGAATTACGTCGGGCAACCGTTAGGGCCACCTAATTAGGCTAGCCTAATAGACGTCGAGCCGTTCCTTATGTCGGGATGGCCGACATAAGGAACAGCCCGGCGTTAGGCCGGGCGAGCGGGGACCTGCGGGACGCCGAGGCCGTAGGTGTTGTAGGCGCCGAACTTCGCGAAGGTCTTGTGGGTCGGGCCGTGGTAGTCGGATGAGCCGGTGGGGACGAGGCTGAGCTCGTCGCAGAGCGCCAGCAGGTGGCGGGTCTGCTCCTCGCTGTGGGTCGGGTAGAAGGTCTCGATCCCGTCGGGGCGCAGCGAGCGGACCAGGTCCTCGACCCGGTCTGGGTCGGAGACGTCCCAGTAGGGATGGGCGACGACGGCGACGCCGGCGGCGGCGCGGATCAGCTCGACCGCTTGCTCGGCGCTCGGCCAGCGGCGGGGGACGAAGGCTTTGGCGCCGGGGACCAGGTACTCCTCGAAGAAGGGGCCGAGGTCGCCCGTCGCCCCGGCGGCGCGGGCGATGTGGGGGCGGCCGATCGAATCGGCGTCGCCGGCCTCGCGAATCGCGTCGTCGAGGGTCAGCTCGAAGCCCTCGCGCCGCAGGTTCTCGACGATCTCACCGGCCCGGGCGCGGCGCTCCTGCTGGGCCCGTTCGCAGGCCGGCCCGATCTGCTCCAGATCGACCCAGTAGCCGCAGACGTGGAGGTCTTCGGCGTACTCGTGAACGCAGGACATCTCGACCGCCGGCACCAGCTCGAGGCCGAGCCGGCGCGCCGCCTCTTCGGCCTCGGGGACGCCGGCGACCGCGTCGTGGTCGCTCAACGCCAGCGTCGTCACCCCGGCCGCGGCCGCCTGCTCGACCACCCCGGCCGGCGGCAGCTGGCCGTCGGAGACGGTCGAGTGGCTCTGGAGCTCGATCAGCATTGATCGGTGACCCTAGCGAGGGGAGGGGGAGACGAATGTGTTCGTGTCAATTAAAAGCACCGAATCCGAACAGATTCTCTATTTGTACGGTACATTTAGATAGTGGTCCAACCGAACAAAACTGCAAAGGCCCGCCGGGGCCGCCCTCCGCGGGGCGAGGTCTACGAGCGCCTGCGGGTCCAGATCGGTGAGCTGAGGGAGCGCCTCGGGGGCCTTCCTTCGCCCGAAGAGGCGGAAGGGATCTGGCGTGGGATCTGGCTGGAGGAGGCACATCACTCGACGGCGATCGAGGGCAACACGCTCGTCCTCAAGCAGGTGGAGGCGCTCCTCAGCGAGAGGCGGGCGGTGGGCAACAAGGAACTGAGCGAATATCTCGAGGTTCGGGGGTATGCCAATGCCGCGGATTGGGTCTACGGGCAGGGCATCAGGCCCGGCGAGTGGAGCGACGGCGATCTGATCGCACTGACCGAGGTGCGCGAGGTGCATGCGCTGGCGATGAGGCCAGCATGGGATGTGGCGCCGCATCCAAAAGCGACGCCAAACGAGGCCCCGGGCGCTTTTCGCGAGCATGAAATCGAGCCCTTTCCGGGCGGGATGCGTCCGCCGGAATGGCCGCGGGTTGCGATGCTGATACGGGACTGGATCACCGATGCCCAATCGCTTCGAGAGGTCGACCCAGTTGCGATAACCGAGTCTCTGGCGGACCTTCATGCCCGCTTTGAGCGGATCCATCCTTTCCTCGATGGCAACGGTCGCGCCGGGCGACTTCTGCTCAATCTGCTGCTGATCCGACTGGGCTATCCGCCGGCGATCATCTACAAGGGCAACCGTTCGCGCTATCTCGCGGCCCTGCAACGGGCCGATGGAGGAGACCTCGGCCCTCTGGGCGAGTTCCTCGCGCGGGCGATCCTCGACAATCTCCATAAATTCGTCGTGCCGGCGATCGCCGGCCCAGCTCGGTTAGTGCCGCTGCCGGCGCTGGCGACTCCGGAGCTGTCGGCAAACGCGCTGCGGGTCGCGGCGGTCCGAGGCAGGCTCAAGGCCGCGAAGGCGGCGGACGGCACCTGGAGAAGCTCCTCCGCGTGGGTCGAGGAGTACAACGCCTCTCGATACAAGCGAGCCGCGAGCGAGCGGCAGGGCTGAGGGCACTCACCTGCGCTGCTAAATAGACTGCGCCGCCGTGTTCCAGAAGGTCTTGATCGCGAACCGCGGAGAGATCGCCATCCGCGTCGCCCGCACCCTGCGCGAGATGGGGATCGGCTCGGTCGCCGTCTACTCGGAGATCGACCGCGACGCGCCGCACGTGCGCGAGGCTGACGAGGCGTTCCTGATCGGCCCGGCGGTCCCGGCCGAGAGCTACCTCAACATCGCCAAGATCATCGCGACCGCGCAGGAGGCGGGGGCCGAAGGGATCCACCCCGGCTACGGCTTCCTCGCCGAGAACGCCGAGATGGCGCGGGCCTGTGCCGAGGCCGGGATCACCTGGATCGGCCCGCCGCCGGAGGCGATCGAAGCGATGGGCTCGAAGACGCGGGCGCGCGAGATCATGCAAGAGGCTGGGGTGCCGATCGTCCCCGGGTCGACCGAGGTCGCCAAGGATCTCGACGACGCCCGCAGGCAGGCCGAGGAAGCCGGCTACCCGGTCGCCTGCAAGGCGGCGGGCGGCGGTGGCGGCAAGGGCTTCCGGGTTGCGATGACCGCCGACGACCTGCAGGACGCCTTCGAGGGGGCGGCCCGCGAAGGCGAGAAATTCTTCGGCGACGACCGCGTCTACGTCGAGCGCTACCTCGAGGACCCGCGCCACGTCGAGGTCCAGGTGCTGGCCGACTCGCACGGCAACGTGATCCACCTCGGCGAGCGGGACTGCTCGATCCAGCGCCGCCACCAGAAGGTGATCGAGGAGGCCCCGGGCCCGCACGTCGACGCCGAGATGCGCGAGCGGATCGGCAAGATCGCCACCGACGCGGCGGCCGCGGTCGGCTACCGCGGCGCCGGCACGATCGAGGGGATGCAGGTCGGCGAGGAGTACTTCTTCCTCGAGATGAACACCCGGGTCCAGGTCGAGCACTGCGTGACCGAGATGGTGACCGGCGTCGACATCGTCCGCGAGCAGGTGCTGGTCGCCGCCGGCGAGCCGCTCTCGATCTCCCAGGACGATTTCGAGATGCGCGGTTGGTCGATCGAGTGCCGGATCAACGCTGAGGACGCGGCGAAGAAATTCGCCCCGGCGCCGGGGCCGATCGGCGACTCCTACCGCGAGCCCTCGGGGCCTGGGGTGCGGGTCGACTCCGGGGTCGAAGGCGGCTCCGAGGTGACGCCGATGTACGACCCGATGGTCGCCAAGCTGATCGTCTGGGACGTCGACCGCGAGAAGGCAACGCGCCGCATGTTGCGCGCCCTCGGCGAATACGACTCCGGCGGCCTGACCACGCTGATCCCCTTCCACAAGGCGATCCTCGCCACCGAGCAGTGGGCCAGGGGCGAGACCTGCCGCGACCTGATGGAGGACGCCGAGTGGCTCAAATCGACCGCCCCGGCCGACGCCGCGCCGCCAGCCGAGTCCGACGGGGCCGGCGAGCTGGTGACCCGCGACTACAAGGTCGAGGTCGGCGGCAAGCTCTTCGACGTCAAGGTCATCGGTGAGGCCGTTGCTGGCGCCGCAGCGGCCCCGGCGGGTGGCCGCAGAGCGCCGAAGCGCGAGCGCAAAGGCGGTGGCGGGCCGAGCTCCTCGAGCGAGGCGCTGCCCTCGCCGCTGCAGGGCACCGTCCTCAAAGTCGCCGTCTCCGAGGGCCAGGAGGTCGCCGAGGGCGACCTGGTCTGCGTGATCGAGGCGATGAAGATGGAGAACGAGATCACCGCCCACCGCGCCGGCAAAGTCACCGCCCTCAACGTCAGCGAGGGCGGCGCAATCGGCAGTGGCGAGACGATCGCCGTCATCGAGTAGGCGCGCCGCCCCCGGCGAGCGCCGCGCTCAGCAGAGCACGGCGATCTGGAAGGCCGAGTCGGCTTCGGTGGGGCCGCTGTAGGTGCCGACGGCGATCGTGTTCTCCGCCGGGTAGCCGGGCGCGAACTGTTTGCCGGCGCCGCCGCTGGTGATGTCGGCGCGGGCGCCGTAGCCGGTGGCGGCGCCGCTATTGGCCCCCGGCGTCGAGAAGATCGGCACCGCGCCCTGGTTGACGGTCGCGACGCAGTGGGTGATGTCCTGGCCGAAGTTGACCAGGTAGGTGCCGGGCCCGGCGGGTTTGATGGAGACCGGCGCGCTCGAGTAGTTGACCGTGCCGTCGGCCTGGACCTGGGCGAACAGCTTGGTCGCCGCCGCTCCCTGCGGCCCGGTCGGACCGGTCGGGCCGGCGGTCCCAGTGGCCCCGGTCTCCCCGCGCGGCCCCGCCGGGCCCTGGGCGCCGGTGAGCGCGGTGCGGGTTACGGGGGCGAGTTTGGCCGGCGTCACCGCGCCTTTCTTCAGCTGCCGGGGCCCGACGCTGTTTTTCGCCAGCTGCTGGGTCGCGGCAACGGCGGCGCCGCCGCCCAGCAGGAGGAAGAGGCAGATGGTCGAGACGACGTTTGCATAGCTCAGTTTCGGACGGGACACGAGGTTGCGCATCGGGTTCTCCAGATCGGTTGGCAGGGCACCGATCTGTCGACAGCCGCGGGGCCGCGCTTGAGCGCGGCCTGCAAGGTCGCTCTCACCCGGCGGCGCGGCCAGGAAGGGCTACCGCGCGACCCGCTTGGTCTCGCCGAGGAAGGCGAGGACCGAGGCGGCATCGCTTGGCGCTTCGGCGATGTGGCGGGCCGAGTCCGCGGCCGCCTGTCCCTGTGAGCCGTAGGTCTCGCCGACCCAGCCGCAGGTGGCGCAGATCGCAATCCAGCCGGCAGCCAGTTCGACCGGAGCGGCGTCGTGCTTTCGTTCAGGTTGATCCATATGGGCCATATCGGCGAGGTTCGCTGGTGCTGGAGCGTTCGGCAACCGGAAGGGACGAACGGCTCTCTATAAGTGGCTAGGACGTCGGTTGAGGCGGCGCCCAGCCAACCGTTATTTCCCCGGTTTGGGGGAGCGTTTGTGGTGTTCCTTTTCTTCCCGTTCCTTCTGTTTGCGCGCTTCTTCTTCGCGCCGTTCCTTGTCGACTTTCTGCTGCTGTTCTTTGGTCAGCGGGAACGGTGGCGCCGGTTCGGAGCATTTGCGCCCGACGCAGGTCTCCATCCGGATCAGCTGGGCATGCATGAAGGCACGAATCGGGAAGTAGTTCGGATCGCGGACGATGTTGCTGAGCTCGAAGGGGTCTTTGTTGATGTCGTAGAGCTCTTTCTCGCCGTCGGGCCACTCGATGTACTTGTAGGGGCCGAGGCGCAGCCCCTCGTAGTCCTTGGGCGGCGCGACGATCGAGGCGTTGGCGGTCGGTTCGCGCCCCGCGGTGGCGCGCGCGGCGGTGGCGCCAAGGGGGCGCGCGTAAGTCGTCCCTTCGGTCTCCGGCGCACCGCCGTTCTGCTGCACGTCACTGGTTTCGACGAAGGACTCGTAGAGCAGCGCCCGCCGGGTCCGCAGTTCGGGGTCTTTGAAATAGGGAGCGAGCGAGCGGCCGTCGATGCTCTTGTCCGGGGTGACTTCGGCCAGTTCGAGCAGCGTCGGGGCGATGTCGACGACCGAGGCGAGCTCGCCGGTGCTGGTGTTCGGTTTGATCCCCGGACCGCGGATCAGCAGCGGCAGGTGGGTCGAGGGCTCATAGGCGAGGAACTTGCCGCCGGTCAGCCGGTGCTCGCCGTAAAAGAAGCCGTTATCGGAGGTGAAGAGGATGTAGGTGTTGCGCAGCCGGTGCATCGCGCCGAGCGTCTGCACGATCGCGTGGACACCCTCGTCGATCGAGCGCAGCGCCTCGAGCCCCTTCTGGTAGTAGACGCGGTAGGTGTGGATTTCAAGCGGCGAGAGGTAGGGCGCTTCGCGGATGAAGCGCGGCTTGTCGTTGACATTGCCCTCGTTGAAGCCCTGCGAGCGGCTGTGGGGATAGGGGGCGCCGGCAAAGCTGCCGTAGTGGCGCGTGGCCGGCTCGGGACCGGCGGGGCGGCGGAAGTCGCCGTGCGGCGCGCTGTAGTCGAGCTGCAGGTAGAAGGGCTGTTCCGGAGAGGTGCCGAGCAGCTCTTCGGCCGAGATCCGGCTGAGGACGTCGGTCTCATACAGGCACGGTTTGCCGTTGGCCGGCGCGGTCGGGCAGCCAGGGTCGTCGCGTTCGCCGTATTCGCGCGTATCCCAGCTGCCGGAGTCGCCGAAGGGGCCGTCGAGAGTGCCGTTGTCGTTCAGCGTGTAGCCGTAGAAGTAGTGGTTGGTGTCGGAGCGGACGATCGTGTGCCAGGCGTTCCAGCCGGGCGGCACGTCGGCGCCGCCGTCGTAAGGCGGGTCGCCGTAGCCGTTGAGGAACTTGCCGACGTGGATCGTCCGGTAGCCCGAGCCCTGCAGCCAGGTGGCGAGGTTGTGGGTGTAGGCGGCGCGCATTTTGAAGCCGGTGTAGCCGCCGTTCGGCTGGACGTTGCCCTTGACGCCGTTGTTGTGCGAGTAGCGCCCGGTCAGCATGCTGACCCGCGAGGGGGTGCAGAGCGGGTAGGAGTCGTAGTAGCGGTCGAAGGTGATGCCTTTTTCGGCGATGTCGGAGAGCGTGTAGGGCATCGCCGCGATCGGTACCCCGCCGGCCGGGGTGATCGAGGCGTAGAGCTGGTCGAGCGTCTGGTCGTCGGTCTGGATCACGACGAAGCTGGGACGCTGATCGGCCGAAGTGGTCGCCTTCGGGACTTCGGCGGCCTGGGCGCGGGTGTCGAGCAGCAGCACGACCGTCGCCAGCAGCGCCATCACGGCGACGACAAAGACCAGCCGCGCGACCGCGGGGCCGCGTGGTGCTGGGGGGATGCTTTGGTGCGAGAACCTCTGCATAGAAAAACGGCGCCTCGGGGAGCAAGAACCGGCCCCCGCCGTCGGAGTTGCGGACTGAACGCTAGAAAACGGAGGGGACGCGGCGCAGCCGGACGACCCGAGCGGGGAGAGGTCTTGCAGCGCCGACGCTCAACCGGCGCCGAGTTTTTTCGCTGCGTCGCGGAAGTTTTTGACCGTCGCGCTGGGGGCTTTGCGCCCCTCGAGTTTCTCGTTGTGGCGGTTCACCCAGATCACCGGCACGTTCATTTTCAGCAGCGGCGCGATGTCGGTCGCGTAATCGGAGGCGATGTGGAGCCAGCCTTTCTTGCCGCCGATTCGCCGCGCCCCCTCTTTGAAGTGGACCGGGTCGGGCTTGTAGCTGCGGACCTGCTGGGCGGTGACGACGAGGTCGAGTTCGGTGCGCAGGTGGCGGCGCGAGATCCCCAGCAGTTTGTCGTCGATGTTGGAGATGATCCCGACGTTGTACTTCTTGCCGAGCCGGTCCATCGCCGCGTTGGCCTCGCGGAAGGGCAGCCAGTAGGCGACGCTGTTGGGCAGGAACTGGGCCCGCGAGGGCTCGATTTCCCAGCCCTGCTCGCCAGCAACTTTGACGATCGTGCGGCGCAGGACCTCGGCGTAGAGCTCGTAGGAGCCGGCCATGATTTCCGCCTGGACCTCGAAGAAGCGTTCGAGGAAGGGGCCTTCCTCGAAGCTGAAGCCGTCTTTGGCCGCCTCTTTCTTGCAGGCTTCGACGATGCCTTTCTCCCAGTCGATCAACGTCCCGTAACAATCGGTCGTGACCCACTCGATGCTTTTGAGGCTGGGCAGTGCCATAGGGCGCGGCATTATGCCAACACCCTCGTTTGCAGGGTGTCTCCCCATCACCTGACGCCCCGCGCGCTGACTCGGATAGGGTCCCCGACCGCGCCAATCGCGCCTCCCTCACCCCCATGGATCTCCTCGAATACCAGGGCAAGCAGCTCTTCGCCAAGCACGGCATCGCGGTGCCGAGCGGTGAGGTCGCCGACAACGTTGGGGACGCGGTTGCCGCCGCCGAGCGGATCGGCTACCCCTGCGCGATCAAGGCCCAGGTACTGATCGGCGGCCGTGGTAAGGCCGGCGGCGTCAAGATCGCCCAAGACAAGGCGGAGGCGGAGCAGTACGCCAACGACATCATCGGCATGGACATCACCGGCCCCCACGGCGAGGGCCCCTTCCGGGTCGATGCCGTCTGGGTCGAGGGCGGCTCCGACATCGCCGCCGAGTACTACGCCTCGGTGATTCTCGACCGCGGTGAGAAGAAGCTGCTGACGATGGTTTCCGCCAAGGGCGGGATGGACATCGAGGCGGTCGCCGCCGGGAACCCCGAGGACCTGACCAAAGTCCACATCGACCCGAGCACCGATTTCGACGCCGCGGCCGCGCGGGAGATCGCCGCCGCTGCGAGCCTTGCCGAGGACGCGCTCGACGAGGCCGCCGAGGTGCTGGTGAAGCTGGTCGAGGTCGCCCGCGAAGAGGACGCGACGCTGATCGAGGTCAACCCGCTGATCGTCACCACCGACCGCGAGGTGGTCGCGCTCGACGCCAAGGTGACGATCGACGGCAACGCCCTCTTCCGCCACCAGGACCTGGCCGAGGTCGCCGACACCGCCGACGACCCGCTGGAGCAGATGGCGAAGGAGAAGGGCCTCACCTACGTCAAACTCGACGGCAACGTCGGCATCCTCGCCAACGGCGCCGGGCTCTGCATGTCGACCCTCGACGTCGTCGCCCAGGCGGGCGGCGCGCCGGCCAACTTCCTCGACGCCGGCGGCGGCTCGAAAGCCGAGGCGATCGTCAACGCCCTGGAAGTGATCAAGTCCGACGAGAAGGTCGACGCGATCCTCTTCAACATCTTTGGCGGCATCACCCGCTGCGACGAGATCGCCAAGGGGATCATCACCGCCTCGCAGCAGATCGACCTTGGCCTGCCGCTGGTCGTCCGCCTCGACGGGACCAACTCCGAGGAGGGGCTGGCGATCCTCGCCGAGGCAGCGCTGCCGAACCTGCACCAGGAGAAGACGATGCTCGACGCCGCCCGCCGCGTCGTCGAGCTCGCCGGGAGCGGCTCATGAGCATCATCGTCGACGGCGGCACCAAGCTTGCCGTCTCCGGCCTGACCGGCCGCGAGGGCTCCTTCCACGGCCTCCGCAACAAGGCCTACGGCACCGACCTGGTCGCCGGGGTGACCCCCGGCAAGGGTGGCCAGGATGTCGAGGGGACGCCGGTTTTCGACACGATCAAGGAGGCGGTTGAGGATGCAGGCGCCAACACCTCGATGATCTTCGTCCCGGCGCGCTTCGCCGCGGCGGCGATCGACGAGGCGATCGAGTCCGGGGTCGAGACGGTGATCGCGATCACCGAGGGCATCCCCGTCCTCGACATGCTGAACACCTACTGGAAGGCGCAGGAGGCGGGCGTGCGGCTGATCGGGCCGAACTGCCCCGGCGTGCTCTCGCCCGGCAAGGCCAACGTCGGCATCATCCCTGCCCAGTTCTTCGACCCGGGCCCGATCGGCGTTGTCTCCAAGTCGGGGACGCTGACCTACCAGATCGGCAATGAGCTGAAACAGGCCGGTACCGGCAACTCCTCGATCGTCGGGATCGGCGGCGACCCGATCGTCGGCTCTGACTTCATCGACATCTTGAAGCTCTATGAGGCCGACCCCGACACCGAGCTGATCGTGATGGTCGGCGAGATCGGCGGCGACGCCGAGGAGCGCGCCGCCGAGTACATCGCGGCCGAGGTCTCGAAGCCGGTCGTCGCCTACATCGCCGGCTTCACCGCCCCGCCCGGCAAGCAGATGGGCCACGCCGGGGCGATTATCTCCGGCTCCTCCGGCACCGCCGCGGCGAAGAAAGAGGCGCTCGAGGCGAAGGGCGTGCGGGTCGGCGAAAGCCCGACCGAGACCGCCGCGATCGCCGCCGAAGTCCTGCGCTCGCTGTAGGCCGCCTGGGCCGGCGCATTGCTAGGGTCGAACGTCGCATGGCCGGCGGAACGATCTCATTCGCGCGCGGCGCCCCGAGCGCCGACATCCTGCCGCACGAGCAGGTGCGGGAGGCGGCGGCGCGGGCACTCACCGAGGACTGGGAGACGGCGCTCTCCTACGGGGTTGGGATCGGCCACCCCGGGCTTTGCCAGTGGGTGGCGGAGCGGCACGGGCACTTCGACCCGGCCGAGGTGATGATCACCAACGGCTCGCTCGAGGCCGGCGCGATGCTGTTCGCCGCCAAGATTGAGGCGGGCGACCGGGTGGTGGTCGAGCAGCCGACCTACGACCGCACCCTGCTGCTGTTGAAGCAGCTCGGCGCCGAACTGGTGCCGGTGCCGCTCGAGGCCGACGGGCTCGACGTCGGGGCGCTGGAAGCGGCGCTCGCCGCGGGCCCGATCAAGCTCGCCCACGTCATCCCCAACGCCCACAACCCGGCCGGCTGCACGCTCTCGCCGGAGAAGCGGCGGCGGCTGGTCGAGCTTGCCGCCGAGCACGAGTTCTGGCTCTTCGAGGATGACCCCTATCGCGAGCTGCCGTTCGAGGGTGAGCCGCTGGAGACGATGGCCTCGATCGACGAGGCGGGACGCGTCCTCCACGCCTCCTCGTTCTCGAAGACGGTCAGCCCCGGCGTCCGGGTCGGCTACATGGCCGGGCCGGCGGAGGAGATCGCGAAGCTCGCCAAGCGCGCCAACGAGACCTACATCTCGCCCAACATGCTGGCCGAGTCGATCGTCCTCGAGCTCTGCCGCTCGGGCGAGCTCGACCGCAACATCGCCTTCGTCAAGGGTGAGCTGAAGGCCCGCTGCGAGGCGCTGGTCACGGCGCTGCGCGAGCAGATCCCCGAGGCCCAGTTCGTCGTCCCGCAGGGCGGCTACTTCCTCTGGCTCGACCTCGCCGAGGGCACCGACACCGTCGCCCTGCTGGCCGAGGCGAAGGGCGAGGGCGTCTCCTTCGTCGCCGGGCCCGACTTCATGATCACGGGGGGCGAGAACAGCCTGCGACTCTCCTTCGCCCCGGTCCCGGCCGACCAGGCCGCCGAGGGCGTGCGCCGGATTGCCACGGCACTGGAGCGCGTTCGCTCCTAGGCGGCTGCAAACCGGCGCCTGGCGGCGTCCTCGGTCGGGCGCCTTCGGGTCACGCACTGGAGTGCGCTCCCCTCGTCGCCCTCCCTGCGTCCTTGCCAGTCTTGGTTTTCGCCGCCTAGCGGCCGTAGCGGTCTGACGAAAGAACCAACTGCTCGGGGATCGCGGCGCGGGGGGGTGGCGCCGGGTCGGCGCGGACCGAGACGGTCTCGGCGACGCTGCGGCTGACCTCGTGCTTGCCGTCCTCGGAGGCGATCACGACTCTGTCGTCGTCGCTGCTCTCGAGCTTGCCCTCGAGGCCCGGTTCGAGCCCAGCGCTGCGCAGGTAGTGGAGCAACTCCTCGGCCTCGTTCTCGAAGCGCAGCACGTGGACGTCGGCGCCGACTTCTACGTCGGCGAGCAACGAGCCGGTCTCGCGCACGCCCTCGACGATCGGGTGGCCGTGCGGGCAGGTGGTGGCGTCGCCGATCGCGAGGCGCATTTTCTCCTCCAGCACCGGTGACATCGCGTGCTCGATTCGCTCCGCCTCCTCGTGCACCTCGTCCCAGGGGATGCCGAGGACGTCGGTGAGGAAGCGCTCGATCATCCGGTGGCGGCGGACGATGTAGCTGGCGTGCTCGCGGCCGGTCTCGGTGAAGCTGAGCGATTTGTCCGGGTTGCGTTCGACGTAGCCGTCGTTGACGAGGCGGCCGACCATCTCGTGCACGGTCGGCGGCGAGAGCTGCATCGCGCGGGCGATGTTGGCGCCGGTCATCGGCAGCCCCGCCTCTTCGATCCAGAACATGATCTCCAGGTACTCCTGCTCTGCGACGGTCGCGGTCTCCGCGGACAAGGCTGCTCCTTCGGCTCGAATCTCTGTCCCGCCGGCCACTTTACCTAGTCCCTCCCAGCGACCAGCGTCGACACGACCGCCTCGTAGAAGCCGTCCCCGTTGGCGCCTTCGGTGACGGTGACGTTGTCCCAGTTGGCCAGCTGCGAGCGCAGGCCGGGGTCGCGCTCGGGGCCATTGGCGACGACGAAGAAGCGGCCGACTGCGGGCGAGACCTCGAGGTCCTCCACCGAGTCGCCGACGGCGATGCACTCGGAGCGCTCGTAGCCGCGGGCGCGGGCGTGGGCGGCGACCGCGGCGCCCTTGCTGACCTCGCGCGGGACCAGGTGGTAGGCGTGGGTGCGGCCCTCGACCGCCGGCATCGGGGTGCCGATCGCGCCGTTGTCGAGCAGCCGCAGGTCGTCGTCGCCGTGCTCGGCGAGCACCTGGTTGGCGGTGGGGACGTCGACCTTGCCGCGGAAGAGGTGGGAGAGGACGCGGCCGTGGTGCCAGGGCGAGTGGTACTCGAGCTGGTCCGGGAACGCTTCGAAGAGGTAGCGGGGGACGCCGCGGGCCTCAATCTGCTCGTAGATCGTGCCGTCCTCGTCCGGCGCCATCGGGGCGGTCAGAAGCGTCGTCTCGCCATCGAGCGCGTAGGCGCAGCCGGCCTCGTAGATGTAGGAGGTCTGGCCCATGATCCGCGCCAGCTCGTGGACTTGGGGCTCGCGGCGGCCGGACATGATCACGATCTCGACCCCGGCCCGAAAGCAGGCCTCGATCGCCCGCGCCTGGACCAGCGAGAAGCCGCCCTCGGCGTCGCGGAAGAGCGAGGCTCCCCGCCCGAGCAGGGTCCCGTCGAGGTCGGTGTAAACGCAGCGCAGCGACATCGCCGGGAGCCTAGTGGCAGTTGCGCGCTGGACAGCCGCCGCCGGGTGCACCTAGAGTGCCGCCATGCGCTGGGGAGCACTCGTTGCTTGCGTCGCCCTGCTGGTCGCCGGCGTCGCCGCGTACGCGGTCGGCAAGGAGACGTCCTCTGACGACCTGAAGGTCTGCGCGGCCAAGTCCGACGGCGACCTCGACCTGGCCGAGAACGGCAAGTGCGCGAAGAACGAGGACAAGGTGATCATCCCGGTCGCCGACGGGACGTTAGAACCGGTCAACTACGTCACCGGTCCGGCGAACGAACAGTGCGCCACCAAGCCCGGGAGCTTCTGCAAGGGGACGAAATCCGGCAGCTGGGGGAACGGCCCGAGCGAATACGCGCGGGCCGGCTTCTACAAGGACACGGACGGGATCGTCCACCTGATGGGCGTCGCACAGCTCGCTGCGACCGGCGGCCACGGCGGCTTCGAACCCGAAGGCCCCTTCCATCTGCCGTCGGCCTTCCAGCCCAGTGACGCCAGGGTGTTCGTCGTCGCCGGCGGCCAGGTGTTCGCTGGGACGACCCTGGTCGAAGTCAGGCCCAACGGTCTCGTCGCCACCCCGGACCCTGCGGCAGTGATCGTCTCTCTCGACGGCATCTCCTTCCGGCCCTAGCTTCGCGGTCAGCTAGAAAGGCAGGATGAGCTCCCGGACATGGCGACTGCGTGACCGCAGCCTCGATCTCGCGAAGCCGATCGCAGCCGGGATCGTCAACGTCACCACCGACTCGATGTTCGCCGGGGCGCGCTCGGGCACGCCGGAGCGGGCGGTGGAGGACGGTCTGGAGCTGGCGGCGGCGGGGTTCGAGATGCTCGACGTCGGCGCCGTGGCGGCGAGGTCGGGGCCGCCGGTGGATCCCGAGCAGGAGGCGGCGGCGCTGGTTCCGGCGGTCGAAGGGCTGGTCCAGCAGACCGAGCTGCCGATCTCCGCCGACACCTTCTCGCCGGAGGTTGCGGAGTTGGCGCTCGCCAATGGCGCGAGCGTCGTCAACGACATTTCCGGCGGCGGCGAGGCGATGTTCGACGTCGTCGCCGCCAGCGGCTGCGGCTACGTGCTGATGCACATCGAGGGCCCGCCGCGGGTCGACCGCGAGTGGCGCGAGTACGACGACGTGGTGGAGCACCTGCTCGCCTGGTTCGCGGCGCGGGTCGAATGGGCCGGCGAGCTGGGCGTCGCTCGCGAGCAGATCGCGATCGACCCCGGGCTCGACTTCGATCTCAGCCCCGAGCAGAACCTCGAGATCCTGCGCCGGCTCGGCGAGTTGCGGGCGCTCGGACTGCCGCTCTATGTGTCGCTCTCGCGCAAGGACTTCATCGGCGCGGTGCTGGGCGGATCCTGGCAGGAGCGCTGGCCGGCCGAGCGGCGTGAGTGGGGGACGGTCGCAGCGGTGACCCTGGCGGTGCGGGCCGGCGCCGACGTGCTGCGGATCCACGACCGCAGCTCGCTGCAGGCGATGAGGGTGGCGGGGCTGATCGCCCGTGGCTAGGCGCGGCGGCAGCCTGCTCGGCAGCGAGTGGGCGATTGCGATCGACCCGGCCCGGCGGGACGGGCGGATCGTCGCCGAGAGTGCCGAGCCGGACCGTTCGGCGCGACCCGTATCGCTGCCCGAGCGGCTCGACCCCGGGCTCGCCGAAGCGTTGCAGCGGAGCGGCGTCGAGTCCCTCTACACGCACCAGCTGCGCGCCTTCGAAGCTGCCGAGCACTCCAACCTGGTGATCACCAGCGGCACCGCCTCCGGCAAGAGCCTCGCCTTCAATCTGCCGGTGCTCGACGGGATCGCAGCCCAGGCCAAGCACCGCGCCCTCTACCTCTACCCGACCAAGGCGCTCGCCCAGGACCAGGCGCGCAAGCTGGCGCAGCTACGGCCGCCGGGCCTGCGCGAGGCGATCTACGACGGCGACACGCCGCGCGAGGAGCGGCCGGCGATCCGCCGCAAATCGAACCTCGTCCTCACCAACCCGGACATGCTCCATGTCGCGGTCCTCCCCAATCACAAGAAATGGGGGGATTTCCTTGCCAACCTGCGCTGGGTCGTCGTCGATGAGGCCCACACCTACCGCGGCGTCTTTGGTTCGCACGTCGCCAACGTGCTGCGGCGGCTGCGGCGGCTGGCTCGCGCCTACGGTGCCGAGCCGCGCTTCCTGCTCGCCTCGGCGACGATCGCCAACCCGGTCGAACTGGCCGAGCGGCTGGTCGGGACGCCGTTCGAGCTGATCGACGACGACGGCGCGCCGCGCGCCGGGCGCGAGCTAGCGATGTGGAACCCGCCGCTGATCGACGAGCGCAGCGGCACCCGGCGCTCGGCGCTCAGCGAGGCCGCCGACCTGCTGGCCGAGCTGGTCAGCCACGGGGTGCGGACGATCTGCTTCCTCAAAAGCCGCCGCGGGATCGAGCTGATCCAGCGCTTCGCCGGCGAAACGCTGGAGCGGCGGGGGAAGGGTGAGCTGGCGAAGCGAATCGCCCCCTACCGCGGCGGCTACACGCCGCAGCAGCGGCGCGAGATCGAGGCGCGGCTGGCGGCCGGTGAGCTGCTGGCGGTGGTCGCGACCGACGCGCTCGAGCTGGGGATCGACGTCGGCGAGCTCGACGCGGCGATCTGCGTCACCTTCCCCGGCACCGTTGCCAGCCTGCGACAGATGTGGGGCCGGGCCGGGCGGCGGCGGCGCGGGCTGGCGGTCTACGTCGCCGGCCAGGATGCGCTCGACCAGTTCTTCTGCCGCCACCCGGAAGAGTTCTTGGGGCGGCCGGTCGAGGCCGCGATCCTCGACCACGGCAACGAGCAGATCGCCGCCCGGCACCTGCTCGCGGCGGCCTACGAGCTGCCGCTCGGACCCGAGGACGACGAGATCTTCGGCGAGGACTGGCGCCAGCGGGCCGAGCGCCTGGTGGCCGCTGGGGAGCTGCGCGAGCTGCAGGGCAAACTGGCACCCCGCCGCCCCGAGTTCGTCGCCTCGCGCATCGCCCTGCGCTCGGCCTCGGCCGACTCGGTGGCGGTGATCGACCGCGACTCAGGCGAGATGCTCGGTCTGGTCGAGGCCGAACGCGCCTTCACCACCGTCCATCCCGGCGCCGTCTACCTGCACCTCGGGCGCTCTTACGAGGTCGAGCGGCTCGACGTTGAGGAGCGGCGGGCGATCGTCCACCACTTCGACGGCGACTGGTACACGCGGCCGAAAAAGGAGACCGAGATCTACATCGAGCGGGTCCGCGAGCAGCGCCAGGTCGCCGGGGTCGAGCTCAACTTCGGCGACGTCTCGGTCACCGAGCAGGTGATCGCCTTCCAGCGGGTCTCGATCTCCGAGCAGGAACCGATCGACATCGTCGCCCTCGAGCTGCCCGAGCAGAGCTTCGTCACCCAGGCGCTCTGGTACGTGCTGCCGGAGCGGCTCGCCGGGGCGCTGCCACCGGAGGTGCTGCTCGGCTCCCTGCACGCGACCGAGCACGGGCAGATCGCGGTGCTGCCGCTGATCGCGATGTGCGACCGCTGGGACATCGGCGGCCTCTCGACCAACGTCCACTTCCAGACCGGCCGCTCGACGATCTTCATCTACGACGGCTACCCCGGTGGGGTCGGGATCGCCGAGCGCGGCTACCGTCAGTTCGAGCACCTGCTGGCCGACGCCGAGCGGCTGATCGCCGAGTGCCCCTGCGAGTCCGGCTGCCCCTCCTGCGTGCAGAGCCCGAAGTGCGGCAACCTGAACGAACCGCTGCACAAGGCGGGCGCTCTGGAGCTGATGGGAACGATGCGAGCGGCCGGTGGGCCAGTGGAGCGACGGGCGGCTTGAGCGCGGCGAGCGAAGCGGGCGGTGGTGGCGGAACGAGCGAGGCCGCCGCCGGCGGCGCAGCGCGAGCGCGCCAGGTGGCGGTGATCGGTGCCGGCGGCGCACAGCCTGGCAGCGAGGCCTGGGAGCTCGCCGAGGCGGTCGGCCGCGGCCTCGGCGAGGCCGGCGTTGTCCTCGTCTGCGGCGGCCGCGGCGGCGTGATGGAAGCGGCCTGCGCCGGCGCCGCGAGCGCCGGCGGGGAGGCGATCGGGATCCTTCCCGGACACGAGCTCGCCGAGGCGAACCGGTTCTGCACGCGGGTGATCGCGACCGGGATCGGCCAGGCGCGGAACCTCGCGGTGGTCGCATCCGGCGAGGCGGTGATCGCGATCGGCGGCGAGTGGGGGACGCTGAGCGAGATTGGCCACGCCCGGGCGATCGGTCGCACCGTCGTCGCCCTGCAGACCTGGACCCTGAGCGGCCGCGAGGCGATGGCGAGCGCCCCAGGAATCGAGCTCGCCGAGACCGCCGAGCAGGCCGTCGCCTGCGCCCTCGCCGCCCTCTGACCCCGGACCCGCGTTCGTCGTTTGTACGCGTATGACGTCCTAAGGACGAACGCGCTCCCCGAGCGGGGTCAGTCGAAGAGGCGGGACATGATCAGGGCGGAGCGGAGCGAGCCATCCTGGCGGCGGTAGTGGTTGCGGCGCATGCCCTCGCGCTCGAATCCCATCGCCCGGTAGAGGCCGATCGCCGCCTCGTTGTCGGGCCAGACCTCGAGTTCGATCTTGTGGGCGTCGGCCGGGCGGGCGGTCAGCGCGGCGTCCATCAGCATCCGGCCGCCGCCACGGCCCCGGTGCGAGGAGAGGATCCACATGCCGACCGAGAGGACACCGGAGGCGGCGGCGGAGTGGAGGGCGATCATGCCGACGATCTTGCCCTCGTCTTCGAGCACGAAGAGCGGCTTGCCGTACTCGATCTCGATGCGGAAGCGCTCCTCGCTCGCGGCGGCGGTCGTCGACTCGGTGGCCAGCCAGGTGCCTTCGTCGACCACGATCTTCATCCCGCGCCCGATCGCGGCGCAATCGTCGAGAGTGGCCGGCCGCACCCGCACGATGCTGAGCATAGGTCCCTACGATGAGCGGCATGTACGAGCAGTCGATCCGGGAGGAGTTCACGCACCAGACCGACACCTTCGCCCGCGCCGGGGCGCTGAAGGCGGCGGAGACGCTTGGGGGCGCTGGTCGAGCTGGCGCCGGCCGACTCCGAGGCGCGCTGGCTCGAGGTCGCCTGTGGCCCGGCGATGGTCGGCCGCGAGCTGGCGCCGAAGGTCGGCTCGGTGCGCGGCGTCGACCTGACCCCGGCGATGATCGAGAAGGCCCGCGAGGAAGCCGACCGCGAAGACCTCGGCAACGTCGAGTTCGGCCTCGGCGACGCGACCGCGCTCGAGTTCGAGGACGCCAGCTTCGACGGCGCGATCACCCGCTGGAGCCTCCACCACATCCCGGCCCCGCAGCGGGTGGTCGAGGAGATGGCCCGCGTGGTTCGGCCCGGCGGCCTTGTCGTGATTGCCGACCACGCCCGTGACGACGACCCCGCCGTCGCCGCCTGGGTCGAGGAGATCGAGCGCCTGCGCGACCCCTCGCACTGGGCCTGCCTGACGTCCGGCCGCCTGCGCCAGATCGGCGCTGCCGCCGGGCTCGAGCTCGACCGCGAGGAGCTGGTGCCCTTCGAGCTCCCCTTCGTCGATTGGCGCGATCGCAGCTCCGGCGGCAAAGAGGCGGCGCCGCTGATCGACCGGCTGCTGCAGGAAGCGCCGCCGGGTGCGCAGGCGTTCGAGGTGCTGGGCGAGGGCGACGAACGCCGCCTCGTCCTCCACAACATGCTGTTCCGCTGGCGCCGCCCCTAAAGCCAGCGCGTTTGTCCCCGCTATGCGGGGACAAACGCATCCAGTGGGGACAACCGCAACCGAGTCGCGGTCAGGGCGGCGGCCAGAGCTGGCGCAGGGCGAGGATCGCGAAGGCGTGCGACCAGAGCAGCGGGGTGGTCGAGCGGGGGACGCCGGTCTGGGCGTCGACGCGCTCGGGCAGTGCGCCAGCCGGGGTGGCGGCGCGGCGCAGGTCGGCGAGGAGGCGGAGCGCGGCGTGGCGTTCGCCGAGCGCCGCCAGCGACCAGGCGCTCCAGGCGGTCGGCGCGGTCCAGGGATCGGCGCCGCCCTGCCAGCCTTCGCCGGGGGTGATGCCGTAGGGGGTGGCCTCGCCGGCGAGGTTCAGGAGGGTGCGGCGCACCGCGGGGTAGAGGGCTTGGTAGGAGAAGGGCCGGACCGCCCAGGCTGCCGCCGAGTCGAGGCCGGAGGACGGGTCGTTCACCTCGCGTACGAGGCCTCGCGGCGTCCCGAACGCCGCGGCGATCCGCGGGGCCGGCACGCCGTCGGCGATCGCGTTGCCGAGGTAGGTGCCAGGCGCGCCCTCCTGGTAGTCGGGGAGCCCGAGCCAGCCGACGCCGGCGGAAACGATCTGCGCGCGTGGGTGTGCGGCGCGTTGGGCGGCCTCGACCCAGCCCGGCGCGTCCCCCTGCGGCCCGCGTCCCGGCACCGGCGCGCCCTCGCCGTCGAAGCGGGCTGCCTGCCCGATCGGGGCACCAAGGCGGGCGCCGCCGTCGGAGTCTGCTGCTCCCGCGGGCGGGATCTCGAGCCGTTGCAGGAAGCCGGCGACGCGCCGCGCTTCGCCCCGGTGTCCCACCGCCCCATAGGCCATTGCCGCCGTCGCCGCATCCCGCGGCCAGACGTACGCCCAGCCATCCCTCGCTCCCGCCGCCACGGCCCCAGTCCGCCGATCCGTCAGCGCCCGCAGCACCAGAAGCGACCGCCCGTACATCTCCCGCGCCCATTCCGGCGCCCCGGCCCCGAGTCCCCGGGCCCGCCGGCGCCAACCATGCCCAGCCTCGACCGCATCGCGTACGACCCGATCGCATTCCCGGAACAGCTCCCTCGAGTCGGTGTGGACGACGGGCGGGAGCGCTCGACCCACCCTGCAGAGCAGGTCGAGCACTCCCGCCCGTTCCGCCCACGCACAGTCAATCCCGTCCCTGACGTGCACCGAGATCGCCGGCAACGCCCGTCCCTGCTTGCTCGACCGCGGGATCAACTCGATTGCCAGTGAGTCGCCTACGGCGGCGGTACGCACGATCAGCCGCGCCTCCTTCACGAACGCCACGGTCTCCACCACATTCGTCCCCCGCAGGTAGCGCTGCGTCACCGATTCACTCCGCCAGACCGGCAGCGCCGGCCCGCCTCCAACCCGCACCCGCGGCACGATCCCGGTGTCGGCCGGCACCGTTCCAGCCGCCTGGCGCGCCGCGGAATTCTCGATCAGCGCTGGTCCCGCCGGCCCCGCCCGCAGGTCGACGACGTCGCCGTAGGCGTCGACTGCCGCCGTCAGCCCGCCATCGCCGCTCACCGCGGTGCCGAGGAACGGCGGCGGCAGCCCAGGCAGGGCCGGGGGCGTGCGCGGGTCGGCCTCGGAGCCGCCCGAGACGAGGATCAGGGCGAGGACCGCGGCGGCGGCCGCAAGCAGGGCTGCGCGGGCAATTGCCACGGCTGCAATGCAAGCAGGCCGTGGCTCCCTCTCTGACATGCTCCCGGCGTGAATTTGATCTTCATCCCCGCCTGGAACGAGGAGGACACCGTCGCTGCGGTGGTCGCCGACGTCCACGCCCAGATGCCCGACGCCGACGTGCTGGTTGTCAACGATGGCTCCACCGACCGCACCGCCGAGCGCGCCGCCGAGGCCGGCGCCCGGGTCGCCAGCCTGCCCTTCAACCTCGGCCTCGGCGCCGCCCTGCAGACCGGCTACCGGATGGCCTACCAGGGCGGCTACGAGTACTGCGCCCACCTCGACGGCGACGGCCAGCACCCGCCGGCCGAGGTCAAACGGCTGCTGGAAGCGCTGATCGACGGCGACGCCGACCTGATGATCGGCTCCCGCTACCACACCCCCGGCGAGCCGGAAGCCGGTGAGTACAAGCCGACCTTCTCGCGCCGGCTCGGCATCAGCCTGTTCCGCACCCTGCTGACGCTCACCACCCGCCAGCGTTTCACCGACACGACCAGCGGCATGCGCGCCGGCAACCGCCGCGTGATGGAGCTCTTCGCCGACAGCTACTCGCCCGACTTCGGCGAGATCGAGTCGCTGCAGCTCGCCCTGCGCGAGGGTCTGACGGTCGAAGAGATGCAGGTCCGCTTCCTGCCCCGCGAGGGGGGCTCCTCCTTCCTCACCCCGCTGCGCTCGGCCTTCTTCATCTTCAAGAACGTGATCGTGCTGCTGGTCGGGCAGTTCAAGCCGCGCACCGGCGGCGCTCGCCCGCAGTAGGCTCGGTGCGGGAGGCGCGCTCGCTCGCGCTATGGAAATGACCACTCACTACGCCGACTCCTCCGGGGTCAGCATCGCTTACCAGGTCCACGGCGAAGGACCGCTCGACCTGGTCTTCGTGCCCGGTTTCGTCTCCCACGTCGAGCTGATCTGGGAAGAGCCGACGGTCGCCGCCTTCTTCCGCCGCCTCGCCTCATTTGCCCGCCTGGTGGTCTTCGACAAGCGCGGACAGGGGCTCTCGGACCGGCTCGGGCGGCCGCCGACGTTGGAGGAGTCGATGGACGACCTGCGGGCGGTGATGGACGCCGCCGGCTGCGAGCGCCCGGCCCTGTTCGGGATCTCCGAGGGCGGGCCGATGGCGCTGATGTTCGCCGCCAGCCACCCTGAGCGGGTCAGCTCCCTCGTCCTCTACGGCACCTACGCGCGGATGCCCGAGGCGCCCGACTATCCGGTCGGGCTGCCCGGCTCGGCGCTTGACAACTGGTCCGATCTGCTGCGCCGCGATTGGGGCGGCCCGGTCGGCTTGGATCTCTGGGCTCCGAGTGCCGTCGGCGATCGCGGCTTCGAAGCCTGGTGGGCGAGGCTGCTCCGCTACGGCACCAGCCCCGCTGGGGCGATCGCTCTGATGGACCTCTACCGCGAGGTCGACGTGCGCGTCGCGCTCTCCGCGATCGAGGCCCCGACCTTGGTCGTCCACTGTCGCGGTGACCGGATGATCCCGTTCTCCCAGGGCCGCTATCTCGCCGACCACATCGCCGGCAGCCGTTTCTCCGAGCTGCCGGGCAATGACCACCTCGCCTTCACCGGAGCCCAGCCGTTGCTCGACGAGATCCAGGAGTTCCTGGTCGGCAGCCGCGGCGCCGCCGAGGCCGAGCGGGCGCTGGCGACGATCCTCTTCACCGACCTGGTCGATTCGACCGCGCGGGCGGCGGAGCTCGGCGACCGCCGCTGGCGCCTCCTGCTCGAGCGCCACGACGCCGCCGTCCGCCGCCAGCTCGCCCTCCACCGCGGCCGCGAGGTGAAGACCGTCGGCGACGGCTTCCTCGCCACCTTCGATGGCCCGGCGCGCGCAATCCGCTGCGCCGAGGCGCTGCGCGGCGAGCTCGACACGCTCGGCCTACAGGTGCGGGCCGGCATCCACACCGGCGAGGTCGAGCTGATCGGCGACGACGTCGGCGGCATCGCGGTCAACATCGGCGCCCGGATCGGCGCCGAAGCAACGGCCGGCGAGGTGCTCGTCTCGAGCACCGTCCGCGAGCTCGTCGTCGGCTCCGGCCTCGAGTTCGCCGACCGTGGCGTCCGCGAGCTCAAGGGTGTGCCGGGGGAATGGCGCCTGTTCGCGATTGCGTAGCTAGCATTGCCGGTCGCGGCTGGGTAGCTCAGTTGGTAGAGCACACGACTGAAAATCGTGGTGTCGCCGGTTCGATTCCGGCCCCAGCCACTCGTTAAACCCCAGGAGGGAAGCGGGTCTCGGTCCGCTTCCCTCCAATGTCGTCAGTGGGCTTTTGGCGGAAATCTCGCCTCATCGCCCAAACATCGCCCAAACCGGCGTCGCGAGATGCGTGCTGGCGACGCGGATACCCAGTTCTTGGCCAGCCCCCTACGCCGTTCGTTGAGCAGTCTTGAAGCAATTGGCGACCCTTGCCGTTCCCGTATATGGTCAGTCGCGACCGCGCAGGGCGGTTGAAGTGGAAGGCGATATTGGGAGGTCGTCGTGGCTCGAATCACTCGTGCTCGAAAGGGCAATTTCGTCGTGCTCTACATCGGTTGCGCGATGCTCGTCGCGGCTGTGTTGGCGTCTGCGGGACCCGCATTGGCCGCGGAACCTCCCATCGCTGCCTACTCCCTTGATGCTGGAACGGGAACCGTCGCCGAAGATCTCGCCGCGGAAAATGACGGCACGATCTCCGGCCCCAAATGGGCCGAAGGCAAGTACGGCACCGCTCTGCGCTTCGACGGCGCGGCAGAAAACAACTGCGTCACCGTGCCGAACAGCCCCGACCTCGAACTCACCGGCAACTTCACGATGGAGGCGTGGGTTCGCCCCGAAGGCTCGCTCCTCGGCGACACGATCCTCTTCAAGGAAATGGAACCGGAAAGCGGCCCGAGCTACATCTTCTCCGTTGGCCTCAATGAAGCAGGCAAGCTCGAAGGATCATTCCTCGAATCCGGAGAAGGCGAAGAAGTCCAAGAAGTCGTCGCGCCGAAAGCCCTTCCCGAACACAAATGGAGTCACGTCGCCTACACCTTCGACGGCACCAAACAGCGTCTCTATGTCAACGGCGAACTAGTCGCGACCCACGCAGCGTCTGTCGGCACGGTTGCGAGCAGCGGCCCGCTACAGATCGGCTGCGCCAAAGGCTGGGAATCCGACTACTTCTGGGGCAAGATCGATGAGGTCCGGATCTACGACCGCACTCTGCCAGTCGGCGAAATCGAAGCCGATCGCGACGGCGCGATCCAGACGCCACCTTCCCCGCTCCCGGCAGCGGCCTTTTCCTTCGATGCCGGCGAAGGCGAAGTCGCCGAAGACTTCCTGGGCAGCCACGAGGGCACGATCGAAGGCGCCACCTGGACCGAAGGCAGATTCGGAAACGCGCTCTATTTCGACGGCGCAGCCGAAAACAACTGCGTCACCGTTCCCGATAGCCCCGAATTGCAGCTGAGCGAAAGCTTCACGGTCGAGGCATGGGTGCGCCCGGAAGGCTCGCTAGTCGGCGACACGATTCTCTTCAAGGAACTGGAAGCCGAAAGCGGCCCAAGCTACATCTTCTCGATCGGCTTCAACGAAGCCGGGCAGCTCGAAGGCTCCTTCCTCGAAACCGAAGGAGGCGAAGTCGTTCAGGAAGTCGTCGCGCCCGAATCCCTCCCAGAAAAAAAGTGGAGCCACGTCGCCTTTAGCTTTGACGGCGAAAAACAGAAGCTCTACGTCAATGGCGAACTGGCCGCCACCCACAAAGGCGGGATTGGTGCAACCCCGAGCGAAGGCCCGCTGCAGATCGGCTGCGCCAAAGGCTGGGAATCCGACTACTTCTGGGGCAAGATCGATGAGGTCCGGATCTACCACCGGGCGTTGACGGCCGGCGAGGTCGAAGCCGATCGCGATGCCCCGATCCAGACGCCGCCCTCGGCCGAACCCGTCGCCGCCTACACCCTCGACGAGGGAGAAGGAATGACGGCCGCCGATCTCACCGGCGTCCACAACGGCACGGTCGAAGGGGCGGCCTGGGGTGAAGGCAAATGGGGAGCGGCGCTTGAATTCGACGGCGTCTCCGACTGCCTTACGGTCCCTGACCGCTTCGATCTGCAGCTGCGCGAATCCTTCACGCTGGAGGCATGGATCAAGCCCAGCGCCACGGACGGCTCCGGGCCGATCATCTACAAGGAATCGGGAGGTTTCCTTTCCTACGCGCTCGCCCTCGGTCTCGAACCCGGCCCCTATTACGTGCCCGAAGGAGCGGTTGCTTACGAACCTGGAGAAGCCGCATGGGTGCACGGCGAAGTGATCCCGAAAGAAACGTGGAGCCACGTGGCGATGAGCTACGACGGCGAATACATGCGGCTCTACGTCAACAGCGAACTACTCGACGTCGAAGAAGCGCTAGGTGCGGTCGGCAGCACCGGAGCTCTACGGGTCGGATGCGCGCCGAACAGCGAAGAAGTCTTCGGTGGCAGCATCGACGAGGTGCGGCTATATAACCGCGCCCTGCCGGCGGGGGAGATCGAATCCGACTCCAAAAACGATCATGCTGCGCCGACGATCGAACTGAGCGGACCCCTTACTGAAGGACTGAAAGAAGGGACCAGCGAATATCTGCTCAAAGTCCACGCGGTCGACGGCGTGGTCGGGAAGCCCGGCGTGGGCGTGCGGAAGGTCTCGATTGCCGTTGACGGAACCGTGGTAGACAGCGTGGAACAGGAATGCCCCGGTTTCAACTGCTCGCTGAACCGAGAATGGACTTTTGACACCAAAGTATTCGGCTTCGAGTCCCACGAAGTAACGATCGCGGCAGAGGATCAGGCCGGAAACGCCACTACGAGGCTGCTGCCTCTGCCTATTGCGAACGGGTCGCTTCCGGCCTGCAGTCTCACCGAAAGCGAAACCGCCGCGCCTCCTGATGAAGAAGAAGAACTGGCGGGAGGAGGCAGTGCCGCGACTTACCATGGCTCCGAAGGGGAAGAATATGTCTTCAGGTCCCCGCCCGCCGCCTTCAATCCGAAAACTGCGTCCGACGAAGAACTAGCTTTGTACGGGCTCCCGCCTCGGCCACCGATAACCGAACCGGGGCCGCGAGAAAGATGGGAACAAAGTATTGGGAGCGCGACGACCACCAGCAAACCCGGCGGCTGCATGATGACTAGATCGCCGGAACTGGCCGGGTCAGTACACCGATCCTTCGGCCCGAGGTGGTCCGGTTACTACGCGTATGCCCCTAATGCAGCAGCAAACAAGTGGAGGGCTGCTAAAGCGGAATATAAACAGCCAATGCTAAATCAGGTCTGCTTCTCTCCCGCGGGCATGGCGTCCTGGGTCGGCATCGGAGGGCTTCAAGGAAAAGGATTCTTCCAGGCAGGCACCAACGCACCGTATGGCTATCCCATTACTAGCCCAAATCCGAAATACACGGTTGCTGCCTTCACCGAGTTCTTTCGCGGCGGTCAAGAAGGAGTCCATGACAGCGAAAACCCGGTGCACTTCAACCTGAAAATTGCACCTGGGGACAAAATCGTCGCTCACGTTGAATGGAAACCAGCGAAAGAAGCGATGTATATGCACGTGCTAAACAGGAACACGAATGAAGGGACCCCTGGGGTCGAAATCAAAGTTAAAGGTCAGGTATACGACGGACAATCCGTGGATTTCATACCAGCAGAGCGCCCGTCTGGTCTAGCACTTCAGAACTTTGGGTCGGTGAAGTTCGAAAACAGCGAAGGATTCGTTAGCGGTGGTCAGTGGAAGAAGCTGGGTGATCTTGGTCATCTTTATAGGCAGCGCCTGCAGGAATCGAACAAAAAAGGAGAACCCGTCGGCCAAGTGATGGCGTCTCCGGGTGCTCTGTTTCCTGATCGAGCCAGTTTCCTGGACCAGTGGCGCCACTGTGCTCCGTGATTTCCGGCGTTGCTAGGATTCGTACTCGGCATGACCTCTGCAGCAATACCGCTGGTTTTGATCGCCGTGTTTCTCGGAGGAGGGGAGCCGGAGTCTGAATCCGTCTCGGTGTCCCATGATCCTCGGGAACCAGGAGCTTGCCCAGCCTGGTTTAAGGAAGCGCCGGCACTTGGACCGGGTCAGCCGAAGGCAGTCAGCCATGTAGGGGAGTTGGCTGATGCCACCGTGTGTCAGTACCACGGACCCCCGGTTGGACCGCAGTCCTTCGGTCCCAACAAGAGCGAGACTGATTTGTTGGCAGAGAAAACGATTCTGCGCAGCAACGCCGTCAGGTCGCTTGCGCGTTCATTCAATAGGCTGGCACGCTACTCGCATGTGCGAGGGGGGCGGCATTGTCCGCCCGAATCTGGTGGCCGTTTCTATATTCGATTCAGCTACCAGAGCGGGAATCAGGCGTCGGTGAGGGCATTCCAAACTGGCTGCCAGCGTGCGGTTGCTGGCCGTCATGGCCGATGGCTAATCCTGACTTCCAGTCTTGAGCGGCGACTCTTGGATCTGGTTCGCTGAAGTGAGCCAAGGCGGAATTCAATACGGAAGTCGACCGTCTAGCGAGTCGTAGACCGAGCGGGGGTCAATAGCGGTCGCGATCTCCTGTTCGTTAGTCCCTAGCGGGCATCTGCGCCGTCCTTCGCGAACACAAGCGCGCCTCAGTTGGGACCGCTTCCGTTCTAAGGTTCATGGTCGTGAACGGACGAGTCTCACGCCCGGCGCCTTTGTGTGTCGTCGCGTTCCTGCTGCTGCTGCTGCTGCTGGTGGCAGCGCCGGCACCGTCTCTCCTCGCGGCGCCCATGAGCCCGAAAGCGGTTGTCGAACGGGAGTCGGCGCGAAACAAAGGGGTGGCCGAACGCGACGCGGACCATCGGCTCGATCTGATCCCGATGCCGGCCGATGCCGTCCGGAGCCGGACTCGCCCGAGCGGAGTCGGCGAACTACTGCGCGGGCCGGCCTGGGAATTCTTCGGGACCCGAAACCTAAACGCGACCGCCTTTTGGACGACGGACAAGTCGCAAGGGCAGATGCTCGACTTCCTCAGGCATCACCCCCCGCGCGGTGCAAGGGTCGAATCCGAAAGTCTTGGGGACGGTGGCCCTGCCGTCGAATTCGGATGGCACCATGCGCCAAGGGGGGTCTGGGACGCGTCGGTTCTCGTCGGTGTTGCGAAACGGACGGGTGGAGGAAGCGTGCTGCGCGCCGATGTCACCGACCAATGGGAATTGCCGCGCTCACCGGCGGCCCGCATTCCCGGACGTCCGGGCTTTCTCGCCGTCCGGGTGAAGCCAACCGAAGAAGTTGTCCCAGTCCTCGAAGAAGGGGAACCCGAGCCGCCGCGACCGGTCCCGCGCTTCAACTCGACCGAGCGGCAGCCGCTGATCGCAAGTCTGGTCCGCCTGGTCGAACGCGAACCTGCTTACCAGATCACCGAACTGCCCAGCTGCGGGCCGCCTGCGTTCGGCGAGGTTGATCTCATCGAACTGGTCTTCATGGACCATCGCGGCGGAAGCGTCCTCGCGACGGTCTCGCGGAAGTCGGCGGTCGGCCCGTGTGACCCGTTACTACTCCACCCGCAGGGCACGGGAACCTACGCGCTCGACTTTGGATACACGGTGATGAAGCGAGCGCAGGGGCTGGTCGATACGGCGGCTCCGCGCCGAGCGGGAGTAGCGGTAACGACGCTAAGCGACGGATAGTGTTGTCATGACCGACGACTGCGGGCAGCGTGGCCGGGGTCGTCGCGTATCAGGGCCGGGGCCTTGGGTGGGCCGCTGAGGCGTGTCTAGGCTTCGCGCCGGCTGCGTGGAACCTCGTAGCGCAGCGGAATCGGTGCGAACAAATAGGGCGACGCCGCCGCCTGCACATGCTGTCCGGAAGGCTGAAAATTTCAAGATCGAGCAGCTGGTTCCGCTCGAGCCCGAAGGCTAGGCCGCGGCAGGGATCGGCAGCGCTCGTTCATCGCGACGGGAAGTGGGTTTCTGTCTGCTTCCTTCGATCTCAGTAGAGGGCCGTCGGCGGAGGTCTCGCCTCACTGCCCAAACGTTGGAAAGGTCGGGATTTCCCGACTTGTGGGGGCGGCATGGTCGATCTAGGGTCTGCCCCTGGGCAGGGGGTTTCTCGACTTGCCTCCTGTCCTCTTGTTAGTCGCTAGGCGCGACGGGGGGCCTAGTCGAACCCCCCGCCGGGTCCTTTTACGGAGGAATCAGTTGGTGGGAGGATTGTGGAGGACCGTAAGGGAAGTGCAACGCATCCTGATGCGGCGGCGCCAAGAGGCGCGCAAGCGCTGGGCGGGGCCGAGCGCGCCTTTCGCTATCGGACCAGGCGGGTGATTGTCATGGCTTTGGCTAGCCGCCCGGGCCGGCCCGTGTCTCCGAGGGAATTGGCCTACTCGCTTGCAGAGTCGCAGACGAATCTTTCCTACCACATGCGCGTTCTCGCGGACGTTGGCGCTCTGTCGGTGGTGGGGACAAAGCCCACGCCCTCGGCAGGGGGATCGGACGTCTTTTATGTACTGAGTTCAAGACGGATGCGGACGAAAGAGGTTCGTTCGGTAATGCGCCGGGGGCAATGGCGGCGCTCGCGTAAGGGATAGGGAGAGAGGGTTGTCGCGAATGAAGAAGCTCCCCCCCAGGCTCCCGAAAGCGGCGCCGTCGCTTAAAGACCTGGCTCTGCTCACGCCCGAAGAAAGACGCGTGATCGCGATTCGGTTTGGCCTCGGAGGACGGAAGCCGCACACGCTGGCCGAGGTTGGAGCAGTCGTCGGACTCAGTAAACAGCAAGCGCAAATTGTTCAGAACAGAGCGCTGCGGAAAATTGCGCGGGCAGAGGATGGAGTTCAGGACCTCATAGAAGAGTTTGCTGGCCGAGCGGACCGGCGAACCTTGGCGCGCGCGCTTGGTCACCAAAGCCGCCGGGCCGTTCTTCGCGAGCTGGTCCGGCGGAGGGGCGAGCCAGTGTCACCCAACGAAATGGCGAGGCTGACTGGTCGGGTTCCCAGCCACTATGTCGATCACGCTGAAGCCCTAAGGCGCCTCAACGCAATCGAGCTGGCCGATGGTGGAACCAAGCCCCAAAATCTTCCAGGAGCGCGTCCCTATCGGCTTAGCCCGAGCTGGTTAGAGGACGCGCCTCGGGCAGCCTTGGTCAGCGTTCTGGCGCGTGAAAACGGTGAGCATGAGGCTGATCCGTTAGCGATCAGCCAGGCTATTCCCGTGCGGCCTGCGAGCTAGCAAGCTAAAGCCCGCAGAGACCGTCGCACTCGGCGTCGAAGGTCAGCTGGCCGTGATCCTCCGGCGAGCTCAGGTCGACGCGATCGAGAGGCACACGGCTCGCGTGAAGGAAGGGAAGCCCTTCTAGTCCAGTGTGGCGCTTCTGAACCTCACGCTCGAAGCGTACGGCGTCGGCAAACTCCGCTGGTGCCTCAAGTCTCATGCGGCGCCACTCCGCGTCGGAGTGGTAGGGGCAACCGACGCAGGCCGAGCGCGGAGCAGCCCAGCCGTGCTCTCGCAGGAAAGCGACGCAATCGGAGCGGCGAAGCCGCGCCTCCACCAGGGGGTAGGCGTTACGAATCCACTTCACGTCGGAGTCCTTCATGCGCTGAATCTCGTCGAGACTGATCCCGATCAGCGACTCGACAGCGCCGGGACGTTTGGGGTCTCCGGTTTCGGACAAGAGCGAGGAGAGCCTGCGGCGAATCGGGCCAATCTTCAGCTTTCCCGTGCATTGCCTCCTGGACATTCCTTCTCCGCGGCGGCCCAACAGGAAGTAGGGGACGTCTTTAAATGAGCTGTGATTTTCGGTGTCGCGCAGATCGCCGCCGCTCACCCGATGGATCGGGATCATGTCGGCGCCGAAGGTTTCGAGCTGGTCAAGATGCTCATATACGGCGCGAGGCTCCCAGCGAGTATCGGCGAAAATGGCGGCGTCGACGCATCCGAACTTGCCGGCGCAGGCCATGAGGTAAAGGGCGCTGGACTGCACTCCTGCTCCAAGCGAAATGACACGCAGCACGGGTGGATCGAAGTCACATGAAGGTCGCGCTGACCGAGACATCGCTAGTAGCCTGCCGGGTGGCGTTGGGTGTCGAATTGCTGCAGGAACGATTCGGCGTCGTGGGGGTCGACCTGCCCCCAGCCGCCAGCCGGGTTTTCGTTCTCGTCTCCTCCGCCTGACTCAAAGAGCACACCGGCAATTTCAATCGCAGTGTGTTCTTCTTCCGCGCTTCCGGTGGTCTTGATGTAGACGGTGATCCACGAGCCGGGGCCGGGGCGACCCCATGCAGCGAGCCCCTGCGTATCGGTGCGACCGGAGAAGAAACCCCCGATGCCAAGAATCCATGAGACCCCGCCTGAGCAGTCGAAACCGTTCTCGGGATCGAAGCCGCCCCAAACGTATGGGGTCTGCTTGGCAGCCTCTTCTTCCGAAGCAGCGAGCATCCGGCGCAGTAGGGCCGATGCGTTGCCGGCAGGGGGCGTGCAGCCTGCGGCGTGGGTGGTAACGGCAACGCTGCCGGCGCCTGCAAATTTCTCGGCGTCGGCGAGTACGTCTTCGACGTACCACTCGGCATGGTTGTAGCCGAAAATGGCGTCATGCCAATTGCCGGGGGCGCCGAGGTACCTGAGTAGCCGAGCCGCCGCGTAGATGGCGTCTTCCGGGTCGTTCGCATCTTTGACTCCGTCGCGATTGGCGTCGACGCCAAAGCTGGCCCAGCTTTCGGGGAGGAATTGCATCCAGCCTTCGGCGCCGGCAGTAGAGTCGCCGAGGTTCGTGCCGAATCCGGTCTCCTCCCAGTTGATCCCGGCGAGAATCGCTGGACCTTTGGGACCAAGAGCGTATTTCGCTGCCGCGCCTTGGTAGATGGGGATGAGCTGGGCGGGAACCTCCTTCCCGTCCACCGAGCCAACGGCTTCAGTTTGGCTGCACGCGTCGGCCGACCCACTAGCAAGAACGGCGATAAGGAGCGCGATGCTCACGGCCATTGCGAGGGCAGCGGCCGGAGCGCCGAGGAGAAGGAGGGGGAGGCGCGAGCCGGTGGAAGTCAACCGCTCGCGCCATTCCCATTCAGCTGGACGGCCCGCCACCGACCACCAAGGCGAGCGACGACGAAAACGACGCGAAACGCGGGGCGACGGGCTGCCCGTAGGATTAGCGCGGCTTGGGCCTGGCCGCGTCCGGAGGGAGTGACCTCGAGCGCAAGGAGCCGGAGGTGGGGGCGTGGCGCATCTACGAGGTTTGAGGCGTTCGCCTCAAGTTCTCGGGCGAGATCCCGGGTCGCCGCTCGCGCCTGCGGGTGCGCTGGGTGGTTGGCTGACCTGGTGTAGCTCCGCGCAAACGCCCACGCAGCGCTCCGCGCGCCAGAGGCAACCACGGCGGAGCCGACGGCAAGCGGCCCATCTCGTTCGCCGCGTTGGACGCTGACTTTGGCGGGACCGCAACCGGCTACCGTGATGGCCAGTGCCCCGAGGATGACAGCGCAGCCCAGGAGGGCGACAGCGTTGGATGATGGGCGGCAGGACATTGTCTCTGCCGGCTGTGTCCATCAACGCGCGCCGATCCGTTGCGAGTTCCGAGGATTTGGCGCGCGGGGTCCCTGGTGGCAATATTTGGGAACTAGTGAACCCAGGCCAGGCGATAGCGAGAGATGCGCGCTCCACGAGCAACCCGTTGGAGGGCGCCTTGACCGAGGAGCAACTGAGCGATGCGCGCCGTGGCTTCGAGCGCTTGCTTCGAGGGAAGGGATTCTCTCGGGAGTTCATCGAAAGCCACGCAGCGGACCTGATGAGCCGAGCGGTGACGGAGATGGCCGCGAAGATCAAGCGCGGGGACACGATCCATAAACCTGCGGGCCTTCTTGTGACGATCGCCTACCGGCGAACGCAGAACTTTCTTGAGAGCAAAGAAAGAGGCCCGGCGTTCGTGGGGCTCGAAGCTGTGGCGGAGCTGCCCGCCGAGGAGGACGGGACGCCGGAGGCGGCAACGCTCGATAAGGACCGGGTCGCGAAGGTTCACGCGGCAGTCAAGAGGTTGACCGTAGAGGAGCGAAAGCTAGTAGCGCTTGAGTTCTTTCAGCGTATGAATCTGAGCCAAGCTGCCTGCGAGCTTGGATGGGATGAATCAAAGGCTAGGCGCCGTCACAAGGCGGCAATGAACCATCTGAAAGAGCTCCTCGGTGTGGAGTCGTCGGACGACATTGCTTTCGATATTGGATTCCTCTGCTGGTTGTCCGTGGCTTTCGGACAGCAAGAGGGGTTCAGCCTTGGTCGCGAAATCGAGACGCTTTGGCAACGAGCGGAGGATCTTGTTCTCGTAGGCGCAGATAAGGCCGAGCATCTTGCGCATAAGGCCAACGCCCGCCTTGGCGGTGATCCCTCCGCGGCGTCTGCGGTTACCGGGATGGGACGCGCGGCCAAAGCCTGCGGAGTGGCGGCGCTTTGCGTCGCCACGGCCGGGGCAGGCGTCGCGGTAGTTTCCGGCGGGGGCACGCGGCCCGTTCCGGAAACCCATAAGGAAGCGGGATCATTCCCGGAGGCGACGGGGCCGGCAGCGCAGATTGAAAAGAACGCAGCGGCCTGGCAGGGAATCTCCGCTAGTGCGGGAGCAGCGCCAACGCGTGTCGAGCATCGTGCCAAGCGGGAACAAGTCGAGAGGACGCCTTCTGACGGTTCAGACGCCCCGGCGGTGGCGGACGTCGCCGAGCCGGGCTACTCTCAGCCGCCGCCTGCGGAAGTAGTCCAGACGCTTGAAGAAGGAAGCCGGCCCTCGGGCGGGCCGTTGGAAAGCCATCCGTCGACCGGCCCTGAAGGTTCGGCCGTCGCGTCGAATCAGCAATCGGGCGGCGCATCTCCGGCGCAGGAATCCCTAGAAGCCGGCCGTCCGTAAGTTCCTCCTGGGTTCGATAGCGCTCCCCGTTTCCTAGCGGCCCCAGCGGGGGGTGACCGCGCTGGGTGGCGAGCGGGGCGCGGCAAAAACGCTCGCGCGAAAACGCGTTACTCCGCGGTGTCCGAGCGCGTGACGGAAAAAGAATTGGCGATCCGCGACGGATCGACGGTGACGCACGGACTCCTCTGGCGAAAGGTCATCTCTATCGCCCAAGGAGGCCCGGCCGTGTCCCTTCTAGCTACCGTTGAATTCCATCTGATCGGCGTCATTAGCGCGATCAGCGTCAAGCCAGACCCGAACGCTGTTCCCGGCACGCCATCCCTAGAGAAATTGGTAAACGGCCTGGCGGCGCTCGCGCTTCTCGCGTGCGGGGCCTGGGTGATCATCGGCGCCGGACAGATCGGCGCCGGCCAGCGTGGCAACAACTTCACGCAGACCTCAGACGGACAGACGAAGGTTAGGAACGGGCTAATTGGCGCGTTCGTCGTCGGGGCCGCTGCCGGGATCATCAACTTCTTCTACAGCGCCGGTTCGGCGGTTCACTGATGGCCGCCGCGAACACGGCTCACCGTGGTCGCAGCAGTGTTCCTGCGCTCGCGTTGCTTTCCGTGGCAGTGCTCGGATTGCTCGCTGGCCTCGTGCTAGCGAGTGGAGGATCAGACCGGGAAGGAGGCGCAGCTGCGGCAAGGTCCGAGGCGACAGTAGGGCCGAGCCGCTGGGTCGACGGGATACCGGCTGGATTCGCGCACTCTCGCGAAGGAGCCGTGGTTGCGGTTGCCTCCTACGAGCAGGCTTTTGCCACGCCGAGGGTCTTACTTCCAGGCGAGCTCCCGCAAGCGCGTCGAAGCGGTCGCGGTTCCCGATTACGTGGAGACCATGATGGCCGCGAACGGTCCCGGCGCGGGGCGGATCGCGCACGGGGCGATTGGCACGGGCCTCCGGCGCGGCGTCGCGACGATCTTCGCGGCAGTCCCGATCGGCTACCGGGTCCAGTCCTACTCCTCCGAGAGGGCGAGAGTGTTGACCTGGGGATTCACGCTCTTGGGAAACGCTTCGGCGGTCGAACCCGGCGCCTACTTTGGGACGACCGAAACGGACGTCGTTTGGCGCGGGAAGGACTGGAAGATCGCGGGAACTTCGGCGTCGTTCGGACCAACTCCGCAGTTGGTCACGCCACGGAAAGCGCTCGAAGGGTTTGACCTTCTGTCTCTGGCGAAGGAGCTGACGAGCTATGGCCCTACGCCGTAGGTGTCTCAGTTGTACCGCTGCGGTCGCGCTGGCGCTATGCGCACAAATGGCGAGTTCGGATGCGCCTGAAGCGAAGGCGAATCCGCTGTGCGGAGCGGTAACGGGTGGCCTCGTCGGCGAAGCCGTAACTGGCGCGATCGGGGTGGGGAATCCTGTCGGGGATGCGTGCAACTCCGTTACCGACGCTGCAGTAGGGACGGTTACGGGTCCGATTGGAAGCGCGATCGAAGGAATTGGAAATTCGATCTTCGGCCAGATCACCGATTGGGTTTCCGGCGGAGCGGCCTGGCTGATGCAGGAAGTGGTGCGGCTTAGCGATGAAACGACGACGCCGGACCTGACGACCCGGGGGTTCGTCGAGCAGTACCGAAAGATGGCGACGATCGCGGTTTCGCTTGCTCTGATTGCTCTGTTGCTGGCGGTCTTTGACGGCCTCTCACAGGGGGAGAACCTTGTTCGCGTCATGTTGCTGAATTTGCCCTTCGCGCTGATCGCCTCGAGCGTCGCGTTCGTCGTGGTCGAGATGTTGTTGACGGCAACCGACGCCCTCTCGCACGTAGTCGCGGTGTCCACCGAGAAAAATAGCCAGCAGCTTTTCCACAACGCCATCGAAGGGCTTGGAGGCGTTGGGGAAAAGGGCGGAGAAGCAGGCGCCGCAGCGGCGGGTGGGCCGGCGGAATCAGGGAGCGCAGCGGCGGGTAAGGCAGCGGGAAAGGTCGCGGTTCCATTGTTCGTGACCTTCCTAGCAGCGGTCATCGGCGCGTTCGCGGCGTTCTTCGTCTGGATTGAGCTTCTGATGCGGGATGCGGCGGTGTACGTCTGCGCCCTGTTCGCACCTATGGCGTTGGCTGCGTCGGTGCGGCCGCGGTGGGCGGGAGTCCTTCGGCGCAGCGCAGAGCTTCAGTTTGTGGTGATCGCGTCGAAGTTCGTGATCGTCGCGATCATTGGTCTTGCAGCCAGTCTCGCGGCTGAGAATGAAGGCGGGGTGGAGCCCGTCTTGGCTGCTGCCGCGCTGATGCTCCTGGCGTGCTTCGCGCCCTTTGTCCTATTCAAGTTGGCGCCGTCTGCGGAGGGCGCTGTTGCGGCTGCATTCGGCCGCCGCTCCGCCGCCGGTACGGCGGTTGGGGGAATGCAGACTGGCGACCTCAGCGTCAGTGATGCGGAACACCGCTGCTTCGCGCTGGGCCGGCGGAGCGGGCGGCGGCGCGTCAAGGCACGAGAGCGGCGGCGGTCGCGAGACGCCTGGTTTCAAACGCAGCGGGGGCAACGCGAAGCCTAAGACGGAGGGAGGCGGCTCGGCGAAAAGTGCTGGCGCGTCGGGAGCAGGCGGCGCGGTCGGCGCCGCTGCCCAAGCTCCGATCGCCGCTGAGCGGGTCGCCCGAGGGGCAGGACAGCGGCTCGGCGATACCTCAGTCGCTAAGCAAGCAGAGGAGAGTGGCGCGGCGGGTGGACGCGGTGGCCGGTCGCCGAGTGAGCCGGCCAGTGGACCGGAGCGGCGGACTGACCCAACCGGCGAGGCTGGCGGTCGAAAAGGCGGCGAGTCCAAAGGTGGAGGCGCCCCGCCACGACCACGGCCACAGCAGCGTGAATCAAACGACCGGCAGCTTGGTGGCGAGTCGAGGCCGACCGGCGGCGAAGCGCCGCGGCCTCCATCGCGGCCTCAGCACCCCAGTGGTAAACGAAAGGAGGAGGACGGGTGAACGGTCCTCGGAGGTATCGGTTTGGCCCCTTGGAGCAGCGGGGCGTGGTTGGTCCGCTTCGACCAGGACAGCTCGTGATCCTAGCCGTGGCTGGGGCCATTGGCCTGGGTTCGCTTTACGTGCTTCGGAATTTCGCTGGCCTAGTCCTCGGTTTGCTGATTCTCGGCGCCGGGGCTGGAATTGTCCTGGCACCTCTTGAGGGGCGCAGCGTCGGGGAGTGGGCGCCCGTGGTCGTGCGCTGGCTACTTCGTTCGCGCGAGCAAAAGAGAGGGTTCAGGTCGACGGCGCCGACGGCAGGCGCTCAGGTGGGAGGTGACGGGAGAGTGCGCCACTCCCCGTCTCTTCCGCCCGAGCTCGGCGAGCTGGACATGCTTGAAGTTCCCTACGGCCGCGATCAGGTCGGGGTGATCCGCGATCGGCGCGCGGGGACCTTCACCGCTGCGATTGCTGTCCGAGCCGGAGCGTTCGGCCTGCGGGATTGGGGTGAGCAGGAGCGAAAGTTGGAGGCGTGGGGATCGGTCTTGGCGAGCTGTGCTCGCGATGGAAGCCCCGTACGTCGTCTCCAATGGATTGAGCGACGTTGCCCGGGCAGGGCGACGAGTTGGTGGCGCATTTCCAGGCCGAGCGCGATCGGGCCGTGCCGCTCGATTCCGATCTCGTTCGCTCCTACATCGAACTCGTCGAGACCGCCGCGCCGGTTACGACAAGAGCACGAGATTTTGATCGCGATCCAGATCGACCCGCGCCGGGCTGGCCGCGAGCTGCGGCGGCTCGGCGGCGGAGACGAGGCGGCGTGCGAGCTCCTTTTGCGGGAGGCCGAGAGCCTGGCCGAGCGTCTGACCATCGGCTGAGGTGACGGTCTTCGGCCTGCTGCGCCCGCGAGCAGTACGCAGAGTCGATCCGCGACGCGCTTCGATCCGTTCGGGCGGCAGGGTCGGGCGCGTGCCGGCTCGGCCGCAGCGCACGAGCGGCGGGGTCGAGCCGGCGCTGATGGGACCACTCGCGGACGAGACGCATTGGGCGGCACTACGCAACGACTCGGCGGTTCATACGACCTATTGGATCTCCGCTTGGCCGCGCTCTGACGTTGGACCGATGTTCATGGCGCCCTGCTGATGCAGACGACCGCGCTACGGACGGTCTCGGTGACGATCGAGCCCGTGCCGTACTCGCGTGGCTATGCGACGCGCAGAGGCGGCGCAGACCGCCGAGGTCGCCGAGGAAATGCAGCGCGAGCGGCCAGGGCTTTCATTACGACGGCGCGCACGAGGCGGCGCCAGAAGCCGCTTCTCGGCGCGAGGAGGAGCTGGCCGATGGGCACGCCGAGCTTCGGTTTGCCGGTTTTGTGTCCTCGTATGAGCGCTCAGTGGACGCTCTCGAAAGAAGCACTCCGAGTATCGAGCACGCCGGCAGCTCTGCGCGCCTCGAACTGCAGCGTCTCTGGGGTGAGCAGGACGCGGGATTCGTGAACACCTTGCCTCTGTGCCGAGGGTTGGCGTGAGGCCGGGCGGCAAGTCATTGCCGCTCGCTGAGCGGTATCCGACTGATTCACGGCCGGCGCGGCCATCACCGCTGAGGCGGCGACGTCGCGGCGAGCGACCGGGGCACAACGTCACTACCGCGCACTTTCAAGCCGCGTATCCGTTCTTGGCCAGGGCGGTATCGGAGCGCCAGGGGCGTACATCGGGCGCGACGCCTACGGCGGCTCCTGGGTGTATGACCCGTGGGCGCTTTATGAGGCCGGGGCACCTGCCGGCGCCGAACATGCTGATCCTGGGCAGGATCAACTTCGCGCAAGTCGACCTTGTCAAGACCTACTTGCTACCGCCAGATGGTCTTTGGGCGGCAAGCGTGGGTGCTCGACGTGAAGGGCGAGTACTGGCCACTGGCGCGGGCCGCTCGGAGTCAGGCCGATCCGCCTCGCGCCTGGCGGAAGTATCCGGCTGAATCCGCTCAGCCCGCGGGGCGGACGCGAGGCGCAGCTGAGCCTTTTGCGCTCAGTGGCCCGAGCAGCGCTTCGCCGCGAGCTTTCGCCCGGAGGAGGACGCCGGGCTTCGGGTTGGTCTTGACTTCGTCGACGAGGCTCCGGGACCGCCGAGCCGACGCTGCCGAAGTGGTCGACGCGCTGCTCCACCCGCGAGAGGCGATGGTGCAAGGGGTCTCCGCGCCGAGCGCAAGGATTTTGCGGAGGCGAATCGCGAATCGGCGCTCGCCCTGCAGCGCTTCTGCGAGGGCGACCTGCGCGGGATGTTCGACGGGCCGACTAGCGAGGGCCTTGACCTCGACGCGCCCGCTAGTTGTCCTCGACCTGAGCGCGCGTTCGCGACTCCTCAGCGCTGGGAATATTGATGACTTGCGCCGCGGCCTGGCAGCAGGCGCTCATGCTCGAGCGGCAGGCCGCGCAGAGCAGGAGGGGCGCGGGAGCCGAAGCTGATCTCGGTCGTCGAGGAGGGCTGGCGTGTAACCAGCCATATCGGCGTCGCCGAATGGCTTCAGGCCAACTTCAAGCTCTGCCGCACGCTCGGGGTGCAAAACATCGTCGTCGTCCACCGTCTTACCGACCTGGGCGCATCCGGCGACGCTGGTTCGCGGGAGGCGAAGATCGCGGAAGGGCTGATCGGCCGATGCAGGAACGATCGTCGTCCACGCACAGCCGCCGGATCAGAAGGAAGTTCTGCGCGACGGCATCGGCCTCGGGTCGACGGAGGCCGAGCTAGTTCTGACGCTCCGTCCCGGCGAGATGCTTTGGCTTGTCGGGGCTCACTCGGCGTTGGTCCAAGGGGACGTCTCAGCGTTCGAGCGTGAGATCGTCCGGACCGATGCGCGCCTCGTCGAGCACGGAGAGGCGCGGGCGTGAACAGAGCCACCAACAGCGACATGGGGCCGTGGCTGGCCTTAGCGGCTCTTGGGGCAGCTGTACTTGCGCTTCTTTGGGCAACGGCGGTCGTCTCCTCGGGCCTCTTCGGATCGGGGTGGACGACGGTGGGTCTCGGGAAGCTCGTCCTGGTTCCCTTCAACCTCGTCGCTCATCTCTCCGAACCGCGACTTGCCTGGCCCCTGCCTGCGCGCCGGGCAATGCCCGGCGCTGTAGGTGTCTATCTGAGCGCTGGTCTGTCAGTTGCGCTCGCCCTGCTCGTAGGGGTCGGACTCGCACAGTCTGTTCGGGACAAAGCTGCCCTGAAATCGCTGCTTTGGCATAAGCCGCCGAAGCCGCGTACGGCTCGGTGGGCGTCGAAGCGCGATCTACGGAGACTGTTTGTCACCCAGCCCGAACCGGGTCGGCTCACGCTCGGCCGGGCCTTCGGAAAGATGCTGGCCGCAGAGCCGCGCCAGTCGGTGATCGTTTTCGGGCCAACCGGTAGTTACAAGACCGCAGGTCTCGCGATACCGGTCTTGCGTGAGTGGGACGGTCCGGTGCTCGCGACGAGCGTGAAAACCGACCTCCTCCTCCGGACCTACAGCCATCGCCGGCAGCGCGGAAAGGTTCGCGTTTTTGACCCAACGCGCGTTACGAATAAGCACCGATCTCAGGCGACGCCACTTACCGGATGCGAGGAGTGGCGAGGCGCCCTGAAGGTGGCTCATTGGCTGACCAGAGCGACCAAGACCTCGGGCGCGGGTCTTGAGAACGCCGACTTTTGGTACAGCAATGCCGAACGGCTAATGGCGCCTCTCCTGTTCGCGGCGGCGCGGAGTGACCGACGCATTGCCGACGTTCTGCGATGGCTTGAGGAGGGCAAGGATGCGCTTGGCGAGATAAACGAGGTCCTGGCGAAAGCGGAGGAGCCGGCGGCCCAACGCGCTCTGACTGCGAGCTGGCGGCGCGAGGAGCGCCAGCGCAGCGCGATCCACACGACTGCGGAAACTGTTCTTGCTGCCTATAACGACCCCTTCGTCGCCAAAGAAACGAGTCGAGCTAGTTTTGCGCCCTCCGAATTTCTGGACGGCAGAAAGGACACGCTCTATCTCGTCGCGCCTGAGACCGAGCAAGAGCGGCTGCGGCCACTGTTCTCTGCCCTCGTTCTGCAATTGCTGGACGCGGCCTACGCCAAAGCCTCCATTTCCGGCCGCCCCCTTTCTCCGCCGCTGCTAGTCCTGCTGGACGAGGCAGCGAACGTCGCGCCAATCCCGAACTTGGCGGGGCTCGCGTCTTCGGGAGCTGGTCAGGGGATTGTGTTGCTCACGGTCTTTCAAGACTTCGCCCAGGTTCGCGACCAATACGGGGAGCTTGCGAACTCGATTATCAACAACCACCCGGGCCGGATGTTTACGCCGGGGATTGGCGATCCCGAGACGATGAGCTACATCGCGAGCGTCACGGGTCACGCCGAGTTCGCGGACGAGTCGCGAACGGCCGGGGAGGCGGGGCAGCGCTCGACGACGGAAGGGACGGCCTACCACGCCCTCGCTTCGCCTAGCGAGGTGCGCGAGGGGGAGGAGGCGTCAGCGCTTTTTCTTTATCGGCAGTTCCCCCCGGTTCGGGTGGCCCTGCGGCTACCAAAAATCGAGGATGCTTAGAATCTTGGAAACAGGGCATTTCTCTAACGCTGCAAGATCGTTCATCCAAATGAGAACGAAAGAGCAAACAGCGGATTGCCAGAAGGTCTCGGAGTGGTCGCCGTCGACAAGCCAGAGCCGAACCGCGCGGCCTCCTGTGGAGTGGGGCGAGGGCACGGTGCCGCTACGGCCGGCGGAGAAGCAGCAGGCGTCCGCTGCACCGCGTGGACCCCGGGGGGCCGAGGGCAATCCAGGGTCAGCCGATGACCGGCGGCTAGTAGAGTCTGTGGTCTCCGGCGGGGGTCCGCCGTCCCGGCGAGGACGACTGCTCCTGGCCTGTGGAGGCGTTGTCTGTGTCGGCCTGGTCGCCGGCTTGCTGATCAAATCGGCGTTCGAGGGAAGCGGCGGCCAAGGGCCGGCGCCCGGGCGGAATTCTCCGCCGATGTCTGAGCGGCAGGCGGCCCCGCCGACCCGCGCGGCCTTTGTGGCTGGCGATGCGATTGAAATCCCCGCCCGCCCGGAGCACAACCAAGTCCGCCGCGACCGAGCGCGCCACTCGGACCGAGAGCAGGCCGCCTCGAAAGGGGACCATCGTCCGGAGAGCAGGTCCGACAACGAGGCCATGAACTCGAGCAGTGCAAGCGTGAAGGCTCCTCCACGAGAAGAAGTACCGGAGCCGCCGCCCGAACCTGCACCAGAGCCGTCGCCGGAACCTGCGCCGGAAGTGTTGCCTGAGCCCGCGCCAGAACCGACGCCGGAACTTCAACCGATCGAAGAGTCGGCGCCTCCACCTAGCGAAGCGCCGCAGGAAGTGTCGCCCACGTCCGAGTTTCGGGGAGGGCTCGAACGATGACGGATTTCGGGCTGAGCGTGGACATCACCCACAAAGGGCGACGCCAAGGCTGTCGCCAGGTAACCGATTACGAAGGAAGTACGGCATGTCAAGGAAGCAGAATGGGAGGGCGCGGCCAGCTTGTTTGCTCGCGCTCGCGCTCATCGTCACGGCCAGCGTCCTAGTCACCGCACTGACCGCACCGCTCAACCAGGCGGCCGCGGCGAGCCGCTTTGTTTACGAGACCTGCGACTCCGCATTACCGGGAGGAAATGTCCCCGGGGCGAGTTGGAGCCTCGGACCTAACGGGCCATTTATCGCAACTCAAAACTGCGCGACTCCGGGAGGATCGATTGGTGTTAGTCAGACGGGCGGGGGGTCTGGTCAGGCAGCGCTTGCGGTTGCCATGCCCGAGACGCCCTGCGGGTTCATCGAAGAGGAGACGATGGTCGGGGTGACCTCGGGGCTGGCGGACGGAAATCTCCCAAGCCACATCCAAGTGCTACAGAACGAAATATCTCCGTTCCCAGGAGCCAACGTGCAATCTCTCCGCCGGTTCATCCTCAGGAACCAACGTGGCGAGATATTCCCCTGCGTGGACTCTTCTCTTTTCCCGAATGACGGAGATCTCAACGTCGTCGTTGTGTGTGAGCTGAACAAGGACTGCCCTGGCGGCGCATATGTCGGCGCGCGCAATATCGCGGCGACGCAGGTTGATCCAACGCCGCCAATCTTCAGTGCCGTAGCCGGCTCGCTCCTCGAGGGCGGTGTTATTCGGGGACATGCCCAATCCTTAACTGCGGTCGCCCACGACGTCGGGGGCGGGCTGTCAAGGGTGTGGGTCTCTGTCAATGGAACCCCAGCAGCGGAAACGCCTCTCGGATGCCAGGTTGCCGCTGTATCGAACCTGAGCGTCGTGGGCTTAGTTGCCCTGACGCCGTCGCCTTGCCCTGCCGCAGCACCCTTGACGTGGACGCTCGATACCGAAAAATTCCCATTCACCACGGGAAGCAATCTGCTTGCTGTTTGTGCTAGCGACTTCGCGACCATCGGTCCGCCAAACACGACCTGTTCACCGCCCACTCCGATCACCGTGGACAACACTTGCGACGAGTCGCCGGTAAGCGGAGGTAGCCAGCTAAGCGCTCAATTCAGTGAGACGGCCTCAAACACCGTGACGGTCAAGCACGACGAAACCGCGCAGGTCAATGGAGCGCTGACGACCGCGGTCGGCGAGCCGGTCTCTGGCGCGACGCTCTGCGTGAAAGAAACCGTCATGGACGCTTCGCATCGGGTCAAGGCGGAAGGCAGCCTCACTACGGACGCTCAAGGTCACTACAGCTACGACGTAAAGCCGGGTCCGAATAGGGAACTATTGGTCGGCTACCGGCGCGACGCCGCCCAAATCAATCAGTCCCTTCGATACTCGGCGCACGCCCGCCCAACCATCAAGGCAAAGCGGCAAAAGGTTCACAACGGAGAACTGATCGAATTCTCGGGACGCATACCAAGGCCGAATGCGGCCGAACGGACGGTGATCCTGCAGGCGGGTTCCCCGGGGGATGAGCGCTGGTTGACGATTCGTAAGGCAGTGACCCGAAGTGGAGGGGAATGGAGGAGCGGCTATCGCCCTACGCATACGACGGTGGCGACTACCTACGAATTCCGGGTGGTGGTGCCAAGGCAAGCTAACTATGCCTGGGATGCGGGAGCGAGCAGGCCAGTAGATATACGTGTCAAGCCACGTAAGGGCCGCCGTGCGAAGCGCTAACGTCGAGACACGAGCTAGAAGAGGAGTTGGAATGTCCGGAAAACTGGAAAGCCGATCAGCGCTTGTTCTCGCGTTGATCGCAGTCTCTATTGCGCTAGGCGGAAACGCTGTCGCCACGGTCACCCACTCAGGAGGACACAAGATCAAGCGCGGCGAAATCGCGCAAGGCGCCGTCACGGCTAAGGCTCTGGCGAAAGGTGCGGTGACGGCAAGCAAGCTGCGGAAAGAATCGGTTACGAGCCGAAAGATTCAGCCGGGAGCGGTCGGTGCCGATCAGATCGCGAATAGCGCTGTTACGGCAAGGGCAATCGCTCCGACCTCGATCTATGGTTACGCGCTCGGTCCGGTCGAATCGGTGTCGGCCGTGATCAAAGACCAGGATGCAGACTGCGGACCTCAGCACGTGGACGAACTCAAACGTGGAAGCGGCGAGCTGCCCCGCCGGGGCTCGCCTGCTCTCGGGTGGTGTGACGTTCAGTAATCCTGGGAACCGCCGCGTCGGAACTATCACCTCCGTTCCGATCGTCAATGGGCCGAATAATGCCTGGCAGGGTGCGTTCACGAGCGATTCAGGAGGGCTCGGCGCCGAAGCGCAAGTGCAGGCGCTCTGCTTGAAGGCCGGGCCATAGGCACCCGTTTACGTTCTGGCTGCGGAAAGGCCCGCCGTGAGGCGGGCCTTTCTCTTGGGGCGAGCGTCCTTACTCGACGTCCGCAAGATACGAGCAATGTGCTCAAACTCGCCGTTCACTATTGGAACCTCATTTGCGAAATGTGCGACGAAAATCGTTCGTTGGCGTGCGTCGAAATCGTGGCGGTAGCCCGCAAGGCGGGCTGCGGGAGACATTCGGTCCAGGCGTGCCAGGAATGCCCTGGTTGAGAAGCCGTTGGCTTCGCCGGTGGTGGATGACCCCTGCTCTTTGAGAGTGCCACCTGACGGTCGGTAGTTCACGGAAGCTCCTTCCCGAGTTGTTCCCGCCCGTTGCGGGAGCTGGTCGACCGCCCCCGACGCGCCGGAGGTGCGTAACCTGCGGGAGTGCCGCCGGTTCGCACACGGCGGGCCTTGTGGGAGTGAGGGGCGCTCTGCGGGGATGGCCTGAGTAGTCGGGGCTTTGGCGATGGGAAGCCATTCACCCGCTATGTCCATCGCGTCTCCGTGATCCGCTGCGGCTTTTCTCAAGGGCCTGGCCTGGACTCCTCTATAGATCGATCGTCATGTCAGCGACTTCGGCTCTTGGAACAGGCGACTGTGGCTCGAGACCTAAGCCGGCCTGGATCTCGCTTAGGCGCTCGTGGGCTGCCACGTGCTCGTCGTATTGACGGGTCCCAAGAAGGGGCTCTTGGCCGAGGGCGTCCCCCGTTTTCGCCGAGATGCCCTCTCGGTAACGATGCGAGTAGATGAGGTCTATGCCCTCGTTCCAAAGATCGACGCTGGCGCCATCGGACGGGCTCGGGCGAGGTCCAAGGGCGCGCTCGATCAGCGGGGAAGGCAAAAGCCTCTCCATCTGTATTTCTCGTCGTCTGAGTGTCGTAAGCCGCTCTGAGATGAGCGCGCTTTCCACACGCAGCTCGGGATCGGTGTTGGGCGCGGCTTGGCGTGCAACCTGCTCCGTCAGATGCTGCTGTTCAGTGATCAGCTCTGCGGAGATCCCGTGCCCGTCCTCGATGGCGCCGCGGAGTCTCCTGCAGCAGAGCTTGGTTGGGCTTCCTCGTCGCCGCCTCACGACGTAGTTCCGCGTCGTCGGAGGCGAGCCGCGACGCGACTTCTTCTATGCGCTCCTCGACTTCGGAAAGCCGCTCACCCGACACGGTTGAGGAGGAGGGAGTGAGCTGTCTTTCCAGATAGCTGCGGCGTGCGAAAAGCTCCGGAAGGTCAAGACGGGCAAGCCGCTCGCGCGCCTCAACCTCGACGCTCGCTATATCCGCGCCCGACCGCTCGGAGCTTCGCCTAAGTTCGTGCAACTCGTCCTCAAGTTCCCGCCGACCTGGACCTAAATCTGGGTCAGTCAACTCAGCGGCGGCGACGGCGTATCCGGTGGTTGAGCCGCGCGCCCGAGATACAGCAACCACGAACTCCTCCTGGGACGATCCCGGATCGAGATAGCAAAAGGTGGAGTCAAACGTCTTGCCTTGTGACGCGTAGATCGTCAGCGCGTAGGCGTGCTCGATGGCCGGCTCTCCCGCCGGGGTGGTCTCAGCGAGGTAGTCGGAGTCGAGCGTTTCTACCTTTCCGCTCCGCCCGAGACGGCTTAGTTCAACAGTGCGTTGCTCGCGATCTATCGCGGTGATCTGCCAACGCTCGCGATTCGAGACGTTCCGGACGTTGATTCGGGTAAGGACGTGGTCGCCTACCGCGAAGCCCTCCCCGCCGACGGTTAGCTGGTCCGCCTCCGGCAGGACGCCCGCCTCCCTTAACGAGGCCCGCGCAAGCTGATTTAGGGTGTCGACGTCGCGGTTGCGACGCGCGATCATGACCGCGTCTTCTCCCTGCCGGAAGTCCTCACTCCAATCGAGGACCAGGGCGTCGAGTGCGTCGGGCAGCTGATCGGCGACCACGAGCTGATCTTCCGAGCGCATGACGTCGAGCGCGTCAGACCCGCGTCCAGCGTGCGCGAGTTCAACGACGCGACGGGCGGCATCGGACCGTTGCCGGCGAATGGTGCTGAGGATGGTGGTGTCGATCTGGCGGGTTAGACGACCGTAGGTTCCGCCTGGGCCGACCGCGCCGATCTGTTTGGTGTCCCCGATCGGGACGAGCTTCCCTCCGCACTCCTCGATTGCCGATGCGAGGTCGGCCATGTTCAGCGTCTCCGTCGTCGTGGACTCATCCATGAGGACGATCGTTCCGGCCCTGAGTGGCGGGAGGCCACGACTCCGCCACCGCTCCATCTCCATCAGCAGGGCGGTGAGAGACGTGGCGGGAACTCCTGCGTCCTCAAGCTCGGTGGAGGCACTTCGAGCGGTTGCCACTCCCCGGACCTCGAAGCCTGCACGCTGCCAGCCCTCTCGGGCGGCATCCAGCGTCGTCGTCTTCCCGGTCCCGGGAAGCGCGGCAACGGGAACAACTCGCTCGCCACCGGTGAGGAGTCTGCGGAGCATTTTCCGCTGATCCTCTCCGAGGTATTCGTGGTGTTCGAGGACTTCGGCTAGGACCCCGTTCGGGACGACACCCACGCCGGCATCCGCGCCGCTCGTCGCCACTTCAATGACCCTTTCCTCCGCCGCCGCCAGTTTCGGCGTCGTGTAGTAGACGGGCTCGATCGCGTTCGCTGGCTGGTTGAGCCGGATCACCTCGTCGCCCTCGAGCACGCTGTCGACCGCCGTGGACAAGGCTGCAGCGTCGGCTCCGTTCGGAAGCTGATTCGCAAGGGCGCAGACAAGATCACGACGATCGAAATGTGATCTCGTCGCCTCCAGACTTCGGAGGGCGGCGAGCGCCTGTCCGCTCCGGGGCGAAGATGGGACGCGCCGAACCGCCCGGTCGACCAGCTGCTCGATCGAGCCGGCGCTCAGTCCGAACTCCCCAGCACGCGCAGCCCACTCTTCGCGGCGGACGTCCTCGTCGACCCCGTAGTCCTTCGCGTCTCGGGTCCGGTAAGCGGAGACCTCGGCGGCGCGGGCCGACGACGTTCCTCGGCGTGCCATGTCTTCAACGATCTCCATTCGGCGCTGAGAAAAGTGCTCGATGACCTCGCGGCCGAACGCGGCAAGGTCGGCGTAGCCGTTTTTGACGGTGCCCCAGGTGAGACCGAGCTCGCTACCGATCGCGTGCCGAAGGGCAGCTTGATAGACGAATCCGGCAGGCTTGGCATGGAGGTAGAAAGGCGACCGCCCTTTCGGGCTCGCGAGCGTGAGCCACCGACCGTCGGAAATCGCTCTCGTGATGTTGGAGACGACGACGTGCGTGTGGAGGGCTGGATCGCCCGCACGGCTCATCCGATGCCTGAAAGCCATGCCGACGAGTCCCGCGCCGCGCTCGACCGTCACGCCGTTCCGCCCGCGCTGCACAAGGCACGCGTTCTCCTGGAGGTAGGCCATTCCTTGTGCAACGGCGTCGTTGTGAGCGTGAAGAACTGCCGCCCGCACCTTCGGGCTGCCGATCGCGTAGAGAAGGGAGACGGACTTGGGGGCAGCGAATCGGACGTCGTAGCCAAGCACGGGTTCCGCGGTCCGCTGACGGCATGCGGAATCTATGTATCTGCGCGGCTGCGGACGCGCGAGGAGCTGGTCTCCGGTCCCGGGATGGGCGCCCCCGAGGATGGCGGTATAGCCGTCGCGGTCGACCTTGCCGACGAGCCCCACGTCGGTGGCCAAGTCGCCGAGCCACTCGCCCGGCGCCTCGCCGGGCTTGCTGTAGTAGTCGTCGCCACCTTCGGCGACGGCTTCGATCCAGTAGCCGGCGTTGCCGCGCTGGATTTTCGTGACGCCGACCATCGCCTAAGAGGTCCGGCGGCCGCCGCTTTTCCGTCGCGGTTATCGGAGGATGCATAGTGTGTCGGCGGTTCAGGGCTTGAGCTACTGGGTGCCTCAGGACTAGCTGCGTGGTCGGCCCATCGGCACGCGCAAGCTCGCCTCGCAAGCGCTCTGGGTGAGGGCGGACATCAGCTTTGGCGGGCCGAAGGGAGCTGCGGTAGGGCTCTTGCGAGCTTGTGATTGGGAATCGGAGACGCTTGCAGCTCAAGCCCTGAACCGCTGTGAGCGTCGCGGCGCCGGCTCGATGCCGGCGCCGCGACGCCTGCTGTTGGTTGTTGTTGCCCTTTCGCAATTTGTTTGCAGCGATTCCCCTAGGCACTGCAGGTCCCGGGAGCGCGAACGCGGCGATGGTTGACCCAGGCCAATCGGCGCGGTTAGGGTCGAAGACGGCATGGGGCTGTTCTCGAAGAACCTGGCGACCGCTGACGTGTCGTTCGCGGGAATCCAGGCTTACGCCGAATCGGGGGACGAGGACGTGTCAATCGTCGCCTCCGTTACCGTCGAGCAGCGCGGCCAACTCGACGGAAAGGAATCGCTGCCGATGCTCGGCTCGCTCGGCGCGGTGACGTTGATGAGCATGCTCCGCCGCGAACCGCAGTACGTGGTCCCGTTCATGGTGCTGGTCAGCTCCATGTCCGAAGAATTGATGGACGGAGCCGGCGAGGTCGGCGACTTCTCATCCCGGGAGTGCGTCGTCACCGACCCGGAGATGTTGAGCGTCATGGGCGGCGCGTCTTCGGGGTTCGGCGGGTTTAGCGGAAACTCGATGGTCACGGCTGCCTTGAACAGCAGCCTGCCCGTGCTTGAGGACGTGCTGCCAGGCCCGGTCGAACGGACGACCCAGGTGATCCTCAAACAGGGTCGCAACGGCATCGGGTACGTCCGGTTCAAGTTCGGTATGGGCTCGGCCAACGCACTGACGACGATCGGAGCGTGGACCGCGAGCGTGGACCGGCTAACACGCTCGGCCTCTCGTGAGCAGGTGGCGACGCCCATCGGCGCTGGACTGAAAGCGCTAGACGCGATCTGGCAGGACGCCGGCTATCCCAATGGCTTCACGGTCTCGGAGTCCGCGGAAGTGAGCTACCTCGTCGCAGACGTGACCGCCAGCCACACGCCCGACCGACCTCCGCGCCCAGCTAGTTAAGGAACCGCGTTCCGCGTTAGCCTCGGCCGATGCTCCACGCGATGGTCAATCCAGGGCTCTGCTGGTGGTGTCAACTGGCCAAGGCCGACTCCCGCGAGCACAAGGCGAAGCGAACGGATTTGGTGCGCCAATTCGGACCCGGCCCGTACAAAGACCTCATCTCGGCGCGCGACGATAAGGCCCGTCCTGTCCAGGGACCGAACAGTTCATTAGTCAAGTTCAAGGCGACGATGTGCTCGACCTGCAACAACCGCCGCAGCCAGCCTTTTGACGAAGCCTACGAACAGTTCACGGCGTACCTGAGCGATCACGAGCGCGCCGTACTAAGTTCCCGCGCGATCGATCTCCGCGCTGTCTACGGATGCGACTGGAAATCCGGCCGCGACGGCCTCCTCCGCTATATGGCAAAGCATGCAGGGTGCCGGCTCGCGGAGAACGGCATCGAAGTCCCCGTCTCGATCCGTGACTACCTCGACGGAGGACCCGAGCCGCGCGCAGAGCTCGCGCTTGAATTCGAGATCCGCGCGGATATTGCCCGCTTGACGCGAACGGTCCTTGCCGACGGAAGCGTGTGGCTTGGAGACCTCCTCTTCACTGACTTCGACTCGGACGGGCGTGCCCTGGTCGTCGAGAGCCACTACGGGTATCGATGGCTCCGAATCGCTTGGGGAATTGGCTCAGACCTTGCCGGATATCCCTGGCCGTTCGCGACCCCTGTGCAGCTGATTCCGCACGGCCCTGAAAGCTCCGGTCCGCACGGCGATCAGTGATTCACTCGGTCATCGGCATGTCTGGGAATGGGATAGGGGCCGGCCCCGTGCGTCAGCCGCCTGAGCGCTGAGACCGAGTAGTCGTCGCGACCAGCAATGACCGGCCTCGCCGGCCACGAAGTAGCCGCGCAGGACGACAAGCAAGCTCCGGGGTCGGAAGGATTCTTGTGCGCACCGACGCGCTCGGCCGCCCGGGCGAAGTCAGGGCGTCAGCGGCGGTGTGGACATGCAGAGCGGCGGCGTAGATACTGCCCCGCATGGGAGCGCACGGCGGGGCGGCCTTCTCGACCTACGAGGAGTTCGCGCTGATCTACAACGACTTCAACCACCGGAATGATTACGAGATGTGGCTTGGACGCCACCTGCTTCCCGAGCTGGGGAACTGGGGGCTGCAAACGGGCCGTGTCCTTGATGTCGGCTGCGGAACAGGGCGGGCGTTTGGGCCGTTGCTGACGCGTGGCTGGGCGATCACGGGGTGCGATCTGTCGCCAGCGATGCTTGAGGTGGCGAGGCGAGATTTTGGCGATCGGGTCGTGCTAGCCGAGGCAGACATGCGCGAGCTGCCCCGCTTCGGAAGCTTCGACCTGGCACTGGTCCTCAACGATGCGGTCAATTGCCTGCTCGGGGACGGGGAGCTGGAAGCAGCCCTCGACGGAATTCGGAGGAACTTGATTCCGGGCGGCCTGCTTCTTTTCGATTGCAACTCCCTGCTCGTCTATCGCACCGACTACGAAGCTGGGGAAGAAGAGGAGCGGGAGAACGAGGGGAGGCGATGGAAATGGACGGGGCTTGGGCGGTCGGAAGAGGCAGCGTCGGTTTTTCGATCGCGGATCGAGGGCGACGGGATCGACCCGATCGTCAACTCTGAGCGGTACTTCCCGATCTCTGAGGTTGCGAGTGCCCTCACGGGTGCCGGGCTCGAACGACTGGCGGTCCTCGGAATGCACGAGGCGGACGGCGAGGTGATGCTGAGCGAGGCGGTCGATGAGGATCGCGATGTGAAGATCGTCTACGTCGCTCGCGCGCCGGCTCGATCGATGGACTAGGAGGCACGTAGGTCCGTCCTGGCGGGCAGGCGAGGGCAGCTCACCAGACAGTCATGCGAACATGTGTTCGTGACGCCGGGAACTCCTTTTAGCCGGGACCACCTGCTATCGATCATCGACGGAGCGATCGACCGGGGCGACGCCGAGCTTGCGATGCGCTACGCCCGGGATGTGGACCCGCCCCTCGAATTGGATCGAGCGCTGCGGCTGACGGTTGCTCTCGGGATAAGTGAGACGCCCGTTTTCCAGGCGGCGGCCCGGCGGTTCGTTGCCCGCTTTTGCTCCGAGCAAAAGCCCTCGATGGAGCAAGTTCGGAAGACCGCCGACGCGCTGGATGAACTCACGCGGTACACCCTGCGGGCGCAGGCCCGCGAAGCGCTCCTCGACCTCGCCGACCAGCTCGGCCGCCTGAGGTGAGCGACGGGCGGTTCGCGGTCAGCGGGGACGAGAGAGATCCCGACTTGCGCGCCCGGCGACGGAGCCGGTAAACCTCGTTGCCTTAGGTCCCCGCCTAACGCGTAGAGAGGCGACATCATGGACGACGATGACAAACGGGTCGCGGCCGCGTTCCTTCAACAGGCGATCAACAACAAGGTCGAGCACAACGGGGCCATTGTCACGATTGACGAAATGATTCGGGAAGTTTTCGGCGAGGACGCGAGCCCGGAGCAACGGGAAGCCGCGCATCGGGTCACGGTCGACCTGCGGGATTCGGGGCTGATCCACTTCCAGCACGAGAGGTTCATCGACCCGACTCGAGCTGCGATTCGCTACGCCGAATTGCAGAGGGCATGACGCCTTCGATCGCCGGCCAAAAAAAGGGGGCGCCGTCGGCGCCCCCTGGGGGCGGTGCGTCACGTGCGAAATCAGGGAGCGTCCCTCAACGCTGCGTAAAACAAGCGGAACTGCTCAGCGCCAGGAAGCTCCGTGATGGTCAGGTCAGTCTCGCAATACTCGGCGACCGCGAAACCATCGACAACCCACACCGCCATATAGACGACAAAGGGCCAGTCGCCTTTGGCGGCCAACGCGCTCCAACCTCGGTCTCCCAGGTAGCCCATGAAGTCGTAACCGTCGTCGAAGCCGGTTTCGAGGCTGTCGCCGCGGCCACCGCAATAGCCGCACCATCCTCGGCTGGTTTTGATGCCGTCCTTCTCAGCGGACCCACGAGCCCCCACCATGCCGGTCGCACTCTCGCCACAGAAAGCGTGCACGAGCTGGTCGGGGGTCACGCGATCGGGCTCCGGCTCGCCCGTTGATAGCCCCGCCAGTCTGCCGATGATCGATGCCGCATCGTAGTCGCCCATTAGGTCCCTCCTCGTCTCTTGGTCGCAGACGCTTCGGTCTGCCTTGTTGAGCGCTGACAGTCCGCGGACGACGACGGGCGCACCGAGCGGAGTGAGGGGAAGGGAGCGAAGCGACCTTGCGCATGGAGGAGCCGCGGAGACCGTCGAGCGATCAAGGCCGACCGAACGGCGAGGGGGTGGCAGGAGCGTCGGGCGCTGCGCCGCGAGGCGACGGATCGACGACGACCGCAGCCGACCGAGCCGATCGGTGCCGTCTGGGCATTGCCCAAAAAGGGGCGGCGGCTGAGGGATTTCCCGACTTGAGGATTGTCAAGCGGTTGTTGCAGACTCCATCGCGATCAGCGCCGGAAGCGCAGGCGATCACCGGATTGAAAGGTAAGGACAAACTGGAACGGGCCTGGCCGCCGCACAGGCCACCTCCCCCCCGGAAGTGGTTACTCCCCGCTCGAGTGGAGCGGGCGCGCGAATTCGCCTCGCAACTTGCCTGCCTCTGGTTTGTCGTCGGCTGCTGGACCGCAGCGGATGAGGATGACTTGATCGACGCGGACCATCGGGAAGGAGTTCGGCTGCTCTCGCTGATGACAGCGCAGCTGCGGTTCCTTGAGTGGCCGGAGGACGAACTCGATCTATACGAAGGACGTCCGCTACGGGAGAGGCGGGCGGCGAGGGAAAGAGACTCCAAGGACATCGTCGCGACGCGGTTGGGGGCAAAAAAGAGGGGCGGGCCGTGAGGCCCGCCCCGAGACCGGCCGGTGGTGATGTGTTATGCGGCTTTCTTGCGGCTCCGCCTCCTTGGGCGGATTGCTTTGATCTGATCGGCCAGAATGTCGCTCACCTGCCCGGCTGATTCCAGCCAAAAGTTCACCTGACGCGAACGAGGCACGGCGCCCTGGTCAACGCTGACGTACGCAACCAGAGCCTCGGCCAGAAGCTCCAACTTCTGGTCTGCGGTGCGGGCCTCCACGATGCGCTCCCAAAGGTAGGTCCGGCACCGCTCAGCGTCGGCGTAGGTGACCTTCGTTTGGCTTTCGCCCGTCGCCCTGACGGTTTTGTGCTCGACAGTCTGCAACTGCTCAAAGGCAAGGCCGAGTCCTGCCGCCGCGAGATTTTCGTTGTCCGCAGGAGGACGGCGGCGACCGCCTCCACCCAGGCAGCTTTGTTCTCCTTTCGATTCTTGGCGCCACGGGAGCTGATCAGGGCGCGGCCAATCGCAGTGTTTGCGGTGTGAGCGGCTTCGGAAGCTTTGCATGCTTCCTTCCGCTCCTCCCTCGCCTCTTCTTTCGCTTTGGCTTCCGCGTCCTCCGGGATTTCGTCCGTGGACTCGGCTTCTTCACACGCGGCCTCCGCTGCTGCTTCCTCGGCCTCGCGTTCGCTCCGCTCGATCACTCGGGTTGCCAGGTCAGCAGCCAGGTCGGCGTCGGTGAGATAACGGGCCATCCGCTTCTCGCCCCAGGCGTCCGTGCCTTTCGAGATCTCGATAAGGCAACCAGAGGCACGCGCCGCGTCAATCTCGTCCTCGGTGAAGCGGATGCCAGGCTCCGTGCCTTTTTCACCCGTGATCTTCTCGCAGCGCTCGACCAGGCTGGCGTACGCGTCATGGTCGGTCACTAGTGCTCCGAGCGGTTGCGCCCGATCCATGTTGATCATCACCGGCTTGTCCGCGAGGTCGGTTTCGGCAACTTTGTCGATCACCCAGCCGAACTGCTCGACCAGATCGCGGCTATCGACAGCCCCGGACTCGACCAATTGGCAGGCGCAGCTGGCAAGGGCGGGCGAGACCTGAGCCGCTTTCCTCAAGTTGCGCTCCGCCTCCACTGACACGCGCCCCGCCGCGATGTGAGACTGCACACTCTCGGGCAGCTTGAGGAGGCGCCGATGCTTGGCGACGTATTCCTCGGAGACGGGTTTGCGCAGCGCCCCGATGCGGTTGGCGATCTGCTTGTTGGTCTTTAGCCCCTCCAGTTCCGCCAGCGCCGTTATGCCGTGGGCCTCCTCGATCGAATTAAGCGGGACTCGGGATTGATTCGCGGCGGTGGCGGCGAGCGTCGCGTTCCGCGTCTTGAGGATCAGTACCGGCGCTTTCTCGACGCCAATAGCTCGGAGGGCGCGGTACCGGCGCTCGCCATCAACAAGCGTGTAGACGAACGGCTCGTCCTCCGCAGCCTTCTGAACGGCCAGCGATTGGACCAAACCATCCGTCGCTTCCAAGCTTGCCTCAAGGGCCTTTAGCTCCTCGGGGTTGAAGTCAGTTCGCGGATTGTGGTTGGGGTCTACTCCAATGTCGTCCAGCGAGACAACGGCCACGTCGGGTTCGCTCAACGTACGTACGTCCATGACACTCACCATTCCTTTTGCGTATCCGGCAGGCGGGTGCCTGCCCTGGTAAGCGCCATCAGTCCGAGGACGACGACGGGCGCACCGAGCGGAGTGAGGGGAAGGGAGCGAAGCGACCCTGCGCCCGGAGGAGCCGAGGGCAAAATGGGGCGACCAGGGCAGGGACGTTGAGGCGGCGGAGCCGCAGCAGCCCGGACGGCGAAGCCGGCCGGAGAAGGAGCGGAGGGGGCGCGGTCCCGGCGACCTCCTGAGCCGAGACCGGCCCCAATTCGCGCTTAGCCGTTCTTGGTCGTGTGGACCGACGGGAACGTCGTGCCAGCCTGCGTCATCTTCATTCGCCTCACCTCCCTTCCTCGTGGTCAGCCCGGCGTAGAGCCGCCAGGAGGGAGGTAGAACGTTAAGAGAAACCTTAATGCCGGATTATCAGCCGATCAGATGCGATTTACTCTTTTGGTGAGAATCGTTTAGGCTCCAAACCTCCTGACCAACCGAAACTTGTAAAGCGGGGGCGTTATGGCGGAGGCGGCAGAGACAAAACGGGAGGCAGAGCCAGAGGTTCAGCGGACGCCTGCCGAGAGCACGGCGGCTTCGCTGGGGCACACCGTCCGGTGGGAGATGCAGGCAGCCCTCCATACGGGTGAGCGCAGCGCGGCCGAACTCGGGGAGATCGTCGGCCTGATACCGCAATCCGCCGCTTGGCACATCAAGGCGCTGCTCAAATCCGGGTTGATTGAACTAGCCGAGATCCAGGGGAACAAGCGCATCTACAGGGCGGTCGGGACGGATGCGTACACGGACGAGGAGTTCGCGGAATTGCCCGTCGAGATCCGTCGAGAGCACACGAGGTTGATCCTCACGTGGCTCGCGGCCGAGATGTTCGCGGCGTGGCAAGCCGGAACGATGCTGGACGATCCGTTTCTGTTCTTGGTTTGGGACTGGGGCGTGAAACTGGATGTTCAGGGCCGGGAAGAGTGGAAGGAAGAGAGGGAGCGGAACAAGAGAGAGCGGGAGGCGATCCACGCGCGGTCGCTCGAGCGTCAGTCGAACTCAGACGAGGAGCCTGTAACGGTCGTGTACGCCGACGTTGACTTCATTAGGAGCCCGCGTGTTTCCGGGCCGCCCTTTCGGTAGAGCGAAATCGGAGAGCAGGCGGGGTCACTGGACGGAGGGACGGGGTGAGAGAAACCCCGACTTGAAACCGGACTGTTCGATCTGAAACGGTCCAGTAGTCAAACAATGCGTCGCAGCGGGTGGCGCCCCAGCTGCCCGATGTGACGCTGACCATCCGGATTGAGGCGGTGGGTGCCCCCCGGGCGAGCACGACCCACCGCCTCCGGATGTCGCTGCTGGATCAATGCTTGTTGAACAGACCGTGAGCCCCCCGCCACCCCGCCGTCGAAACGACGCCAAAACGTCAGCGAAAGCCCGTCGGCGGAGCAAGACCGCCGCGAAGGGTATTCAGTGGGAGTGGCTTGCCCGGCGGGCGATGCACGACGTCAAGGTGGCGATTATTGAGCTGCTTTACGTGGCTCAGGAGCCCATGACTGCGACGGCACTATGGCGATCGTTGGATAACCCACGGCCGAGCAAACCGGTAGTGATCGACCACCTGAATCGGCTGGCTGTGATGCAAGCGGTGATCGAAGTGGAAAGTGTGCCGATCGGACGGGCAACAGAACGATACTTCGAGCTGGCTCCCCAAGTGCGAGGTGAGGCGGATGAGTGAGCGCCGAATTCCGTCAATTGGGCTCGCGGGCCGCTCGGCGCGAGAGCTCGATAATGCCGAGGTCCAGATTGTCCGCAATCGCGGTGACTACGTCCCAACTAGGGTTTCTGCCGCCCTTCTCGATCGCGGAGAGGTATCGCCACGAGATCCCGGCCCTGGCCGCCAGGTCTTCGATCGAAACTTTGCGCTCTTTTCGCCGCCGACGGATAGCGGCTCCAAGCTGGGGATTCGAGGGCGAGGGCGTTGGCACGGGGGCGGAGCCTCCCGTGCGAGAACGCCAATGACCATGAACTATAGTTCAGGGTGATGGAAGTAAGGGCCAGGCGCTTCCTGGGTACTGCTCTCGATCCGAGCAGCCTGCGCGAGGGATTCGCTCGCAACCGGGCCGCCTTGGCGGACCCGATCACGCGTCGGCTCGTATTCGCTGATTTCGCGTCAATGGTTGGGGACGCCGTCGTCTTAACTGCGATGCCATTCGCGGTGTTCGCTGTCGGAGGCTCGGCGCAATGGGTTGGTCTGGTGCTCGCGGCGCAAGGTGCGGGTCTCGTCGTGGCGCTGCCTCTGGCCGGTGTCTATGGCGACCGTTTGGATCGGCGGTCGGTGATGGTGGCGGCAGACCTCGTTCGGGTTGTTTCTCAAGGTTCAATCGCAGTGCTGCTCTTGGTGGGAAGCGCGTCCGTTGAGCTTCTGCTTCTCTCGCAGTTGGTCCACGGTCTTGCGCAAGGCGCCTTCCAGCCGGCCGCGGCCGCCATCGTTCCGGATGTGATCGAGGATGACTCGGTGCAGGCAGCGTTCGGCCTCAAGACGGTCGCACGCGGCGCTGCAGGGTCGGTGGGGCCAGCGCTTGGAGCGTTGGCTATTGCATTTGTCGGCCCCGGACTCGCAATGGCAGCGGACGCGGGGACGTTCGTGGTCAGCGCGGTTGCCGTGTGGGGAGTCCCGCGACGGCCGAAGCCCGAAGAAGAGGGCGAGCGCAGCTCCCGTTTTCGGGGAGTTCATGGAAGGGCTGCGTTTGTTCTCAAGGCGCCGCTGGCTTCGCTCAATCACGATCGAGTTCTTCTTTGTCAACGCTTTGGTCGTGTGCCCGCTGTATGTCTTGGGACCCGTTGTCGCGGTGGATTCCCTTGGCGGGGTCGACGCGTGGGCGTTGTTGCTGCTGGGTCTTGCGGCGGGCCAAATCGGTGGGGGATTAATCGGGGGCGTTGTGCGACCAGAACGTCCTTTGGTGGTGGCTACGAGCGTGTTTGCTTTCTGGTGCGTGCCGCTAGTGCTTTTGGCTGCCGGAAGCCCGATGGCCTTACTCATGGTCGGAATGGTTGCGGGCGGCCTGACCGAGGCGTTCTTTGACGTTCTTTGGCGGACGACCGTCCAAACGCAGACGCCCTCGGCCGAGCGGGCGCGCATCACCTCTTTCGAGGAAGGAGCCTCCTTGGCGTCTGTACCTCTCGGATTCATCCTTGGGGGCTGGTTGGAGTCAACCATTGGGGCGACGGCGGCTCTGCTCGCGGGTAGCGGAGTGCTGTTGGCAGCTACGGCCATCGTTTTGGCATTGCCGAGTGTCCGGGGTTTGCGCGCAACGTGGGTCGGGCGGGGAACGGATGGAGCGCCGGGAGGCGTTGCGGGTGCAGGCCCGCCGTTGACGGCGGCTGGAATCAAGGCCGGAGGCCGTACACCGTGAGCGAGATTTCGAGCTTGCCGCAGGGGACGATCCGAGTGGTAGCCCCCAGGGGGCTCACCGTACGGCGCACTCGGATTGGGGCAAGGGCCAGGCGCGACCGCCGCCCCACGCGCCATGTGAGCGAGGGCACCCGCCGAGCACCTTGGGGCGAAGGAACGGCGGGTGCCCCCGCGTGGCCGTGTGCGAATCGCTGCTGGGAGGGGCGATGACGCGTTCGCTCGGATCTGGTCCGCTACCTCAGGGGCCGAAAGTTCCCTTGGAACCGGACGAGCGGGAAGCGCTTCACTCAATGATGTTGACCCGTCTAAGTGGCGGGCTCGGAGGTGATGGCGCCGACGAGTTCGGAGGGTCTCGACCAACGAGTTACGGCAGGTGTTGGAGGCACTTGAGGACGATTCGACCGGAGTGCTTGAGGTCAGGGTGTTACCGGCGGAGGTGTCGAGGCGGGTGTTTGGCGCGTTGGCGCGGTACGCGGGCGATCATCCAAACGAGAGCGAGAGTCGTCTTGCGCTCGGCGCCTGCGAAGCGATCTTGGCGGCTGTGAAGAATGCCGGATGGGAGCGGCCAGCATGATTCCGGCAGAGACAGGTGAGCGGCCGAGGGGCGGCGCGACCGAGCCGAATGGCCCGGCGGGCTGGACGAAATACCCTGAAGCGAGCGGCGGTCAGAGCGATGCGATGGCGGAGGCGCTAGGTGGTCCGGCTCATCCTTCTGCGGCGCGTCTGCTGCTTCCCACTGATCCCGGCGGCGAGGTCTCGGGCGATGGCCCGGCGGCCGAGATTTTGTAGGGGTTCGTCGGTCCTTGAGCGATAGACCAACAGTCCAGAGAGCCGACGCCATCGAAAGGGTCAGGTCTCGGGTACGGATCGAGCTTGAGCCAACCGAGCCGGACGCGAGAAAAGGCGAGCGCATTGCCTTCTACGTCGTCGTGCCGATTCTCGGGCAGGTGGGTCGGTGGGCGGAGTTTTCAGGCAGTCGCGGTGTGGTCGTTTGGACTGACGGCAGTTCCGGAGAGACACCGGGGGCCGGAAGCAACCCGGCAGCGTTGATCCCAGCTATCGGGGAGACGGTTCCCGTGACGGACGAGCTGCTGTCCGCGTTCCGCAATCAAAGCGAAAGTAACGGTGCTGCACGTGGACTCTTCCGTTAGCTGGGTCGTCACGACAAAGAACGCTCGAATGGTGCTCACGAAGCTGGGGACCGATTGCGTACTGCTGGAACCGGTCGGGCGATGGGAGGGCGGTAAGGCGGCGAAGACAATGGCGGCGGCGCTCACAGGCGTTCTCCAGGAACGGCGACACGGCTTGGTTGACCTCGGGCGCTGCGATCACATGGATCGAACGACACTTCGGGCCATCTTGTCGGTCGGACGGAGATTCGACAATGTTGGCGATCTTGATCTTCTTGTCTTTGCAGTGTCCAAGTCTCTGAGAGAGGTCTTGGAAAGCGAGATGCGTGAAGAGGCGAGAGTATTAAAGGGGGGAGGGCTTGGGTGATGGAGGACGGCGATTTCTATTCGGCGTTGAAGCACCCGCTACGCCGAGAAATTATGAAAGTGCTGCTGTTTTCGCGGGAGGACGCAATCAGCCCAAAGGAACTGTCCCAACTTTTGGGCAAGCCGGAACACTCTGTGAACTATCACGTCAAAATCCTTCGGGAGACGGGGGCTGCAGTCCTCGCCGCTACCGAACCGAAGCGAGGATCGTTAAAGCACTATTACCGAGCCGCCCCCGCGCTGTTCGACGAAACGCCGTGGGTGTTGTCGGCCCTAAAAGGGGGCGGCGTCGCGGCCGTCCCGATTTTCAAGCGGGAGCTGACTCAAGAGCGCCTTGAGCGTCTGTCGAGCAGCGAGGCACGGGTGCTGCGGTTGCGGTTCGCCCTCGGGAGCCCAGGCCGGCGAAGCTGTCGGCAAATAGCCGAGATGATTGGGGAGTCGCCAGAGCGAGTCCGGGAATTGCAGACCGACGGCTTGCGAAAAATTCGCGCCGATGCCTGAGATCGACGCGGATCTACTCGGCAGCGCCAAAGTCGCGACGGTTTCTGCGGAGGTTGCGGACATGATGGTTGATGGACGCCACGGAGCTTCAGATCGAGGCGACGGCTATCGAGGCGATTGCCCGACGGGTTGCGCAGCTCCTTGGCGGCGAGCCGGACGGCTGGAAGCTGTTGGACGCAGCGGCGGTCGCCGAGAAACTGAGCGTTGAGCGGGACTGGGTTTACGAACACGCAGAGGAGCTAGGCGCCATAAGGCTCGGCGGTCCTCGGGGGCGACTGCGGTTCGACCCGGACACGCTGAAGGATCGAGTGCGGGCATCGGTTAGCGAGGGTGCTGGACCAGCTCGTCGACGCGGCCGTCGACCGAGCGGCGGGCGGCGTGACCAGCGAAAATCAAGCGACCGTCGCGGCGGTAGAATTGAGGAAAAGCAGCGACGGGACGGCGTTGGACCGCCAGCCCCGTCGCCTAAACCTCAACGATCGGAAGACTTAGGTGACCCCGATGTTGAAGTCTGAGAAGCACGATAAACCCTGCTGCGCAAGGGGAGCGGCCTGATGCCGCCCCCGGCGACCGGAAGGGTCGAACCGCGACTGCTAGCGGACGGAACGCACTCGTTTCATTTGCGGTTCCGGGTTAATGGCAAGCGGAAAGAAGTGACGTTGCATGAACGCCTGAACTGCGATTGCGACGGCGAATGCGGCGGCGGTTGGGATGAGCCAGCGGCCCGACACGAGCTTGGAAACATCCTGGCCCGCGTGCGGGCTGGGGTGTGGAAGCCACGAGGGAAGCGGCGCCGCAATCCTGCACCGCACGAACGTAGTGAATCGAAGGGATTTAGCGCCGTCGCCGATTGGTGGATTCAGGGAAAGGTGACGGGAGAGATTGGCGATGCGCCGATCGAGAAGAACACCGAGAATGACTACCGTTGGCGGCTCAGCCTTTCAATGGCGTTCTTCGGTGAAACGCCAGTAGATGAGCTAGACGTGGCGCGCTCTCTTGATTTCAGAGCGCACCTTTTCGCCAAGTCGAAAGAGCAGCGTGAAGAGATCGCTGCCGGTGTTGACCTACGCGACCGGAGGGGCCGGAAGCTTCGGCCGCTCGACCTGTCGTCGATCAAGAAGGTGATCGATACCTACGCGGCGGTACTTGACGAGGCTGCGGAGGAAGGACTCCGCGATGAGCAGAATCCGGCCCGGTCGAAGCGAATGCGCGTGAAGGTTCCGAGGCCGAAGCGGTCGTTTTTAGAGATGGACGAGCTGGCCGCGATGCTGGACGCTGCACGCGATCAGGACGTGACTCTGCCTGATTTCGGGCGACTGCAGGTGACAGCAGACTCAACGGCGGGGCGTGTCGCGCGCCTGGCGGCTGGCGGACAGACCCCCAAGCAGATTGCGGCGGGACTCCGCCTTGCGAAGTCGACGGTGACCTATCACCTCCGGCGAATTGGCGTAGAGGTTGGACGGGGCTACGTAGGCCGTCGAGTCGTTTGCGAGATTCTTGGGCGCGGGGGATTACGAGCAAGCGAGACTCTGCGACATGAAGATAGGCGATGTGCGGCTACATGCCGCCGATGGCGTCCACCTTCGCGTTCTTGACGCTAAGACGGAGGCGGGGGAAAGGGTCGTCGTCGGCTCGCCTGACTTGGGTGAGGCGATCGTTGAGCATCTAGACCGGCTGCGCCGGGCCGGATTGTCTACTGGGCCTGACGACTACCTGATCCGAAACACTCGCGGCGGGCGTATGAGCAGGCAGCGCGTCGGCGAGATTGTTCGCGATGCGGCGAGACTCGCGAGCAAGCGGCTCGTTGAAAAGGGGTTACCGCCACTTTTGACGACTACGCCGCACACGCTCCGCCGGACGTTTATCTCGATGGCTCTGCGAGCGAGCGAATTTGACGTCAAATGGGTTCAGGATCAGGTCGGACATGAGGACTCGACCATGACTACGGATGTCTACAACCAGCTACAGCATCGTGTCGAGCGGAAGCATGGTCCAAAGATGGACCAGATGATTCGGCACGCACGCGATCACTCGGCGGCGGCTGCGTTCGCCTAGAAGCGCAAGCCCTCGCAGGATGAGATGCGAATGTCTCCCGCCGCGAGGAAGCGATCGACCGGCAGATCGCAGAGCGCCGCGTGGACGAGGATTCAGGAGCGACTTTGATCTACCAGCAATTGTTTGGCCCATCCCTGTTGGCGCGATCCCCAAGGGCTCCAGATGCGTCAGATAGAAGAGTCATCACATGGGTCCCGCGATCAGCCGCGATTGCACTCGGCCAGACATAGATGGTGCCGCCGATCTACGAGTTCGGCACGGAGGCGCCGCGAGGCCAGTTGTGGAGGCAAATCGAAATCGCAGGGCAACGCCTAGGGCAACGCCTAGGGCAACGCCTAGGGCAACGCGAGGTAACGGGCAATGTTGCGTCGGACGGCGTTTAGTCAGGCCCTTGACTTCCAAATGCACCGTTGTCAGGGGTAGCGCTCGAACACAGCGTTGACCTCTTCGGCATCAGGCCACTCGAGCGATTGCGCGGACACGAGCAGGCCGACGCCGTAGGCGGCCGTCGCCATGCCGTACGGGCCGGTGCCCGTCAAGGGCACCTCCTTCACGATCCGCTTGCGTGTGGGCGTTGGATCGACGGTGACGAAGTTGAGCCCGCGCATCGTCGCGTGGACCAGGCCGCTGTGCTGCCGGAACAGGACCGTGTAGAAGCCTCGGAAGGACCGAAGGCTGCCCTCTTCGATGGCCCCAATTCGCGAAGCCCAGAACTCATCTGCCTGTGCGGCCTTAACCGCCATGTTGGGCGCCTTGCCCTCGATCCGTTCGATGTCCCGCTCCATCCCTTCGCGAACCTCATCGGAGATCAGCAGCTCCCCCAGCCGCAGCGAATTCCCGGTGGATCTTCAGTCGATTTTCGAGATCGTCCTTACGCCACACCGCGAGGCGCGACGGCGGGTCGGCGGCAAGCCAGGCGAAAGTAACGACATGGTCGTAGAGGCTCCGGAGAAGCCGGGAAGCGTCGTTGTGGGCGCCTTCTGGACGTAGCCGGAAGATGATGGATTCGAGGTTCGAGGTTGCATGCATCAACAAGGCAGGCCCGACCAGCGGCCACGCGGTTGCCAGTTCGGGCTGATCCCCTTCAACCTCCAAGCGTCCTTCGACCAAGTCGATGAGGCCGGCGGCGCGGCTCGAAATCGAGTCCTGATGCTCCACCTCTGCCGTCGCTGCTCCCTGACTCCAACGTCCTCGAAGTCGCCGAATCGAGCCTGTTCCAAATAGCCCCATGCCGCGGCCCAGCGTAACTCCGACTGGATCAGTCGAGGCTATCCAGCCGCCGCCGTCTGCCAGGTTGCGAACAGCGCTACGGCCGGGGCACTACCCGTCGTCGCGCTCGGCGAGAATCTTCGCCACCGGCTCGGAGCGGTGCTCGACTTCGAGGATCATCGAGCCTCCGAGTCGAGGCGCGATCTCCTCGGCCGTGCTGGCATCACCGGCTATCTCTTTGGGCAGGATCGCGACCAGATGCGGGACCTCCAATATCCCTTCGAGTAGCGGTCGGTGGATGTTGTCGGTCACCCAGACTCGCTCTAACCCTCCACCACGCTCGATCAGCCGGAAGATGATGAGCCAGTTGCCTGCCCTCTCGCCGCTGCGCCAGAGGCCGCCGAAGTTCGGGCTCGGGACCGTCTTCTCTTTGGCGATCGTCGCCGTCAACTCGTCGTCGTCTTGGTCGTCGACTACGAGGATGAGGATCGACGGCGCGTCGTCGCGCGGCCAGATCATCCATCGCTCGATCTCCTGCGGCTCCATCCCCCTACAGAAATATCCAGCTTCTCGGACGAGAGAAATCAAGCGGATGAAGTCAATCCAGGCAAATTAGCCAATCGAGAAAGGAGAGCAAGGAATCTCAGAGTGATCCCACAGCGACGAGGAATCAGCGAATGAGTCGGGCACTCACCGCAATCAGACAGCCAAGCAGTCACCCTCAAACAGCAGCAACAGAACCCCCTCACGCCTTATCACTGGGTGCCAGTGTTCCCTCCCGAAGGGCGGTGGCAGCAGCGTCCAGTCACCGGCCTAGCGTCCTCGGCGCGACGGGCTGACCCAGCATTATCGCGTCGCCTCTGGGGAGGCTGACCGATGCGGTCGTGTCGCCCGCCGCGCTTTGAGGATTGCCGGCGTGACCTGATAGGAGCGTGCTGAAAGCCCCACCCAGTTCCGTCCGCCGTCGATCCGCAACCGAGGACAACGACGAAGGGTAGGGAGGCAGCCAGAAGTGATCACGATCGGGATCGACCCCCACAAAGACACCCACACCGCCGCCGCGGTTGACGACGCGACCGGCCAGCTGCTCGGCGAGCTGACCGTTCCCGGCACAGACGAAGGCCACGAGCAGCTGCGGGCCTGGGCCCGCGAGCTCGCCCCAGAGGACCATGCCCCGCGCTTCGCGCTCGAGGACTGCCGCCACGTCAACGGCCGACTCGAGCGCTTCCTGCTCGCGGCCGGAGAGACGGTGCTGCGGGTCGGCACCCGGATGACCGCGCGCGCCAGGGCCGGCGCGCGCACGGTCGGCAAGTCGGATTCGATTGACGCCCTCGCGGTCGCCCGCGCCGCCCTGCGCGAGCCGGGGTTGCCGCTCGCAAGCCACGACCCGGCGCTGCGCGAGCTAAAGCTCCTGCTCGACCACCGCGAGGACCTGATCGCCGAGCGCACCGCTCACTCGATGCGCCTGCGCTGGCACCTGCACGACCTCGACGCCGGCCTTGAGCCCTTCGGGCGAACCCTGAACGACGAGCGGGTGCGTCGCGGCCTCTGCCAGCGCCTGGGGCGCTACGGAGACGGGGTGCAGGTGCGGATCTGCCGCGAGCTCCTGACCCGCATCGGCGAGATCACCCGGGCCGAGCGCGGGCTGCGGCGGGAGATCGCGAGCCGGGTGCGGCCCATGGCGCCTGCGCTCTTGGCGATCTCCGGCGTCGGGGACCTCGTCGCCGCCCGGATCCTGGTCGAGGCCGGCGGCTTTGGGCGCTTTCGCTCCGACGCGGCGCTCGCCCGCCACGCTGGCTGCGCTCCGATCGAGGTCTCCTCTGGCCGCAGCAACCGCCACCGCCTCTCGCGCCTCGGCAACCGCAAGCTGAACGCGATGCTCCACGTCGTCGTCTTGACCCAGGCCCGAGTGCATCCGCCTGCCCGCGCCTACCTGGCGAAGAAGCGGGCCGAGGGCAAGTCGACCAAGGAAGCGTTTCGCTGCCTCAAACGCCACCTCGTGCGGGTCGTCTTCAGGGCGCTGCAGACGCCGGCAGGGCAAGTCGCGTCTAACCGACCGGCTTCACGTCGTCTTGGCTCGGGCAATGTTTCAAGAGCTCTTCCAGCAGCCCGTCCGGGTCATAAAGAGGCAGCAGCCCGTCAGTCGCGACCCGGCGGGTGCCTTCGTCAACGGGCGTAACTGACGCCCACGAGGGTCGCCCAACACCGAGCTCCACCTCGAGGCCACTCGGCAGGCGGAATCTACGCTCGGTGATGACGCCCCATGCCCGCGTCGCCACGAGCGCGACCCCTCCGAGCTGCCCGATCCAGTCCTCCCGCTCGTTATAGAGGCCCGGCTCCTCGGTCAGCAAGAGCACGTCGACGTCGGAGCCAGGCCGTGGCGCTCGATAAGCCCACGATCCGACGAGCGCGAGGGCCCGAACGTCTTGGCGCTGCTGCGCCCAGCCCGGGAGGAGGTCGAGGAGAGCGCCGACCTCACCTTCGAACTCGCTGCCCATCGACCCGAGCTTACGCCGCCCCTGGTGCTGACCTTTTCCGATTTCTCTTGATTGATATCCCCAGAACACCGTCGTCTCTCAGAGGTGTTCTTGACATAGGAGCGACCAGCTGGCGATCGGAACTGCTGGCACGGGCACGGGAGGTCACGAGCTGCCGGCGCATTGATTGATCTTGGTCTACCGGCAATTGTTTGGGCCAATCGAGGTTCTCGGCGACTGACCCTCCGATTCGAGTCCCAAGATCAGCTCTGGTCAATACGAGCGGTCCACGTGGAGTCACCGAATTTGAGCCACGCTGCGTACGGCGCCGAGCTGACCCTCGGCTTTCAAAGAGATATCTCTAGCGCGCGGGGGAATCTCTGTTACTACTACGCGCCACGGTTAACCGGACAGGGGGAATTTGGTGAGCGTTGACTACAAGCGGTTCGCCGGCGATCAGGTCATCATCCACGAGATCCCGCAACGTTTCGTCGCCGAAAAAGGACGTCAGCTCGATCTCTCAGGGGCGGCCGAGAAACTGAGTGGCCAGCTGCGGCCGTTCTTTGACCGCAAGCTCAAGGGCAGTCTCGGGCGCTACGGGTTCGATGTCGGCCGCGACAGTGCGAGCAGCTCGCCCCTGCCCGGCCTGATCACCGAAATCGTCCTCGACCCGAACAAGCTGGTGCCCGCCTCCCAGGCAATGGCCAAACACCTCCACGGCGTCCAGACCGGAGTGAATCCAGCCGGCCTCCTCTGCGTGGCGACCGGCGATTGCGGCGGCAAACCCGCCGTTTCGGTCCTGAAGCTCGAACGCGACGAGGGCGCCAGAGTCGAGCGCAAAGGCAAAGGCAAAGGGCGCACCCTGACGATGGCCTACCTCGATGACCTGATGATCTCCGGGAAGACGCGGATCTTCAAGGCTTCGGTCTTCGTCCTGGCGGGCAGCACTCTCAACTCGCTCGACGGCCGCGTTGCCGACGACCAGCGCGGAAACGACTTCGGCCATGACGTCGCCTCCTTCTTTCTCTCACTATTTCTTGGCTGCAAGCTGCGAGTGGAGCCGCGGATTGCCACCCGCGAGATCTTCGCCGCCACCGAGCAGTACATCAACGAGGTCGTCGAGGCTCCCGAGAAGAAGGCCCAGTACACCCTCTCCCTGCAGACCGCGATGCAGTCGCCGGCCCCCGACCTGCGCCCACGGGACTTCGCCGAGCAGTTCTTTCAGTCGGAGGACCGCACTCCCTACCGTCAGTTCCTGAGTGAACGCGAGATCGATCCCGACCAAGCGATCCCCAAGAACCTCGAATTGATCCAGAGCCGGATCACCCGGGTGAAGATGGAAACCGAGACGGGCATGCTGGTCCTCGGCACCGGGGCTCTGATCGATGATCGGGTCGAGGTGAAAGACGATGAGGTGATCATCCGCGACCGCCTGAAAGCCGCCCGCGGTGGCTAGCGGCTACGAGGAGGTGCGCGCTGCCTTCATCGCCGAGCGACCGACGTACCAGCAACTCTGCGAGCGGAGCGTCGAGCTCCCTCGAGAGTGGACTGCGTGAGGCCGGCGTTCGCGCCCAGGTGGATGCCAGGGTCAAGGACGTCGTCAGCTTCCTCGGCAAGGTGCTGCGAAACCCCGACTACCTGAGCGGGGAGCGGCCGGTCGAGGACAAAGCCGGCCTGCGGATCATTACCCCCTACTTCGACGACGAGCCAACGATCAGGAGGGTGATCGAGCGCCATTTCGAGGTGCTGGCGCGCGAGGAGACGGTCGACCGCCTCGGTGCCGACCGCCTCGGCTATCTCGCCGTCCACTACATCGCACGGCCGCTCCCCGCATTTCTCGACGACGAGCAACAGACGCTGTTCGCCGGACTGAAGGTTGAGATCCAGGTCGGCTCGATATCCCAGCGCGCCTGGGCCGAGGTCTCCCACGACCTCCTCTACAAGGGTTCGCTCGAGCTGCCCGTCGCCTACAAGCGGATCGTCAACCGTCTGATTGCCCTCGTCGAGCTATTCGACAGCGAGGTCGGCCGGGTACGGCAGCGGGTCGCGGCTCTGCCGGGCTTCGAGTTGACGCCGCTACTCGACGATCTTGATCGCAAGCTCCTGCGCTTTTCTGGCCGAGTGCCCGACCGCCGCCTCTCTCAGGATCTGGTGCCGCCCCTCGCCGAGCTCTACTCCGAGCCGCCCGCGGAGCTCTTCGGCGCCGTGATCGAGCCCTGGATCGAGGCGCACGAGGAGCAGCTGACGGAGCTCTACGGACGCTATGAGGCGGACGGCGATGTCAATCCGCTCTTCTACCAGCCTGAGGTCTTTCTAATCTTCGAGCGCGCCGAAAATGACCCGACCGGTCTGCTCAGCGCCTGGCCTGACTCCCTGCCACGCGAGCTTCTCGTCTCCCTCAGCGAGCTGTGGGGTTTCCCGCTCGACTGACAGGCCTGATGCACCGAAACGGACACCAACCCTGTTCGCGGGACCCGATCCCTAGATTGTGTGGTGCCGCCCGACACCAGCCACGGCGCCGGGGGCCGAAGGACAGACGGAGTGAAGTGAATAAGAAGAGGGGGTGGAGCAGCTGACCGGGCGGTCGAAGAACGGGATGCTGCTGGGCGAAAGCGCGGATGCCGACGACCGGATAACCGACACCCTGATGCCGTGCCTCTGTCACCTCTACGGCAACTCCGAGGCCGAGGCGAGGGAGAGCCTGCACCGCTTTCGTCGCCGCAACCGTCGTCACTTGGATTTCGTCCTCGCCAATCATGCCGAGGATCCGAGGGTCGCGCCGCTCCTACACCAACCAGAGCTGCCTCTGATCCTCGACCGCCTCGAAGCCGACCCCTACGGGCTTTTGACTTGCTGGCCCGAGAGCGTTCCACGCATCTGGCTCGAGGCTCTCGCCGAAGCCTGGGGAAGCCCGCTCTAGCCCCGGCCGTTCCGAACACGGCAATAAGGCAACCGGAAGGGCCGATGTGCTGAATCCAGCCTCCGACGACTCCTCGACTACGGTTCCCGTTGGAGGTCTTCTGAGCGAGCTGGCTGACAGCTGGATCGGGCGGGCTGGGGGAGAGGTCGTTGACCTCGGCCAACGCCTGTCCGAGTTCGCGGAGCTGAGTGCCGCGCTCGCGCCGCCGCACTTTCAACTGGAGGTGGAGCATGGGGAACTGCGTCACCTGGGGCTCGGCGAGTTTGAGCTGACCGTCCGCGCCCACCTGCAGCCGCCAGCCGATCTGCGCTTAAGCGCACAGGGAATGGGTCTGATCGAGATCGACATCGAGACCCTCGAAGGCGAACTCCGGCTTGAGACCCTCGAGCTTCCTGCCGGCCTGCAAAAGCAGCGGCTCGGCAGCCTGCTGATCGCTCAGCTGGCGGCTCTCGGTGATCTGCTGGCACTTGAGCGCTTCTGCCTGCAGGCCGGGCGGATCGGCCGCTGGGCCTGGATGCGGTGCGGCTTTGACTTCCGCGACCCGAGCGATCGCGCATGCGTCGTAGCGGCGGCAGAGCGGTTCGCCGCCCGGCTCGGCCTCGCGCCGGACCTCTCCTCGGTCACCCACAGCTGGGATTTCCTCGACCTGCAGGGGACACTGAGCGCGGAGGAGATTCGCGCTGTTGGGGGACCGACCATCGAGCCCGAGGACGCACCCATCCCGCTGGCAAAGGCGCTTCTCCTCGGTCCCGGACAAGACGAGAACGTCTGGTTCGGCGAGATGGACCTAGACCCCAGAAGTGCCTCTCGCGTCCGCCTTCGAGACTACGCTCCGTGATCGTGGGGGTCGGCGCCGGTGACAACCAACGGCAAAGTTCCGGGCCAATGGTGGGCTGGATTGAGTGTGCCCCCGCGGATCGCATCGTCGAGGAGATCGTCAGCGAGGGTGCGGCCCGACTAGAACAGCGCTCCGTTATTCACGTCGAGTCCGCCCTCTACATTCGGGGCATGGCAAAAAAGCCGGAGCGAAGGATCGTTTCTCCAAATCCAGACGGAGGGTGGGACATTCGCAAACCGGGGGCACGCCGGGCCAGCGCCCACGCGTCGACCCAGCGCGATGCCGATCGCCGCGCCGGCGAGATCCTTCGCAACGCGGGCGGCGGCGAGCGCATCACCCAAGGACGTGACGGACGTATTCGCAGCAAGGACACGATCGCTCCGGCGCGTGACCCCAATCCCCCGCGCGACCGCGAGCACTAGCGGCTGGCGAACCTCGTTGGATCACGCCGCCTCCTAAAGCGCCGCGGCCTCTCGCTGATGCAGCGGTTGAGATTAGTCTCGCGATGATCCGCGGTTTGCGCGGGAGATCGCGAGACGGGGCGAGACCTTCCGATTGGGCGATGGGAGGGAGAGCCATCGCCCGAACCGGCCGGAATCGGCGGGTAACCACCGGAATCCAATACGGGGTGGCTTCGGTAAGCTCGGAGGCAGGTGACCCCGATGCCGCTCCCAGAGCGGAATCGTGGGTTTAACGCAGCGTTCCGCACGCAGAACGGACACGACTGAAAATCGTGGTGTCGCCGGTTCGATTCCGGCCCCAGCCACTCTGAGCTGACCGCGGTCCAGGGGGCTAGATTCAAGGGATGGACCAGAGCGAGCGAGGCACGCGGTTCGAGGATCTCCACCAGGGTGCGACGTTCGTGATTCCCAACCCATGGGACGCGGGGACGGCGCGAGTGCTCGAGGCGCTTGGTTTTGAGGCGCTGGCGACGACCAGCAGCGGCCTCGCCTTCACCCTCGGCCGGCCCGATGGCACCGTCCAGGAGGACGAGGTGATCGAGCACGTGCGGCAGCTCGCCGCGGCGACCGACCTGCCGGTCTCGGTCGATCTCGAGAACGGCTTCGGCGCGGCGCCGGAGCAGGCGGCGCGGGCGATCGAAGCGGTGGCGGCGGTCGGCGCGGTCGGCGGCTCGATCGAGGACTTCGACCGCGACGAGGAGCGGCTCTACGAGTCGGCTGAGGCGGCGGAGCGGATCGCGGCGGCGGCCGAGGCGGCGGCGCGCCTGCCGTTTCGCTTCATGCTCACCGCCCGGGCCGAGAACTACTTCCGCGGCAACCCAGACCTCGACGACACGATCGCCCGGCTGCAGGCCTATGAAGCGGCGGGCGCCGACGTCGTCTACGCCCCCCGGCTACGCGAGCTCGACGACATCAAGGCAATTGCCGAAGCGACCGAGCGGCCGCTCAACGTGCTCGCGGACCCGGCGATGAGCGTCGAGGAGATCGCCGCCGCGGGAGCGCAGCGGATCAGCGTCGGCGGCACGCTGGCGTGGGCGACGATCGAGGCGATGGCCGAGGTCGCGGCGCGGATCCGCGACGAGGGCGACCTCAGCGTCCTGCGGCCGGGCGGCCGCGTCGCGCGCTGGCTAGCCCCCGAGTGATTGGCGCCTTTGTCCCCTACGTGGGGGACAAATGCGCCAAAGCTCAGTTGCCGGTCGCCGAGAAGTGCTGGTAGTCCTTCGGCCAGGCCCAGTTGCCGCCCCACTCCCAGCCGGCCGCGGCGAAGGTGGCGACGACTGGGCCGCCGCGGTGGATCAGGCCCTTGGCGCGGCGCGAGCGGTCGGCGAAGGGGGCGCCCTGCGGTGGCGAGACGTAGCCGTCGTCGTCGGCGTAGGGGTTCTCGATCGGGTTGACGTCGATCGCCCGGCCGTAGGCGTGTTCGGACCAGCGTTCGCTGCCGGCGACGAAGCGGCAGTTGAAGGCCGAGGTGTTGTCGGCTTCCATGCTGCGGTGGTCGTCGGCGCCGTAGGCATCGACCAGCCGCATCCGGCGGATCGGGAAGCGCAGCTGGAAGAGGCGGTGCATCGTGCTCACCATCGGCCGCGCGGCGTCTTCGTTGACGACCAGGCGCCCGCGGTGGACGCGGCCGTCGAAGCCCCAGACGCTGAGCTTCAGCAGCCGCAGCTGGTGGAAGCCGACGGGACAGCCTGGGTGCCAAGAGACGCCGCTCATCCGCTGCCGCAGCTCGGGGCCGATTCGGTGGACGCTGCCGTGGAAGCGCGGCGCCGCGCTCGCGGTGGCGGTGAGCGCGAGGGCGATGAGAAGCGCGAGGGCGAGGGCGCGAGCTCTCACCCGCGGGACGTTAGCGGTGCGGGTTGGCGCCTTTTACATCCCAGAGATGCAAAAGGCGCCAACGCCGGCTAGGCCGCCGCGGCGAGGGCCGCGGCGGCGGCCGGCAGCCATAGTGCGTCGCTGCCGTGGGGCTGCCCGGTGACCGCGCCGGCGTCGACGGCGGCGATCAGTTCGCGCTCGGTGGCCGCGAGGTCGGCGTCGTCGAGATCGGAGGGGCGCATGATTGCCGCCACCTCGGCGGTGGTCAGGCCGACCGGGAACTCGAGCACCGCATCAGCCGCCTCGGCCGGCGGCGGCCGCCGGCCGAGCGAGGCGTCGAGGTTGGCGAGCGCAGTGTCGTAGGACTCGAACGGTTGAAAGCCGCCGACCTCAAGCGAGCGCCCACCCGGATGCTCGAAGATGACCGAGGGCGCGGTGTAGCGGACCGGACCATCGCTTTCGGCGTGACGGCCCTGGACGTGAGTAGGGGTGCCGGCGGCAGCGCGGGCGCGGGCGCGGTCGGCCTCGTAGGCGGCGCGGACCTCGGGCTCGTCGATGCGAGCGACGATTGCCTCGGCGTCAAGGCCGGGAACGGTGGCGAGCGCGGCGCGGAGGTCCTCAGGGTCGTCGAGCAGGCCGGGGGTCGTGAACTGCATCAACTGCAGCGCCCGCAGCGCCGCGTAGCCGAGGCCGGGGTCGATTTCGCGGGCGGCCACGATCGCCCGGCAGGCGGGCGCGGTGCCGGCCATGCGCCGCTTCACGCCAGCCCCGAACGGCATCCCGAAGCGGCGCTCGAACTTGCGGTGCCCGGCAGCGAGCCGGGCCGGGGTGTAGCCGCGCTCTTCATAGCGCCTGGCGTCCTCGCTGAGGCCGATCAAGACCAGGCGCCACTCGAGCTGCTCGCCGAAGCGCCAGCGCAGCCGGGCGATCGCCGGCCGCGAGGAGTAAGCCCAGGGGCAGCCGGGATCGGTGAAATGCCAGGCGATGATCGGTTCCACTTACGGAACGTTAGTAAAGGTGAGACTCCGGCTCAGGATGTCTCCCCCGCTTGGGGGCGCGCCGCCGGCGGGGGTACCTTGCCGCGGTGCCGCGCATCAGCCGCCACCCTGGTCGTAAGCTCGCCGCGATCTACGCCGGCGGCGTCGTTGGGGCGCTGCTCCGGGTCGGCCTCGCCAGGGCCTTTCCGCCCGACGCCGGAAACTGGCCCTGGCCGACCTTCGCGGCCAACCTCGCCGGCGCGCTGCTGCTTGGTTTCTTCTTCGCACTCTTCCGCGATCGCCCCGAGGAGAGCCTCCAGCACCCGTTCCTCGGCACCGGGATCTGCGGCACCTTGACCACCTTTTCGACCCTGCAGCTCGAGCTCTACGAACTGGTCGACGAGGGCGAGGGCGGACTCGCTGCCGGCTACTTGGCGGCGACCCTCGCTGCCGGCTACCTGCTGCTGCGGCTCGGAATCGCGCTCGAGGCGCGTTGGACGCGAGCGCGGCGGCGGTCGCTAGGGGAGGCCGGATGAGCGCCCTCGCCTGGATCGCGGTCGGGCTGCTCGGCGGCATCGCCGCGGCGGCGCGCTTCGTCCTCGACTCCGCGGTCTCGCTGCGCTCCGGTGGCGTCTTCCCGCTCGGCATCCTCACCGTCAATTTGGTTGGAGCACTGGCGATCGGGTTGGTCGCCGGCTCGACCCTCGACGGCGAGACGGCGACGATCGTCAGCGGCGGTGTGATCGGCTCCTTCACCACTTTCTCCACCTGGATCCTCGACTCGCACCGGCTCGCAGTGGCCGGCCGGGCCGAGCTCGCCTGGCTCAACATCGCCCTCTCGACCGTCGCCGGCTTTACCGCGGTGGCCCTCGGCCATTGGCTCGGCGGCGCCCTCTAGGCGTCGCCGGCGCTCCCGCCTAGCATCGCGCCCGGCGGAACAAAAGTCGTGCTAATTGGGGGTTTTTGGGAGGTTCAGACGAGGCGAATTCTTCGTCCGGGCTCGTCTCTACCGTGGATCGAGATGGAAGGTCAAACGCAGATTGAGACCCTGATCGACCTCGAACGGCCGCCGCTCGACGAGCCGCCGGCGGAGCTGGAGCCGGCCGAGGCCGAGGTCGCGCCGGCCGCGGCCGCGCCGCCCGAAGGCGAGCCCGAGGTCGAGGTCGACCTCGCCCGGATCCCCCTCCGCGACCTCGAGGACGGCCAGCGGGTGCGCGGCGTCTACGCGGTTCGGGCCCGCGAGCTGCGGCGCAAGCGCAACGGCGACGCCTGGCTGCGGCTCTCGGTCGGCGACGCGACCGGCACCGCCGAGGCGGTCTGCTGGGAGGGGGCGGAGGAGCTCTACGCGCTCTGCGGTAGCGGCAGCGCGGTCCACGTCACCGGCGTCTTCGAAATGAGCGAGCGCTGGGGGGCGAAGATCAAGATCGCCAAGCTGCGCTGCGCCGAGCCCGACGAGTTCGAGACCGACGACCTGGCACCTGGCTCGGAGGTCGACGTCGCCGAGCTCGAAGCCGGACTGCGGCAGCTGCTGGCGACGGTCCAGGACCCCGAGCTGAGACTGCTGCTCGACCGCTTCTTCGGCGAGGACTCGGAGACCTGGCCGCGGCTGCGCGACGCGCCGGCCGCCAAGACCTATCACCAGGCCTACCGCCATGGGCTGCTCGAGCACACGCTCTCGGTCGCCCAGGCGGTCTCCGCTGCCGCCAACTTCTTCCCCGGAATCGACCGCGATGTCGCCGTCGCCGGGGCGCTGCTGCACGACATCGGTAAGTGCGTCGCCTACAACGACGACCCGCTGGCGATCGATCTCACCGACGCTGGCCGCCTGCAGGGCGAGATCCCGCTCGGCTACTACACGGTGCGCCGCGTGATCGAGGAGATCCCCGGCTTCGACCCCGCCCTCGCCCAGGCCGTGCTCCACATCATCCTCAGCCACCATGGCTCGCTCGAGCACGGCTCCCCGGTCGTCCCGGCGACTCGCGAGGCCGTCCTCGTCCACATGATCGACAACCTCGGCGGCCGCCTCGGCTCCTTCGACCGCCTCGAGCGCAACCTCCCGGCAGGAGAGTCCTGGTCCGGCTTCGACCGCGCCCTCTCGGGCTCCGCGTTCTTCGGCGAGCGGACCGGTTCGCCGCAGCGCGAGACTCGCGCCGCCTGACGCCCCCGACGCGCCGTCGATCTAAAAGCGGACGGTGCAGCGCTGGATCTTGTGCACATTGCCGTCGGCTCGCTCGATGCACTTGACCAGCTTCTTCGGGCTGATCACGCCCTTTGACTCGACGACGTGGAAGGAGCGCTTGATTTCGCGCTGCACCCGTTTGTTGACTTCGCGGATGGTTTTCTCGACGTCCTCGACCCCGGCACCGTTCTTGCCGAAGCTCGGGTTGAAGCTCTTCTGGAAAGTTTCGTTCGTTTCCTTGGTGATCTTCGTCGTCGTGTCTAGGACCGGGCGGACGATGAAGTAGCCGATCGCGGCAAGGATGCCGACCGTGACCAGCAGGCGGACGAGGCCCGAGCCGAGGTTCCCCAGGAGGTTGCGCAGGATTTCCACGCCGGGGCCACCCTATCCCGCCTGCCGGCTGGTGGTGGATAACCGTCCGGAGATCCCGAAATAGCGGCTTTTCGGGGGTTCGAGGGGGGTGGAGCGGGATGTGGGTGCAGGCGGCAGCGGACTATCCTGCGGAGCGTGGCGAAGGACACCGAGAAGCTGATCCGCCAGCTCTCGTTGATCTCGTTCCTGATGGCTCAGGGAAGGCCGGTCTCGGCCCTCGAGATTAAGCGCGAGGTGGAGGGCTATAGCGACATGAACGACGACGCGTTCGCGCGCCGCTTCTACGCCGACCGCGCCGAGCTGGAGAGCCTTGGGATCGAGCTCGGGGTGGAGAAGCCGGGCGAGGGCTTCTTCGAGGCCGAGCTCTACTCGTTGCCGCCAGAGAACTTCTACCTCGACGCGATCTCCTTCTCCGATGACGAGCTGGCGGCTCTCTCGACGGCGCTGCTGCTGCTCACCGACGGCGGCTTCGCCTACGCCGAGCCGCTACGCCTCGCCCTGCAACAGGTCGCCTGGGGCCACCCGAATCCGCTCAGCGAGGGCGAGCGCGCCCCGGTCGAGGTGGCGATGACCGCCTCCGCCGGCGGCCGCGAGCTCTCGCAGCGGCTGTCGAAGATCGAGACCGCGATCTCGCGCCGCAAGACGATTGAGTTCACCTATTACACGATGGAGCGCGGCGAGACCGAGAAGCGCAAGGTCGACCCGTTCCACCTGGTCTTCCGCGGCGGCCAGTTCTATTTGATCGGCCACGCGCACGAGCGCGACGCCGTCCGCGTCTTCCGCCTCTCGCGGATCCAGGGCAAGGTCGGCTACGCGTCCAAGGCCGAGCATGACTTCTCGCCGCCCGACAACTTCGACCGCCGCGACTACGGCAGCCGCGCCGACTGGCAGCTGGGCGAGACCCAGGGGACGGCGAAGATCTTCGTCCGCGAGCGGATCGCCTGGCTGATCGAGCGTGACTTCGGCCGCTACGGTGAGCTCCGCAACGCGAAAAAATCCGACGGCGCCCCCGGCAAGGGCCGCGTCTTCGAGACCCCCTACGCCTCGACCCGCGAGCTGATCGCCTGGGTCCTGCGCTGGCGCGCCAACGCCGAGGTGCTCGACCCGCCGGAGCTGCGCGAGGAGGCCGAGCGCCGTCGCGCCCTGCTGCACAAGCGCCACGCCAACGGCTTCGAGCCGGCCGAGACGGTCGACCGGCCGCTGCACGACGCCCCCCGCCGCAGCCGCTCCAACGGCCGCGGCGAGGCGGCGATCCGGCCCGAGCGCTTTGCCCGCCTCGTCACCCTCGCTGGGATGCTGATCGAAGCCGCCAAAGCCGGCGAGCGGCTGCCGATCGCTGAGCTGCGCTCGCGGCTCGAGCTGACCGACGAGGAGCTGCGCGAGGACATCGACCTGCTGAACGTCGTCAACTTCGGCGGCGGCACCTACGTCCTCTACGCCGAAATCGTCGGTGACGAGATCGAGGTCGACTCCGAGCCCTACGGCGACAACTTCGCCCGGCCGGCGCGCCTCTTGCCGCTCGAGGCGAAGGCGCTGACCGCGGCGATCGACCTCTTCGGCGACCACCTGCCGCAGTCGAACCTGCAGAGCGCGCGGCGAAAAATCGTCGCGGCGCTCGGCCACGACCCCTCCCACGAGGGGCTCGAGATCGTCCCCGCCGGTGGCGGCGACGCCACCGTCGCCCGCCTGGTCAACGACGCGATTGCCAAGAGCCGGGTGCTGGAGATCTCCTATTACAAGGAGAACGAGGACAAGCTGACCGACCGCCGGGTCGAGCCCTACCGGCTCGAGAACGGGCGCGAGGGCTGGTACGTCGAGTCCTACGACCTCGGCAAAGAGGGCGTCCGCCACTTCAAGCTCGACCGGATCAAGGAGGCCGAGGTCTCGAAGCAGGGCTTCGAGCCGCGGCCCGAGGTCGAGGAGCTGGCCGGGGTGGAGGGCTGGATGACCCACGGCGAGGTGCCGAACGCCGAGGTCGCCCGGGTCTGGGTCTCGCCCGAGCGAGCCCGCTGGTTGCGCGAGGAGCGCACCGTGGTCGAGGAGCTGGCCGACGGCGCCGTCGTCGTCGAGCTGCCCTACGCCGGCAAGCCCTGGCTGGTGCGCGAGATCCTGCGCGGCGCCGGCGACCTCGTCGTGCTCGAGCCGCCCGACGCGCGCGAAGCGATCGCCAAAGAGATCGACGGCTAGCAAGGGGACTGCATTGACGGTCGAGGAGGACGTGAATGCAGTCCCCTTCTGAGCTCGCCCCTGGCCACCCCGAGGTTCTCAAGCTCATCGCCCCCAACCCGGGGCCGATGACCCTCGAAGGGACGAACACCTACATCTACGGCGAGGGTCCCTGCGCGGTGATCGACCCTGGCCCCGATGACGACGGCCACGTCGAGGCGATCCTCGCGGCGGCGGAGGAGCGCGGCGGGATCGGGGTCGTCCTCCTCACCCACTCGCACTCCGACCACGCCGCCGCTGCCGAGCGGCTCGGCGCCGAGGTGATCCTGCCGCGCGAAGGCGAAGAGTCGCGCTCCGGGCTTCGCATCCTCGCCACCCCCGGGCACGCGGTCGATCACGTCTGCTTCCTCACCGACGACGGCGTCTGCTTCGCCGGCGACCTGGTCCTCGGCATCGGCTCGACGATCGTCGGCCCCGACGGCGGCGGCCTCGCCGCCTACATGGAGTCGCTGCGCCTGCTGCGGGCCGAGCCGCTGCGGCTGCTCTGCCCCGGCCACGGCCCGTGGATCACTGATCCCGCCGCCAAGCTCGACGAATACATCGGCCACCGCGAAGAGCGCGAACGCCGCCTCGTCGCGGCCCTCGAGCGCGGCGAGCGCTCGCGCGCCGCGCTGCTGGCCGAGGCTTGGGACGACGTGCCGCCGGTGCTGCTGCCGATGGCGGCGATGGCGATGGAGACCCACCTCGAAAAGCTCGAGGCGGAAGGGCGGCTACCCGGCAAGCTGTTGGCCTGACGGCAGCCGCCCGCCCTCCCTCCCCGAGCCTCAGGGACCGCTCAGGTAGCGGGCGATCGCGTAGCCGCCGCCGGAGGAGAACTGCGGCGAGGAGAGCCCGCCGCCGACCAGGACCTTGCCCTTGGCGTCGAGCATCACCTGGGTGGCGAAGCTGTTGGAGGTGCCACCAAAGCCGGTCGCGACCGCGCCGCGGTTGCCAAACGAGCGGTCGGTGGCGCCGCCGGGATTGAGCCGCGTCAGCAGGAAGCTGGTGCGGAGGACCGGCTTCTTGCGCGAGCTCTTGACCTTCTCGCCGACCTTGCCGGCGAGGTAGATCCGTTCCTTGCTGTCGACCGTCAGGTCGGTTATTGCGGCGAACTTGGGATCCCGGTAGGTGATCTTCCCGACCCGGCTGAAGCCGGGGTCGGCGGCGCCGCTCGGCAGCAGGCGCTGCACGACCTGGTAGGTGATCGTCACCCGCTTTTTCTTGCCTTCTTTGCCTTTCTTGTAGACGCGACGGCTTTCCGGCCGGCCGAGCAAGAGGATCTTCCCCGAGGGCGCGACGGTCAGCTTCGGCGCTTCGTCGAAGGGGAGAGTGCGGAAGCCGAACGAGGCGAAGCCGGAGTCGAGGTTGCCGATCGCGTCGATGCCGATCATCACCGTCGCCGGCCCTTCTTTGCCGCTGCAGAGGGGTCCGCCCGAGGAGAGCGCCAGGTAGCCGCTGGAACGGGGGACGATCTGCCCGACCCGCGCCAGTCCTTCGACCAGATGGAAGCCGAAGTTCGAGTCGATCGCCCCCGATTCGCTGAGGCGGGCGACGAAGCCCTCCGAGTCGACGTTCTTCCTGCAAGTCGAGAGTTCGGTCACCACGCCGCCGCTGACGACGATCCGGTTCTCCGAGTCGATCGCGATGTCGGCGACGCCGACCGAGGCGCTCGGGTAGAGGCCGCCGGCCGCTTTCGGCGCTTTGAGGCCGAAGGTGGTGATCAGCATGCCGCCGCTGCCGAAGCTGGGGTCGAGGGCGCCGTCGGCGGTGAAGCGCATCAGCATCGCCGAGCTCTGGACCGGATCCGGCGTCGAGTTGGGCGGCACCAGCCGGTCGACGCCGGCGAGCACGACGCGGCCGGTCGAGTCGACGCCGACCGCGGCGAGGACGAAGACCCCGCCCGGCGGTCGCGGCACGTTGAGGCTGCCGCCTTTGCCGAAGCTGGTGTCGATCTGGCCGTTGGCGAGGTAGCGGACGATCTTGCCGGCGCTGGCGACGACGACTTTGCCGCCCGGTGCCTGCGCCATCTCGATCCGCCCGGGGGTGAAGGAGAAGGGCAGTTCGTACTGCGGGCCGTTGCTGCCGGTGAAGCCGGCCGGGAAGGAGACGGTCAGCTTGCCGCCCTTGCCGAAGCCGGCGTCGAGCTGCCCGGCGGGATTCGGCTTCGCTGGCTTGCCTTTCGGCTTCTGGGCGAGCGCCGGCGCCACCGCGAACGCGACGATCGCTAGGCAGAGGAGCGCGACCGCCGCGATCCGCCCTCCGATTCCGACTCCCGACCTGCTTGCTCCGCTCATCCCTAGCCCCTCTCGTTGGCCGAACCTTCCGAGGCTTGAAAACTCTCAAGTGCGCGGAAAGTATCGGTGCGGGTCGCAGGAATCGCGCCGGGCATTGCCCGTACCCGCCCGTTTTGGCTAACCAGCCAAACCTGATACACAGGACATATGAAGGGGTCGGCGGGGAAGCGGTCGAAGCGCTCGCGAGGCAGGCGGGCGGTAACGGCGGGGGCGTTTGCGGGCGTCGCCGGAACCGGATTGGCCGCCGCCGCGACGGCGGCCGCCTGGCACTGGCTTGCACGCCGGCCGCTGCCGAAGACGAAGGGCACGATCGAGCTGCCAGGGCTAAGCGGCCGGGTGACGGTGCGGCGCGACCGCTGGGGCGTCCCCCACGTCGAGGCCGAGGACCTCGAGGACCTTTTCTTCGCCGAGGGTTTCTGCCACGGCCAGGAGCGGCTCTGGCAGATCGACTTCTACCGCCGCGTGGTCAAGGGTCGGCTGGCCGAATTTGCCGGCCCGGAGCAGCTGCCGGTCGACCGGCTGATGCTGACGCTGGGCATCCGGCGAGTCGCCGAAGGCGAGGTGGCGGAGCTCGATCCCCGCCTGCGGGCGCAGCTGCAGCGCTTCTGCGATGGGATCAACGCGGCCGCCGAGGCAGCGCCGGCGCTGCCCTTCGAGATGCAGCTGTTGCGGCTGCGGTTCGAGCCCTGGGAGCCGGTAGACATCCTCAGCCTCGGCAAGCTGCTCGCCTTCGGCCTCTCGACCAACTGGGAGCGCGAGCTGGTGCGGGCCGACATGGTGCGGGAGCTGGGGCCGGAGCTGGCGGCGCGGCTCGACCCGACCTACCCGCGCGACAACCCGGTCGTCACCCAGGAAGCCTGGAGCGGCGACGGGATGGCGCTGGTGGGGCAGATCGACGCCGTGCGGCGCTCGCTGGGGCTCGCCGCCGAGGCCAGCGGCTCCAACAACTGGGCCGTCTCGGGGGAGCGCTCGGCGACCGGCTCGCCGCTGATCGCCGGCGATCCGCACCTGCCGCCGAGCATGCCGGGCATCTGGTTCGAGATCGAGCTGCGCCACGGCGGCCGCTTCGTCCGCGGCGCCTCGCTACCGGGGATGCCAAGCATCTACATGGGGCAGAACAACGACGTCGCCTGGACGATAACCAACGTGATGGGCGACACCCAGGACCTCTTCATCGAGCGGGTCGAGGGGGACACCTACCTGTTCGAGGGCGAGTGGCGGCCGCTCGAGGTGGTCGAGGAGGAGATTCCCGTCAACGGGCGCGAGCCGGAGCGCTTGGTCGTGCGCTCGACCCATCACGGGCCGATCGTCAACACGGCGCTCGGCGCCGACGAGGCCGAGCCGCTGGCCCTCGCCTGGACGGCGCTGGGTGAATCGACCGCCTTCGCCGGGATGCTCGAGGTGCTCGACGTCGAGTCGGGGCCGCAGTTGGTCGAGGTGCTCGAGGGACATACCGCGCCGCCCTCGAACATGATCTGGGCCGACCGCGGCGGCTCGATCGGCTACAAGCTGATCGGCCGCCTGCCGCTGCGCCGCGGCGACTGCCCCGACCTGCCGAAGCCCGGCTGGGACGGCGATTTCGAGTGGGAGGGGCTGATTCCGTACGACGAGTTGCCGGAGGTCATCGACCCGCCGAGCGGCTTCCTCGTCACCGCCAACAACCGGATCGTCGGCGACGACTATCCCCACCACATCACCAGCGAGTGGCTCGACGGCTACCGCGCCCGGCGGATCGAGGAAATGATCGGCGAGCGCGAGCGGCACGACCTCGACGACTTCGAGGCGATGCAGACCGACGTCCTCTCGCTGCCTGGACTCGAGGCGGCGCGCCGGCTCGGCCGCCTCCACCCGCGCGGCCAGCGCGAGCGTTCGGCGATCGAGCGGCTGCGCTCCTGGGATGGGCGGCTCGACCCGGAGACCGTCGCCGGCACGATCTACCAGGCCTTCATCCTGCGGCTCGCCCGCGAGGTGGCGCGGGCGGCAATCGGCGACCGCGACCTCGGCGAGCGCTGGCTCGACCGCGCCGACAACGGCTTCACCCCCCACAGCACCTCGCCCTGGCGCTGGCACTCGCACCTGATGTCGCTCTGGGAGGAAGAGGACCCGCGGCTGATCGGCCGCCCTTGGGAGGACCTGGCGCTGGAAGCGCTGGCCGGCGCCCTCGATGACCTCGCAGAGCGCTTTGGCCCCGACCCCGACGCTTGGCGTTGGGGCAGCGTCCATGAGATGGAGTTCCCGCACCCGCTCGGCGAAGCCAACCCGCTACTGCACAAGATCCTCAACCGGCGCTTGCGCGCCGGCGGCGCCCAGGAGACGGTCAGCCAGGTCGCCTACGACCCCAACGATCCCTACCGCGCGGTCTGGGGACCGAGCTGGCGGATGGTCGCCGACCCGGTCGCCCCCGACCGCTCCCGCTGGCAGATGTTCACCGGCCAGTCGGGGCACCCGGCGAGCCGCCACTACGACGACCTGCAGGCCGACTGGCTCGAGGGCCGGACCCAGCCGATGTGCGGCGAGGGACCCTGGGAAGTGCTCGAGTTGGCGCCCACCGCTTAGGGCGCCGCGCGAGCTAGGTCGCGCGCTCGGACTCGTTCAGCTCGGCGAGGCCCGGGTTGCGGGCGCGGGAGACCGAGGTGACCAGCTCGACGATCGGGGCGGGGGCCTTGGAGGGGTGGCCGGCGTCGAACGGCGGCTGCGGGTCGTACTCGATCCCCAACTGGACCGCCTGGGCGACCTCAGGGCCGACCTCTTGCCCGACTAGGTGTAGCGCCATGTCGATCCCGGCTGAGACGCCGGCGGCGCTGACGTACTTGCCGTCCTCGACGAAGCGGGCGACGACTGGCTCGGCGCCGAACTCGCGCAGCGGCTCGAGGTAGAGCCAGTGGCCGGTGGCGCGGCGGCCCTCCAGCAGGCCGGCGGCGCCGAGGACGAGGGAGCCGGTGCAGACCGAGGTCGTCCATTTGCTGCCGCGGTCGATCTCACGCAGCCACTCGAGCACCGGCTCGTCGTTGAGCAGGGCGCGGTTGCCGTGGCCGCCGGGGACGAGGACGAGGTCGGCGGCGTCGACCTCGGCGCAAGCGCGGTCGGCGCTGAGGCCGAGGCTGCCGACGTCGGTGCGGATCTCGCCGGCGCGCGGCGCGACGAACTCCACCTCCCAGCCAGGGACCGAGCGGAACACCTCGTAGGGACCGACTGCGTCGAGGGCGGTGAGGCCGTCGAAGATGAGGATCTTGATCTCCATGCGGCGATGGTGACGGAGCATCCGGCTTTTTGCCAGTGGCAGAAATGACAATGTTCGCTAGATTTCTGCCAATGGCTGCGAGCAAGACGAGTCGGACAGAGCCGGAGCGGCACCAGGTGGCGATCCTCTGCCTCGAAGGCCTTGTTGCGTTCGACCTGACCGCACCGGCGCAGGCCTTCGGCCTCGCTCACCGCGATGACGGCCTGCCGCTGTACGAGGTCACGACCTGCTCGCCGGACGGCGGCGCGGTGCGCAGCACCAGCGGCTTCGCCGTCAGCCCGGCCGCCGGCCTCGGAGCGCTGCGGCGGGCCGCGACGGTGGTCGTCCCCGGCTACGCCGACCTGCTGCAGCCGCCGCCCGCCGAGGTGCTGGCGGCGCTCCGGGCTGCGGCTGCCCGCGGGACCAGGGTGCTCTCGGTCTGCACCGGTGCCTTTGCGCTCGCCTATGCCGGCCTGCTCGACGGCCGCCGCGCGACCACCCACTGGGGCTGGGCGGCGGAGCTCGGCGCGCGCTTCCCGGCCGTCACGGTCGAGCCCGACGCGCTCTTCGTCGACGAGGGGCAAGTGATGTCCTCGGCCGGTCTCAGCGCCGGGATCGACCTCAGCTTGCACGTGATCCGCAGCGACTTCGGCGCCGCGGTCGGCGCCGCCGTCGCCCGCTACATGGTCGCGCCGCCGCATCGCGACGGCGGCCAGGCGCAGTTCTTCGACCGCTCGGTTGCTGTTGTCCCCGGTATGCGGGGACAACAGCACGGGAGTTGCGAAGCCGGCCTGGAGCCGACCCGCCGCTGGGCCACCGAGCGCCTCGAGCGGCCTCTCGACGTCGCCGCGATGGCCGACCACGCGGGGCTCAGCCCGCGCACCTTTGCCCGCCGCTTCCGCATCGAAATGGGGACGACGCCGCTGCAGTGGCTGCTCGGCCGCCGCGTGCTGGCGGCGCGGCAACTGCTCGAGTCCTCCGAGCTGCCGGTCGAGGACGTCGCCTGGCGCTGCGGCTTCGGTACCGCCGCCTCGCTGCGGGAGCACTTCCGCCGGGCGACCGCGACGACCCCCACCGCCTACCGCCGCTCGTTCCGGGTGGCGGTCGCGAGCCCGTAGCGGCGCTTGGCTCAGCTAGTTTTCAGCGGGTGAGCCGGCGCGCCCAGATCGTCCTCAGCGACGCCGAGCTGGCCGAGCTGCTGGAGAGCGAGCGGGTCGCTGTCGTCTCCAGCATCGGGCCGCGCGGCTGGCCGCACTTGATGCCGCTCTGGTACGTGCCGCGCGACGGCGAGGTCTGGATCTGGACCTACGCCAAGTCGCAGAAGGTCCGCAACCTCGAACGCGACCCGCGGGCGACCGTGCTGGTTGAGTCCGGGCACGAGTACGGCGAGCTGCGGGGGGTGATGATCGAGGCGGAGGCGGACATCCGGCGCGACTTCGGTACCGTGCTTGGCTTCGCCGAGGAGCTCACTCTCCGTTACGCAGAGGGGATCGACTCGGTCGAGGGAAACGCCAAGGCGGCGCTTGAAGCGCAGGCTCCGAAGCGAGTGGCGATCCGGTTCCGGCCGTTGCGTACGGCAAGCTGGGATCACCGCAAGCTCGGCGGTCGCTACTAGCCCGTCCGCGCCCTTCGGTGACAGCTTCGATACATCCCGCGACCGCTCGTGTTGCAGGGTGACCCGGAAATTCAGCCACCCACCCCGACTCCCAGCGAGGTGAAACCGATTATCTCGAGACGATTCCCAGTCGCCCTGGCCATGCTCGTCAGCCTCAGCGCGGCAGTGCTGCTCTTCGCCGCGACCGGCTGCGCCGGCGCCCAGACGACCACCTCGGCGGCGCTGCCGCCGGCCCCGAAGGGCTTCTTCGGCATCGGCCCGCAGACCGAAGTCACCGAACGCGATGCCGAGTTCATGAAAGCGGGGGGGATCGAAGTGATCCGGTTCCCGCTCGTCTGGTCGGCGGTGCAGCCGACCCGCAACGGCGGCTACGACTGGGAAAGTTTCGACAAGGTCGTCAGCAACGCGACCAGGCACGGCCTGCAGGTGCTGCCTTTCGTCGTCGACACGCCGCGCTGGCTCTCGCTGAAAGGGACGAAACTGCCGATCGACAGCGCCAAGGCACGCAAGGCCTGGACCCAGTTCCTCGAAGCCGCGGTCAAACGCTACGGGCCTGGCGGCGAATTCTGGGCGACTCACGCGCCCGGCGTCGTCCAGTACGAACCGGCGATCCCGAAACCGCTGCCGATCCGCACCTGGCAGATCTGGAACGAGGCGAACTTCTTCTACTTCGCCTACCCGGCCTCGCCGCAGCGCTACGCGCGGCTGCTCAAACAGTCGACCCCGGCGATCAAACGGGTCGACCCGGCGGCGAAAGTGATCACCGCCGGCCTCTTCGGCAGCCCGAACCCGAAAGGGGCCCGGGGGATGCCGGCCGCCCAGTTCCTCGAAACGATCTACAAGATCCCCGGGATGAAGCCCTACTTCGACGGGATCGCCCTGCACCCGTACGCAGTCGACACCGAATCGCTCGAAGAACTGGTCGAAGAATTCCACCAAGTCACCGTCGCCAACCACGACCGGGTGCCGCTCTACGTCACCGAGATCGGCTGGGGCTCGCAGAACAACTTCGACGAAGTCGCCTTCGAGCAGGGCGTCCAAGGCCAGGTAAATGAGCTGAAGGGCGCCTACGGCTACCTGCTGAAAAATCGCGGCAAGCTGGATCTCAAAGGCGTTTACTGGTTCTCCTGGAAGGACATCGCCGAATCGTGCAGCTTCTGCGACTCGGTCGGGCTCTTCAAAGGAGGCACCAATTTCCGGGCAAAGCCCGCCTGGCGCGCCTTTATCGCAATCACCCACGGGCGTCCACGCCCATAGCCGAATATTCGTCCGGGAACCTAGCCATTTATTCTAATCCGGTGCTTCGACGCGCCGCAGTCGTTCTCGGTCTTCTCTGCCTGCTCGCAATCGCCCTGCCCGGGACGGGGGCGGTCGCGGCCGTCAAGCCGCCGCCGCTGCCGCCCGGCAGCGGCTTCTTCGGCGTCGCGCCGCAGGACTGGTTGAGCGACCGCGACGCCGAATACATGAAGGCGGGCGGGATCGAATCGATCCGCTGGCCGCTCGAATGGGCCGGTGCGCAGCCGACCAAGAACGGCCCCTACCTGTGGGGCCAACTCGACCGCACGCTGATGGTCGCCACCCGCCACGGCCTGCAGGTGCAGCCCTTCATCGTCGGCACCCCGCCGTGGCTCGCGGGGAGCACGCTGACCCTGCCGCTGACCAGCCCCGAAGCGCGCCAAGAATGGGCCCGCTTCCTCGAGGCGGCGGCCAAGCGCTACGGGCCGGGGGGCGAATTCTGGACCGAACACGCCATCGGCGGATCCTCGAAGGAACCGCCGATCAGCAACCCGATGCCGATCACCGCCTGGCAGGTCTGGAACGAGGCGAACTTCTTCTACTTCGCCAACCCGGCAACGCCGCAGGCCTACGCCCGTCTGCTGCGGATCTCAGCGCCGGCGATCAAGGCCGGCGACCCGGAAGCCCAGGTGATCATGTCGGGACTCTTCGGCCTGCCCGGCAAACGCAGCGGTGGCAACCTGCCGGCGGCCGAATTCCTCCGCAAGCTCTATCGCCAGCCGGGGATCAAGAACTACTTCGACGCGGTCGCGCTGCACCCCTACACCGGCACGGTGACCGAACTGAAGCAACTGGTTGAGGAATTCCACACCGTCACCGTCCAGAACCACGACGAAGTCCCGCTCTACATCACCGAGATGGGCTGGGGCTCCCAGTTCGACCCCAACATCGTCTCCTTCGAGCGCGGCTACAAGGGCCAGGCCCGCTCGCTGAGCAAGTCCTACCGCTACCTGATCGCCAACCGCGAACGGTTGCACCTGCAGAGCGTCACCTGGTTCTCCTGGAAGGACATCCCCGGCTCCTGCGACTACTGCGACTCGGTCGGCCTGTTCGGCGGTGGCGAAGGCTTCAACCCGAAGCCGGCCTGGACGGCCTTCGTGCGGATGACCCACGGCCGCCTTCGCCCGTAGCGCAGTGCGGTGAGTCGGACACGTCTGCGATTTACCGGGATATAGGCGGCGAATCGCAGACGGGTCGCGGCGGGGGACGGCTGGGCCTGGCTCAGCGGCGGCCGACGCCGGCGGGGACGTGGAGGCGGCCGTTGCGCTTTTTTTCCGCCTTTTTTGGCCGGTAGACGTGGACGCCGAGCTGCCGCGAGCTCGCGGCGGCGTACGTTTCGTCGGCCGCGATCTCGGCGCGGAAACTGACCGGGTGGTTGACCTTGGGCAGGAAGCGGGCGGTGCAGGCGCGGTCGAGGCGACGGTTGCCGAGCCGGGCCCGGCCGCGGAAGAGTTTCACTGCCTGGCCGCGGCGGCCGCTGCAGGGCGTGACCCAGACCGTCAGCTGAGCGCGACCGTTGCGCTTGACGCGGCGGGTGACGGCGCGGAGGCCGACGATCGAGGAGGAGAGCGACTTGACCACCGGCGGCGGCGTCGGCAGGCAGGTGTTCGGGGTCGGGGAGGTGAGGCGGTAGACCGGGCCGTTGCCGGAGACGGCGTAGATGCGGCCGCAGGAGTCTTCGCCGAAGCTGTTCAGATTGGCGACCGGGATCAGGTTCTCTGGGCGGTCGCTGGTGAACGCTTCGGAGAGGACCAGCGAGCGGATTTCGCCGTTTAGGTCGCCGTAGAGGTAGCGGCCGGCGAGTTCCGGCAGGGAAGGATCGCGGACGATGTAGCCGCCGATGATCGCCGAACCGTGCGCAGCGCCGCCACCGGGATCGATGTGCGGGTAGTCGAATGCCGGTTCGATGTAGCTCCCGGTGGGCGAGCAGCCGGGGTCGGTCGCCGGGCCCAGCAGCCGCCCCTCGCGGCAGTTCCAGCCGTAGTTGCGGCCGATCCCGAGGTTGGCCGCGGCCGGCGCCCAGTCGATCTCCTCACGGGCGCTCTGGCCGACGTCGCCGATCACCAGATCGTCGAAGAGCCGGTCGAAGGAGAAGCGGAAGGGGTTGCGCAGCCCGTAGGCGAAGACGAGCCTTTCGTTGGTGGTTTTGGCTCCAGGAACGAACGGGTTGTCGGAGGGGATGCTGTAGGGCAGGACGCCTGAGGGGTCGACGCCGATCCGCAGGATCTTGCCGAGCAGTTTGGTTTTGTCCTGGGCGTTGTGCATTTCGTCGTCTGAGCCGCCGCCGTCGCCGGTCCCGATGAACAGCAGCCCTTCGGGGCCGAAGGCAATCTGGCCGCCGTAGTGGTTCCCCTGGTTCGGGTGGGGGATCGTCAGCAGGTCGCGGACGAAGCTCGCCGCTGAGCCGCTGGCCCGCAGTTCGCCGATGTGGATGTCGGGGATCGGCGCCTCGCGGCCGGTGTAGAAGGCGAAGATCCGGCCGCTACTCGAGTAGTCCGGCGCCAGGGCGATCGAGAGCAGCCCCTCCTCGCCGGCGATCGGGTTGCTGACCAGCGCTTCGAGGTTGGCGAAATCGCTGACCGTCCCGTTTTCGACCTGGACGATCTTGCCCTCGCGTTGAACCACGAAGAGCCGGTTCGGGTTGCCGGGGTCCGAGGTGACGAAAGTCGGTTCGTCGAAGTTGCCAATCGACTGCAGGCTCGCCGCCTGCGCGCTCGTTGCGGCCGCGGTCGCCAAGAGCGAAACCGCGACGATGAGGGTCCCCACCACTCGCTTCACCCTGCTCAAGTTAGCTAAGACGAAGGTTGGAGTAATAGGTTTGGGACCAATGTCCCAAATTGCGGGGGGCCCGGCCTGGCTCGTTCTCCCCACGTACAACGAGGCGGGCAACGTCGAGTCGGTCGTTGCCCGGTCGCTCGCACAGCTGCCCGACGACGCCCGCGTGCTGATCGTCGACGACGGCTCGCCCGACGGCACCGGGGCGATCGCCGACCGCCTCGCCGCCGAGCGCCCCGGCCGGGTCGAGGTCCTGCACCGGACCGGCAAGCGCGGGCTTGGCCCCGCCTACATCGCCGGCTTCCGCCGCGCCCTTTCCGGCGGTGCCGGGTTGGTGCTGGAGATGGACGCCGACTTCTCCCACGACCCGGCCGACCTGCCGCGCCTGCTCGCCGCCGCTGAGGGCGCCGACCTGGTGATCGGCTCGCGCTACGTGCCGGGCGGCAGGGTCGAGGCCTGGAGCGCCCGCCGCCGCCTGCTGAGCCGCGGCGGCAGCTCCTACGCCCGCCGTGTCCTCGGCCTCGGCGTCCACGACCTAACCGGTGGCTTCAAGTGCTTCCGGCGCGAGGTGCTGGAGGCGATCGATCTCACCAGCGTCGATTCCAAGGGCTACGCCTTTCAGGTCGAGATGACCTACCGCGCCGCTCGTTGCGGCTTTCGCGTCGCCGAGGTGCCGATCGTCTTTCACGACCGCCGCGAGGGCGCCTCGAAGATGACCGCCGCGATCGCCGCCGAGGCAGCGTGGCGCGTCCCGTGGTTGCGATACCGTCGCGGGCCGTGAATCGGCTCCTGATCACCGGCGGGGCCGGCTTCGTCGGCTCCAACCTCGCCGTCTCGCTGGCCCGCCGCCACCCCGAGTGGGAGGTCGTCGCGCTCGACAACCTCTACCGGCGCGGCTCCGAACTCAACCTTCCGCGTCTTGAGGAGGCTGGTGTCGCGTTTATCAAGGGCGACGTCCGTGAGCCCGAGAGCATGGCCCAGATCGGCGAGCTGACGGCCTTGATCGAGTGCTCGGCCGAGCCCTCGGTGATGAGCGGCATCGACGGCGACACCGGCTATCTCGTCCACACCAACTTGACCGGCGCCTACAACTGCCTCGAGCTGGCCCGCCGCGACGGCGCCTTCGTCGTCTTCCTCTCGACCAGCCGTGTCTATCCGGTCGCGCCGCAGGTCGATCTCAAGCTGGAGGAGGCCGAGACCCGCTTCGAGCTGGCCGCCGAGCAGGACGTCCGCGGCGTCTCGCCCGCCGGCATCGCCGAGGACTTCCCGCTCGAGGGCGCCCGCACCCTCTACGGCGCCACCAAGCTCGCCGCCGAGCTCTTGATCGAGGAGTACCGCGAGGCCCTCGGCGTCCCCGCGGTGATCGACCGCTGCGGCGTGATCGCCGGCCCTTGGCAGATGGGCAAGGTCGACCAGGGGGTATTCACCCACTGGATGCTCGCCCACCACTTCGGCAACCCGCTCTCCTACATCGGCTTCGGCGGCGAGGGCAAGCAGGTCCGCGACCTGCTCCACGTCGAGGACCTGGTCGACCTGGTCGAGCGCCAGCTGCTCGCCCCGGGGGAGTGGGACGGCCGCACCGTCAACGTCGGCGGCGGCCGCGAGATCAGCCTCTCGCTGCGCGAGACGACCGCGATCTGCCAAGAGCTGACCGGCAACGAGGTGCCGATCACCCCGGTCGCCGAGACGCGCCAAGGCGACGTCCCGATCTACCTCTCCGACTGTGAGCGAATCTTTAACCTTGACGAGTGGCGACCCCGTCGCGATGCCGAGACCGTGCTTCGCGATATCCACGAGTGGATCTCCTCCGACGAGGAGCGGATCGCCAAGGCTTTGAACATCGAGACCAAATGAAGACGGAAAGGGAGTAGCGGAATGCCGGTTGCGATCGTCACCGGGGCGGGGGGCCTGATCGGCTCGGAGGCCGTCGAGCACTTCATCGCCCAGGGCTTCGACGTGGTGGGAATCGAGAACGACATGCGGGCCAGCTTCTTCGGGCCCGAGTCCTCGACCTCGCACGTGACCGAGCGCCTGGTCAACGAGAACCCGGGCTCTTTCCATTGGGAGCAGGCCGACATCCGCGACGCCGAGCGGATGATGGAGATCTTCGCCAAGCATGCCGGCCAGATCGAGTTGGTGATCCACACCGCGGCGCAGCCCTCCCACGACTGGGCGGCGAGCGCCCCGCAGATCGATTTCGGGGTCAACGCCAACGGCACCCTCAACCTGCTCGAGGCGGCCCGCGCCCATGCGCTCTCGGCACCGTTCATCTTCTGCTCGACCAACAAGGTCTACGGCGACACCCCCAATCGGCTGCCGCTGCAGTCGCTGGAGAAGCGGCTCGAGCTGCCCGAGGACCATCCCTACTACAAGGGGATCGACACCTCGATGTCGATCGACAGCTCGACCCACTCGCTGTTCGGCGTCTCCAAGGCGGCCGCCGACCTGCTGGTCCAGGAGTACGGCTACTACTTCGAGATGCCGACCGTCTGCTTCCGCGGCGGCTGCCTGACCGGCCCCCAGCACGCCGGCGCCAAGTTGCACGGCTTCCTCGCCTACCTGATGAAGTGCACCGTCACCGGTACGCCCTACACCGTCTTCGGCTACGAGGGCAAGCAGGTCCGCGACAACATCCACAGCGCCGACCTGATCGCCGCCTTCGACGAGTTCCGCAAGGCGCCCCGCGCCCACGCCGTCTACAACATCGGCGGCGGCCGCTTCTCCAACTGCTCGATGCTGGAGGCGATCGAGGTCTGTGAACGCGTCTCCGGCAAGGAGCTCTCCTGGGAGATGGGCGAGGAGCCGCGGATCGGCGACCACCGCTGGTGGATCTCTGACCTGGCGCCGTTCGAAGCCGACTACCCGGGCTTCGAGCTGCGCTACGGGATCGAGGAGATCCTGCAGGAGATGTACGAGCAGAACCTCGAGCGCTGGATGGCGACGCCGGCGTGAAGCTCTCGGTCGTCATTCCGGCCCAGAACGAGGAGGGCTCGATCGGCTCCACCCTCGAGGGGCTGGTTGCCCAGCTCGAGGCCGACTCGATCGACTACGAAGTGATCGTCGTCGACGACGACTCCGACGACTCGACCAACGACATCGTCGCCGCGATCGGCGAGCGCAACCCGCGCGTCCGGGTCCACCGCTCGCACTACGAACGCGGCTTCGGGATGGCGATCCGGGCCGGCCTCGACGTCTTTGAGGGCGACGCGGTGGCGATCTTCATGGCCGACGCCTCCGATGACCCCAAGGACCTGGTCCGTTACCACCGGCTGCTCGAAGAGGGCTGGGACTGCGCCTTCGGCTCGCGGTTCATGCCGGGCGCCCGGATCTACGACTACCCGCGCCTCAAGTACCTCTTCAACCGCCTCGCCAACACCTTCATCCGCATCCTCTTCCGCCATCGCTACAACGACACCACCAACGCCTTCAAGGCCTACCGCCGCGAGGTGATCGAAACCGTCCAGCCGTTGCTCTCCAAGCACTTCAACCTGACCGTCGAGCTGCCGCTGAAGGCGATCGTCCGCGGCCACTCCTACGCGGTGGTGCCGAACAGCTGGACCAACCGCACCTCCGGCGAGGCGAAGCTGGCGATGAAAGAGATGGGCAGCCGCTACCTGTTCATCGTCCTCTACGTCTGGCTGGAGAGCACCCTGAGCCGCGGCGACTATCGGGTCGGGACGCCGAAACCGCCGCGCAGCGGCCGCCAGCGCAAGACCCCGGTCGGCGGCCGGCGCTCGACCGACAAACCAGCGGCGGGCGAGTAGGCCGGGCCCGCCTCAGCGCGGGCGCAGCACGGCGATGTCTTGGGTCGGGGCGGCGCGCCCTTCGTAGATCGCCAGGACCTCGAACCACTGCGACCAGTGATCGCGGACGTAGTCGTGGGTGTGGAAGGTCGTGTGGTAGCCCTCGTAGAAGTGCTCCTCCCAGCCGTCGCCGCGCCAGATCGCAATGCCGTTGCGATTCATCTCTTCCTTGATCACAGGCGGCATCTCGACCAGGGGATGATCGCGGTGCCAGCGGAAGGCGAGGGGGCCATGGAAGGAGACCGCCAGGTAGCCCTCGGGCCGGGTGATCCGCGCCAGCTCCGCCAGCCAGCGATCCTGGGGCTCGACTTCGAGGTGGGAGAAGATGCTGTGGCCGACGACGCGGTCGAACGAGTCGTCCTCAAAGCCGGTGGGGGGAAGGAGCGGTAGCGCCACCGCCTCCTGCACGTCCAGGTGCTCGCCCGTCCAGGCGATCGCCTCGGCGTCGGTATCGGCGGCCGTGATTCGCGCCTCCGGGGCCTTCGCCCTCAGGTACCTCGACATCCGGCCGCAGCCGGCGCCCCAGTCGAGCAGGGCGGTCGCCTCGGCGATCGGGGCGCCGACCTCGCGCAGTGAGGCGTCGTAGAGCTCGACGTGCATCGAGCCGGTGACGTCGAAGGTCGCCTCGGTGCCGATCGAGACCCGTTCGCGCAGCTCCGCCGGCGGGATCGGCGAGTCGACGTGGGGCAGCGGCGGCCCCTCGGGCGCCCCCTCGACCGGCGCATCGCCGAGCATCTGCTCGGCTTTTTCACCGGTCTCGGTGTCGGAGTCGATCCCGGTCGAGGGCAGCATCACGCGCCAGCCCTCTGCCTGGGCCTGGCGGACCAGCGCCAGCGCGGCGCCGGCCGCGGGAAGCAGTTGGTCGACCTGCGGGACGAGCAGCAGCCCGGACTCACGGCCGGCGGCGACCGCGGCATCCCGCTCCTCGCCGCCTTCGACGATCGTCGCGACCGTGCGGCCGACGCGTCCGGCCGCGGTGTTTGCCCCGTTCAGCTGACGGTCACGGTCGGTCCCCTCGACGGGCGCGATCCAGGCTGCGGCTTGCTGCGACACCGGTCCTCCTAGCGCGGGCGCAGGACGGCGATGTCCTGGGTGGGCGCCGCGAGCCCCTCGTGGATCGCCACGACCTCGAACCACTGCGACCAGTGATCGCGGACGTAGTCGTGGGTGTGGAAGGTCGTGTGGTAGCCCTCGTAGAAGTGGTCCTCCCAGCCGTCGCCGCGCCAGATCGCGATCCCGTTGTGGCCAAGGTCCTCTTCGACGGCGGCAGGCAACTCGACCAACGGATGGTAGAGGTGCCAGCGCAGGGCCAAGGGGCCATGGAAGGAGACCGCCAGGTAGCCCTCCGGCCGGGTGATCCGCGCCAGCTCCGCCAGCCAGCGGTCCTGGGGCTCGACTTCGAGGTGGGAGAAAATGCTGTGGCCGACGACGCGGTCGAACGAGTCGTCGGCGAGGTCGGTGGGCGGCAGCAGCGGCAGCGCCACGGCCCTTGCGACCGGCAGGTTTTGACCGACCCAGGCGATCGTCTCGGCGTCGGTGTCGGCGGCCGTGACCCGCGCCTGCGGCGCCTTCGCCATCAGGAAGATCGTCATCCGGCCGCAGCCGGCGCCCCAGTCGAGCAGGTCGGTCGCCGCGGCGATCGGGCCCCCGGCCTCGCTCAAGGCCAAGTCGTAGGTCTCGACGTGCAGCGCCCCGGAGCTGAGGAAGTTCGCCTCGGTGCCGACCGAGACGCGGCGGCGCAGCTCCGCTGGTGGAACCGGAGAGTCGACCTCCGGCGGCGTCTGCAGCGGCAGACTCGCCGTCGGCCCGCCGCCAAGCATTCGTTCGGCCAGCTCGCCGCTATCGCTGTCGATGCCGAGCGAGAGCAGCATCAGCCGCCATCCCTCTTCCCGGGCCTGCCGCACCAGCGCCAGGGGGTCGCCCGATTCCGGTAGCACCTGGTTGGCCTCCGGAAGCAGGAGCAAGCCTTTCTCGCGCCCGGCCGCGATCGCCGCGTCCTTCTCGCCGGCTCCCTCGAGAACGCTCGCGACGACGCGTCCGACGCGTTCGGCGGCGACGTTCGCGGCTCCGAGCTGGTTGCCGCGATCAACGTCGTCGACAACCGTGATCCACGTGGCGGCCTGGTCCGACATCGGCCCGGCACAATAGCCAGATCGGCTGGCCACCCGCGTGTGGTCAGCCGGGGCTCGGTAGACTCGCCCGCAATGGCGCGACGCGCTCTGATCACCGGCATCACCGGCCAAGACGGCAGCTACCTGGCGGAACTGCTGCTCGAGAAGGGATACGAGGTGCACGGCATGGTGCGCCGCCTCTCGAGCGAGAACCACCATCGCCTGGAGGGGATCCGCGACCGGATCAACATCCACACCGGCGACCTGCTCGACCAGCGCTCGATGAGCGACATCCTGCGCGCCTGCGAGCCGGACGAGGTCTACAACCTGGCGGCGATGTCGTTCGTCGGCGCCTCCTGGAACCAGCCGACGCTGACCGCCGAGTTCACCGGCGTCGGCGTCACCCGGCTGCTCGAGGCGCTGCGCGAAGCGCGCCCGGAGGCCCGCTTCTACCAGGCCTCCTCGAGCGAGATGTTCGGCAAAGTGCGGGAGACGCCGCAGAACGAGCTGACGCCGTTCTACCCCCGCAGCCCCTACGGGGTCGCCAAGGTCTACGCCCACTTCATCACCGTCAACTACCGCGAGAGCTACGGCCTCTACGCCACCTCGGGGATCCTCTTCAACCACGAGAGCCCGCGGCGCAGCCTCGAGTTCGTCACCCGCAAGATCACCCACACCGCGGCGGCGATCAAACTCGGCCTGGCCAAGGAGCTGGCGCTCGGCAACCAGGACGCCCGCCGCGACTGGGGCTACGCGCCGGACTTCGTCGAGGCGATGTGGCGGATGCTGCAGCAGGACGAGCCCGACGACTACGTGGTCGGCACCGGCGTCACCCACTCGGTCGGCGAACTGGTCCAGATCGCCTTCAACTACCTCGGCCTCGACCCCGCCGAGTACGTCCGCGAAGACCCGAAGTTCATGCGCCCGGCCGAGGTCGACCTGCTGATCGCCGACCCCAGCAAGGCGCGCGAGCAGCTCGGCTGGGAGCTGAGCGTCGACTTCGAGCAGCTGGTCAAACTGATGATCGACGCCGACCTGGCGCTGCTGAACGAAGGCAGCCCGGTTTCCACCGCCTAGGCGGTGCCGGCGGGGTCTTCTTCGGACTCGGGCTCCGGCTCCGGCTCCGTGATCTCCGCCGCCTGCGGCGCGACGGCTACCACCGCGTACTCGCCGACCTGGGTCCGGTCTTGCTCCCAGTCGCCGCTGCCGACCGGCGCGAAGACGTCGCCGCTGGCGTAGCCGGCGGTCTCGCAGAGCGAGAGCATCACCTCAGGGAAGAGCGGATGCTGGTGGGTCGGGTCGACCCAGAACGCCTTCAGCGCCTGCGCCGAGTGCGGGTTGACCGTCTCGGCGATGAACAGCCCACCCGGCTTTAGCCGCGAGACGCCGAGCTCGACGAAGCACAGCAGCTGCTCGTACGGCAGGTGCTCGATCACCTGGGCGCTGAAGATCGTCCCTAGCGAGCCCGGCTTGGCTTGCTCGAGGACCTCGATTGCGTCGCCAAGTACGACGCTCTCGTAGCCCTTCTCCTGGCAGCGCTCGACCATGTCGGGGTCGAGGTCGACGCCCTGGAACTCGATCCCACGCTCGGCCAGCAGGTCGAGAAACTCGCCGCGGCCGCAGCCGGCGTCGAGGACCGGCTGGTGGTCGGCGACGAGGTCGAGGTAAACCCGCTGGCGCTCGCGGATCATCTCCTCCGGGCCGCGGAAGAGGTCCTCGAAGCTGCGGTAGCCCTCGTGGCCCTCATCGCCCTCGGTGCGGAAGCCGAGCGTCTCGCCCAGCAGCGGGTGCTCGCGCTCGGCCAGCCGCTCGTCGGCCATGTAGGGCTCGGCGCCGGCCGCCTCGACGAGGTCGTCGGCTTGCGCCAGGCGCCGGTCGATCCGGGTCAGGCGATCGCTCTGGTGGAAGGTCTCGGATCGCAGTACCCCGACACCCTCTGCGGCGCCGGTAAGGCGGCTGTGGTCTTCGGCGTGCATCGCGAACACCCCGGCGAGCTGGAACCTGAGGTCGGCGAGCTCGGCGCGGATCTCCTCGAGCGCCATCCCGGTGGCGCCGTTGACCTGGTGCTGATAGACGGCGTAGCGCCGCAGCAGCCGGTTGTAGGCCCGTTGGGCGGAGCCGCGTAGCTGCCCGGCCGCCTCGTTGCTGGGCGGCAGCCCGCCAAGGCTCATCAGGCCTTCGAGGTCGCCCCTCGCGACCGATCCCGCCGACGCCGGCCCAGGCCCGAGCAGGTGGGCGATCGTGCTGTCGGTCCGGCCTTCGGCGAGGCGCGCCTCGATCCACGCGGCGGCAGCCTCGGGCGAGTGGGTGAGGCGGATGTCGGCGGCCGCCCGCCGCCCGCGCTCCTCGCGTGCCAGCCGGTCGCCGAAGACCGAGCGCATCAGCTCGGCGGCGTGGTCGAGGTCGGGCTCGGCCCATTCGCCGTCCGCCGGGTAGGGCTCGGCGTCCTCGCCGATCCGCACCGAGCTGGTCGGGACCAGGAAGCTGTTGTCGCGGGTCATGAAGTCGAGGTTGCCCGAGTAGGCGGTGGCGATCACCGGCTTGCCGAAGTACATCGCCTCGGCCATCGTCAGTCCGAGCCCCTCAGAGCGGTGCAGCGAGACGTAGCAGTCGCAGCTGGCGACCATCGCGTTCTTGGCGGCCGCCGGGATGTTCTCCTCATTGAGCTGGATTTCAGGTCGCTCGGCGACCGCCTGCGCCAGCTGCTCGCGGTGGTCGGGGAATTCCTCGCCGAAGATCGACTTGATCACCAACGACGGACCCGCGCCGGGCTCGAACGCCTTGCAGAAGGCCTCGACCAGGCCAAGCGGGTTCTTGCGGCGGAAGACACTGCGGTAGTCGAAGACGAAGAGGAAGGTGAAGCCCTCCGGCATTCCCAGCTCGGCGCGGCTGATCTCGATCGGCTCGGCCGGGGTCACCGGCACCCGCATCGTCCGCACCGGGATCGGCGCCACCGGCCGCAGCGACGAGGCGACGAACTCGGAGGCGACCCAGACTTCGTCGAGGGCGTTGAATGAGGCGAGCCACTGCTCGGGGAAGGTCGAGATCTCCCAGAACCAGAGCCCGGCGGTGCGATGTCCGGTGAAGAAGCGCGGACCGAGGGCCGCGGCGACGGCCGGCAGCATGTCGGCGTTGACGCAGATCAGGTTGTAGTCGTAGGGGTGCTCGGTGTCGTCGATCCCCTTCAGAACCCTGTCGATCTCGCTCGGCTCGGCCGGGGTGTCGATCGCCGCCGCCGGGATCCCGCTCGACTCGAGCGCCGAAAGCACCTGGCGCGCCGCCTCGCCGACCCCGCGCTCGGAACTGATGTAGCCGACCACGTTGACCCCGCCCACCTGCCGCTCCTGCTCGGGCTCCTCGTCGTCCGCGGTGCCGCCGGCGACGCCGGCGCCGTTCGAGGGTGCCGCGCCCAGCAGCAGGTCGACCGACATCCCGGTTTCGTTGCCGAAGTTCCGCATCCACTCGAGGTAAGCGATCGCGCTCGCGCCTTCGATGTCGGGAAAGATGTCGCGCAGGTCCTGGCGCGATTCCCAGAGCGCCGTCGCGTAGCGGTTGATCGCCGCCTCGTCGCTGCCGTGGATCGTCGCCGTCAGGTACTCGGTGAAGCTCTCGGCGCCGGGGCCGGCGAAGACCGAGTCGCTGAGGCGGCCGCTATCGAGCGCGTCACGGTAGAGGCCACGGGCGACGCGGTCGAGGCTGAGCCCGTTCGCCGCCTGGTTCCAGCCGTAGGACCAGGTCCGTGCCTCTTCAAAGCCCGCGTCGCGCAGGTCCTCTCTGTATTCGTCGCAGATTCGCGACAGCGCCGGGTCGTCGCGGAGCTTGATCCTGGTCTGGTGTTTGCTCAGCTCGTTGGGCCGGCGCGGGTCGTAGCCGCTGAAGTGGAAGAAGCGCAGCGGTTCGCCGTCGACCCGGTAGCCGTCGCCGTCGATTTCGAGCCTGCGGTAGGGCAGGTTCCAGTAGGCGACGTTGTAGGCGGGGTCGCGGAGGATGCTGATTCCGGGCCACATGCCAGGCACCAAGTCGATCCAGCGCTGGTCGACGAAGAGGCCGTTGGCGGGGTCGATCAGGCACTCGTTCTCGAGCCGCTCCGACCACCAATCGAGCAGCGGCCCGGCAATCTCCCCGCCGGCGCCGAGCGAGATGAAGCCAAGGTTGTAGGAGCCGGCGATCATGATGTCCTCTTCGCTCGGCTTGCGCCCGTCGCGGGGCAGCGGCGAGGTCAGGTGGGGGGTGAGGACGCCGCCGTGCTCGAGCGAGCGGCGCTCGATCTCGGCCAGCGAGTCGACCACCCGGATGTCGGGGTCGAGGTAGGTGACGGCCTCGACGCCGTCGCGGTCAAGCAGATGGCGCAGCAGCCAGGGCTTGACCGCGGTGGAGAGCTCGACCACGTCGTAGACGGTGGCCATCCGCTCCGCATCGGGGAGGCCGATCTGGTCGAGCCGAATCAGCTCGAAGGGCTCGTTGGCGGGGTCGAGATGGCCCTCGGGCTCGTCGATCACGAGCACCGAGCAGTGGCCGTCGGGGTGGGTCTCAGCGAAGGAACGGGCCAGGACGCGGGCGTGCGCGGCGTAGTTCCTCGCGATGATCGTGCAGATGTTCAAGCGGTCTCCCCGGCTGGTAAGTTGCCGCCATTATGGCCAAAGGCGTGGATGAGGCGCGGCAGCAGATCGCCACGCACGAGCACTGGTATCACCGTATTGAAGTCGCCCCCGGCGTCGTCACTCCGGGGGTCAACGACTCGCAGATGATTCTCGAGGCGTTGCAGCTTCCGGAGACGCTCGACGGGCAGCGGGTGCTGGACATCGGTGCCCGCGACGGGTTCTTCTCCTTCGAGTGCGAGCGCCGCGGCGCCGAGGTGATGGCGATCGACTACCTGACCGCCGAGGAGACCGGCTTCCCGATCGCCAAGGAGCTCCTGGGGTCCGACGTCGAGCTGCAGCAGATGAACGTCTATGACCTGACGCCGGAGGAGCTCGGCGGCTTTGACCTCGTCCTCTTCCTCGGCGTCCTCTACCACCTGCGCGACCCGATGCTCGCCCTCGACAAGATCGCCGGCGTCTCGCGCGGCAAGCTGATCTGCGAGACGCAGATGATCGACGACGCGCTGCTGACCGAGTCCGGCGAGTTCAAGCGCTTGGCCGACCTCGATCCCGAGCTCGAGAAGATCCCGCTGATGCAGTTCTACCCCGGTCGCGCGCTCAACAACGACCCGACCAACGCCTGGGCGCCGAACGAAGCTTGCTTGGCGGCGATGCTCGAAGAGAGCGGCTTTGCGGTCGACGGCATGGTCCGGCTCGGACAGCGCGGCCTCGCCTTCGCCGAGCGCAAGGACGACCCCGAGAGCGACTACTGGCGACGCCGCGATCGCGCGGTCGGCAGGTTGGCCGGGTGAGCGCCGGTCGGCAATGCGGCGCTGCGAGTCGCCTGCGCGCGCCGTGGCCGAAGTAAATCTCGAGGAGGTCGAGTCCGACGTCGGGCCGTTGCTGGTCCACGCCGACGACACGGTAATCACGCCGATCATTCGCGCTCACGGCACCTGGGAGCGCGAGGTGGGCGACCAGTTGCGCTCGGTCCTGCGGCCGGGCATGACCGCGGTCGACGTCGGCGGCAACATCGGCTACGTGGCGCTGTTGATGGCCGAGCTGGTCGGGTCGAAGGGCCGCGTCGTCGCCGTCGAGCCCGATCCCGGCAATGCCGAGGTCCTGCGCCGCAACGCTGCCCGTTCCCGCGGCGCCCCGATCGAGGTGATCGAGGCAGCGGCATGGTCGGACCCGGGTGAGCTGCAGCTGCAACTGCACGACTCCAACACCGGCGACCACCGGATCGGGATCGCCGGCGCCGAGCGCGAGACGGTGGCGGTGAAGGCGGTGCGGCTCGACGACGTGCTGCCCGAGCGGGTGGACCTGATCCTGATGGATACCCAGGCGAGCGAGCATGTGGCGCTGCGCGGTGCTCGCCAGGTGCTCGAGCGCTCGCGCCCGATCGTCTTCGTCGAGTTCTGGCCCCAGGGGTTGCGCGAGACCGAGACCGACCCCGTCTCGGTCCTCGACGGTTATCGCGCGCTTGGCCTTCGCGCCTCCGGTGCGGAGGAGGGGTTGCCGCAGGACCCGGGCGAGATCGTCCAGGCGGTCGACGCCCTCGAGCTGCCGTTCACCACCCTGCGCCTCGATCCGATCGACCCGCTGCCGCCGGCGCGCGAGCGGCTGCTGCCGGCCGGGCGGCGGCTGGGGCGCAAGTGGGCGCGGCGCTTCTCGGCCGACGCCGAGCCAGGGACGCTGGCCTACGACGCGACCCAGCGGGCGCTGGTCGCCTCGGTGCTCGACGAGGAGGAGTGGGGGCAACTGTTCGTCACCGGCGCCAAGCTGCCGCCTGGCCTCGGCGCCGGCTTCGACGAGCGCGTGGTCGAGTACGGCTGGCTCTTCTCGCGCGGCCTCTCCGGGCGGGTGCTCGACGCCGGCTCGGTCTTAAACCACCGCCACCTGGTCGAGCGGCTGCAGCCGGCGATCGAGAACCTGACGATCGTCACCCTCGCTCCCGAGGCGATCTCGCTCAACTCGCTCGGGATCTCCTACCTCTACGCCGACCTGCGCCGGCTGCCGCTGCGCGACGATTGGTTCGACGAGGTCGTCTGCCTCTCGACGATCGAGCACGTCGGCATGGACAACGCCGTCTACGGCGCGGTTGAAGCTCGCTCGGAGGAGCCGCGCGAGGACGCCGCCGAGGCGCTGCGCGAGTTGCTGCGCGTGGTCCGGCCGGGCGGCCGCGTCCACCTCAGCGTCCCCTTCGGGCGCCGTGAAGACCACGGCTGGTTCCGCCAGCTCGACCGCGAGGACGTCGACGACCTGCTGCGCCGGGCGGGGGTCGGGAGCCACAAGGAGGAGGTCTTCGTCCACAGTGAGCGCGGCTGGCAGCGCAGCAGCGCTCAGGGGGCGGCGAGCGCGAACTACAACTCTGAGCCGGGGCGCGCTGCCGACGGCGCCGTCGCTGCCCGCGCTGTCCTCTGTCTGACGATCCGGGCCTGAGCCCGGCCGCCGGGTCTCAGACGCCGCCGCCGACCGCTTCTGCGGCGCGCACCTCGGCGGGCGGCTTGCGCCGCCGTCGCGGACGGCGCCGAAACGCCCAGAGGAAGGGCGAGACGAGCCGCGGGTACTCGCCCCGCATGTTCGGGTTCGAGTAGGGGTCGAGCCCGGTGAGGCCGGACCAGCGGTCGAGCAGCAGCTGCTTCTCCCACTCCTCGACGTCGGAGGAGCGGCTCGATGACTCGAAGTGGTACATCACCAGGTCGGGGTCGTAGACGATCCGTCGCCCCCCCAACCGCTGCTTGAGGCAGTAGTCGACGTCGTTGTAGTTGACCGGGAAGGCGCTCGAGAGGCCGCCGACCTGCTCGAACAGCTCGCGCCGGGTCATTAGGCAGGCGCCGGTCACGGCGAGCAGGTCGCGGGCGATCTTGACCGCGTTGGCGTAGCCCGGCACGTCGCCCGGATAGTGGTAGTAGGGATGGCCGGGGAGGCCGCCCTGGAAGCCGATGCCGGCGTGCTGGAGGCGTCCGTCTTCGAGCAGCAGCCGGCCGCCAACGGCGCCCACCTCGGGGATCGAGGAGTACATCACCATCCGCTCGATCCAGTCCGGGGTGGCGACCTCGATGTCGTCGTTCAGCAGCAGCAGGTGCTCGCCGCGGCTGCGGACGGCGCCGGCGTTGATCTTTGCCGAGAAGCTGAAGGGGCCTGCGAAAGGAACGATCCGCAGTCGCTCACCGGCGATCGCTTCCAGCTCGGCGATCACCGCAGCCGGGGTCGTCGTGTCGGCGACGACGACGATCTCGAGGTTCTGCCAGCTCGAGTCCTCGACGATGCTGCGTACGCAGTGGGTGACGAGCACCGTCTCCTGGTAGCGGACTTCGCGGCTGCCGCCGGCGGTCGGGATGATGACGCTGACCAGCGGTTCCTCGCGCAGCTCGGGCTGCAGGTGGTAGACGCCGGGGTCCTCGCCGTCGCGCTGCACCCGGGCCGGCAGGCCGATCCGCTCGCAGTGCGCCTGCACCGCACGGCCGCCGGCTTCAAAGGCCCACGGCTTCGCCTCCTCGCCGCCACCCGCGGTCGAGGCCGCGAGCCCGCGCCAGTGGTAGAGGACGCGGGGGATGTGGAGCACCCGGCGCGCCCGCTCGGTCACCCGCAGCACCAGATCCCAGTCCTGGGCGCCCTCGAACTCGGGGTCGAAGCCGCCCACCTCTTCGACCAGCGCCCGGCGGAAGACGCTGAGGTGGCAGGTGTACATCTGCGTCCGCATCCGCTCCGGCGACCAGTCGGGCTTGAGGAAGGCGCCGAGATGGTGGCCCTCGGCGTCGATCTTGTCTTCGTCGGTGTAGACGTAGTCGGCCTCGGGCGCGTCCAGCAGCGCCTCGTGGACGTGGGCGAGGGCGTCGGGGTGCAGTTCGTCGTCGTGGTCGAGCAAGGCCACGAACTCGCCTCTCGCCATCGCCAGCGCGTCGTTCGAGGCGCCGACGATGCCGGCGTTGTCGTCTCGGCGGTGGAGCTGGATGCGGGGGTCCTCGGCCTCGGCGAGCTCGAGGATTCGGTGCACGTTCGAGGCGCTCGAAGCGTCGTCGACCAGGCACAGCTCCCAGTCCTCGAAGCTCTGCCGCCGGACCGACTCGAGCATCCGCCAGAGGACGCCGGGCGGCGTTTCGAAGACCGGGGTGACGATCGAGAAGCGCGGCGACATTGGGGGGCGCCTAGCCCCGGCGGCTCGAGAACAGCCGCATGAAGAGGCCGATCAAAAGACCCGCGCCGGGGATCGGGATCTGGTCGGCGAGGCTGGTGACCCGTTTCGAGTTGTCCTCGATCATCTGCAGCTGACCGCGAAAGGCGCCGAGTTCGGCGTCGCGGCCGATCAGTAGGTCGCGCAGGCGGAGGATCTCTTCGTCGCGGAGCACGATCTCATTGCGCAGCTCGTCGCGCTCGGAGCGCAGGCGCTGCGTGTCGAGGTCGGCGGGCTCGGTGTCGGCGTTGAGGGGCTCGACCGAGGCGGTGGGATCGGGCATCGCGGGAAGTGTACGGGCTTCGTTCGGGGCGGATTCGCGAGGGGGGATTCGGGAGGGGGATCTGGTGAGGGTCCTCTACGCCTAGCACCGGCAGAGCCGGTGCAACCTGGATCGCGCCTTCGGCGCGAGGCATACGCAACGAGTTGTGGAGGCTAGGAGGACCCTCACCAGATCCCCCTCAACGTCACGAGCCCCGCGGTTTCAGGTTGCCACCCCAAATTTTTAAAGCTGATTGACCCTGGGCGAGCCCCGGTGTACCGAGAGGGCTCCGGGAGCTTGCAGAGCTCCGTGTACACAAGCTCCCCCCAAATCCGGAACGAGCTGACCCGTAGCCGACTCCCCCTAGGACTGCCGCGCAAACCACTAGGTCCCAGCTAGAGCTGCTCGGCCACCCGCGGCGCTTCGCGGTTGAAGATCCAGGCGCCGAACAGGCATAGCCCGAAGAAGATCGCGGCCGCCGGGACGAGGCCGAGCCAGCCGTTGGCCGCTTCGACCGCGGTCGGGGCGCCCGGTTCGGCGAGCACCCAGACGCGCACCTGCTCGAAGATCACTGCCAGCGGGTTGATCATCATCAGCCGTTCGAAGGTTTCGCTTCCCTCGAAGGTGATCGGATAGAGGATCGGCGTCGCGTAGAAGAGAACCTGGGCGACGACGGTCCAGATGATCGCGACGTCGCGGAAGCGAACGTAGAGGACCGAGAGGGCCATGCTGACCGCGGCCGTGAGGGCAAAGAGGACAAGGACGGCAAAGGGGAAGAGCAGCCAGGTCCAGGTCGGGTCGACGCCGAAGGCGAAGAGGAAGACGATCACGATCACCAGGTTGAGGCCGAGGTTGAAGACGCCGGTGAGGACGGTCGAGAGGGGGATCACCAGGCGCGGGAACTGGGTCTTGCGGACCACTCCCTCCTGGGCCACGACCGAGGTGACCGAGTCGGTCGTCGCTTCTTGGAAGAAGGTGAAGAGGACGATGCCGAGCAGCAGCATTACGGCGTAGTGCTCGACGTCCTCGCTGCCGACTTTGAAGACCTGGGTGAAGACGAAGAGGAGGACGCCGAACAGCATTAGCGGCCTGATCAGCGACCACAGGTAGCCAAGGATGGTGCCGAAGTAGACGCGCTTGAATTCAGTCACCGCGATCAGCCAGAGGAGGTCGAAGAAGCGCTGTGAGCCGCCGCCCAGCGCGCTCGGCCCGCGCACCTCGCGCAGCTCGCCGCGCTGCCCCTGCGCTTCGCTGCTCACGGTTCCGGCTCCTCGAGCGCAACCTTGACCTCATGGTCGAGGGCGACCACGCCGCGGGCGTGCTCGGCGCTGAAGACGACGAAGCTCGCCGCGTTCTGGACCTGGAGCGAGATGCCGCTCGGGCTGGTCGCCACGAAGTGGACGAAGTAGCGGCCAGCGGCGAGCCGGTTCTCGATCGTCGCGGTGACCGAGAAGCGCTGGCCAACTGGCATCTCTGCCGGGTAGTCGGGCCGCGCCACCAGGTCGCCGAAGTCGCAGATGCCGATCTCGTTGGCGTTGCTGACGAGGAAGCCGACGTGGACCGCGCTCGCTTCGCGCTCGAGTTCGACTTCGGCGCGAATCCGGATCTGCTCGTGGTCTTCGAGCGTTGAGGCCTCTTCGCCGGCGGGGTTCTCGACCCGGCAGTCGAGCACCTTGGCGCCTTCGCCCTGGTCCTCGGTCTCGGCCTCGACCCCGCTCGAGAGGTCGGCTTCGAAGTTCAGCTTCAGGTACTCGCGGCCCGCCTCGGCCGGGTCGCCGGAGAAGACAATCTCGCCGTCGCTCAGCAGCATTGCCCGGTGGCAGTAGGCCTCGACCGCTGCCATCTCGTGGGTGACGAGGACGATCGTCCGCCCTTCGGCTTTCATCCGGTAGAAGGCGTCGGCGCACTTCTGTTGGAAGGCGGCGTCGCCGACCGCCAGCACCTCGTCGATCAGCAGCACGTCGGCATCGGCCTCCAGCATCACCGAGAAGGCGAGGCGGACGAGCATCCCCGAGGAGTAGTTCTTCAGCTTCAGGTCGGCGAATTCCTCGAGCTCGGCGAACTCGATCACTGAGTCGAGGCGGTCGCGAACTTCTTTCGGGGTGAGGCCCATCATCACCCCGTTGAGGACGACGTTTTCGCGCGCCGTCAGCTCCTGGTTGAAGCCGACGCCGAGCTCGATGAAGGGCGCCAGCCGTCCTGCTATCCAGATCTTCCCGGCGTCGGCCCGGTAGATGCTGGCGAGCAGCTTCAAGAGCGTGCTCTTGCCCGAGCCGTTGCGGCCGACGATGCCAAAGAACTCGCCCTGGCGGATCTCGAAGGAGACTCCGTCGAGCGCGTGCAGCTCGCGGTACTCGCGCGAGGCAAAGGGATGGACGGCCCGCTCTTTTAGCGAGTCGACCCGCTGGGTCGGGATGCGGAAGGACTTGTGGAGGTCTTCGACCCGGATTGCTGCAGGGGTGTCGGGACCCGGCGCAGGCGGGGGGGTCGCGGCGGTGATGGCGTTCTCGACGGACATTCGGCCGTTCAGCTAACACGGGCCGAGCCCGTGTGCTGCGCCCAACGCTAGCGTGACGTTCAGCCGGCGCGATCTGCGAACCATCCGCCAATGGTGCAGGGCGAACTTCTGCTCCTGCTCGCGATCCATCTGGCGCTGACCGCGCTGCCCGGCGTGGCGGTCGCTCTATTTGCCGCTAGTCGGGGCGAGCGGCGCGAGCCGGTGCTGCTGGCGATCTTCCTCGCCGCCTCAGGCGCCGCGGCGATGGCGACGGTTTTCCTGCTCGGTTTCGTCGCCGTCAGTTGGGGCGGGCGTCAGGCTTCGGATCGCTCGTCATTCGCCAGATCGCCACTGCCATCGTCACCGAACAGCCCAGCATGAGCAGCAGTGCGGCGATGTCGCCGATTGCCCGGTGCGGGCTGTGGAAGACGAGGAAGTTGGTGCCGACCGTCATCCCAACGACGGCGATCAGGGTCTCGAGGGCACGCAGCGAGAGGATCGCCCGGATCGGCTTCGAGCGCAGCCAGGGAAAGCCGGCGTCGCTCTGCTGCAGTGCCACCACTGCGAGCAGGGTCAGCACCCACCACTGCATCCCCTCGCGCAGCATCCCGGTGATCGACGAGCCCCAGTAGACGGTGAAGAGGAGGAGCGGTGCGGCCACGGTCGCGGCGAACGCCCAGGGCCATCGTCGTGCTGCCTTGTAGAGGCTGATCAGCAGCAGCGGGAAGAAGACGATCGCGAGCCCGAAGGGGACCCCCGCCCAGTACTGGAAGAAGAAGTGCACGACGGGCGTCGATTGGCCGCCGAAGACGTTGATCGAGTGGTCTTGCGCAAAGAAAATCGGCAACATCAGCGGCACCAGGGTGTTGCCGAGCGAGCTGAGCCGATAACCGATCCAATTCGCCACCGAGGGATGCGCGTTGTAGCCGGCCTCGCGGAAGTACTGCAGGAAGGTGCTCTGGTCGTAGTGGCTGCCGTTGAGGAGGCGCCAGGCGATCAGGCTGACGGCGACCCCGGCGATCAGCAGCAAGGCGGCCCTGAGGTCTGGGCGGCGCCAGTTTGCGCCATGTGCCGGCCACAGCGCCAGCAGCCCGATTCCGACCAAGCCGAGCAGCGCGCTTGGATGGAGCAGGTAGCCGACGCCAACGAAGAGGCCGGCGACCCAGGGCCGGCGCTCGAGAATCGCTAGCGCCCCCAGCAAGACGAAGGCCGCCGCCATCAGCTTCGGCCAGGTGAAGAGCATTTCGTCGAGGATGAATGGCGTCGCCGCGCCGAGGATGATCGCGAACCGCGCAGCCCGCAGCCCGCCGATCCGCCGCACCAGTTCCCAGAGCGCCAGCAGCGCGGTGAGGCTGAAGGTCATCATCGCGATCCGGAAAGCCTCGAAGCCCTGTTCGTCGAACGGCTGCCAAGCCTGTTCCGGGTTTTCGATCGGCGGCTTGCCGCCGCTGAGGAAGACGAGTGGGGCGCTGATCAGGCCACCAAGTGGTCCGCGGCTGGAGAAGTTGTACGGGGAGAAGAGGGCTTCGGCCTGCGGGCTGTAGGGCCCCTTGCCGTGGGCAATCAGCTCCGAGACCAGATAGGGAATGCGGCTGTCGGGACGCGGCTCGGCGTAGAAGGTGCGCGAGATCGAGCCTGCGTAGAGCGAGCCGTCGGGGTTGAGCGACCAGATCGTGCGGCCGATCGCGAGACCGAGGGCGAGGCCGCAGAGGAACAGCGCCCGCTGTTCCTCGCGGTCGAAGATGTCCTCCGGGCCGGCGGCGACCAGCGCTGCTCCGATCAAGCCGAGCAGTGGCGCGAAGACAGCGAACAAGACCGTCCGCGGGTCGGCTCCGGAGGTGGAGAGCAGCCAGGCTAGGAGCGCGCCGAGGAGCAGCAGCGCCAAGCCGGGAAGCGGCAGGTAGGCGAGCCCGAGGCGGCGCCCGAGCAGGCGCCAGAGGAGGCCGGGACCGAACAGCAGAGTCAGCGCCAGCGCCGTGGTGCAGAGGACCTGAACCAGTTCCTCGAGCTGCAGTTTCGTGTCCGTGACCGGCCTGTAGACGGGCGGGTGCAGGGCACCGAGTAGGCAGCCGCAGGCCGCGAGCCCCACCAGAGCCAGCAGCGCGACTCTCTCGGCTCTGAACGTCAACGACCCCCCTGCCAAAGGCTGGTATGTGGATTGTCCGAGACGACGGCGGGCGACAATACACTCCGCCTCCGCGTGAGCTCCCCTGCACAGCCTTCCCGGGCCCCGATCCTCCTGCTCGGCGTGGCGCTGGTCGCCGCCGCCGGCGTGCTGATCGCCGCGCAGTGGCACGTCACCTTCTTCCAGGACACCTTCGCCTTTTTGCTCGACCGCCAGGACTGGAGCGCCGCCTCCTTCTTCGACCCGCACAACGAGCACATCGTCGTCCTCCCGGTGCTGATCACGAAGGTCCTGCTCGAGGTCTTCGGGATGAGCTCGAACGTGCCGGAACAGATCGCGATGGGCATCACCGTCCTGACTGCGCCGGTCCTCCTCTTCATCTGGATGCGGCGCCGGGTCGGCGAGTGGGTGGCGCTGATCGCCGCCGTCCTCTTCCTCTTCCTCGGCTCGGCCTGGCCGGTGATCATCTGGCCGTTCGAGAACGAGTTCACGCTGCCGGTCTGTTTCGGCCTCGGGATGCTGATCTTCCTCGACCGCGAAGACACCAAGGGCGACGCCTGGGCCTGCGTGATGCTGGCGCTGGCGACGATCTCCGGCAGCCTCGGGCTGGCCTTCATCGTCGCCGCCTTCTTCGACGTCGTCGGCAAACACCGCGAGCGCGGCTGGCGGCGCGCCTTCGTCTTCGCGGTGCCGCTCTTCATCTACCTCGTCTGGTACGCCGGCTACGGCCACGAGGCCGAAAAGCACCTCACCCTGCACAACATCCTCCACGCGCCGGCCTACATCGTCGAAGGCTTCGCCTCGGCGCTCGACTCGCTCGCTGGGCTGAGCACGATCCCGGTCAACAGCCCCGGACAGAACGACTGGGGCCGGCCGCTCTTGATCGCCGCCGTCGCCCTCGTCGCTTTCGCCCAGTGGCGGCGGCCGGGGATCCCGCGCGGCTTCTGGACGGTTGCCTCGGCGGGGGTGGTCTACTGGCTGTTGGCGGCGCTCAACTTCGTCCCCGGCCGCGAAGCCGCGGCCAGCCGCTACGTCTACGCGGGAGCGCTCTTCGTCCTGCTGATGGCGGCGGAGTTGGCGCGTGAGTGGCGCTTCAGCCGCAACACGCTGCTGGTGCTCGGGGCGCTGGCGATCCTCGCGATCGGGCCCAACCTGGCGCAGCTAAAGGAAGGCGCCGATTTCGAGAAGCAACAGAGCGTCTACACCCGCTCCGACCTCGGGGCGCTGGAGATCGCCCGCGACACGGTCGCGCCGACCTTCAGCTTGGTCGGGGTCGAAAACACCGGAACCGCGTCGCTATCGATCGTCGAAGCGCAGAAGTACTTTGAAGCCGTCGATCGCTGGGGATCGCCGGCACACACGGTCGCCGGGCTCGAATCGGCGCCCGAATACGGCCGCCACTTCGCCGACATCGTGCTCTCGCAGGCGCTGCCGATCGGCCACGAAACCGTGCCCGAGTTCGACCAGAGCGCCGGCGCCGGAGAAGCCTGCGCGACGATGCAGGCCGGCGAGGCTCCGGCCAAAGAAATCCCGGTCGAGGTCGGGGCGACGCGGGTCGAAGTTGGCCCCGGGCCGGCGGCGGCGATCAGCATGCGGCGCTTCGCCGAAGGCGAATTCCCGGCCCAGATCGCGGCCGTCGAAGGTGGCACGACGACGACCCTGCAGATCCCGAAGGACCGGGCCGAGAAGCAGTGGTACGTGCACGTCGAAGCGGCCCAGTTGGTCCGCGTCTGCCGCTAACGCCGCCGGGGACTCGCTGGGGCTGTTCCTTATGTCGGGATGGCCGACATAAGGAACAGCCAGCGCTTACTTCGGGGCGAACGAGGTGAGCTGGTCGCAGGGGACGTTTAGTCCCCAGCCTGGCGGCGAAGTTGGGATCGGCGTTTCAGTCGCGCCGGCCTCGGTCGCGCAGACCTCGGCGCCGTGGTCGAGCGCCGCTTCCCAGGGCGGCGCCCCGCGCAGTCCGACGTTCTCGACCCGGAAGGAGACAGCGACGACGACGAGGGCGGCGGCGACCGCCGCGTAGGCGAGCCAGCGCGGGCGGCCTTCGTTCTCGCGGCGGCGCGAGCGGCGGTCGAGCATCACCGCCGCGACCGAGACCAGCAGCATCGCCGGGACGATCGCGTAGCGGCCCGCCGATTCGATGTAGTGGCCGTCGGGCCAGAGCATTTCGGTCCCGACCGCGCGCTGGTAGACGGAGACGACGAACATCACCAGCGAGGTCGGGATCGCGATCAGGGCGAAGAGGCGGGCGGTGAAGTTGGTGCGGCTGATCCCGTAGACGAGGGCGACGACCGCCAGCACGAGGACGACGATCAAGAGCGCCCAGCCGAGCTGCTCCCAGATCTTGCCGGCCAGCCGCAGCCCGAGCAGGGCGCCGGCGACAACCCGCTCCAGGTAGTCGGTCCAGATGTCGTGGGTCCACTGTGGCGTCACCGCGGTTTCGTCGTTGAAGATCAGCACCGGCAGCTGGACGATCGCCCCGGTCCAGTAGCCGGCGAGGAGCAGCGCATCGCGACCGTCGCGGCTGGCCAGCGTGCGCAGCAGCGCCAGCGGGATGAAGAACCAGACGCCGGGGCTGCTCATCCCCGTCAGCAGCGCGAAGACGCCGGCGCCGAGCGCTACCAGGGCGGTTTGCGGCCGCCAGAGCAAGATCCAGAAGGTGGCGAACAGCATGTACCAGGGGACGTAGGCGGCCGTCGCGGTCGACTCGAGGCCGCCGACCGGCGCCAGCACGATCACCAGCGCCAGGGCGCCGCGCAGGTAGGAGCTCTCGATCAGGCCCCGGCTGGCGACGAAGACGATCAGGCCGCTGAGGGCGACGACCGCGCAGGAGAGGACGGTCAGCACCGCCGGCGCGTCGGCGAGCGGGAAGAGGTCGGCGAGTTCGGCGATCAGCCGCGGGACGAAGACGAGGTAGGTCGCGTAGGTGTCGAAGAGGCTGCCGCCGAAGCCGTTGTGGACCGCGCCGGAGAGGTAGACGGCGCCGTCCTCGGCCCACAGCGAGTGCAGCGAGGGGGACCAGCCGACCCGCAGCATCTGCAGCAGGATCGCCAGCGCGAAAAGGCCGCCGCCGATCAGCAGCGCCGGCAGGCGGTCGCTCGGCGCTCCAGCGGGCGGTTGGCGGAAGAGCGTTTCGTCGAGGCGCCGGCGGACGGCTGCGATCGTCTGGCCCCGGCTCCGCATTGCCGCCGCACGATAGCCGTGTGTCAGGCTGCCCCGCGTGAGCGCCGAGCCGCAGGTCGCCGTGGTGGTGCCGAGCTGGAACTCGGCCGGGCTGCTGCCCCGGCTGCTCGACTCGCTCGCCGCGCAGGGCGAGGGTCTTGAGCTGCTGGTGGTCGACAACGGCTCGCGGGATGGGACGCTCGAGTTGCTGCGCGAGCGCGGGGTCGAGCACCTCGCGCTGCCGAGCAACACCGGCTTTGCCGCCGCGGTCAACCTCGGAGCGGCGCGGACCGCGGCACCGCTGGTGCTGGCGCTGAACGCCGACACGGTGCTCGAGCCGGGGGCGATCGCGGCGCTGGCGGCGGCGTTGGCGGCGGACCCGGGCCTTGGCGGCGTGCAGCCGCGGATCCTGCAGCTCGAGGGGGTCGGGGTGGGGGGTTCCGGGGCGGTCGAAGGTCCCGGGGCGTTCGGAGCCTCGGGGGCAGTTGGCGACCCCGAGACGGCCCGTCTCTACAGCGCCGGTATGGCGCTGAGCCGCGACGGCCGCGCCTACGAGATGGGCGCCGGCGAGCCGCAGGCCGACGCCTACCGGCGCCCGCGCGAGGTGTTCGGCGTCTGCGGCGCCGCCTGCCTGCTGCGGCGCGAGCTGTTCGCCGAGCTCGGCGGCTACGACGAGAGCTACTTCTCCTTCTACGAGGACGTCGACCTCAACGTCCGGGCGCGGATCGCGGGCTGGCGGTTCGCCTACGAGCCGACGGCGGTGGTCTGGCACCTCGGCAACGCCTCCTGGCTGGCCGGCGCCGAGCGGCCGAGCGCCTGGAACGCGCGGCTGGTCGCCCGCAACCGCCTCGTCACCCAAGCCAAGTTCGTGCCCGCCTCGGCGCTGCCGCGGATCGCCGCGGTCGAGGCCGGCTCCCTCGCCCGCGCCGCCAAGCAGCGCCGCTTCAGCGCCACCCTGCGCGGCAAGCTCGAAGGCCTGACCCGGCTCCCCCGCGCCCTCCGCGAGCGCCGCCGCCTCGCACCACGCCGGCGACCCCGACCGCGCCCGCCACTGGCTCGGCGCCCCCTAACGCGCCCGCCGCGACTTCGATCTTTCCGGTGCCCCAGCCAGGGAAATATCGGTACCCCGATATTTCCCGCCCGGCCAGGGCCGAGAGGCCGAGGGCCAAAAGATCGGTACACCGATATTTGTGGCGCCCTGGGGCCCAAAACATCGGTACCCCGAGATTTTCGGCGCCTCGGCTAGCCGCGGCGGCGGCGGCGCAGTGCCAGGGCCTCGCGGGCGCTGAGGTCGAGGAGGGGGGCGCCGTCGGTGTCGCGGCGCTCGAGGCCGCCGGCGGCGCGCCAGCCGCGCAGGCGGCCGCCGAGCCCGGCGGCGGTGCGGTCGCGCAGCAGCTGGCCGGCGCAGAGGGCGCCCTCGCAGGCGAGCGCCCGCAGCGCCAGCCGCGGCTCGGCGGTGACTCCGTAGCGGCGCAGCATGTAGCCGCGGCTCCAGCCGGTCGCCGCGTACTTGGCGGCGCTGGCGGCGCCGAGGCTCGTCGAGTAGGCGTGGACCGCGCGCGCCTCCGGCGCCAGCTGGCAGCGGCCGCCGCCGCCGGCGAGCCGCAGCGCCAGGTCGAGGTCCTCGTAGTAGAGGAAGATCCGCTCGTCGAAGCCGCCGACCGCCTCGAAGGCAGCGCGGCCGTAGAGGGCGGCGCCGCCGGTCGGGCCGAGCGGGTCGGGCGCCGGCCGCGGCGATCGCGACCGGCTCGCCGTGCAGGTAGTCGAAGCCCATCAGGGTGCGGTCGGCGACCACCCCGGCCGAGTCGATCAGACCCGGGTCGGCCTCCTGGACCATCACCCCGGCGACCGACTCGGCGCCGCCCGACCGCTCCAGCAGTGCCGCGACGAAGGCCGGCTCGGGAGCCGCGTCGTCGTTCAAAAGGATCACCGGGTCGGCGTCGGGGTGGGCGGCGACGCCGCGGTTCAGCGCCGGCCCGAAGCCGAGGTTCGCCCCCAGCTCGACCAGCGCCACCTCCGGATAGCGCTCCCGCACCAGCTCGACCGAGCCGTCGCCCGAGCCGTTGTCGACGACGACCACCTCGACCTCGCGACTCTGCCCGCGCAGGCCCTCGAGCGCCCGCCCGATTCGCGCCTCGCCGTTGTAGTTGGGGATGAAGACAGTCGGTCGCACAGATACGTCGCTTACTAGTCGGCTCTGCGTCCTCGGGTTTGCCTTTGCCAACCGGCAAAGGCTGCACCCTGCGTCCTTGATCCGCATGGCCAGGCGCGTCCCCAGTCACACGCGGATTGGGAATCAATCATCTAGGGTTGCAGCCTCGCATGGAGCCACTGAAGGGATTGATCCTCTCGGGCGGCGCCGGTACGCGCCTGCGCCCGATCACGCACACCTCGGCCAAGCAACTGGTCCCGGTTGCCAACAAACCGGTGCTGTTTTACGGGATCGAAGCGCTGGTCGACGCTGGCGTCACCGAAATCGGGATCATCATCGCCCCGGAGACCGGCGATGAGATCCGTGAGGCGGCGGGGGACGGGTCGCAGTTCGGGGCGCAGATCACCTACATCGTCCAGGACAAGCCGGCCGGCCTCGCCCACGCGGTGCTGACCGCCGAGGAGTTCCTCGGCGGCTCGTCCTTCGTCATGTACCTGGGCGACAACCTGCTGCGCGACGGCCTACGCGGCCTCGTCTCGACCTTCATCGAACTCGAACCGGAGGCGCTGATCCTGCTCACCCCGGTCAACGACCCCGAGCACTACGGGGTCGCCGAGCTCGACGGCGACCACATCGTGCGCCTGATCGAGAAGCCGAAAGAGCCGCCCTCGAACCTCGCCCTGGTCGGCGTTTATCTCTTCAGCCCCGCGATCTTCGAGGCCGCCCGCAAACTCGAGCCCTCCTGGCGCGGCGAGTACGAGATCACCGAGGCGATCCAGGCGCTGATCGACGAGGGCCAGACCGTTCGCTCCGAGGTGGTGACGGGCTGGTGGAAGGACACCGGCCAGCTCGCCGACATGCTCGAGGCCAACCGCCTGGTGCTGGAGGAGATCGAGACCGACCTCGAGGGTGAGGTCGACGATGACTCCCGGGTCGAGGGCCGCGTCGTCCTCGCCCCCGGCGCCAAGCTGATCCGCTCGGTCGTCCGCGGCCCCGCCGTGATCGGCGCCGGCGCGACCATCGAGGACGCCTACATCGGCCCCTACACCTCGATCGGCGAGGAGGTCGAGATCAGCCGCTGCGAGGTCGAGCACTCGATCGTCCTCGGCGGCTCCGTCGTCCAGGACCTCGGCACCCGGATGGAGGCCAGCCTGCTCGGCCGCAACGTCAAGCTGACCCGCTCCAACGGCCCGCCCCGCACCCTGCGGATGCTGGCCGGCGACAACTGCGAAATCGAAATCGTTTGATGCTTTGGGGTTTGCGGTGAAGCTCTTGGTGACGGGAGCGGCGGGCATGCTCGGCCGCGACCTGATGCTGGCCGCCGGCAACGCCGGCCACGACGTGGTCGGCTTCGGCCGGGCCGAGCTCGACGTCACCGACGCCGAGGCGCTGCGGCGCAAGTTCGAGCTCGAGCGGCCCGACGTCGTCATCAACAGCGCCGCCTGGACCGACGTCGACGGGGCCGAGGAGGCCGAGGAAGCCGCCTTCGCGGTCAACGGCGCCGGCGCCGGCAACGTCGCCGCCGCGGCGGCCGAGCTCGGGGCGGCGGTCGTCTACGTCTCGACCGACTACGTCTTCGACGGCGCCAAGCGGGCGCCCTACGTCGAGTCCGACCAGCCGGCGCCGCTCTCTGCCTACGCCCGCACCAAGCTGGCCGGCGAGGAGGCGACGGTGGCCGCCAACAAGCGCCACTTCGTCGTCCGCGCTGGCGGCCTCTTCGGGATCGGTGGCAACAACTTCGTCGAGACGATGCTGCGGCTGGGGGGGTCGGGGAGCGAGGTCACCGTGGTCCGCGACCAGGTCGCCTCGCCGACCTACACCTGGCACCTCGCCTACGGGATCGTGCGGCTGATCGAGGGAGTCGAGTTCGGGATCCACCACATGGCTGCCGGCGGCGAGTGCTCGTTCTACGATTTCGCCCGCGAGATCTTCGAGCAGGCGAAAATGGACTGCAAAGTGCTCTCGGTAACCACCGATGAATTCGGCCGCCCGGCGCCGCGGCCCCACTACTCGGCGCTGACCAGCCAACGCGAGCACCCGATCCGGCTGCCATCGTGGCACGACGGCCTGGCCGGTTACCTGGCACAACGAGAAGCGGAGGAGGCTGCATGAGACTCTTGGTGACCGGAGCCGCTGGCTTCATCGGCTCCACCTACGTACGCATCGCCGGCGAGGAGCACGAGATCGTCGTCCTCGACAAGCTGACCTACGCCGGCCGCCCCGAGAACCTGCCCGAGGGCGTGCAGCTGATCGAGGGGGCGATCGAGGACCCGGCGATCGTCCGCGAGGCGATGGCGGGCTGCGAGGCGGTGGTCAACTTCGCCGCCGAGTCGCACGTCGACCGCTCGATCGACGACCAGGACGCCTTCGCCCGCACCCACGTGATCGGCACCGGCACCCTGCTCGACGCGGCCCGCGAGCTCGGCATCCAGCGCTACGTCCAGGTCTCGACCGACGAGGTCTACGGCTCGATCGAGTCCGGCTCCTTCACCGAGACCTCGCCGCTCGACCCCTCCTCGCCCTACTCGGCGACCAAGGCGGCCGGGCGACCTGCTCGTCTCCGCCCACGTCCACACCTACGGGCTCGACGCCTCGATCGTCCGCGGCTCCAACAACTACGGCCCGCGCCAGTACCCGGAGAAGCTGATCCCGCTGATGGTCCTGAACGCGATCCACGGCGACTCGCTGCCGGTCTACGGCGACGGCCGCCAGGTCCGCAACTGGCTCTACGTCGAGGACTTCTGCCGCGGCATCCACACCGTTCTCGCCAAAGGCAAGGCCGGCGAGGCCTACAACGTCGGCGGCCCCGACGAGTGCGAGAACATCGAGGTGGTGAAGCGGGTGATCGAGCTGACCGGCGGCGACGAGTCGCTGATCGAGTACGTCACCGACCGCCCCGGCCACGACCGCCGCTACTCGCTCTCCTCCGAGAAGCTGAAGGCGCGAGCTCGGCTGGGAGGCCCAGGTCCACTTCGCCGAGGGCCTCGAGAAAACCGTCTCCTGGTACCGCGACAACGAGGAGTGGTGGGGGCCGATCCGCTCCGGCGAGTACCGCGAGTACTACGAACGGCAGTACGGCAAGGCGCTCGGCTAGTGGCGGAGGCGCTGCCGACCAAGCTCGACGGTGTGGTGCTGGTCGAGCCGACCGTCCACGGCGACGAGCGCGGCTTCTTCGTCGAGACCTTCAGCCGCGACGCCTGGGCCGAGCTCGGGGTCGATGTCGAGTTCGTCCAGCACAACCACTCGCGCTCCTCGCAAGGGCACGCTGCGCGGCCTCCACTTCCAGACCGCGCCGGGCCAGGCGAAGCTGCTCCGCTGCGCCCGCGGCGAGATCCTCGACGTCGCCGTCGACCTGCGCCGCGACTCGCCCACTTACGGGCAGTGGGAGGCGCACGTGCTCGACGACGTGGACCACCACCAGCTGTTCGTCCCGGTCGGCTTCGCCCACGGCTTCGTCGTGCTGAGCGAGATCGCCGACGTCGCCTACCTCGTCTCCAACCTCTTTGACCCCGAGACCGAGAAGGGGATCGCCTGGGACGATCCCGACGTCGGGATCGACTGGCGGGTCGCCGAGCCGCTCCTCTCCGAGCGCGACAAGACCGCGCCGCGGCTAGCCGAGATCGCCGACGAGCTTCCCTGGTAGCCGGCCTGCGGCGCGAATAGGCTGGCGCCGCGACATGACCTCGCGGCGGAACATGCGCCTGACGCTGGTGGCGATGACGCTGTCCAGCTCGATGATCCTGGTCGACCAGACGGCGGTGCCGCTGGCGGCCCCGCACGCGATCGAGGGGCTGCACGCCTCGATCAGCGAGTCGCAGTGGCTGATGACCGCCAACATCCTGCCGCTGGCGGCGCTGATGGTCTTCGGCGGCCGCCTCGGCGACCTCTTCGGGATGCGCCGGGTGTTCCTCATCGGGGCCGTGATCTTCGGTCTGGCGACGACCGCGATGGGCCTCTCCCAGGACCTGCCGATGGCGATCGCCGCGCGCGCCCTGCAGGGCGCCGGCGCGGCGCTGATGATGCCGACCGCGCTGGCGATCGTCAGCGCCGTCTACCCGGACGAGGAGAAGGGCACGGCGCTCGGGATCCTGGCCGGCGCCTCGGCCTTCTTCGCCGCCCTCGGGCCGGTCCTCGGCGGGGCGCTGACGGCGATCGACTGGCGGCTCGTCTTCCTCATCAACGTGCCGCTGGCGGCGATCGCGATCCTCATCACCCTGCGGGCGACGCCGGAGATCGAGCCCGACCGGGACGCCTCGCGCGACCTCGACCTGCCCGGGGTCGTCACCTTCGCGGTCGCCATCGGCGCCCTGATCTTCGGCCTCAGCGAAGGGCCCGAGGCCGGCTGGGGAGACCCGCAGACGCTGGTCCCGATCGTCGTCGGCGTGCTCTTCATCCCGATCTTCCTCTGGGTCGAGCGCCGCGCCGCCAACCCGATGATCGACTTCAAGCTCTTCCGCCACCAGAACTTCCTCGCCGCCAACGTCAGCCAGTTCCTCGCCGGCATGGTCGAGCTCGGGCTCGGCTTCCTCACCCCCTTCTTCCTCCTGCTCGTCGTCGGCGTCTCGCCGGCGACGGCGGGGATCGCGCTGATCCCGGCGACGATCCCGATCATCCTCGCCGGCCCGCTCGCCGGCAAGGCCTTCGACCGCTTCGGCGGCCGCTGGCCGCTGTTCGCCGGCTTTCTCGTCCTTGTCCGCCTCCGGCGTCGTCCTCGCCGTCTCGGTCTCGCAGGAGTCGGCGGTGGCGCTGATCCCCGGCCTGCTGCTGCAGGGCCTCGGCCTCGGCATCGTCCTCACCGTCAACGACCCGACCGGGCTGACCGCGGTCCCCGCCAAAGACGCCGGCGAGGGGGCGGGGATGATCAACACCTCCGAGCAGCTCGGCGGCGCCCTCGGGATCGCCGCCCTGACGGCGGTCGAGCTCGGGATCAACTTCAGCACCCTCGACGACAAGCTCGCCGAGCAGGGGGTCCACCCGAATCCGCAGCAGATCGAACGGGCGAAAGAGCTGATCATCGAAGCCGAGCAGTCGGGGCTGAAACACGTGCAGGGCGGCCGCCTGCTGGAAATCATCGAACCCGACGTGATCGCCTCCCACGTCTCGGCCTTCCAGGTCACCTTCGCCGTCTCCGCTGGCATCGCCCTGCTCGGCGCGATCTGCACCCTGGTCCTGGTCCGCAAGACCGACCGGGTCAAAGTCGGCGTCTTCAGCCGTCGCTCGCGCTGGATCTCGGCCACCAGCGGGCGCTCGCCCGCGGTCACGCGGCGGCCGCCGCCGGGCCCCGGCGAATCGGCGACGGGCTGAGCGCAGTTGTCCCCGGATAGCGGGGACAACTGCACCCGTTAGGGTCCGCCGCCGTGCGCGATGAGGCGATCTACCTGGCCAAGGCAACGGCGCGGCGACTGCGTTGGGGCCCCGCCGACTTCCTCGCGTCGCGCCGCCGCGACCCCGCACTGCCGCCGCTTCCGCCCCGCCACCTCGCCTTCGTCGGCGCCGGCGACTACGAGGCGACCGGGCAGCAGTTCCTCGGCTTCTTCCGCCAGCTCGGCGGTCTCGAGCCAGGTGACCGAGTGCTCGACATCGGCTGCGGGGTGGGGCGGATGGCGATGCCGCTGACCGGCTACCTCGACGGCGGCTCCTACGCCGGCTTCGACGTCGGCCGCGGCATGGTCCGCTGGTGCCAGCGCAACATCTCCGCCCGCTGGCCGAACTTCGAGTTCGCCTGGGCGCCGGTCCACAACGGCAAGTACAACCCGTTCGGCAACGTCGCCGCCACCGAGTTTCGCTTTCCCTACGAGGACGCCAGCTTCGACTTCGCCTTCGCGACCTCGCTCTTCACCCACCTGCTGCGCGAGGAAGCGCAACACTATTTAGGCGAGACGGCGCGGGTGCTGAAGCCCGGCGGCACCTGCCTGCTGACCTTCTTCCTGCTGACGCCGGAGGCCGAGGCGGCGCTCGCGCGCGGCGAGGCGATGATGGACTTCTCCCACCCGATCCCGGGCGGCCGCACGATCGATGCCGCCCAGCCCGAGGCCGCCACCGCGTTCGCGGCGGACGACGTCCGCGCCTGGTGTGAGGAGGTCGGGTTGCGGGTTCGCGAGCCGCTCCACTTCGGCGCCTGGTCGCGCACCCCGGGCGCCGAGACGCTGCAGGACATGATCGTCGCCGAACGCGCCACTTGAGGTTGCCCTTTGACCCGGAAAGCGGGTCGAAAGACAACCTCGCTTGGGCGCCGCCGCAACCCTCCGAGCACCGCGACTTTTCCCGAGCGGTGGGTTGAAACGATCGGGATGAACGGGTACACGCGCAGCCGGATCGCCGATGGGCTCGACCGGGCTCGGCTGCTGCGACCGGCCGAGCGGCTGCGCGAGGAGTGGCTCTCGCGCCGCGTTCACGACCGCCGTGCCTGCGGGCCCGATGGGATGCCGTTGCCGCCGCCGCGGCTGCGTCTGCTGGTCGACGGTCGCTGCGCCGATCGCGGCCACTTCCTGCGGGTTGGCCGGCAGATGCTCGCCGGCATCCGCGGCGGTGTCGGCTTGATGGGCCGCGAGCTGGAGGAGCTGGGAGCGGTCCTCGACTTCGGTTGCGGTTGCGGCCGAGTCGCCCGCCACTGGGCCTCGATCCCCGGCCCCGAGCTGCACGGCTGCGACTACAACGAGGAGCTGGTCGAGTGGTGCGCGCGCAACCTCTGCTCGCTGCGGACGACGCGCAACGAGCCGGTGCCGCCGCTTCCCTACGTCAGCGGCAGCTTCGACCTGATCTACGCGCTCTCGGTCTTCACCCACCTCAGCGATGATCTGCAGCGCGAGTGGCTGGCGGAGTTCCGCCGCGTGCTCGCGCCCGGTGGCCTGCTCGTCATCAGCGTCCTTGGGTCCAGCGTCTCCGACCGCCTCGGCCCGAACGAACGCCGCCGCTTCGAGGCCGGCGAGATGGTCGTCCAGCGCCCGCGGCTAGCCGGACGCAACCTCTGCAGCGTCTACCACCCCCGCGCCTACGTCGAGCGGACCCTGCTCTCCGGCTGGGACGACGTGCGCCAATTCGACCTCGGCTCCCCCCAACTCCCGATCTGGCAGTCCGCCTACATCGCCCGCCGCACCTAACCGGCCCCCGGTGATTGGTGGATTGACGTGGCTATAGCAACGTCAATCCATCAATCACGCCCGCGCAGCGCGGTGATCGCCAGGCTGACGGCGAGTTTGGCGGCGATCCCGGCGTAGACCGCGGCGTTCGTCAGCGGGTTCGCGGTAGGGGCGTCGAAGCGGCGGTAGAAGCGCGCCATGCCACGGTGGAAGGCGATCTCCTGGCGCGGCGCCCGGCGCCCGGCGCTGGAGCCCCCCTTGACGTGGAGCGCCACGCCCGCCGGCTCGTAGAAGACCCTCCAGCCGGCATCCCAGAAGCGGTGGCACCAGTCGAGGTCCTCCATGTAGAGCCAGTAGCCCTCGTCGAGCAGGCCGACCTCGCGGATCGCTGCGGCGCGGCAGAGCATGAAGGCGCCGTTGACCGCATCGACCTCGCCCGGCTCGTCGTCGCCGAGCTCGGTCGCTCGGTACTGGGAGAGCCGTTCGCCCGCGCCCGCGCCGCGGCCGATCCCGGTGAAGTGAGCGAGCGCCGCCAGCGGGGTCGGAAAGGAGCGCTTGCAGGCGTGGTCGAGCTGCCCCGACTCGGTCACCAGCTTGACCCCGACCATGCCGATCTGCGGGTCGGCTTCGAGCCGCGCCAGCCCCGCATCGAGAGTCCCGGCGTAGACCTCAGTGTCGGGATTGAGCAGGAGGACGAAGTCGGCGTCGCTCTCGCGCAGCGCCAGGTTGTTGGCGGCCGAGAAGCCGATGTTCGCCTCGCGCCGCAGCCGTACCTCCGGGAACTCGCGGGCGACCATCGCCGGCGTCGCGTCGGGGCTGCCGCTGTCGACCACCGTCACCTGCAGCGCCGCCCGCGCCGGCGGGTGCTCGCGCAGCGAGGCAAGGCAGCGCTGCAGCAGCGCTTCAGCGCCGTGGCTGACGATCACGACCTCGAGCTCGGGCATGGCCCCGGGAAGCTAGTAGGCGCCCTCGCCGTGGACCATCGCCCGCGGCGTGCGCATCAAAATCGCCAGGTCGGTGAAGATCGAGAGGTTGTCGAGGTAGTCGCGCTCCATCGCCAGCCGCTCCTCGAAGGTCAGGTCGCTGCGGCCGTAGACCTGCATCGGCCCGGTCATCCCCGGCTTGATCGCCAGGCGGCCGCGCTGACGCTCGTCGTAGAGGGCGACGACCGCCTCCTCCTCGGGGCGCGGCCCGACCAGCGACATCTCGCCGCGCAGGACGTTGATCAGCTGCGGCAGCTCGTCGAGGCTGGTGCGCCGCAGGAATCGCCCGGCGCGGGTCACCCGCGGGTCGTTTTGGATCTTGAACGCCGGCTCGGCGAGAGACTCGAGGTCGATCAGCTCTGGCAGCAGCGCCTCGGCGTTGGCGACCATGGTGCGGAACTTGAGCAGGGTGAAGGGGACGCCGTCTTTGCCGGCACGGCGCTGACGGAAGAAGACCGGGCGGCCGCTGTCGAGCAGGATCCAGAGCGAGATCGCCAGCAGCAGCGGCGAGAACAGCAAGAGGCCGAAGAAGGAGACGAAGAGGTCCATGCCGCGCTTCATCGCCTGGGTCGAGCGCGGCGGGTCGCTGAAGCGGAAGTCGAGGACCGGCAGCTCGGCGAGGCGATTGAGCTCGATCCCCGGTCCCAGCAGCCCGTAGTGCTGGGGCAGGAAGGTGAGCGCCAGGCCAGCCGCCTTGCACTGCTCGATCAGCCGCTCGGCCGCCGGCTCGCTCATCTCCTGTTCGGTGACGACGACGCGCTCGATCTCGTAGTTGTTGGCGACCGCGGCGATGTCGGCGATCGCGCCGAGCCGCGGCAACTCGCGCGCCTTGACGTCGTCGACGTCGGAGAGGTAGCCGACCAGCTCGAGCCGGGTCTCGGGGTGGGTTGAGACGCGGCGGGCGACCATGTCGACGACGCCGCGGCGGACCGATCGCGAGGCCGGGGGCCAGCGGCGTCAGGCGGTGCCAGAAGAAGCGGATCACGCCGCGCCAGAAGAAGCTGCCGACCAGGGTTCCGACGCCGACCGCGATCGCTGAGATCGGCTCCAGCGGGCCAACCGGGCTGAGCGCCAGCAGGCCGTCGAGGACGAGGGTGCCGACGACGCTGGCCGAGACCAGCGAGGGCAGCTCGTCGAGGGTGCTGTGGCGGATCCGGCGGTGGTCGTTGTCGTAGAGGCCGTGGAACTTGACGACGACGATCCAGCTCGGGCTGACGAGGACCGCCCAGAAGAGGGTCGCGACGTCGGTCTCGGCGCTGGCCGCGGTGACCACCATCAGGGTCACCGCCAGCGCCGCCCAGTCGCCGAGGGCGAGGACCCGCCGCAGTAGCGCGCCGCGCCGCCGCGAGGCTTCGGCGCCGACTCCGGGGCCGGGCTCGAGGGTGGCCCGGCGGGCGGGAGCGGTCGCACCGTTCCCCGCCCCGTTGGTGGCTTTCTCCTGCTCGCGCGCTTTGCGCTCTACGTCCGGAGTGCTCATCCGCAGCCGTCCCAGCCTTTAGTCAAACACGCTTCGAGGGGATTCAGTTGCTGCGCCTTCGCGAGGTCGGCTTCAGCCGCCCCCATGTTGCCGGCTTCATGCTCGGCCTTGGCGCGCAGATAGATAGAGGATCCAGTTCTGGTCCTCGCGGTCGATCGCCTGCCCGAGGCGCTCGACCGCGGTCGCGTAGTCGCCCTGCGCCTGGGCCAGCAGGCCGAGCTGGACGTATGGGGTCGCTGCCCACGGCTCGATCGAGCGCGCCGTGTCGGCGTGGTTGACGGCGCTGACGAGGTCGCCGCTCGCCGCCGCCGATTTGCTCGCGTCGATCTCGCGGTCGACCAGCAGGGCCCGATCAGCGCCAGCGCGGTCAGCCAGGCAACCGCCAGGCCGGCCACCGCGAGCCCGTAGCGGCGCGGCGCGCGGCCGTCGCCGTTGCTGGTCGCCCGCCGCCGCGACAGCTGCCCGCAGCGGGCGGCGACCAGGGCGCCGCTGGCGAGGAAGAAGACGAAGCCGAGGGCGGCGATCTGCCAGAGCCAGTCGATCGCGGCGCCGACCGCGAAAGCGAGCGATGCGGCGAGCAGGGCGGCGAGGAGCTCGCGCTGCGCCCCGCCGGCGCCCCGCCAGGCCGAGAAACCGATCCAGAGCAGGCCAAGGACGGTCGCCAGGGTGAGGAGGCCGCCGACGATTCCGAGCTCGGCGAAGGCCTGCAGGTAGAGCGAGTGCGCGTTGTGGACCGGCACGTCGATGTCGCGCAGCTCGAACCAGGAGAACTGGTAGGTGCCGGCGCCGTGGCCGAGCACCGGCTTTTCGCCGAAGGCGTCGAGGGCGACGCGGAAGAATTCGTCGCGGCCGGAGCCGGAAAGGCTGCTGATGCGCGAATCGGGATCGGCCGAGAACTCGACGTCCGAGCTGGTGAACTGGTCCCAGGCGCGCTGGCCGACCGCGACGGCGGCGACCAGAGCGAGGATCGCGGCGCCGATCGCGACGCCGCGCAGAACGCGGCGGTCGCGCGAGAGGGCGAGCGCCCGGCCGGTCAGGGCGCTGCCGCCCCGCTCGAGTCGGCGCAGGCCCCAGTAGAGGGCGAGCGCCAGCAGGACCCCGCCGACCAAGTAGAAGAGGACCGCGACACCCTGGCCGATCACGCCCTCGAAGTTGGCGTTTTGGGCGATCGCCGTGTGGGCCTGCACGTAGATGCACCGCGGGCAGCGTCACCAGGGCCCCGATCCCGATCGTGCAGAGCAGCCAGAGGCGGTCGTGGGAGAGGGCGATCAGACAGATGGTGGCGACCGACCAGCGACAGCAGGCCGCCGCGCGAGTAGGTCAGGTACAGCCCCAGCAGTAAGACCGGCAGGCCGCCGACCGCGACCCAGCGCAGGGCGCCGATCGTGGTCCGCCGGCTCATCCACAGCGAGAGCGCCACCCCGATCCCGCAGGCGACGCCGTTGGCGTTCCAGTAGCCGAGCGGATAGCGGATCCGCGAGCCGCTGTCGAGCCCGGCGGCGACCGGGAAGACGTGCGGCAGCAGGCGGGTCGCCAGCATCAGCACCGCGATGCCGAGCAGAGCGATCCAGAGACCTTCGCCGAAACGTTGGCGGCTCTGGTCGGTTTGAGCGATCAGGAAGGCAGCGACGAAAACGCCGAGGTAGATCAGCACCCGGTCCGCTTCGATGACGCTGATCTCGACTGACCCCGACCACAGCGACGAAAGGGCGGCGAAGAGTGCCAACGAGAGGACAAGACCACTCGCCCAGTAGAACGGCTTCGCCAGTACGGCCCGCGAGGCGGCGCCGAGGGCGAGCAGGAGGACCACGACGAGCCAGACCGCAAGCCCGGCGATGTGGCGTGGAGTCACGTCATAGCCACCGCCAGCGACAGCCAGCGCCAGGATCAGGACCGCCGGCGCCGCGAACGCCGTCCAGCCTTCGAGCTGGGCGCGAAACTGCTCAGGGTCGCCGCCACGGTGGCTCGGGCCGACTCTCCGTCGCGCTTCTGTCAGTGCTGGCTCTGCTGGCATCTGCTTGTGTTCCGGCGCTCGCTCAGGCCGAAAGCTGTGACGCGACCTGTATCGAATACTTCGACAACGGGATGGTCCCGCATAGCGGGGTCAAGGAACCTCAGCATCCCAAGCCGGGAGGCGGTAGGGAAGTGGGATCCACTCCACCTAAACCCTCGACCGGGCCGGGAGAAGCGGAATCGCCCCGAACTGAAGACGAACCAGAAGGAAAGCACGCTCTCGCCCCAGGGGGAAGCGGCCCCGGCGGCGGCACGGGGTCTGGCAGCGGCCAACGGGCGACGATCGCCGTCGGCGACGAGCAGGTAGTGGCCGCCGGCCCGCCGCCGGTGCACGATCTCGCCCAGTCTGGCGGCGGCTCCTCGCCGCTGGTCCCGATCCTGATCGCGGTCGCGGTGCTAGCTGCGCTCTCGATCGGGGCGGTTATCTACCGGCAGCGCCGGCAAATCACCGCCGGATGAGGTTTTCGGCTGGCGATCCGAGGTACGGGAAGAAGATTCGCGCCGCCGCTCCCCGCGATTTGCGGATTGTGGGACGCCAACCGCAACGTTGGCGCCCCTGGTCGGTTTGCGCGATTAGGACGGCAGAAACGACGAAAGAGCGGAGAACAAGCCCAAAATGAGACGAGCAGCAAGACGAATTCGCGCCCGCCGCCTGGGGGGATCGAACTCGGAGCGGGAGGGGATGGCGCTGCAGCCGCCGTCCATTCCTTTAACCTTGCGCGGAATGCATAGGCCCCGCCACCGCCCCCGTCGCTCGGCCCGGCTCTCCTTCTCGCTCCTCTCGGTGCTTGCCCTGGTCGTTTTCGCCTGCGTTCCCGCGCTCGCTCAGGCCGAATGCACCGACTCGAGCTGCGCCGAATACGAAGTCGAAATCCCGACGGCTGAAGGTAAGGACAAGAAGAAAACCGGCAAGTCCAACACGGACGAACCGACGGCCGAAGCTTCCAACAAGGGCGGCAACAACCCCGGCGGCGGCTCGCCCTCCGACGAGGAAGACTCCGAAGAAACCGAAGAAAGCAAGGGTGGTGCCGCCGCCGGCCAACAACGGCGGCGGCAACCCCGGCGACAAGGGCTCGTCCGGTGGCGGCAATCCGACCTCCGGCAAGGAAGGCCTAGAAGGCAGCCAGGCTGTCGAAGGCCCGACTCAGCAGGGCAAGGCCGTGTCCGCTTCGGATGACGGCGGCGGCTCCTCGCCGCTGGTTCCGATCCTGATTGCGGTCGCAGTGCTGGCGGCGATCTCGATCGGCGCGGTGATCTACCGGCAGCGCCGCCAGGACAGCGGCGGCTCCGGCTCGCCGGTCTCCCCCAAGGCCAGCTGACCCCGATGGCGAAAGCGAGGAAGCAAATGCTGAGGAAGTCGCGCGCGCTAGTGCTGGCCACGTCCCTCTCCCTGCTGGCGCTGCTGGCCTTCGCGAGCGCCGCGCAGGCGGTGCCAGCGACCTTCTGGGGCGTCGTGCCGCAGGGTAACCCGACCGAGGAACAGTGGTCGAAGCTGAAGAGCGGCGGCGCTGACAGCGTCCGCATCCCGATCGACTGGGGCGCGATCGAGCCGACCCCCAACACCTTCAATCTGACCGAAATCGACCAGCTGGTGAAACGCACCGCGAGCGCCGGCCTGGAGATGCTGCCGTTCATCTCCGGTGCCCCCACCTGGGCGGTGCCCTACGCCAACGTGCCGGGTACTGGCGGCGCCAAAGCTCCGACCCGGCTGCCGGTCAGCGGTAAAGCGGCCACCGCCTGGTCGTCGATGCTGAAAACGCTGGTCAAGCGCTATGGGCCGAACGGCACTCTCTGGGCGCAGAACCCGACGATCACGAAACGGCCGCTCCGCAACTGGCAGATCTGGAACGAGCCAAACTTCCACTACTTCGTCGTTCACCCCAACCCGGCCGAATACGGCAAGCTGGTCAAAGCCTCGTTCACGGCTCTGCGCAGCGCCGACCCTGGCGCCCAGGTGATCCTGGCCGGCCTCTTCGCGCGGCCCAAGGGCGGCAAGGCGAAAGGTGCGACCAACCCCTACGCCTCCAAATTCCTGCAGGCGATGTACGAAACGACGCCGGGCGTGAAAACGAAATTCAACGGCGTCGCGCTGCATCCCTACACCGGCAACTACACCGAACTGGCGCCGGAGATTGAAGAATTCCGCAAAGTCCTTACCGCCAACAAAGACGCCGCCAAGGGCCTCTGGATCACCGAGCTCGGCTGGAGCTCGCAGCCGCCCCCCGCCAACCCGCTGCTGAACATCTTCGCCAAGGGCCTCAGAGGCCAGGCACAGCAGCTCAAAGGCGCCTTCACGCTGCTGAGCGCGAAAGTGGCGGCCTGGAAACTGAAACGGGTCTACTGGTTCTCGGTCGACGACCAGCCCGGCGCCTGCAATTTCTGCGACGGTTCTGGCCTGTTCAAAGAAGGCTTCATCCCGAAGCCCGCCTGGACCGAATTCGCCAAATTCGCCGGCGGCACCCCCTAGCCGCCCCCGCCGCGCTGTTCCTTATGACGGAATGGCCGACATAAGGAACAGCTAGGCGAGCCGACTGGGCGTGTCGCGAGCCGACGGGGGCATCTGCGTAAGATCGGTGGGTTGACCACCGCGAAGAAACGCAGGACGAAATCTGATCCCCTGGCGCCCTTCTCGGCGCCGGTGCGGCGCTGGTTCGAAGCATCCTTTGAGGGCCCGACGCCGGCCCAGACCGGCGGCTGGGAGGCGATCTCAGGCGGCGCCAACGCGCTGATCTGCGCCCCGACCGGCTCCGGCAAGACGCTCGCCAGCTTCCTCTGGGGTATCGACAAGCTCTCCCGCGAGCCCGACCTCGGGACCGGAGTGAAGCTGGTCTACGTCTCGCCCCTAAAAGCGCTCTCCTACGACATCGAGCGCAACCTGCGGGCGCCCCTCCGCGGCATCGGCGCCGAGATCGCCGTCGGCCTCCGCACCGGCGACACCTCGCAGAAAGAACGGCGGCAGATGGCCAAAAACCCGCCCGACATCCTGATCACCACCCCCGAGTCGCTCTACCTGATGCTCTCCTCGCAGGTGAGGGAGATCCTGACCGGGGTCGAGGCGGTGATCGTGGATGAGATCCACGCCGTCGCCCAAACGAAGCGGGGTTCCCACCTGGCGCTGACGCTTGAGCGGCTGGACGATTTGGTGCGGAGCCATCGCGAGGGGGCGGACTCGGGGGGGTCCTCCGCCGAGCAACAGCGGGGAGGCTCGTCGGAGGACCCCCCCGAGTCCGCCCCGACCGGTGGGATCCAAAGGATCGGGCTGTCGGCGACGCAGCGGCCATTGGAGCGGATCGCTCAGTTCTTGGTCGGCCCTTCTAGAGCTTGCGAGATCGTCGATGCGGGGCAGAGGAAGGAGTTGGACCTCGAGATCGTCGTCCCGGTCGAGGACATGTCCGACCCAGGCGCGCCCGCCTACCCCTCCGAGGACGGGCCGCCGCCGACGGAAATCGAGCCCTCCGCCCACGTCCGCTCGATCTGGCCCGCGATCTACCCGAAGCTCCTCGAGCTCGTCCAGGAACACACCTCGACGATCATCTTCGTCAACAACCGCCGCGCCGCCGAGCGCCTCGCCAAGCGCATGAACGAGCTGGCAAACGGCGAAGGAGAAGCGGAGCTCCCAGCTACCGAGCACGCGGGCCATGCAGACGCCTCTCCCGCGGGTGGCGGGGAAGGGGGGACCACCCCCGAGGAAGCTTTAGCTACCGCAGGGGGTGGTGGGTCCCCTTCCCCGACAGGACCCGCGGGCCAGGACGCCTACGTCGAGATCGCCCGCGCCCACCACGGTTCCCTAGCCCACGAGGAGCGCGCCCAGGTCGAGGAGCTCTTGAAGTCCGGCGATCTCCCCTGTCTCGTCGCCACCAGCTCGCTCGAGCTCGGCATCGACATGGGCGCCGTCGACCTCGTCATCCAGGTCGAGTCGCCGAAGTCGGTGACCCGCGGCCTGCAGCGGATCGGCCGCGCCGGGCACCGGATGGGCGAAGTCTCGAAAGGCCGGATCTTCCCCAAATATCGCGGCGACCTGCTCGAGTGCGCGGTGGTCGCCAAACGGATGCGCGAAGCGGAGATCGAGGAGACGACGATCCCGCAGAACCCGCTTGACGTGCTCGCCCAGCACCTGGTCTCGATGGCCGCCCTCGACGAGTGGGAGGTGGACGAGGTCGAGCAACTCGTCACCGCGACCCAGTCCTTCCACGACCTCTCCCGCGAGCAGCTCGAGAACGTCCTCGACATGCTCGACGGGCGCTACCCGTCGGACCGCTTCGCCGAGCTGCGCCCACGGATCGTCTGGGATCGCACCCAAGGGACGATCCACGGCCGCAAAGGCGCCCGCCAGCTGGTCGTCACCAACGCCGGCACGATCCCCGACCGCGGTCTCTACGGCGTCCACCTGCCCGACGGCCGCCGGGTCGGCGAGCTCGACGAGGAGATGGTCTACGAGGCCCGCCCAGGCCAGACCTTCCTGCTCGGCTCCTCGAGCTGGCGGATCGAGGAAATCACCCGCGACCGGGTGATCGTCACCCCCGCCCCCGGCGCCCCCGGCGCGGTGCCGTTCTGGCGCGGCGACGGGATCGGCCGCCCAGCCGAGCTCGGCCGGGCGATCGGCGAATTCTCCCGCGAGGCGGTCTCGAAGGAGCCCGATCAGCTGGCGAAGGAATACGACCTCGACCCGCGCGCTGCCAACAACCTCGTCAGCTACCTGCGTGAGCAGCAGCAGGCGACCCGGGTCGTCCCCTCCGACGAGTCGATCGTTGTCGAGCGTTTCCGCGACGAGATCGGCGACTGGCGGCTCTGCATCCTCTCGCCCTTCGGCGGCCGCGTTCACGCCGCCTGGGGCCTCGCCCTCGCCGCCAAGCTCCGCAACGAGCGCGACCTCGAGGCCGACGCGATCTGGTCTGACGACGGGATCGTCATCCATCTCCCCGACGCCGACGAGGCGCCAGCCGCCGACATCGTCCTGATCGAGCCCGACGAGATCGAAGACCTGATCGTCGGCGAGCTCTCCGGCTCGGCCCTGTTCGGCGCCCGCTTCCGCGAGAACGCCTCGCGCTCGCTCTTGATCCCGCGCGCCTACCCGGGCAAACGGACGCCGCTCTGGCAGCAGCGGCTAAAGAGCCAGAGCCTGCTCGAAGTTGCCCGCGACTTCCCCCGCTTCCCGGTCATCCTCGAGACCTACCGCGAGTGCCTGCGCGACGTCCTCGACCTGCCGGCGCTCGACGACCTGCTGCGCAAACTCCACGCCCGTCAGCTCAGCCTGGTTGAGGTCGAGACGCCGACCGCCTCGCCCTTCGCCTCCTCGCTGCTCTTCGACTACGTCGCCACCTACATGTACGAGGGGGACACCCCGAACGCCGAGCGGCGCGCCGCGGCGCTGGCCCTCGACCGCGATCTGCTGCGCGAGCTGCTCGGCCAGGAGGAGCTGCGCGAGCTGATCGACCCCGAAGCGCTGGACGAGGTCGAGGCGCAGCTGCAACACCGCACCGAGGCCGGCCGCGCCGGCGACCGGGACGCCCTGCAGCAGATGCTCCGCAACCTCGGCGACCTGACCGCCGAGGAGTGCGAGGAGCGGGTCGCCGAGGGCTACTCGGCGAAGTCGATGCTGGAGAAACTGGTCGCCGAGCGCCGTGTCGCTCTGGTCCGGATCGCCGGCGAAGAGCGCTACATCGCCGCCGAGGACGCCGGCCTCTACCGCGACGCGCTCGGCGTCCCCGAGCCACCTGGGCTGCCGGAGACCTTCCTCGAGGAGCACCCGGACGCGATGCGCGCCTTGGTCCGCCGCTACTCCCGCACCCACGGCCCCTTCCCGACCCACCAGCTCGCCGCCCGCTACGGCATCGACCCGGGGCCGGCGCTGCGCGAGCTCGAGGCCGAAGGGGCGATGGTGCGGGGCGAGCTCCTTCCCGGTGGCACTGAGCGCGAGTGGTGCGACGCCGACGTCCTCCGCCGCGTCCGCCGCGCCAGCCTGGCGCGGTTGCGCAAGGAGGTCGAGGCGGCCGACCGCTCCGAGCTCGCCCGTTTCCTCCCCAGCTGGCAGAACGTCGACGCCTTCCGCCCCGCCGGCGCTGGCCTCGACCGCCTGCGCGAGGCGCTGGTGCCGCTGCAGGGCGTCGCCCTGACCCCGAAAGTCTGGGAGGCAGACATCTTGCCGCGGCGACTCGGTTCCTACTCGCCGAGCTGGCTCGATGAGCTCTGCACCAGCGGCGAGCTGGTCTGGATCGGCGGCGGCGCGCTGGGCCGCTCCGACGGTCGCGTCGCCCTCTACTTCCGCGAAGACGTCCGCCTCGCCGGGCCGCCGCCGGCCAACTCGAAGCTCGAGGCGCCGAGCGGCGAGGTTCACGAGGCGATCCGCGAGCGGCTCGCCGCCGGACCCTCCTTCTGGCTTGACCTCGTCGCCGACCTCAGCCACTCGGCCGAGGAGCTCCACAACGCCCTCTGGGACCTGGCTTGGACCGGGGAGGTGACGAACGACGCCTTCGCGCCGCTGCGGGCGCCGCGGCTGCGGGCGGTGCCGCCGTCAGAACGCCCCGGCCGCCGCTTCGGCCGCCGCCGCTCGACCGCAGGCGCCACCGTCCAGGGCCGTTGGTCACTGACCGCAGCCGCTGTTCGCCAACGCCCCCGGGCCCGGCGCCCGCCTCCGCGCCCAGGCCGAGCTGATGCTCGAGCGCTACGGGATCGTCACCCGCGAGACCGTCCTCGCCGAGGGCGTCCCCGGCGGCTTCTCGACCCTCTACGCCGAGCTCGGCAACCTCGAGCTGCTCGGCACCGCCCGCCGCGGCTACTTCGTCGAGGGGCTTGGCGGCGCTCAGTTCGCGCTGCCCGGCGCGGTCGAGCGCCTGCGCTCGCTGCCCGAAGCCAACGGCTCCTTCACCGTTCTCGCCGCCACCGACCCCGCCAACCCCTACGGTGCCTCGCTGCCCTGGCCGAAACTCGAGGGCGGCCGCAAACCGGGTCGCACTCCCGGCGCCCATCTGCTGCTGCGCGACGGCGAGCCGGAGATCTTCGTCGAGCGCGGCGGCCGTGGCTTGCTGCGGCTGCGGCGGATGGATGAGGAGGCGCTGGGGACGGCGATGCAGGCTCTCGCCGACGCTGTCGCCGCTGGTCAGCTGCCGAAACTGGCGATCGAGAAACTCGACGGCGAGGCGGTGATCGGCTCCGGCCACGAGGAGGCGCTGCTCGGCGCTGGCTTCAGCCGCGGTCCACGCAAACTCACCGCCTCGGCGCGCTAGTCCATAATCGTTCCGTGTCCTCCGCCGGGGAGCAGAGTGCCGCCGCCGACCTCAGCGCCGTCGAGCTGTTGAAGAGTGTGCCGCTTTTTTCCGACCTCGAGGGCGAAGAGCTGGAGCGCTTCTCGCACGTCGCGGTGCCGCGCTCGTTCCCGGCCGGGACGCGGGTCTTCCACGAGGGCGACAACTCCGACGCCTGCTACATCGTCAAAACCGGCAGCTTCCGGGTCACCCGCGAGCACTCCGATGGCCGCGCGATCACCCTCGCCACCCTCGGCCCCGGCGAGATCTTCGGCGAGCTGGCGATGCTCGACGGCGACAAGCGCTCGGCCAGCGCCGAGGCGCTAGCCGACGGCGAACTGCTGGCGCTGCCCGCTGGCGACGTGCGGGCGCTGCTCTCGCGCCACCCGGAGATCGCGCTGAAGCTGGTCGCCGGGCTGGTCCGGCGGCTGCGCGCCGCCAACGTCCGGATCTCGCGCCAGTCCTTCCAGACCGTGCCCAGCCGCGTCGCCGGCATCCTCTCCCAGCTCAGCCGCGAGGCCGGCGAAGGCAAGGCCGATCGGGCCGAGACGAATGGCTCCGGCGAGGTGACGATCCGGATGAACCAGACCGACCTCGCCCAGCTCGCCGGCACCTCGCGCGAGAGCGTCAGCCGCTTCCTCGCCGAGCTCGAGCGGGCCGGCGTCGTGCGCTCCGGCCGCGGCCGGGTAACTGTGCTCGAACCGCCGAAGCTGGGCAACTACATCTATTGAGCAACTACGCCGCTCGCCGCACCGCGATGGTCGAAAACCAGTTGCGGGCGCGCGGGATCTGGGACGAGCGCGTGCTCGCGGCGATGAACGAGGTGCCGCGGGAGGCGTTCGTGCCGCGGCGGCAGCGCCACCGCGCCTATGCCGACTCGGCCTTGCCGATCGGCGGCGAGCAGACGATCTCTCAGCCCTGGATCGTCGCTGCGATCTGCCAGGAGCTGGCGCTGACCGGTGCCGAGCGGGTGTTCGAGGTCGGCACCGGCTCCGGCTACTCGGCCGCGATCCTGGCGCTGCTCGCCACCGAGGTGATCAGCGTCGAGCGCGACCCCGAGCTCTCGCGCTCGGCCCGCCGGGCCCTGGCCGGGTTGGGTGTCGCCAACGTCCACCTCGAGGTCGGCGACGGCAGCCTCGGCGACCCCGAGCGGGCGCCGTTCGCGGCGATTGCTGTCCACGCCGCCGCGCCCGGCCCGCCGCCGGCGCTGGTCGAGCAGCTGCGCGACGGCGGCCGCCTGGTGGTGCCGGTGGTCGAGGAAGGCGAGGAGATGCTCGTCACCTTCCACCGCCACGGCGAGCGCCTAACCCGGGCCACGGTCGCCCCCTGCCGCTTCGTGCCGCTAATCGGCGAGGGCGGATTCCGCGAGCCCTGATCCACCCAGCTGTTCCTTATGTCGGCTATACCGTCATAAGGAACAGCGGAGCGTTAGTCGTTGCAGCTGATCGTCTGCGGGTCCGGTTTGTCGGTGATCGCTTCGTCGTCGCCCGGACCGCAGTCAATCTTCTGGTCGCGGGCACCGTCGTCGGCGGAGTCGATGAAATCGTCGCCGCCCTTGCCAATGAAGCTGTCGGCACCAAGGTGGCCGAGGAAGCTGTTGGGGCCGTTGTCGCCGGTCAGCGTGTCGGCGCCGTCGGATCCCTCGAGGCTCTCGTTGCTGCCCTGGATCTGGTCGGGGCTGCCGCAGCCGGGCGGGCCGCCAGTGCCGCCGAGGGTGGCGTCGACCCCGGTCGACGAGCGCCCGTAGGAGACCGTGTCGATGCCGGGTCCGCCGTCGTAGGTGTTGCCCTGGCAGACCGGCACCGCGTTGACCAGTAGGTCGTTGCCGGCGCCGCCGAGGAGGACGTCGGCGCCGGGGTCGGCGTAGAGGACATCGGCGCCGCCGTTGCCCTCGAGTCGATCGTTGCCGTCGTTCGGGTTGTTGTAGTTCTCGCCCGCTTCGAGCACGTCGTCGCCGTCGCCGCCGATCAGTTCGTCGTTCCCCGCGTTGCCGTTGGCGCGGACATGGGCGTTGTTGGGGACGCTCGGTTCGATCGTGATCTTGTCGTTGCCGTCGCCACCGGTGATCACGATCAGCGACAGGGTTGGCTCGCCGCCGCAGACCACGGCGCTGGAGCTGACGTTGGCGCAGCCGTCGCCGGCGTAGATCGGGCCGCTGTCGGAGACCGTCCAGCCTTCGACGGTGCGGCCGATGTTGACGTTGTCGTCGCTGTTGCCGCCCTGCACGACCAGGCTCGAGCCGTCGAGGCCGCGGTTGAGGACGACGAAGGCGCCGTCCGGCGGCGGCGCCGGTTCTTCGCCGCAGGAGTTCTCGACCGTGAAGCCTTCGCATTCGTCGTTGCCGGGTCCGCCGAAGGCTTCACCCTGGCTGCCGCCGCTGGCAAGTTCGTCGTTGCCGACGCCGCCGTCGAGCTTGTTGCCGGCGCCATCGCCGACGATTTCGTCGCCCTGCGGCGAGCCGACCACGTCCTCGAATTCGGCCAGTTCATCGTGGCCGTCGCCTTTCGCGGATTCGGTTTCGAGGTCGACGATGACGGCTCCGCGGGTGGCGCTGGCGTAGGAGACGATGTCGTTTTCGCCGGGGCCGCCGGAGAGGTCGTCGGTGCCGGAGTCGCCGCGGACGACGTCTTCGTTGCCGGCACCGCCGTCGACGTCGTCGGTCCCGGCGCCGCCCAGCACTTCGTCGGTGCCGCCGCCGCCGTTGAGGTCAGTGTCGTCGCCGGGGCCACCTTCGATCCGGTCTTCGCCCTCGCCGCCGACCGCCTCGTCGTTGCCCTTGTCGCCGAGCAGGCGGTCGTCGCCGGTCCCGCCTTCAAGTTCGTCAGATCCCTGCTGGCCGTCGACGTAGTCCTTGCCGGAGCCGCCTTCGAGCTCGTCCGGGCCCTTGGCGCCGACCAGGAAGTCATCGCCGCCACCGCCATGCTCGGTGTCGCCACCTTTGTCGCCGTAGAGCTTGTCCTCGCCCTCGCCGCCGTCGAGCATGTCGGAGCCGGTTTCGCCGTAGAGGTCGTCGTCGCCGGCATCGCCGTAGAGCGAGTCGAAGCCCTTGCCGCCTTTCAGAGTGTCGTTGCCGGGGCCGCCGCAGATCGTGTCGTTGCCGTTGCGGCCGCCGATGATCGTGTCGTCACCGCCAGCGCCGTCGATCACGTCGCTGGCGCCTTTGCCGACAAGCGTGTCGTTGCCCGCCGTGCCCATGATGGTTACGTGCTTGCCACCGCAGCTCGCCGCCGCGGCGCGGCTGGCCAGCGGGCTCAACAGCAGCAGCGCGAGAAACGCGGAGGCGGCGAGCGAGAAGAGGAGGACCGAACGCGGGAGCGAGCGTGAATTGCGCATGGGCTCCCCTCATCGGACGCCGCGCAGGGTCCCTCCAGAGCGGTTCGAACAAACGTCCAGCCAGGTGCCCGGACGCGCCTCCGATAGGCTCCGCTGCTCCCATGCGCGGTGGCATCTACGTACTCAACTTCTATTCGGCCTTCTTCATCGACCAGCTCAAGCGGGGACGGAAGACGGCGACGATCCGGCTTGGCGACAAGAGCAACAAGTACGAGCGCGGACAGGTGGTCTGGATCACCGTCGGCCCCCGCCACAGCCCGCGCGAGAAGATCTTCACCGCGGTGATCGACGACGTCGATGTCAAGCAGGTAGCGCGCCTCTCGCGGCGCGACATCGAGCACGACAACCCCGAGTTTCGGCGCCTCGACGAAACCAAGCGCTTCCTCGAGCAGCTCTACAGCCGTCCGATTGACGACGACGACCTGGTCACGGTGATCCGCTTCTCGCAGATCGTCGAGCCGCCCGCGCCGCACATCGGTAACGGGGAGACGCCGCACCACAACTGAGCGGCGTGCCCGAGTACTCCTTCCTCACCACCTGGCTGCTCGACTCGCCGCGCGAGCCGATCTTCGCCGCGATCCACGACCAGGAGCGCTGGCCGAGCTGGTGGCGCGGGGTCGAGGTCGCCGAGGAGATCAGCCGGCCGCCCGGCGGCGACGACGTCGGCACCGTCTCGCGGATGGTCTGGCGCAGCCTCCTCCCCTACCGGGTCGAGTTCCAGATCGAGACCACCCGGGTTGAGTCTCCGACTCTGCTCGAAGGCCGGGCCACGGGGGAGCTGGCAGGGGTCGGCCGCTGGCGCTTCTACGAGCAGGACGGGGTCACCGCGGTCCTCTACGAGTGGGACGTGCGGACCACGAGACCGTGGATGAACCGCCTGGCACCGCTTTTGCGGCCGGCCTTCGAGTGGAACCACGACTGGGTGATGGCCCGCGGCGGCGAAGGCCTGGCGGCGCTACTGGGCTGCCGCCTCCTCGCTGCCGACTAAACCCCCGGCCGGCGGCGGAAAGATCGGTACCCCGATATTTCCTGGCCCAGAGGGCGGGAAAGATCGGTATCCCAGTGCGGCCCTTGGCCCGGCGGCTCAGTTTCGCTATCTTCACATGTATTGGCACTCTCCTTCCTAGAGTGCCAAGCGCCGCAAGGAGCGGAAAGGGCTTCAAAGCGGCGATTCCCCAGCTTTCCCAGCTACCACTACTTACCTGAAGACGGAGGTTCACGGATGAACTTGAAGCCCCTCGGGGACCGGCTCATCGTCAAACCAGTCGACGAGGAGGAGACGACCGCCAGCGGCATCGTCCTGCCCGACACGGCGAAAGAGAAGCCGCAGAAGGGCAAGGTCGTCGCTGTCGGCGACGGCGCGATCCAGGAGGACGGCAGCCGCCGCCCGCTCGACGTCGCGGAGGGGGACGAGGTCCTCTACTCCAAATACGGCGGCACCGAGGTGACCGTCGAGGGCGACGACCTGCTCGTGCTGCGCGAGTCGGACGTGCTCGCCAAGGTCGCCTGATCCCCCACCACCGGACTTACCGAACCAAGGAGGACTGAACAGAGATGGCTCACAAGGAGCTGAAGTACGCAGAGGAGGCAAGGGGGGCCCTACAGGCTGGCGTCGATTCCGTCGCCAACGCCGTCAAGGTCACCCTCGGCCCGAAAGGCCGTTACGTCGTGCTCGACAAAAAGTTCGGCGCGCCGACGATCACCAACGACGGCGTCACCATCGCCCGCGAGGTCGAGGTCGAGGACGTCTTCGAGAACCAGGGCGCCCAGCTCGTCCGGGAGGTCGCGACCGCGACCAACGACGTCGCCGGTGACGGCACCACGACGGCGACGCTGCTGGCCCAGACGATCGTCCGCCAGGGCCTGAAGAACGTCGCCGCCGGGGCCAACCCGCTGGCGCTGCGTCGCGGTATCGAGAAGGCTGTCGACGCGGTCGTCGAGAACCTCCGCTCGAAGCAGTCGAAAGAGGTCGCGGGCAAAGACCAGATCGCTCGCGTCGCTGCGATCTCCGCCGGCGACGACGAGATCGGCTCGCTGATCGCCGACGCGATCGAGAAAGTCGGCAAAGAGGGCGTGGTCAACGTCGAGGAGGGCCAGACCCTGGCCATGGACCTCGAGTTCACCGAGGGGATGCAGTTCGACAAGGGCTACATCAACCCCTACATGGTGACCGACCAGGACCGCATGGAGGCGGTGCTCGAGGACCCGTTCATCCTCATCGCCAACCAGAAAATCGGCTCCGTGCGGGAGATCCTGCCGGTGCTCGAGCAGGTCATGCAGAGCGGCAAACCGCTGCTGATCGTCGCCGAGGACGTCGAGGGCGAGTGCCTCGCCACGCTCGTCGTCAACAAGCTCCGCGGCACCTTCACCGGCGTCGCCGTCAAAGCCCCCGGCTTCGGTGACCGCCGCAAGCGGATGCTCGAGGACATCGCGATCCTCACCGGCGGCGAGGTCATCACCGAGGAGCTCGGTCTCAAACTCGAGAACACCCAGCTCAACCAGCTCGGTAAAGCCCGCCGCGTCGTCGTCTCCAAAGACACCACCACGGTGATCGACGGTGCCGGCGAGGGCGAGGGCATCAAAGGCCGGATCAAGCAGATCAAACAGGAAATCGAGAACACCGATTCCGACTTCGATCGCGAGAAGCTCCAGGAGCGGCTGGCGAAGCTGGCCGGCGGCGTTGCCGTCGTCAAAGTCGGTGCCGCGACCGAGACCGAGATGAAGGAGAAAAAGCACCGCGTCGAGGACGCGCTGCAGGCGACCCGCGCCGCGCTCGAGGAGGGCGTCGTCCCGGGTGGTGGCGTTGCACTGCTGAACGCCCAGTCCGACCTCGACGCCGAGAAGATCGGCGACGAGGCCGACGAGACCACCGGTGCCCGGATCATCCACCGCGCGCTGGAGGAGCCGGTCCGCCAGATCGCCGAGAACTCCGGCCTGGAGGGCTCGGTCGTTGTCAACAAGGTCCGTGAGCTGAAGAACGGCGAAGGCCTGAACGCCGCCACGGGCGAGTACGAGGACCTGATCAAGGCCGGTGTCATCGACCCGACCATGGTCACCCGCTCGGCGCTGCAGAACGCCGCGTCGATCGCCAAGAACATCCTCGTGACCGAGGCGATCATCGCCGAACCGCCAGAGGAAAACGGCGGCGGCGGTATGCCCGGCGGCGGTATGCCCGACATGGGCGGCATGATGTAGCGAGCCGGCGGAGCCGGCTCGCTCCCGCTGTGCGGCGCCTGGCGGCGCCGGGGCGGCGCGGAGCAGCGTCCTCGAAGGCCCGGATAGCACTGCTATCCGGGCCTTCTGCGTCCTTGCCCCGCTTGCCGCGGCGCTCGCCAGTCGCTCGCGCACCGGGAGCGAGACGTCCCCACCGGCTCGGCGCCCCTACTGGACCTTCTTTTTCTTTTCCTTCGGCGGCAGGGCTGGGAGCAGGCCGGCGTTGTAGTCGGCTTCGGCCAAGAAGGTCGCGCGGCGGATCTTGAGGCGGATCTGGTTCAGGGTTTTGGGATAGAGCGTCAGGTCGTAGGGGTTGCCGACGCCGAAGCCCTGGTAGTAGACGAGCATCCGCACCCGCGGCCGTTTGATGATCCAGGCGATCAGCTGCTTGACGAATTTGGGGTCGTCTTCACCGGAGACCGCCCACTCGGTGAGGGAGACCGGCTTGTTCTTCCACTGCTTGCCTTCGTAGAAGCGGTTGAGGTCGTCCCAGACCGGATATTCGGAGTAGAAGTCGGTCCCGACCCAGTCGACCCAGCGGCTGCCCGGCCAGTAGTTGCCCGGGAAGTTGCCTTTGACCCGGGGCGAGCCGCCGGGGAGGGGGCTCCAGATGATGCTGACCGGGGCTGGCGGCAGCGCTTCGGGCGCCAAGCCCGTGGTGCGGTTGAGCGGCGGCAGGCCGATTTCGGCCAGCGTCGCGTTGATCCCTTCCAGCGTGTTCCCGCCGCGGACAATCGTGACGATGCGGCGGAAGGCCTCCTTGTACCAGAGGGTCGAGTGTTCGCCTTCTTTCTGGGTGCCGTCGCAGTAGACCGCCGACCAGGCGTTGAGGCAGCGGTTCGGCTCGCCGAGCGGCCGGATGTAGGCGGGCAGGTTGCGTTCGGAGAAGAACTGGTTGAGCTGCAGCAGGTAGTCGTCGCCGGCGCCGAGCGCGATCTGCTCGGGGGTGATGATCTCGGCCAGCGTCTGGTCGTCGGCGGTTGAGATGTGGAGGATCGGCCGGGTGCCGGTTTCGCGCCAGCGTTCATAAGCCTCGTTGAGGCTGTTGCCCCAGGGATGGAAGGTCTCGAGCAGCGCCGGGTGCTTGCCGGTCAGACCGACGAAGTTGTTGAATTCTTCCGTCGTGCCGCGGTCCGAGACCCCGAGGTAGAGGTTGGGCTTAGGCGGCACCAGGCTGAGGGCGGAGGCCGCCGGCGCGGCGACAAGGAGGGCGAGGACGGCCGCCAGGGCCGCAATCCATCGTTGTGGGCTGTAGTCGCCCCTAAGTCGTCTCCAGTACATCGCTCATCCTTCGCGGTTCGACGCCGAGTGCCTGCGCGTCAGCGGTGCCTCGTTCGCTGACCATGGAGACCTCCATCAACTCGGCCTCCTCCCAAGTAGCGAACACGGCCTCACCGAAAAGGGAGCGGATTGCGATCAAACTCGAACGGATCAGGGGGAGCGGCAGGTGGACCAGTGGTCGAGGCCGGCCGGCGATTCGGCTGACCAGGTCAGACATCTGGTCGTAGGACAGTGTCTCCGGGCCGGCTAGCTCGTAGCGCGGCGCCGCCCCTTGGGCCAGCGCCAGCGCGCCGACAACGCAACGGGCCACGTCCTCGGCCCAGATCGGCTGGAACTCGGCCCGGCCCTCGCCGGAGACCGGCAGTACCGGCAGGAAGGAGAAGCGGCGCAGCAGGGTGATCCAGGGGTCGCTGTGGTCGTAGACGATCGAGGGGGCGAAGACGGTGCTCGCCAGCGGCGAGGAGTCGACCGCCTGCTCGGCCAGCCACTTGGCCCGGAAGAAGCGGGTGCGCTGGGCCGAGAAGGCGTCGAGGGCACTGAAGAAATGGAAGCGCTCGACGCCCCTCTGCTCCGCCGCCCGCAGCAGCCGCACCGTCGCCAGCCCGTTCAGCTCCTCGATCCGCTTCGGCGGCTGATCGCGGATCGTCGCCGCCAGGTGGACGACGGTGTCGACGCCGCGCAGCGCCTGGCGCAGCAGGTAGGGGTCGGAGAGCTGGCCGAGGTCGCCGAGCGCGATCTGGACGTCGACCCGGCGCTCGCCGAGCCGCCGCGGCTCGCGCACCAGGCAGCGCACTTCCTCGCCTTGCTCGAGCAGCAGCGGCAGCAGCCGCGACCCGATCGAGCCCGTCGCGCCGGTCAGGAGCAGCATTGCGGCACCATGTCCCTTGCCACGCTCATGCGGCTAACACCCTAGAGGCCGGGTACATCCCTAAAATGGGAGTTCGATCTTCGGCGGGGGCTACGGCCATCCGTCCCCCGGCACAGCAAACGATTAGGAGACTCTCCGAATGACCTACGTCATCGCCGAGCCTTGCATAGGCCAGAAGGACAACTCGTGCGTCGAGGTCTGTCCCGTCGACTGCATCCATCCCACGCCTGACGAGGCCGACTACGACTCGGTCGAGCAGCTCTACATCGACCCGGACGAGTGCATCGACTGCGACGCCTGTGTTGAGGCCTGTCCCGTGGACGCCTGCTTCGCCGAGGACCAGCTGCCCTCTGAGTGGGCCAAATACGCCGAGATCAACGCCAACTACTTCAAGGGCAAAGGGTAGGGATCGCCAGCGCGCGCGGATCCCTCTCGGGGCCGCGCGTCACCAGCTTTGAGAAGGGCCGCCGAGATGGCGGCCCTTCTCGTTTTGCAGTCTCATGCGAGCCCCCCGGCCGCACAGGACCACAAGCTCTTTAGTAGCCGATCGGGTGGCGGGCGATGAAGCGGCCGCCGGCCGCGGCGCCGAGACTTTCGTGCCAGCGCGGGCCTGATTCGCCGCTTTCGTTGCCGGCGGTGTCAAAGCGCAGCCCGGCAACCACCATGTAAGCGTGGCCGGCATTGGCGTAGATCGTGATCCAACGACCCCGTCCCGGCGCGCCCCAGGTCGACATCGACCCCGAGGCCAGCGGGCTGGCCATCAGGCGGCCGCCGTGGAGGGCGAAGCTGACGGCGCCGGAGCAGTCGTAGCCTTGGTCCCACCAGCGACCGTGCCCGCCGCCATAGATGTAGGGCTTGAGGCGGATCTTGTTGGCGTAGGCGACTACCTGCTTGACCGCGGTCGGCGCGCTGGCTGGCGCGATCGCGCGGCCGTTGTAGAGCGTCGCGCGGCCGACTTCGCCGGTCGTCGGGATTTCTTCGGTTTCCGCCGGTTCGGTGGTTCCCGGCGTTTCTACCGGAGCGGGTTCCGGCGCTTCTTCTTCGTACGCGGTCAGCCCGCCGTGGTTGTCGGCTTGGGCCAATGAGGGAAGCGCGATCGCGATGAACAACGCCGCGAGCGCGATGAAAGTGCTGAGGACGGCTATTCGCACAGCCGCCGCAGGGGCCTTCGGCATCTAAATCCTCCTTCGTCAGCCGGCGGGGTTAGCTGACGGGCTGGCGCTGAAGGAGCCTGCGCCCCCACCTCATGGGTGAGTTAGCCCCGAAAACCTGGGTCCCCCGCTCCCCGGCCGTCTTAGCCAGGGATTAGGCAAATGTGTGGAGACCTTAACGTAGGGCCGGGCGGAAAGTTGCGGCGGCCGTCGCGAAATTTAGGTTCGGCGCCCGCTGGGGCGCGTTTGTGGCGCTATACGAGAGAAAGGCGCCCCAGGCGCTACTGGACCATTGGCAGCGGCGTGCCGCTGACCGGGGCGGGTTCGGTGCTGCCGGGCGCTGCCTGCAGCACCGGCAGCTCCTGTGGCGTCGCCGCGATGATCCCGCGGGCCGCCTGGCGGATCGCCTGCGAAGCGGGCGAGTCGGGCTCGTCGATGACCAGAGGGGCGCCGTTGTCGGCGTGCTCGCGCAACGGCTCCGAGAGCGGCACCTTGCCGAGCAGCGGCACGTCGAGCTCGTCGGCCAGCAGCTGGCCGCCGCCCTCGCCGAAGATCGTGAAGCGCTCGCCGTCGGGGGTGGTGAAGCCGGACATGTTCTCGATCACGCCGAGGATCTCGAGGTCGAATTTGGCTGCCATCTCGGCCCCGCGGCGGGCCACCGACTGGGCCGCCGGCTGCGGCGTCGTGACGATCACGAACTTGGCCTGCGGCAGCAGCTGGGCCAGCGTCATCGAGACGTCGCCGGTCCCCGGCGGCAGGTCGAGCAGCAGGTACTCGAGCTCGTCCCAGGCGACGTCCTCGAGGAACTGCTGGATCGCTTTGTGCAGCATCGGGCCGCGCCAGACGACCGCCGCGTTGTCCTCGACGAAGAAGCCGATCGACATCACCTTGACTCCGCTGGGCGCGTCGAGCGGCAGGATCTTGCGCTCGCCGTTCACTTCCGGCTTGGCGTTGACGCCGAGCATGCGGGGGATCGAGTAGCCGTAGACGTCGCAGTCGAGGGCGCCCGACGGATGGCCTTCGGCGGTTAGTGCCGCGGCCAGGTTGGCGGTCATCGTCGACTTGCCGACGCCGCCCTTGCCGGAGGCGACGCAGATCACGTTTTTGACCTGGGCCAGCGCGCCCTGCGGCAGTTTGCCGCGGCCGAGCGTCTGCTGGAGGGTGCCTTTCTCCTCGTCGGAGAGGACGTCGAAGCCGACCGCGACCGCGGTCACGCCTTCGAGCGCGCCGACCTGCTGGGCGACGGCCTGTTCGAAGTGGGAGCGGATCGGGCAGCCGGCGGTGGTCAGCGAGACGACGACCTCGACCCGGCCGCTCTCTTGGACGACGATCGAGCGGACCATGCCGAGCTCGACGATCGAGCGCCGCAGCTCCGGGTCGATCACCGCGCGCAAGCTCTCGGTGATCTGCTCCTGGGTGGGAAGGGCCATGAGTGGCATTCTCGCAAAGCGCGAAGCGCGGCAGCGCCAGCGGGTCGGGCGAGGGGGAGAGTTCAGAGCGGCTGGGGCCTTGGCGCGGCATGACGAGCGAGCGCAGAAGAGCGGCGACGGGGACGCGGGGCGGGCTCGGGCGGATCGCCGCGATGGCACTGGCCATGGCAGTCGGCCTGGTGCTGGTGCTCGCAGGGGAGGGGCGGGGCCAGGAGCCGTTGGTCCCGCTCGGGCTCAGCGTTGCCGGCGGCGACGAATGGCGGGCGGAAAACGACTTCGACGTCTTCTGGACCAACCCGGCCGATGCGCAGGTCGTCGGCGCGAGCTGGTGGATGGAATCGTTCGATTTCGTCGGCGGCACGCAGTTTGCGGCGGGCCTCGGGATCAGCAGCCTCGACGATCTGCGGGTGCCCGCTGCCGGTGTTTGGACCCTGACCGTCTGGCTCCGCGACGCGAGCGGCTGGGAAGCGAGCCGCTTCGGGTCGAGCGTGCAGCTGCGGCTCGACGACGCTCCGCCGGTGGTCGCGTTCATGCCGGGAGACGCCGACACCCTTCCCGCGCAGCTGGTGGCCGCGGTCGCCGATCCGCTCTCGGGACTCGCCGACGGGACGATCTCCTACCGCCGGCTCGACGAGACGCGGTGGACCGACCTGCCGACCGCGATCCGGGCCGGCGCCTTCGCTACCGAGCTCGCCGCGACGACCCCAGAATTAAAGCCGGGGACCGCTTACCTATTCCAAGCCGAAGCGCGCGACCACGCGGGGAACGCTGGCACGACGACGATGCGGGCCGACGGGACGCCGATGGAGTTGCAGGCGCCGCAACAGGGCTCGGGGCGTGCTGGCGGCCGGGCCGGCGGTCGCGGCGAGGGGACATTGCGGCGGACGCGCCTGCTCGTCGGACTGGCTGACGGGCGGGGACGCGGACGCGGCGGCAAGGGCGTGACGGTCGACGCCGGCGAGGCGGCGCTGCTGCGCGGCGCGCTCACCGACCCCGACGGCGGGCGCACCGAATCCGACAGCGGGCTCGAGGGCCGCCGCCTGCGCGTAGTCATTCGCCCCGCCCGCGGTTCTCACCCCGGCCGCCGGGTCGAGCCGGTGACCACCGACGCCGACGGCCGCTTCGAGCTGCGGCTGCCGCCCGGTCCGTCGCGCCAGCTCACGGTTGCCTTCGCCGGCGGCGACGGCCTGCGGCCGGTGCGGCGCCGGCTCGAGCTGCGGGTCCGCGCCGCGGTCTCGCTGCAGGCGACGCCGCGCCGCCTGCGGACCGGCGGCCGGCTGCGGCTCGAGGGCCGCGTCGGCAGCCACGGTGCCCGCGTCCCGCGCGCCGGCAAGCTGGTGACGATCTCCTACTGGGAGCGCGAGGCGCGGCGCTGGCGGCCGGTGATCGTCACCCGCACCGACCACGGCGGTCGCTTCCGGGTGAGCTACCGCTTCCGCTACGTCACCGGCCGCGCCCGGATTCGACTGCGGGCCGAGGCACCGGCCGAAGCGCAGTGGCCCTATGCGCCCGGCGTTTCGCGGCCGGTGATGGTCGAGGTACGCGGCTGAAGGTGCGGCGCGGCCGCGGGCGGCGCAAACGGGGTAGGGTTTCGCCCGATGTCGCGCGCCACCTTCCAGACCAACGCCGGCCCGATCGTCGTCGAGCTCTTCGACGAGGACGCGCCGAAGACGGTCGAGAACTTCAAGAAGCTCGCCGCCGACGGCTTCTACGACAACCTGATCTTTCACCGGGTGATCCCCGACTTCATGGTCCAGGGTGGCTGCCCGGAAGGGACCGGCACCGGCGGTCCCGGCTACACCTTTGAGGACGAGTTCAACGATCACAAGATCGTGCGCGGGGCGCTGGCGATGGCCAACGCCGGCCCCAACACCAACGGCTCGCAGTTCTTCATCGTCACCGTCGGCTCGGCGCCTTGGCTCGACGGCAAGCACACCGTCTTCGGCGAGGTGGTCGAGGGGATGGACGCGGTTGACTCGATCGAGTCGACCGCGACCGACGCCCGCGACATGCCGCTCGAGCCGCAAACGATCAGCAGCGTCGAGCTCTCCTAAGGGATTGGCGCTTTAGTCCCCTGCGTTGGGGACTTTTGCGCCATCGTCGCCGCCCCGCCGCCGGAACCGTTCGCCCGGCCGCCAGAGGCTGACCAGCCCGGCGACCAAGGTGACGAGGAAGATCTGGCCGATCATCATCTCCAGGCCCGACAGCATCCGTCCCGGCTGGCCACTGGGGACGAGGTCGCCGAAGCCGGTGGTGGTCAGCGTCGTGTAGCTGAAGAAGATGAAGTCGCTGCCGCTGGCGCCCGGGTGGCCTTCGAAGAAGGGGCTGTCCTGGACGCGGTCGACGAAGGCGTAGAGGAAGGTGAAGAGGAGCCCGAAGACGGTGTAGACGCTGATCGCGCCGAGGATCGTGCGCGAGTCGGCGCCGGCGTTGGCGATCACCCGCCGCAACACCGCCCCCATCGCTACCGCCAGCAGCAGCACCTCGACCGCAGAGGCGACGTTGAGCCAGAGGTGGGCGCCGCTGGCGGCGGCGATCGCCGCCAGGAGCACGGTCAGCGCCGAGATCCAGATCGCGGCGCGAACCAGGCGCCCGGGTGCCCGGGCGCTGGTCAGGGCGACGATCGAGGTGAGGCTGGTCGTGACGCAGATCAGGACCGCCTCCCAGTCCTGGTAGTCGAGCAGCGAGGTCAGCACGTAGGTGAGCAGCACGAGCACCAGCACCAGCCCGAAGGCGTCGCTGACCTGCTCGGCGCGGACCAGCCAGCGCGGGTCGCGGCGAGCGCTTCTCGGTGCCTCGTCCATAAGCGCCGGATTCGGCTCCGCGAGAGGCTTTCCTGCCCGGGAGGGGGTTCCGGAACGCTGGCGTGATCGCCGCCAGTGATCCGCGGGCAGGGGCGCACCCGTTGTTGAGCCCAGACCCCCAAGCGCCAAAGGAGGCGTGCGAATGGACCCGGATTTCAGCATCGAGCAGGTGGACGTCAACGGTGACGTCCGCGAAACGGCGCATGACGCGATGGATGCGCTGGAGAGCCGCGGCGACACCCGCCTCGACTTCCTCAAGAAGGCCGGCCTCGCCGGCGGCGCGGCGATGGGCGGCGGCGCCCTTCTTACCGCTCTCACCCCGGCCGCCGCGATGGCCGCCGGCAAAGGCCGCCCGCCCGCCAGCTTCGGCAAGGGCGACATCGGCATCCTCAACTACGCCCTCACCCTCGAGTACCTCGAGGCGGCTTTCTACAACGAGGCGACCAAGAACAACGTCGCCAGCGGGGCGCAGGAGTCGGCCTTCCTCAAGCAGGTGACTTCTGACGAGAACGCCCACGTCGCCTTCCTCAAGAAAGCCCTTGGCTCGAAGGCGGCGAAGGCCCCCAAAGTCGACTTCGGTGACGCCACCAGCAAGGCGAAATGGCTGCCGACCTCGATGGTGCTCGAGAACACCGGCGTCAAGGCCTACGGCGGCCAGGCGCTGAACATCAAGAGCCCTGCCTACATCAGCGCCGCGCTCTCGATCTGGGCGGTCGAGGCCCGTCACGCCTCGGTTGCCGGCCTGCTGGTCGCGCCGCAGAGCAAGAACATCTCGCCGGAAAAAGGCCCGTTCCAGACCACCGCCACCGCCGCCGAAATCCTCAAGGCCGTGGAAGGAACCGGCTTCCTCGTCTAAGCCCACTCCGCGCCTGGCGCCCGCCGCGTCGTCGGCGGGCGCCGCAGCGGAGGGCGAACCGCCCTAGCGGTCGCTGGTGTAGCCGCGCCACAGCCAGCCGCCGAGCGCGCCGAGTGCCAACCCGACCTCCGGCGCGAAGGGGACACCGGTGATGACGCTGACCGCGATCCCGACCAGCAGTCCGATCGCCACCCCTAGCGCTACCGCCGCTCCCATGCTCATGACGGAAGTGCTGCGATCAAAGCGTTTGGTAGACGGTCTGGGTCATTGCGTAGAAGTCCTTGCGTTGGGGCGGCGACAGGGCCTCGACGAGCCCCTCGTCGATTGCGGCCGTTGCCGCCAATGCCTTGGCGAGTCGCCTGTCTCCAGCCGGCGTCAGGCTGACCAGCCGCTGGCGTCGATCACTATCTCCGCGCGGGCGCTTCAGCAGGCCGTTCTCTTCCAGCGTGTCGAGGATGCCGACCAGGTTGCCGGGGTCGATGTCGAGTTGCTGGGCGAGGTCGGACTGCTTCAGCTCTGCGGCGCGGTCGACTAGCACCAACAGCCGCAAGTGCCGGGGCTTCAGGTCGAGGTCCTTCAGCGCCGCCACGAAGTCGCGATCAAGCGCCTCGGCGATCCGGACCAAGAGGAAGCCCAACGGCGGCGTTCGGTCGTCGGGAGCCTCAGCCACCCGCCAACATTAGCCGCCATCACAATAGTTGTAAATTACAATGATCAAGAGAAGGCGACGGCGGAGGAGGCCGAGTGGACACGGGACTTGACGGCAAGGTTGTGATCGTCACCGGCGGCTCGTCGGGGATCGGCAAGGCAACTGCGATCGCCTTCGGCCACGAGGGCGCGAAGGTGGCGCTGACCTACCTGACCAACCGAGACAGCGCCGAAGGGGTGGCCGCAGAGATCGAGGCGGCGGGAGGAGAGGCGCTGGCGCTTCCGCTTGAGCTCGGTGATCCCGCCTCGACCGAGGCGGCCGTCGCCCAGGTGCTGGCTCGCTGGGGTCGGATCGACACGCTGGTGGCGAACGCCGTGCGCTGGCCTCTCGACGCCCGCGACAATCTGGTCGACTCCGATCCGGATGTCTGGGAGGCCGCCCTGCGCGCCAACCTCGACGGCACCGCCAGAGTCGTACGAGCCGCCTGGCCAACCCTTGCCGCCAGCGGACAGGGACGCATCGTCCTCGTCTCCACCGGTGTGACCAGACAGGGCATGGCCGGCGCCAGCGCTTACGCCGGCGCCAAGGCCGGCCTCGAGGGCCTCGCCGCCGCCCTGAAGTGGGAGGGTGCCGAAGCCGGGATCCTGGTCAACACGGTCGCCCCCGGGTTCACGGTGACCGAACGCAACCTCGAAGACTTCGGCGACGAGGTACGAGAGGAGGTCCGCCGCCAAACGCCGTCCGGCCACCTCTCGGTCCCCGCCGACGTCGCCTCGGCGATCGTCTATCTGGGCAGTCCCGCCAACGGCAACGTGTCGGGCGCTTACCTCCCGGTGGCGGGCGGGGCGGACTAAAAGAACTCAGGTCGCCGACAGCACGCCTTTCTCGAGCAGGAACGACTCGGCGCGGAAGCGTTCGGCAAATCGCTGTCGTGGGAGCCAAGATGATTACGACGACCGCCCTGGTGAACTCCGCACTCGCGTCCTCGAGCGGCCACGCTCGTCAGGATGCTGTCACCGGATCGGGTGCTCGCCCGATCCGGTGACTTCCCAGCCACAGCGTGAGTCGCGGATGGTTTCCCTACGGGAAGGTAGTTGTAACGCTGACTGGATTTGTCGGTTCACCCGTCGGGAATTTCCCAGCGGTGACTGTTGCCTTGCCTTCGAGCCCGGCTTTGGCACCCTTTCCTTTCAACGTGTTCTGGAGTGTGACCGAGGAGTGGTTGCAAATAATTGTCGCGCCTTGGGTTGGGCAGAAGATCTTGCCGGTGATTTCCCATTTACCTCTGAGTGCTTCCGGCACGACGGCTTCGCATTTTTCGATGAAGAAGGTCGCGAAGACCGTTTTGGTTACCGGTTCGATCACGACTCCTTCGACTCCTTCTTCGACTTCAGAGCTACCGGTGGTCGCCCTCAGCGGTTTCGTCTTGATAACGCCTTCAGCGCCTGGTTTGCCTTCTTTGTCTTCAAAGACTTTGCACCCCTTGCCGGCCGGCGCTTTTACAATCACGCCTTTGTAGGTGATCCCGTTGGCGTCAGTGGTAGTGGTCACCCACATGAAGAGGAATGATTCGTTAGCCAGGGTGCCGAGGCCTACGACCTCTCCCGTCGATTCGAGTTCGAGATTGGTCGCTGCGATGGTCTCTTTCAGGACCGTATTGCTCGGTCCGTTTGTCAAGAAGTTCGTAGTTGCATTGCTGATTTTGGCATGTGTTTCTTCGGTGATCGCCACGTGCCCGAAATTTTTTTGAAGTACAGGGAATTCTGGAACACAATGCGAGGTGGCGTGGTCTTTAGTCGCTGCACCTGCGACACATGTGAACGCTGTCTGGCCTGCTGCTGCTCCCTGCGCCGCAATGGCGCTTAAGACGAGCGCACACATCGTGCAAAGGCCAAAGATGACTCTACGTCCGGTCATTTTGATTCTCCCCTCCGGTTGCTGCCGAGGCCAGAGGAGAGCTTCCCACTGAGGGCACCGATCGCTCAAGTTTTCTGAAGCAATGTCTTCTATTTCCAACGCGAGGGGACCATAAGCGGAGGGGGTGGGATTCGAACCCACGAGACCGGATAACCGGCCTAACGGCTTTCAAGGCCGCCGCATTCAACCGCTCTGCCACCCCTCCGGGCTTGCGCGGCCAATGCTAGAGCCAGTCCACGCTGCTGAGTTTGCCGAGAGCGGCCGCTCAGGGACTCTTCGGGTGATTGGATGCGCTGATGCGCAAGCTGCTCGTGCTCGCCTCGGCGATGGTTTTCCTCGACGTTGCCTTCTTCTCGGCGATCGCGCCGCTGCTGCCCGACTACGTTGACGACCTCGGGCTCAGCAAGTCGGAGGCGGGGATCCTCTCTGCCGCCTACGCCGCCGGCACCCTGGTCGGAGCGCTGCCGGCAGGGTACGTCGCCAGCCGGGTCGGGCCGCGGCGGACGGTAATCGCCGGGTTGCTGCTGCTCGGCGGCTCGAGCCTCGTCTTCGGCCTCGTCCACCACGTCGTCTTGCTCGACGCAGCCCGCTTCGTCCAGGGCTGCGCCGGCTCGCTGATCTGGTCGGGGGCGCTGGTCTGGCTGATCACGACCGCGCCGGAGGAGAAACGCGGCTCGGTGATCGGCACCGCGCTCGGCACCGCGGTCGCCGGCGCTCTGCTCGGCCCGGCGCTGGGCGCCCTCGCCGCCTCGATCGGGACCGGGGTCGTCTTCGGCTCGGTGCTCGGCATCTCGCTCGCCCTCGCCTACGCGGCAGCGCGGACGCCGGAGACCGGGGGACCGCCCGAAACCCAGCCGCTGCGCGAGATCCTCGAAACGCTCCGCTCGCGGCCGGTGGTCGACGCCTCGATCTTCGTTTGCGTCCCCTCGGTGATGTTCGGCGCGATCGAGGTCCTGGTGCCGCTGCGGATCGACTCGCTCGGCGGCGGCCACGGAGTGATCGCGATTGGCTTCATCGCCGGCGCCGCACTGGAGGCGGTACTGGCGCCGATCGCCGGCAAAGTCTCCGACCGGGTTGGCCGCCGCTCGCCCTACGTGATCGGGATGACGATCTGCGCGCTCTCGATGCTGACGATCGCGGTCGCGATGGCGCTTGGCACGGTGATCGCTGCCCTGATCCTCAGCTCGCTCGGCGCCGGGATCTGTTTCGCTCCGGCGATGACCCAGATCGCCGACGTCGCCGACGCCTCGCAGCTGCACCAGGGCTACGCCGCCGCGCTCTCGAACATGGCCTGGGCCTCGGGCCAGGTGCTGGGCGGGATCGGTGGCGGCGTCATTGCCAACGTAACCGGCTACGCAACGCCAAGCATCGCGATCGCGGTGCTGCTGATGGTCACCGTCGTCTACGCCTACCGGGTGCTCGAAGTGGAGCCGGCCGAACCGCAGGTCGAGGGCTGAGGCGTGGCGCGGCGGGCGAGAGGCGGTCGCGAGTGGCGCAACTGGGCCGGCGATCAGGCGTGCCAGCCGGCGGCGGTCGCGACGCCGGCTAACCGCGAGGACCTGGCGGCGGTGATCGCCACTGCGGCAGCGGCGGGCCGCAAGGTCAGCGTCGTTGGCTCCGGTCACTCCTTCACCGAGGCGGCGCTGACCGACGGCACGCTGGTCCACCTCGACGCGCTCAGTGGGGTGCTCGAGGCCGATGCCGCCAGTGGCCTGGTCCGGGTCGGCGGCGGCACCGTGCTCGGTGCCTTGAACGAGGAGCTGGCGCGGCTCGGGCTGGCGCTGGAGAACCTTGGCGACATCGATCGCCAGACGATCGCCGGCGCGATCTCGACCGCCACCCACGGCACCGGCGCTCGCCTGCGGAACGTCTCCGCCCAGGTCGAGGCGATCGAGCTGGTGAGCGGCGAGGGTGAGCTACGCGAGCTGACCGCGGCCGGCGAGCCGGAGCTGCTGCGGGCGGCGCGGGTCGGGATCGGGGCGCTGGGGGCGATCGTCTCGGTGACCGTGCGCTGCGTCCCCGCCTTCACCCTGCACCGGGTCGACAGCCCGCAGCCGCGCGATCGGGTGCTCGACGAGTTCGACCAGCAGGCTGCGGCGCACGACCACTTCGAGCTCTTCACCTTCCCCTACTCGGACCTGGCGCTGGTGCTCGAGCGCAACCGGACCGAGGAGCCGCCGCGCCCGCGTGGCCGCGCCGCCGCCTTCCTCAACGACGTCGTGCTCGAGAACTGGGCGCTGGAGGCGCTCTCGGCCAGCGGCCGAGCGCTGCCGGCGGCGATTCCCGGCCCTTTCGCGGCTGGCTGCCCGCGTCGCCTCCGGCAGCTCGACCACCGACCGCTCCGACCGCATCTTCGTCAACGAGCGCCGGGTCCGCTTCACCGAGATGGAGTACGCGTTGCCGCGCGAGAACGGGCCGGAGGCGGTGCGGCGGGTGGTCGAGTGGGTGCGCTCGCACCGCTACCCGGTCTTCTTCCCGATCGAGATGCGGGTCAGCGCCGGCGACGACGCCCTGCTCAGCCCCGCCCACGAACGCGACTCCGCCTACGTCGCCGTCCATCAGTACCGGGGGATGGAGTGGCGGCCCTACTTCGAGGCGGTCGAGGAGATCATGGCCTCCTACGGCGGCCGGCCGCACTGGGGCAAGCGCCATTTCCAGACGGCGGCGAGCCTGGCGCCGCTCTACCCGTGCTGGGCCGACTTCGCCGCAGCGCGGGACGAGCTCGACCCGGGGCGGGTGTTCGCCAACGAGTACGCAGAACGGGTCCTCGGCCCCTAGGGGTAGAACCGCGTTCGTCGTTCGGACGTCATAGGCCTACAAACGACGAACGCCTAGAGGAAGGACTTGCCCTCGCCGCGGTAGGTCGGCACCACGTCGATGATTCGTTCGCCTTCGACCAGGTGCAGCTGGTTGAAGCGCTCGCAGAGCTCGCCGGCCTTGGCGTGGCGCAGGTAGACGCGGTCGCCGACCGCGAGGTCGGCCGCGGCGGCGCCGAGCAGTGGGGTCTGGACCTCGCCGGCTCCCTCCTCGACGTCGAGCTCGAGGCCGGCCGGCAGCCAGGGCGCCGGTAGCCGCGAGGCGTCGCCCGGGCCGGAGGCGAGGTAGCCGCCGCCGAGCGCCGTCGCCACCTCCGGTGAGGGCTTGCGGACGATCGGCAGCGCGAAGCCGGCGGCGGCGGTGAGCGTGAAGCGGCTGTAGTGATCGAAGAGGGCGGGGGCGAAGAAGCCCGAGCCGGCGGTCACCTCGGTCACCGTCTGCTCGGCTCCGGTCAGCTCGAGGCTGCCGGTGCCGCCGCCGTTGACCACGTCGAGCTCGACGAACTCGCTCAGCGCGGAGACGATCGCCGCCCGCCGCGCCGCCAGCTCCTTCGCCGAGCGCCGTTGCATGAAGCGGATCAGCGCGCCCCGCAGCCGCCGGCCGGGCGGCTGGTCCGGCACCCCGGCGATCTGCCCCTCGTAAGCCATCAGCGCGTCCAGTTCGATCTGTCCCCGCCGCTCGATCTCCCGCGCCAGCTCAACCACCTGCTCGGGGGTGCGCAGCGGCGAGCGCTTCGGCCCCACCCGCACCCGGCCGCCGAGCCACCACCAGCCGGCGTCGACATCGATGCAGACCCGCACCGGTGGCGCGTCGGCGCCGAGCACTGACTGGATCGCGTCGAGGTGCTCGACGCAATCGACCGGCACGATTGGCGCCCGCTCCGGATCGGCGGCCGAGCGCAGCGCCAGCGCTTCCAGCGCCGACCCGTCCATCGTCGGGTAAGCGAGCAGCAGATCGTCGAATCCCTGCTCGGCCAGCCACAGCGTCTCCGGCAGGGTGAAAGTCATCAGCCCGGCGAACCCGCTGTCCCGCCGCATGATCATCTCCAGCAGCCTCCGGCAGCGGATCGACTTGCTCGCCACCCGGATCGGCTTGCCCCCCGCCCGCTCCAGCATCGCCGCCGCGTTGGCCCACATCGCGTCGAGGTCGACAAAGGCGAACGGCGCCTCCACCTCGACGAAGATCCGCTCGTAGCGCTCAAGTGACTGGCTCGGCTGTCCTGGCACGGCCCCGAGACTAGCCGCGCGATTCCCGGTCAATACTTACAATCGACAACCGAGTGCCCGGAGAGGTGGCCGAGTGGCTGAAGGCACTCGCCTGCTAAGCGAGTAGGGGGCGCAAGCTCTCTCGAGGGTTCGAATCCCTCCCTCTCCGTTTTCCGGCGTTCTGGCGCGGCGCGGGGCGGCGTCCTCGGTCGCTCATGTGCAGAGCACACTTCGCTCCCTGCGTCCTTGCCCCGCTTGGCCAGAACGCCGGAAAAGGCGGATTCGGAGAAGCCCCTTATGGACTTGGCGCCTTTTTCATCCCACAGATGAAAAAGGCGCCAATAGCGCGAGGCTAGTCCTGCCGGCCCCGCAGCACGACCCGCGCGCCGTGGGCCGGGATCATCGTCACGTTTCGGTGGACGGCGCGCTCGGGGGTGGGGTCGGGGGCTTCGAGGTCGAGGCGGCGGGCCATCGCGGTGAGGACGACGCGCTGCTCGGCCATCGCCAGGGCGGCGCCGAGGCAGCGGCGGATGCCGCCGCCGAATGGGATCCACTCGTAGGTGCCCGGCTTGCGGCCGTCGAGCCAGCGCTCGGGGCGGAACGAGAAGGGGTCCGGGTAGAGGTCCTCGCGGTGGTGGAGGAGGAGGATGCTGATCGCGATCGGGGTGTCGGCGGCGACGCCGAACTCGCCGAGCTGCCAGGGGACGGTGACGCGACGGCCGATCAGCGGGATCACCGGGCGCGAGCGCATCGTCTCGATGATCGTCGCCTCGACCTGCTCCTCGGCGCTCTCGCCGGAGCGGACCGCCTCGACCAGGGCCAGGTGCGCGTCCGGGAAGCGGAGCAGGCGCTCCCATGCCCAGGCGAGCGAGTTGGCAGTCGTCTCGTGGCCGGCGAGGACGAGGGTGAGGAGCTCGTCGCGGAGTTCTTTGTCGTCGAGCGCCTCGCCCTCCTCGGTCCGCGCCTGCAGCAGCAGGCTGAGGATGTCGTGGCGCTCGCCGAGCTCGGCCTGGCGGCGGGCCCGGATTACCTCGTACGTCGGCCGGTCGAGTTTTCCAAGGACCAGGCGCAGCAGCCCCATCGGCTCCTCGCGGCCGAGGTGGATCAGTTCGCTCAGCTTCGCGCCCGGCTGCATCGAGGCGGCGACGAACTGCTTGACCGCGCCGCGCAGCCGCGCCTCCGGCGTGCCGGGCGCCGGCTTGCCCTCGATCCCGAAGATCCCGGCCATGATCACGTCGAGGGTGATCGCCTGCATCCGCGGTGCCAGCTTGAACGGCTCGCCGAGCGGCCAGCGGTCGATCTCGCGTTCGGTCGCCTCGGTGATCGCCCGCGCGTAGGCCTCGATCGCCTCGCCGTGGAAGGGCGGCAGCAACAGTTTGCGCTGGCGCATGTGGCGTGGGCCGACCGCGGTGAGGACCGAGTTGGGGCCGACGATCGGCCGCAGCGGCGACTCCTTGGTCAGCGACGGCGCCTGCTCGGGCTTGGCGGTGAAGAGCGAGCGGATGTGGTCGGGGTGGCTGGTGATGATCGGGCCGCCGGCGACGATCCCCCGCATCCGGAAGACCTCGCCGTAGCGGCGCCGCGCCCCGAACACGAACTCGATCTGACGCTGGCTGAAGCGCAGGCTCTGGACCAGCGGGTGGCCGGGGATGTTGGGAGGCTCGGCGAGGCCGGCGAGCGCGGCGGCGTCGACGGGGCCGGCGGGCGACGGCGGCGCCTTGCCGAGCAGTGGCCCCGCGCTCGCGGTCGGGGTCTTGGTCTCGGGGGTGATCGTCGTCATAGCTGCATCCTCCCAGGCGCCTCTACACAGTTCGATGACAAGGTCCCACACCCGCCAATCGGGCGTTTGTGACCTCGCTCACACCGGATTCACCCAGCAAACGACGTTCTCCCACTAGATTGCCCTCCGTGGACTTACCGCCGCCAATCGACAAAACCAGCGCGCACCTCGAGCGCCGTACCAAGATCGTCGCCACGGTTGGCCCGGCGAGTTGGGATCGCGGCACCCTCGAGCAGATGATCGCTTCCGGCGCCGATGTCTTCCGCCTCAACTTCTCCCACGCCGGCCCGGACAAACAGGCTGAGACGATCGCGACGATCCGCGAGGCCGCCGAGGTGGTCGGCCGCGAGGTCGCGGTGCTCGGCGACCTCCCTGGCCCGAAGCTGCGGATCGGCTCGATCCGCGACGACTTCGCCGAGCTGGAGACGGGGATGCACGTGACCCTGACCCCGCGCGACGTCCTCGGCGACCACGAGACGATCCCGGTCTCCTGGCCCGGCGTCACCGCGTTGGAGGAGAACGAGCTCGTCTACCTCGCCGACGGCGCGATCCGCCTTCGCATCTCCGAGCCGGACCACGAAGGCGTCCTCTGTGAGGTCGAGGTCGGCGGCACCCTCTCCTCCCACAAGGGGATGAACATCCCCGGCGGCACCGAGCTGCCGGCGGCGACCGAGACCGACCTCGCCTGGACCGAGTTCGCGGTCACGCACGGCGTTGACCTGCTGGCGGTCTCCTTCGTCTCCGCCGCCTCGGACCTGATCCCGGTGCACCAGCGCCTCGAGGCGCTCGGCTCCGACATCCCGCTGATCGCCAAGATCGAGCGGGCCCAGGCGGCAGTCAACGTCGACGAGATCGTCGAGGAGGCGACCAGCGGGATCATGGTTGCCCGCGGCGACCTCGGAATCGAAGTGCCGCTGGCGCAGGTGCCGATCCTGCAAAAGAAGCTGATCCGCGCCGCCGGGCGTCACTCGAAGCCGGTGATCACCGCGACCCAGATGCTGGCCTCGATGGTCACCGCCCGCCGCCCGACCAGGGCCGAGGTAACCGACGTCGCCAACGCGATCTACGACGGCACCGACGCGGTGATGCTCTCCGAGGAGACCGCGGTCGGCCAGCACCCGATCGAGGCGGTGCGGGTGATGGACCGGATCGCCCGCTCGACCGAGCCCGACCTCCCTTACGGCGAGTGGCTCTTCAGCCGCACCGACCAGCAGACCACCGACGTCGCCGACTCGGTCGCCCAGTCGGCGGTTGGCGCGGTCTACCGGCTTGGGCTGCGGGCGCTGATCGTGCCGACCACCTCCGGCCGCACCGCGCGGATCATCTCCGCCCACCGGCCGAACGTGCCGGTGCTGGCGGTCAGCCCGCGGCTCGAGACCGTACGCCGCCTCAACCTGCTCTCCGGGGTGACCGCGGTGCTCTCCGAGCACGAGACCGACATCCGCGGCCTGCTGCGCCGCTGCGCGGCGCTCGCCTCGCGGCACGGGGTGGCTGAGACCGGAGACCTGATCGGGATCGTCGCGGGACTGCCGGAACAGGAACTGGGGACGAACCTCTTCGAGGTCCACCGGGTGCCATGAGCGCGGCCGCCGTCCGACTCGAGCGCGAGCCGAGCGGGCTGGCGGTGATGACGCTCGACAGCCCGCCGCTCAACCTCTTCGACCGGCGGATGATCGACGACCTCGCCGCGGCGCTGCGCGAGGTCGCGGCCGAGCCACCCCGGGCACTGCTGGTGCGGGCCGAGGGCCGAGCCGTCTCCGGTGGCGTCGACGTCGAGGTCTTCTCGGGGCTGACCCCGGAGACCGGCCGGGCGCTCTGGGTCGAACTGCTGGAGCTGATCGCGATCGTCGAAGAGCTGCCGGCGCCGGTCGTCTTCGCCGCCCACGCGCTGACCCTGACCGCCGCCTTCGAGCTGGCCCTCGCCTGCGACCTGATCGTCGCCAGCCCGAAAGCGAGCTTCGGCCTGGTCGAGAAAGTGGTCGGCCTGACGCCCTCGATGGGAGGGACCCAGCGGCTGGCCGAGCGCGCCGGCTCGGGACGGGCGCGACAGTTCGTAATGAGCGGCGGGATCTTCCCGGCCGAGGAGCTCGAGCGCTGGGGCGTGGTCAACGAGATCTACCCTGTGGAGGAGTTCGAGCAGCGCTCGCGGGCGCTGGCCGAGGAGCTGGCGGCGGGGCCGACCAAGGCCCACGCGATGACCAAGAGGGTGCTGAAGCGCTTCCGCGAAGGTGGGATCCCGGCGGCCGACGAGGTGATTCGGACCGAGGCGGCGGACCTCTTTGCAACCGAGGACCTGCAGAACGCGGTAAAGACCTTCCTCGAGCACGGCGGCCCCGGCCACGCCAGCTTCGAGGGCCGCTGAGCGGCTAGGGTGCCCGGATGACCGATTTCGACCTAATCGCCAAAGGCATGACCCAGGTGGTGCCGTTCGTCGGCTACCTCGATCTGCAGATCGAGAGCCTCACCGCCGGCGAGGCCACCGTCGTCCTCCCCGACAAAGCGGAGCTGAAGAATCACGTCGGCTCCCAGCACGCGGGGGCGCTCTTCACCGCCGCCGAGACCGCCTCGGGGGCCGCCTTCGTCGGCGCCTTCGCCGAGCGAATGGGCGAAGTGCGACCCCTGGCCCGCAGCGCCGAGATCTCCTACGAGAAGATCGCCCAAGGCGAGATAAGAGCACGGGCCCGCCTCGGCGTCCCGGCCGCTGAGGCACTGGCGACCCTCGACAGCGAGGGCGTCGTCCAGTTCCCCTGCGAGATCGAGCTAAGCGACGGCGACGGCCAAACGGTCGCCACCGCAACGGTCCGCTGGCACGTGCGCAAGACCGAGCCCGCGGCCGGCGCCGGCGGCGCGCAAGGCGCCGCCGACACGATCAACAACTAGAATCGCCTGTTCGGGGTAAACCCGCCCCCACTAGCGCCAGTAGCTCAGCCGGATAGAGCGTCGGTCTACGAAACCGAAGGTCACAGGTTCGAATCCTGTCTGGCGCGTTCGCGGGGTTCCGCTTGGAAGGCAACCGTCGCGCTGGTCCTTATCGGAGGCAGGCCCTCACTTGTAGGCGATGCCGGCGCTCGTCGGGCCGGCGAGCGGCAAGACCTCCGTGTTCTTGAACCCGGCCTCCTTGCAGAAACCGTCGAAGTCGGCGCCGGTGTAGTCAAATGCGTCGCCGAACTCGATCAGCATGTTCAGCGACATCAGCAGCCCGAAGGCATTCTCGCGACGGCCGTCATCGATCAGATTCTCGATGACGATGAAAGCGCCGCCCTCGGGCAGGGCATCGTAGGCGGCCTTGACCAGATGTTTCTTTTTCTCCAGGTTCCAGTCGTGGAGGATCATTCCCATCGTGATCACGTCCGCCTTGGGCAGCGGGTCGGTGAAGAAGTCGCCGCCGACCGCGGCGATCCGATCGCTTAGACCGGCAGCGTCGATCGTCCGCTTCGCGATCGGCTCGACGACCGGCATGTCGAAGGTGGTGCAGCGGATGTGCGGATGGCGGTTGGCGACGCTGATCGAGAGCTTGCCGGTCGCGCCCCCCACATCGCAAAGAGTCTCGTACTTCGAGAAGTCGAATTTCTCGGCGAGCGCCATGAACGGGCCGGCCGAGATCCCGGCCATCGCGTTCATGAACTGTTCGAGCCTGGCCTCATCGGCGTAGAGCTCATCGAACACCGGCTTGCCGTTGTGCTTGATCTCGTTCTGGGGTTTCCCGGTCTGCAACGCCTCGGTCAAGTCGCCCCAGAACGGATAGAGACGTGCGTTGGCCATCTCGAGCATTCCGCCGATGTAGGCAGGGCTCGCCTTGTCGAGAAAGAGCGCTCCCGCCGCCGTGTTTCGGTAGACGGCGTCGCTTGCGTGATCCTCACGATCGAGCAGCTCGAGGGCGACGAGCGCATCCGGGAAATCGGGCACGGCCCGCTCGTCGAGGCCGAGGTCCTTGGCGATCTGCTCAGCGGTCATCCCGCTACTGCCCAGCCTGGTGAACAGATCCAGCTCGACAGCCGACAGGAGCGTCTTCGACCCCCAGAACCCCATCCCGACCTGCATGATGTGTGACGGATCGACCTGCGCCGACATTTTCTCCTCCGTTCTGTCGCTGTTTGCCCCGAGTAAGTTCGTGTTTCGGGTGTCAATTCATTTACGACCGTCGGGGTCGTCGAACACTCCATTGCTCCAGGCGGAGGATCTGCCCCCGGCAATAAGCGCGTGATATTGCTGGGGCGTGGCGGGCAAGGCATCGGAGCGGTTCTTCTGGGCGGTCGACACTTTGGAGGTGGACCCGGGTGAGCGCCTGCTCGAGGTCGGCTGCGGGCACGGCGTCGCGGTCTCCTTGGTCTGCGAGAGGCTGACGACGGGAACGATCACCGCGATCGACCGCTCGCCGAAGATGATCGAGATGGCAACGCGGAGGAACCGCGAGCAGGTCGAGGCGGGCAGCGCTGTGCTCGAGGCCACCGCGCTGGAGGACGCGGACCTCGGCGACCGGCGCTTCGACAAGGTCTTCGCCTTCAACGTCGCCCCCTTCTGGCTGCAGCCCGAGGCGGCGCTCGGTGCCGTCCGCGAGCACCTCGCCCGGGACGGTGTCTTCTATCTCTTCTGGGACGCGCGCCACTCCGCGCCCGAGCGAGCGCGGGACCTCGGGAACACGCTGGCCGACCGGCTCCGCGAGGGGGGATTCACCGTCGACAGGGTGCTGGTCGAGAACCTGCGCCCGGTCCCCGCAGTCTGCGCGATCGGGCGGCCCTAGGGGATGAACATGGACCACAAGACGGGCTACGGCGCGCCGCCCGATGCCGTACGCGGCTAGCGTCCGACGCTGAACGCGGCGGGGAGCGTCTGCGGGTTGCCGTACAGGCCCGCGACGGTGACTTGGAGCCGGTATTTGCCGGGGGGCAGGTTGCCGAGGGTCAGCTGCAGCGGCGCGGTGCCGGATTCGATCTTGCGGCTCGGCAGGGTCTTCAGCTTGCGCCAGCGCTTGCCCTTCTTCGCCTGCAGGACGATCGTCGCGCCGCTGAGTTCGCCGCTCGCGCCGAGCACGAGGTCGGTGTGGAGCGGGCCGCCGCCGTGCAGGCGCTTCGGGTAGAGGGCCGCGGTGTAGAGGCGGAAGGGTGCCGGAATTTCGGCGGCTTCGGCTGGGAGCGGCGGCAGCACCGAGCCGGAGAGGTCAACGGCGCCCGTGCTCGACGCCCCGGCGTTGGGATTGTCGATCGGCGGCAGGCCGCCGGGGACCAAGCTCTCGGCCACCCCGGCCTCGGACAGCAGCGCCCGCGATTGCTCCGCAGTGCCGGAGGTGTCGAGCGGCGAGGCGTCGGTGAGGTTCCAGATCGCCGCCTGCATGCCGTCGATCGTCTCGTTCAGGCCCGGTTGCTTGGCAGCGCTCAGCTGCAGCAGCTTGTTGACCCCCTCGTGGCCGGGCAGCTCCGCGGTCGCCGGGCCGACGTCGAAGCCCTGGTCGAGGGGCGTGAAGCGATCGTGGTCGAGGCAGTAGACGGCGATTCCGTTGGCGACGGTGGTCGATCCCGGAGAGGCGAAGACGGTCGTCTGGAACCCGATCCCGAAGTTCTGGTGGTCCGGGCTCTTGTCGAGGAGGGTTTCGCCCGGCTGGGCGGTGACCAGGATGCCGGCGTTCTGTTCGAAGAATTCGAGATCGCGCGGGGCGATCCGGCGGCAGGGGCGATCGTCGCCCGAGCCCATGATGTCGCAGCGGTCGGTGCCCGGGGTGTCTTTCGAGTCGACTTTGCCGGCGGGCGGCGGCGGAATCGGCGGTTTGTGGGCTTTCAGGTATTTCGCCAGCGCGGCAGGGGTCATTCCTTTCTCCGGCAGCGGAATCTCCTGGCCTTTGTAGCGATAGACGTCCGTGTAGCGGTCGTCGAGGCCGATCAGGTGGAGGGTCTCGTGCGCCATCACGTTGGCAGTGAGGTCTCCGTAGGTCCAGGTCCCGCTGGTCGGGGTCGGGGTGTTGGGGGGAACCAGACCGTCGACCTCGGAGCGAAAGTCCGGGTCTTTGGGAAAGGCGATTTTGGGGTTGACCAGTTTGACCTGGTGGTAGTTGGAGCGTGACGCCGCCTCGGGTTCGCGGTACTGGAAGTCGACAACGAAGCGGACCGAGTCGCCGCTTTTCGTTTTGTACGGGACGCGGTTCAGCTCATCCTGGGTTTCTCTTCCGAACTGGGGGACGGTTTCTTCGATCAGTTCCCGTTTGTCCGCCGTAAGCCGCGGCTCGACCGTCAGCTCGGCGCGCACCGTGACGACGATCGGCGCCTTCACCCTCTTCCCTTCCAGCTCGAGCGAGACCGCGTCGCCCTCGCTGCCGCCCTTGGCCTGCAGCTTGATGATCCCCGCCTGCGCCGCCTGAGGCAGGGTCAGTTCGCGGGTGATCTGGGTCGGCGGCGGGATCGCCGGGAAGTAGGCCGGGGCAGCCGCTCGCGCCGAGGCAGCCTGGATCGCGCCGAGCAGGGTGACGACGACCGCCAGGAGGACCGCGGCGAAGAAGACTCGACGCAGGGAATCCGCACGATCACGGCTGCGGATCACGGACGAGTACCCAGACATGACGGCGATCCTATGTCCCAGGGCCCGTTACCTCATCCTGGAGCTACGACACGACGCAATCGTGAAGCCCGTATTGGAGGAGCAGCTTGTCTGCGTTGGTGAACGGATCGGGTCCGGTGACAAGCTGGGCCGGATTCGCCTCCGTGGCGTCGATCGTGCTCTGAAGCTCGGTCAGGAATGCGGTGATCTGCTCCTCATCGGCGACGGGACGGTCAAGCGCGGCAAGATCGTCGTGGGCCGTCTGTGCGGCAGGAAGAACGCAAGGGTCGTTTGTTAAGCCATCCTGCACGGTCCAACGGGTACAGGGCGGTTGCAGGGGCCAGCGCCCGGTGAGAGTGTCGGGCGAGACCCAAGCCAACCGAAGGAGACAAAAGAATGGCTGACAGCGTGTATCGCGTCACCGAGGTGATCGGCGTCAGCTCAGATTCGTGGGAGCAGGCGGCGCGCAATGCGGTCGAGACGGCCGGCGAGTCGGTCCGCGAGCTACGGATCGCCGAGGTGATCCGCCAGGACGTGACGATTGCCGAAGGGAAGGTCTCCGAGTTCCGGGTCCGTCTCGGCATCTCGTTCAAATACGACAAGGGGTAGTGCGGAGCAAGTCAGCGCCGGGCGCGTCCGGGAGACCAATCGTCCGCGGTCTCCCGGGTGCCCCCAGCCCTGCCCGCACCTGGTTCGACGATGTCAGCTAGCGACTAGGCGGCTTTCCTGGCTGCCCGGGCGGCGGTCGTTCGGGTTGTTCTTCCGCTGGTTCTTCCGTCGGGGGCGGTTCGGTTGGCGGTTCTTCCGGCGGTTCTTCGCTCACGGGCGGAGCGGCCGGTTCTTCGGGTTCGGTTGGCGCTTGCGGAGAGGGAGTTGGCGTGGGTTCGGGCTTCGGTGGCGGTGGCGGTGCCTTGGCTGGTTGCCCGGCTGCCGGTCTCGTCCCGCGGAGCTCGGCGGTACCCGAGTGGTCTCCGGGCTCGGTTGGGGACGGATCGTCATCGCTCGGGAGTGGTTCCGCGGCTGGCGAGTCGATGGTCGCCTCGACGGCGACCCCCGGGCGGGTGGCGTCCGCCGGCTCCTTGTCTCGGCCGGCCTTCTTCGGCCGGTCCGCCTCCTGCCGCGTCACCTTTCGCTCGGGCGCCTCGTTCTGGGCGGCGGGCGCTTCGAGGCTTCTCTGCCACTGCTCCGGCGGCGGCGCTGAGCCGTCGTCGCCGTCCGCAAAGACGGCAGCGGCGCCCAGACCGAGAAGCAAGGTCACGACTGCCGCGGCGAGCACCACCCGGCGCCGCGGACGGCCGCTGCTCACGCGGTTGGCGCGGTAGGCGGGCGGCGTGCCGGGGGGCGAGCCGGCCCGGGGTGCGGCGAGATGCGCTGCGGTCTCCTCGCTCCAATCGGCTCCGGTCGCCGCTGCCGCCTTCGCCATCGTTGCCTTGAAGAGCCACGGGGCGATCGCGACCGGCACCCAGGCTCGGTAGGAGACGCCCGCCTCCTGCATCGCCTCGGTTGCGACTCGGCAGCGCTCGCAGCCCTGCAAGTGGGACGCGAGCCAGGCGGCGTCCTCGGACGCGCCGTCGAGCTGGCCGTCGTCGCGCATCGCGATCAGGGGCAGGGCGCGTTCGCACTCGGGCGAGGCCGCCACGACCGAGGCCAGGGCGCCGCCGCGCAGCTCGACCCGGAGGTTGATCCGGGCGCGGGAGATCAGCTGGGCTACCGAGTTGCGGTTCATCTCCATCAGCTCGGCAATCTCGTCGTAGGAGAGATCCTCAAGCTCGCGCAGGGCGAGGGCCTCGCGCTGGCGCTCCGGGAGTCGGTTGTTGGCCTCCCGGATCTCCTCCTGTTGGCTGGCCAGCATCAGGCGGCGATCAGGATCGTCCTCGGGGTCGCCGGGGTCAAGGCCAAGGCCCCCGGAACCGGCTCCGACCGGCACTGCGGACTCAGGAATCGAGTCGCTGGGCCTGGTTCGCTGCTGCTTGCGAAGCAGGTCGTAGGTGGCGTTGCGCGTCGCCGTGAAGAGGTAGGAGCCGAAGGCAAGCTCACGATCACCGAGCTCCGGCAGCCGCCGCAAGACGTTGACGAACGCCTCCTGGACCGCGTCGGCGGCGTCTTCGTCGGAGCCGGAGATGCGGTAGGCGAGGTTGTAGGCGCGCCGGGCGTAGCGCTGGTAGAGCTCCGCGAAGGCGGCGCCGTCCCCGGTCGCCGCGGCGCGAGCCAGCTGCGTCTCCTCGGCGGCAATTGCGATCTCGCTGGTGGCGGCCGTTGCGGCCATCGATTCCACGGTACCCCCTGGAGGCGAAGGTCGGCGAGTCGATTCGCCAACCGGCGCGCCGCCCTCGAGGACTTCTCCGATCGCGTATGGCCAGGTCATCTAGGAGCCAAACGGCGGCGGTGGGAGGGAATTACGGGCGCCGCGTAATTCGGCGCGCCCTCGGTGGTTGGAACGCCGCAATCCCAACATTCGACCCAGGAGGTCACCGATGTTTCACTCACCGATGCTCCGCAAGCGCATCACCAGGATCAGCCCCGCCTCGCCGATCGCCATGATCGCCCTGTTCGTGGCGCTCGGCGGCGTTTCCTACGCGGCGGGGACGATCGGAACCAGCGACCTGCAGAACGGCGCAGTGACGAAGAAAAAACTGCACCGCAACGCCGTCGCCTCCGGCAAGATCGTCGCTGGTGCTGTCAGCAGCGGCAAGATCGCCGCGGGCGCTGTCAGCGGCGACAAACTCGCCAACGGCGCCGTCGGCACGACCAAGCTGCTCGACCAGGCGGTGACGGGCGCCAAGGTAGACGAGTCGACGCTCAGCATCGTCCCGGACGCGGCCAACCTCGCCGGCAAGCAGCCGCAGGCCTACGAATCGAAAGGCTTCGGCGGCACTGGAGGCTCGGGCGGCGTGGGCCTGCCGACCAACGCCACGACCGAGGTCAGGACGCTGGCGCTGCCCGCGGGCACCTACCTCGTCATCGCCCGCGGCGGTCTCAACAACAACGGCGTTGAAGTTGGCGCCGGGCAGACCTGCACCGTTGCCGCTGGCTCGGTCTCGCAGACGGTCGGCTTCGGGGCGCTGGGCGCGAACGGCAAAGCTGGAGATCGCGAGGAGTTCGACACCTTCGTGATCGCCACGCTCGATTCACCTGGCAACGCGACGCTCAGCTGCCACACGACCACCAGCTGGGAACTGGGGAACATCACCAACCCGACGCTGGCTGCGGTCTCCCTGCAGCCGTAGCTCCATCGCGATCGAGGCCCCGGGCGTGCGCCCGGGGCCTTTCGCGAGCCGGCTCAGTCGGCGCTCAGGACGCCAAGCGGACCGGGCTGAGAATCGGGACCGGCGGGCGTTTGGGGTAAGTGGTGGGGAGCTGCGGCTGCTCGGTTGGCCGCCCGTACGGCGTGGCGACGACGGCCATTGCCTCCAGGAACCGGTCGAGCTCGGGGCTGGGAGCGCGGTCGGCCGACCAGAAGCAGACCACCGTGCGGGAGGGGAGGAGCGAGGAGATGTCGATCCCGGCGGTGTTGGGGTGGGTGAAGTCGACGTCGAGGCGGGGGGCGATGGCGATGCCGAGATCGGCCGCGACGAGGCTCTGGGCGGCAAGAGCGCTGGTGACGGTGTAGCGGCGCTCGATGCGCAGGCCGGAGGTGGCGCACTCGGCTTCCACGAGGTCGAACATCCGCCAGGAGGAGTCGACGATGAACGGGTGGGCGATCAGCTCGGCCAGGGTCGGGGGCTTGGTGAACAACCGCAGTGGCGAGCGGCGCGGCACGAGGGCGACGAGCGGGTCGGTGAAGAGCTTGCGGGAGTGGTAGGGACCCGGGTCCAGCGGTAGTTCGGCGAGAGCGGCGTCGAGCTCACCCCGGTCGACGGCGTCGAAGAGGTCGCCGTCAAGCTGGGCCTCGCGGAGCTCAACTCCTATTTCGGGCTCTTGTTGGAAGAGGTGGGCGAGGCCGGCGGGAACGAGCCGGGAGGCGAGTCCACCGCGGGCGCCGATTCGCAGGTCGGCGGGGCGGGTGTTTTCGTTCAGCCCGAGAAGCTCGAGGCGGGCCGCTTCGAGGTGGGTCTCGATCCGCTCGGCGTGGCGCAGCAACGCCTGGCCGGCCTCGGTGAGGTGGACCTCCTTGTGGCCGCGGGAGCGCTCGACGAGCCGGACTCCGACTGCTAGCTCGAGCTGGGAGATGCGCTGGCTGACGGCCGATTGGACGTAGCCGAGGCGGTCGGCGGCACCGCGAAACGACTGCTCTTCAGCGACTGCAGTAAAGGCAGCGAGATGTCGAAGCTCGACTCCAACCCATTCGCTCACGTAGCCAGTGTCGCAAACTTTTCCGAAAATTGAGTAGACGCGGTACTCGGATGTTTCTGAGGGGTGATTGATCGCTGTTGGCGAGATGAAGATCATCGATCGGCATTGGAAGATGCTCAGGGCGAGTCCACAATCGGCCGGTGAGTTCCTCGGTCACTTCTCCCGATCGGCTGGAGAAGGCTTATGAGGAGCACCGTCGTTACGTGCTCACTGTGTTATCCCGGCGCTGCGGCTGGCTGACGCCAGAGGAGCGCGAGGAAGTCCTCCAAGAGGCCTACCTGGTGCTGCTCGAGAGGGAGCAGGACGGCAGGCTCGAGGTCGGCGAGATGGCCGCGGCCCAGGTCCGCGCCTTCCTGACCCAGACGGCGATAAACAAGGCACTCGACGAGGGCAAGCGGGCGGGACGGGCGCGTTCGGTGCCGCTCGAAGACGCCGAACTGAACGTCGCCGACGAGGGACGGGCGCCCGAGGATGTCGCTGCGGCCGGGCTGGAGGGGGCGCGGCTGCGGGAGATCGTTGGCGACCTCTCGGAGCGCAAGCGGGCGATCATCAAACTGCGCTTCTTCTTCGAGCGCTCGCCAGACGAGATCCAGGGATTCCTCGGCATCACCGAGCGGGTCTACCGGCGCGAGCTCGAGCGGGCGATGCGCCAGATCCAAGAGGGCTATGCGCTGGTCCGCGACGGCTCCTACTGCGACTCCCGGCGCAGCGGCATCATCGCCCTGCTGTCTGGGATCTCCGGGCCGGGCCGGGCGAGGGCGGCGCGCGAACACCTCGCCACCTGCCCCAGCTGCTCGGCCTGGGCAGCGCAGATGCGCGACGCGGCGCGCAAGGTTGGCGCCCTCGTGCCGATGCCCGACCTGCTCTTCCAGCGCGGCCCGCTGGGGCGTGTGGCGGAAGCGGTCGAGAGCCTGCGAAACGGGGTCGCCGAGGCCGGCGCGAGCGCCAAACAGCACGCCTCCGCGCTCGTCACCCGGGTCGACCAGACCCCGGTGGGAGTGCTTGGCGGCACTCGCCCGGGCGCCGCCGCGGCGCTCGTCGTCGGCTGCATCTCACTTGGCGGCGGCGCCACCTACTGCGCCGTCAACGGCGTGCCCGAGCAACTGGCCGGCGCTGCCGACTCGATCCTCGGCCAGAAGCAGGAGGAGAAAAAGCGAGAGCCCGCGCGCGAGGCCCCGCCGCCGGAACCCGCCCCGCCGCCGGAAGCGGCGCCGCCGGCCGAAACGCCGCCGGTCGAACCGGTGAGCTCGACGGCCAGCAGTTCGAAGCAGGAAGCGAAGCAGCAGCAGCGCCAGCGCGAAAAGGCCGCTCGCTCCTCGCGGTCCAAGAAGGGCGGCGGCAACGAGTTTGGGCCCGAGTCCGGCGAAGAAAGGCCCGAACCGTTGCCCGAATCCGAACCGGTGCCGGAAGAAGAGTTCGGCTTCGAGGGCGAACCGGCCCCCGCCCCCGAACCGGCCCCCGCCCCCGAACCGGCTCCGGCGGCGCCGAGCTCGCCGCCGCCCAGCAGCGAGTTCGGACCGTGACCGCTCGCCGCCCCGCCAGGCGACGAATTCCGACGAACTGATCTGAGCTGGTGATCGGAACCTTCTCGATTGGAATTGCCCGCGGGCGCGGTGAGCGCCACCCTGCTCACGTGCGCACCCCTGACTTCCGAACCGGCAAGCGCCTGCTGCTGGCCGCGCTGCCGGCCTTGATCGCTCTGCTCGCGACCGCGTCGCCGGCGGCGGCAGCCGACGAATTCCCGTGCGGCAGCCAGGTGTCGGTCAGCGGGTACCCGGAACCGGTCCAGGTCTGCCCGTTGATCCCGCCGCTTGTCACGGGCGAGGGAATCCCTCTCTACCGGGCGCCGGTATCCAATCCGCCCAGCGCGCCGACGCCGGGCCACGCGGGCGCCCTTTACGGGACCGACAACAAATACTTCGTCTGCCAGCAGCAGTTCCCAAGTGCGACCTACTTTCACCCCGGAGGTTGGAACAACAACTGGTGGGCTTACACCCGCACCGCTTCGGGGTTCTGGGGCTGGGTCCCGGAGGTCTTCTTCAAGGGCGGGGCCAACGGCGAGCCCGACTTCGGGCTGCGATCCTGCCCGCCTCCCGCGAAGCCCCAGCCACAACCCGAACCGCCGACCCCGCCGCCGCCACCTCTGCCGCCCGGCCCCTGCGCGCGGACCCCCGCTTCGGAGGCGGCCAAGATCAGCGTCTCCTTCGCCAACCACCGCCGGGTCTCGACGATTCCCTTCGAGAACCGGCCGATGGCCAAAGGGAGGATCGTCTCTGAGGACGGCACCCCGCTCGATGGCGCTGAGCTCTGCGTCGGCGTCCAGGGCGGAGGCAAGGGGAAGTTGGAGGTGGTCGGCTCGGTCACCGCTGACGCCGACGGACGCTTCCAGTTCCAGCTCGGCCGCGGGATCACGCGCCGGGTCTGGTTCGTCCACCGCGACGACTCGGGGGCGGCGCTCGGCAGCCTGCTGGTGCGGGTGCGCGCTCCCCTCTCCCTTGGCGCCTCCCACACCACCCTCCGCAACGGCCAGGCGGTGAAACTCAGCGGTCGCCTGCAGATCGCTCCGCGCGGTGGCCTGCTGGTCGAGATGCAGTCGTTGCGGGGTAAGACCTGGCAGACCTTCGCGACGACGCGGACCAAGCGCAGCGGTCGCTTCAGCTATCGCTACCGCTTCACCCGCACCTTCAGCCCCCAGACTTACCAGCTCCGGGCTCGGATCGAGAAGCAGCCCGGCAGCGCCTTCGCGACCGGTGCCTCGAAGCCGGTCACGATCAACGTCCACGGCTGATCCCCGACACGCCCTGAGGGCGGGTCGAAGTCGATCTCGAAATTAGGGGGGGCGGAAAGTCCCCGAGCCTCAATCGATGTTGCGATGAGGCACTTCCGCAACCAAGGCTTCGAGATCGGCGACGAGGAGATCGCCGACGAGCCGCAGATCAAGAACGACGAGGTCGCTCCCCAGGACGACCCTTGGGTCGATCCCGCGCCAGCCCCGGACTCGCCCTGGGGGCTCGACGACTCCGAGCCGACTACGCCGGACCCCCAGGCCGAGAAGCCGGACCCCTGGGCCGAGGAGCCGGACCCCTGGGCCGAGGAGCCGGACGAGGAGCCAGACAGGGAGTCAGACCCTTGGGCCGAGGAGTCAGACGAGGAGCCAGACAGGGAGTCAGACCCCTGGGCCGAGGAGTCAGACCCCTGGGATGAGGGGTCAGACGAGGTGTCGGACCCCTGGGGCAACCGCAATGGGGAGGAGCCCGCTTGGGACCCGGCGCGCACTGACGACTCCCCGTGGGCCCCGCCGACGGCCGAGGCCGAGACGGAGGACCGCGAAGACTTCTGGGGCGCGCCTGACCACGACGAGGCGGAGGAAGCCGTCTCGGTCGGTCGGCGCGCCCCTGGAGCAGTCACGCGCGCGCGTGAACTGATCAGCCAGCATCGGCTCGCCGCCGTGATCGCGGTCGGCTTTCTGGTCGGGGCGGTGGCGATGCTCGCCAACCGCTCCTCCGAACCGGCGCAGCCGGGCCAGTTGGCCCGGGCCGACAGCCCTTCCCGGTCCGAGGCCCAGCATCCGGTGGCGGTCGCCGCCGCCCCCTCGCCCGCGAGCGAGCTCCGCCAGGAGCGACGCGCCGCCGAACGCGAGCGCCAACAACGGCTTGCGCGGGAGCGCGAGCAGCGGGCCGAGCTGCGCCAACAGCGCGCCGAGGCGAAGCGCGCGCGGGCAGAGGCGAAGCGGGAGCAGCGCTCCCAGCACCGCAAGGAAGAAGCCCCGGCCCCAGCCCCGGCGCCCGAAGAACCGACCTACGAAGAACCCACTTATGAAGAACCGACCTACGAAGAACCGGTCTACGAAGAACCCACTTATGAAGAACCGGCGCCGGAACCTGCCCCCGCCCCTTCCCCGCCCTCCGACGAGTTTGGAATCGAGCCATGAAAAAGGAAGTCCAGAGCATCTCCCAATCACTGCGTTCGAGCCGTGCCCGCGCCCTGCTGCCGCGGATCGTGATCTACGTGGTGCTGGGGATCATCTGCATCGCCGGGCTGCGCGCGATCATCGCCGGCCCGGGCGAATCCCCGGCCGTCGCAGCACCGAGCGCCGCCGGCTCGCTTGACCCCGCCGCAGAGGCGTTCGCCGAGGGATTCGCCGCCGTCTACCTGAGCTGGGACGCCGATCACCTCGACCAGCGCGAACGGGAACTGACGACCTACCTGTCAACCACCATCGACAGCACCTTCGGGCTCAGCCCCGCCACCGGGAGCAGTCAGCAAATCACCTGGATCGCGGCGATGGGCACCAGCCGCTCGGGCTCGGTGCTCAACGTCGCCGTCGCTGCCCGTACGGACGAGGGCAAGGCCCTCCACTTGACCGTCCCCGTCGCCCGCGACGACAGCGGCTTCCTCTACATCGCCGGTTACCCGGCGCTCGTTGGCGCCCCGCCGGTGGCCGGCGAAGCGACCGCGCCGGTGGGCGAAGCGGTGGGCGACGAACAGCTCGAAACGGTCGTCACGCGAGCCCTCACCAACTACCTCGCCGGCGCTCGCGAAAACCTTCTGGCGGACCTGACTCCGGATGCCGTCGTCTCGATCCCGGACGTCCGCTTGAACGTCAGCAGCGTCGAACCGCCGACCTGGGTGGAAACCAACCGCCGGGTCGCCGTGCTCGTCACCGCTTCAGACGAAAAAAACAACACCTGGACCCTCCGCTACGAGCTTGACGTCCGCTTTGGCGGCCGCTGGTACGTGCGGGGGATCGAGGCCGATCCTACCCTGAAAGGGGATGTCTAGATGGCCCGAAAATGGACCATTTTCCTGGCCGCTGCTGCGGTCATTGTCCTCCTAGTTGCAGTGCTTGCCGATCCGGCGCTTGCCGCCCCGGAAGCGGACCCGAAAGCAACCGGAAAAAACATCGGCGATCTGCTCCGCGGCATCTTCACGCCGATCGTGCTGACGATCGCCGGAATCATCGGCATCGGCGCGATCGTCAAACGCGACTACCTGCTGGCGCTGATGCTCGTCCTGCTGACGATGGTCGTGATGGGTTTCTTCATGGAACCGAGCCCGTACGCGCCGTTCTTCGATTGGTTCCTCAATAACGCGCTCCAGCTGGGCGTGGTCAGGATTATCTGATGGGCGCGGTCACCTCACCCGACGACGGCTCGATCGCGATCCGCGGCTACCACGTCTGCTTCCGGCTCGAGCGCCGCGTCCACCAGATCGACCGCTGGCGGGTCCCGGTTCCTTACGGGGTGCCGCTGCGGGCGGTCGGTTACGCGGCGGTGGCTTTCGTCGCGGTCCTGATCCTCGGCGCACTGCCGCTGGTTGGCCAGCTGCTCGACGTGTTCGGTCCCTGGATCCACTACCTGATGCTGCCGATCGGCGCCGCCTGGGCGGCGTACCGCTGGAAGATCGACGGCCGCTCATGTCCGGCGACCGCGATCGCCTGGCTGCGCTGGCGACTCGGCCGGCAGCGGGTCTGCGCCTGCCGAGAGGCAACGGAGTCCGGCCCGGTCACGCTCGGCGACGTCACCGTTGCCCCCGATGAGCGCTCCAGCCGCCTCCGCCCGGCGGTGATCGAGGGCCCGGCCAAGGTGGTCTTCCGCTACCCGGTCGAGCGGCAGGAGCGCGGTCGCACTCTGACCGTCAGTCAGACCTCGGCGAAGCCGCAGTGGCGGGGAACCCAGGTGCGTTTGCGCCCCGGCCAGCGGGTGGTGGTCCGATGAAACAGCCGATCCGCTTCATCTACCGCAACCTCGTCTTCGGCTCCAACTGGGACGACTGCTGGGCGGTCTACCGGCTCTCGACCTACTCCTACGCGGGTCTGACGATGGCCGGCAAACGCGAGCTCTTCTCGCTGCTCGCCGCCTTCGCCTACACGCTTGAGGCCGACTTCACCCTGCTGCGCGTCGCCCGGCCCTGGTCGCTGTTCGACTATGCGACCGGTGTCGAGGCGACGGCCGACGAGCGTAACGTCGACCGCGTCCGGCTCGGCGAATACCTCGACCGCCAGCGCGAGCAGCTCGGCGCCCGTGGCTCACAGACCCCTGAGGTCTACGTCTCGGTCCGGATCGGCGAGGCCCCTCGCGCTGACGAGCTGCTGCGCTCCCCGGGGCTGGCGTCCGCCCATCGCCTCCTCGGTCTCCGCGACCCGCGCGGGATCAGCCGCCGCCGGCTCGAGTCACTGCTCGCCGAGGCGGCGAAAGTGGAACAGCGGATCCTCGACTACCTCGACTGTCAAGCGGCCGCCAGCCACGAGCTGCAGTGGCTGATCCGGCGCTCCTTCAGCCGCGCGGTCGGCGATCCGACCGTCGACGAGCGCTTTACGCCGCAGGCGCTGATCGTCGATGACGGCGATCCGAGCGGCGACGCCCGCTACCAGCCGCTCGAAGTCGACGTGCTGCGCCTGCTCGACGCGCCGATCAACGTCGAGCGGCGCAACCTGCGGATCGAGTCCGAGCATGGCGACAGCTACCAGGCGTTTCTCTGCCTCGGCGCGCTGCCGGAAGTCGTCAACTTTCCCGGCCGCCGGGCGGAGCTGATGTTCGCGCCGTTGGAGGCACTCGACTTTCCGGTCGACGTCGCTTTCAGCGCTAGCCACGTGCCCAACGATCACTCGGTCCGGCTCGTCCGCCGCCGCATCGTCGATGCCGATCACATCTATCGCGAGGAGTCGAGCGGCGATCACGGGCCGACCGCCAACACCTTCGAGCGCCCGCAGATCGCCCGCGAGCTGGAGCAGTACCTGACCGGCGGCGACCACCCGCCGCTGCTGAAGGCAACGATCTCCTACTGTGTCTCGGCCACGAGCGAGGAGGAACTCGAGCATCGAATCGAGCGCCTGCGCCGCGAGCTTGGCTCGATCGACCTGCACCAGCCGCTGGGCGATCAGCTGCGCCTCTTCGTCAGCCACCTGCCCGGCAAGCCGGCGCAGATCTCTGATTACGCCGACTACCTGACCGTTGAGCAGCTCGGCGCGATGGTGCCGGTCGCGACCCACGCGGTCGGCGCCAGCAGCGGCCCCTACATCGGCCACACCCTTACCGGTGCCCGCCAGCCGGTGCTTTTCGACCCGACCGAGGCCTCGCGCACCAGCCGGGCGCCGGCGACCCTGCTGTCCGGGACCCTGGGCTCGGGCAAGACCCTCTGCATGGAGCTGATCATGTACCAGGCCTTCCTCGCCGGGTCGACGATCTGCGACATCGACCCCAAGGGGGACCACCGGCTAGAGGAGCTGCCGGGCCTGGCCGAGCAGATGGAGAAGATCGAGCTCTCGGCGCACGAGGACTACCGCGGCATGCTCGACCCGCTGCGGATCGCCGCCGACGAGACGCGCGAGGACCTGACCTGCAACTTCCTGCTGGCGATCCTGCCCGACCCGGTGGCGCCGGAGTGGCAGACCGAGGTGCGGCTCGGCGTGCAGCGGGTGATCGACGCCGGCGGCCGCAGCTGCGGCGAGGTGATCGAAGAGCTCGCCCGCGGCAACGAAGCGGCCCGCGACGTCGCCCGGGTGCTGCGGATCCACGCCAACTCCGGGCTGGCGAAGCTCGGCATCGCGAGCGCCGAGTCGCATCCTCCCGACGCCGGCTCGCGGCCGATCACCAGCTTGCGGATCCGCAACCTGACCCTGCCGCTGCCAGGGACCGCGCGCACCGATCAGCTCGAGGAGGAGCGGATCGGCCAGGCGATCCTGCACCTGCTCGCGGTCTACGCGCTGCGGCTGACCAGCGCCGATCCGGAGCGGCACTCGGTGCTCGGCTTCGACGAGGCTTGGGTCCTGCTCTCCGACGGCGCCGGCCGCGCCCTGGTCGACCGGATCTCGCGCCTGGGCCGGGCCCAGAACGTGACGCCGCTGCTCGCCACCCAGGTGCTCGGCGACGTCGACGAGCTCGACGGCCTGATCGGCGCCGCCTTCTGTTTCGGGGTCGAGAGCGAGATCGAGGCGCGCAAGGCGCTGCGGCTGCTGCACCTCGACGAGGAGGACGAGACGCTGCGTCAGCGGCTGATCTCCTTCCGCCAGGGCCGCTGCATGATGCGCGACTACGACGGGCGGGTGAGCCCGATCCAGGTCGACCTGCTCGATCCCGAGCTGCTGGCCGCACTTGACACGACCCCGGGGGCCTCGCAGGTCCCTGTCTCGAGCAATGGCGATGGCTCACACGCCGACTGAGAAGGGCGGCGAGCCGGCCCTTGGAGCCGCCGCCCGCAAGCGGGCGTTCCTGCTCGCCGCGGCGACGGTCCTCGCCGCCGCGGGGCTGATGCTGGCGCTCGGCGACCCGCGCCACGACGACGGCTCCGCCGCTGAGCGTAAGCCCGAGCGGCGGGTCTTCGGCCCGGCCCGCGCCGCGCTGCCGGCTCCACCGCTCGAGCGCGCCCCCGATGCCGCCGATCTGCTTGACGCGCGCACCACGGCGGCGCGCTTCGCGCGCGCCTACCTGACGCGCGAAAGCGGCCGCTTCGCCGCCGCGATTCGTCGCCAGCTGCGGGCCACGGCGAGCCCGGGTACGTGGCTGAAACTGCGGCAGCCGGTCCGGGTGCCCCCGGCCTCGCGACCGCCGCGCTCCAGCTTCGAACGGGTCGCGGGCCTGACCGAAACGTCGCACCCTGGCCTGGTCGAGGCAACCATCGCCTACCGCCGCGAAGGTCGGCAGCTCTATTTGAGCCTGCTCCTGTCGAGAGAGGGGGGCCAGTGGCGCGCCAGCCTGAAAGGCCTCTGATCCAGCGCCTGACGGCGCCCCCCAAGCGTCGTTCCGGCCGGCTCAAGCGGCTCGCCGACGCCGCTCGCCGCCGCCCGTGGCTGGTCGGGATCGTGTCGCTCCCGGCGCTGGCCGCGGTGATGGTCGTCGTGATCTGCTCGATGGTCCTCTTAGCCCGCAACATGCAAACCGCGGCGAAGGGTTGTGGCGACCCGCAGAGCGGTGCAGGCGCCAGCACCGCGAGCTACTCGACCGATCTGTCGGCGCACGGCGACACGCCCGGTCCCGGCGAACCGCCGCTGAACTTCATCGACGCCTACTTCGCCGCCTCCAACCAGCCCGACGCCAAGCTCGGCCCCGAAGGCCCCTATGTGCTGATGGGCATCCACCGGATCGAGTCGGGCTTCGGGCGCTCGACCAAGGTCGGCGTCCACTCTGGGGTGAACGAATTCGGCTGCTGCAAAGGGCCGTTCCAGTTCTACGACATACCGGGCGATTGGTCGACCTGGCTGGCGAAATCTCCGGTCAGCGGCAAGACCTTCGCCCGCGACGCCGACAGCGACGGCAAGGCCGACGTCTACAACAACTTCGACTCGATGTTCGCCGCCGCCGCCCTGCTCTACGCCTCGGGTGCGCCGGGCGATTGGAAAAAGGCGCTGTTCTCCTACAACAGGGCGGTTTGGTACGGCGAAGACGTGCTCAGGCATGCGCACGAATACGAAGCCACCGTGAAGCCGCCAGCCGGCGCCAAGGTGCCCCCACCCGCACACGGCGACCCGGATTCCAAGCTGCCCGCGAAGCCGGACGCACCCGCCGACGCATCGCCCGACTCGCCCGACGCGACCCTCGTTGCTCAGTCCTCGAGCTGTGGGGCCGGGTCAGATTCCGAGCTCGTCGCCACGACGAGCGGCGGCCCCTACAGCCCGCCGATGGCGGCTGGCAGCTACACGATCACGACCCAGTTCTGGACCTGGCGTGGCAGCTACAACCACGAGGGCGCCGACCTGGCGGCCCCCGAAGGCACTCCGATTCGTGCGATCGGCGACGGCAAGGTGACGATCGCCGGGCCGTACGACCCCGATGGCTACGGCACCTACATTTGCATCGAACACACCCAGCAGCTGAAGTCCTGCTACGGGCACCCTTCGCGGGTCGACGTCCACGTCGGCGAGATGGTCAAACGCGGTCAGGTGATCGGCGCGGTCGGCCAGGAGGGTAACTCGACCGGACCGCACCTCCACTTCGAGGTCTTCCTCGACGGCGCGGCCCAGTGCCCCGCCAACTACGTCGGCACCAGCCCGAAGGAATGGTGCACGACGAGCGCCCCGGGCTTCAACGCGAAACCGGAAACGGGAGCGCAGCCGGCATGAGGGTCGCGGGACAGCCCGAGAGCGTTTGGACCCGGCGCCGCCGGCGCCTGCTTGACGCCGTGCTCGCGCCGCTGCTGCTGACCGCGGCCGCCGCGGTCGTCCTCGTCGGCTTCGCCGACGGCTGGCAGCTGGCGTTGCTCACCGGCGCCGCCGCGGGTGCCGTGGCGGCGACCCGCGTCCGCTTCAGCGACCGCGCCGCGCTGGGGCTGCTGATGGTCGTCCTGCTGCTGGCGCTGGGCGGCTGGGGCCCCGGTGCCGACGGGCGCCCGGCGCCGGCGCACCAGGGTGGCCCGAACGCCCACCCGCATCCGCGCCCGCATGCCCACCCGCACGACGCCAGCGCCAGGGCGAGGAGCTAGCGATGGCGACCTTCGAATCGAACCGCCGGGAAAAAACCCAGGAGCGGCCCGTCGACGGGGTCGCCGTGGCGTTGGTGTTCGGCTTCGTCATCACCGCCTTCGTCCTGGTCTGCGGGTCGCCGCTGCTCGCCGCCTGGGCGCACTCCGGCCACCTCTCCGGACCGAACCCGATCGATGCCTTTCGCGCCGTCGGCGACAGCCGTCTCCTCGGCTCCGACCCCGCCTCCGCCTACCCGGCGGAGGTGGCGGCGCGGATGCCGGGCGCGCGCGGCTTTTGGCTCGTCGCCGCCCTGCTCGCTGGCGGCTGGCTAGCGGCGGTCGGGGGTCTCGCGCGGAGCATCGAGGTCCGTATGAGTCGGCCGGGACCGGACCGCCGCTGGTGGCAGCTGCGCGGCCTGCGCCCGCACGAGTTCGGCCGCTACCGCACGGTCCCCGAGCTGGTCGTCCCCGGCCCCTCGCCCGACCGCGTGATCGTCGGCCACTTCAGCCGACCGCGGACGCCGCTGGCGATCACCAGCTCGGTGCAGATGGCCGTGCTGGCGGCGCCGCGCACCGGCAAGAGCTCTGGGCTGGTGATCCCATCGCTGCTCGAGCACGAGGGCCCGGCAGTCACCACCTCGGTCCGCACCGACATCATCGAGCACACGCTCGGGCGCCGCAAACGCCTCGGGCGGGTCTTCGTCTGGGACCCGTTTGGCTCGCACAGCGACCCTTGGGACCTGCTGCAGGGCTGCGAGGATTGGGAGCACGCGCTCCTCGTCGCGCGCTGGCTGGGCCACGCCCGCAAGGCCGGCGAGGGGATCAACCAGGACTACTTCGACCAGGAGGCCGAGGGCCTGGTCGCCCCCTACCTGCACGCCGCGGCGCTGAGCGAGAACGTCACCGCGACGGGGGTCTACCAGTGGATCCTCGACCGCGACGACCGCACCGCCGACGCGATCCTCGCCGATGCCGGTGCGGAGGACGCCCGCGCCCGTCTGCAAGCGGTCTACTCCTACACCGAGCGCCAGCGCGACGGCATCATCGGCACCGCCGCGGTGCAGCTCAAGGCTTACGGCCACCCGGCGGCGGCGCGGACCGCGAAACGCAGCCGGGGGATCACTCCCAAGGCGCTGTTCGAAGGGCCCAACACCCTCTACATCGTCGCCGGGCGCGACCACCAGCAGCTGCTGGCGCCGCTGGTGGTAACGATGCTCTCCTCGCTGCTGTACTGGCTCGGCGAGCGCGAGAACCGGACCGGCGCTGGGCTCGATCCGCAGGCCCTCTTCGCGCTTGACGAGACCGCCTCGATCGCGCCGATCGAGGACCTGCCGCAGATCCTCGCGACTTCGCTCGGTTCGGGTGTGCGCTTCATGACTGTCTGGCACTCGGTCGCCCAGATCCGCCGCATCTTCGGCATCGACGCCACCGCTGAGATCCTCGCCCTCTCGCAGGGCAAGGTGTTCATGGGTTCGATCACCGACCAGTTCACCCGCGAAGAGATCGTCGGTCTGCTCGGCCAGCGCCAGCGCTACGACCCGCGCACCGAAGCCCGTGCCGCCGAGGTGATGACCGCCCAGGCCCTGCAGCGGACCAGCGCCGGCGAGGGGCTGTTGATCAACGGCGAGCTGCCACCGGTGGTCTTTCGCCAGCGTCGCCACTACCTGGACGAGGAGCTGCGGCGGCTGAAGGGTCCGGTGCTCGATCCGTCGGTGCTTGGGGTTGAGCCGCGATGAAGCGCTTCCTGCTCATTCTTGCCGCGCTGGTGGTGACTCTCGGCACGATCGGCGCGGTGACCCAGGTGGTCGAGGCAGGCGCCGACCCGGCCGTGATCTCCTCCAGTTCGGTTCCCCCAGCGTGCGTCAACACGAGCCCCGAGAAAGCCGGCTCGGTTGACGCCGCCTGCCGCGACTACCTCTACCAGGTGCGCTGTCAGTTTCCCAAGATGTCCGCCGAGCAACCGCTGGAAGCGTGGGAAGGGTGGTGTGAGGAAAACGAGAGCCTTGAGCGTGGTGACAAAGCGGCAGTGCCGAAGTGCGGCCTTACTCTCGCCGTGCAGAAAACCGCGGTCGGCGAACGCTGCCGTGACTTCCTCGCCCAGGAGTACTGCACTGGGGGCCACACCTCAGTGGCGGAATTCGAAGACTTCTGCGCCAACGTCGCCCCCAGCGCCGGCCCCGACCCGGAGCCCAAAGAGTGCACCCCCGAGGTCGCCCACGAAACCAGCGCCGAAGGGAATCGCTGTTGGGCGCAGCTCGAAAAGAAGTACTGCGCCGATTTCAACGGGAACACTGGCGCAGAGGACCTGAACGAGTTCTGCGAAGAGGTCGCGGCTGGGGGCAAACCGCCAACCGTCAACGCCGATTGCGATCTTGCCCTGGCTGCAAAGAACACCACTGCCGGTCGCGCTTGCAAAGACCAGCTCTACACGGCGGAGTGCAGCGACCTGAACGAACCTCCGGCTGACTTCGAGAAGTTCTGCCAAACGGTCAGCGACGAGCGCAAGACGAAAAGAGAGGCGGACGAAAAAAAACAAGCGGACGAAGAGCCGGCGGCCGAGGACAAAGACAAAGCCGAGCCCAACCACGGCTCGCCGGAAGTGCTTCTGCAACTCGGTCACGAGCCATCCTGCGGTGAGGGCGACCAACTGAGCCGGGAGCTGCGGGCCGCCTGCGCGATGAGCGGCTCGTCGATGCACACCTACCCGTTTGCCAACTATGGGATCGACAACAACGTCGACGTTGACGTGGACGACGTGAACACCTGGTTCATGTCGCTCTTCCAATGGCTGATCGTCGGCGTCTGGCAGATCCTCATCTGGCTGGTGAAGATCTCGCTGCTGATCCTGCAATGGGCCTTCGCGGTCGATCCGCTGAGTCGTGCCGGCGGCAGGGTGGGCGACACGGTCAAATCGATCTTCAACGTGATCGGGCCGGAGTGGCGACTGACGGCGATCGCAGTGCTCGGTGTCTGGGGGTTCTGGAACGGGCTCGTCCGGCGCCAGTTCATGCAGACCTTCTCCGGGCTCTTGGTCAGCATGCTGCTGATGGTCGGCGCGATGTGGGTCGTCTACGACCCGGAAGGCACGGTCGGCAAAGTCGGGCAGCTCGCCAACGACGCTTCGGTGGTGATGCTCAGCGCCACCTCCTCCGGCGAGCTGAACAAACCCGAGCAGGGATTGGCGAGCGGCCAGCACCGGCTCTTCGACCAGCTGGTCTTCGGCCCCTGGTGCGCGTTGCAGTTCGGCGGTCAGAAGAAGTGCCACGAGAAGACCGGCGACCCGAAGATCACCCGGGCCGACCTCTGGCTCAGCCAGCCCGCCAATAGCTCGGCGCGGGAACTTCTCTACAAAGCCACTACCAAAGGCCCGGGCTCGGTCGAAGACGACGAAAATGAAACCAGCGGCTGGGACGAATTCTGGGACAACACCGGCGACGGGATCTGCATTCTCTCGCTCGGGATATTCGAAACCTGCGAAAGCATCGAAGACGTGGCGACCCCGCTGAGCGTCCAGGAAGAAAACGAACACCCCGAGAAAGCGCAGAGGTTCGAGGAAGCCAAGGAAAAAGCAATGTCGCTGCTCAAGCAGGACCCGACGTCGGTCGAGCTGCAGGGGTCCGAAGGTGCCTTTACCCGCACCGGGCTGCTGGTGATCATCGCGATCGGCGTGATCGGCGCGGTCGCCTTCTTCTTCGCAATTGGCATCCGGCTGCTGGTCGCCGGCGTGATCCTCTTGCTGCTGATCCTCTTCGCGCCGGTGATGCTGATCGTCGCCGCCTTCGGCGAGGAGGGTCGCCGTCGTTTCATCACCTGGGTGAAAATGCTGCTTGGCGCGGCGATCGCCAAGCTCGTCTACTCGGTGCTATTCGGCCTCGTCCTGGCGGTCGTCTTCATCCTCGTCGACCTCACCGGCGATGCCAACGGCAAAGGAAGCGATTGGCTTGGCGGCTGGCTGTTGGTCTCTGCCTTCTTTTGGATCGCTCTGCTGCAGATGAACCGGGTGCTCTCCCTGTTCTCGCCCGACCCCAGCGAGCACCACGGCGGCGGCACCGGAATGGGCGGTTACGGGCTGATGTACATGGGCCAGCGGATGGTCAGCCAGACGATGAACCGCGCCTGGGGCGCGGCCACCTTCCTGCCGCGCCGCGCAGCACCCCGGGCCACCCGCGCACTACGGCGCGAGCGACTGGCCCACCGCGAGGGGACCGAGGGGGCGATCCGCGCGCGCGCCGAGAATGAGCTCGATAAACGCTCCACCGCCGCGGCCCTGCGCGACAAGCGGGAAGTCGGCAATCACGCCGACCGCATCACCGGGCGCTCGGACAAGGCGCGAAGCCGAATCGACAGCATCAGCAAGGAAATCGGACGCGGGATGCCGGAACCGCGCCGCAAGCAGCTCGAGGCGCAACGCAAGCGCGAACAGGACTTCCTCCGCCGCCAAGAGCCAGAGGAGAGGTGGGCGCGCTGGCAGCAGCAGAGCCAACGCCAGCAGGGCGAGGGGCCGAGCGTCGGCGAGATCCGGTCGCGGCGCACTCAGCGCGAACAGGACGTCGCCCGCTGGCGCGAGTTCTCCGATTCATGGAGCAGCGAGAGCAACCGTCGCTGGGCCGGGATCACGGACGCGGAGTGGGGTCGAGCCTCGCGCGCCCGGGACGGTGGCAACGCGGCGCCGATGGAGCAGCTGCGCGAGCGCTCCGAGTTGGCGCTGCAGCGCGACCGCGATCTGTTCCAGCGCGCCAACCGTGACGCACCGCTCTCGCGGAATACGCGCAACTCGGCACTCGAAGAGTGGGGCGGGCGCCGACCCCGCCCCTACGGCCCCGGTGGACGGCCCCCAGCCAGGCCAATCGACACCCCGTTCGAAACTCTGCGGCGCAAAGAGCGTGCGGCGGCGCGTAGGCGCGGCCGCGACAACGTGCGGCGGAGGGGGCTGTGAGGCCCGCCAGCGGCGATCGGCCGCGCCGATTCAACCACTTGCAATCACCAATGAGAACACCGAATAGAAGGAGGCAGTGATGCCAGAGATACTCCAAGACGGCCTGCCGGTGCCCGGCACGAGGACGCAGTTCGATTTCTCCGCCTGGGCCGATGGGCAGGCATGGAAATTCGTCAAAGGCGAGGACTACGAGAGCCGCACCGACACCTTCCGCGGCAACGTCCGCCGCTGGGCAAAGGCGAACGGCTACGAGGTCGAGTGCCGGCCTTTCCCAGCACTCGACAGCAGCGGCCGGCCGCTGCCGCTGACCAGCACCGAACCGGTAGCGCTCGGCGTCAAATTCGAGTCGCGAGGTGGGTCATGAGTCGGATCGGGCGCCCCGGGCGCCCGATCCGCGACAGCGACAGGTACAGCTCCCTGCTCGGCCCACACGCGGCGACGTTGGAGCGCCGCACGAAGAAGTTGGTGCGCCGGATGATGGGCAGGAGGCAGGACTGGTACGCCGCACAGCGGGAAATGGTGGACCACGACCCCTACCAAGAGTTGCACGAGATCGGCGTCAGAGCTGAGCGTCGGCAATTGGAGTACGCCTCCGAGCGCGTGGCGGTCGCCCGCGCCGCCGCGCGGCTGCCCGCGAGCGAGGGCGAGGCATCGTCGCCAAGTCAGGCGCCCGACGAGATGCTCGAGCGCTACGAGAAGGATCTCGGCCGGCAGCGTGCCCGCCGCATCGATGCCGAGTCGAGTGTCCGCTTCCTGGAGGTCACGCAGTACGAGGACTCGGAGTCGGTGCGGACGCGTTTGCGGCAGCTGTCCGATCCCTATCCGTCGAGCGAGCAACTCGATCAGGAGGTCGCCTGCTGGGTCGAGGACAGCCTCGAGTCGGCAGCGACCCTTGCCGCCCTCACCCAGGCCGAGCGCGAGACGTTCCGTCGCGACAGCCAAGTGATGATGCGGGTGGGATTCGAGCTTTGATCGTCCGAGATCGACTGGAAGCCACGACGCTTTCCTGCTAGAAGCGCGGTCGTGAGCACCGCGGCAGACCGCTACGACGAGCTCTACGCCGGCTACCAGTGGCAGGTCCCCAGCCGCTACAACCTCGCTGCCGACGTCTGCGACGCCCGCGACCCAGGCGCCCTGGCGATGGTCCACGAGCACCACGAAGGCGCCGTGCGCGAGGTCCACTGGGGGGAACTGCAGGCGCTTGCCAACCAGGCTGCCAACCTGCTCGCCGGGCTCGGCGTCCACCAGGGCGACCGCGTTGCCCTGGTGCTGCCGCCGAGCGCCGAGACGGCGGCGCTCTTTTTTGGCACCTGGAAGCTCGGCGCGATCCTGCTCTCGATGTCGGTTCTCTACGGCGACGAGGGGATCGCCCACCGCGTCGGGGATTCAGAGCCGAAGGTGCTCGTTACCGACGCCGCTAACGCGCCCCGCTTCGAGGGCCTCTCCGGCCCGCGCCTCGTGGTCCTCGAGCCAAGTCTCTTGGCCGCCGAGTCAGATCAGGCCGAGACCGCCGATACCTCCTGCGAGGACCCCGCCCAGCTCTACTACACCTCCGGCACCACCGGCCTTGCCAAGGGCATCGTCCACGCCCACCGCTACATCCTCGCCCACAACGAGTTCGAGCTCTGCCACGAAGTCAGGGAGGGCGAGCGCTTCCACGGCATGGGCGAGTGGGCCTGGGCGGCCGGCATCGCTCCCCTGCTCGGTCCCTGGCGGCTCGGCGCGACCCAGCTCGTCTACCAGCGCGCCGGCGGCTTTGACCCCGACAAACAGCTCGACTTCCTCTCCCGGCATCAGGCAGAGAACGTCTTTGCCACCCCGACCGCGATCCGCTCGATGATGGGAATCGAGAACGCCGGCCGCCGCTACCCGCAGAGCTTTCGCATCGTCTGCAGTGCTGGCGAGCCGCTCAACCCCGAGGCGATCCGCTGGTTCCGTGAGCAGTTCAGCGTCACCGTCCTTGACTACTACGGCCTGACCGAGTCCTACCCCCTCTGCGGCAACTTCCCCTGGATGGAGGTGCGCGAGGGCTCGATGGGCAAACCGGTGCCCGGCTGGGACGTTCAGATCCTCGACGAAGATGAGCGCCCGGTGCCTCAGGGCGAGCGCGGCGAGATCTGTCTGCGCGCTCGCTCCAACCCCCACTACCCGCTCGGCTACTGGCGCCAGCCCGAGGCCTCACAGGAGACCTTCGGCGGCGAGTGGTTTCACTCCAAGGACGCCGCCCGCTTCGACGAAGACGGCTACGTCTGGTACGAGGGCCGCGCCGATGATGTGATCATCGCCGCCGGCTACCGGATCGGCCCCTTCGAGGTCGAGTCGGTCTGCCTCGAGCACGAGTCGGTGGCTGAGGCCGCCGCGGTCGCTTCCCCCGACGAGCGCCGCGGCTCGGTGGTCAAGGCCTTCGTCGTCCTCGCTGCCGGCCACGAGCCCTCCGAGGAGCTGGCCGAGGAGATCAAGACCTTCGTCCGCGAGCGCCTCTCCGCCTACGCCTACCCGCGGCGGATCGAGTTCGTCGACGGCCTGCCGAAGACGCTGACCGGCAAGATCCGGCGGATCGAGCTGCGCCAGCAAGAGTCGGCGCGGGCCGCCGGCGGATCCTGACGGCAGTTAGCGCGGCAGCATCGTTAAGTCCCTCGGCGCGCCCGCCGCGAGGGGTCAATTCGGAGGGGCGGCGCACGGCGCCGGATCAATCGAGTCGGCATGGAGCAGTTGCCGACGCGACCCCGCTGCCGATGCTGACGATCCGCAAGATCCGGGTCCCGTCGGAGGACTGGCCCTGCGCCCGGCGGGCGGCGGACTACGCGCTCGACAAGGACAGCACGCCGGCGGCCATGCTTGGCCCCGACGAGGCACCCGCGGCACGGCCGACGACGGTCTGGATGGGCGCTGCCGAGCTGCTCGGCCGGATTGGCGTCGAGCCCGGCGAGGCCGTCGCGGCGACGGGGCTCGGCCGGGTGCTGCAGGGCCGCCATGCGACCAGCGGCGGGCGGGTGCGGACCGAGGGGATGATCCAGCGCCCGGTCACCGACGGGCACGGCCACCCGGTGTACGACGAGGACGGTCGCCCGGTGGTGCAGCGGGTGCGGGGCACGAAGAGCGTCGACCTCACCTTCTCGGCGCCGAAGTCGGTCTCGGTCCTGTGGAGCCAGGCCGATCGCGAGCTGCGCGAAGAAATTGAGACGGCGATGCTGGTCGCAGCCGAGGCGATGCTGCGGGAGATGACCGAGCGCAAGCCGGTCGTCGCTTACCAGCGCGACCTGATCCCGGCCGAGGGCTACGCCGCGGTCGCGGCGCTGCACGTGGTGGCGAGGGCGGCGCGCGGCGAGGAGGTTCCCTGGCCGCAGTTGCACGTCCATGGCGTCGTCGTCGGGGTTGGGCGCAGCGACGGCTTCTTCGCCTCGCCCGAGCTCTCGGGGATGTTCCGCTACGGGGCGCCGCTCGAGGGCGGTGCAGTCGCCCGCGCGAGCCTCGCCGAGTCGCTGGTCGAGCTCGGTTTCGGGATCGAGCGCCGCGGCCGCTACTTCGAGGTCCGCGGCGTCCCCGCCGAGCTAGTCGAGCGGATGTCGGGGCGAGCCCGTGAAGTCGGAGAGACCGTGCGCAAGCGCGAAGCCGCCGCCGGTCGGCCCCTGACTGAGCGTGAGCGGGCGGTGGTGGCGATGCAGACCCGGCAGCGGAAGAGCGGCGAGTTGGGGCTGTCGGCAGCCCGCTCCCGCTGGGACGCAGCCGCATCCCAGCTCGGCTTCGGCCCCGAGGCGGTCCCGGGGCTGCGCTGCGGCAACGGCTTCGCCGCCGACCAGCCCGGCCGCCGCGGCGCGATCGACGCCGCGCTCGACGCCGTTGCTGACGGCGAGGGATCGCCAGGAGAGCGGCGGGCGTTGGTCTTCGAGCTGGCGGCCGGGGCACTGCGGCTCGAGGAGGTGGAAGCCCTGCTGGCAGGCGCCTCGCGGGCGCGCACGGGGGGGTAAGTCCGGATGGGCACTAAGCTGGACCCAAGGAGACTCTCCGCCGATGACCACCACCGTTCCCCCCGCCAGTGCCGTCGCCGACTTGCGCAACTTCGTCGGCGGTGAGTGGCTGAGCGCCGAGGCCCCGGAGCGGATCGACGACGTCGACCCCGCGACCGCCGACGTCCTCGCCCGGGTGCCGCTCTCCGGCGCCGCCGACGTCGACGCCGCGGTCCGCGCCGCCCGCGCCGCCCAGCCGGCCTGGCGCGCGACCTCGCCGCTGGTCCGCGCCCGTGCGGTGATGCGCTTGCGCGAGGCGCTCGTCGCCCACCGCGAGGAGATCGCCGAGCTGGTCACCCTCGACATGGGCAAGACGCTCGATGACGCCGCCGGCGAGGTCGGGCGGGGAATCGAGTCGGTCGAGGCGGCGACTGCGATCCCGCACCTGCTGAAGGGCGAGAACCTCGAGGGCGTCGCCACCGGCCTCGACGTCGAGATGGTCCGCCAGCCGGTCGGCGTGGTCGCCGCGATCACCCCCTTCAACTTCCCGGCAATGATCCCGCTCTGGTTCCTGCCCTACGCGATCGCGGCCGGCAACAGCTTCATCCTCAAGCCTTCCGAGCAGGACCCGCGGCCGTCGACGCGGATCTGCGAGCTGATCGCCGAAATCGAGGAGATCCCGCCCGGCGTCGTCAACCTCGTGCACGGCGCCCACGACGCGGTCGGCGCCCTGCTCGACCACCCGGGCATCGACGCGATCTCCTTCGTCGGCTCGGCCAAGACCGCCCGCCTCGTCGCCTCCCGCGCCGCCGCCAGCGGCAAGCGGGTGCAGGCGCTGGGCGGCGCCAAGAACTCGATGGTGGTGATGCCCGACGCCGACCCGAAGCTGACCAGCGCCGGGATCATGGGCTCGGCCTTCGGCGCTGCCGGGCAGCGTTGCTTGGCCGGCTCGGTCGCGATCCTGGTCGGCGAGGAGGCTGAGCAGGACCGCAGCCTGGCGATGCTTGTCGAGGCCGCCCGCGGCCTACGGGTCGGCCCCGGCAGCGAGCCTGAGACCGACGTCTGCCCACTGGTCTCGGTCGGCGCCCGCGAGCGGGTCGAGGCCGAGATCGAGGCGGCGCTCGAGGGCGGCGCCGAGCTGGCCCTCGACGGCCGCCGCGACGGCGGCGCCGCCGGCGCCGAGCTCGGTCCGACGATCCTCGACCGCCTGTCCGACGACGCCCGCGCCCTGCGCGAGGAGCTGTTCGGCCCGCTGCTGGCGATCAAGCGGGTGCCCGACCTGGCGGCCGCCGTCGCCTGGTCGAACGAGAGCCGCTACGGCAACTCGGCGATCCTCTTCACCGAGTCCGGCGGCGCGGCGCGCGAGTTCCGCTACTCGATCGAGGCGGGGATGATCGGCGTCAACGTCGGCGTCGCCGCCCCGGTCGCCTGGTTCCCGTTCAGCGGCTGGAAGGACTCGATCGACGGCGACCTGCACGCCAACGGCACCGACGCGGTCCAGTTCTATACCCGCAAGAAGGTCGTCACCTCCCGCTGGGCCGAATAGGCCCCCAACACACCAGCCGAGCCGTGGCGATGGTGCTCGGCTCGATCGTCTCCGTGCAGTGCGGGGCGGCGCTGGCGACCACGCTCTTCGACGAGGTCGGGCCCGAGGGCGCGGTCTTCCTGCGGACGGTCTTCGCCGCCGTGATCCTGCTCGCCCTGAGCCGGCCTGGGGCTGACCTCGTCCGCCAAGTCGGCGCCGGTCAGCTGTTCCTCTTCGCGCTCACCTTCCTCGGCATGAACACCTGCTTCTACGCGGCGCTCGACCGGATCCCGCTCGGGGCAGCCGTCACCCTCGAGTTCGTCGGGCCACTGGCGGTCGCGATCGCCGGCTCGCGGCGCCGGCTAGACCTGCTCTGGGCCTTTCTCGCCGCGGCCGGCATCGCGCTCCTCTCCGACGGGCTCGGCGCCGACGGGATCTTCAGCCTCGGCGCGCTGCTGGCGCTGGCCGCCGGCGGTTTCTGGGGTGCCTACATCGTGCTTAGCGCGCGGGTCGGCGCGGCCCATCCCGGCCTCGGCGCGCTGGCTGTGGCGATCGCCATCTCGGCAGTCCTCGTCGCACCGCTCGGCATCGCCGAAGGCGGGACCTCGCTGCTCCTACCGGCGATGCTGGCGATCGGCCTCGCGGTCGGCGTGCTCAGCTCGGTGATCCCCTACAGCCTCGAGCTCGAGGCGCTGCGCTGGCTGCCAAACGCCACCTTCGGGGTGATGATGAGCCTCGAGCCCGCGGTCGCGGCGCTGGTCGGGCTGATCGTCCTCTCGCAGGACCTCGAACCGCTCGAAGTGCTCGCCATCGCCTGCGTGGTGGGCGCCAGCGCGGGCGCGCTGCGGAGCTCGAAAGCCCCGCCGCGCGACAGCTGAGGCGGGGCCCGCTCTAGTCCTGGACAGCCGTGAAGGCTCGGCGGCAGCCGTGAGGCGCTACTGAGTTCTGGGTAGGATCGGCGCGTGCGCTCGGCCCTCGGCATCTGCTGTCTCGTGCTCGCGACGGCACTGGGAATCGCCTCCTGCGGCGACTCCGGACCCTCGACCGAGGAAGAAGTGCAAGAAGCAGTGGTCAAGGCGATCGAGAGCAAGGACCCGAAGGCGTTCTGCCGCACCCTGGTCAGCGACCACTACCTGGAGATGGTCTACGGCGATGTCCAGGCGTGCCTCGATTCGAACGAGTCGGCCGCCGACGATCCGGGCCAGGTTCAGGCGACTGCGGTGGCGCTCGACCCGAAAGACGAGACCCGAGCCGAGGTGAAGCTAACGATCCAGGGTGGCGACCACGACGGCGCCGCGGGCCACGTCGAGATGGCCGAAGAGGAGGACGGCTGGAAGCTCGACGACTTCGGCGACGACTACTTGCGCTCGACCTTCATCGCGGAGATCGCGACGGTCGATGAGGGCGTGGTCGCGATCCCGTCGATGAAGGTCTGCTTCCGGCGCCAGGTGAAGACGCTCGACACCGCCACGCTCCGCGACTTGACCTTCACCAACAGTCGCGGCGACGTCGGGAAGACCAACGAGAAGCTGCTGAAGCTTGCCGAACACTGCCCGAAGGGCCTGGCCGAATACGGCGCCTGGGAGATCACCCAGGGGCTGGAAGAGTCGGGCAAGCGCAGCCCGGCATTCGTCAAATGCATCCGCGAGGAAGTCACCGCCTTCCTGCTGCTAACCGAAATCACGCCCGAACTGTTGAAAGAGCACCCCGGCTTCGCCGCTGTCGCCGCCTTCGAAGGCATCGTCGTCGGGGCGAAGAAAAACTGCCTCAAAACCCTCCACGGCGACTAATCAGGACCGCCTCGATCCCGGCCGCCGCGGCGCCAGGGAGGTCGAGGTCGGGCGAGTCGCCGAGGTGGACCACCTCCTCTGGTCCCAGCCCGAGGCACTCGAGCGCCCGCTCGAAGGGGGCCGGGTCCGGCTTCGCCGCCCCGACCGCGGCCGAGGTGACGACGCAGTCGACCAGCTCGGCGAGGCCGACGCGCTCGAGCACCTCGCCCAGCGAGATGTCCCAGTTGCTGACCACGGCGAGCTTCAGCCCGGCGGCGCGCAGCAGCGCGAGCCAGCCGGGGACCTCGGGGTAGGCGCGAAAGCGGAGTGAGGCGAGCATCGCCGGCAGCAGCGTGCCGGGATCGATGCGCTCGCGGGCGGCCGCCGGCAGCGCTCCGTGCAGGACCCCGGCGCAGCGCTGTCGCAACTCGGTCAGCGAGGCCTCGTCGCGGCCTTCGAGGTGGTGCGCCTTGTAGTAGCCGATCTCGGCGGCGAAAGCCGCCTCGGCCTCGGTAACCGAAACCTCCACCTGCCAGCGCTGCGACAGCTCCGCGACCAGGAACGGCGCCGGGGGCTCGAGCTCGACCAGCGTCCCGAGCGCGTCGAGCAGGACTGCGCGCTTACTGGTGCTGGTTCTCGGCACGCCGCTCGGGCGCGGGGGCGGGGGCGCTCGTCGACTCGTCGAGCGGCTCCTTGCTGTCCTCGCCGCCGTCCTTGCCGGTGATGCCGTCTTTGAACTCACGCATCCCGCTGCCAAGCCCGCGGCCGAGGTCCGGCAGCTTCCTGGCGCCGAACAGCAGGAGGATGACGACGACGATGATGGCGATCTCGAGGGGGCCAATGTTCATAGTCACAGCCTACGCACCGGTGGCCACGAAGGCGAACGGGATCAGACTTCACGGCGATCGTAGGTCCCCTGCTCGGGGTGGCCAACCCACTCGTAGGTGTGGAGCGCGAGGCCGCCCGGGGTGACCTTGTGGTCGGCGAGTCGCAGGCCGCCGCCGGCGCCGCCCGGGGGGAACAGGCGCCGGCCGTCGCCGACGACGACCGGGGCGATGACCAGCCGCAGCTCATCGATCAGGCCGGCCGCGAAGAGGGACTGGGCCAGGGTGGCGCTGCCGTGGATCTGCAGCTCCCTTCCCGGCTGGCGCTTCAGCTCGGCGACTTCGGCGGCGATATCGCCGCCGAGCACCGTGGTCGGGTCCCAGCTGGCGTCGACCGGCGAGTGGGCGGCGACGTATTTCGGCAGGCCGTTCATGATCGGGGCGAAGGGGTCGTCGGGATCCTCGTTGGCCGGCCAGTCGCGGGCAAAGTTGTCGTAGGTGCGGTGGCCGAAAAGGAACGCGTCGGCCTGGGAGGCCCAGCCGAGAACCGTCTCCATGAACGCTTCGTCGAGGTGGGGGACGAGCCAGCCGCCGCCAGCGAAGCCGTCGCTGGTGTCCTCGTCAGGGGACCCGGGGCCTTGGGTAACGCCGTCCAGGGACGTGAACTCCATCAGGATCAATCTCATTCATCTAATATACAACCAAGTGGTTGTATATGACTCAGAGCAGGCGAGCGTCGATCGCGTCTTCCAGGCGCTCGCCGACCCGACCCGACGCGACATCCTCGCCCGCACCCTCGAGGCGGAACGTTCGATCTCGACGCTGGCCGACCTCTACCCGATGAGCTTCGCGGCGGTGCAGAAGCACGTCGCGGTCCTCGAGGAGGCGGCGCTGGTCAGCAAGCGGCGGGTCGGGCGGGAACGTCTGGTCGCCGCCAACCCGGCGACGATCCGCGACGCGGCGCAGGTCCTCGGCCGCCTCGAGCTGGCGTGGCGGGAGCGGCTCGACCGCTTCGGCGCGGCGCTCGACGAGGACGGCGGCGGGTGACTGTCACCAGCGTCAGGACCGACCCCGGCGCCCGGAGCCTGACGATCGAGGCCGAGTTCGAGGCTGCGGTCGAGCGGGTCTGGCGGCTCTGGTCCGAGCCCGAGCGCCTGGCGCGCTGGTGGGGCCCGCCCGACCACGCGTTCACCGTCACCGCCCACGACCTGCGCCCCGGCGGCGAGGTCGCCTACTTCTCCACAAGTCCCGCCGGCGAGAGCTGCCACGGCAGCTGGCGGGTGGTCGCGGTCGAGCCGCCTTTCCGCCTCGCCTTCGTCCTCCAGGGACCGACCATCCCCGACGTCGAGGTCGAGGTGAAGATCGACGTCCGCGGTCTGGGCGCGCGGATGACGACGACGATGTGCTTTGCCTCGGGCACGGCGATGGAGGAACTGCTGGCGATCGGCTTCGACCGCGGGATCACGACCGCAATCAGCCAGGCGGAAGCGGTGCTGCCGACGGACCCCGCCTAGCGGTGGCGGAGGTCAGCGGCGGGCGAAGCGGCCGACCGCGTCCATCAGCTCCGAGGCTTTCTCGTCGCGGTCGGCTTTGCTGCCGGTCATGCAGTGGTGGACGTGGTCGTCGAGCAGGCCGAGGGCGACGCCTTGCAGGGCCGCCTCGGCGGCCTGGATCTGGGTCAGGACGTCGATGCAGTAGCGCTCTTCCTCGACCATCCGCGTCACCCCGCGGACCTGGCCTTCGATTCGCGAGAGCCGTTTCAGGATCTGGTCTTTCGACGGGCTGTATCCGGGCTTATCTGCCATCGATCGAGGGTAGCAGCTTGCATACCCCTGGGGGGTATGGGTATAGTGGTGAGCACAAGCGACCAAGGAGCACCGTTCGATGCACGCCTCGCCAATCCTCAAGCTCGCCGCCTTCGCCGCCGGCCTCGCCCTTGTCTTCGGCGCCGCGGTGGCGCTCGGCAACGCGGTCGGCCCGGTGCACGAGGAGAGCGATGCTCCTGCCGCCGAGCACGGCGGGAGTGGGGAGATGGCGGGGATGGAGGCGGGCGAGCACGCGGACGGCAGCGGCCATGCCGAGCGGGGCGGCCACGGCGTAGCCGACCCGGTGCGCGGCCTTGCGGTCAGTGACGACGGCCTCACCCTGAGCCTCGCCGCCGCCGCGGCGCCCCCCGACCGCACCGTGCCGCTGCGCTTCCGGATCGTCGGCGCCGATGGCGAGACCGTCAAGGAGTTCGACCTCGAGCACACCAAGCGGATGCACCTGATCGTCGTTCGCCGCGACCTCTCCGGCTTCCAACACCTGCACCCGGTCCAGGCCGCCGATGGCGAGTGGTCGGTGCCGCTGCAGCTGCCCGAGCCCGGCGCCTACCGCGTCTTCGCCGACTTCTCCCACGACGGCACCCCCGAGACCCTCGCCACCGATCTCCAGGTCGACGGCCCGGTCCGCTCGCGGCCGCTGCCGGCCTCGGCACCGAGCGCAACCGCGGACGGTTACGAGGTGCGGCTGGCCGGCGCTCCGGCTCGCGCCGGCGCTGAGGCCGAGCTCGCCTTTACGGTCACGCGCGACGGCCAGCCCGTCGCGCTTGATGACTTCCTCGGTGCCAAGGGGCACCTGGTGGCACTGCGCGAGGGCGACCTCGCCTTCCTCCACGTCCACCCCGACGAGGACCGGCTGCGCTTCATGGCGACCTTTCCCAGCGCCGGCCGCTACCGCCTCTTCCTCCAGTTCAAGGCCGGCGGCGAGGTCCACACCGCCGCCTTCACCGAGGAGGTCTCGCGATGAGTAGCTCGACCGCCGCCGCCGGTGATCACCTGGAGCTGCCGATCGAGGGGATGACCTGTGCCTCTTGCGCCAACCGGGTCGAGCGCCGGCTGAACGAGCTCGATGGGGTCAGCGCCACGGTTAACTACGCGACCGAGCGGGCGAGCGTCTCCTTCGACCCCGACGTGGTCGCGCCCGAGCAGCTGCTCGAGGCGGTCGCGAGCACCGGCTACAGCGCCGCCCTGCCGCAGCCCGAGGGCGGCGGCGAGGCCGCGCCCGAGCCGGAGGCGGATGAGAGCGCGCCGCTGCGCCAGCGGCTGATCGTCTCGGCCCTGCTCTCAGCCCCTGTCCTCGTCCTCTCGATGGTGCCGGCGCTGCAGTTCGACAACTGGCAGTGGCTGGCGCTACAGCTGGCGACGCCGGTGGTGCTCTGGGGCGCCTGGCCGTTCCACCGCGCCGCCTGGACGAACCTCCGCCATGGCACCGCGACGATGGACACGCTGATCAGCCTCGGAGTCCTCGCCGCCTGGCTCTGGTCGCTCTACGCGCTGTTCATCGGCGACGCCGGCATGACCGGGATGACGATGAGCTTCGACCTCGTCCCCTCTTCCGGCGGCGGCGAGGACGAGATCTACCTCGAGACCGCCTCGGTGGTGACCACCTTCATCCTCGCCGGCAACTACTTCGAGGCCCGCGCCAGGCGCCGGGCCGGCGCCGCCCTGCAGGCGCTGCTGGCGCTCGGCGCCAAGGACGTCGCCGTCCTCGACCCGGACGGGAGTGAGCGGCGGGTGCCGGTCGGCGAGCTCGTCGTCGGCGACCGCTTCGTCGTCCGCCCAGGCGAGAAGGTCGCCACCGACGGCGTCGTCGAGGCGGGCACTTCGGCGATCGACATGAGCATGTTGAGCGGCGAGCCGGTGCCGGTCGAGGTTGTGCCGGGCGCGGAGGTAGCCGGCGCGACGGTTAACGCCGGCGGCCGCCTCATTGTCCGCGCCACCCGGGTCGGCGCCGACACCGCGCTGGCCCAGATCGCCAAGCTGGTGACCGAGGCGCAGAGCGGCAAGGCACCGGTGCAGCGGCTTGCCGACCGGATCTCGGGGGTCTTCGTCCCAGTCGTGATCGCGATCGCCGTCGCCACCCTCGGTTTCTGGCTCGGCAATGGCGAGAGCGCCTCCTTTGCCTTCACCGCGGCGGTCGCGGTGCTGATCATCGCCTGCCCCTGCGCCCTGGGCCTGGCGACCCCGACCGCGCTGATGGTCGGCAGCGGTCGCGGCTCCCAGCTCGGGCTGCTGATCAAGGGGCCGGAGGTGCTCGAGTCGACCCGCCGTGCCGACACCGTTGTCCTTGACAAGACCGGAACGGTGACCACGGGCGAGATGAGCCTGACCGAGGTCACTGTCGCCGCCGGCGAGGAGCGCGAGGAGGCGCTGCGGCTGGTCGGCGCGATCGAGGCCGCCTCGGAGCACCCGATCGCGCGGGCGATTGCCCGCGCCGCGGCAGCAACGGGAGACCTGCCCCCGGTCGAGTCATTCGCAAACCGCGAGGGCCTCGGGGTCGAGGGCGTGGTCGACGGGCGGGCGCTCGTCGTCGGCCGCCCGGCGCTGCTCGCCGACTGGGCGATGCACTTGCCGCCCGAGCTCGACGCCGCCCGCGCCGCCGCCGAGTCGCGCGGGGCGACTGCGGTCGCCGCCGGCTGGGACGGCCGCGCCCGCGCCGTCTTCACCGTCGCCGACACGGTCAAGGAGTCGAGCGCTGAGGCGATCGCCGCGCTGCGCGAGCTCGGCCTGCGGCCGATCCTGCTGAGTGGCGACAACGAGACCACCGGGAAGGCGGTCGCCGCCGAGGTCGGGATCGACGAGGTGATCGCCGAAGTGCTGCCGGCCGAGAAGGTCGCCGTGGTCAAGCGCCTGCAGGGCGAGGGCCACGTCGTCGCGATGGTCGGCGACGGTGTCAACGACGCCCCGGCGCTGGCCCAGGCCGACCTCGGGCTCAGCCTCGGCACCGGCACCGACGTCGCGATCGAGGCCTCCGACTTGACCCTAGTCTCCGGCGACCTGCGTGCCGCCGCCGACGCGATCCGCCTCTCCCGCGCCACCCTGAGGACGATCAAGGAGAACCTGGCCTGGGCCTTCGGCTACAACCTGGCGGCGATCCCCCTCGCCGCGATCGGCCTCCTGAACCCGGTGATCGCCGGCGCCGCGATGGCCTTCTCCAGCGTCTCCGTCGTCGCCAACGCCCTCCGCCTCCGCCGCTTCAACCCCCGCCGCCCCTAGCCGCCCCGCCGTCGGGCTGTTCCTTATGTCGACCCCTCGGACAAAAGGAACAGCTCGGCCGGTTAGGGCCGCTCGGGGCTGACCAGCTTGGCGCTGACTTTGACCGCCTTGACGGCGCTGGTCGCGCCGGCCTGGAGGACGGCGCCGAGGGCGAAGAGGAGGATCCCCGGCACCACCAGGAACGAGGTGCCGATCATCAGCAGGCCGATCCGGCCGAGGATGTAGGGCGGGGCGCTGAGGACGACGCCGAGGACGCCGCCGATCGCGCTCGCGGCGAGGCGGTCGCGGCGAGAGCCGTGGCGGCTGATGCCGACCATCCGCGCCGGCACTGCGACGTAGGTGACCATCAGCACCCCGACGACGACCCCGAGGCTGACCGCGAACCAGGGCGGGTCGGCCCGAGTCACCACCGTGGTCACCAGCCCGAGGGCGAGGCCGACGCTGCCGCCCCAGGCGAGGATCGCGCCGAGATGGCCACGCGCTTCGCCGAACGCGCGCCCCACGCGAGGCCGCCCGGGCTGGGCGACCGCGAAGGCGAAGACCGCGTTGAGGTAGTAGCAGGCGATCGTCCCGGCGACGATCGCCGCCACGATCGGGACCAGCACCAGCCCCTTCAGGTCCGGCGTCGAGTTCTCTTTCAGCAGGTGGAGCCGCAGGTCGTACATCGCCATCCACACCCACATCGCCGGCAGTACCTGGACCAGGGTCAGGCGCCAGTTCTGGAACAGCACCCGCAGGCCGGCGAGAAGCATCGCAATGCCGCCGAAAGCGAAGGTCAGCGGCGCCAGCCGCGGATGCTCACGGCTCAGTTCGGTGAGGATCGCGATGATCCCCGCCTCGTCGCCGCGCCCGACCGCCCGCGCAAGCGGCCCAGCGCGCCGCCGTAAGGCCTCCCATCTCTTTCCTCCGGTCGCGGGTGGCACCGCGTCAGGCTATTGCCAGGGTGGCGCTTCAAGGACCTGGTCTGCCGCGCGCCTGCCGCTGCGCAGCGCGCCCTCCATCAGCCCGCGCCACTCCCTGGCGGTGTGCTCGCCGGCGAAGAACAGAGGGCCGATCGGCCGCTGCAGGTCCTCGTCGCGAATCGGTGAGGCGAGCGAGCGGGCGGAGTAGGAGCCTCGCACCCAGGGGTCGTCGTGCCAGCTCGAGAGCAGGGCTGTGCCGGGGTCGGGATCGAGCTCGAGGTCGGGACGCAGCGCCCGCACAGCCGCTACCCACGGCTCCGGGTCGCTGCCGCCGAGCGCCGCGACCGCTGAGCGGGTGCCGGTGTAGCCGACCAGGAACGGCGCCGGCTCGCCGTCGGCAGCGAGCTGGGTGTAGGTCCAGAAGTGGCCGGCGACCGCCATCACCGCGCTCGGCGGCGCCGGCGCCCGCAGGCGCAGGAAGAGCTTCGAGTTCTGGCCGTAGGTCACCGCCCGCAGGGCCGCCGCGGTCGCGCCTTCGAGCGGCGGGTCGAACTCGATCTCGCCGAGCGGGATGGTGGGGACGGCGATCACCGCGGCGTCGGCCTCGAGCTCAAGGCCCTCGCCTCTGACCGTGACCCCCGCCTCCGACCAGCGCACCCGCCGCACCGGCGAGGAGAGGTGGACGGCGTCGCCGAGCTCGGCCGCGAGCGCGTCGGCGAGCCGCATGTTGCCGCCGGCCAGCGTGTGGTTCTCGAAGTCGCCGAAGGTCGAGGCCGACTCCGCCAGCACCGAGACGTTGAGGTCGCTAGCCGGGTGGCCGTTGGAGATCTCCACTCGGGTGCGGATCAGCGCCGCCAGCGGCGGTTCGAGCCCGAGCGCGTCAACCGCCTCGGCGACGCTCGCCGCACCCGCCGGCAGGTCGCGGCCGATCCGCTCGAAGGCGGCCTCGAGCTCGGCCTCGTCGATCGCCTCGGCGCCGACCGGGATCCGCCGCCCGTAGGGCGTCCCCTTGCGGACCAGCGGAATCCCGAGGCGCGCCGCCAGCGACTGCATCATCTCGTAGCCGGGGAGGATGAACTCGGCGCCGCGCTCGACCACCGCGCCGTCGCCGAACGGCACCGACCAGACCCGGCCGCCGACCCGGTCGCGTGCCTCCAGCACCGTCACCTCGGCGCCGCCGGCCCGCAACGCGTCGGCGGCGGCGAGTCCCGCGAAGCCGGCGCCGACGACGACGACGCGGGTCACGGCATCCCAGGCCGCCCGCGCTCAGACGACCCAGGTGTCGCCGTCGCGCAGCAGTTCGTCGACCTCGGCGAGGCTGGCGCCGGCGTGGGCGGCTTCTAGCTCGCCCTGGCGCTCGGCGCCGTAGACGGGGCGCTCGACGTCGCGGAAGACGCCGATCGGGGTCGGGCCGTTGGGGTTCTCGGCCAGGCGGGCGAGGGCCGTCGCGTGGCTCGGGTCCTCGACGTGGGCGTCGTGGACGACCAGGCCGCGCTCACCGGCCTCGGCGACGTCGACCACTTCGAGACCGCCGCCGCGCGAGGGGACGACCCCTTTCTCGAGGTCTTCGCCGAAGCGGATCGGCTGGCCGTGCTCGAGCTGAATCTGGTTCGGGCGGCCTCCCTTGCCGCGGACCGCGTCGAAGGCGCCGTCGTTGAAGACGTTGCAGTTCTGGTAGATCTCGACGAAGGCGGCGCCGGGGTGCTCGGCGGCGGCGCGCAGGGTGTCGCGGACGTGCTGCTTCTCGACGTCGATCGTGCGGGCGACGAACGAGGCGTCAGCGCCGAGCGCCAGAGCGAGCGGGTTGAAGGGGTGGTCCTCGGAGCCGAAGGGGGTCGACTTGGTGACCTTGCCGGTCTCCGAGGTCGGCGAGTACTGGCCCTTGGTGAGGCCGTAGATCTGGTTGTTGAAGAGCAGGATCTTGATCGGGACGTTGCGGCGTAGGGCGTGGATCAGGTGGTTGCCGCCGATCGAGAGCGAGTCGCCGTCGCCGGTCACCACCCAGACCGAGAGGTCCTCGCGCGAGGTCGCGATCCCGGTCGCCAGCGCCGGCGCCCGGCCGTGGATGCCGTGCATCCCGTAGGTGTCCATGTAGTAGACGAAGCGCCCGGCGCAGCCGATCCCGGAGATGAAGACGGTTTTGTGCGGGGGGACGCCGAGTTCGGGCATCAGCGTCTGAACCGAGTTGAGGATTGCGTAGTCGCCGCAGCCCGGGCACCAGCGGGTTTCCTGGCCCGACTGGAAGTCGGCCTTGGTCAGGGTCGCGGTGCCGCCACCGTTGCTCTCGTGTCCGTTCTCGCTCATCCCTCTCCCAAATTGTCAAGGATCGCCTGCTCGAGCTCCTCGGCGAGGATCGGCAGGCCCTCGACCTTGTTGTGGCCGACCGCGTCGACCAGGTACTTGTCGCGGACCAGGCTCAGCAGTTGGCCGGTGTTGACCTCCGGTACCAGCACCTTGTCGAAGGAGCGGACGACCTCGCCGCTGTTGGTCGGCATCGGTTCGAGGTGGCGCAGGTGCGCGGTGGCGATCGGGATGCCGCGGTTGCGGATCCGCCGCGCCGCCGCGCCGATCACGCCTGAGGTCGAGCCCCAACCGAGCACCAGCAGCTCCGCCCCCTCGTCGGCGTCGACCTCCAGCGGCGGCAGCTCCTCGGCCAGCTTCTCGAGCTTCTCGGCCCGCAGCTTGGTCATCAGCGCGTGGTTCTCCGGCGCGTAGGAGATCTTGCCCGAGCCGTGCTCCTTCTCGAGCCCGCCGAGCCGGTGCTGCAGGCCCGGCGTCCCCGGGATCGCCCAGGGCCGGGCGCCGCGGCTGTCGCGCGTGTACGGCAGGAACTCGTCGCCCGCGTTCGGGCCGGTGGCGAAGTTCGGGTCGATCTCCGGCAGCTCCTCGACGTTGGGCAGCCGCCAGGGCTCGGAGGAGTTGGAGAGGAAGGTGTCGGAGAGGAGGATCACCGGCGTCCGGTAGCGGACCGCGATCCGCGCCGCCTCGACCGCCGCCTCGAAGCAGCCGGCCGGGGTCGAGGGCGCGATCACCGGCAGCGGCGACTCGCCATGGCGGCCGTGGATCGCCATCAGCAGGTCGGCCTGTTCGGTTTTGGTCGGCAGCCCGGTCGAGGGGCCGGCGCGCTGGACGTCGATCACGATCAGCGGCAGCTCGGTGGCGACGGCGAGGGCGATCGTCTCCGCCTTCAGATCCATCCCCGGGCCGCTGGTCGCGGTCACCCCGAGCTTGCCGCCGAAGGAGGCACCGAGCGCCATGTTGGCGGCAGCGAGCTCGTCCTCGGCCTGCACGGTGCGGACCCCGAAGCGGTTGTGGCGGGCGAGGTGGTGGAGCAGTTCGGAGGCCGGGGTGATCGGATAGCTGGCGAAGAACAGCTGCAGGCCGCTGCGGACGCTGGCCGCGATCAGTCCCATCGCCAGGGCGTTGGCGCCGTTGATGTTGCGGTACTCACCGGGCTCGAGCGGGGCCGGCGCGACTTCGACCGGGGTGACTGCGATCTCGGTCGTGTCGCCGAAGTTGTAGCCGGCTTTGAAGGCGGCGATGTTGCCGGCCAGGATCGCCGGCCGTTTGGCGAATTTCGTTTCCAGCCAGGCGATCGTCTCCTTCCGCGGCCGCCCGTACATCCAGGAGATCAGCCCCAGCGCGAAGAGGTTCTTGGTCCGCTGCGCCTCGGCCGGTTTCAGCCCTTCGATCTCCTCGGTGGCGCGCGTGGTCAGCGTCGTCATCGGCACCTTGTAGACCTGGTAGTCGTCGACCGAGCCATCGTCGAGCGGGTTCGACTCGTAGCCCGCCTTGCGCAGGTTGGCGGCGGTGAAGGCGTCTTCGTTGACGATCAGCGTGCCGCCCGCCTGCAGCGAGGCGAGGTGCGCTTTGACCGCCGCCGGGTTCATCGCCACCAGCGTGTTCGGGTGGTCGCCGGGGGTGAGGATGTCGCGCGAGGCGAAGTGGATCTGGAAGGCGGAGACGCCACCCGGGGTGCCGGCCGGGGCGCGGATCTCGGCCGGGAAGTCGGGCAGAGTCGAGAGGTCGTTGCCGACGTGCGCGGTGGCGGCGGTGAAGCGATCGCCGACCAGTTGCATCCCGTCACCCGAATCACCCGCAAAGCGGATGATCACGGTTTCCGGCTTCTTCGAGATTGCGGTCAACTACCTGGCTTGCCGTTGACCATACGGACCGAAAGGCATCGGGGCAAGACCATTCGGGGGGATCCTGGGCATCTCGACAAACGAGCGGTTGCTTCGCCCGGCCAATCGCTTCACTCAACCGGCGCCGAGGAGCAGGCCGGCGTGCCTCCCGGCAGCCGACCGCGGTTGGCGGCGACGAGGCGGTAGGCCGCCGCCGCCAGGCGCGAGACCCCGGGCGCGATGATCGCCCGGCCGGCGAGCCGCGCCGCCGGCCCGGCGGTGCAGAGCGCCGCCGCCAACGCCTCGTGCCCGCTGCGGATGCTGCCGTCGAGCGCGACCCATTGCACCGCTGCCGCCGCTTGCTCCGCGGTCAGCCCCAGCCGCTCGAGGTCGGCCAGTTGCCAGGGGACGATCTCCGCTCGGGTGCCGATCCGCCGCAGCAGGCGGGCGCAGCTCGTGCAGAAGCCGCAGTCGCCGTCGAAGACGAGGACCGGGCGGCGCTCGCTCGGCGCAGACTCGGCTCCGGGATTCGACGAGTTGGCCACCGGACACATCGTAGGATCGGCGGCGATCGCCAAGCGGATCTCATCAGTCAACGCCCCGACCTTCGTCCCGCTGCTGGCGCTGGCGGTCCTCGCCGTGGCTTGGGAATCGCACCCGGCAACCGCGGTGGTCGTCGTCCTCGACCTCTTCCTCGCCGGCGCGGTGCTCGCCGCCGTCCACCACGCCGAGGTGATCGCCGCCCGGGTCGGCGAGCCGTTCGGGTCGCTGGTGCTGGCGGTGGCAGTGACGGTGATCGAGGTCGGACTGATCGTCACCCTGATGGTCTCCGGCGGCGACGAGACCGCTGCCCTCGCCCGCGACACTGTCTTCGCCGCGGTGATGATCACCTGCAACGGCGTCGTCGGCGTCGCGATTTTGACCGCAGCGCTGCGCGAACGGGTCGCCTCCTTCAACGCCGAGGGGTCGGCGACCGCCTTTGCCACCGTCGTCACCCTGGCGACCCTCAGCCTCGTCCTGCCGACCTTCACCACCAGCAAGACCGGGCCCGAATTCTCCGGCTCGCAACTGGCCTTCGCCGCCGTCGCCTCGGTCGCCCTCTACGCCCTCTTTCTGGTCGTGCAGACGGTCCGCCACCGCGGCCTCTTCCTGCCGCCCGGCGACACGGCCCCCGGCGACGCGCCGCCAACCGACACCGACCACCAGCCGCCGACCCGCGCCGCGGCGCTGCGCAGCCTGGCCCTGCTGTTGGTCGCCCTGCTCGCCGTCGTCGGCCTCGCCAAGACCAGCTCCGGGGCGATCGAGGACGGGGTCAAATCGATCGGCGCGCCGCAATCGGCGGTCGGCGTCGTGATCGCCCTACTGGTCCTGATGCCCGAGACCCTGGCGGCCTGGCGCACCGCCCGCCGCGGGCGCGTGCAGATCAGCTTCAATCTCGCCTATGGCTCGGCGATGGCCAGCATCGGGTTGACGATTCCGGTGATCGCCGTCGCCTCGATCTGGCTCGACGGTCCCCTTGTGCTCGGCCTCGGCGCGACTCAGATCGGCCTGCTAGTGCTGACGGCGCTGGTCAGCTCGCTCACCTTGCTGCCCGGGCGCGCGACCCTGCAAGAGGGCGGCGTCCACTTGATCATCCTCGCCGCCTTCCTCTTCCTCGCCTTCAATCCATAGTCGGCTGCGGCTGTTCCACTGCCTCGCGGTTGGTGAGGGTGGGGATCGAGGGCGCCAGGAAGACCCGCGTCACCAGCTCGCCGCGGGAGGTGACGCCGACCTTCTCGAAGATCGACTTGAGGTGGTCCTGGACCGTCCAGGGGGAGAGGTGGAGGCGCTGGGCGATCGCCGCGGTCGAGAGGCCGTCGGCGACCGACCGGGCGACGGCGCGCTCGCGCTCGGTGAGTCCGTAGAGGTCCGCCAGTAACGGCGCCAGCTCCTCACCACGGGCCGGTTCGAGGACCACCGCCACCCGCTTCTCGCTCTCGCCGCGCAGCACCGAGGCGCGCACCGTGAGCCAGGTCCCGGAGGAGGCGCGGACTCGCGCCCGTGCTTCGCCGCCTGAGCGGTGGGCGTTGCCGCGGGCCCTGGCGGCGACCGCCGTGGCGACTCCCGGCAGGGAGCGGCCAATGTTTGGGAGCTGCTCTAGCCAGCCTTCGGCAGCGGCGTCGGCGTGGGTCAGTGAGTCGTCCTCGGCGAGCAGCAACATGCCGCCGCCTTCGCCCGGTGTCGGCGGCGTCGGAGCGGCCTCGCTGAGCCAGGAACGCCGCACCGCGGTGGCGAGGTGGGACGCGATCGATTTGATCGCCTCGACCTCCTCGCGCGAGAACGACCGCCGCTCCGAGGAGCGCGACAGGGTCAGGCCACCCCACAACGCGCCGTCGACGATCAGGGCCGTCCGCAGCTCGTCGCCGAAGCCGCGTGGGCCCCGCAGCTCGCGGTGGCGGATGCTCTTCTCCATGTCGCCGCCGGTGGCCTCGCTGAGGCTGGCGGCGATGCCGCCAGCGCGGCCGAGGAATGCGAAGGCGTTGTAGTCCTCGCCGCTCAGCTCGATTGCCGTCAGCTGGTCAACGGCCTCGGGCGGCAGCACGCTTTCGGCCACGTGCCCGGTCGGAACGATCGTCGCTGGGTCCATCGTCTGCAGGCAGAAGCCGTCGAAGTCGAGCGACTGGAAGAGGATCCGGGCGGTGCCGTGGGCGAGTTCCTCGAGATCCCGCTCGCAGTCCAGTAGGCCCGCGACCCGTTCCTGCAGCCGGTCGGTGGAAACGGTCGCCATCAGCAGATCATGGCGAAGATACCTAAGATCCGGCAGAAAGAATACCCAGAATTCTGGGATTCACCCGCGGTCCGTCTCGCGCCACCCCCTCGCCTTCAATCGGTAATCGGCTCGGTCAGAGTCGGGACCGAGGCGGTGAGATCGAGCTGATCGCTTCCACCTCTTCGCGCGAGGTTGCCGCCGGTCGCTTCGCTGAGGCTGGCGGCGCGGCCGTCGACGAGGCGTAGGTGGCTGAAGGCGTTGTAGTCCTCGCCGCTGATCTCGATCGCCGCCAGCTGGTCGAAGACCTCGAACGGCAATCCGTTTTCGACCACCTCGCCGGTGGGCACGATCGTCGCCGGGTCCAACGTCAGCGGGCAGAAGCCGTCGAAGTCGAGTGTCTAGAAGAGGATCCGGGCGACGCCGTGGGCGAGTTCCTCGATGCCCTGTTCGGTGTCCAGCCGGCCCGCGACCCGTTCCTGTAGTCGGTCGGTGGAAACGGTCGCCATCAGCTGATGGTGGCGAAGGTACCTAACATCCGGTAGAGAGGATACCCAGAATTCTGGGATTTACCCGCGGTCCATCTCGCGCCACCCTCTTGCGACTGTTGTCACGACCGCGAAAGGAATGATGCACGCTACCACCCCCGAGGATACCCGCCCGATGGCGAGGAGCTGAGCGCCGTGGCCAAGGTCTCGCTCGACATCAGCATCTCGCTCGACGGTTTCGTCGCCGCCGCCAACCAGACTGCAGAGGCGCCGCTTGGCGAGGGTGGCGAACGCCTCCACGACTGGGCATTCGACGTCGACGAGCGCGATCGCGAAATCGTCACCGACGGAGTTGGCGGCAGCGGTGCGGTGATCTGTGGCCACCGCACCTACCGGGACTCGCTGCCCTGGTGGGGCGCCGACGGCCCCACCGGCGCGACCCGCTTGCCCGTTTTCGTCCTCTGCGGCGAGGTCCCGCTCGAGGCCCCCGAGGACGGCGTCTACACCTTCGTCACTGCCGGGCCGGAGGCCGCGCTGGTGGCAGCGCGGGAGGCGGCCGGCGAGAAGAACGTGACGGTGATGGGTGGCGCCGAGACGGCCCGCGCCTTCATCGCCGCAGGCCTCGTTGACGAGCTCTCGATCCACCTTGCGCCGGTCCTCTTCGGCGGCGGCACGAGGCTGTTCGATGGGCTCGACCCGCTGGGGCTCGAAAGTCTCAGCTGTGTGCAGACGGCGGCGGCGACGCACCTGCGTTTCGAGGTGACGGGTTGAGGCCGCGCGCCTTCCTCGCAGCGAGCCTGGCGGCGGCCTTCCTCACTCTCGGGGTCGGGTTTGAAACCGCGAGCGCTGCCTCGCTGCGCTACTTCGGCTACTTCGCGGCGCGGCTGACCCCGACTGACGGCGATCACCTTCCCGAGGTGACGTCCCGCACCAACCTCAACTGGGTCCAGTTCTCGGACTTCGACAAAACCCGGGTCGAAGTGCTCGACCACTGCAGCGTGGGGGGCTGCATCGTCTCGGCCGCAAACGAGTTCTTCAAAGGCTGCGACGTAGCCAACGGCCCCTGCGATCTCTATCCGGACTACGCCGCCCGCTGGCAGCGGTTGGCCTCGCTGGTCGCCCCGCGGATCGACAAAGTCGCGGCGTTCTTCGTCAAGGACGAGCCACAGGTGTACGGAGCCTCGGCCGCCGAGGTCGAGACCGCGGCGCGGACGATTGCGGCGACGTACCCGACGATCCCGGTGATGATGAACGAGGCCGGACCGCAGCTCAGCGCCACCTACCAGGTGCCGCCGAGCGTCGACTGGGTCGGCTTCGATTGGTATTGCCAACCGTTCTCGACGGTAGAAAAAACGCTGGCCCTGCTGAGCAGCCTGACGACGGCAAACCAGTCGCTCTTCCTCTTCCCAGAGGCGGCGCCGCTGGCCGTATGCAACGGCGCCGCCGGCCACGCTACCGACGCCGAGATCGCCAAGCTGCAGTACAGCTACTACAACCTGGCGCTGAAGAACCCGCGGGTGATCGGGCTGCTCAACTACGGCTTCTGGACCGACCGCACCCCGGCGCAACTGCCGCAGACGGTGGCCGCGCACCAGAACATCTGGGCCGCGATCGTCGCCGCCAACCAGCCGCCGCCGCCGGCACCCCCGCCGGGCCCGGCGCCGCCGCCGGCGCCCACGCCGAAGCCGGAGCGCAAGGCGCGGATCGCCGGCCAGAAGGCGCGGATCGACTCCCGCGGGCGGATCGCCCTGAGCCTGCGCTGTCCGGCGGGCAACTCGGGGAACTGCAGCGGCCGGCTGAAGCTGACGCAGCCTGCCGCCAACCGGCGGCGACTGGTCGGCGCCCGCAAGTTCGACCTCCCGGCTGGGAGTAGCGCCACCCTCGTCGTGCGAGCGAAGGAGCGTTGGCGACCCAAACTGCTGCGGCAGACCCAGCACGGCGAGTCGGTCCGGCTGCGTGCCACGACCGACTCCGGTGCGCGACGCACCATCGAGTTGATGCGGCAGCACCGCTAGGAGGCGGCAGCACCGTCGCCCGGTGCCCGGCAGGCGCCGGGCGACGGACCTCGATACCTTGGCGCCAATGTCCGGGAACGCCGCGATCGAAGCCAGGGGGCTGGTCAAGTCCTACGGCAAGGTCCAGGCGCTCTGCGGTGTCGACCTGACCGCGCCGGCGGGCACCGTGCTCGGCCTGCTCGGCCCGAACGGTGCCGGCAAGACGACCGCGGTGCGAATCCTGACGACCCTGCTGCCGGCCGACGGCGGCGAGGCTCGGGTCGCCGGGATCGACGTGATGAGCGAAGCGCCGAAACTGCGGACCGAGATCGGCCTTGCGGGGCAGTACGCGGCGGTCGACGAGAACCTGACCGGCTTCGAGAATCTCGACATGGTCGGCCGCCTCTACCACCTGCCGAAGGGGGAGCCAGGACGCCGTGCCCGGCGGCTGCTCGAGGACTTCGAACTCGACGAAGCCGGTGACCGGCTGGTCCGCACCTACTCGGGCGGGATGCGGCGGCGACTCGACCTCGCCGCGGCGCTGGTCGCCGAGCCGCCGGTCCTCTTCCTCGATGAGCCGACCACCGGGCTCGACCCGCGCAGCCGGCTCGCCCTCTGGGAGACGATCGAGGGGCGGGTCGCCGACGGCACGACCGTCCTCCTCACCACCCAGTACCTCGACGAGGCCGACCGCCTCGCCGACCGGATCTCGGTGATCGACCACGGCGTCGTGATCGCCGAGGGCAGCTCCGACGAGCTCAAGGACCAGGTCGGCGGCGAGAGCCTGGAAGTGACGCTCGAGCGCTCCGACGATGTCGAAGGCGCGATCGCCGCGCTGACCCCGCTGGCCTCAGCCGAGCCGCGCCGCGAAGACGGCATCCTGCGGGTCCCGGTCTCCCAGCGCAAGGGCGCGGTCGCCGACGCGGTCCGCCGCCTCGAGCACGTGGGGGTGGGGATCGACGACATCTCGATGCGGCGCCCGACGCTCGACGACGTCTTCCTCGAGCTGACCGGTCATGCCGCCGAAGAAGCCGAGGACGAGGCAGGGGAGGAGAAGCGATGAGCGGCCTCCGCTACGCCGTCTCCGACACCCTGGTGCTGGCCAAGCGCAACTTCCTGCGCATCCCCCGGGCACCCGACCTGCTGATCGCCTTCACCGTCCAGCCGCTGATGTTCGTGCTGCTCTTCGCCTACGTCTTCGGCGGCGCGATCCCGACCCCGGGCCACTCCTACATCGACTTCCTGATCCCCGGCATCCTCGTCCAGACGATGTCCTTCGGCGGCTTCGTCACCGCGATGGGGATCGCCGAGGACCTGAAGAAGGGCCTGATCGATCGCTTCCGCTCGCTGCCGATGTCGCGCTCGGCGGTGCTCGCCGGCCGCACCCTCGCCGATATCGCCACCAACCTGATCTCGATCATCGTCATGCTCGCGGTTGGGCTGATCATCGGCTTCGGCTTCAGCACCTCGTTCGCCGAAGTCGTCCTCGGTCTCCTGATCCTGCTGCTCTTCGGCTACGCCTTCTCTTGGGTCTTCGCCTTCATGGGTCTCGTCTCGTCCTCGCCGGAGGCGGCCCAGTCGCTCGGCTTCGTCGTCATCTTTCCGCTCACCTTCGTCAGCTCGGCCTTCGTGCCGCCGGAGACGATGCCCGCGGCCCTGCAGTGGTTCGCCGAATGGAACCCGATCTCGATCGTCGTCAACGCGATCCGCGCCCTCTTCATCGGCGACCCGGCCGGGAACACGGTCTGGGGCGCGATCGCCTGGTCCCTCGGCATCGCCCTCTTCTTCGCCGTCCTCGCGGTGTGGAAATACAAACGCGCAGTGGTCCGTTGACGAGTTGACGTCACTGGGCGACTAAGAGTCGTCAGCGACGGCTTAGCCCAGCGCCGGCGTCTCGCCGCGCAGCGACGCCTCAGCCCAGGCGAGCGCCTCGGCAGCGACCTGCTCGATCGTCCGCTCCGAGGTGTCGATCAGCCCGACGTTCCAGCGCTCGTCGCCGCGCCAGGGGGCGGGCCAGCGCTCCCAGTGCATCTGCTCCCAGCCGTTGCCGGTCAGCACCTCGGGCATGTGGCCGGGGTCGGCGGCGTGCTCGCGCATCCAGGCGGCGAAGGCGAGATGGTCGGGCAGGGTGGCAGGCGGGTCGCCGCGGGCGACGAGGCGGGCGCGCTGGACCTCGGGCGCGCAGTCGAGCAGGCAGGCGGCGATCTGCTCGAGGCGGTCGGCCGACGGTGCGGCGAGCACCTCGCCCGGCGCCACCGGGTCGCCAGCGAGGAGTAGGTGGCGGCCCTCGTCCTGCAGTTCGAGCGCCAGCTGGACGACCTGCTCGGTCGATTGCTGGCGCCAGGCGAGGTCGGGGAAGGGCGGGATCGTGACCACGTCGCGCAGCTCGACGCAGCGGACGCGCGGTTCGAGGGCCGGGGCGATCGCCTCCCGCACGCTGGACTTGCCGACGCCGCTGGCGCCGGTGATCAGCAAGAGCATCGTTTCTTGATAAAGTAAGTAGACAATGTCGGGATCAGTCGAAAAGGCGGCGCTGGAACTGCGAACAGGCGGGATGTCGATCGTCTCCGACCAAAACGGTGGCACGCTCGTGCTCGGCGCGCTGTTCGCCACCGGACGGGTGATCGAGTTCATCGCCCGCGAGGCCCGCGGCCCGCTCGTCCTGGCCCTGCCGGCCGAGTCCGGGGGTCCCCGGGTCGAACCGCTCGAGGTCACCGGCACCCTGCCCGAGCTCGACCAGCGCGCGAGCGCCGTGCGTGCGGTCGCCGAAGACCTCGCCGATTGGCGCCTTATCCGTCCAGGGGACGGAAATGGCGCCAAGGGCCGTCGCTCGCGGCGCGGACCGGGGCCTGTCCTGCCAGCCGGCGTTCGCGCCGAGCAGCCCGCGGTCTCCCTCGACCGCCTCGACGCCGCCCTGCGCCTGGCCGAGCTCGCCGGCCTCGCCGGCGCCGCCCTGGTCTGCCCGATCCGCGGCGAGAGCGGTGGTCCCGCTGGTCCGACCGCGCTCGCCTCCTTCGCTCGCCGCCACGACCTGCCGGCGGTCGACGCCGCCGGCGTCCTCGCCTACGGTCCGCGGCGGGTCGCGACGCGTGCCGCCCGGCCTCGCCCCCGCGTCGTCGCTCGCGCCCGTGGCTACGCGCAGAGGCTGGTTGCGGCGCCTAGCCTTCTCGCTCGATCGGGATGACCTTCACCCGGGGCCCCCGACCAGGCTGAGCGTCTCGCGGTCGTGGCGGCTGAGGTGGCTAGAGTGGGCAGACCGTGATCGGAGCGCTCCTGCTCGGTTTGGTCGCCGGCTTCATCGGCCGCGCGCTGGTCCCCAACGACGTCTTCGCCGGCATGCGCGGGCCGAAGTCGTGGCTCGTCTCGATCGTGCTGGGTTTGGTCGGCGCGATCGTCGGCTGGCTGATCTTCACCGACCTACTCGGGATCGGCGACGACGACGTCTTCGACTGGGGCGGCCTGCTCAGCGCCCTGATCGGCGTGATCATCGTTCTCCTGCTCGCCGGCTTGATCGCCAAACGAGCTGGGATCGAGACGCCGCGCGACCGCCGCCGCGGCATGCCACCGCCGCGACGCTAGAGTTCCCGCGTGATCTCGTCTCGGTCGCGGCTCCTCGCCCCTCTGCTCACCTTTGCGCTCGCCGCGCTCGGACTGCTCGCCGTGCCGCTCGCTCAGGCCGCCCCGAAGCCCGGACCGGTCGAAGAGTTGACGCCGGTGATCGGCAACCCGATCGCCTCGCCGGAACCGGTGCTGACCAGCGACGGCCGCCGCCAGCTCGCTTACGAGCTGCAGCTGATCAACCGCACCCAGTCGGTGGCGACCGTCAAGAGCCTGAAGGCGCTGGCCGGCGGCAAGGTCGTGCAGTCGCTCGCCGGCAAAGCGCTGGAAGCGCAGATGGCGCCCTACGGGGCGGCGAAGCACTCGATCTCGCTGCAGCCGGGCCAGGGCGCTTACGTGCTGATGGACGTCTCGCTGCCGGCCAAGGCAAAGGTGCCGGCGACGCTCACCCACCGGATCAGCGTCTCCCTGAAACCCGCGCAGCCGGCCATCGCGACGAGCTTACGAACTGGCGCCGACGCCGGTGACGAGGCGCGAAGCGGTCGTCGTCGCGCCGCCGCTCCGCGGTCCCGGCTGGGTCGTCGGCAACGGCTGCTGCGCCGAATTCAACGCCCACCGCGGCACGGTCCTGCCGGTCAACGGCGCCGCCCACGTCGCCGAGCGCTTCGCGATCGACTTCGTCCAGCTCGACTCGCACGACGTCCTCTTCAGCGGCGCCCGCAACCTGCTCAGCAACTATCTCTACTACGGCGACCAGGTCTACTCGGCGACCGCCGGCAAGGTGGTCAGCGTCGCCAACGACCTGCCCGAGCCGGCGCCCGGCGAGCTGCCCGAAGGAATCACCGCGGCGCAGGCGGGTGGCAACCACGTCGTCGTCGACATGGGCCACGGTCGCTACGCCTTCTACGCCCACTTCATCCCCGGCAGCGTCACGGTCAAGGTCGGGCAGAAGGTCAAGGTCGGCCAGGTCATCGGCCTGCTCGGCAACAGCGGCAACTCCGACGGTCCCCATCTCCACTTCCATCTGATGGACGGCCCCGGCCCGCTCGCCTCGAACGGACTTCCCTACCGCTTCTCCAGCTTCACGGTCGAAGGGCTGCTGACCAACATCGGCCCGATCCAGGAAGGCGCGGTGGCGCAGATCGAACCCAAGGGCCTCGGCCCCAGGCGGGCCGAGCTGCCGCTCGACAACCAGGTCATCGCCTTCCCCGGCAGCTAGGAGCACTCTCCGTCGCGAGCTGTTCCTTATCCCCGTCTGGCGAGGATAAGGAGCAGCTGGGCGGGGTCTAGCCCGGCGAGGTGGAGAACTCGCTGGTGGCGGGGGCCGGGCGGGGGCGGGTGCGCCAGGCCTCGCGGGCGACCAGCAGAGCGAGGCCGACGATCGCTGAGCCGAAGATCTCGAAGGTCTCCTGGACGCCGAGCGGTTCGACCATCAGCCCGGCGATCACCGCCGGCACCGAGAGCGAGCCGTAGGCGACCACGTAGAAGGCGCTCATCGTCGCCGCCCGGTGCTCGGGCGGGATCGCCGCCGAGAGGGTCCGCAGGCCGCCGAGGAAGGCGACGCCGAAGCCGGCGCCGGTGACGATCGCGCCGAGGGTGAAGAGAAGCGCCGAGTCGGCCGCCGAGGCGGCGACGATCATCGCCATCCCGAGCCCCAGCGCCAGCGAGCCGTAGACGGCGCCGACCCAGGGCGCGGCGCGGCCGAAGAGCAGCTGCGAGCCCGTCGCCGCGCCGGCCAGCAGGAAGAAGGCGAGGCCGCTGACGACCACGTGGTTGTCGGAGCTGTAGACGATCGCCGAGAGCTGCGGCCCGAGCGAGAGGAAGAGGCCGCCGATCGACCAGGAGGAGAGGACTGCGAGCGCGGCGAGCAGGAAGGGGCGGCGGGCGACCGGCGGCACGTAGGGCCGCTGCGGCGTGAGGCGGAAGCGGGCGCCGGGGGCGACCGCGACCGGCTCGCGCAGCCGCCAGGCGGCGGCCAGGGCGATCAGGAAGAGGACCGCCAGCACCACGTAAGGGAGGACGCGCGGGGCAGGCAGGTACTGGACGAGCACCGCCGACAACATCACCCCAGCGCCGAGGCCGATCGTCGAGGCGACGCCGTTGGTGAGGCCGACCGCGACCGCGTCGCGGTCCTTGTGCAGGTCGAGCAAGGCGGCGCTGGCGGCGCTGAGGACGAGGCCAGTGGCGAGCCCCTGGATGCCGCGGGCGACGAACAGCCAGACGACCGAGTTGGCGAACATGAAGGGCACCGTCACCACCGCCAGCGTCGCCAGCGCGATGATCAGCACCGGTCGCCGCCCAACCTCGTCGGAGAGGCGGCCGGCGAGGATCAGGGTGGCGAGGACGCCGAAGGCATAGGTGGCGTAGACAAGGGTGAGGACCAGCGAGTCGAAGCCCCAGAGCTCGGCGTAGGTGCCGTAGAGGGGCGAAGGGGTGCCGGAGGCGAACAGCGCCAGGCCGATCGCGGCGGCGGCAAACAGGTAGGCCGCGGAGCGGGGCAGCGGATGGCGGGCTGTCGGGATGCTGGAGGCGAGAGGCATAGGCGAAGTCCGTTTGCGAAGTCGGTTCTGAAGTCGGATTCTATATTTCCAAACTTTTGGAAGTTCCGTAGTTGTATCATGTCAGCGATGCCGGCAAGTGTCGACCTGAAGAAAGAGGGCCCGGGGCCGGCCAAGGGCAAGGCGGAGCGGGCCGAGCGCATCCACCATCCCGACGTCGCTTCGCTGGACCTGGCGACGATCATGCGCACGCTCGGCGACCCGATGCGACTCGAAATCGTCCGCCTGCTCGGCGAAGAAGAAGAGGTGCTCTGCGGCGACCTCTACGAGCGCCTCGGCCTGCCGGCATCGACCGGCAGCTACCACGCCAAGTTGCTGCGCCAGGCCGGCGTCACCCGCGCCCGCGCCGCCGGCACCCAGCGCCTGCTCAGCCTCCGCCGCGCCGACCTCGAGTCCCGCTTCCCCGGCCTAATCGAGCTAATCACCGCGTCCGAGCGCTAGCGACAACCGTCGCTGGAGCATTCGCGTTGCTATAGCGACGTCAATGCTTCAACGACGCGGCGACTGGCCGGCTAGCTCGTAGGCGGCGTCGATGCCGGAGGCGAAGGCGTGGACGGCGTTCAGGCCCTCTGCGTTCTCGGCGCCGCCGACGACCTTGTACGGCACCCCGACCCCCTCGAGCAGCGGCACCAGGGTGTCGTTCCGCTCCTGCCCGGCGGCGATCACCACCCGGTCGGCCTCGATCAGCTCCCTCGCCCCGTTCTCGGTCTCGATCTCGACTCCCTCCGGCACCACGCGCCGGTACTCGAGGCCGGTCCGCGTCTCCACCCCGGCCCGCTTCAACGCGTCGAGCCAGACCCACCGCGTCGTCCGCCCGATCCCAGCCCCGACCCGCCCGTTCCGCCGCATCACCGTCACCCGCGGAGGATTCCCCCGCGCAGAGCGCCCGGCAGCTTCGGCCTGGGGGAGAGAATTCGCCGCCCGAGCCTTCCCCCGGGTGGGTGGGGGCTCGGTGGCGTACGTAGCGAGGAAATCGACGCCGTCCTCGAAGTGGGTAAGGAAGTGGGCTAGGTCGACGCCGATCCCGCCGGCGCCGATGATCGCGACCGACCCCGCCTCGCCGACGCCGTCGCTGAAGGCTTCGGCGTAGTCGAGCGTGGCGGCGTCGTCGAGGCCGGGGATCTCGACCCGGCGAGGGACGACGCCGCTCGCCAGGACGATGCCGTCGAAGCCGGCGAGCAGCTCGGCGTCGCCCTCCCCGATCCCGCGGCCAAGCTCGACCTCGACCCCGAGTAGCGAAAGCTCGCGCTCGAAGTAGGCGATCGTGCCGCCGTAGTCCTCCTTGCCTGGCACCAGCCGCGCGTAGCGGAACTGGCCGCCGAGCTCCTCGGCCGCCTCGAACAAGGTGACCGCGGCGCCGAGCCGAGCCAGCGAGCGCGCCGCCTCGAGGCCAGCCGGCCCGGCCCCGATCACCGCGAAGCGCCGCCCCGCCGCGTCCGGCGCCGCGCCGCCTCCCTCGCCTCCCGGTAGCGGGAACTCGCGCTCGAAGCCGGTCCGCGGGTTGACCAGGCAGGAGACGTGGCCGTCGACCAGGGAGCGGTCGATGCAGGCTTGGTTACAGGCGATGCAGACGTCGACCGGCCGCCCGTCGCGGCTGCGGGCGACGAGCTCCGGGTCGGCCAAAAACGGCCGCGACATCGAGATCAGGTCGAGCTCTTCGGCGGCCAGAAACGCCGCCGCGTCCTCGAGCCGGTTGACCCGGTTACCGCCGATCACCTTGACGCTCGCGCCGACCGCGCGCTTGATCGCGCTCGCCCAGGGCAGCCAGACCCCCGGCGGCACCGGGCCCTGGACGGTCGGCACCGGCGATTCGTGCCAGCCGATGCCGACGTTGATCGCCTCGACGCCGTTCGCCGCCAGCGCCGCGGCGAACGCCAGCACCTCGGCCAGCCCGCGCCCGCCCGGCATCAGCTCGGCGCCGGTGAGACGGAAGATCAGCGGGAACTCGGGCCCGACCGCCTCCCGCACCGCCGCCGCCACCTCGAGCCCGAACGACATGCGCCGCTCCGGGTCCCCGCCCCACTCGTCCTCGCGGCGGTTGGTCAGCGGCGAGAGGAACTGGTCGACCAGGTAGCCCTCCGAGCCCATCACCTCGACCGCGCCGAAGCCGAGCTCGACTGCCCGCGCCGCCGCTCGCCCGAAGTCGGCGATCGCCGCCCAGACCTCCTCGCCTGAGAGCTCCCTCGGCACCGCACGCGAGACCCGGCTCGGCAGCGCCGAGGGCGCCACCGGCTGCAGCCCGAACCCCTCGCCGCTGGCGTAGCGCCCGGCGTGGAAGAGCTGCAGGGCGATCGCCGCGCCCGTCCCTCGCACCGACCCCGCCACCTGCTCCAGTGCCGCCGCCCCCGCGTCCTCGTTGACCAGCCCGTACCCCGGCCCCGCCGCGCCCTCGCGCGAGACCGCCCAGCCGCCGGTGACGATCAGCCCCGCCCCGCCCAGTGCCCGCTCGCGGTAGAAGGCCGCCAGCTGCTCGCCGGCGTCGGGATCGGCCTCGGTCCCCATGTGCATCGCTCCCATCACGACGCGGTGGGGAAGCCGCAGGGCGCCGATCTCGGTCGGCGCCAGCAGGGCGCCGAGGTCCCCCGGAGCGCCGCCGCGCTCAGCCATCCGGCGCGGCGGGCGCCGCATCGCCGGCGTCCGCGCGCGTCGGCAGCACGCAGCGGCCCGGTGGCGTCGTCGAAGAAGGGCGGCGAGACGATGCTGAGGCCGCCGTCGACGACCAGCGACTGTCCGGTGACGTACTCCGAGCGCGGTTCGAGCAGGAACTCGACGCAGTTGGCGACCTCTTTGACGCTGCCCTGGCGGGCCTTGGGGATCTTCGGCAGCACCTGCTCCTCGAGCGAGGGCATGCCCTCGACGTCGTAGAAGTAGGCCGAGGAGTCGGACTCGATGATGCCGCCGTTTACCGCGTTGACGTTGATCCCGAGCGGCGCCCACTCGACCGCCATGTAGCGGACCCAGGCCTCGACCGCGGCCTTGGCGGCGCCGAGGTTGGCGTAGGTCGGATAGGCGCGGATCGAGCCGTAGCTCGAGAGCGCGACGATCCGCCCGCCGTTGTCCATCATCTCGGACGCGCGCTGGGCGCCGAGCACGAAGGCGCGCACGTTCATCGCGTAGGAGCGGTCGAGGTTGTGGACGCCGAGGTCCTTGATCGACTTGAAGGAGCTGGCGGCGGCGTTGGAGACGAAGTAGTCGAGCCGGCCGAACTCTTCGCGGGCGGCGTCGAAGAGAGCGTGGATCTGCTCGGGGTCCTCGATGTCGGCCCGGACCGCGATCGCCTTGCCGCCGGCCTCCTCGACCTCGCCGACGACCTCCTTCGCCAGCTCCTCGTTCTGTTTGTAGTTGACGACGACCGAGCCGCCCTGCGCCGCCAGCGCCAGCGCCAGGGTGCGACCGATCCCGCGCGAGCTACCGGTGATCAGCGCGACCCGGCCTGCCGCGTAGCCGAATTCGGCCATCAAGCGCCGCCGGTGCGGTCGCCGGCGGTGCCGTGGAAGGGGGCGAAGACCTCGCGGGCGATGATCGTCTTCTGGATCTCGTTCGTCCCCTCCTCGAAGCGCTGCGCCCGCGCGTCGCGGTAGACCCGCTCGATCGGCGAGGAGGCCCAGAAGCCGATGCCGCCGTGCGCCTGCAGTGCCTTGTCGGTGACCCGGGTCAGCATGTCGACGGCGGTCAGCTTCGACATCGAGGAGAGCACCGCCGCCTCAGGATCGCCGGCCTCCCAGCGGCGCGCGGCGTGCAGCGCCAGCTGCCGCGCCGCTTCGATCTCGGCTGCGTTCTCTGCCAGGGCAAAGGAAATCGCCTGGCGCTGGGAGAGCGGTTTGCCGAAGGTGACGCGTTTGGTCGCGTGCTCGGCGGCCAGCTCCTGGGCCCGCCGCGCCAGCCCGACGCAGGTCATCGCGACGGCGATCCGGCTGGGGGTGAGGAAGCCGCCGAAGGCGACCTGCAGCCCGGCTCCCTCCTCGCCGAGGCGGTCGCTCACCGGCACCGGGGCGCGGTCGAAGCGCAGGTAGGCGTGGTCGGTGCCGCGCACCCCGAGCGACTCGCCCATGTCCTCGACCTCGACGTTCGGGGTCTCGCGGTCGATCAGCAGCGCCACCGTCCCCGCCGCGCCCGTCGTTCCCGCCAGTCGCGCGAACAGCAGCCAGCGGTCGCAGCTGACTCCGAAGGTGATCAGGTGCTTCTCGCCCGAGAGGTAGTAGGTGTCGCCCTCGCGCTCGACCTCGCAGCGGATATCGGCGCCCGAGCCGGCGGTCGGCTCGGTCAGGGTGAAGGCGACGGTCAGCTCGCCGGTTACCGCCGGGATCACGTAGCTGTCTCGTTGCTCTTCCGTCGCGAACTGGTCAACCGAGCGCCAGACGCCGTTAGCGACGTGGACGATCATTCGTAGCGAGGCGTGCGACATCGAGAACAGCTCGAGCAGTTCGAGGTAGCGCGAGAAGGCGATCCCCTTGCCGCCGTACTCGGCCGGCCCGGCCAGCGACAGGTAGCCGCGCTCAAAGAGCTCCTGGCGCAGCTCCGGCGGCACCGCCCGCTCGCGCTCGATCCGCTCGGTCCAGGCCTCGCCCTCCTCGGCGACGTAGGCGGCGATCTCCTGCTTCAGCGCCGCGAACATCTCCTCGTCGAGGGACTCGGGGGACGAAATCGGTGCCTGGTTCAACTCACTCTCTCCTTGCTCTCGTCACGCGTGGTGCCCTCAGCGCGCAGCTCCCGGGCGCGCTCGCGGAGGACGAACTTCTGGATCTTGCCACTGGGGGTGCGGGGCATCGCCTCGATCTGAACCACCCGCTCGGGCCAGTAGTGGCGCGAGACCTCCCGCGCGTCGAGGAAGGCGCGGACGGTTGCGAGGTTGAGCTCGCCCTCGCCGCCGTTGCGGACCACGAAGGCGCAGGCACGCTCGCCGAGCCGCTCGTCGGGCATCGCCACGATCGCCACCTCCTCGACCAGCGGGTGCTCGTGCAGCAGCTGCTCGATCTCCGCCACCGGCACCTTCTCACCGCCGCGGTTGACGACGTCCTTGACCCGCCCAGTGATCCGCAGGTAGCCGTCGGCATCGATCGTCGCCAGGTCGCCGGTCCGGTACCAGCCGTCCTCGGTCAGCGCCGCCGCGGTCAGGTCGGGCCGCTCGAGATAGCCCTCGAAGAGGCAGCGGCTGGTCACCTCGTAGTTGCCCTCGACCCCCGCCGGCAGTGGCTTGCCCTGCTCATCGACGACCCGGATCCGGGTCCCGGCGAGGGCCCGGCCGTCGCTCCCCCAGACCTTCTCGGGGTCGTCGCCGGGGGCAGCCAGGGCGCCGAGGCAGGACTCGGTCGAGCCCCAGGCGCCGCAGACCGCCGCCGACAAGGTCTCGGTCGCGCGCTGGGCCAGCGTGCGCGGCACCGCGGCGCCGGTGACGACGAAGATCCGCAGCGCCGGCGGCGCCTCCTCGCCCGCCTCGACGACCCGCACCAAGTCGGCGAGGAACGGGGTCGCCGCCTGGATGAAGGTGCCCTCCCACTCGCGCAGCGCCCGGGCGCCGCGCTCGGCGTCCCAGGCGTCCTGCAGGATCTGGGTTGAGCCGAGGCAGAAGCTCAGCCACATCCCGTAGAGCAGCCCGGTCTGGTGGGCGAGCGGGGTGGGGATGAAGAGGTTGTCGTCGCGGCCGAGGCCGAGGTGCTCGACCTCCATCATCGCCGCCCGGGTGAGGGCGTCGTAGCGATGGAGGACGCCCTTCGGCTCGCCCGAGGTGCCGGAGGTGAAGAACAGCTGGGCGAGCGCTTCAGGGGCCGGCTTGCGGGCGGCGATCGCCGCCCGGTCGACCGCGGCCGCGTCGAGCGCGGCGGCGAAGTCGTGCCACGCGACGCCGCCGTCGCCCGGCAGCACCGGCGGCTCGCCGTCGGGGTCGGAGCCGACCACCAGCACGTGCTCGAGCGCCAGCTCCTGGACGGCGGCGCCGTTGCCGCCCAGCGGGTCGCCGGACAGCATCCGCGCCGTCTCCGCCAGGTGGTTGCGGTTGCGGAAGCTGTCGGCGACGACCAGCACCCGGGCCCGCGCCCGGCCCACCATCTGCGAGATCTCGCGCTCGCGGAAGATCGGCATCAGCGCGCAGCAGACGGCACCGACCTTCATCGCCCCCAGCGTCAGGGCGACGAACTCGCGCCAGTTCGGCAGCTGGTAAGCGACGGTCTCGCCTGGCTCCACGCCCAGCTCGAGCAGCAGCGCCGCCACTCGGTCGCCTTCGCGCTCGAGCTCGGCCCAGGTCCAGGTGCGGGTGCGGTCGGCGCGAACGTCGACAACCGCAGTCTTCTGCGGCCGCTCCGCGACCCAGCGCGCGACCCAGTCGACGATCGGGATCTCCGCCGCCTGGTCGATCGCAATTGACTCGACCGCCCGCTGCCCCGAGCCGGCCGCTGCCCCGACCAGCTCGCCCTCGCGCTCCCGCTCGCGGTCGTCCTCGACGCTGAGCTCGAGCCCGATCGCCCGCATGTCGTCGAGGAAAGAGGGATATGAGATCCGGTAGGCGTGCGGGTAGGTGAGCGAGCTCTCGCCGTCGCGCCCGCGAGGCAGCGATCGTCAGCGCCATGTGGACCCGGTGGTCGTTGAAGCTGGAGAGCGGCGAGCCGGTCAGCTCGCCCTCGATCCCGCGCACCACCAGCTCGCCGTCGATGACCTCGACGTCGCCGCCCATGCGGTTCAGCTGCAGCATCGAGACGACCCGGTCGGACTCCTTCAGCCGCACGTGCTCGACGTTGCGGAAGCGGGTCTCGCCCGCGGCGAACTGGCCCATCGCCGCCAGCACCGGCAGCATGTCGGGCATCGGCCGGCAGTCGACCTCGACCCCGCGCAGCTGCAGGCCGTCGTGGCGGACGTGGACGCGTCCGCGCTCGTCGAGCTCGAGCGGCAGCCCCATCTCGGCGACGACGTCGATGAAGTGCGCCTCGGGGTGGTCGATCCGCGCCGCGCTGGTCTCGGTCAGGCCGGGGAAGGCGACGTCGGCGGGGTGCAGGGCGGTCGCCGCCAGGCCGAAGGCGGCGGAGCCGATGTCGGGCGGCAGGGTCAATTCGGCGGCTGGGCGCGCCTCCTGGCCGCCGGCGATCTCGAAGCGGCGCCAGTCCTCGGCGACCTCGACCTCGAGCCCGAAGTCGCGCATCATCCGCACCGTCAGCTCGACGTAGGGCTGCTCGTTGAGCTCGCCCTCGACCTCGACCACCGTCCGGCCGGTCGCGAACGGGGCGACGACCAAGAGGCCCGAGATCCACTGCGAGAGGGTGCCGGCGATCCGTACCGTGCCGCCGCTCGGCCGCCGCGGCTGGACGGTGATCGGCGGCGTCGCGTGCTCGGCCGCGAGATCGACTCCCGAGCTCGCCGAGCGCCTCGAGCAGCGGCCCGACCGGGCGCCGCTGGAAGTACTTCTGGCCGGTCAGCGTCACCGGGCGGTCGGCCAGCGAGGCGAGCCCGATCATTAAGTAGAGGGTGGTTCCCGAGGAGCCGACCGAGACCTCGTCGCGGACCGGGCGGTAGGGGCCGCCGTTGACGAGGAAGCCGTCCTGGGTCGGCTCGACCTCGGTTCCGAGCCCGGTCAGCACGTCGATCGTCGAGCGCACGTGGCGGGCGGCGGTGCGGCCGACGATCCGCGTCGTCCCCGGCGCCAGGGAGGCGAGGATCAGCGCGCGGTGCGCGTGGTACTTGGAGCTGGGGATCGGTATTTCGCCGCGGAGACGGGATTTTGTCTCCCGGACGTAAAGATGCACTCGGAAACCCTATAAAGAGCACCACTCGGCAGCAGCCAGTCATCGCCTGGGGGCCGCGCGAGTACCCCCGATCAGAGGGGTCAGGCGCCCGTTCAGTGGGGCTGTGCACCGGGGCACGGGGGCGAAACGCGATAATCGCCGCCGATGAGAGTGGTCTCGGAACTAGAAGCCGTTCGTCGCCCTCTGGCAACCCCCGCGCGCAACCAGTGAGCAAGGCGCACGACCCGGTCGTGACGGGGATCGGCGCGCTGACGCCGGTTGGCCTCGACGCACCGACCACCTGGCGGGCGCTGCTCGCCGGCAAATCCGGCGTCGGCCCGATCACCCACTTCGACGCCAGCGCCCTGCCGACCCGGATCGCCGGCGAGGTCAAGGGGTTCGACCCGGTCGAGCACGTCGGCCCGAAGCGCGCCCACCGCACCGCGCGCTTCTCGCAGCTGGCGATCGTCGCCGCCCGCGAGGCTGTCGCCGACGCTGGGCTCGAGGTCGAGCCGGGCGCCGATCGAACCGGGGTCACCTACGGCTGCGCCGTCGCCGGCACGCCGGAGACCGAACGCAACCAGCTGGCGCTGGTCGCCGACGGCCCGAAAGCGGTCAGCCCCTTCTACGTCGCCTCGACGATCCCCAACATCGCCGCCTGCGAGATCGCGATCGACCTCGGCGCCCACGGCCCGGTCAACGCCAGCGCCTTGGCCTGCGCGACCGGGACCTACGCGCTGATGGAGGCGCGGCGACTGATCCTCGCCGGCGAGGCCGACGTGGTGATCGCCGGCGGCGGCGATGCCGGGATCAACCTGACGATGTTCGCCGGCCTCTCCAACATGGGCCCGCTCTCGGAGCGAAACGACGACCCGGCCGGGGCCAGCCGCCCCTTCGACTCCGACCGCGACGGCTTCGTCTTCGGCGAGGGCGCGGTGGTGCTTGTCGTCGAGTCGGCGGCGCACGCCGAGGCGCGCGGCGCCGAGCCCTACGGCCGCGTCGCCGGCGGCGCCCTGACCGCCGATGCCTTCCACATGAGCGCCCCCGAGCCGAGTGGCCGCTACGCGGCGCTGGCGATCGAGATGGCGCTGCAGCGGGCCGGGATCGCGCCGGAGGAACTCGGCTACGTCTGCGCCCACGGCACCGGCACCCGAGCCAACGACAGCTCCGAGTCGAAGGCGATCCGCTCGGTGCTGGGCGACGCGACCGACTCGGTCCCGGTCTCTTCGCCGAAGTCGATGGTCGGCCACCTGATCGGCGCCGCCGGCTCACTCGCGGCGATGGCCTGTCTGCTCTGCGATCCGCGACGGCGTCGTGCCGCCGACGATCAACCTCGACAACCCCGACCCCGACTGCGACCTCGACCACGTCGCCAACGTCGCCCGCGAGACCCAGGTCAACGCGGCGATCGCCAACGCCTTCGGCTTCGGCGGCCAGAACTGCGTCGTCGCCGTAACCGCCCCCTGACGTCGGGCTGTTCCTTATGTCGGAATAGCCGACATAAGGAACAGCGGAGCGCTCAGACGCCCCAGTAGTAGAAGCCGGGGTACGTCTCGCCGCCGGCCGTGTAGGGCGGCGTGCGTTCGAGCACTCGGTGGTCCTGAAGCCGCCGGCCGCCCCAGCGGTAGGTGATCTTCAGCCGCGTGAAGAGGCCGTGGCGGGGCCGCATCGCTCGCACCGTGCCGCGGTGCTTGTGGAAGTGGCCGGCGGCGCAGTAGGGCCGGCAGTCGTTAATCCAGACGTAGCCGCGACCGAAGGCCGAGCGCGGGCCCCAGGTCAGCCACTCGATACCGCCGCGCTCGTAGTGATCGGGTGAGGTGGTGCGGCCGCCGACGTAGCCGGTGCCGTCGCCGGTGTAGGAGATCGTCGCCGGGCGGACCTGCAGTTCTTCGTCGTGCTCGGCGGCCTGGGTCGCCAGCCTCGGCAGCGACGCCGCGGCGGCAACTGGCACCGTCGCCGCCGCCGCGAGCAGGACCAGAACCAGAGCCGAGATGAACGCCTTAGAGCGCACGCCTGTAGACACGGTACTTCTTCACGACCCGGCCGTTCATCGCTTCTAGGCCGGCGTTCATGTTCTTGTTGGTCTCGAGGATGAAGCCCGCCTCGCCGCCTTTGAGCTGCGTCCGCGCCGCAGCTTCGAAGTGTTCGACGTAGAGCAGCGCCGCGACGCCGGTGTGCTGGAACTCTGGCTTGACGCCGAGGAAGCCGACCCGCAGCCGGTCGGTGGTCTTGTTGCGGCGCAGGAAATGCCACCAGCCGAGCGGCAGCAGCGTGCCGCCCATCTTGCGCTGGAACTGGTTGGCGTCCATCACCGTGATCGCCATCGCGATCGTCTCGCCGTCCTTTTCGGCGACCATGAACCATTCCGGGCTGAAGACCAGTTGCAGGTCGATCGCGTAGGTGTCGAGGTCCTGCTTCGAGTAGGGGACGAAGCCCCAGTTCTCCGACCAGGCCGAGTTGTAGACCTCGGCGAAGCGGTCGAGGTCGGCACGCAGGCTGCGGCGGGTCATTTTCCGCACCGTGACGCCGTGCTTGGTCTTGCAGCGCTCGGCGAGTTTCTCGATGATCGGCTTCATCTGCGCCCGGTCGTCGATCGAGAGGTCCCAGGAGAGCAGGTCCATCGCCTTCTCCAGCCCGGCCGCCTCGCAGGCCTGCTGGTAGCGGGGCGGGTGCCAGTTCTGGCGGATCAGCGGCTCCAGCTCGAAGCCCTCGATCAGCACTCCGGACTCGTCGTTCAGCGAGAAGTCCATCGGCCCGAGCATCTCGGTGCAGCCGCGGGCCCGCAGCCAGCGCTCAGCGGTGTCGAGCAGCGCCGCAAGCACCGCCGGATCGTCATCGAACTCCAAGAAACCGAACATTCCGGTGCGGCTCTGGTGGAAGCGGTTGTAGGCGAAGTCGATCTGCGCGGTGATTCGCCCGACCACCCGTCCCTCGCGCCGGGCCACGAAGTACTCGGCTTCGCCGTGGCTGAAGTAGGGATTGAGGCGGCGGTTGAGGAAGAGCCGCCGCTCGAGCCTCAGCTGCGGCACCCACGGGGTGCCGGCGTGCAGGCGGTAGGGGAGGTCGACGAATTCGCCGATCTCGCGGCGGCTGCTGGCGACCTCGATCTCGACCGGCACGGCGGCCACCCTACCCGCCAGCGGGCGCCGCGCTTGCCGCGTCGCGCAGCGCGGCCCAGGCGAGCGCCAGCAGCCAGCCACCGAAGATCAGCTGGTCGACCCGCTGAAGCGCCCCTTTCACTTCATCCACCCCGTCGCTCAAGTAGCTGACCCCGGTAACGATCGTCAGCGCCAGCCAAACCGCCCCCAGCACCAACGTAAACGCCCCCACGCCCCGCAGCGCCGCGCCAGTGGTTGTCTTTTCTTCGGATCCCGCCGGTGTGGTTGTCCTTTCCTCGGGATGGCCGAAGGAAAGACAACCACGGTCCGCGTGGCGGAGCCCGAGGGCGATCAGGGCGAAGGCGAGCACCGTGGCGATGATTTCGCCGCCGGTCGCGAGGGCATGGACGATGTCGAGACCGTCCTCCTGCAGGTGGCAGTCGGCTTCGAGGCCTTCGGCGCAGCTCAGCGGGGCGGCGCTGGCGAGGACGATCATCGCCCCCGCCACCAGCAGCGCCAGCAGGCCGCGGCGCAGCCAGGGCCGCCGCTCGCCGAGCGGGCCGGCGAGCAGGACCAGCGCGTAGGCGGCGACCGCCAGCCCCGAGGCGACGCCGAGGGCGACGAAGAACGCCCCCGAGCCCTCCGATCGGGTCGAGAGATCGCTGATCCAGCTGGCGTCGAAATTGGTCCGGTCGGCGAGCAGGTCTTCGAGCACCCAGTAGTTGCAGAGCAGCGCTGCGGCCAGGGCCGAGGCGAGCACAAGCAGGCGCGAGCGGATCACCGCCGCGCACACTGCCAGGATTCGGCCCCATGAGCCCCGGCGGCCAGGACCGCGGCAACCTCGATGCGATCCTCACCACCGCCGCCCGCGATCGCAAGCGGCTCGACTCGCACGCGCTCGGTGCCTTCAGCCTCACCCTGCTCGGGGTCGCCAGCGTGGTCGGCGCCGGCATCTTCGTCGTCACCGGCGACGCCGCCGCCCACTACGCCGGCCCGGCGGTGCTGATCTCCTTCGTCCTCGCCGGCGTCGTCGCCGGGCTGACCGCGCTCTGCTACGCCGAGCTCGCCTCCTCGATCCCCGCCGCCGGCAGCACCTACTCCTACGCCTTCGCCGCTTTCGGTCCCTTCGTCGGCTGGTTCATCGGCTGGGACCTGTTGCTCGAGTACCTGTTCGCCGCCTCGACCGTTGCCGTTGGCTGGTCCGGCTATCTGGTCAGCCTCTGCGATTCGATCGGCATCCACCTCCCGCACGACCTCGTCAACGCGCCGTTCGGCTCCGACGCCGGGCTGATCAACCTGCCGGCGCTCGGCGATCATGCTCCTCACCTCGGGGGCGCTCTACCTCGGCACCAAGGAGTCGGCGATCGCCAACAACCTGATGGTCGGGCTGAAGCTGCTGATCCTCACGGTCGTCGTCGTGGTCGGCGTCTTCTACATCTCCTCGGCCAACCTGACCCCGTTCGTGCCGCCGCACGATGGCGGCTTCGGCGACTTCGGCTGGTCCGGCGTGCTGCGCGGCGCCGGCATCGTCTTCTTCGCCTACATCGGCTTCGACGCGGTCTCGACCGCGGCCGCCGAGGCGCGCAACCCACGCCGCACGATCCCGATCGGCCTGCTCGGCACGGTCCTGATCGCGACCGCGATCTACCTCGCCGTCGGCTTCGTCCTCACCGGCATGCTCAACTACCGCCAGCTCGGCGTCGCCGACCCGATCGCCGCCGCCGTCCAGTCGGCCGGGCCGAACCTCGAGTGGCTGCTGCGCGCCACCGACGTCGCCGCCGTCGTCGGCCTCGCCTCGACCGTGCTCGTCACCCTCTACGGCCAGACGCGGATCTTCATGCGGATGTCGGAGGACGGGATGCTGCCGCCGGCCTTCGGCAAGGTCGGCGCGAAGACCAAAACGCCGCACTTCTCGATCATCGTCTGCGGCATCGCCGGCGGCATCGTCGCCGCCATGGTGCCGCTCTCGGTGCTCGGCGAACTGATCTCGATCGGCACTCTGCTGGCCTTCATCATCGTCTCCTCCGGCGTCGTCGTCCTGCGCCGCCGCTACCCCGACCTCGAGCGTCCCTTCCGGGTGCCGGCGCTGCCGCTGGTCGCCGCCGCGGCGATCCTCTCCTCGCTGGCGCTGATGGCGACGCTGCCGGGGGCGACCTGGATCCGGCTTGCGGTCTGGGCGCTGATCGGGATCTGCATCTACTTCTTCTACGCCCGCCAGCACAGCAGCGAGAAGATGCGGGTGCTTGCCGCCGCCGGGCCTGTCGACCCGGCGCCGCTCGAGGAGCGACCCGGATGAGCGGGCGCTTCAGCCCCTTCCGCGGCGCCGGCCGCAACGCCGACCTCGGCCTCCTGCACGAGACCTTCTTCATCGCCGCGGTGACGACGATCCTCGGCATCCGCACCCAGCTCTGGCTGACCAACTACCCGCAGCTCGGCGGCCACGGCCTGCACATCGCCCATCTGCTGTGGGGCGGCCTCTTGATGGTGATCGCGCTGGCGATCCTGCTCAGCCTGCTCGGCCGCCGCGCCCGCTGGCCGGCGGCGCTGATCGGCGGCATCGGCTTCGGCTTCTTCATCGACGAGCTCGGCAAGTTCATCACCGCCGACAACAACTACTTCTTCAAGCCGGCGGCGGGGCTGATCTACCTGATCTTCATCGCCCTCTTCCTGATCTCGCGCGCCTACCAGCGCCACCGCGGGCTGAACGAGTCCGAGCGGGTGCGGAACGCGATCGAGCTGATCGGCGAAGCGACGCTCGGGCCGCTGCGCGAAGGCAGCCGCCGCCGGGCGCTCGCTCTGCTCGCCGCCGTCCCCGCCTCGAACCAGCTGCGGGCGCCGCTGCTCGGCCTGCTGGAGGGACTCGACGCGACCCCCGACCCAGACCCGCCCTGGTTCACCCGCGCCGCCACTGGCCTCGCCCGCCGCTACGAGGGCTGGGCCGCCCGCGGCTGGTTCCACGGCGTGATCACCGCGGTCTTCGTCGTCTGGTTCGGGCTCGAGATCATCACCATCGTCGCCCTCGTCCTCGGCTCGGGTGGCGACTCGATCGCCCACCTCAGCTTCGTCAACGTCGCCAGCCTCTGCTCGACCGCGGTCTCGAGCGCCTTCGTCGTCTTCGCCCTGGTGCTCCTCGCCCGCGGCGACCGCCTCGGCGCCTACACCTGGCTGGCCCGGGCGCTCTTGGTCTCGATCTTCGTCACCCGCGTCTTCTCCTTCGTCGAGTCGCAGTTCGGCGCCGTGATCGGGCTTGGCTTCGACGTCCTGCTGCTGATCTCGGTGCAGCTGATGGCAGCCCAGGAGCGCCGCCGCGCGGCGCCTCGATAGCATCGCCGCGATGACGACCTGCGTAGTCACCGGCGGCGCCGGTTTCCTCGGCTCACACCTCTGCGAACACCTGCTTGGCCAGGGCCACCGGGTGATCTGCATCGACAACCTCGAGACCGGCTCGCTCGAGAACATCGAGCAGATCCGCGACGAGCGGTTCGAGTTCCGCCACGTCGACATCATCGAGACGGTCGAGATCCCCGAGCCGGTCGACTTCGTCTACCACCTCGCCTCGCCGGCCAGCCCGATCGACTACCTGCGGCTACCGCTGCACACGCTAAAGGTCGGCTCGCAGGGCACCCACCACATGCTCGGCGTCGCCAAGTACAAGCGCGCCCGCTTCCTGCTCGCCTCGACCAGCGAGGTCTACGGCGACCCACAGGTCCACCCGCAGGTCGAGGACTACTGGGGCCACGTCAACCCGATCGGCCCGCGCGGCGTTTACGACGAGGCGAAGCGCTACGCCGAGGCGCTGACGATGGCCTACCACCGCCAGCAGGGTGTCGACACCGCGATCGTCCGCATCTTCAACACCTACGGCCCGCGGATGCGCGCTCACGACGGCCGCGCGATCCCGACCTTCCTGCGGCAGGCGCTGCAGGACCGGCCGCTGACCGTCTTCGGCGAGGGCAGTCAGACCCGCAGCTTCTGTTACGTCGACGACCTGATCCGCGGCATCGTCGCGCTGGCCGAGTCCGGCGTCCACGTGCCGGTCAACATCGGCAACCCGAACGAGTTCACGCTGCTCGAACTGGCCGAAGCGGTGATCGAGGTGACCGAGTCGAAGTCGGAGATCGTCTACGAGGCGCTGCCGACCGACGACCCGCAGCAGCGCCGCCCCGACATCGGCCGCGCCAACGAGATGCTCGGCTGGGAGCCAAATGTGCAGCTGATCGACGGCCTGCGGCGGACGATCGAGCAGGCCGGCCTCGAGCGCCTGGTCGGCGCCGGCGCCTAGCAGCGGCCGCCGCGGCCCCGGACCACGCACGAAAAAGGGCGGCCCGCAGGCCGCCCCTTTCGCACGTCTTGATCGCTTTCGCGACTGCTACTGAGCCTGTCCCGAGAACGAAACGAGCCCGAGCTGCTGACCACCGGCGATCGCGTTGTCTTTTTCGAACGTTTCGCCGGCCGGTTTGGCTTTGGCCAGTTTTTCTTCCGCGGCTTTTTTCTTAGCTAGAGCGGCGACCCCTTTGTCTTCCGCTTCTTTTCCTTTGGCTGCCGCTTCTTCGCCTTTTTTAATCGCCTCGGGGATTTTGAGTTCTTTTTGGAGTGCTTCAGCTTCGGCTTTGAATATTTCGGCTTCTTTTTTGAGTTGTTCGGCTTCCGCGCCGAGCTGCGTGGCTTCTTCGCCGAGTTTTTTGGCTTCCAGTTCCGTCGACCCTTTCGTATAGCCCCCAAACACTTTGACGAAACCATTGAGGACTTCGCCGCTGACCAGCTGCAGGACCGCAGAGCTGTTCTGCACCGCAACCGAGCGGGTTTTCGGATCCGCGATTACGCCGCCGATCGTGACGTCGGCGACCGAACTGCGGCCGAGCGCCCCGAGGTTCAAATCTTTGCTCGCGCTCGAGGTGGCGCTGACTTCAACCGAGATGGTTTTCGCCTGCAGGTCGTACCAGAGCCCGCCGAGCGTGATGTTGGTGTCGAGCTTCGTACCGTTCGACAGCGTCAGATTCTGACCCAGCGAGAAGCCACCGCCCGACTGCACGGTGCCCGCGGTCCCGGTCGAGGCGAAGTTGCCGCCGGTGATCGGGAACGAGTAGGTATTGCCGGGAAGCGTCGTGGTCCCCGGGAGGGTGCCGATTTTCACCTGCGCATTGCTCAGCTTGGTCACCAGGTCCGAGTTGAGGGCGACGGTCATGTTGCCGCCCGGGACCAGCGTCGTGGTCTTGGGCTGCTCGGTCGCGGTCGCCGAGCCGAGCAGGGCGCCGGCTTTGAACGGCGCCGGAATCGCGTCGCTCTTCGAGGCGTTGTTGCCGCCCTTTTTGTTCTTGCCTTTTTTGTTGCCTTTGCTCTTCGCCGGCTGGGCCGGGTTGAGCTTTTTGTCGAGCGCAACGGCGACGTTTGAGGTCAGCTTCAGCTTTTTGATCGTCGCCTTGACGCCGAACCCTTGACGGGCGAATTTGGCGCCGTTGATCGTCGCGACCTTCATTTTCTTGCCGCCGACCTTGCCGAACAGGCCTTTTTTGCTCGTGTTGAGTTCGAGCGCCTTGATCGAGACCGATTTTTTGCCCCACTTGACCTTGAGGCCGCCGCTGTGGGTCAGCGAGCCGGCGTTGGTCGTCGGGTCGAAGCTGCCGCCGGTGACGGCGAAGGTCGCGGTCTTGCCTTTCAGTTTCGCCGGTTTGATGGCCGAGAGCTTGATCCCGAATTGCTGTAGTTCTTTCGTCAGCTTCTGATCGAGCTTGATCGTGGTGGTGCCGCTGGCGACCGGGTCGGGGGTAGCCGAGGCAAGGGGAGCGAAGGCAAGCAGTGCGAGGAGCGCGGTCGCCACGAACGCGACCGACAGCATCCCCCGAGCCCGCCGTGGCTGGGTTACTTCGTGCATATGGGTGTTTCCTCCGTTAATGCCGCCCCCTGCTGTCCCTGATGGGCGACTTACGGCAAGTCGATTGTTTTTCGAGCCTATTCCCGCTAGATGTCGTTAACAACCCGGCCGGCCAGCCAAGGTCGCGCTGGGCTTAGGAACTACAGCTAGTCCCTCCTGGAAGCTGCGGGGCAATATCCTCTGGACGGGATGAATCCACCGAACGGCTCCGCCACCGAGGACGCCCACCGCACGATCGCGCCGGTCGTCGGCCCCGACGACGAGCGCATCTTCACCGACTCGGGGATCGAGATCGAAGCCCTCTACGACGAGGGCGACGTCGCCCCCGGCCTGGCCGAGCGGCTCGGCGAGCCGGGCGCGCCGCCGTTCACCCGCGGCATCCACGATGGGATGTATCGCGACCGGCTCTGGACGATGCGCCAGTACGCCGGCTTCGCCTCCCCCGAGGACACCAACGAGCGCTACCGCTACCTGATCGAGCACGGCTCGACCGGGCTCTCGATGGCCTTCGACTTGCCGACCCAGCTCGGCCGCGACTCCGACGACCCGCTCTGCAACGGCGAGGTCGGCCGCACCGGGGTGCCGATCGACACGATCGAGGACATGCGGATCTGCTTCGACCAGATCCCGCTCGACGGCGTCTCCACCTCGATGACGATCAACGCGCCCGCCGCGGTCCTGCTGCTGCTCTACGAGCTGGTCGGCGAGGAGCAGGGGGTGCCGAGCGAGAAGCTCCGCGGCACCGTCCAGAACGACGTGCTGAAGGAGTACATGGCCCGCGGCAACTACATCTACCCGCCGGTCCCGACGATGCGGCTGACCACCGATCTCTTCGAGTACTGCCGCGAGAAGGTGCCGAAATGGAACACGATCTCGATCTCCGGGTACCACATCCGCGAGAAGGGCTGCTCGGCCGTCCAGGAGGTCGCCTTCACCCTCTCCAACGCGATCGCCTACGTCGAGGCGGCGCTCGAGCGCGGCCTCAAGATCGACGAGTTCGCGCCTCGCCTCGCCTTCTTCTTCAACTGCCACAACAACGTCTTCCAGGAGATCGCCAAGTTCCGCGCGGTGCGGCGGATGTGGGCGAAGCTTGTCGCCGAGCGGTTCGGGGCGCAGGACCCGAACTCGATGAAAATCCGCTTCCACACCCAGACTGGCGGGGTGACGCTGCAGGCGCAGCAGCCCGAGGTGAACATCATCCGCGTCGCCCTGCAGGGCTTCGCCGCGGTCGCCGGCGGCACCCAGTCGCTACACACCAACGGCTTCGACGAGGCGCTGGCGCTGCCGACCGAGCGCTCGGCCCGGATCGCCCTGCGGACCCAGCAGGTGCTCGCCTACGAGTCGGGTGTCGCCGACAGCGTCGATCCCTTCGCCGGCTCCTACTTCATCGAGTCGCTGACCGACGAGGTCGAAAAGCGCTCCTGGGAGCTGATGGAGAAGGTCGCGGAGCTCGGCGGCTCGGTCGAGGCGCTGGAGTTCATGCAGCGCGAGATCGAGGAGTCGGCGCAGAGCTACCACGAGCGCTACCGGACCGGCCAGGACATCATCGTCGGCGTCAACAAGTTCGTCACCGACCAGGTCGACGACGTCGACATCCTCAAGGTCGACCCAGAGTCCGAGAAACGGCAGCTGGAGCGCCTCGCGGCGTTCAAGCAGAACCGCGACCAGGCCGGGGTGGAGGCCAAGCTCGAGGCGCTGCGCGAGGTCGCCCGCGGCGAGGGAAACCTGCTGCATCCGATCCGCGCCGCGCTCGCCGCCGACGCCTCGATCGGCGAGGTCTGCGGCGCGATGCGCGACGTCTTCGGCGAATACCAGGGCGGCGCCTTCTTCTAGTCGCGCTGCAAGTATTTCTGTCGCTATAGCGACAGCGATCGCTGCAGCGCGGACGCGGACCCTTGAAAGCTCCGTCTCAAGCTCCGCGGCCGGCAGGAACCGCCGCTCAGAGGCAGAACGCCCAGCAATGATCGAGGTTTCGAGGACTCTGATGAAGTCCGAGCCCGAGCTGGCGGAGCTGGTCGCGACCGTCGAAGGGGTTGAGGTGACGATGGCCGAGAAGGGCTTCGGCACCCGGGTCGAGCTGCGCGCCGCCGAGCACAGCGGGCTGGGCCAGGCCGACCTCGAGGCGCTGCTCGACCGCCTCGCCGAACCGCAGCGCCGCCCGTTCGTCTAGCTTCGGGGGCCGGCGGACACCGGTGAACGCGCGCAAATAGAATCCCCGCGCTCCCCCCGGAGTCCCCTCCACCCACATGCGTGAGAAGAACCCGATTACCCACGAGGAGAAGCTCTCCTACCTGCGCGAACTGCGCGAGTCGGCGCTCCACTCGGCTTCCGAGGAAGCGGTCGAGAAGCAGCATGCCAAGGGCAAGCTGACGGCCCGCGAGCGGATCGAGAAGCTGCTCGACCCTGGCTCCTTCGAGGAGCTCGACACCTTCGTCCGCCATCGCACCTACGACTTCGAAATGCAGAAGAAACGGCCTTGGGGCGACGCCGTCGTCACCGGCCACGGGCTGATCGAAGGGCGAACTGTCTTTGTTTTCTCCCAGGACTTCACGGTATTTGGGGGAAGCCTCGGCGAGGTGATGGCGGAGAAGATGTGCAAGGTGATGGACCTCGCCGCCGAGGTCGGGGCGCCGGTGATCGGGATCAACGACTCCGGCGGTGCCCGCATCCAAGAGGGTGTCGTCTCGCTTGGCGCCTACGGCGACGTCTTCGCCCGCAACGTCAAATGCTCCGGGGTGATCCCGCAGATCAGCCTGATCATGGGCCCCTGCGCAGGCGGCGCCGTCTACTCGCCGGCAATGACCGACTTCATCTTCATGGTCAAAGAGACCTCGCACATGTTCATCACCGGCCCGGAAGTGATCAAAACGGTGACCGGCGAGGAAGTCGAGTTCGAGGAGCTAGGCGGGGCGATGAGCCACAACTCGAAGTCGGGCGTGGCGCACTTCGCCTCCGAGGACGAGGAGAGCTGCCTCGAGGACGCCCGCTACCTGCTCGGCTTCCTGCCCTCGAACAACCTCGAGCAGCCGCCTCGCTTCGAGCCGGCCGACGACCCCGAGCGCGAAGACGAGTCGCTCGAATCGGTCGTTCCCGATGACCCGTCGAAGCCCTACGACATGCGCGAGGTGATCACCCGCGTGGTCGACGACGAGGAGTTCTTCGAGGTCCACGAGCACTTCGCGAAAAACATCGTCTGCGGCTTCTCCCGCCTCGACGGCTATCCGGTCGGGATCGTCGGCAACCAGCCCGCCTTCCTCGCCGGCGTGCTCGACATTGAGGCCTCAGAGAAGGCTGCTCGCTTCGTCCGCACCTGCGACGCCTTCAACGTCCCGATCCTCACCTTCACCGACGTTCCCGGCTTCCTCCCGGGCACCGACCAGGAGTGGAACGGGATCATCCGCCACGGCGCCAAGCTTCTCTACGCCTTCACCGAGGCGACCGTCCCGAAGCTCACCGTCGTTACCCGCAAGGCCTACGGCGGCGCCTACGACGTGATGGCCTCCAAGCACATGCTGGCCGACTTCAACTTCGCCTGGCCGACCGCCGAGGTCGCCGTCATGGGCCCCGAGGGCGCCGTCAACATCATCTACCGCAAAGACATCGCCAACTCCCCGACCCCCGAGGAGCGGCGCCAGAAACTGATCGACGACTACAAAGCCCACTTCGCCAACCCCTACTCGGCAGCGGAGCGCGGCTACATCGACGACGTCATCGAGCCCCGCCAGACCCGCCCGAAGCTGGTCAAGGCCCTGCGGATGCTGCAGACCAAGCGCGTTCCGCAGCCGAAGCGCAAGCACGGCAACATCCCGCTCTAGCCCGCCGCGAGGCTACGCTCTGGCTGTGAAGCGGCGAATCGGAAGGATCACCGACTGGATCGCTGAAGCGATCGGCTGGCTCGCGGAAGTGCGGACCCTCGAGCGCTGGACCACCCGCGAGAAGAAGCGCGACCCCCGCAACTTCGGCCCTCCCCGCTGACCCCACGGGGGCGAACCTTCGCCGAGCTGTTCCTTATGTCGGCATGGCCGACAAAAAGAACAGCTCGCGAGGGGTGTGGTGGGGGGTGGCTGCGATTGCGGAGGCGCAGCTGGGTGTGATCTCCCGGCAGCAGCTGCGCGATCAGGGGCTATCCGACACCGGAATCGCTGAAGGGGTCGCACGGGGAAGCCTCCATCCGATCTTCCACTCGGTGTTCGGCGTCGGGCACGGTCCGCTCTCCGTCCACGCTCGGCTCCTGGCGGCGACCATCGCCTGCGGGAACGGGAGTGTCGTGTCGCATGGCACCGCTGCCTGGCTTCTCGGTTTGCGGGACTGGCAACCGCTCGATGTGAACGTGATCGCGCCGGTAGAAAGAGGCAGGAAGATCCGCGGGGTACGCCGTCGCTTCGTCCCACCGCCGAGCGCCGGCGAAATCGAAGTCCGGGCTGGTGTCCCGACGACCAATGCGTCGCGAACGATCGTCGACAATGCTGGAATCCTTGGCCGCAGGGCAATCGCCGACCTGATCGAGGAAGCGGCTGTGAGCCGAGTCCTCAACGTCCCGCGTATCGACTCCGTCCTAGACGGCCCGCCCCGTCGCGGGGCGCGCAAGCTGCTGCGGCTGCTCGAACCCTGGCGCCGTTACAAGCCGGGGATACAGATCCGCAGCCGGATGGAGGCGAAGCTGCTTCCACTCCTCACTCTTGCCGGGTTGCCGGTACCGGAGTGCAACACGACGGTGAGCATCGGCGGCGAGAGATTCGAGATCGATTTCCTCTGGCGCAAGGCGAAGCTCGTGGTCGAAACCGACGGCAGCAACGTCCACGACAACCCTCACGCCGGCGCCAGGGACAGCAAACGGAATAGAGCCCTGGCGAGCCGCGGCTATCACGTCCGCAGGATCGGCTGGGAGGAGCTTCGCGACAGTCCCGACGCCGTGATGGCCGAACTTCGGACCCTTCTGTCGGCCTCCCGATAGCCCCTCCACCCAGCTGTTCTTTATGTCGGCCATTCCGACAAAAGGAACAGCCCGACGGGGCCGGCTAATGGGCGGCGGTGGCCTCGGCCTCGGCGACGGTTGCTGGGGCGGCGGGAGCTTTGCCGCCGGCGCCGCCGCGGCCGCCGACCCCGCCTTCGTCGCTCGAGAGGCGGTGGGCGATGTAGACGGGGATGATCGAGAGCAGGATCAGGATCACTGCGACGGCGTCGACGATCGGTAGCTGGTTGGGCCGGAAGAGGTTGCGGAAGATCCAGATCGGCAGCGTTTCTTCGCCGGCACCGATCGTGAAGGTGGTGACGATGATCTCGTCAAAGGAGAGGGCGAAGGCGAGCAGGGCGCCGGCGGCGAGGGCGGTGCGCATGCTGGGGAAGGTGACGTAGCGGAAGGTCTGCCAGGTGTCGGCGCCGAGGTCAGCCGAGGCCTCTTCGAAGGAGCCCGAGGTGCGGCGTAGGCGGGCGACGACGTTGTTGTATACGACGACGATGCAGAAGGTGGCGTGGCCGATGATCACCGTCATCAGGGTGAGGCTGATCCCGAGGACCTGGGTGAAGGTATTGGAGAGGGCGACGCCGGTGACGATCCCCGGCAGGGCGATCGGGATGATGACGAGGAAGGAGATCGCCTCGCGGCCGAAAAAATGGCGCCGGGCGAGGGCGAGCGAGATCAGGGTGCCGAGGATGATCGCGATCGCCGTCGCGACCACGCCGGCCTCGATCGAGGTGAGCAGCGCTTCGCGCGCCGATTCGCTTTCGAAGGCCTTTTCGAACCATTCGAAGGTGAAGCCGGGCGGTGGCCATTTGAGGATTTTGCTCTGGTTGAAGGCCTGGACCGCGATCACCAGCAGCGGGATGTAGATGAAGGCGAGGCCGAGCGCGACCGCGGCCCCGAGCAGCGCCTTTGCCCGTTTCGAGAGCCGCATCAGACGTGCTCGAAGGCGCCGAGGCGGCGGGCGACGCCGAGGTAGGCGATGACGACCACGATCGGGACCAGCGCGAAGGCCGCCGCGAACGGCTGGTTGTTGGTGATCGAGGCGCGGATCGAGGTGCCGATGAACTGGTCGTTGGAGACCAGCGCCGGGGCGATGTAGTCGCCGAGCGTGAGCGAGAAGGTGAAGATCGAGCCGGCGACGACGGCCGGGAAGGCGAGCGGCAGGATCACCCGCCGGAAGGTGGTGAAGGGGGAGGCGCCGAGGTCCTCGGAGGCGCTGATCAGCGAATTGGGGATGCGTTCCAGGCCGGCGAAGATCGGCAGGATCATGAACGGCAGCCAGAGGTAGGTGAAGACCAGCCAAACCGCGACCAGCCCTTCGCCCGGGCCGCTCAGCCCGATCGGTTCAAGCGCCCAGTTGATGACTCCGTGTTCGGTGATCATCTCGCGCCAGGCCAGCACCTTGACCAGGTAGCTCGACCAGAGCGGCATCAGCACTGCGACGACGAGGACCGCCTTCCACCGCCGGCTCGCCACCTTGGCCATGAAGAAGGCGATCGGGAAGGCGATGATCGCGTCGGTAAGGGTGACGAGGATCGCGGTGCGGACGGTGCGCCAGACGATGTCGCGGTAGACCGGAACGTTGACGAGTTCTTCGAAGTTGTTGAGGCTGAATTCCTTGATCACATCGCCGCTGAGCGGATCGACCGTCCAGAAGGCAGTGATCAGGAGGATCGCCAGCGACCCCAGATAGAGGATCACCAGCCACGCCATTGGCGCGCTGAGGAGGGCGCCGAGCTGCAGCCGCGTCCGACCGTAGAAGAGGCCGGCGAGCCTACGGCCCACCGACCTCTTCCTCATCCCGGCTACTTCAGAGGACATGCCTCAGGCGCGATGCCGAGCTGCCCGGCCTAGCCTTTGATTTCGGTCCAGGCACGGACCCAGTCGTTGTAGTCCATGCATTCTTCCGGCCCGCCTTCGCTGCATTCGGCGAGCGGCGTGCGCCAGTACCAAACGCGTTTCCAGAAAGCCGGATCTTCTGCGTGGTATTCCTTGCAGAAGTTCGTGTTTTTCGTCTCCGAGCAGGCTTTTTCCTGGGCCGGCGCCTCGCCGAAGTATTCCGCCACCTGGGCGTTGGCTTTCGGCGAGATGATGTAGTTCATCCACATGTACATGCAGTTGGGATGTTTGGCCTGGGAGCTGATCATCCAGGTGTCCGACCAGCCGGTCGCCCCCTCTACCGGCAGGAAGCCCTGGCTCGCGGGACTGGCAGCTACCGGTTCGCCTTCGCCTTTCAGCAGGAAGTACTGGTACTGCCAGGTGGTGCCGACCTGGTTGGAGCCGTTGGCGTAGCCGTTGATCTGTTCTTCCGCCGAGGCCCAGTATTCGCCGACGTTGGCCTTCTGTTCCTTCATCAGTTCGACCGCCGCGTCGAACTGTTCTTCGTTCAGCTCGTAGGGGTCTTCGATCCCGAGGTCGGGTTCGTGATTCATCAGGTAGAGCGCGCCTTCGGCAATCGACATCGGGTCGTCGTACTGGCTGATGTGGCCCTTAAATTTGGCCGCGACTTTGGGGTCGAGGGTGACGTTCCACGATTTCGGCCCCGGTTTGACTTCGTCGGAGTTCCACATCAGCAGGTTGGCCCCGCGGCCGTGCGGGATCCCGTAGGGCACGCCGTCGAAGCTGTTGTAGACCTGGTCTTTGAGGTCGGCGAAGACGGTTTTGTAGTTCGGCACGAGGTCGGTGTTGACCGGGTCGACTTCACCCGCCGCCCAGAGCCGCGCCGAGGCGTTGCCGGAGGCGGAGACGCCGTCGTACTGGCCGGTCTCCATCAGCTGCACCATTTCGTCGGAGGTGCCGGCAACCTTGTTGTTGACTTTGCAGCCGGATTCGGCTTCGAACGGTTTCACCCATTCGTCTTCGACGTACCCGGCCCACGAGATCAGGTTGACTTCGCCCTCTCCTTTGCCGAGTTTCTGCAGCTCGCCGCTGGTGTCGCCTTCTTCACCGCCGCCGCCTGAGCTGCTGCTGTCATCGCCGCCTCCACAGCCGGCGAGGACGAGCATGAACGCGACTAGCCCGGCGGCGATCAGCCATGCCGTGCGGGCCGAGTGGACGTCCCTTCTCATCGTGCTACCTCCTCTTTGGATTGCGTGCCCTGGATCGCGGCCGCGTGCTCCTGCCGCCATCCCACCAGGACCTCGTCGCCCTGCGACGGCGCCCTACCCGGCACCGCCTCGACGTTCTGCCTGACGATCTGAAGTTCTCCCCCTGCTTCGAGCGCCACCGTGTATCGGGTCACCGAGCCAGCGTAGGAGGCGGCGACGAGGTGACCCCGCTCAGTGTGCAGTCCGGTCGGCGCCGATCCCGGCTCGAGCATCTCGATCTTCTCCGGGCGAATCGTCTGCCGCTCGCCGCCCCGCTCGATCACGTTCGAGACGCCGACGAAGCCGGCGACGAACTCGTTTGCCGGGTGCTCGTAGAGCTCGCGCGGCGGGCTCACCTGCTCGATCCGCCCCTCGTTGAAGACGGCGATGCGATCGCTCATCGTCAACGCCTCCTCCTGGTCATGGGTGACGTAGACGAAGGTGATCCCGACGTCGCCTTGGATCGCCTTCAGTTCGACCTGCATCTGCTCGCGCAGCTTCAAATCCAGCGCTCCGAGCGGCTCGTCGAGCAGCAACACCTTGGGCCGATTGACGATCGCCCGCGCCAGCGCCACCCGCTGCCGCTGGCCGCCCGAGAGCTCGCCCGGCTTGCGGTCGGTGTAGCCCGGCAGCCGCACCATCTCCAGCGCCTCGTCGCGTCGCCGCGAACGCTCGCTCTTGTCCACCTTGGCCACCCGCAGCCCGTACTCGACGTTCTGGCCGACCGTCATGTGCGGGAACAAGGCGTAGTCCTGAAACACCGTGTTCACCGCGCGGTCATAGGGCGGGACACCGCTGACCTCCTCGCCGGCGAGCTCGACCGTGCCGCTGGTCGGGTCCTCGAAGCCGGCGATCATCCGTAGCGTCGTCGTCTTGCCTGAGCCCGAGGGGCCGAGCATGGTGAAGAACTCGCCGCGGCCGATCTCGAGGTCGATGCCCGCGACCGCGACCACCCCACCGTAGGACTTGGTGAGGTTGGTCAGCCGGATGTCGGGGTCAGTGGGGGCTACGCGCGCAGCTTATCCGCGACGGACGGACGCGCAAGGCCAAAGAGGACGGTTGGGATTAGACGGCGTGTACTAGGGGCGGTGGGGATTCGAGGGACGGGTGGGGGGGATTCGAGGGACGGCGGGGCGGATTCGAGGGCGGCGCTAGGGGGTCACCCTCCCGGGCTGGGTTGCTCGCCTGGATCGAATCGCCGCCCGTCCGAGCACGAGCGCCGGTGCGAGCAAGAGGACGCCGCTCCGGGAGGGTGACCCCCTATCCCCGCCAACGGAGCGAGCCCCAAAGGTCCGGGCAGACCCCGCTTTCTTTTAGCTTCTTCTCCTTGGGGAGCTTGTGGCGACGCGGGCGAGCCCCGAGTCCTAGGGTCGGCGCCGAGTCCTCGGCGAGTCCGTTGCGTTTCTCCCCACCCGTTGCACTTGTCCCCGGTATGCGGGGACAAACGCAACCGGTGGGGAGAAGTGCAACCGGACAGGGCTGCGCCAGCCCTCGAGGTTGCCGTTTCCCGCCCGATAGGCGCCAAACGGCAACCTCAACGATCCGCGGCTAGAGCGGAGCGCGCTCCGAGTCTTCGGCGCTCGCTTGAAGCTCCCAAACCCGGGAGGTGGCTCTCCGTCCCCGTCCCTAGGGCGTTTGTCAGTGCTCGATTCGAAAGTGAAGAGTGACGGGGTGTCTCCCCCGGGAAGCGGCGTCCTCTTGCTCGCACCAGCGCTCTAACTCGGACGGCCGTCATTCGATCCAGGCGAGCAACCCAGCTTTCCGGGGGAGACACCCCGGCGCTCCCCTCGACGGCATCAAGGGCCGAAGCTGCTGCCCCATGCGACCTGCCGTACTACTAGCTACTAGTAGCCGGCTGGATGCCGGGCGATGAAGCCGACGTTGTCGCGCAGGTCTTCGTGCCAGCGCGGTCCGGTTTCGCCGCCTGCGTCACCGGAGGTGTCCCAGCGCCAGCCGGCGATCACCGCGTAGGCGTGGCCCGGGTTGGTGTAGACGGTGATCCAGCGGCCTTCGCCTTCTTCTTCCCAGCCTTCGAAGGAGCTGGAGGGAAGCGGGCTTTCGAGGAATTTGCCGCCGTGGAGGGCGAAGGAGACCGAGCCCGAGCAGTCGTAGCCGCGGTCCCACCAGCGAGCGTGGCCGCCACCGTAGATGTAGGGCTTGCTGCGGATCTGGTTGGCCGCGGCGATCACGGCCTGGACCCGAGGCGGGGCGCTGGCCGGCGGCACCAACATGCCGTTGGCCAGCAGCTTCGCTTTCGCGGTCGGGGTGCAGATGTCGATTTCGGCGGGGCTGACGCCGCCGCCGGTACAGCGGGCCGAAGCTCCGCTGGGAAGCAGCAACGCCGTGGCGGCACAGGCTAGAACGAGGGCGAACCCAAGCTTGACCCTGAAGTTGTCGAACAACGAACCGATCTCCTTTGTCGGCCTACGGGGTTAGCTGTCGGGCTGGCGCTAAAAGGAGCCTGCGCCCCCGCCAATGGCGGGTTAGCCCCGAAAACGTGGTTCCCCCGTTCCCATCGCGCCTCGGGGGCGCTAGGGACTCGGCGTTTCGGTGCTGCTGATCGCGGCAATGTACACCATTGGCCGGCTATTTGCTTACAGAACGCAAACAATCGTTTGCGATTCGCCCTGCTCCGGCCGGTTCCTGCCGCTGCAAGCGCTCTGCCAGGCGGGATCTGCGGCTTTGCCACGTCCGCACTTCTGGCTGGTAGCGTGGGCTGCTGATGGAGCTCGCGGGGGGCAGAGCACTACTTACCGGCGCAACCGGTGGACTCGGGCGCGCCATCGCGCAGGATCTCGCCGCGCAAGGCGCGACCGTCCTGCTCAGCGGTCGCCAGCCCGAGGCGCTTGCTGAGCTTGCCGCCAGCCTCCCCGGCGGCCCCCACGAGATCTTCCCGGCCGATCTTGGCGAGCCCGGCGCCGCCGCGGCGCTCGCCGCCGAGGCAACCGCCGCCGGCCCGGTCAACGTCCTCGTCGCCAACGCCGGTCTGCCCGGCACCGGCTGGCTGCCCGACGTCAGCGAGGAGCAGATCGAGCGCACCCTGCGGGTCAACCTCGAGGCGCCGATGATCCTCGCCCGCGCCCTCGCTCCGGCGATGGTCGAGCGCGGCACCGGTTCCCTCGTCTTCGTCGCCTCGCTCTCCGGCAAGGCAGCGAGCCCGCGCAGCTCCCTCTACAACGCGACCAAGTTTGGTCTGCGCGGCTTCGCCTTCGCCCTCCGCACCGACCTCGGGCCGCGCGGCGTCGGCGTCTCGACCGTCTCGCCCGGCTTCATCCGCGAAGCCGGAATGTTCGCCAAATCGGGCGCCAAGACGCCGCCGGGGATTGGGACCTCGACCGCCGAGGACGTCGCCGCCGCGGTCCGCAAGGCGATCCGCTCGAACCGCGCCGAGATCGTCGTCGCGCCGGCGGTCCCCCGCGCGCTCTCGCATTTCGCCGTGATCAGCCCGGCGATCTCCGCCCGCGTGCAAAGCGCGCCGCTCGGTCAGAAAGCGGCCGAGGAGGTGTCCGCCGGGCACGCCGCGCGCGAAGCGTCCGAGTCAGCCGAGAACGGCGACCCGGCCTCCGCCGGCGACGGCGATGCGGCGAGCGCCGCCGCGCGCGAGAATAAGTAGTCCCCACACCTCCCCCCGAGGTACTGCCCAACTTGGAAGAAGGACACTGATGAGCAGCGATTCGTTTGGCGCCCGTTCGACCCTTGCGGTGAGCGGGCGCGATTACGAGGTCTTCCGCCTCGACGCCCTGCAGGACCGCTTCGATGTCGCCCGCCTGCCGTACTCGATCAAGGTGCTGCTGGAGAACGTGCTGCGGCTCGAGGACGGCGTCTCGGTCTCCAAAGCCGACGTCGAGGCGATCGCCGGCTGGGACGCCAAGGCCGAGCCGAGCGTCGAGATCCCCTTCCAGCCTGCCCGCGTCCTGATGCAGGACTTCACCGGCGTCCCCGCCGTCGTCGACCTGGCGGCAATGCGCGACGCGATGGAGGAGCTCGGCGGCGATCCGGCGGCGATCAACCCGTTGGTCGACGTCGACCTGGTGATCGACCACTCGGTCCAGGTCGACGCCTTCGGCAACGAGCGCGCCTTCGCGGTCAACGCCGAGCGCGACTTCGAGCGCAACCTCGAGCGCTACTCGTTCCTCAAGTGGGGCCAGAGCGCCTTTGCCAACTTCCGCGTGGTGCCGCCAGCGACCGGGATCTGCCACCAGGTCAACCTCGAGCACCTGGCCCAGGTCGTCTACAGCCGGGAGAACGACGGCACCCTGCAGGCCTATCCCGACACCCTGGTCGGCACCGACTCGCACACGACGATGGTCAACGGCCTCGGCGTCCTCGGCTGGGGGGTCGGCGGAATCGAGGCCGAGGCGGCGATGCTCGGCCAGCCGATCTCGATGCTCTTGCCGCAAGTGGTCGGCTTCAAGCTCTTCGGTCAGTTGCCGGAGGGGGGGACGGCGACCGACCTCGTCCTCACCGTGACCGAGATGCTGCGCGAGCGCGGCGTCGTCTCCAAGTTCGTCGAGTTCTTCGGCCCCGGCATCTCGACCCTCGGCCTCGCCGACCGGGCGACGCTCGGCAACATGTCGCCGGAGTTCGGCTCGACCTGCGCGATCTTCCCGGTCGACGCCGAGACGCTCCGCTACCTCGACCTCACCGGCCGTCCGACCGAGGTGATCGAGCTGGTCGACGCCTACGCCCGCGAACAGGGGATGTTCCATGACGAGAGCTCGGAGGACCCGACCTTCTCCGACCTGCTCGAGCTCGACCTCGGCGCCGTCGAACCCAGCATCGCCGGCCCGAAACGGCCGCAGGACCGGGTGCCGCTGGCGGAGGCGAAGGAGAACTTCCTCGAGGCGATGACGGATTTCGACGCCGAGGCCGCCGAGCAGTTGGCCGGCAACGGCCGCGACGAGGCGATCGAGGAGTCCTTCCCCGCCTCCGACCCGCCGGCCGAGGACCACGACGACGAGCGCGGCAAGCCGCGCCCGGCGGTGACCGGCACCGTGCCGGCGACTCGCACCGGCGACGCGATCGAGGTGACGCTCTCCGACGGCACCAGCTTCGAGCTCGACCACGGCCGGGTGGTGATCGCCGCGATCACCAGCTGCACCAACACCTCGAACCCGAGCGTGATGGTCGGCGCCGGCCTGCTCGCCCGCAACGCCGTGCAGCGCGGCCTCGAGCGCAAGCCCTGGGTCAAGACCTCGCTGGCGCCGGGTTCCACGGTCGTCACCGACTACCTGGGCAAAGCCGGCCTGACCGAGTTCCTCGACGCCCTGCAGTTCAACCTCGTCGGCTACGGCTGCACCACCTGCATCGGCAACTCAGGGCCGCTCGCCGAGGAGATCTCGGCGGCGATCGCCGAGCAGGACCTGGCGGTTTGCGCCGTGCTCTCAGGCAACCGCAACTTCGAGGGCCGGATCAACCAGGACGTCAAGGCCAATTACCTGGCCAGCCCGCCGCTGGTCGTCGCTTATGCGCTCGCCGGCCGCATGGACCTCGACTTGAACAACGAGCCGCTGGGCACGGGATCCGACGGCGAGCCGGTCTACCTGCGCGACATCTGGCCCGACGCGGAGGAGATCAAGCGGGTGGTCGGCGATTCGGTCGCGGCCGAGATGTTCTCCCGCAACTACGCCGAGGTCTTCGCCGGCGACGAGAACTGGAACGCGGTCGAGGTGCCCGAGGGCGACCGCTACGACTGGCCCGACTCGACCTACGTTCGCCAGCCGAGCTTCTTCGAGGCGATGCCGCTCAACCCGCCGGGAGTCGAGCCGATCACCCGCGCCCGCGCCCTCGCGGTGCTCGGCGACTCGATCACCACCGACCACATCTCGCCCGCCGGCGCGATCAAAAAAGACAGCCCCGCCGGCCGCTGGCTGATGGACCAGGGGGTCGAACCCGGCGACTTCAACTCCTACGGCTCGCGCCGCGGCAACCACGAGGTGATGATCCGCGGCACCTTCGCCAACATCCGCCTCCGCAACCAGCTGGTCGATAGAGCCGGCGGCTACACCCGCCACTTCCCCGACTGCCAGGAGACCACCATCTACGAGGCGGCGATGCACTACGCCGAGGAGGGCGTGCCGCTGGTCGTCCTCGCCGGCAAGGAGTACGGCTCCGGCTCCTCTCGCGACTGGGCGGCGAAGGGGACGAATCTGCTCGGCGTCCGCGCCGTGATCGCCGAGAGCTTCGAGCGCATCCACCGCTCGAACCTGATCGGGATGGGGGTGCTACCGCTGCAGTTCGCCGATGGCGAAAGCACCCGCTCGCTCGGCCTCACCGGCGCCGAGAGCTTCGACGTCGGCGACCTCGAGGGCGGCGAGGCGAAAACGGTCACGGTCACCGCCCGCCGTGACGACGGGGAAATCAAGGATTTCACCGCCACCGTCCGCCTCGACACCCCCAACGAGGTCACCTACTTCAACAACGGCGGCATCCTGCAGACGGTGCTGCGCAAACTGAAAGCGGCCTGATTCACAACAGGTGAGGTTGGTTTCTCACCTTTTTGGCGGCGACCTATGTGCGTTCTGGCGAGTGTTTGGCCAGCCTGGCAAGGACGCAAGATTCCCGAATACTGGTTGTATTCGGGAATCGAGGACGCCGCCAGGCGCCAGCCAAACGCCGCCCAGAACGCACATAGGTGCGGTGAGGGATCGCGGGAGGCAGGGGGGTCCGCGCGACCCTCACCGCACTGCGCGCCGGTAGCCAGGGAGGGATGCCGACGCGGCCGTTCCCCCGGACGGGACTGTCCGAAGAGGAACAGTCAGCGATTAGCTATAGCGCTTGAAACCTGCGCGGTCAAGCGAAATCAACCGCTTGAGGGGTTGCTTAACCGCTATGAAGCCGGCTCCTGCGGCGCAATGCCCCATCCCTTGCGCTCGATCAATTCGATTGCGACCACACTGCCGACCGGCCCAACCGGGGTGAGAGTGGCGGCGAGCAGGGTGTAGGGAGCCTCGCGACGCACGCAGGCGATCCAGATCACCACACACAGTGCGATGAAGCCGAGACCGTGTGCCCAACCGAACAACATGGTCTCGGTATCGAAACCCGGTACCAGCCAGAAGAAGATCAGCCCGGCGAAGATCGCCAGCTCGACCCAGGAGAAGCGCTTCACCCAGACGAACAGTTCGCCGGGCACCGGCTTCTGCAGCGGCCGCCGACCCGGGCGCGCGGCGCCAACTGGGTCGGCAGGCACCATTCCTAGACGCCGGTGGTCAGCGCGGTGAGGACGATCCGCTCCTGCTCTGAGGCGTGTGCGCCGGAGTAGCCCTCGCCCGGGCTGGCGCGACCGGGCCGGCCGATGTAGTTGAGGTCGACGCCCTCCGGTAGGACGTCGGGGAAGCGACGGGACATCACCTTCCAGGCGCCCATGTTGCGCGGCTCCTCCTGGACCCAGGCGATCTCCTTCAGGTTCGGATAGCGGGCGATCACGCTTTCCAGCTGTTCTTTGGCGAAGGGATAGAGGATCTCCATCCGCGCGATCGCCACGTTCTCGGCGCCGGCGCGCTTCTCGGAGGCGTCCATGTCGAAGTAGATCTTGCCGGTGCAGAGCACCAGGCGCTCGACCTTCTCGCGGCGATCATCGGCGGTCGGGTCGTCCATCACGAACTGCAGCTCGCCCTCGGTCAGGTCCTCGAGCTTGACCGAGGCGCGGTCGAGGCGCAGCAGCCCCTTCGGGGTGAAGACGATCAGCGGCCGCGGCTTGCGGATCAGCGCCTGGCGGCGCAGCAGGTGGAAGTACTGGCCGGCGGTGCTCGGATTGGCAATGCGGATGTTGCCCTCGGCACCGAGCGCCAGAAAACGCTCGATCCGGGCGCTCGAGTGCTCCGGGCCCGAGCCCTCGTAACCGTGCGGGAGGAGCAGCGTCAGGCGGCTGGTCTGACCCCACTTCGCCTCGCCGGAGACGATGAAGCTGTCGATGATCACCTGCGCCGCGTTGGCGAAGTCGCCGAACTGCGCCTCCCAGAGGACCAGTGAGCTCGGGGTCGCCGCCGAGTAGCCGTACTCGAAGCCGAGGCAGGCGATCTCCGAGAGCGGGCTGTTGTAGAGCTCGAACGGCGCCGTCGCCTCGTCCAGGTGCTGCATCGGCGTGTAATCGAGGCCGGTGTTCTCGTCGTGGAGGACCAGGTGCCGGTGGGAGAAGGTGCCGCGCTCGGTGTCCTGCCCGGTCAGGCGGATGTGGACGCCTTCGGTCAAGAGCGAGGCGAAGGCGAGGCCCTCGGCGTGGCCGAAGTCGATGCCGCCCTCGTTGAGGGCGTCGGTGCGCTTCCCAAGTGGGCGCCGCAGCTTGCGGTGGACGTTGAAGCCCTCCGGGGTGCGAAGCAGTTCCTCGCTCAGGTCCCGCAGCTTCTGGTCCGGGATCCGGGTGTCGACCGGCGGGCTGGCGGTGCGGTCGAGTTCGCCGGTCGAGGTGGTGATCGTCGGGTCCTCGTAGTCTCCCGCCGCCATCTTCTGCCGCAGTTCGCGCAGCGCCGAGGACATCGTCTCTTTGCGCTGTTCGGCGTCCTTCGCCACCTCCTCCTCGGTGACCAGGCCCTCGTCGATCAGCTGGCGCGCGTAGAGCTCGGAGACCGGCGGGTGCGATTTGATCTTCGCCGCCATCGTCGGCTGCGTGTAGGCCGGCTCGTCGGTCTCGTTGTGCCCGAAGCGGCGGTAGCCGATCACGTCGATCACGACATCGCGGTTCCAGCGCTCGCGGTAGGCCATCGCCAGCCGCACGGCGCTTGTACAGGCCTCGACGTCGTCGGCGTTGACGTGGATGATCGGGACGTTGAATCCCTTCGCCATGTCGGCGGCGTAGGGGGTCGAGCGCGCCTCGTCGGGATCGGTGGTGAAGCCGACCTGGTTGTTCTCGATCAGGTGGATCGTGCCGCCGACCGTGTAGCCGGGCAGCGATTGCAGGTTGAAGGTCTCGGCGACCACGCCCTGGGCGGGGAAGGCGGCGTCGCCGTGCAGCAGCACCGCCACCGCCCGGCTCGAGTCGAGCTTCAGCTCGGCGCCCTCGACCTCCGACTGCAAGTAGCGGGTGCCGCCGGTGACGACCGGGTCGACGAACTCGAGGTGGCTCGGGTTCGGGTAGAGGCGGACGGCGATCTTCTCGCCCTCGGCGGTTTCGTAGGTGCCGCGGTGGCCGTAGTGGTATTTGACGTCGCCGGTGCCGCCGTGCGGGATCGCCGCCACCGCCTTGACCGCGCCGAGCTGCTTGGAGCCCTCAAACTCGGCGAGGACCGATTCGACCGAGCGGCCGAGGTTGTGGGCGAGGACGCTGAGCCGGCCGCGGTGGGCCATCCCGAAGACGACCTCCTCGGCGCCGCCGCGGCCGGAAAGGGTGACCACCTCGTCGAGCATCGGCACGACCACGTCGAGCCCCTCGATCGAGAACATCTTCTGGCCCAAATACGTTTTCTCGAGGAAGCGCTCGAACTGGAAGACGTCGATCAGGCGCTCCATCAAGCGCTTTTTCTCGACGTCGGGAAGCGGCTGGCGGTGCGCCCCGGTCTCGATCATCTCGCGCAGCCAGAGGCGCTGGCTGTGGGAGGAGAGATGCTCGAACTGGTAGCCGATCGTGCCGCAGTAGGCGGCGCGCAGGCGCGGCAACGCCTCGAGCAGGGTTTCGCCGGGGACGCCGACCCGCAGGATCGAGGCCGGGATCCGCGACATCAGCTCGGGGGTGAGGTTGACGTTCTCGGGCTCGAGCGCCGGGTCGCCTTTCGGCTCGGAGCCGAGCGGGTCGAGGTGGGCGGCGAGGTGGCCGTGGGTGCGGAACGCTTTCAGCACCGAGGTCGCTGCCTGCACCGCCTGCAGCAGTTCCTCGTCAACCGCGCCGGGGACGGTCGCCGGTTCGGCACTCGGCGGCGCGGCCGAGAGCGGCGGCGCCGAGGAGGCGGCGGCGTGGGCGGCGGCGACCGGGCCGGCTTCGATTCCGAGGTCGCCGGCGACCCGCTCGTAGAAGTCATCCTCGCCTTGCAGCAGCTGCTCGACCCGGCGCAGGAAGGCGCCCGACTCGGCCCCTTGGATCACCCGGTGGTCGTAGGTCGAGGTCAGCGTCATCACTTTCGAGACGCCGAGCTGGCGCAGGCGGTCGGGGGAGGCGTGGCTCCACTCCGGCGGGTAGGCGATCGAGCCGGTGGCGATGATCGCGCTCTGACCGGAGAGCAGCCGCGGCACCGAGGCGACGGTGCCGATCCCGCCCGGGTTGGTGAGCGAGATGTTGGTGCCCTGAAAGTCGTCGGCGGTCAGCTTGTTCTCGCGGGTCTTGGCGATCAGCTCTTCGTAGCGCGAGTGGAAGCCGGCGAAGTCGAGATCCTGGGCGCCTTTGATCGCCGGCACCATCAGGCTGTGCGAGCCGTCCTTTTTTTCCACGTCGACGGCGATCCCGAGGTTGACCGGCCCGTTCTCGAGCGCGTAGGCCTTGCCCTCGCGCTCCGCATAGATCCGGACCATCACCGGGAACTCTTTCGTCGCCTCGACGATCGCCCAGGCGACGAGGTGCGTGAACGACGTCTTCAGCCCCCGCTCGTTCAACTGTGCGTTGATCGCCTTCCGCTTCGCATCGAGCGTGTCCACCGCAATCGTCCGGAACGAAGTCGCCGTCGGCACCGCCCGGCTCTCATCCATCGCCTTCGCCAGCATCGCCGCGGGCCCTCGCAGTTGCTTCTCGTCACCGGCAGCGGCCGGCGCCACCGCCGCGGCCCCGTTGCCACCGCCGTTCCCGGCCGCCAAGACATCGTCCTTAGTCACCTTCTCGCCAGGCCCGGTCCCCTTGACAGCTCCCAAATCGACGCCGTTGGCCTCAGCTACCCGGCGCGCAACCGGAGTGGCGCGCACGTCGGCAGCTCCGTTCCCTCCGCCGTTGCCCGCGGTTCCGGCGTCGGCCGCACCGGCAGCTGCCGCGGGAGACGTAGGGGAGGGCTCGTCACCCGAAGCTTGCGAGGGGGAGGAGCCCTCCCCTGCGGCAGGACCCGCGGCCTGCCCGCCCTGTCCCTCGCCCGTCTCCATCTCGGCCAGCGGCTGCCCCACCGGAACCTCGTCATCCACCGCCGCCAAAAGTCTCGTGATCACGCCATCGGCCGGAGCCGGAACCTCAGCGTCCACCTTGTCGGTAGATACCTCGACGACGGTGTCGCCCTCGCTAACCGCATCGCCCTCGGCAACGTGCCACTCGAGAACGATGCCCTCGGTCACCGACTCGCCCATCTCAGGCATTGAAATCTGCACGGTGGCCGTCTCAGGCATTTCTTAGTCGCATACTAGGAAACCGGGCCAGTGGGCGCCGCTCCGAGATACATTGGTACCCCTATGGGCTACTTCGTCACCGGAGCAACTGGTTTCATCGGCCGCAATCTGGTTGAGCGACTACTGCGCCGCGAGGGCACGATCTACGTCCTCGTCCGCACCGGCTCGCGCGGTCGGCTCGAGGAGCTGCGCACCGGCTGGGGCGCCGACGGTGCCCGTGTGGTGCCGATTGCCGGCGACCTGACCCAGCCCGGCCTCGGGGTCACCGAGGAAGACCTGCTGACGATGCGGGGGGATATCGACCACTTCTTCCACCTGGCGGCGATCTACGACATCACCGCCAAGGCCGACGTGCAGGAGCTCGCCAACGTCGAGGGGACGCGGCACGCGCTGGAGCTTGGCGGGGCGCTCGACGCCGGCGTCTTCCACCAGGTCAGCTCGATCGCCGCCGCCGGCCTCTACCGCGGCCGCTGGCGCGAGGAGATGTTCGACGAGGCCGAGCGGCTCGACAACAACCCCTACTTCCGCACCAAGCACGAGTCCGAGCGGCTGGTCCGCGAGGAGTCGCCACGGCCCTGGCGCGTCTACCGGCCGGGGATCGTGGTCGGCGACTCGCGCACCGGCGAGATCGACAAGATCGACGGGCCCTATTACTTCTTCAAGGCGCTGCAGCGAGCGCGGCGGGTGTTGCCCTCGTGGCTGCCGACGGTCGGGGTCGAAGGCGGCGAGATCAACATCGTCCCGGTCGACTACGTCGCCGCGGCGATCGACCACATCGCCCATCAGCCCGACCTCGACGGCCGCGCCTTCCACCTCACCGACCCCAACCCGCGCACCGCGGGCGAGGTGATCAACCTCTTCGCCAAGGCGGCCGACGCGCCGCAGATGACGGTGCGGCTCGACACCGACATCACCGAGCCGGCGGTCGGGGCGGTGCGTGGCGCCCTGCGCTGGCTGCCGCCGGCCAAGGGGATGCTGAAAATGACTCTGCAGCGGCTCGGCCTGCCGCCCGAGGTGCTGACCTACGTCGATTACCCGACCACCTTCGACTCGAGCGGGGCGCAGGCGGCGCTGTCCGGTTCGGGGATCGAAGCGCCGCCGCTGGAGAGCTACGCGGCGCGGGTCTGGGACTACTGGGAGCGCAACCTCGACCCCGACCTGTTCAAGGACCGCTCGCTGTCAGGGGCGGTGCGGGGCAAAATCGTCCTCATCACCGGCGCCTCCTCGGGGATCGGCAAAGCGACCGCGGTCAAGGTCGCCGACGCTGGCGCCACCGTGCTGCTCGTCGCTCGCACCCTGGAGAAGCTGGAAGAGACGCGCGACGAGATCGTCGCTGCCGGCGGCACCGCCCACATCCACCAGTGCGACCTCTCCGACATGGACGACATCGCCCGGATGGCCGACGAGGTGCTCACCTACCACGGCCACGTCGACGTCCTCGTCAACAACGCCGGCCGCTCGATCCGCCGCTCGATCGCCCTCTCCTACGACCGCTTCCACGACTTCGAGCGCACGATCCAGCTCAACTACCTCGGCGCCCTGCGGCTGATCCTCGCTCTGCTGCCGACGATGCGGGGCCGCAAGAGCGGTCAGATCATCAACATCAGCTCGATCGGGGTGCAGACCAACCCGCCCCGCTTCTCCGCCTACGTCGCCTCCAAGGCCGCCCTCGATGCCTTCAGCCGGGTGATTGCCTCGGAGGTCAAAGAAGACGGTGTCCACCTGACGACGATTCACATGCCGCTGGTGCGGACGCCGATGATCGCCCCGACCCGGATGTACGACATGTTCCCGGCGATCACCCCCGAGGAGGCCGCCGAGATGATTGGCAAGGCGATCGTCAACAAACCGAAGAAGGTGGCGACCAAACTCGGCAACTTCGGCGAGCTCCTCTACTCGGTCGCCCCGAAGGCGAGCGACTCGATCCTCAGCACCGCCTACAAACTCTTCCCCGACTCGCAGGCGGCGAAAGGTAAAGGCGAGGAGGCGCGGGACAAGGCCCCGTCGACCGAGGCCGTGGCTTTCGCGCACCTGATGAAAGGCGTCCATTGGTAGAGACGGGCTCTGGCCGGCTCATTTCGGCGTCCTCGGTCGCTCGGCTCGGGTCACGCAGTGGAGTGCGCTCCCCTCACCTCGCTTCCCTGCGTCCTTGAACTAATTGGCCAGAGCCCGTCTCTACGGCCGTTGCCCCGCTCCGGCCCCGGCGCTACACGTGTCTGCGATCCGCCGCCGATAGGCCGGTAAATCGCAGACGCGCCCGCCGCTCGAGTTGAGGTTGCCGTTTGCCTCGCTATACGCCTGAAAAGGCAACCTCTCGGGCTTTCGAGCGGATGGCGGGGCGAACGCGAGGTAGGTTGACGCCGTGGCGGAGCGGCGGCTCAAGCATTGGGGGTGGGGGTACGAGGACCAGGCGCCGACGGCGACGCAGCTGCGCGAGGCGGCGGCGGGGATCCGGGAGCGGTTCGGGTTTGGCGGCGAGGTCGAGAAGCCGGTGCCGCTGGCCGAGGTCGAGCTGCGCAAGCCGCGGCTGAAGCGGCCGAGCGGATTCGGCGACCTCTACCGGGATGACGACTACGAGCGGGTGTGCCACGCGCTCGGCAAGGCCTACCGCGACGTGGTGCGGGGCTTTCGTGGTGAGTTCGAGAATCCGCCGGACCTGGTCGCCCACCCGCGCAGCGAGTCGGAGATCGAGACGGTGCTGGCCTGGGCGGAGGCCGAGGGGGCGGCGGTGATCCCGTTCGGCGGCGGTACCAGCGTCGTCGGTGGAGTCGAGCCGCGGCTCGGCGAGCGGCCGGTCGTCTCGCTCGACCTGCGGCGGCTCGACCGGGTGCTCGAGGTCGACCCGGTCTCGCTGGCGGCGCGGATCGAGGCCGGGGCGACTGGGCCGCGGCTGGAGGAGCAACTGCGCGAGCACGGCCTTACCCTGCGCCACTTCCCGCAGTCCTTTGAGTACGCGACGCTCGGCGGCTGGATCGCGACCCGCGCCGGCGGCCACTTCGCGACCGTGCTCACCCACGTCGAGGACCTGGTCGAGTCGGCCCGGGCGATCACCCCCCGCGGCACCTGGGAGAGTCGGCGGCTGCCGGCGTCGGGAGCCGGGCCCTCGCCCGACCGCCTGCTGGCCGGCTCGGAGGGCGTGCTCGGGGTGATCTCCGAGGCTTGGATGCGGGTCCGGCCGCGGCCCGAGTTCAAGGCCTCCGCGCCGGTCGAGTTCGATGACTTCCTCGCCGGCGCCGCTGCGGTGCGGGCGATCTCGCAGTCGGGTCTCGATCCTGCCAACTGCCGTCTGCTCGACCCCGGCGAGGCCGAGCTGACCGGCGCCGGCGACGGCTCGGCGGCGCTGCTGATCCTCGGCTTCGAGTCGGCGGTCGTCCCGGTCGAGCAGCAGCTCGAACAGGCGCTCAACCTCGCCCGCGAGCACGGCGGCCGCCCCGGCAAGAGCCGCACCACCGCCCCGGAGGGGTCGACGGGCCGATTTCGTGAACAGGAGTCCCGAAATCGGCCCATCGACCCCGAGGGTGCGGATGCGGTGGAGAGCTGGCGCGGCGCCTTCCTCCTGGCGCCGTACCTGCGCGACACCTTCGTCGCCTGCGGCGTCCTTTCCGAGACCTTCGAGACGGCGGTCACCTGGGACCGCTTCGAGGAGCTGCACGCGAGCGTGATCGAGACCGCGCGGCGGGTCGTCGGCGAGGTTTCCAGTGCGCCATCCGAGGGTCGCGGCGCGGCACGGATCAGCTGCCGCTTCACCCACGTCTATCCCGACGGGCCGGCGCCTTACTTCACGGTGCTGGCGCCGGCGATCCGCGGCGGCGAGGTCGGCCAGTGGGACGAGATCAAGGCGGCGGTCTCCGAGGTCCTGATCGAGAGCGGGGCGACGATCACCCACCACCACGCGGTCGGCCGCGACCACCGCCCTTGGTACGACCGCCAGCGACCGGCCCCCTTCGCCGCCGCCCTGCGGGCCGCCAAGGCCGAGCTCGACCCCGCCGCCATCCTCAACCCCGGCGTCCTGGTCGACCCCGCCTGACCCGCGCCCGGTCTCGCCCGAGCTGCGACTAGCCCCCACCTGAGCGTGGTCGTCCTTTGTAACGGCAGGCGTTACGAAAGACGACCACGGCGGGGGTCTGGGACCCTGTTCGACCCTCGCTCGTCGCTACCCTGTCGCGAGGGATTTCGCTCCGGGTAGGGAAATCCCACGGTGGGGCGCCCACCTCCCCGCCTCCCGCATGGAAACGATCACCTCCGAACAGCCGACCGTACCCGCCCCCTCGCAGGCCGACGACGCCCACGACGAGCCGGTCGTGCCGCGCCGCTCACCGTTGCGGGCGGCGATCAAGACCGGCCGGCCGAAGGAGTGGATCAAAAACGTCTTCGTCTTCGCCGGCCTGCTCTTCTCGGGCAAGTTCACCCACAGCCACGAGGTCCTCATGGCCCTCGTCACCTTCGTCTCCTTCTGCCTGATCTCCAGCGCCGGCTACTTCGTCAACGACCTGATCGACGTCGAACTCGACCGCAAGCACCCGAAGAAGCGGTTCCGCCCGCTCGCCGCCCGCGAGCTCTCCGAGAGCACCGCCAAGGCGATCGCCCCGGCCCTGGCCGTGGTCGCGATCGCGATCGCCTTCCTCGTCAACTGGCAGGTCGGCCTGATGGTGGTTGGCTACGGCGTCGCCCAGATGGCCTACAGCCTCGGCCTCAAGCAGATCGTGATCATCGACGTGATGGTCCTCGCCGGCCTCTTCATCCTCCGCGTCGCGGCCGGCGCCAGCGCTGTCGACGCCCACGCCTCGGAATGGCTGATCCTCTGCACCGGCTTCCTCGCCGCCTTCCTCGGCTTCACCAAGCGCCGCCAGGAGGCGGTCTCTGAGCTCCACGAGGGCACCTCGACCCGCCCCGTCCTCGAGCACTACTCGCTGCCCTTCCTCGACCAGATGGTCTCCCTGGTCACCACCGGCACGGTGATCAGCTACGCGATCTACACCGTCAACTCGCCGCTGATCGGCAGCCAGATGATGCTCACCATCCCGGCCGTCGTCTATGGAATCTTCCGCTACCTCTACCTGATCTACGACCGCTCCGACGACCGCTCGATGGCCCAGATCGTCGCCGGCGACCGCGGCATCCAAGCCTCCGGTGCCGCCTTCGCGGTGATCGCCTTCCTGCTGCTCTACGTCTTCAAGTAGTCGGGCTCAGGTGAGCCCGACTTCCTCGTCCGGGCCGCCCTCCATCAGGTAAAAGCGGGCGCGGCCTAGCTCCTCGCCGTTGACCTGGACGACGGCGGCGTGGGGGCCGGGGGCGGAGAAGGTGGCGGTGGCGGCGATCGACATCACCAGGCGCTGCTCCTGGCCCTGCGGCATGCCGGGCGGGCGGCCGGTCTCGAAGTTGGCGGTCAGGCCCTCGCCGAGTTCGATCCCGTCGGGGTCCTGGATCGTGACCACCAGCTCGTGGGGGCTGTTGGTCTCATGCCAGGCGACGTCGATGCCGAGGCCGATGTGGAAGGACCAGTCGTGGGGCAACTGGGGGAGGCGGAGGACGTTCCAGCCGCCGCCAGTCAGATAGAGCTTGCCGTTGACCGCCTCGCTGTGGTCGGAGAGGAGAAGGAAGCCGATGTTCACTTGGGTGCCTCCTCGAAGGGGATGACCGGGACGTCGGAGCGGAGCTCGACTTTGCCTTTGCGCTGGTACTGGAGGTCGACCTTCTCGTCCTTGCGGTAGGTGCCGAAGAGGCCGAGATACATCGCCAGCCAGCGCCCGGTGCCGATTTCCTCCTTGATGATCGGCTTGACGAAGCGGACCTCGTTGCCGTCGATCTCAAAGTCGGTGCCCTCGCGCTGCTCGACCCCGTTGATGAAGACGGTCAGCGGCTCTTCGGCGCCGTTCGGGATCCGCACCCGGTCGCCGGCCGCGTAGCTCTTCTTCGGGATCTCAACTGGGTCGTCGGCCTTGGACACTTAGCTCTCCTGCTCCAAAGTCTCGCGCACGATGTCGAACGGGGTCTCGTGGTCGGTCGGGTCGAGCTCCTCGCGCGCCACCCCGCCGGTGAAGGGGACGAAGGTGCCGTCGCCGCGCACGTCGACGCCGGCGGTCGGCTTGCGGAAGAAGCGGCCGGGCCCGGTCAGCTGCAGGCGGGCGTTGACCTGGTCGCTGGGTTCGAAGCGCCGGATCGAGCGGACCGGCCGGGCCGGGCCCTCGGAGCGGATCTCGAGCGCCCGGCTGCGCATCGCTGCCACCGCCTCGCCGAGGTCGTCGAAGGCCGCGTGTTCGACTTCGCCGCCGCCGCGTCGCACCGTCAGCTTCCACCTGGGACGAGACACTCGCCCCAGGCTAGTCGCTAGTCCCTCCTACGCCCCGCGCCGCGGGCGTTTCGGCCGCCGCGCCGGCGGGCCGACGATTTTTTCCGGGCCGTCGCGGTCATCGATCGCGACGTAGTCGAGCTCGCGCTTGCCGGTGTAGATCTGCCGCGGCCGGGCGATTTTGGTCTCCGGGTCTTCGCGCATCTCCATCCACTGCGCGACCCAGCCCGCCGTCCGCGGGATCGCGAAGATCACCGTGAACATGTCGGTCGGGATCTCCATCGCCTCGTAGATGATCCCCGAGTAGTAGTCGACGTTCGGGTAGAGCTTGCGCGAGGTGAAGTACTCGTCGTCGAGTGCCCGTTTCTCCAGCTCACGGGCGATCTCGACCAGCGGGTTGTACTCGGTCGCCTCGAAGACATCATCCATGTGCTGCTGGATGATCCGCGCCCGCGGGTCGTAGTTCTTGTAGACCCGGTGGCCGAAGCCCATCAGTTTCTCTTCGCGGCCTTTGACCCGCTCGAGGAAGTCCGGGACGTTCTCCGGGCTCTCGATCCGCCGCAGCATCCGCAGCACCGCCTCGTTGGCGCCGCCGTGCAGCGGGCCGTAGAGGGCGGCGACCCCGGCGGCGACCGCCGAGTAGGGGTCGACGTCGGAGGAGCCGACGCCGCGCACCGCGTTGGTCGAGCAGTTCTGTTCGTGGTCGGCGTGGAGGATGAAGAGGACGTCGAGCGCTTTCGAGAGCGCCGGCTTCGGCACGTGCCGCGCTTCGGTCTTCTTGAACATCATCGAGAGGAAGTTCTCGGCGAAGTTGAGCTCGTTGTCTGGATAGACGTAGGGCAGGCCCATGTTGTGCCGGTAGGAGAAGGCGGCGAGGGTCGGCACCTTGGCGATCAGACGAACCGCGGCCATGTAGCGCTCTTCGGGGTTGTCGATCTCCTTCGCATCCGGATAGAAAGTGGAGAGCGCGCCGACGCCGGAGAGCAGCATCCCCATCGGGTGGGCGTCGTAGCGGAAGCCCTCGAAGAGGTGCTTCAAGTCCTCGTGGACGAAGGTGTGGTGGGTGATGTCGAAGATCCAGCGCTCGAGCTGCTTCTCGGTCGGCAGCTCGCCGAAGATCAGCAGGTAGGCGACCTCGAGGTAGGTCGACTTCTCGCACAGCTGCTCGATTGAGTAACCGCGGTGTTCGAGGATGCCGGCGTCGCCATCGATGTAGGTGACCGCGGAGCGGCAGGAGGCGGTGTTGGTGAAAGCCGGGTCGTACGATTTCATCCCGAATTCGTCGTCGTCGACTTTGATCTGCCGGAGGTCCATCGCCCTCACGGTGCCGTCGCTGATCGGCAGTTCGTAGGTCTTGCCGGTGCGGTTGTCGGTGACCGTGAGCGTCTCGGCGCCGGAGGCGGCGGCGCCGTCCGCGGTCGCGTCCTGGGTGGTCTGGTCGGTGGCCATCGCGCTCCTCTTCTGGCTGCAGTCTGGGGGTGAGCCCCAGTATCGCAGTCGAGGACTGTCGCTGGTCGCGAAGCGGTTAAGCGACTGGGCGTGGCTCCTAAGCGTCTATCCGGCGCCCCCACGCACGCCTGGCGCCGCCGCACACACTTCGCGGGGCGTCGTCCTCAGTCGGCCAAATGGCGCTGCCATTCGGCCTCCCTGCGTCCTAGCCCCGCTCGGTGCGGCACTCGCCAGCCGCACCCGCGGGGCGCCGGATAGACGCTAAGCGCTGCGGGCGACCTCGAAGCTGGTCATCGCGCGCAGCTCCTCGAGCCGCTCGTCGATCTCCTCGCGGCTCAGCCGCGCGACCCGCTCGGTGCCGAACTCCTCGATGTTGAACGAGGCAAGCACCGTGCCGTAGCCCATCGCCCGCCGCAGCTCGTCGTCGCTCGCCGTTGCGCCGGCGCCGAGGCCGTCGAGGTAGCCGAAGAAGCCGCCGGCGAAGCTGTCGCCGGCGCCGGTCGGGTCGCGCACGTCCTCGAGTGGGAAGCCGGGCAGGGCAAAGAATCCCGACTCGGTAAAGAGCGCGGCGCCGTACTCGCCCTGCTTGGCGACGATCGCCCGCGGGCCGCGCATCATCAGCGCCCGGGCGCCCCGCGCCAGGTTCGACTCGTCGGTCAGCATCCGGATCTCAGCGTCGTTCAGTAGCAGCACGTCGACCTCGGCGATCGCCGCCAGCAGCGAGTCGCGGGCGCCCTCGATCCAGAAGTTCATCGAGTCGAGCCCGGTCAGGCTGGCGCCGGGGCAGCGGGCGCGGACGCTGCGTTGCAGGTCGGGCTGGATGTTGGCGAGGAACAGCGTGTCGGCTGCTGCCGCCGTCGGCGAAAGCTTCGGCTCGAAGCTTTCGAAGACACCGAGCTGGGTGTCGTCGGTGTGGGCGACATTGAGATCGAACTCGTAGTGGCCGCGCCAGAAGAACGACTTGCCGGGGACGCGCTCGATCTCATCGACGATCACCCCGCGGCGTTCGAGTACTTCGAACTGCTCCGGGCCGAAGTCCTCGCCGACCGGGCCGACCGGCCGCACCTCGGTGAAGAAGCTGGCGGCGAGCGAAAAGTGCACGGCGGCGCCGCCGAGCATCCGCTCGCGCTCCCCGAACGGGGTGGTGACTGCATCGAAGGCGATCGAGCCCACTACGGTCAGCGACATGGCGCCAACAGTATCCGTAGGATCGCCGGGATGAGTCGTAGGGCAGTGGTGCTGATCTTGGCGGGGGTGATTGCTGCGGCGGTGGCGATCCCGGCGTTGGCCGATTCCGGCCCGACCGCGCAGAGCGCCAGCGTCAAGGGACTCTCGAAGCGGGCGCTTGCCAAGGCCAAGGACTCACTGCGGCTGGCGCGGGGGGCGAAACGGTCGGCCCGCCAGGCGCAGAACGCGGCGAACGGCGCCGAGGCGACGGCGCGCTCGGCCCAGGGCTCGGCGAGTGCCGCCCAAACCGCGGCGACGGCGGCGAGCGGCTCTGCGGCGAACGCCCTGAAAGCGGCGACGAGTGCCAGCGAAAAGGCTGGCGGTGCCGAACTGAACTCGAAAGAAACCAGGGCCGAAGTGGCCTCGATGCGGCCGAAGATCGGCTTCGCCGAAGGGTCGGTGTCGACTGAATCGGACGCGTTCGTGAAACTCAGCGGCGGGCCCTCGGTCACGGTCACCGTTCCGCCCACCGGCCTGGTCCAGGTCTGGGGGCAGGCGCTGGTCGACAGCGCTGCCGGCGGCGCCGACGCTGCGGTTTCGCTCTACGAAGACGGCCAGCAGGTCGCCGGCCAGGCTGAATGCGACGACACCAAAGGCGTGCTGTTCGCGGGGGCGGCGGTCTCGGGCGAACCGGAACTGGTCGCGACCCCGGCCGTCCCCAATCTGACCGGCACCTGCGGCAGCCTCGGCGCGCCCGCCCCGGTCCTCTTCCGCAGCACCACCGGCGAACACACCTTCGAACTCCGGTACGCCTCTTGCACCTGCACGGGCGTGTCGGAAAAAGTGACCTTCTCGGAACGTCGCTTGGTCGTCCAACCGCTTCCGTGAAAGCGATCCAGATTCAGCAGTTCGGCGGGCCCGAGGTGTTCGAGCTCCGCGACCTCCCCGACCCCGAGCCGGGCGAGGGCGAGGCGCTGGTTGAGGTCTCCCGGGTCGGCGTCAACTTCGCCGACACCCACGCCACCCGCGACGACTATCTGGCCAAACAGCAGCTGCCGCTGATTCCTGGCGCCGAGGTCAGCGGCCGCACCGCCGACGGCCGCCGGGTCGCCGCCCTGCTCGGCAGCGGCGGCTACGCGCAGAGGGTCGCGGTGCCCGAGGCGACTCTGGTCCCGCTGCCCGACGAGGTCGACGACGACCAGGCGGCGGCGATCCTCCTGCAGGGCCTGACCGCGCTCGCCCTGGTCGAGCGCTGCGCCCGGCTCGAGCCGGGCGAGACGGTCGTCATCGAGGCCGCCGCCGGCGGCACCGGCACCCTCGCCGTGCAGCTCGCCAAGCGGGCTGGCGCCAAGGTGATCGGGCTCGCTTCGAGCGAGGAGAAGCGGGCGCTGGTCGCCGAGCTCGGCGCCGATGCCACGATCGACTCGAACGCCGCCGAGCTCGGCGCCGCGATCCGCGAGGCCAACGGCGGCCAGCGCGTCGACGCCGTTCTCCACATGAGCGGCGGCGAGGCTTTCGATCAGGAGCTCGGCGTGCTGGCGCCGCTGGGGCGGATGGTCGTCTTCGGGATCGCCTCGCGCGAGCAGCGCGATGTCTCGACCGCGGCGCTGTTGCGGGGCTCGAAGACCGTCGTCGGCTTTTGGCTGATCCACCTCTTGGCGCGACCCGAGCTGGTTGCACCGATGATCGGCGAGTTGCTCTCGGCGCTCGCCCGAGGCGAGCTTGCGGCTACGATCGGAGAGGTCTACCCCCTCTCGGAGGCAGCACGGGCGCACGAAGACCTGACCGCCCGCCGCACCACCGGCAAGCTCCTCCTCGACCCTTCTAAATAGATCGGCACCACCCCGACATGACCGCATTCAAAGACCTCGGCCTCTCTCCCAAGATCCAGCAGGCGCTCGACGAGCTCGGCTACGTCGACCCGACGCCGATCCAGGAGGAGGCGATCCCCGAGCTGCTCGCCGGCCACGACGTGATCGGCCAGGCGCAGACTGGGACCGGCAAGACGGCTGCCTTCGGGCTGCCGCTGCTCCAGTACCTCGACCCCGCGGACCCCGAGGTGCAGGCGATCGTCCTCACCCCGACCCGCGAGCTCTGCATCCAGGTGACGCAGGCGCTGCGCGCCTATGCCGAGCACCTCGACATCGAGGTCGTCGCCGTCTTCGGCGGTGCCCCGATCCGCTCGCAGCAGTCGCAGCTGCGCTCCGGTGCGCACGTCGTCGTTGCCACCGTTGGCCGGATGATGGACCTGATGGGGCGCCACTCGCTGGTCCTCACCGCCGCCCGCTACATCGTCCTCGACGAGGCCGACGAGATGCTCGACCTCGGCTTCATCGAGGACGTCGAGAAGATCCTCCGGATGTGCCCGAGCGGGCGTCAGACGGCGCTCTTCTCGGCGACGATGCCGCCGCCGATCCAGCGGCTCGCCGAGGGCTACATGTACGACCCAACGACGATCAGCATCACGCCGAAAGAACTCACGGTCGACGCGATCCAACAGGCCTACATCGAGGTCCCGGCCAAAGACAAGGCGGCGAAACTGGTCGAGGTGCTGAAGATCGAGGAACCCGAGCAGGCGATCATCTTCTGCCGCACCAAGATCGGCGCCTCGAAGCTGGAGAAGACGCTGAAGGACAAAGGCCTCGACGTCAAAGCGCTGCACGGCGACATGAGCCAGGGCTCGCGCGACGGCGTCATGATCGCCTTCAAGAACCACCGCGTGCGGCTGCTGGTCGCCACCGACATCGCCGCTCGCGGGCTCGACATCGAGCACGTCACCCACGTCATCAACTACGACGTGCCGAACTCCTCCGAGGTCTACGTGCACCGGATCGGGCGGACCGGCCGGGTCGGGCGGACCGGTCGCGCGATCACCTTCGTGACCCCGGCCCAGCGCGAGGAGATCGACCGGATCGAGCGCGACGTCAAGACCTCGATCGGCGAGTGGGAGACCCCGGAGGAACGGCTCGAGCACGCGCCGCGGGCGCGCCGCCGCCGTCCCTCCGAGGAGCGGACCCCCGAGCCCGACCCCAAGCCCGAGCCGGCGGCGACCTCGAACGGCGCCGATGCCGATGTCGACGCCGATACGGACGCCGGCGGCGACGGCGAGGCGGATCGCGACGACAAGGCCGAGACCGTGAAGCTGTTCGTCAACCGCGGCGAGCGCAGCGGGATCGACGAGGAGGACCTGCGCTGGGCGCTGCGCGAGGGCGCTGTCCTGCCCGACGAGAAGGTCCACGACGTCCGCGTCCTGCATCGCTTCTCCTTCGTCGAGGTCGACCCCGACGAGGCCGAGCGCACCGTCGAGTTTCTCGACGGGACCAAGCTCAAAGGCAAAGAGATTCGGCTTGAGGTGGCGCGTAGTTAGGGACGCCCGTAGTTCGGGTGGGGTGGATTCGAGGGCGGGGCTAGGGGGTCACCCTCCCGGGCTGGGTTGCTCGCCAGGGTCACGCTCCGCCCGTCCGAGGTAGAGCGCCGGTGCGAGCAAGGGGACGCCGCTCCGGGAGGGTGACCCCCTATCCCCGCCAACGGGACGAGCTCCCGGAGTTCGGGCGGCACCCCGCTTGCTTGGAGCTTGTTCTCCTTGGGGTGGTGGCGGGGGTGCGGGGCGAGCGCTGAGTCTCTGTTCGTTGAGGTTGCCTTTTGCCGCGATATAGGCGGGAAACGGCAACCTCGGTTAGTTGAGCGGTAGGACCAGGGGGAGGCGGGCGCCTTTGTTGTTGGTTTCGCGGGTGGTGACGACGAAGCCGAGGCGTTTGGTGACGCCGCTCTTGATGTGCTCGAGCAGCTTTGTGGTGGTGCGGATCTGTGGGTAGGCGAGTTTCAGCTTGGCGCTGGGGCTCGGTTTGCGGAGGTGGAAGCGGAAGGTGTTGGTCGGGTCGTCGGTCACTAGCGCCGGCGGTAGTTGGACGACGACGGTCTGCAACTTGGCGCCGGGGCGGGCGGTGACGGTGAAGACCAGCTTCGGCTTGCTCGCGGCGACGCCGGTCAGCGCGGCCCGGCCGACAGTGGGAGCGCTCGGCGTGGTGGCGGCTGGCGTGGGAGCGGCTGGCTCCGAGGTCTTTGCGGCAGAGGCGGCCGGCGGGGCTGGCGGCGCCGGCGGGTTGGCGAAGGCGCAGAGCGAGGCGGCGAGCTCCGGCACGTGCGGCGTCCCGAGGCCGCTTGCCATGTCGTAGCCCGAGCCGGCTGGGAACGGCTGTTTGTCGTCGAAGATGTTGGTCGTCGGCTTGCCGCCGGGACGGGCCGTGGTGACGTCGCGGAAGGAGGCCGCGTAGCTGGCGGGGTCGCCGGCGATCGCGTAGAGCGCCGGGTTGGCGAAGCCGATCGTGTGGCCGCCGCAGGCGGGGCTGGAGTTGACGAGCGTCGCCACCGCCGCCCAGAGCGGCGCCGCCGCGCTGGTGCCGCCGTTCGTTTCCCAGTGGTCTTCGGCGTGGATCACGTAGCCGCTTTCGCCGTTTTGCGTTGCGGCCAGGGCGGAGACGTCGGGGACCTGGCGGCAGTAGCTCAGGGAGCCGCACTGTTTGCCACTCGAGAGCGGGCCGAGCACGTTCAGCCCGGGCGCCGCCCCCTGCTGGTAGGCGGGCATCGGGAAGCTTTCGGAGACGCCACCGCCGCCCGCGCCCCAGCTGCCGTTGACGCTGTCGTTCCAGAGGAAATCGGTCGCAGTCGGCGCGGTCGGGTTCTCCAGCCTGGTGCCGCCGACATCGGTGGCCCAGGGGTCGGTGCCCGGGAAGTCGACGTTGAGGAAGTGGTTTTTGGCCTGTTCTTCTTCCTCTTCTTTGTTGCCTTCTTCGGGTTCTTCGTAGCAGTCGGTCGAGCCGTAATCGCCGGCGGCAACGAAGAACGACTGGCCCTGTGCCGCCGCCTCCTGCAGCAGCGTGCTGACCGCGTCGAAGCTTTCTTTGCTCGCCTCTTTCTCGCAAATCCCCCAGGAGCTGGACATCACCTTGGCGATGTTGCGCTGGACGTATTCGGCGAATATCCCGACTTCGCCGGCGGTCGAGTTCGGCGCCTGGTAGACGACGATCCGCGCTTCCGGCGCCAGTCCGATCAGCTGCTCGACGTCGAGGGCCGCCTCGCCGTCGTCGCTGCTTTCGGGTCCTGGGCCGCCGTTGACGTCGACCCTGGCGACTTCGACGTCGGTCCCAAAGCACTCCTGGTATTTGTCGATGTCTTTCTGCAGCAGCGGCTGCATCTCGAGCAGGGCGACGGTCTGCCCGGCGCCGTAGTTGCCGGCTGCGTAGAGATCGTCGAAGCCGTAGGCGGCGGCGATCTGGTTGGCGGTGTAGCCACCCGTTTTCTGTTGCTGATCGAGCGCGTCTTGGCAGGGCTGGGGACCGCTGGCGGGGAAGGTCGCCGCACTCGTGGTGGCTGCTGCGGTCGGTGCCGGCGCTGAGATCGGGCCGGCACTGCCAGCGTCGGCCCGCTGGGCGTGCGCGAGGTCGTCGAGCCCGAGCACGCCCTGGACGAACGGCGCCGCCGCAGCGGGCAGCGCCGGCGCCTGGTCGTTGACGTAAGCAACCTCGCCCGAGGCGGTGCGGACACGGTCGATCCCGACGCCGAAGGCCGCCTCGGCCTCGGCCACGGTCGCGGTCACCGGCAGCGAAAGGTTGTTGGCGCCGGTCTCCCCGACCTCGAGCCCGCGCGCGCCGAGCGCCGAGCGCACCGCCGCCACCTGGGCGTCGCTCGCGCCGAAGCGCTGGGCGAACTCGGGGACGCTGAGGTATTGACCGTAGAGCGGCGAGCCGGGGTCCGAGACATCGGCCGCGAAGCGGGCTAGTCCCGCCGGATCGCGGGGCTCCAGCGCGAGGTAGAGGTGGAGCTGCTGCTCGGCCGGTGCCGCGCCGAGCGCCCGGGTACCTGCTGGCAGTTCCGGAGCCGACCCGACCTGGACCGCGGGACCGGTCGTCGCGCCGCTTACCGGAGCCGCTGGGGCGGCGGCAAAGGCGCAGAGTGCGAGCGCCGTGAGCAGGGCGACGATGGCCGGGCGAGACCGCTTCATCGGCCCCTCTTATCGGCAGCCACGCGGCCGAGCGTTAGCGGTGTCGCCTCAGGCGACCCGGGTCAGGGCGTCGATCTCCCTGAGCAGCAGGTCGAAGTCGATCGGCTTGGTGAGGTAGCCGGCGATCGCGAGGTCGGTTGGGGCATCGGCGTCAGTCGGGTTCTGGTGGGCGCTGACGATCAGCGCCGGGATGTCGACGCCGGCGTCGCGCAGCTCGCGCAGCGCGTCGATCCCCGATTTGCGCGGCATCATCGCGTCGAGCAGGAGCACGTCAGGGACGCCGCCGTCGCCGCCGCTGACCCGCTCGACCACCTCCTGGCCGTCACAGGCGGTTGCCACCTCGTGTCCGGCCAGCTCGAGCCGGGTCCGCATCAGCAGCAGGATCGTCTCCGAGTCGTCGGCGACCAGAATCCGCGCCATCAGCCCGCCTCTGCTTTCGCCCGCGTCGCCGGCCGCTCGGCCGGTGCCGCAGCAGTCGCTGACGCCACCGGCAGCCGGAAGCTGAAGGTCGAGCCGATGTCTACCGTCGAGTCGACCGCGAGCTTGCCGCCGTGCAGCTCGACCAGCGATTTCGAGATCGGCAGGCCGAGCCCGGTACCACCGACGCGCTGCGTCAAGCCGGCTTCGCCACGCACGAAGCGTTCGAAGATGTGCTCCAGTTGGTCTGGAGGGATTCCTGGTCCGTTATCGCTCACCGCTATCTCCACCTCGGCTCCGGCTCTTCGAGCCATTACAGCGATGGACGCACCTTCGGGGGAATACTCATGCGCATTGGTAAGCAAATTGACTAGAACTTGGCGGATCCGGTCTGCCTCGGCTTCGACCGGGGGCAGGTTGGGATCGAGGTCCATGGTCAGAGTTTGATCGGACGCGTCCGTCTGCGCTCGCATCAGCCGCACCGAGTCCTCGAGCAGCGGCCCCACCTCGGTCGGCTGCGGCCGGATCACCAGGCGGCCGGCGTCCGAGCGCGCCAGGTCAAGCAGGTCGTTGAGCAGCCGCACCAGGTGGCGGCTGTTGTCGAGGATCACCTCGACCGTCTCCACCTGACGTGGGGTGAGGCTGTCGCGTTCGAGCATCAGCAGCTCGGCAAAGCCCTGGACCGAAGTGAGCGGACTGCGCAGCTCGTGCGAGGCGGTCAGCACGAACTCGTCTTTGAGCCGGTCGAGCACTTCGCGCTGGCTCGCTTCGTGCTCCAGCTGCTCGGCCATCTCGTTGAAGGCTTTGCCGAGCGCGGCGGTCTCCGACAGACCGCCAACCTCGACCCGGGTTTTGAGGTCGCCGCCGGCGAGCCGCCCAGCAGCGTCGACCAGCTCCTCCAGCGGTCGCCGCATCGAGGAGATCAGGCCGCTGAAGAGCAGCAGCGCCCCGGTTAGGCCGGCGATCAGCCCGGCGGCGACGAGCAGCGCCGTGTCGCGGGTGTCGTCGGAGATCCGGTCTTGCAGTTCCTGGCGTTTCTGCGTTTGTTTGGTGACGACTTTGCGGTCGGCGATGCCGCCGCGTCCTTCGGCGATCTGCACCCGCGCTGCCATCTCGATCTGGTAGGAGCGCTCGACCCCGTTCTCGTAGTCCTGCCGCTGCGAGATGAAGCGCCCGACGCCGATCACCGCCATCGCGGTGAGCAGCGCGAAGCAGATTGCGAACCCGATCCGCAGCCGGTTGGCCAGCGAGGGACTCAGCCGGCTAGGTGATCCTGAATATCCTTTCGCGGCAATGGGGGACGAGGCTACAGCGCCGGGGGCCGACTCGGGCGCGGTTCCGGAGGGTTTGCAGCGCGACGGTCTCGAAGCTTGGTTCGCCGCCAACGCCTCGGAGCTGGCGCCGCCGCTCGAATTCGAGCGGATCGCGGGCGGTCTTTCCAACCTCACCTACCGGGTACAGGACGCCGCCGGGCGCCGCTGGGCGCTGCGCCGGCCGCCGCTCGGCAAGCGGCTCGGCTCGGCCCACGACATGGGCCGCGAGCACAAGGTCGTCTCCTCTCTGGCCGATAGCGAGGTGCCGGTGCCGCCGCTGCTCGGGCTCTGCGAGGACGAGCAGGTGATCGGCGCCCCCTTCTACGTGATGGAGTTCGTCGAGGGGCCGATCTTGCGCGGTGTCGCCGACGCCGAGCTGTTCCCCGACCACGCCGACCGGCGGGCGATCGGGATGCGCGTCGCCGAGACGCTGGCGACGATCCACGCGGTCGACCCCGATGCCGCCGGGCTCGGCGATCTCGGCCGCAAGGAGGACTACGTCGCCCGCCAGCTGCGGCGCTGGCAGGGCCAGTGGGAGAAATCGAAGACCCGCGAGCTGCCGAGCGTCGACCGTCTCCACGACCGTCTCGCCGCCCGCATCCCGCCGCAGGGCCCGGCGACGATCGTGCACGGCGACTACCGCCTCGACAACATGATCCTCACCCCCGCCGGCGAGGTCGCCGCGGTAGTCGACTGGGAGCTCTGCACGCTCGGCGACCCGCTTGCCGACGTCGGCACCCTGATGGCCTACTGGCCGGAGGGAGGCGAGCAACAGCTGCGGCTCGGCGAACCGGCCAACCTCGCCCCCGGCTTCCCCAGCCGCGAGGAGCTCGCCGCCCGCTATGCCGAGCGCTCCGGCCGCGACCTCTCCGAACTGAACTACTACCTCGCGCTCGGCTACTGGAAGCTGGCGATCATCCTCGAGGGCGTCTACGCGCGCTCGCTCGGCGGTGGCTACGGTGAGGTCGGCGAAGGCATCCACGCCTTCAAGCGGCTGGTCGAGCACCTCGCCGAAGCGGCCGAGCAGGCCGAGGCCGGCTGAGCCGCGACTTCCCCCGCGGCGGCGGTTTTCAGCTGCAGTTCTCGGCAAAACGGGCCGCGTCGAGGCGGCCCCCACCAAGGAGATCCAGTGAGCAGAATTCGCAGGCGAATCACCTACGCGAACGTGATGTCGACGGTCGCGGTGTTCTTCGCGATCGGCGGTGCCACCGCGTTTGCGGCGACCCAACTCGGCAAGAACTCGGTCGGTCCCAACCAGATCCAGCAGAACGCTGTCCGCACCGGCAAGATCGCCGCCGAAGCGGTCCGAGCGGGCAAGCTGGCGCAGGAAGCGGTGCCGACCAATCGCCTTCGCGATGGCGCCGTCGCGGTCGAAAAGATCGCCAACGGCGCAGTGACGACGGCGAAGATCGGCAAAGCGGCCGTCAACGCCGAAAAGCTGGCGGGCAACTCAGTGGTCAGCGAAAAGATCGCCCCCGCCGCGGTCAACGGGTCAAAGCTCGCCGACGACTCCGTCGGCAGCGAAAAGCTGTCCAACAACGCGGTCGGCACGACGAAGATCGCCAACGCCGCTGTCAATGCCAGCAAGCTCGCAACCGGCGCGGCGACCGGGAACATCGCGGTCAACGTGCGACCCCAGGGTGCGTCGGTCGCCCCGGGAACGACCGGCACCGTCAGTTCTCCCTGCCTGGCGGGCGAAAAGCTGGTCGGGATTGGCGCGATCTGGGCGAACCCCGACAAACTGAACACGATCGAATCGACGATTTACGTCAACAACGTCGCCTTCGTCCGCGGCACCAACGGCACCGCGGTCGCCGACACCCTCACGGTCCAGGCGGTCTGCCTGAACTAGCCTGAGAGTCAGTCTCAAAGCCGATTGCGCGTCTGTTCGGGCGCGGGGTTGACTCCGTCCGGCGGCGCTGGAAGGGTCAGGGCGTCTCGGTCCAGCCAATCGGGCCGCTCTGGCCCGTCTCGTCAAGGAGTCTCAGGTGAACAGAATCCGCAAGCGGCTCACGTATGCAAACGTGATGTCGACCATTGCCGTCTTCGCAGCCCTCGGTGGTGCTACCGCATTTGCCGCTACCAACTTGCCGGCCAACAGCGTTGGTACGCCACAACTTAAAAAAGAAGCGGTCGCCCCGGGGAAGATCAAAAACGGCGCTGTGATTGCCGCCAAGCTCGGCGCCGGTGCGGTCACCCCGCAGAGCCTTGCCAAAGGCGCGGTAACGCCGAACGCTCTCGCCAATGACTCGGTCACGGCGGCGGCCCTCGCCAACAACTCGGTTGGATCGGCCGCGCTCCTGAAAAACTCGGTGATCGCGGAAAAAATCGCCGCCAACGCGGTGACCAACGAAAAGATCGCTGCCGACGCGGTCAGCACCGGCAAGATCGCCCCGAACGCGGTAACCAGCGGTCAGATCGCCGCCAACGCCGTCAACGCGGGCAAAATCGCTAACGACGCGGTGACCAACGAAAAGATCGCCGCCAACGCCGTCAACGCCGGCAAAATCGCCAACAATTCGGTGATCGCCGAAAAGATCGCCAACGGCGCGGTGAGCAACGCGAAACTGGCCAACGACTCGGTGACCAGCTCGAAACTCGGAACGATCACCACGGTCGAAACGAACGAAAGTATCCCGGCCAACAGCGTCGGCTTCTTCGGCGCCAACTGCGGTGCCGGGACGTTGCTCAGCTTCGGCTATCTCTGGAACGCCAACGTCGCCGGGCTGTACACGAAGGACATTTTCAAATTCCTCAATGCCACCTTCGTGCGTCCGGTCAACGACACCGCCGCAGCGCATACGTTCACCCTGCAGCTGATCTGCCTCGCCGCCTAGGCGAACGCCGATCTGCAGTTCGAAGAGGGCCGGGAGCGATCCCGGCCCTCTTTCGTTCCCGGCCGCCGGGTTGCCCGAGAGCGCCCGGGCTCAGACCATCCGCACCGGGTGGCGCGGCTCGAGCGGCTCGGTGCCGGCTTCGGCCTCGGCGCGCTTCGCCCAGCGGTTCAGCTCGCGCCGGGCGAGGACCATTTTGTGCACCTCGTCGGGGCCGTCGGCGAGGCGCAGCATGCGGCTGAAGCGCCAGAGCGCGGCGAGCGGGGTGTCGTCGGTCATCCCCAGGCTGCCGTGGATCTGGATCGCCCGGTCGAGGACGTCCATCACCATGTTGGCGGCGACGACCTTGATCGCCGAGATCGACTGGCGGGCGGCGCGCTTGCCCTCGGTGTCCATCTTCCAGGCGGCGTAGAGGGTCAGCAGCCGGGCCTGGTCGATCTCCATCCGCGAGGCGGCGATCGCCTCCTGGACGAACTGCTTGTCGGCCAGCGGGCCGCCGAAGGCGTTGCGCGAGTTGGCCCGCCGGCACATCATCTCCAGCGCCCGCTCGGCGGTGCCGATCGCCCGCATGCAGTGGTGGATGCGCCCCGGCCCGAGCCGGTCCTGGGCGATCTTGAAGCCGGCCCCGCGTTCGCCAAGCAGGTTCTCGGCCGGGACCCGGCACTCTTCGTAGCGGATCTCGCAATGGCCCGGTCCGGCCGAGTGGCCCATCACCGGGATCGGCCGCACCAGGTTGAAGCCCGGCGCGTCGGTCGGCACGCAGATCATCGAGGCGCGGGCGTAGGGCGGCGCCTCGGGGTCGGTGACGACCATCGCGATCGCCAGCTCGGCACCCACCGCCCCCGAGGTGAACCACTTGTGGCCGTCGACCACCCACTCGTCACCGTCGAGCCGGGCACTCGCCTGCAGCAGAGTCGGGTCCGAGCCGGAGACCTCGGGCTCGGTCATCGAGAAGCAGGAGCGGATCCGGCCTTCGAGCGCGGGCTCGAGCCAGCGCTCGACCTGCTCGGCGGTGCCGTGCTCGGCGAGGATCTCCATGTTGCCGGTGTCCGGCGCGCTGCAGTTGAAGGCCATCGGCGCCGCCTGCGGGCTGCGGCCCATCTCCTCGCAGAGCAGCCCGTACTCCCAGTTCGTCAGCCCCGGCCCGTAGCGCTGGTCGGGCATGAACAGATTCCACAGTCCCTCGCCCTTGGCCTTCTCGCGGATCTCGACCAGGTTCCGGGGGTAGGCGACGCCCGCTGCGACCTCGGCGTCCAGCGCCTCGGCGATCTCACGCTCCTGCGGGTAGACCTCGGCGTCCATGAAGTCGAGGACGCGCTCGCGCAGCGTCGCCACCTCGGGGCTGGGGGTGAAATCCATCGCTCCTCCTCGTCGGCTTAGTTCCCGGAAACGCTATTTGATCGCTCAGGCCCGCCGGTAGCGGGTGAAGAGCTCGCCGTCTTTCTCGAGCAGCCAGGCGAGTTCGAGATTGGCTGCCGAGGGCAGTTCGCCCTCGAGGATCGAGGGTCCGGCGCCGGTCAGCTTCGCCGCCACGGTCAGGAACAGCTCGTCGACGAGGTCGCGCGACCAGAGCTCGGAGTGCAGCCGCGGCCCGCCCTCGCAGAGCAGCGCTCGGATCCCGCGCTCGTGGCGTAGATAGCGCAGCGCCTCGGCGAGGTCGACCCCGCCCTCGTGGCGGACCACCCGCACCGAAGTCGCCAGCTCGGGCGGCTCCTCCTGGGCGGCGGTGAAGATCAGCACCCGGCCGCCATCGCTGAACAGCGGCGCGTCCCATGGCAGGTCGAGGCGGCCGCTGACGATCACCATCAGCGGATCGTGGGGGAGGCCGAGCCGCTCCCGCGCTTCGCGCTTGGCCGGGTCGGAGACGACGCGGCCGTAGCGCTCGGTGCGCATCGTGCCGGCACCGATCATCACCGCGTCGAAGCGGGTCCGCAGCCCGACCAGCATCGCGGTGTCGGTGTTGGAGCCGATCTGCCCCGAGCGACCCTCGATCGTCGCCCGCCCGTCGAGGGTGGCGGCGAAGTTCATCGCTAGGTGAGGGCGATCCTCGCCCGGCTGCTCCCAGGGGCGGTAGCCGTCGAGCTGCTGCTCGACCGTGGTCTCGCCAGGGTCGGGGACGAGGCGCCGCATCGCCAGGACCCTAGATGGAGTTCGTCGCTTGAAGGCCGAAGACCTAGGAGGCTTGCACTTGGCGAAGGATGAAGCGATCGAAAAGCGGCACCGCGAACGAGTACTTCCCGAAGCGGTTCTTGTAGATCAGACCAGCGCCGCCCAGGGTCGCGAGCATCTGGTTCACGTGGCTGCTGGTGAACGGCTTTTCGAGGGCCTTGGACGCTTCCACGACTTCTTGGACCGTGAACTCATCGTCGGCTTTTCCGAGGCTGGCGATCGCCCAGAGCAAGTCTCGCTGGCGGTCGGTTGCCCTCGCCCACCGGCCTGCGAAGAAGTCCGAGTCCAGCTTCAGCGTAATCGCGTCAAGCGGCACCGAATAAGGCGTCTCTGCGCCCTGCTGCTGCAGAACGAGGAACGAGTCGTAGACCTCTCGACAGATGAACTGGATGAAGTAGGGGTAACCGCCCGAGTGGCCGACGATCATCGCTACCGACTCGGGACTGAATTTCACCGGGCAGTTGGCGTCCTCGACCGGCTTGGTTATTGCCTCCCGGCTGGCATCCGAGTCCAGCTTGTCGAGGACGATGACGCGAAACATCCGCTCTGCGAACGTCCGCGCCTCGACGAGCTTGGGGAACAGCGTCGGCAGACCGGTTAGCGCGAGCATGAACGGGATGTCTTTGCGCTGGATCGATTGGAACACGTCGAGCAAGAGGGAGAGCGGGAACTCGTCCTGTTGGTTGGAGTCCGCGAGGTTCTGAGCCTCGTCATAGGCAAAGACGACGCCGCGCCTCCCTTCGCGCTGAATCACCGCCGCAGCGACCTCGAGTACGGCCTTGAGCTTGTCCTCCACCAGACCGGGGGTGCTCTCGTAGATTCGCCGCAGGGTGTCGAAGTCGAGCGAGACCTCCTCTTTCTCGCGCGCGAACCCAGGAACCGTCGTCTCCCCGACGACCATCGTCGAGGTTGCGACCGAGAGGTCCGCCAGAAGGCGGGTGACCAGAGCCACTTCGCTCACACTGGCCGACTCGGAGAGGTCGGTTCCCACCCAGATCCAGCCTCGCTGTATGGCTAGCGGCTTGAAGGTCTCGAGCAGGACCGTCTTGCCGACCCCCCGTAGGCCCGTGAGGAGTGGATTCTCGAGGATGATCTGCTGGTCAAGCAACTTCTCGAACTCGCGTTGCTCCGGCGCTCGCCCTGCCAGAAAGGGCGGACGATGACCGGCGCCAGGTCGGAAGGGGTTAACGAAGGCCGGGCTTCGAGGATTCATAGCTCCTCAGTCATGGTTCTACTTTTAGTCACTAGACTAAATTTATATCACTCCTATCGCAGGTCTATCGGGCGCAGATCCCCTCCACGCTGAAGACCTAGCCGTCGCCTACTCGTACTGCAGCGACTGCAACACGTCGAGGCGGGCGGCGCGCCGGGCGGGCAGGATCGCCGCTAGGACGCCGAAGATCGCGGCGACGAACAGCAGCACGATCAGCGAGCCGATCGGGTAGGAGAGGGTGAAGCCTTCGGCCTTCAGCGGCTGCGCGATCAGCGTCGCGAAGACGACGCCGAGGACGATCCCGAGGATGCCGCCGATCAGCGCCGTGATCACCGCCTCGTAGCGAATCATCGTCCGCACCTGGCGGCGCGACATCCCGATTGCCCGCAGCATCCCCAGCTCGCGGGTCCGCTCGTGGATCGAGAGCGTCAGCGTGTTGGCGATTCCGAACAGCGAGACAACGACCGCCAGCGCCAGCAGCGCGTAGAAGAGGTTGACGATCTGGTCGATCTGTTCTTCGCGGTCTTCCTTCAGTTCGCCTTGGTTGAGTACTTCGGCGATCGGGAAGGCGGCTTCGACGCCTTTGCTGAGGACGACCTGCACGGTCTCCGGGTCGGCGCCCGATTCGACCACGACGAAGTCGCTGGTGTCCTGGCGCTGGCCGAACTCGCGCGCCATCACCGGCTGGGTGATGAGCACGCTGCCGAGCACGCCGAGCTTCGCGTCGAACTCGCCGGCGACCTCAAACTCGGGCTTGGTGCCGCGCGTGGTGAGGAGCTGGAAGCTGTCGCCGACTCCGAGGCCGTGCGAGTCGGCGAAGTCGTCGGAGACGATCGCTTCGTGGTCGCCGAGGTTGCGCAGCGCGTCCGGCCCGCCTACCTTCCATTCGATTTTCACCGCTGTCTTCGATGTCGGGGGTCGGGGCGGTCACCTGCACGTCGCCGCCGCCGACGAGCCTCGCCTTCGAAGAGCTGATCGACTGCACCGATTTGACCCCCGGCACATTCTCCGCCGCGCGGGCGATGCCGGCGGGGATCGGCGAGAAGCCGTCGGTGTTCTGGATCACCAACCCGCCGGCGAAGTTTTCTTCGACCACCTGGCCGACGGTGCTCTTCAGGCCGGCGGCGAAGACGGTGACGAAGGCGACCAGGGCGACGCCGATCATCAGCGCCGCCGCGGTGATTGCGGTGCGGCCGGTGTTGCGCTGGGCGTTCTCGCGCGCCAGCCGGCCGGTCAGGCCGCGCATCCTCTCCAGCGGCCAGCCGGCGAAGGTCGAGAGCGGCGGCACCAGTTTCGGCGTGTAGAAGGAGGCGCCGATCACGACCAGCAGGGCGCCGCCGCCGATCAGCCCGGCGCGACTGCCGGCGTCGCCGCCCTTGGTCAGGCCAGAGATGACGAGGAACAGGCCGATCGCCGCCAAGAGGATCGAGACGACCACCGCGAGTCGGCGCCGGCGACGGCTGGGCGGCGGCGAGAAGGCGTGCAGGGCGGCGATCGGCGGCACTCGGGTCGAGCGCAGCGCCGGCATCAGCGCCGCCAGCAGGGTTACGAGGACCCCGACCAGGATCGAGACGATCACCGTCCGCCCCTCCAGCACCAGCGAGGTCGTCGGCAGGTCGATGCCGAGCGCTTCGAACAGGGCGTTCAGCCCGAGCGCAACGACGAAGCCGCCGGCGATCCCGATTAGCGCCCCGAGCAGCCCGATCGCGACCGCTTCGATCAGCACCGATCTGAGGATCTGCCCGCGCGAGGCGCCGAGCGTGCGCAGCATTCCGAACTCGCTGATCCGCTGGGCGATCGTGATCGAGAAGGTGTTGAAGATCAGGAACGAGCCGATGAAGACGGCGATGAAGCCGAAGATCAGCAGGAAGGTCTGGAGGAAGCCGAGGCTGTCGCGGATCCGTTCGGAGGAGCGATCGGCGTTTTCCTGCGCCGTCTCGACCCGCACCCCCGCCGGCATCTGCTTGGCGATGCGGCGTTTCAGCGTGTCCGCCGAGACCCCGTCGGCGGCGGCGACCGAGATCTGGTCGAAGTGGCCGAGCTTGTGGGTCAGGGCTTGCGCGACCGGCAGCGTCACCTGCGCGATCGAGGCGCCGCCGAAGGAGGCGCTGCCGAGCTGGGTCAGCCCGACCAGTTCGAACTGCCTGACTTTGCCCTGCCCGACCAGGCCGACCTTCTCGCCGAGGTCGAGCCCGACCGATTCGGCCGCGGCCTTGTCGATCGAGGCTTCGGTCGGCCCGCGGGGGCGGTGGCCGTCGACGTAGTTGAGCGACTCGAGGCTCCCCGGCAGAGTCGAGGAGATGAACTTCGGCGCGAATTTGTTGCCGATCTTCTCGCCTTCTTCGTCGAAGAACGCGCCCGGCGTGAAGATCGCCCCGGCCGCCAGCTTCACCCCTGGCGTCTGCTGGATCCGCGGCAGCAGCGAGGCGCGGATCGTCGGCACTTCGCCGTTGTCCTGTTCGACCGGGTTCTCGGCGGTGACGACGACGCTGGTCCCGCTCAGCGACTCTTCGAAGATCTCGTCAAAGGCGGCGAGGATCGTGTCGGTAAGGACGTAGGAGCCGGCGACAAAGGCAACCCCGATCACGACCGCGATCGTCGTCGTTAGGGCTCGGACCTTGCGAGCCCAGAGGCTCTTGAGGGCGAGGCTAGTCAAGCTTCTTCATCAGCTCGATCACATCGTCGGCGGAGCCAGGGGCGGCGTCGTGGACGATGCGACCGTCGGTCAGGGTGACGAGGCGGTCGGCGTGCGCGGCGGCAGCCGGATCGTGGGTGACCATCACCACCGTCTGGCCGAAATCGTCGACGGCGCGGCGCAGCAGCTGCAGCACGTCCTCGCTCGCTTTCGAGTCGAGGTTGCCGGTTGGCTCGTCGGCGAAGACGACGGCTGGTTTCGAGACCAGCGCCCGCGCCACCGCGACCCGCTGCTGTTGGCCGCCGGAGAGCTCGGCCGGACGGTGGGTGCGTCGCTCCTCGAGCCCGACCGTGTGGATCAGCTGCTCGACCCACTCGCGGTCCGGCTTGCGACCAGCGATTGAGAGCGGCAGCACCAGGTTCTCTTCGGCGGTGAGGACCGGCAGCAGGTTGAAGAACTGGAAGACGAAGCCGAGCTTGTCGCGGCGCAGCTGGGTCAGCTCGCCGTCGTCGAGACTGGTGATCTCGACCCCGTCGAGCTCGACCGTGCCGGACGTCGGCCGGTCGAGGCCGGCGAGGATGTGCATCAGCGTCGACTTGCCCGAACCGGAGGGTCCCATGATCGCGGTGAAGCGGTCGCGCTCGAAGCCGATGCTGACGTCACGCAGCGCATCGACCGCGGTGTCGCCCGCGCCGTAGCGCCGGCTGAGGTCGTCGGCGACGACTACCTGTCCGTTGGCGCCTGGCATCCGGGCGTCACGGTATCGAGACCGGGCCGGAGACCTACTGGACGTAGGGCGGCTTGCGGTTGAGGGTCGTGCGGAAGGCGGGGCCGGTGAGACGGAGGGGCTTGTGGCCGAGCAGGCTGACCGTGAGGTTGCCGGACCAGCGCCCCGGGTTCCTCGCACTGCCGCGCCGGGCGAAGCCAGCGCTGCCGCTGAACGGCGCTGGGGGGCGGACCGTCGCGGTCCCGGCGTCGTGGTCGAAGTCGAAGAAGCCGCGGCGCCTCGTCGCCGCCCAGGCGTAGCGGAAGATCTCCATGCCTTCGCTGCGCTCGATCAGCCCGGCGGAGAACTCCGCTTGGTAGCGGCCGGTCCCGCTGGTTCCACCGACGGCGAGGAAGCGTCGCCCGCCGTCGAGGTCGAAGGCGCGAAGCGCGGCGACTTCGTTGCGACCGCGCGCGGCAGCGCGCGCAGCGCGGTCGCCTCTGCAGCTGTGGTCCGGCTTGACCGTGACCTTGCCCTCGACCCGGTGGAGGTCGATCGTCGTGAAGCCGCGCTCGCCGCGAAAGTGGAATTCGCCGCTGAAGACGCCCTCCTCTTCGACCAGCTTCTCGCCCGGGCACCCAGGGCCGGCGGGCGTCTTCTCGACCGAGGTCGGCTGGAACACGAGCGCGATCTTCCCGAGCCGGCCGAACTGCGCTTCGATGCCCGTCTCCCGCACGTCGCCCTCGACCGCGTAGGCGACGTAGCGACCCCAGTCGCGGAAACGGTTGCCGTCGCGGAGCGCGAGGACGACCCGTCCGTCGCCGGCTTCGACGTCGGCGACGAGGAACTCGCTGGTGGGGAACTCGAACTCGGCTTCCACCTCGGCGGCGGCGCTCGCCGCCGAGGCCGCGAGCACGCAGAGGACAACGACCAGCCCGAGAACGAGACGCCGCATCGGCGCCGAGAATACCCTGCGTCCGTGTCTCTAGCCGATGACTTCGATGGCTTCCTGGTCGACCTCGACGGGGTGGTCTGGATCGGGCGCGAGCCGGTGCCGGGCTCGGCGGAGGCGCTGCGGACGCTGATCGCGGCCGGCAAAGAGATCGCCTTCGTTACCAACAACCCGGCCCGGGAGCCGGCCGAGTACGCCGAGCGGCTGGGCTCGATGGGGGTCGAGGTCGGTCCCGAGCGGATCGTCACCGCCGGGATGGTTGCGGCGCGGCTGGCGGCCGGCGCGGCGGGCGAGGGCGGCGCGGTGTTCGTGATCGGGATGCCGGCGCTGAAGACAGCTCGTCGCAGGGGAGGGAGCGCGAGTCGTCGGAGTCGAGGAGGCGGCAGGCGCCGCCGCGGTGCTCGTCTCCGGCCACCGCGACTTCGACTACGCCGAGTTGGCGGCGGCAAAGCGAGCGCTCGACGCCGGCGCGGCACTGTTCGCGACCAGCCGCGACCCGACCCTGCCGATGCCCGGCGGCGAGCTGCCGGGTACCGGCGCGGTGCTGGCCGCGGTCGAGACCGCGAGCGGGCGGCGGGCGGAGATCGGCGGCAAGCCCGAGCGCCACCTGTTCGAGCTGGCGCTGGCGGCGATCCCCGGCGCCGAGCGGGTGGCGATGGTCGGCGACCGGCTCTCCTCCGACATCGCCGGCGGCCACGCCGCCGGGCTGGCGACCGTGCTCGTCCTCAGCGGCACCAGCGGCGACTCGCTGGCGGCTCGGAGGACCTGGCGGCGGCGGATCCCCAGCCCGACTTCGTCCTCCCGGACCTGGCCGCCCTGCTCACGTGAAAGCAGCTTCACCGCGAACGTCGGTGGGGAGGGGGCGGGGATAGTGCGAGCGGGTGAGCCGAGTACTGTCCCCGACCCCTCCTCGGAACGCTCCGACCCCTCCTCGCCGCGCTCTCGCCGCGCCTTCGCCGGCGTCTTCTCGCTCACCTTCTGCGGCTTGGTCGCGGTCGGTGCGGTGCTGCCGGTGCTGCCCGGCTACGTCAAGAACGAACTCGGTTACGGCGACGTCGCGGTCGGGGTCGTGATCGGCTGCTACGCCGTCTCCGGCCTGCTGCTGCGGCCGATCGCCGGCCGTCTCGCCGACACCCGCGGCCGCAAGTGGACGGCGCTCGGTGGCGCCCTGCTGCTCAGCGCCGGCGGCTTCCTCTACCTGGCGCCGCTCGGGCTGGGCGGGCTGATCGTCGCCCGGCTGATCCTCGGGATCGGCGAGGGCGCCCTCTACACCGCCGGCTCGGCCTGGATCGTCGACCTCTCGCCGCCGGAGCGGCGGGGGCGGATCCTCGGCCTCTACGGGCTCGCGGTCTGGGGCGGGCTGGCGGTCGGCCCGCTGCTCGGCACGCGTGATCCACAACGCCGCCGGCTACGAGGAGGTCTGGCTGCTGGCAGCACTGCTGCCGCTGGTGGGGCGCTGGCTGGGCTCGCGGTCGGCGATCCCTTCAAGCCGCTCGCCCACGCCGAACCGCACCCGCTGGTCGCGCCGGAGGCGGTGCGGCCGGGGATCGCGGTCGGGCTGGCGGCAATCGGCTACGCGACCGTCGCCGCCTTCGTCGTTCTGCTGCTCGAAAAGCGCGGGATCGACCAAGGTGCCGCGGTCTTCGCCGCCTTCGCCGGCGCGATCGTCCTCGGCCGGTTGGCGCTTGGCGACCTACCGGACCGGATCGGGCCGGCCCCAGTGGCGATCGGCGCCACCGTTGCCGAGGCGGTGGGCCTGCTGGCAATCGCGGTCGCCGGCAGCCTGCCGGTCGCCCTGCTCGGCGGGATCGCGATGGGCACCGGCTTCGCCCTGCTCAATCCGGCGCTGATGCTGATCGTCGTCGACCAGGTCAGCGCCACCGCCCGCGGCGCCGCGCTCGGCACCTTCACCGCTTTCTTCGACGCCGGCGTCGGCGTCGGCGCCCCGCTTGCCGGCCTCGCCGCGGCGCTGACCAACTACGAGGGCGCCTTCCTCCTCGCCGCGGCGCTCTCCCTGGCCTCAGCGGCGACGATCTACCTCACCGTCCACGGCCACGCCCGTCTCACGCAAGCTAAGCCAAAGGGGGGCGGTTCCACAGCCGAACCACCGCGAGCGCTGGTTGGGAGGGGGCGCGGATAGTGCGAGCGGGTGAGCCGAGTACTGTCCGCGACCCCTCCTCGCAAACCTCAGCGTTCGCTGAAAATCAAGGTCTGCATGGCGCGGCCGATCCGGCCCCGCTCGTCGCTCAGCACCGAGTCCGAGGAGCCGATCCCGTTGCGGTGCGGGCGGGTCACGGCGTCGACGCAGACCCACTCGCCGACCGGCAGCCGCTCGAGCTGGACGGTGAGGTCGACGTTGATGAAGACCCAGCGCTTGAAGGGGAGGGCAGAGCTGATCCCGTTGCCGATGTCGGCGGCGATCAGCGTCCGCTGCAGCTGGGTTGGCTGCTCGCCGGCGACCAACGGGTAGCGCATCCGCAGCCAGACGCTGGCCGGACCGGCATGGTTGAAGCCGCCGTGGAGGAACCGGGCCTCCATCCCGGTGTGGTAGCCGTGCTCCTGTCCCGTCGGGAAGAAGCCGCCGCCGCTCGCCTCGCTCGGTGGCGCCGGTGGCGGATCGGCGACGATCGCCGTCTCGGGCAGGTCGAGCTCGGTCTTGCGCAGCCGCCAGCCGCGCACCCGCATCCGCACCTGACCCTCGACTGCGAGCTCGGCTTCGACCATCTGCACCCGGCGGCCGGGGCGGGCGACGCGCGTCTCGATCGCGACCGTCCCGATCGGCACCGGCCCGAGGATCTCGAAGGTCAGCCGCGCCGGCTGGAAGTCCTCGCCATCGGGCAGCCGCTCGAGCGCCCGCCCGAGCAGCGCCGCCGGCGGCCCAGCGTGCTGAGCCTCCGGGTCCCACGGCCCCCGGGTCAGCTCCGTAGCGAGAAACCCTTCCTCAGCTATCATAAAAGGCGTCCGGCACGCCCCCATCCTAAGAAGCTCCGCGCTGCGTTAGCAGCCGTGACTTGCCGAAGTCCTGGGTCCAGACGACCGCCCCCGAGGCCCCTTCGAGCGTGCCGACCCGGCGGCCGATCCCGATTTCGCCGAACTTGCCGAGGATGTTGGCGCGGTGTCCGGGCGAGTTCATCCAGGCGGTAAATACCGCGCGGACACCGCCCAGCGAGCCGGTTCCATAGCCGATGTTCTCGGCCGCGGTCCAGCAGCCCTTGGTGTAGCCGAAGCGGTCGATCCAGTAGGTGAACTCGCGCCCGCAGGCCTCGTGGCTGAATTCGTCGCAGCTGAGGATGTCGGCGGACTTCTTGCCGGCTGCGGCGATCAGCGGTCGCGAGGGGGCCAGCGGCTTCAGGCCGCTCGCCTGGCGGGCGTAGTTGGTCATGCAGAGCATCGCCTTCAGCTGGACGCCGGCGGAGGCGCCGAGGTCAGTCTGGGTTGGGCAGGCCGAGGCTGGCGCGATCGGGTCGGCGCGCTGGGCACTCGCGCTTGCCGCAAGCACCAAGACCGCGCACAGAACCAGCACCGAGACGACCGCCTTGCGCATCACGTCAACGTCCTCGGCAGTTTCGTCACAGACCCGTAAGGAAGAGCGCGTAACCTGGACGCAGAGACGAAAGGAGAACAGGAGAAATGGCCACCAAGGTCCAGAAGTCTGAGCAGGAGTGGCGTGATCAGCTCAGCCCCGAGCAGTACGAGGTGACCCGCAAGGCGGGCACCGAGCGCGCCTTCACCGGCCCCTACGTCAATGAGAAGGGCGAGGGGATGTACGCCTGTGTCTGTTGCGGCACCGAGCTCTTCGCCTCGGACACCAAGTTCGACTCGGGCACCGGCTGGCCCAGCTTTACCGAGCCTGCCAACCTCGAGCACGTCGAACTGCGTCCCGACAACAGCCTCTTCATGCGGCGCACCGAGGTCGTCTGCAAGAAATGCGACGCCCACCTTGGGCACGTCTTCGACGATGGTCCGGTCGATCGCGGCGGGCAGCGCTACTGCATCAACGGCTGCGCGCTGGACTTCAAGCAGTCCCGCCAGCACCCAGATAGCTGAACTTCACCGCCAGCGCGACTGCCTCGGTTCGGGTGTCGACCTCGAGCTTGGCGATCGCGTTGCGGACGTGGGTGTGGACGGTCGCCGGGCTCAGTTGCAGCCGCTCGGCGATCTCTTTCACCCGCAGGCCCTCGGCCAGCAGCTCGAGGATCTGCCGCTCGCGGGCCGAGAGCTCGAGCAGCTTCTCGACCTCCGACGGCTTGCCGCCGGCGAAGTCGCCGCCGAGGAAGGTGCCGCCGCCGGTCACCGCTTTGACTGCACGGGCGATGTCCTCGGAGGGCGCCGACTTCAGCACGTAGCCGGAGGCGCCGGCCCGCAGCGCCAGCGCTAGCAGGTCGGGCTGGGCGTGGGCGGTGAAGATGATCACCTTCGTCCGCGGCCGCGCTCGCAGCACCTCCTTGGTCGCCTCGATGCCGTCGCGCTTGGGCAACTCGACGTCGATGATCAATACATCGGGCTCGAGCTCTTTGACGACGTCGACCACATCGCGGCCGTTTCCGGCCTCGCCGACGATCTCGACGGTGCTCGAATTTGCCATCCGCGCCTTGATCGCCTCGCGGACAATCTCGTGGTCATCGCAGAGCACCACCCGCTTGGCTTCCCTCACGGTGGAGTTCATCGGGGCGGAATTCTTTCAGGAGCGCCGTATTGGTGCAAAGTTTCCGGCAAAGTGAATCCTCCGTCGCTTTCCTGGCGGTTCTCGATCAGGGCGATGATCGTGCGGCCAACGGCGCAGGCGGTGCCGTTCAGGGTGTGCACCGGGACCGCTGATGCGCCCTCCTCTGGACGGTAGCGGGCGCCCAACCGGCGGGCTTGGAAGTCGGTCGTGTTCGAGCACGAGGTTAGCTCGCGGTAGCGGGTCTGGCTTGGGATCCAGGCCTCGCAGTCGTACTTCTTGGCGGCCGGCGCGCCGAGGTCGCCGGCGGCGACGTTGACCACCCGGTAGGGAATCTCGAGCGTGGTGAGGATCCGCTCCTCGATCGCCAGCAGCCGCTCGTGCTCCTCGCCCGAGGCCCCGGGCTCGACGAACGAGAACATCTCGACCTTGTCGAACTGGTGGACGCGGAAGATGCCGCGGGTGTCGCGGCCGGCCGCGCCGGCCTCGCGGCGGAAGCAGGTCGAGAAGCCGCAGTAGCGGAGGGGGAGAGCATCGGCCTCGAGGATCTGGTCGGCGTGCAGGCCGGCCAGCGCCACCTCGGAAGTGCCGGTCAGGAACAGCTCGTCCTTCGGGATCTCGTAGATCTGGTCGCGCGCCTCGGGCAGGAAGCCGGTCCCCTCGAGCGCCTCTTCGCGGACCAGGACCGGCGGCACCACCGGCTCGTGGCCCTCGCCGCGGACCAGCTCGATCGCGAAGCGGACCAGGGCCAGCTCGAGCAGCACCAGGTCGCCCTTCAGGTAGGCGAAGCGCGAGCCGGAGAGGCGCGCTGCCGACTCGATGTCGATCAGCCCGAGCTCGGTGCCGATCTCGAGGTGGTCGCGCGGCTCGAAGTCGAACTCGGGCCGCTCGCCGACCTCGCGGAGGACTACCGCGTCCTCCTCGGTCATCCCTTCCGGCGAGTCGGGGTCGGGCAGATTCGGCAGCGCCAGGTGCCGCCGCTGCAGGTCGATGTCGAGGAGCGCGAGTTCGGTTTTGCCGCCGTCGATCGTCTCCTTTAGCTCGCCGACCCGGGCCATCAACCGCTCCGCCTCGGCCTCGTCGCCCGACTGCTTGGCGGCGCCGATCTGCTTCGAGAGGGTGTTGCGCTCGGCCTGGGCATCCTCCAGCGTCGGCAGCAGCTCGCGCCGCCGGGCGTCGAGGGCCAGCAGCTCGTCGACCTGCTCACCGGCTCCGCGCCGCGCCAGCGCGGCCTTCACCCGCTCGGGCTCGGAGCGGATCAGCTTTAGGTCAAGCACGGGCCCTCGCTCAGGGCGAGGATTTCTGGCCGGGCCGCAGCGGTTCTCCCGCTTGGCTGCCGGCGTATTTCGCGACGAAGTCCGCCACCTGTTCGGCCTCTTCGCCGACGACGATGTTCTGCGGCATGATCGCGCCGGAGAAGCCGCCGTTCTGGATTGCATAGAGCACGTCGTCCGTGCTCTCTTCACGTTCGTTCAAGTTCGGCCCCTGCGTCCGCTCGCCGCGGTTGCCGCTGCCTTGCGTGCCCGCGGCATCGAGCGTGTGGCAGCCGGCGCAGTGGGTTGAGAACAGCTCCGCGCCTGCGTGGTCGGGGCTGTCCTTGGCTACATCGACACCTTCCGAGCCGAAACCGCAGGCCGTCAGCCCGAAGGCCGCGGCGACCACCAACGCTATGACGAGAGCTGCACGCACGCGGCGCGCATCATATTGAGTGAAGGGGCGAGCCCGTCGCTTAGGCGGTCGATCGCTCAGTCGGGCGGGCGATGACAGACGGCCTCGACGTTGTTGCCGTCGGGGTCGAGGACGAAGGCGCCGTAATAGCCGGGGTGGTAGAGCGCGCGCGGGCCCGGGGCGCCGTTGTCGCTGCCGCCGGCAGCAAGCGCGGCGGCGTAGAAAGCGTCGACCGTGTCGTGATCTTTGGCGGTAAAGGCGACATGGGCGCCGGAGACCGGCGGCCGGCCGCGGTCCACGATCCAGAAGTAGGGCATGACGACACCGCCGACCTCGCTGCCAAAGCCGGCCGCCTTTGGCATCGGCGACATCACGACCGCGATCCCCAGCGGCGCCAGCGCCGCCTCGTAGAACGCTTTGCTGCGGTCGAAGTCCGCCACCTCGAGGCCAACGTGGTCAATCATCCCGCGACCCTACCGCTCGGGCGGCGGGCCGTGCCAAGATGGTCACGATGGCCGAGACGCCGCACTTCAAGCAACCGGGCTGGTTCACGAAGCACGTCTTCAACCCGCTGGTTGCGCTGCTCAGCAAGGCCGGCCTCAGCCTCGCCGGCTCGCGGGTGCTCGAAGTCCAGGGCCGCAAGAGCGGTGAGTGGCGGCAGACGCCGGTCAACCCGCTCCCTCTCGACGGCCGGCGCTATCTGGTCTCGCCGCGCGGCCACACCCAGTGGGTGCGGAACATCCGCGTCAGCGGCCACGGTCGCCTGCGCGGTCGCGGCACCGAAGAGTTCTCGGTCACCGAGGTCAGCGACGACGAGAAGCCGCCGGTCCTCCGCGCCTACCTGGAGAAGTGGAAGTGGGAGGTAGGCGCCTTCTTCGAGGGGGTCGGCCCCGATTCATCCGACGCCGAGCTGCGCGCCATCGCCCCGAACCACCCGATCTTCCGGATCACGAAGCAGTGATCGAGCCCGGGCCGCAGCCCGCGTCTAGAGCCCGCTCGTAAACGCGGCGCGCAGGGCAAGGAAGAAAATCACCCAGCAGCTGACGGCCATGATCCCCATCTCGCGGCGGAGGATCGCTTCGACCACAGCCTCGCGTTCGGACTCGGGGATCGATTCGGGGTCGACCTCGCCGAGCTCGCGTTCGGCGGCGCCGAAGCGGGCGCCCTCGGCGATGAAGGAGACGACGAGGGGGAGGATCCCGTAGAGGTAGTGGAGCTCTTCCTTCGGCTCGTGGCCGGTGACCACGAGCAGGCCGCCAAGCAGGGCCTGGAGGAAGACCGAGACCTGGGCCGCGCGCAGCAGGTACCAGAAGGGGATCGAGGGTTGCTTTCGGAACCAGGCGATACCTCCGACGAGTCCAGCGGCGAGATTCAGTCCCAGCAAACAGATGCCAACGGCGATGTGGATCCCGAGCATCGGTTAAATCCGCCCAAAGGGGTCGGGATTCCGCTTACTGATGCGGAAAATCACTATGTAGCAATGTGTCACAAGCTGGGTGTATAACAGCGGCTACGGGCGCTCGAAGCGTTGCAACAACGCGCGGGCCTCACCCGGCAAATCCCCCAAATTGCTTAAGAGCTACCTGCCCATCCTCGTCTTCGCGGTCCTCGGACTGACCGTCGGCGGTGTATTCGCGATGCTCAATCACCTGATTGGGCCGAAGAAGCCTGCCCAGGCGACCAGCGCCTCGCGTCGCCAGGCTGAGCCCTACGAGTCGGGCATCCCCGTCGCCCCGGCGAAGAACCTGCGCTTCGGCGTCAGCTTCTACCTGATCGCGATGCTCTTCATCCTCTTCGATATCGAGGTGGTCTTCCTCTATCCGGTCGGGGTGATCATGAAGAGCGCCGACAGCCTCTTCGTGCTCGGCGAGCTCGTCACCTTCGTCGTTCTGCTGTTGATCGCCTTCGTCTACGTCTGGCGAAAGGGTGCGTTGGATTGGAAATAGAGAAACGCGATCCGCTGTTGGCCAAGCAGGTGACCTCCCGCGACATGCTGCGCGGCGACCTCGACGGCGCCGACCTCGAACGCTACGTCGAAGAACGGGTCGTCACCACGACCTTCGAGAAAATGCTCAACCTGGCGCGGGCCAACTCGATCTTCCCGCTCACCTTCGGCCTCGCCTGCTGCGCGATCGAGGCGCCGATCGCGATCGTCGGCGCCCGCTACGACCTCGCCCGCTTCGGCGCCGAGGCGCTGCGGGCCTCGCCGCGCCAGGCCGACCTGATCATCCTCTCGGGCCGCGTCTCGATCAAAATGGCGCCGGTCGTCCGCCGCCTCTACGACCAGATGCTGGAGCCGAAGTGGGCGATCTCGATGGGCGCCTGCTCCTCCTCTGGCGGCATGTTTGCCAACTACGCCGTCGTTCAGGGGGCGGACAAGTTCATGCCGATCGACATGCACATCCCCGGCTGCCCACCGCGGCCGGAGGCGGTGATGTACGGCTTCTCGAAGCTGCAGCGCAAGATCATGGGCAGCCCCGACCAGGGCTGGCGCGCCCGCTACAACGCCGCCGGCACCGAGGAGTGGGCACGCGGCGGCCCGCGCTCGGAACCGAGCGCCGAGGCGGCGGCGGCCTACGAAGAGGCGCGGGAGCTGACCCTTGCCTGACGCACCCGGACTCGAGCTGATCCGCGGCGAAATCGAGCGCGACGTCCCGGGCGGGGTCCTCGCGACCTCCTACGAACACGGCTGCGCGGCGTTGATCGCCGACCCCGAACAGATCCTCGCGGTGCTCGGCTGGCTGAAGGAGACGCCAGGTCAAACCTACAACTTCCTCTCCAGCCTCCACGTCGCCGACTACCTGCCGGCCGAACCGCGCTTCGGCGTCCACTACGAGCTGCTCAACCTCGACCGCCGCGAGCGCCTCCGCGTCAAAGCGATGCTCGCCGATCCGGGCGAGGACGCGCTGCCGGAGATCGATTCGGTCACGGCGATGTTCCCGACCGCCGAGGCTCAGGAGCGCGAGTCCTACGACTTCTTCGGGATCGTCTTCCGCGGCCACCCGAACCTGACCCGGATCCTGCTCCCCGACGACTACGTCGGCTGGCCGCAGCGCCGCGACTTCCCGATCGGCGGCGAGCCGGTGACCTTCACCTACAACGAGCACAACCGTGGCTAACAACCGTGGCTAGCGACCTCTCGACCAGAGACTTCGTCGACGACCCGACGTCCGAGGTGATGACGATCAACGTCGGGCCGCACCACCCGGCGACCCACGGCGTCCTGCGGCTCGTCGTCGACCTCGAAGGCGAGATCGTGCGCGAGGTGCGGCCGGTGATCGGCTACGTCCACACCGGGATCGAAAAGTCCTGCGAGGACAAGAGCTACTGGAAGGTGATCCCGTTCGTCGAGCGGATGGACTACGTCTCCTACTTCTTCCAGATGGAGGCCTTCTGCGGCGCCGTCGAGCGGCTGATCGAGCTCGAGATCCCGCCGCGGGCGAAATACCTGCGGACCCTCTTCCTCGAGCTCAACCGGATCCACTCGCACCTCGTCTGGCTCGGCACCACGGCGCTCGACCTCGGCGCGATCTCGATGCTCTGGTACTGCTTCCGCGAGCGCGACCGGATCCTCGACCTGTTCGAAATGGCGACCGGCCAGCGGATGCACACCCGCTACTTCCAGGTCGGCGGCGTGATCGAGGACATCCCCGTCGGCTTCGAGGAGAAGTGCCGCGAGTTCGTCGACGACATGCCGATCCGCGTCGGCCAGTACCAAGCGCTTCTCGACCGCAACGAGGTCTTCCTCAGCCGCACCAAGAACGTCGGCATCGTCCCCCGCGAGCGGCTGCTCGAGCTCGGCGTCACCGGGCCGCTGCTGCGCGCCGCCGGCGAGCCCTGGGACCTGCGCAAGACCTTCGATTACCTCGCCTATCCCGAGATGGACTTCAAGATCCCGGTTGGCACGATCGGCGACAACTACGACCGCTACCGGGTCCGGGTGGCGGAGATGGTCGAGTCGGCCAAGATCGTCGGCCAGTGCCTCGACGCCCTCCCCGAGGGGCCGTTCATCGCCGACGACCGCAAGTACGTGCTGCCGCCGCGCTCCGAGCTGCCGACCTCGATGGAGGCGCTGATCCACCACTTCAAGCTGGTCACCGAGGGCTACCGGGTCGGCCCCGGCGAGATCTACTACGCGATCGAGGGGCCGCGCGGCGAGCTCGGCTGCTTCGTCCTCGCCGACGGCTCCTCGAAGCCGGCGCGGGTCCACTTCCGCGACTCCTCCTTCGTCAACCTGCAGGCCTTCCGCGACATGGCGGTCGACAGCTACATCGCCGACATGATCTGCAGCCTTGGGATGCTCGACCCGATTCTCGGTGGGGTGGACCGGTGAGCCCGGTCGACGGCCCCGGGGTCAGCAGCCCCAACCTGCCGGTCGACCGCGCGGTCACCGAGGGGCGGGTGCCGAGCGCCGACCCCGAGCAGATCCCGCAGCTCGCCGATGTCGACTGCCCGGCGGAGCTACAGGCGCGGGTCGAGGAGCTGATGAGCCGCTACCCGGACCGTCGCTCGGCCTCGATCCCGGCCCTCTGGGCGGTGCAGGAGCGCTACGGCTGGTGCTCGCCGGAGGGGATCCGCCAGGCCGCCGCGGTGATGCGCGTCACCCCCGCCTACCTGGAGTCGGTGGCGAGCTTCTACGACCTGCTCCACACCAAGCCGGTGGGGACCCACCGGATCGAGGTCTGCACCAACATCAGCTGCTGGATGCGCGGCGGCGACGAGCTGCTCGACGCCTTCAAGGCGGCGGCCGAGGGCGACGACGAGGAATTCTTCGTCACCGGCTTCGAGTGCCTCGGCGCCTGCGACATCGCGCCGATGGCCTCGATCGACCAGCGCTTCTTCGGACCGCTCGAGGCGGCCGAGGCCGGCGTCGCGATCGGCCAGCTGCGGGCCGGGGCCGAGGTGCTGCCGGACAAGGCGCTGGCCAAGCGCGGGCTGGCCGGGGACGCGCCGAGCGGGGGAGCCGCCTGATGGCGCACCAGCTCGAGAGGCGCGTGCTCCTAGAGGCGGCCGAGGACCCCCGCCTGCGCACGCTCGACGGCTACAAGGACCTGGTCGGCGGTTACGCCACTCAGGAACGCGCCTACAAGGACATCGAGCAGGACGAAGTCCTCAAAGAGCTCGAAGACTCGGGCCTGCGCGGCCGCGGCGGCGCCGGCTTCTCGATGGGCAAAAAGGCCTCCTTCCTGCCCCGCGGCGAAATGGCCAAGTACCTCTGCTGCAACGCCGACGAGTCCGAGCCCGGGGCCTTCAAGGACAGGGAGCTGATGCAGCGCAACCCGCACCAGCTGATCGAGGGAATCGCGATCGCTGCCCTCGCCGCCGACGCCGGCCACGCCTTCATCTTCATCCGCGGCGAGTACGACGAGCAGGCCGACATCCTCGACGCCGCCGTCGCCGAAGCGTACGAAGCCGGCTACCTCGGGACGAACATCCTCGGCACGCACCGCGATCTGGAGCTGGTCGTCCATCGGGGTGCGGGCGCCTATATCTGCGGCGAGGAGACGGCGCTGCTCGACGCGCTCGAAGGCAAGCGCGGCAACCCGCGGCTGAAGCCGCCGTTCCCGGCGGTCCAGGGGCTCTACGGCGGCCCGACCCTGATCAACAACGTCGAGACCCTCTCGAATGTGCCGCGGATCGTCGCCAAAGGCGCACAGTGGTTCCGCGGCTTCGGCACCGACCAGTCGCCCGGGACCAAGGTCGTCTCGGTCTCCGGCGGCGTCCGCCGCCCCGGCAACTACGAGGTCGAGCTCGGGATCCCGACCCGCGACCTGATCTACGGCCTCGCCGGCGGCCCGCTGCCGGGCCGCGAGATCAAAGCCTTCTACCCGGGTGGTTCCTCCTCGCCGGTGTTGACCACCGAAGAGGGCATGGACCTCCCCTACAGCTTCGAGGCGATGGCCGAAGCGGGCTCGATGCTCGGCTCGGGCTCGATCATCGTCGCCGACAACACCGTCTCGATCCCCCACATGGCGCTCCGCACCGCGCGCTTCTACCACCACGAGTCGTGCGGCAAGTGCGCCCCCTGCCGCGAGGGGACGAACTGGACGGTGAAGATGCTCGAGCGGGTGGTGCGCGGCGAGGCGACGCCGATGGACCTCGACATCATCAGCTCGGTCCAGGACAACATCATGGGCCACTGCCTCTGCGTGCTCGGCGACTCGATGGCGATGCCGGTGGCGGCGATGGTCCGCAAGTTCCGCGACGAGTTCGAGCAAGTGATCGCCGAGGCGGCCGGGATGATCGAGCCGCACCTCGTCGTCGACGCCCCGCCCGAGACCCTGGGAGCGTCGGTATGAGCGACGGGCCGCGGACGGTGACGATCACGGTCGACGGTCGCGAGATCGAGGCGCCCGAGGGCCAGATGCTCCACGACGCCGCCCGCGAGGGCGACGTCGAGATCCCGGTCTTCTGTTACGAACCGAAACTGGGCGAGCCGGTCGGGGCCTGCCGGATGTGCTTGGTCGAGATCGAGGGGATCCCGAAACTGCAGACCTCCTGCTCGACCCCGATCCGCGACGGGATGGTCGTCCACACCCGCACCGAACAGGTCAAGCACGCCCAGAACGCGGTGGTCGAGTTCCTCCTCGTCAACCACCCGCTCGACTGCCCCGTCTGCGACAAAGGCGGCGAGTGCCCGCTGCAGGACGTGACCCAGGGCTGGGGCCCGGGCAAATCGCGGGTGATCGACGAAAAGCGTCACTTCGAGAAGCCGATCGAACTCTCGCCGCTGGTCGCGATCGACCGCGAGCGCTGCATCCTCTGCTACCGCTGCGTCCGCTTCAGCCAGGAGATCTCCGAGGACGCTCAGCTGCAGTTGCTCGACCGCGGCGACCGCACCTACGTCGGCACCTTCGACGAGCGCCCCTACGTCAGCCCCTTCCACGGCAACATCACCGACATCTGCCCGGTTGGGGCGCTGACCAACTACAGCTACCGCTTCCGCGCCCGCCCCTGGGACATCGAGCAGGGCGGCACCGTCTGCACCCTCTGCCCGAGCCAGTGCAACGTCTCGCTGACGATTCGCGACGAGAAGGTGAAGCGGGTGCTGACCCGCGACAACCACGACGTCGACGACGGCTGGATCTGCGACAAGGGCCGCTACGGGTTCGAGATGTTCGAGGCCTCCGAGCGGGTCGCGGCGCCGCGAACGAAAGGCGGCGACGAGCTGGAGTGGGAGGCGGCGATCGAGAAAGCCGCCGCCGGCCTGCGCGCTGCCGGCCCCGGCAAGGTCGCGGCGATCGTTGGCGACGCCTCGAACGAGGAGGCCTTTCTCGTCCAGCAGCTGCTGCGCGAGGTGCTCGGCTCGCCGCACCTCGACTCGCGCGCTTACCGTGGCCCGGGCCGCGACATCGCGCTGGAGCTGGCGCAGCCGGCGCTCTCGGCCCAGGTCAAGGACATCGACAACGCCGACGCGATCCTCGTCCTCGGCACCGACCCGCTACATGCCTCGCCGATCCTCGACCTCCGGGTCCGCAAGGCGATTCGCCGTAACGGCGCCCGCCTGGTGGTCGCGACCGAGCGGCCGACGGCGCTCGACGGTGGCGCCGAGGCGATCGCCCGCTACGCCCCCGGCGAGGCCGGGCATTTCATCGGCGAGCTGACCAAGGCCATCGCCGGCGAGGACACGGTGGCGACGCCAATTTCCGAGACCCTGCGCGACGCCGGCAAGGTCATCGTCCTCTGGGGCCAGCGGATCGACCACGACAGCGCCGCCGCGACGGTCGGCCCTTCTCGGCCTCGCGAATCGCCTCGACGTCGCCGGGACCGACGGCAGCGGGCTGCTCGAAATCCCCGACTTCACCAACGCCCGCGGCCTCCGCGAGGCCGGCGTCCTTCCCGACGCGGGCCCGGGCCTCAGTGAGACCACGCCCGGTTACGCAGCCGAGCAGATCAGAAGCGCCCTGGAGTCCGGAGACCTTTCGGGCTTGGTCCTCTTCGGCGTCGACCCCCTCCGCGACTTCCCCGACACCCACGCCTGGGAGACCGCCCTCACCGCCGCCGACTTCGTCGTCTCCTTCTCGATGCACGAGACCGCCACCACCGCCAAGGCCAACGTAGTCCTCCCCCTCGAGACCCACGCCGAGAAAGACGGAACGCTGACGCATCCGGACGGAAGGCTCCAACGAATCCGCCCCGCAGCTTCTCGTCCCGAGGGCGTCCGCTCCAACATCCAGGTCCTCAGCGAGCTGTCAGCGGCTCTCGGCCAGGTTTCCACGGTCACGAACCAACCGGCCGCCTTCGAAGCTCTCACCAAAGGCGTGGCCTTCTACAACGGCATCACGGACGACCAGTTGGGAGGCACCGGCTTCCGTTGGCAGGACGGCCCATCAGCCGGGCAGCTTCCGAGTTCGGGCGCGGGCGCCGGTGCTCCCTCCCCGGGAACTCCTGCGAAGCAGCCCGGGGAGGGAGCACCGGGGACCGTGCCCCCGCCGGGCTCCTCCTCGGCACCTACCGCGACATCTGGGCCGGCCCGGTCACCGAACTCAACCCGCCCCTCCGCTTCCTGCAGCCGAAGCAGCGTTTGGAGCTCTCCGAAACCGACGCCGATCGATTGAACCTGAAGACGGGTTACGAGGTCCGCGTGTCTCAGGGCGAAGCCTCCGTCGACGCCCTGGTCCTGATCAAGGAACGGATCCCCGAGGGCATCTGCTTCCTCTCGGAGGGCATCGCCGGCGCCAACGCCAACGCCCTGCTCAACGGCGGCCCGGTCCGCGTCAGCGTCTCCCAGCCGGAGACGATCGAGGTCTAGCCATGCCGCTGCCCCTCGCCGACACCCAGTTCGTCGAAGCCACCTGGATCATGATCGCCAAGTCGCTGGTGATCTTCGCGGTGATCTTCGGCATCCTGCCGATCCTCACCGTCGTCGAGCGCAAGCTGATCGGCCGCTTCCAGCACCGCTACGGCCCCAACCGGGTCGGCCCGTTCGGGATCATGCAGCCGCTTGCCGACGTCGGCAAGCTGATCTCCAAGGAGTCGTTCCGGCCGGAAAACGCGATCTCGACCCTGTTCATCCTCGGGCCGCTCCTACCGGTCCTCTCCGGCGTCCTGGCGCTGGCGATCCTCCCCTGGGGCGACACCCAGATGGGCGTCGGCTTCTACGGGATCGACGTCCCGATCGGGATCCTCTACTTCTTCGCCGTCGGCTCGATCGCCTTCTACGGCCTGCTCCTCGGTGGCTGGTCCTCGGGCTCCAAATACAGCCTGCTCGGGGCGATGCGCTCGGCCGCCCAGCTGATCTCCTATGAGGTCGCGATGGGCCTGGCGCTGCTCGGCGTGATCATGATGAGTGGCTCGCTCTCGCTCGTCTCGGTCGTTCACTCACAGGGCGGGATCTGGTTCGTGATCCCGCAGTTCGTCGGCTTCCTCGTCTTCATGCTGGCCGGCTTCGCCGAGACCAACCGCACCCCGTTCGACATGCCCGAGGCCGACGCCGAGCTGGTCCAGGGCTTCATGACCGAGTACGGCGGCATGCGCTTCGGCTCCTTCCTGCTGGTCGAATACATGGAGATCCTGGTCGTCTCGGGGATCGCCGCGGCGATGTTCCTCGGCGGCTGGATGGGCCCGGGGCCGAGCTTCCTCGACCCGATCTGGATGCTGGTCAAGATGCTCGCCCTCGTCGTCGCCTTCATCTGGGTGCGGGCGACGCTGCCGCGGCTGCGCTACGACCAGCTAATGACCCTGGGCTGGAAAGTGCTGCTGCCGCTGGCGACCCTGAACGTGCTGGTGACCGCGGTCCTGGTGGTGGTGACGTGAGCGAGCGCAAGCAGCGAAGCGGCGACGTCTACGACCCGCGCACCGCCCCCTACCTCGACTCGATCGAGGTAGTCCAGGTCCAACGTGGCCCCGAGCCGGGCGGTCTCGGTGGCGCCTACCGTGCTTTCGGCGAGACCCTGCGGGGGCTGAAGACGACGATGTCGCGGCTGATCGAGGGGCCGATGACGATCGAGTATCCGGAGGAGAAGACGCCGGTCTACCCGCGCTTCCGCGGCCGCCACAAACTGCACAAATTCGAGGACACCGGCCTGGAGAAATGCGTCGGCTGCTCGCTCTGCGCCGCCGCCTGCCCGGCCGACTGCATCCGCGTCGTCGCCGCCGAGAACATTCCCGGCGACCGCGTCTCGGCCGGCGAGCGCTACGCCGCTGTCTACGAGATCAACCTCTCGCGCTGCATCTTCTGCGGCTACTGCGAGATCGCCTGTCCCTTCGACGCGATCACGATGGGCCACGACTACGAGATGGCCGACTACGACCGCAGCGACCTGATCTTCACCAAGGAGATGCTGCTCGCCGAGCCGATCGAACGGACGCCGCTGAAACGGGAGGGCGAGTGACCTCCAGGGGTCTGGACTGATGGAAGCGGTGGTTTTCTTCATCGCCGCGATCGGCGCGGTCGGTGGCGCGATCGGCGTCGTCGCCTCGCGCAACCCGTTCTACTCGGTGCTGGCGCTGATCGCCCACCTCTTCTCGCTCGCCGTCCTCTTCCTGCTGCTGACCTCGGCCTTCGTCGCCGCCGCCCAGGTCGTCGTCTACGCCGGCGCGGTGATGGTCCTCTACGTCTTCGTCGTCGCCTACGTCGGCGAAGGGGGGAGTCAGCCTGGGAGCCGATCCCCGGCCAGCGCTTCCTGGCGCCCCTGCTCGGAGTCGCGCTCTTCGTCGAGCTCTCGGTCGCCGTCCTCTCCTCGGCCCTGCGGGCACTGGAAACCCACGGCCCCGACGTCGGCCCCGGCTTCGGCAACCCGGCCGCAATCGGCACCCTGCTGCTGGAGAAGTTCCTGCTGCCGTTCGAGGCCACGTCGCTGCTCTTGCTGATCGCGGCGGTCGGAGCGATCGTCCTCGCCAACCGCAGACGCGAAGAGGAGCCGACCGCGTGAACATCGCCTGGTACATCGTCCTCTCCAGCCTGCTGTTCACGATCGGCGCGGTCGGGATCCTGATCCGGCGCAGCCCGATCGTGATCCTGCTCTGCCTCGAGTTGATGCTGAACGCCGGCAACCTGGCACTGGTCGCCTTCAGCCGTGAGGTCGGCAACCAGCAGGGTCAGGTCTTCGCCCTGGTGGTGATGGTCGTCGCGGCCTGCGAGGTAGTCGTCGGCCTCGGCCTCTTGGTCGCGATCTTCCGCCGCAAGATCCCGATGAACGTCGACGACCTGCGGGAGCTGCGCGGGTGAGCTCGACCGCTTGGGCTTGGTTGGTCCTGCTCTTCCCGTTGCTCGGGTCGATCGTCTGCGCGCTCGGCTTCCGCACGATCCCGGCCCGCGCCGCCGGCGTGATCGGCACCCTCGCGATCGGGCTCGCCTTCCTCTGCGGGGTCGCGGCGCTGATCAACCTGCTCGGCGACCCGGCCGAGAGCCGCCATCACGCCTCCTCGCTCTGGGACTACGCCAGCGCCGCCGGCCTCGACATCAAGCTCGGCATCTACGTCGACCCGCTCTCGATCTTCATGGTCCTGATCGTCACCGGCGTCTCGACCCTGATCCACCTCTACTCGTTCGGCTACATGAACTCGGACGAGGGCTACCACCGCTTCTTCAGCTACCTCAACTTCTTCGTCTTCTCGATGCTCTTGCTGGTCCTGGCGGGCAACTTCGTGTTGCTGATCGTCGGCTGGGCCTTCGTCGGCTTCGCCTCCTACGCGCTGATCAGCTTCTGGTACCGGCGCACGACTGCCACCCGGGCGGGGATGAAGGCCTTCGTGATCAACGTCGTCGGCGACATCGGCCTGGTTCTCGCCGCCTTTTTGATCTTCCAGCAGCTCGGCAGCTTCGAATACACCGAGGTCTTCGAGAAAGCCCCCGGGGTCTTCCAGACGAATGAGTGGACGATCGTCGCGATCTGCCTGCTGCTGCTGGTCGGGGCCTTCGCCAAGTCGGCCCAGTTGCCGCTCCACACCTGGCTTCCCGACGCGATGGAGGGTCCGACCCCGGTCTCCTCGCTGATCCACGCGGCGACGATGGTGACCGCCGGCGTCTACCTGATCGCCCGCACCCACGTCCTCTTCGAACTCGCCCCGACCGCCGCCGACATCGCCGCCTTTACGGGGCTGGCGACGCTCTTGGTCGCCGGCACGATCGCCTTGGTGATGACCGACTTAAAGCGGGCGATCGCCTACTCGACGATGAGCCAGATCGGCTACATGGTGGTCGGCGTCTCGATCGGCGCCTACAGCGCCGGGATGTTCCACCTGATGACCCACGCCTTCTTCAAGGCGCTCCTCTTTATGGCGGCCGGCTCGATCATCTCGGCGATGGCCAACAACCAGAACATCGACGACATGCGCGGCTTCGGCAAGGCGATGCGGTTCACCTCGATCGCGATGCTCTGCGGCGCCCTCGCCCTCGCCGCCTTCCCCGGCACCTCGGGCTTCTTCTCCAAGGACGAGATCCTCGCCTACGCGACCGACCGCGGCGGCATGTACCTGATCTTCACCGTGCTCGGCTACCTCGGCGCCCTGATCACTGCCGTCTACACCTTCCGGCTCGTCTTCCGGGTGCTGCCCGGGAAGCCCTGCAAGGAGGCGCAGGAGCTGATCGACACCGGCCACCTCGCGCACGAGACGCCGCGCAACCCGGCGAGCGGCGAAGAGGAGGACACCGACGTCGGCTTCCCCGGACCCGAACACCACATCGCCGACCAGACGCCGTCGATGAAGATCGCGATGGCGGTGCTCTCGGTGTTGGCGCTGTTCGCCGGCTTCGTCCAGGTGCCGGGCCTCGACCACCTGGTCACCAGCTTCCTCGAGCCGGTCTGGGAGGGCTCGCCGCTGGCGGCGATCGAGCCCTCGACCTCCGCCTCCTGGGTCGGCCTGGCGATCGGCGCCGCGATCTCTGTGGCCGGGATCGGGATCGCCTACTTCGCCTACGTGCTGCGGCCGGAGCTGCCCGGCAAGCTGATCGAGCGTTTCGGTTGGCTCCACACCTTCCTCTACAACAAGTGGTACTTCGACGAGCTGATCGACGTGTTGGTGGTGCGGCCGGCGCTGGCGATCGGCCGCTTCGCCAACCGCACCTTTGAGCGCTTCGTCGTCGACGGCCTGGTCAACGGCACGCGGGAGACGGTCGGCGAGGCCGGCTCGGTGGTCCGCGCCGTCCAGAACGGCTTCGTCCGCAGCTACGCGCTGCTGCTGCTCGTCGGCTTTGCCGGTCTCGCCCTCTACTTCCTGATCTCGAGCTCGTGAGGGTGATGGGCCGATGATCAACGTCCTGCTCTGGCTGCCGCTCGCCTTCGGGCTGGTCGGCCTCTTCCTGCCGAAACGGGTGACCGGGTGGTGGGCGACGCTGGGGACGATCGCCACGCTCGCGATCGCGATCGGGATGGTCGCCGGCTTCGACAGCGGCAACTCCGGCCTGCAGTACACGACCGACACGACTTGGATTTCCGGGCTCGGCGTCGACTACAGCCTCGGGATCGACGGCCTCAACCTCTTCCTGGTGCTCCTGACCGCCGTGGTCTGGATCGGCGGCACCGCCTTCGCCGCCTTCCGCCAGCAGGACAAACCTCAGCTCTTCTTCTTCCTGATGCTGGTCGCCGAGACGGCGACGCTCGGCTCCTTCCTCGCCCAGGACCTGCTGCTCTTCGTCCTCTTCTTCGACCTGATGCTGGTCCCGTTCTACTTCCTCTTCGGGATCTGGGGCAAGGACCGGCGGCCTGAAGGCGGTCCGAGCGCGCCGGCGGCGACGATGAAGATGATCGTCTACACCCTGATCGGCTCGCTGCTGATGCTGGTCGCGGCGATCGCCACCGCGATCATCTCGGCCAAGGGCCACCCGATCACCTTCTCGATCTCGGCCCTGCAGGAACAGGGCCTGCCGCTCGGCAGCCAGCGCTGGATCTTCTGGTTCTTCGCCGCCGCCTTTCTGGTCAAGATGCCCGCCTTCCTGGTCCACGGCTGGATGCCCGACGCCTACCGGGCGGCGCCGCTGCCGGTGCTGGCGGTCTTCTCCGGGGTGCTGGCGAAGGTCGGCGCCTACGGCTTCCTGCGAGTGGTGCTGCCGCTCTTCCCGGAAGCGACGGTCGAGTTCCAGGAGGTCGTGCTGGTGATCGCCGTGGCCTCGATCCTCTACGGCTCGGTGATGGCCTTCACCCAGACCAACGTAAGGCTGATTGCCGGCTACTCCTCAGTGGCGCAGCTCGGCTTCATCACCGCCGGGATCTTCGCCCTGCGCGCCGACGGCTCCGACGGGGCGATCCTGCAGATGGTCAATCACGGCCTCGTCGTCGCGCCGATCTTCGTCGTCATCGCGCTGTTGGTCGAGCGCAGCGGCAGCGAGGACATCACGCAAGATGGGCGGTCTCGCATTCCGCGCCCCGATCCTCGCCGCGCTCTTCCTGATCGTCACCCTGGCGACCCTGGCGATGCCCGGCTCGGCCAACTTCATCGGCGAGTTCTACATCTTGAACGGGCTCTTCCAGGCGAAGATCGTCTTCGCGATCGTCGCCATCTCGGGTGTCGCGATGTCGGCCTACTACGCGCTACGGCTCTACCAGCGGACGATGCACAACCGTAAGGCGGAGGGGATCGAATCGCGCGAGATCGGCTTCCGCGACGCCATCGTCCTTGGGCCGCTCGTCCTTTGCATCGTCGGCCTGGCGTTCTACCCGCAGCTGATCCTCCATCGCACTTCGCCGACCGTCGAACAGACGGTGGCGCGGGTGACCGGGGGGGAGGCGCCGAACGCGAGTCTGGCGAAGCTCGAAAAACACGGTTGGACGGGATACGCCCCGATCGTTTCGAAATGAACTTCGACGCCCCGCAGATCGACTACGCCGGTATCTCGCCGCTGATCGCGCTCACGGTCGGGCTGGTCGTCGTGCTGCTGACCTCGGTCTTCAAGCCGCTGCGGCGGACCGCGCCGGCGCTGACGATGCTGACCCTCGCCGCCACCGCCGGCCTGCTGATCTGGCGCTGGGGCGACGAGCAGTCGCTGATCGCCGGCGCCCTGCGGATGGACGAGCTGGCGATCACGATCTCGCTGATCGCGATCGCCACCGCCGCCTTCGCGGTCCTCTTCTCGATTCGCGAGCCTGCCGTCGCCGAAGCGGGCTCGGGCGAGTACCACGCGCTGCTCCTCGGCTCGGTGCTGGGGATGGTGATGCTGGCCGCGGCCGCCAACCTCGTCACCTTCTTCGTCGCCCTCGAGACCCTCTCGATCCCGCTCTACATCCTCTGCGCGACCAACCTGCGCCGCGAGGGCTCGCTCGAGTCGGGGCTCAAGTACCTGATCGTCGGCTCGCTCGGCTCGGCGACCCTGCTCTACGGGATGGCCTTCCTCTACGGCGGCACGGGAGCCACGGACTTCGAGGGGATCGCTCAGGGCATCTCCCAGGGCGGCGTCCTCGGCGACCCACTGATCCTGGTCGGGATCGGGATGTGCGCGGTCGGGCTCGCCTTCAAGACCTCGATTGCCCCCTTCCACCAGTGGACGCCCGACGTCTACCAGGGGGCGCCGACCCCGATCACTTCCTTCATGGCGGTCGCCACCAAGGCCGCCGCCTTCGCCGTCTTCCTGCGCTTCTTCGACGTCGCCCTCGGCGACCAGGGTGGCGAGTGGCAGCCGGCGCTGGCGGTCCTGGCGGCGATCTCGATCGTCGTCGGCAACGTCGGCGCGCTCGGCCAGGACAGCCTCAAGCGGCTGCTCGGCTACAGCGGTGTCGCCCAGGCCGGCTACATGCTCGGCGGCGTCGTCGTCGCCTCCGAGTCGGGGGTCAGCGCGCTCGTCTTCTACCTCGCCGCCTACCTCTTCATGAACCTCGCCGCCTTCGCCGTGGTGATCGCCCGCGAGCGCGAAACGCCGTGGGGCGACGACATCCGCGCTCTGCGCGGGCTCGGCGCCGAGCGGCCCTGGCTGGCCTGGCCGCTGACGATCTCGATGTTCGCCCTCGCCGGTTTCCCGGCGACCGCGGGCTTCATCGGCAAGCTCTACCTGATCGAGGCGCTGGTCGAAGGCGACTACACCTGGCTGGCGGTCTTCATCGCGGTCGGGACGATGATCTCGCTTGCTTACTACCTGCGGGTGGTGGCGGCGATGTGGATGCGTCCCGACTCCGAAGCCGCCGCTCCCGGCGGCGAACCGGCGATCGCCGGCGCGTCGCCCGAGGCCGACCCGATCGACCCCGAAGCCGGCCGCCGCCTCTACCTGCTCGTCCCGGCGGTCCTCTGCGCCGCGGCGACGGTCTTCTTCGGGATCATCCCGCAGCCGCTGGTCGACTTCGCCTCCCACGCCGGCGCCTCGATCTTCGGCTAGCGCGTTCGTTGTTCGTCCCGCTAGGCGGGACAAAGGGCGAACGCGGCCGGTGGGATAGAACCCGCCCCATGGGCGTTCTCCTGACCGCCGCGGCGATCGTCGCCTCGACCGGCATTGGCGTCTGGTCGGAGCACCGCTGGCCGCGCGGCGCCGCGGAGGCCGCTCGGAGCAGTCTGCGGGTGATCCTCTACGTGATCCTGCCGCCGGTCTACTTCCTCAACCTCGCCTCGGCCCACATTGACCTCGACGAGGGCGCCGGCATCCTCCTGGCACTCCTCACCAACGGGGCAGCCGCCGTCCTCGTCTGGTTCATCGCCAGCCGCTTCCTCAACCTGCGCCGAGCCGAGGTCGGCGCCGTGATCGTCGCGACGATGGTCGTCAACACCGCCTTCCTCGGCTTCCCGCTGACGATCGCGCTGCTCGGCCGCGACGAGCTCCCAACCGCGGTGCTCTACGACGCCCTGGTCAGCGGCCCGCTGCTCCTGCTGGGCGCCTTCGCGGTGGGCGCCGCCTTCGGGACCAAGGCAGGCGAGACGGTGAACGAACGAGTCGTCGCCTTCTTCACCCGCAATCCACCGCTCTTCGCCGCCGTGCTCGGCCTGCTTGCACCGTCCTCGCTCGCCCCCGAGACGCTCGTCGACATCGCCCAGGTCGCGGTCATCGGCTTGCTCCCGGTCGGCTTCTTCGCGGTTGGCGCGACCCTCGCGGAGGACACCGAAGAGGGCAGGCTGCCGTTCCCGCCGCCCCTGACCCGCACCGTCGTGCTCTCGCTCGCAGCTCGGCTGGTGCTTGCCCCGGCCCTGCTCAGCGCTCTGGCGGCGCCGCTGATCGACCTGCCGAGCACCTACCGGCTGCTGATCGCGATGCCGACCGGCCTCAGCGCGATGGTCGTCTCCCATGCCTACGGCCTCGACAACCGGACTGTCGCCGAGATCGCGATCTGGTCGACCGCGATCGTCGTCGCGGTAGCTCTAATCTCACTTCCCTTCTGATGCTCCAGCACACCGGCATCGAGATCGCCCCGGCCGAGGTCGACCGCGCCGTCCTCCTCTTCGAGCTGCTCGGTTTCCAGCCGGTCGAGCCGCCACCGGCGCTCGCCGACGGCTTCACCTGGGTCGAGCGCGAGGGGTCCCAGATCCACCTGATGCACGAGGAGGACCCGGTCGTCCCGCCGCGCGGCCACGTCGCCGTCCACGTGCCCGACTTCGAGGTCGCCATTGCGCGGCTGCGCGAGCACGATTTCGACCCCGTCCCTCACCGCGAACACTGGGGCGTCCCGCGCAGTGTCGTCACCCTTGCCGGCGGCCAGCGCGTCGAGCTGATGGCCGCGCCCCCGCCGTAGGGCCCCGGCCAACGCCGGGCTGTTCCTTATGTCGGCCATTCCGACATAAGGAACAGCTAGCCACCGAGCGGCTCCAGGCTCATCGCCGCGGCGATCGGTTGCCGCGGCTCGGACCGGCAGGACCACTCGCCGCGGGGGCGGGAGTAGAGGAGGGCGAGGCAGCGGCCGATAGCGCGCTGGCCGTAGGCGTTGGGGTGGAGCGATTCGCGCGTCGTTCCCCGGCCGAAGGAGAGGCGGCGGATCCACTCGGCGCCGGGCTCGCTGGGGCCGGCGGCGCCGACCCGATGCGAGCGGCTGTCGCAGAGCTGGTGGCCGTCGAGGGCGTGGCGGAGGTCGAGGAACTCGGCGTCGCCGTTGGTCGCCACTTGGCGCAGGGCGGCGACGATCGAGTCGATGCCGGCGCCGGCGGCCCAGTCGGCGTCAGCGTTCCAGAGTGGGCAGCCGCCCTCGGTTAACCGGGTCCAGCCGGTCTCCGGATAGCGCAGCCAGCGGCTGGCGGGGAAGGGGGAGGTGTAGCCGCTGAGCACGAGGCGGTAGTCGCGACGCCGGTAGCCAGCGGCGCGCATCGTCCGCTCGACTCCGACCAGGGCGCGGGCGACCCGGTGACGTGCCCGCGGCAACAGGGTGTCGATCTCCTCCTGGGCATAGCCGTGGCAGAGCTCGGGCGCCGCCCGGTCGCTGCGGGCCCAGTCGAGGGCGCAGCCGGCGACCAGCTCGCCGAAGCCAACGTCGTTAGCGCCGACCGTGACCAGGACCAGGCGGACGTCGAGGCGGCTTGCGACCTCGGCCAGCCGGTCCGCCTCGGGCGGCTCGCCGAAGTGCGGCCGGCCGCCGATGCCGCTCGGCCAGAGATTGCGAGCGCGGGCGCCCGAGCAGGCGAGGTTGACATGCGCGTCAACGGCGATCGGGGCGCTGCGGATCGGCGCGACGTCGGAGCGGTGGCACTCGTTTTCCTCGCTGCGGCCGTAGATCCGCTCCGGTTCGTAGTCGCAGAATCCGAGCGCGTCGCAGTCGACGGCGGCGCGGTCGGTGCCCGAGCGGGTACCGAGCGGCTCGGAGCCATTGCCGAGCCAGCGCCCGCCCTCACCCGAGATGAAGCTGTCACCGAGCGAGACGATCGCGCTGCGCGGCGAGGCCGGCCCAGCCCAGGCGAGGGTCGGGCGCAACGCCGCGAGCAGCAAGAGTGCCGTCGCGAGGAGGAGCAGCACCGCCGCCGCCAAGCCTGTTAGCCGGGCGCTGACGCGGTGGGTGTGGGAGGGGCCGGGGTCGGTCGGGGCCGTCATCGGCCGCCACCAAAGCGCGCCGCCGTGGTTGTCGTCAAGGCTCGTGACTGAAGATTTGAAAAGCGTGAGTCTTCGGTGAGATTTGCCAGTGCGAAGTAGCCGAAGGCGGGGTTACGATGGCCAACCCGTGCGCTACCCAGTCGAACAGTTCAGCCCCGAGGAGCAGCGCCTGCTGGCGCCGCACTTCACCAATCTGGATCGGCCCGTGTTCGCCCTCGTCAACCTGCCGGAGACCGTCAAGGGCGCGCTTTTTGCCCGCTATTCGCGATATTCGGGGACCGTCCGCCGCCTCTATCTGGAGGAGTTCGCCGCCGACGCTCCGGCCGAGGGCCGCCCCTTCGACGCCGAGGAGGGAGCCCGCGCCGCGGGCCTCTACGAGCGCGTCTTCCTCGGCTACGGCGACGACTCGATCGCCCAGGTTGGCGGCGCCCACGTCGCCTGCGAGTGGGTCTCCAACGTGCTCACCAAGCTGTTGCAGCGTGGCCGTCTCGCCGCCTATCTCGAGCAGTCGACCCGCTACATCCCCTACGACCAGGAGCTCCCCGGGGGCGGCTACCGCTTCTACCGCGACGAGCAGCTGGGCGAGCCATTCGACACCGCGATGGACGAGCTGTTCGCGATCTACTCGCGCTCGCTGACCGCGGTCGAGACCTGGGCGGCGAGCCGCTGGCCGCGCAGCGACGAGGAGCCGGAGGGGGCGTGGCGGAGCTCGATCCGTGCCAAGGCGCTCGATCTGCTGCGCGGCCTGCTGCCGGCCGCGACCCTCAGCCACGTCGGCATCTACGCCTCCGGGCAGGCCTACGAGCAGCTGGTCATGCGCCTGCTGGCCTCGCCGCTACCCGAGGCCCGCGACTACGGCGCGATGATCCTCGCCGAGCTGCAGCGGGTGATGCCGAGCTTCGTCTCACGGGTCGAGCGGCCTGACCGCGGCGGTGAGTGGATCTCCTACCTACAGGGCCGCCGCGAGCGCACCGAGCAGTGGGTCGCCCGGCTCGGTCTCGACCGCCGCGGTGAGGGCGAGGACGGGCCCTCGGTCGAGCTGCTCCACGTCGACGGCAGCGAAGAGGATCTCCTCGCCGCCTGCCTGTTCGAGGCTGCGGGTGCCCCGGAGACGGAGGTCCTGGCGCGGATCGACGTCCTCGACCGAGCCGAGCGGGCCGAGCTGCTGGCGGCGATGGTCGGCGAGCGGGCCAACCGCCGCCACCGGCCGGGGCGTGGCTTCGAGGCGCTCCGCTACCGCTTCGAGATCGTCTCCGACTACGGCGCCTTCCGCGACCTACAGCGCCACCGGTTGCTGACCTGCCAGTGGCAGCGGCTCGGCCCCGACCTCGGCGCCGGCGTCCCCGACGAGGTCTACGAGGCCGGGGTTGGCGACGAGTTCGAGCGCGGGCTGGAGATCTCCCGCACCGAGTACGAGCGGTTGCGCGGCGAGGGCCAACTCGAGCTAGCGCCCTACGCGCTCAGCCTCGCGTATCGGATTCGCTTCGTCCTCGATCTCAACGCCCGCGAGGCAATGCACCTGGTCGAGCTGCGCTCGGGCCGCGAGGGTCACCCGACCTACCGCGCCGTCGCCCAGGCGATGCACGACCGGATCGCCGCCGTCCATCCCGGAGTCGCCGCGGCAATGAGCTACGTCGACAACTCGGCCGAGCCGCGGCTCGAGCGGATCCTCAGCGAGATCCGCACCCACCGCAAGCGCGCCGCGTCTGAGGCCGCCAATCCGGCGCCACCAGGGCTCAATTCGCTCGGCTGAGACTTGAGTCTCGCGTTGCGTCAGCTGCGGCGCTTGCGCTTGCGGCGTGGGCCGCCCCCAGCGCCGTTCGGTTCGTCGCCGCCGCTCGGGGTCTCGTCCGGCGCTGCGCTGCCTTGGTCCTCGCCTTCCGGCAGCTCGGGCGCAGTGACCACATCCGCATCGGGTTCCTGCGGCTGCATTTCCTGCGCCGCTTTCTCGCCCGGGGTCGGCCAGGGGATTGCCTCGCCGGCGGGCCAGGCGGGCGGGCGGCCGCCGGGCAGTTTGCCGATTGCCAGCAGGCCGAAGTAGATGAAGAAGATCACCACGAAGATCGGAGCAAGGAGCAGCGAGGCGACGCCGAGCGCCATCCCCAGCGATCCCCAGAAGCGCGAGAGCAGACCGACCCGCATCGCGTAGAGGCAGGTGTAGAGGAGTCCGATCGCGAGACCGAGCCGGCCTGCCAACCCGAAGCCGACGCTCAGTCCCTGTAGGCTCGATTCGCTCAGCGCCTGCTCCGCACGGTCGTCTTCGATTTCGGTTTTTTCGCACTCGGCGAGCGGCGCGAGGCCTGCCTCTTCGTCCCATTCTTCGGCGAAGTCGTCTTTGCCCTTGTCCTGCAGTTCGTCGCGACATTCGGTCGCGGCTTCCTGCTTGGTCATCTCTGCCTTGGCTTCGCCGGAGACGAACTTGTCGGCGCCTTCGCTGGTCGAGATCCCGGTCATGATCGCGGCGATCGCGAAGAAGACCGGCGCCGCGATCATCACCCCGACCAGCTGACGGCGAACGCGGTCGCTGCGGGCGGCGGTGGCGCGGAAGAGGAAGTAGAGCGGCCCCGCCAGCAGCAGGAAACCAAGCGCCTGCAGCGCTGCGTAGAGCGCGACGCTGCCACTGTCTTCGTGAGCCGAGATCAGGAAGGCTGAGGAGTGACCGTTGCTCGTCACCCCGCTGATCACGAAGTTGGAGGCGATCAGGATCGCTGCCGCGAGGAACGAGACCACCCCAACGGGTACGAACCAGCGCGACTCCCAGGCGACTATCTGCCGTCGGGCGGTGGCCATGGCGCCGTACGCTACAGGCCATGGCCGAGTCGCTGCGCACCCCCGTCGTCCCGCTCGAGGCGGGGGCGGGTCCCGAAAACCCTCCCTGCCCGGCCTGCGGCGAGCCGCTTTTCGGCTGGCTCTCGACCCAGCCGGGCCTCTCCGGGCCGGTCAGCCGCTGCGAGAGCTGCGGCCTCGGGGTGATCGGGGTGCCGGGCGGGCCGGAGGAGGCGCTGCGCGAGCTCGGCACCCTCGGTGACGGCAGCGGGCCGCGGATCGCCAACCGCGACAGCTACGCCTGCGCGCTGGGCAGCGCCGGCTGGGCGGGCCTGGTGCCGGGCGCCCGCTACCTGTTCACGGTCGAGGCGGTGCGGCGGCTGGTGGCGCGGCGCGACCAGGTGGTGAAGCGGACCCGTTGGATGCCGGGACTATCGCTGGCCTCGACTTGGCAGACGCTGCTGAACAGCGTCACCTTCGGCCACAACGTCGCGATCGGCGCCAGCGGCCGCGGCCGCGCGACCCCGGCGCCGAAGGCCTGGCAGCGCCGCATCGACGTCTTCGCCACCGTGGTGCTGGCGATCCCAGCGCTGGCGATCGCGATCCCGGTTGAGCTGGCCGGCGGCCTCTTCCGCCGCGGCGCGGTGGTCCAGCTGCGCTTCGAATTGCTGTAGGCAGTCCCGGGCGCGTCAGGCCGGGCGCTAGCTGAGGCCTTCGCGGGCCTCGCGAACCAGCGTCACGGCCTCGGGGAAGAGGACGCGGATCGCGTCGCGGACCTGCATCGCCTGCTCGTCGGCGTTACCGGTGAGGTCGAGCCGGTTGATCGAGGCGACGGTCATCTCGACCGCCAGCTTGATCGCGTTGTCGGCCCAGGCGACGCGCTGCGAGGACTGCATCTGCTCCGAGAGCTCCTCCATCCGGGCACGGAACTCGTCGGGGTCGCCAAAGAGATTGAAGGGGCTGCCCTCCATGTCCCCATGAAAGCAGACCGGACGCCTCGGCCGGCGGCCGCGACGAAGCCGTGACGCGCGCGTGCGCGAATTGGCACGAAGTGCGCACCACGCTTGCGTCGGCGGCGCCTAGCGTCGGCGGCATGGACATCCACAAGGCAGGTGAGGAGCGACGCCGCGGCGAGCGCGGTTCGGCGACGGTCGAGCAGGCTGGGTTAGCGGCGCTCATCGCCCTGCTCCTGATCGCCGCGATTGCGGCGATCGCGGCGGGCGGCGAGGTCGACGCCGGCCGCGAGTTGGCCGGCACGCTCGGCCGCCGCCTGACCTGCGCACCACGCCTCCCGGACGCTTGTCGCCACCACCCGTTGGTCCCCGCCTACGGCTGGCCGCTTGCCCGCCTCGCCCGCGCCCTGGCTCCAGCGCCCGCCGCCCTCCCGGGCCCCTCCGGCTTGCCGCTGGTGCCGGTCGATTTCCGCCGCTGCCGGCGCGAAAGCTGCGCCGTTGCCGCCGGCCCCCACCTGACCGCCTCGAATCGCCGCACCACCGCCTTCACCGAGCTAATCGACCGCCGCGGCGAGGAGGGCTGGGTCGAGCTCACCTACTGGCTCTACCGCCCCGGCCGAGGCTGGGAAGCCGTCCGCCGCCGCGCCGGCTCAGCCGATGTCGCGGCCGCCACCGGGATCGAGGTGCGTGAGGACCAGGACCCGGCCCTGGTCCCGCTCGAGACCCTTCCCGGCCGCAACTACTACGACTTCCCGGCCGCCGAAGCCCCGCCCTGGCAGTGGCACGTCACCCCCCGCTACCCGGGCTGGTCGAGTTGATTGGCCTAGCCGGCCGCGGCCGGCTTCGCCTGGCCGCCCTCGCCGCCGCCCTCGCCCTCTTGCTCTCCCTCGCCCTCCTGGTCTTCCTGGGCTTGGCGGATCAGGCCGCGCCAGTCGGTGGTGCGGAAGACGAGGAGGATCGCGGCGAAGCCGAGGACGACCGACCAGGCGGCCATCGCGATCTGGGTGCCGACCGAGAACGAGAGAACGGCGGCGCGGGTCGGGCCGCTGAGGGTGGCGACGAGGAGGGCTTGCTGGGCGCCGGCGCCGCCGGGGGTGAAGGGGACGATGTTGGCGATCGCCTGGCAGCTCATCACCAGCATCACGTTGCCGATCGAGCCGGAGATGCCAAAGGCCTCGAGGAAGAACCAGAAGGCGGCGAAGCGGCAGGCCCAGCCGAGTCCCTGCCAGGCGAAGACTTCGCGCATGTAGCGGCGCGGCTGGGTAAGGATGGCCAGGCCCTGTTTGACCCGGTCCCAGAAGCGGCGGACGTGGCGCGCCAGGTAGAAGGTGCCGACGACGATCGCGAGCAGCAGCAGGCCGACGGTGATCGCCAGCGTCTTCGGGTGGTTGGCCCAGAAGGAGATCTCGAAGGCGGGCAAGTGGGGCAGCTGGGGCAGGGGTGGCAGCAGGCCCTGGGAGATCGCGTAGAGGAGGACGAGGATGCCGACCGAGGTGTCGAAGACGGTCTGGACCAGGAAGGAGGAGGTGACCGTGGGATAGGAGGAGTCGGGGATCTGGCGTTTGGCGAGGAAGACCTTGGTGACGTCGCCGGCGTGGGCTGGGACGACGGCGTTGATCCCCGCCCCCGCCAGGTAGGCGGCGGCCAGCGGCAGGAAGGCGATCCGCTTGTCCGGGTAGGCGGCCTGCAGCACGTTGCGCCAGGCCCAGGCGCGGCAGAGCTGCATCGCCAGCAGGCACAGCAGGCCTAAGAAGAACGTGCCCCAGTGGATTTCCGAGAGGTGCCGGAAGAATTCTGCCGCGGCATTGAAGAAGCGTTCGACGCTGGAGGCGAGGTCCGCGAATGGCATCGCAGCTAGACTAGCCACGCTCGTGCCGGATACCGACACGCACACGCTCCCCTCGACCGCCGCTGCAGATCTCTCCGACGAGCGGATGTGCGCGCGCGCCCGCGAGCGCTACACGGCCGACCGCAAGAGCCGCTGGCGGCGCCGCCGCAAACGCCACGCGGCGATGCCGAACCTGATCATCATCGGCGGCCTGAAGTGCGGGACTACGAGCATCCACCACTACCTGGGGCTCCATCCCGAAGTGCAGATGTCGAAGCCGAAGGAGCTCAACTTCTTCGTCGAGGAGCTGAACTGGGACCTCGGCCTCGACTGGTACGCGAGCCGCTTCGACGACCGCTTCAAGGTGCGCGGCGAGTCCTCGCCCCACTACACCAACCTGCCCCGCTACGACGGGGTGGCGGAGCGGATCAAGCAGCACTGTCCCGACGCCAAGCTGCTCTACATGGTGCGTGATCCGATCAAGCGGATCCTCTCGCACTGGGTCCACGCGACCGGCGCCGGCTACGAGACCGGCGAGCTGGTCGAGGTGCTCTCCCGCCCCGACAGCCAATACGTCAACCGTTCCAAGTACTGGCTGCAGCTGCAGCCCTACCTCGAGCAGTTCGACCGCGACCAGATCACGGTCATCTCCCAAGAGGAGCTGCAGTCAGAACGCGAGGAGACGATGCGCCGCGCCTTTGAGTTCGCCGGCGTCGACTCCAGCTTCTCCTCCGAGCAGTTCGACCGCGAGTGGGAGAAGTCGAGCGCCAAGCAGGGCGACAAATACCAGTTCATGGAGAAGCTGATCAAACTGCCGGGCTTCCGCTCCTTCGACCGCAACTTCGATCGCCTGCCGGAGTCGATGCGCTGGATCGTCGAGAAGGTCGTCCACGACCCCGAGAAGCCGCCGGCACCGAAGCCGGTCCTCCCCGACGACTTGGTCGAGACCCTGCGCGGCCGGTTTAGCGAGGACGCGCCGGCGATCCAGAAGTTCGCCGGGCGCGAGTTCCCCGGCTGGAACGACTACTCCTGACCGCCGGGCTGTTCCTTTTGTCTGTCATCCCGACATAAGGAACAGCCAGCGGCGGGGAGCGGCGTACGCTGGGCGTCTATGCCCACGCTCCGGCTGAGCGAGAAACCGCCGTCGCAGGCGCTCGGCGCGCTCGTCGCGGTGCTCGCGATCGCCGTCGCGACGGCGATCGTCTACCCGCTGAAGCAGATCGCGGCGCCCGACTCGCTCGGCATCGTCTACATCCCGGGGGTGCTGCTGATCTCGATCGTCTGGGGCCTGCGGCTCGGCCTGGCAACCGCGGTGGTCAGCGGGCTCGCCTACAACTTCTTCCACTTGCCGCCACTCGGGCGACTCGACGTGCGCGCCGACCACGACCTGGTCGGCCTCTTCATCTTCATCCTCGTCGCCGTCGCCAGCGGCACCCTCGCCAACCTCGCTCGCGCCCGCGCCGCCGAAGCCGAGCACCGCCGCCAGGAGGCTGATCGAGCGCTGGCCGAGCTAGCGGCGGTGGAGCGCGAGCGCGAGCGGATGCAGGCGGAGATGATCGAGGCCGAGGCGCTGCGCCGCTCCGACGAGCTGAAGACCTCGCTGCTGCGCGCTGTCTCACATGACCTGCGGACGCCGCTGACCTCGATTATCGCCGCCGGAACCGCCCTCGACTCGCCGAGCGCGACTCCGCAGGAGCGCCACGAGCTGAGCGAGGCGGTGGTTGATGAAGGGCACCGTCTCTCGCGCCTGGTCGAGAACCTGCTCGACGTCTCGCGGCTCGAGTCGGGCGCAGCCGAGCCGCATCGCGAGCCGGTCGCGGTGGCCGAGGTGCTGGAGGCGGCGCGGCGCTCGATCGGTGAGGACGGCGAGCGGGTGCGCTTGGCGCTCGAGGAGGATCTGCCGCCGCTCAGCGCCGACCCCGCCCAGCTCGAGCGCGCCTTTGCCAACCTGCTCGAGAACGGCGTCGTCCACGGTGGTGGCGAGCAGGTACTGGTCCGCTCGCGGCTGGTCGGGCCGCGGCTGGTGGTGCGGGTCGTCGACCGTGGCCCTGGCATCCCCCCGGGCGAGCGCGAGCGGATCTTCGAGCCCTTCTACCGGGCGCCGCAGGCGAACGGGCACAGCACCGGGTCAGGACTCGGGCTGGCGATTGCCAAGGGATTCGTCGAGGCCAACGGCGGCGAGATCGAGGTCGAGTCGCTGCCGGGACAGGGGACGAGCTTCGTGGTCAGCTTCGAGGCGCCGTCGTGAGTGCGCAAATCGGCACGGTGATCTCCGGTTATTCGAGTCCGTGCCGATTTGCGCGCGAAACAGGTGTTCTGTGAGTGCGCAGCCGCGGATCCTGGTCTGCGACGACGAGCCGCAGATTCTGCGGGCGCTGCGGGTGATCCTCCGCGACGCCGGCTTCGAGGCGGTGCCGGCGGAAACGGGCGAGGCGGCACTCGACCTCGCCGCGGTGAAACCGCCCGAGGCGGCGATCCTCGACCTGATGCTGCCCGACCTCGACGGGGTCGAGGTGACGCGACGGCTGCGCGAGTGGAGCCGGATGCCGATCGTCGTCCTCTCCGCAGTCGGTGAGGAGGACCGTAAGGTCGAGGCGCTCGCCGCCGGCGCCGACGACTACGTCACCAAGCCGTTCGGGCCGCGCGAGCTGGTCGCCCGGCTGGAAGCGGTGATGCGGCGGGCGCGGCCCGACGGCGACGAGCCGCTGATCAGCGCCGACGGCCTCGAGATCGACCTCGCCGCCCGCACCGTGCGCCGCGACGGCGAGCCCATCCACCTCACCCCGACCGAGTTCAAGCTGTTGCGGACGCTGGCCCAGAACCGCGGCCGGCTGATGACCCACCGGGCGCTGCTGGTCGAGGTCTGGGGAGTCGAGTACGAAGACGACCTCCAGGTCCTGCGCGCCCACATCGCCAACCTGCGCCGCAAGATCGAGCCCGAGGACGGCCCCAAGTACGTCACCACCGATCCGGGCGTCGGCTACCGCTTCTTCGCCCCCTAACCCACCCGCGCCACCGCAGTGGTTGTCTTTTCTTCGAGACGAGCCGCAGCGGTTGTCCTTTCTTCGGGATGGCCAAAGAAGAGACAACCACGCCTTCATGGAATCTGTATGCGGGGCGCCCGATACTTCATGCGAACTTGACGGGAGGGGGCGCAAGATCGATGCGTGCTCCTGAGCGCTGACATCTTCCCCGGCGGCGGCGGTGTCCCCGCCGACCTCTTCGCGATCTTCTGCGCCGTCGTCCTCTTCGCCCTCCTCTACTGGGCGATCAACCTGATCGACCGGATATGAGCGTCGCCCTCCCGTTCGCGGCGCTGACCGGCGCCGACGCCTTCGGCCTCGTCGTCTCGTTCCTCGTCTGCGTCTACCTCGTCTACGCGCTCTTGCGCGGGGAGAACCTCTAGGTGCCTCTCCGTGAACCCCCACGCACGCCTGGCGGTGCCGCACACACTTCGCGGGGCGTCGTCCTCGGTCGGCCGAATAGCGCCGCTATTCGCCCTCCCTGCGTCCTACCCCCGCTCGGTGCGGCACTCGCCAGCCGCACGCGCGGGTTCACGGAGAGGCACTAGTGCTCCAGGGGTACGTCCAGATCGCGATCTTCGTCGCCGTCCTCGTCGCCCTGGTCAAGCCGGTCGGCATCTACCTGGCCCGGGTCTTCAACAACGAACGGGTCTTCCTCACCCCCGTCGTCGGGCCGATCGAGCGGCTCGCCTACCGCGGGTTCCGCCTCAGGCCCGGCGCCGAGGGCCAGGACTGGAAGGAATACGCCCGCAGCCTGATCGTCTTCTCGCTGCTCTTCTGGATCCTGCTCTACCTGATCCTCCGCACCCAGGGGGCGCAGCCGTTCAACCCGCAGGGCCTCGGTTCCGGGCCGTGGGACCTCAGCTTCAACACCGCCTCTTCGTTCATCACCAACACCAACTGGCAGTACTACGGCGGCGAAACGACGCTCAGCTACTTCGCCCAGATGGCCGGCCTCGCGGTGCAGAACTTCGTCTCCGCGGCGGTCGGCATCGCCGTGCTGGTGGCGCTGATCCGCGGCATCGTTGCCCGCTCCGGCCGCTCGCTCGGCAACTTCTGGCAAGACGTCACTCGGATCCTCCTCTACGTGCTGCTGCCGATCGCGATCGTCGGCGCGCTGTTCCTCGTCTCCCAGGGCGTGATCCAGAACCTCAGCCACTACACCGTGATCCACACCCTGACCGGCGGCAGCCAGATCCTCGGCCAGGGCCCGGTCGCCTCGCAGGAGGTGATCAAGGAGCTCGGCAACAACGGCGGTGGCTTCTTCAACGTCAACTCCTCCTATCCGTTCGAGAACCCGAGCGGGCTAACCAACTTCTTCGAGATGCTGCTGATGCTGATCATCCCGGCCTCGCTCACCTACACCTACGGGCGCATGGTCGGCAGCCAGCGCCAGGGCTGGGCGATCTTCAGCGCGATGTTCGTCCTCTTCATCGCCGGCGTCGTTGTCGTCTACATGGCCGAGCAGCACGGCACCCCGATGCAGCACGCGGCCGGCCTCCACACCCACGCCTTCGACGGCTCGACCGGCGGCAACCTCGAGGGCAAGGAGCAGCGCTTCGGGATCGCCAACTCCTCGCTCTGGACCGCGGTTACCACTGTCACCTCGACCGGCGCCGTCAACGCCGCCTTCGAGTCGCTGAGCGGGATCGGCGGCGCCGTCCCGTTCACCAACCTCGGCCTCAGCGAGGTCGTCTTCGGCGGTGTCGGCGCCGGCCTTTACTCGATGCTCCTCTACGTCATCCTCGCCGTCTTCATCGGCGGCCTGATGGTCGGCCGCACCCCCGAGTACCTCGGCAAGAAGATCGGGGCGCGGGAGATCAAGCTGGTCTCGCTCGGGGTGCTGTTCACGCCGCTGGCGGTCCTGCTCTCGGCCGGCCTCGCATCGGCGACCTCGCTCGGCAACCGCTCGCTGTTCGCCGGCTTCAACCCCTCGGGCTTCTCGGAGACCCTCTACGCCTACCTCTCGCAGGGCAACAACAACGGCTCCGCCTTCGCCGGCTACACCGGCTTCATCCAGCCCAACGCCCCCGGCAACGTCGAAGCGTACGGAATCACCTTCGCCAACCTGCTCGGCGGCTCGGTGATGCTCGCGGCCCGCTTCGCGCCGATCATCTTCGTCCTCGCCGTCGCCGGCGCGCTTGCCGGCAAGCGGGTCTCACCAGCCGGCCTCGGGACGATGCGCACCGACAACCCGACCTTCGTCTTCCTCCTGGTCGGCGTCGTGATCCTGGTCGGGGCGCTCACCTTCTTCCCGGCGATCCTCCTCGGCCCGGTCTCCAACGGCCTCAGCGGGAGGTTGTTCTGATGGCTGCCGGGCTGCGCAAGGACCTGCTCACCGCGCTGATCGCAATCATCGCGATGACCGTCGTCCTCGGCTTGCTCTACCCGCTGGCGATCACCGGCATCTCGCAGCTGGTCTTCCCGGGCACCGCCAACGGCTCGAAGATCACGATCGACGGCAGGACCGTCGGCTCGCACCTGATCGGCCAGGAATTCAAGGGCAAGGGCTACTTCCACTCGCGGCCCTCGGCGACCGAATACTCCGCCGACGTCACCTTCTTCGGCAACGTCGGCCCGAACAGCGCCGAAGGCCGCGAAGAAGTGCGCGAAGCGCTGGCCGAGTACGTGAAGCTGAACAAGCCCTATGACAAATCGCTGACCCGCGAAGCGGTGCCAGTCGACGCGGTGACGCAGTCGGCCTCGGGCGTCGACCCCAACATCTCCGAAGCGAACGCGCAGATCCAGGCGCACCGGATCGCCGCCGTCCGCCGCATCCCCCTTTCCCAGGTCGAAGACCTGATCGCCGCGAACACCGACAGCCGCTCGCTCGGAGTGCTCGGCGAGCCCGGCGTGAACGTGCTCGAACTGAACATCGCACTTGACGAAGAGGCGCCGCTGAAATGACCAGCACCGCAACCGCTCCCGAGCCCACCACCAACCGCACCAGCGAGGGGCGCAACCAACCGCGCTCGCTGTTCGACCGGGAGATCCTGCGCCCGGCGCTGTGGGAGTCGGTGACCAAGCTCGACCCGCGGGTCCAGGTCCGCAACCCGGTGATGTTCGTGGTCGAGATCGGCGCCGCGATCACCACCGTCGCCTGGCTGATCCAGGTCTTCGGCGGCCAACCGCTCGGCGGCGGCCACGAGCCTGCCTGGTTCACCTTCACGGTGACGCTCTGGTTGTGGCTGACCGTCGTCTTCGCCAACCTCGCCGAGGCGCTCGCCGAGGGCCGCGGCCGCGCCCAGGCGGCCAGCCTGCGGGCGATGCGCTCGGAGACCACGGCGCGGCTCCGTGATGGCGGCGAGCGTCCGGCCTCCGAGCTGGTCCGCGGCGACGTCGTCGTGGTCGAGGCGGGGGAGACGATCCCGGGCGATGGCACCGTGGTCGAGGGCATCGCCTCGGTCGACGAGTCGGCGATCACCGGCGAGTCGGCGCCGGTGATCCGCGAGGCCGGCGGCGACCGCTCGGCGGTGACCGGCGGCACCAAGGTCCTCTCCGACCGGATCGTGGTCGAGATCACCCAGGAGCCGGGCGGCTCCTTCCTCGACCGGATGATCGCCCTGGTCGAGGGCGCCTCGCGCCGCAAGACTCCTAACGAGATCGCCCTCGGCATCCTCCTCGCCGGGCTCACCCTGGTCTTCATCGTCGTCATCGTCAGCCTCCGGCCCTTCGCGCTCTTCGCCAACACCGAACTCTCGGAGACGACGCTGATCGCGCTGCTGGTGGCGCTGATCCCGACCACGATCGGGGCGCTGCTCTCGGCGATCGGGATCGCCGGCATGGACCGGCTGGTGCGCCGCAACGTGCTGGCGCTCTCCGGCCGCGCGGTCGAGGCCTCCGGCGACTGCGACGTGCTGCTGCTCGACAAGACCGGGACGATCACCCTCGGCAACCGCGAGGCGGTCGAGTTCATGCCGATGCCGGGGGTCGCGGTCGAGGAGCTGGCCGAGGCGGCGCAGATGTCCTCGCTCGCCGACGAGACCCCCGAGGGCCGCTCGATCGTCGTCCTCGCCAAGACCTTCGGGATCCGCGAGCACGACTTCGCCGGGCACGAGCCGGCCTTCGTCCCCTTCAGCGCCGAAACGCGGATGAGCGGCGTCGACTTCAACGGCACCCGCTTGCGTAAGGGCGCCGGCGACTCGATCGCCGACTGGATCGCGGCCGAAGGCGGCCGCGCGCCGGAGGAGCTGCGCGGCGAACTCGACCGGATCGGCCGCGAGGGCGGGACGCCGCTGGCGGTCGCCCGCAACGAGCGGGTGCTCGGCGTGATCTACCTCAAGGACGTCGTCAAGGAGGGGATGAAGGCGCGCTTCGACCAGCTGCGGGCGATGGGGATCCGGACGATCATGGTCACCGGCGACAACAAGCTGACCGCGGCGAAGATCGCCGCGGAGGCCGGCGTCGACGACTTCCTCGCCGAAGCGACCCCCGAGCGCAAGCTCGAGCTGATCAAGGAGCAGCAGGCCGATGGGCGGCTGATCGCGATGACCGGCGACGGCACCAACGACGCTCCGGCGCTGGCCCAGGCAGACGTCGGGGTGGCGATGAACACCGGCACCCAGGCCGCCCGCGAGGCCGGCAACATGGTCGACCTCGACTCCAATCCCACCAAGCTGATCGAGATCGTCGAGGTCGGCAAGCAGCTGCTGATCACCCGTGGCGCCCTGACCACCTTCTCGATCGCCAACGACGTCGCCAAGTACTTCGCGATCCTGCCGGCGATCTTCGTCGCCACCTGGGCGACGGCGGGCGAAAAGGGCCCGCTCGACGCGCTCAACATCATGTCGCTGGGGACCCCCGAGTCGGCGATCCTCTCGGCGCTGATCTTCAACGCCCTGATCATCCCGCTGCTGATCCCGCTCTCGCTGCGCGGCGTCCGCTACCGGCCGATCGGCGCCACCGCGCTGCTGCGCCGCAACATCCTGATCTACGGCCTCGGCGGCCTGATCGTCCCCTTCGTCGGGATCAAACTGATCGACCTCGTCGTCCACAACCTGCTGGGGGCCTGAGGTGACGGCCGACCGCGGCCGCTACAAGGTTTTCCTCGGGATGGCCGCCGGGGTCGGCAAGACCTACCGGATGCTGCAGGAGGGACACGCCGAAGTCGCGACGGGACGCGACGTGGTGATCGGCTACCTCGAGCCGCACGAACGCGAGGAGACGTCGGCGCAGGCACGGGGGCTCGAGGTCGTGCCGCGCCGCCCGGTCGCGATCCGCGAGGTCGAGGTCGAGGAGATGGACTTGCCGGCGCTGCTCGCCCGCGACCCGGAGCTGGCGCTGATCGACGAGCTCGCCCACAACAATCCGCCGGGCCTCGAGCATCCGAAGCGCTACGAGGACATCGCCGCGGTCCTGGCGGCCGGGATCGACGTCTTCTCGACGGTCAACGTGCAGCACCTCGAGTCGCTGAACGACCAGGTCGCCGAGCTGACCGGCGTCAGGGTGCGGGAGACCGTGCCCGACTCGATCCTCGGCACCGCCGACGAAGTCGTCCTCATCGACCTCACCCCCGAGGCGCTGATCGCGCGTCTGCGGGCGGGGAAGATCTATCCGACACAGAACATCGACGCGGCGCTCAACAACTTCTTCAAGATCGAGAACCTGGCGGCGCTGCGCGAGGTGAGCCTGCGCCAGGTTGCTGAGGACGTCGAGTCGAAGCGCCTCGTCTACGCCGAGTCCGAGCTGGTCGGGACGCGCGACGAGGAAGGCGTCGCCAGCGACGCGCCGAAGGCGGTCGGCGAGCGGCTGCTGGCGCTGGTGCGTCCGCAGCCGAGCGCCCAGCGGCTGGTTCGGCGCGCCTGGCGCTCGGCGCAGCGGCTCGGCACCGAGCTCGACCTGCTCTGGGTGAAGCCGCCGAGCCTGCAGATCGAGGGCGAGGTCGAGCAGCAAGTGACGGCGCTGCGCCAGCTCGCCTCGGTGCTCGGCGCCCACCTGCTGATCGAGGAGCACGACGACGTCGCGGCGGCCGCCGCGCGGGTGGTGCGCGAACGCGGCTCGACCTACATCATGGTCGGCGAATCGCCGCCGCCTCGGACTCCGTGGGCGCGACTGCGCGAACCGCTGCCGCAGCGGCTGATGCGGCTCACCCCGCCCGGGGTCGATGTGCGAATCGTCGCCCACCGCGGCCTGCAGGTCAGGGGGGAGGCGAAGCGATGACCCCCTTCGCTCTGCTCGGCGCAATCGAGGTCGAGCACGTCCTGATCGTGGTCGCGCTCGGGCTCGGCCTCGCCGGCGGCTTCTTGCTCGCTCGCTCCCGCCTCGCCCGCAAGGCCGCCGCCGAACCCGATGCCGTCCACCACATCCTGCTGCCGTTCACCGGCACTGAGATCTCCCGCCGTGCGGTCGATGCCGCGATGCGTCTCGCCCGCGCCGAGCAGGCGACGCTAATGCCCGCCTACCTCGCCCAGGTTCCGAAGCGCCTGCCGCTCGAGTGCGCGATTCCCAACGAGGCGGCGCAGGCGATGGCGATGCTGGAGGCGATCGAACAGCGGGCCAGCGCCAAGGGTGTACCGGTCGACGCGCGGATCGAGCGCGGGCGCACCTACCGCCACGCGCTCGAGCGGTTGCTGGCGACCGAGACCTTCGATCGCGTCGTCGTCTCGGCGACGGACACCGGCGCGGCCGGCCTCTCCGCGGACGACCTCGTCTGGCTGCTCGAGAAGGCGCCGGTCGAGGTGCTGATCCTGCGCCCCGCCCCCGAAGACCACGCCGTCCTCACCGCCAAAGCCAACGGCCGCCCCCCAGTCGTCGCGACCGGCTAGGAAAAGTCGGTGTACCGACATTTCCCTGGCTAGAGGGCGGGAAAGATCGGTGTACCGACATTTCCCCTGGCTAGAGGGCGGGAAAGATCGGTGTACCGACATTTCCCGCCTCAGGGGGCGGGAAATGTCGAAGTCGTCAGGCCGCGGCGAGGCCCATGCGGAGGGCGCCGGCGGCCTCGAGCATCGCCGCCCGCGCGGTTACGCTGACGTTGATGTCGTGGGCGAAGCTGTGGATCAGGCCGGAGTGGCGGCGCAGGGCGACCCGGGTGCCGGCCTCGCGCATCTTCAGCGCGTAGGCCTCGCCCTCGTCGCGCAGCGGGTCGAAGCCGGCGGTGATCACGTAGGCGGGCGGCAGTGAGGAGAGGTCCTCGACGTGGAGCATCGAGACCCGGGGATCGTCGCGGGCGGCGCCGTCGGGGAGGTAGGCGGCCTCGAAGCAGTCCATGTCGGCTTTGGTGAGGATGTAGCCCTCGGCGTAGGTGAGCCGCGAGCGCATCGTCCCCTCGAGGTCGGTAACCGGGTAGATCAGCAGCTGCAGGGCCGGTTTTGCGCCGCCGCCCTCGCGCGCCATCAGCGCGACCGCCGCCGAAAGGTTGCCGCCTGCCGAGTCGCCGCCGACCGCGATCCGCGCCGGATCGGCACCGAGTGCCGCGGCGTTCTCGGCCGCCCAGGCGAAGGCCGCCCAGGCGTCTTCGACCGCGGCGGGGAAAGGGTGCTCGGGCGCCAGCCGGTACTCGACCGAGAGCACCGAAGCGCCGGAGGCCGCCGCCAGCAAGCGGCAGACACCGTCGTGGGTGCTGAGGTCGCCGAAGACGAAGCCGCCGCCGTGGAAGTAGAGGAGCAGCGGCGCCGGCGAGGCGGGCGGCTGGTTCTCGGGCACGTAGAAACGGGCCGCCAGCATCCCCGCAGGACCTGGGATCTGCCGTTCCTCGACCCGCGCCAGCGGCTGCCGCCGCGGCCCGTCGACGACGGCCGCACCGCGCCGGCTGAGCTCGCGCGCCTCGGCTGCCGACATGCCGGCGTAGAGGTCGTGGACCCCGTTCACCCGCGCCAGCCAGAGCAGCGCCTGGATGTCGCGGGCGAGGGTCTGTCCCTCGCTCCGGACTGGCTTGCCGAGGATCAGCCGGTGGGCGGCCGCCGGCAGGCCGCAGAACCACTTGAGGATCCGGTGCTCGACGGGGATCGGAAGTTCCGGAGGCGCCATCTGCGCGCTCAAGCCTACGGTACTCACCGGTATCGTGGGAAGCGGGCGGGGCCGAGATGGCTCCGCGTTCGGTGCGGAGGAACGTCACACAGTCTCGTGCAACCCACGACTAAGCTGGCCCTCAGAGCTATGGAGGCGACGGCCAAAGCGGCTGCTCCACCGACCACTCCCAGGAGTGGCCCGGTCAGGGGGCTGCCGCGGGGGCCGCGGATGAACCGCGCCGTCCAGACCGCGATCTGGTCGCGGCGGGCGCAGTGGATGCTCGAGCAGTGCCGGGCGCGGCTGGGGCCGATGTTCACGCTGCGGATCGCCTACGAGGGCGAGTGGGTGGTCGTCTCCGACCCGGTGGTGGTCAAGCAGGTCTTCACCGGCGACCCGAAGGTCTTCCACGCCGGCGAGGGCAACCAGATCCTGCGCCCGCTGCTTGGCGAGAACTCCGTCCTCGTCCTCGACGAGAAGCGCCACATCGGCCAGCGCCGCCTGCTGCTGCCACCCTTCCACGGCGAGCGCATGCAGGGCTACGGCGAGCAGATGCAGGCGATCGCCGCCCGCGAGATCGAGAGCTGGCCGACTGGGGCGCCCTACCGGCTGCGGCCGCGGATGCAGGCGATGACGCTCGAGATCATCATCGAGACCGTCTTCGGCGTCCACGGCGGCGCCCGCCTCGAGCAGCTGCGCAGCGCCTTGCGCGGCTTCCTCGACATCACCACCGATCCCCGCTTCCTGGCGCCGCTACTTGCGGTCGGCCCCAACCGCGTCCGCTCGATCCCCGCCTTCCGCCGCCGCATCGACCGGGTCGACGAGCTGATCGCCGCCGAGATCGCCGAGCGCCGGGCCGTCACGGATCTCGAAGCGCGCGACGACGTCCTCTCGATGCTGATCCTCGCCCGCCACGAGGATGACTCGCCGATGAGCGACGCCGAGATCCGCGACGAGCTCCTCACCCTGCTGGTCGCCGGCCACGAGACGACCGCGACCGCCCTCGCCTGGGCGGTCGAGCGCCTCGTCCGCCATCCCCAGAAGCTCGAGCGCCTGCGCGACGAGGTGCTCGCCGGCGAGGACACCTACCTGACGGCGACGATCCAGGAGACCCTCCGCCTGCGGCCGGTGATCTCGATCGTGATCCGCCGCCTCACCGAGCCGGTCGAGCTCGGCGGCTACGAGCTGCCCGCCGGCGCCTCGGTCGTCCCCGCGATCCACCTCGTCCACCGCGATCCGCACATCTACCCCGAGCCCGAGCGCTTCCTGCCCGAGCGCTTCCTCGACGAGCCACCCGGCACCTACACCTGGATCCCCTTCGGCGGCGGCGTCCGTCGCTGCCTCGGTGCCGCCTTCGCCCAGTTCGAGATGACCGTTGTCCTCCGCGAGCTGGTCCGCCGCCACCAGATCCGCCCGGCGCGCCCCGCTCCCGAGCGCAACTACCGCCGCGCGATCACCGAGACCCCGCGCCGCGACGCCGAAGTCGTCCTCGGCTGAGCGCAGCGGCGCAGGATCTGGGCCTGAGGAGGTCTGGTCGGGCTGCTCCTGCCTACGAGCCGTACTCGTCGTGCCAGCGCCACCAGCGGTAGGGCTGCTCCTGGGGCCAGCCTTGCGGCGAGTCCTCCCAGTGCTCCTGGCGACCGAGCGCGGTGAGGTCGAGATAGGTCCAGGTGTTGACCGCCCACTCGTCGCCGCGGCCGTTGACGAAGTAGGTGCGGAAGACCTGCTCGCCGTCGCGGATGAAGGCGGTCGTGCCGTGCCATTCCTCGACCCCGAAGTCCGTGTCGAAGTCGTGGGTGATCGTGAACCAGGGGATGTGCTCCCACCCCATCCGCGCCTGCAAGCGCCGGATCTCGGCCTGTGAGCCGCGCGAGGCGTAGACGAGGGTGGTGCCGCGGGCGTTTAGGTGTGCCAGGTTGGGGACGTGGTCAGCCATCAACGAGCAGCCGACGCAAGCATGCTCGGGCCAGCCCTCCACACCGGGCTCGAAGAAGGCGCGGTAGAGCAGCAGCTGCCGCCGCCCGGCGAAGAGGTCGAGCAGACTGACGGCGCCGTCGGGCCCCTCGAAGCGGTACCTCTTCTCGACCGCTTCCCAGGGCATTCGCCGGCGTTCGGCGGCCAGGGCGTCGCGGGCACGCGTCAGCTCCTTCTCCCTCAGCAGCATCTCCGCCTGGGCCTTTTCCCACTCACGCCGGGGGACGATCGGGGGCCGAGTCATCATCACCGCTCCTCCTTTACTCGTTTCGACCATTTCTAGGAGAGGCGATTGGTGCCGACAATCCCAGGATCCTGGGTGGGTGCTTCAACGGCGGCCTCGCTGCCGCGATGACGGATCGCCAGCGGCCGGGGCCGGGCGGACCTTCCTCAGAACGCCAGGCGCCCGTCGGCGTGCCAGCTCGCCAGCTTGACCAGGGTCGAACGGTGCTCGATGTGGCCCGAGAGGACACAGGTCTTGCCCTGGCGTTGGAAGGAGGCGATTTCGTGACCGTCGGCGGCGCGGTAGAGGGCGAGGTCGACTCCGTCGACGGTGCGGTGCGTCGCCGCCGGCGGTGGGGGGAGGGGTTCGCCAGCGACGATCGTGTAGGCGATCTGATGGTCTTCGTGTGCGTAGAAGACGGTCTCGGCTTGGCGCCCGTCGAGGTCCTCGCTGCTGCGACCGGTCGCGCGCCAGCCGAACGCTCGCTGCCAGTCCGGGAAGCGGACGCCATCGAGCTCCGCGGCCAGGAGTTGCGGCTGGCCGGCAAGTGGCGGCGGCGCTGGCGCTTGCGGCTCGGCGCCGCTGAGCGCGTGGGCATCGAGCACCGTCGGTTCGCCGTTGCCGCCGCTGTCGAAGGCCCGGGGCAGGACCAGGGCGAGGGCGATCAGGGCGACCGTGGCGCCGACCGCAAGGCGGGTCAGCTGTGGCCACTGCCAGGTCCAGGGAGAGCGCTGCTTGGCGCGTTCCGCAACCTGGGCTTCGATCCGCCACCGCAGCGCCGGCGGCGCGAGCGGACCGTTCTCACTCAGCAAGAGGGCGATATGTTCGTGTCGCACGTCGCTCATGCCGCGACTCCCTCGAGGGTGGTGGCGACGGCCTCGCGGGCCCGACTCAGTCGGCTCATGATCGTCCCCTGGCGGACCCGCAGTGCGTGCGCCGCCTCTTTGTAAGAGAGGCCCATGACGTCGACGGCGACAATCGTCTCGCGCAGGGGCGGCGAGAGCTCGGCGACGGCGGCGAAGGCCTCGCGCGCCGCGAGCGCGGTCTCCTGCGGCGCGGTCGGCGAGTAGGCGACGAAGTCGAGCTTTTCCGGCTCGAGCGGGACCGAACGTTGGGCGTGGGCGGAGCGCCCCCAACTGATCCAGGTGTTTCGAAGTGCACGCATCAGATAGGCACCGTCGTCCTCGTTGCGCAGCAGGCGCGGGCGGCGAAGCACCTGTGCGTAGGTCTCCTGAACGAGATCCTCGGCGTCATACCGGCTGCCGGAGAGAGCGAACGCGGCGCTGAACAGGCGGTCGAGATGATCGGGCAGGCGCGCGACGTCAAGTACGCGCGCCTGCCCTGTTGCCTGGCCGGCAGTTCTCTCTCCCATCAGACGGGAGCCAAGGTGCTCAGGATTCGTGTTGGGGTGAGCGGAAATCGAATCCGAGTTCCCCAAGCGGGATCACCCCAGCCTTTTCGCACTCGGCGTCCGTTGCCCAGCGGTAGGACTCGATGTTGTTCCACCAGTTCCGCGGCAGGGGGCCGGAGATATCGAGACGGATGCAACCGTCGTCGCCTTTGAAGTTGGGCCGTTTGTAGACGACGACGTCGTCCTTATTGCCCGCATTCCCGTTGTTCCAGACACCGCGCGCGGTGTTGCCTACGGTCTCGCCGGTGTCGGCACCTTCGTACTTGTTGTCGTTTAGGTTCGAGTCCGAGAACTCGAAGGCATAGCGTCCACCGTTGCCGTCCTCGTTGAAGTAGAGGCAGAATTCGGCTGGCAGGCAGCTGTAGAACGCTGCCTGCGACGGCGCGGGGGAGACGGAGAGCAACGCGAGGCCCCCGAGCAATCCCACCACTGCGGTGGCGATCACGGTGCGGAGTGAGTATTTGGCTAGGTGGGTCATGTTCATCCTCCTGCGAGTTCAGTGGCGTCGGGTTCGTAGCGTGCGATCCGCCCGCCCCACTCGTAGTTGCCGTCTCCGTAGAGGTGGCTCGGGCCTTCGAAATCGTTCGGGTCCCGCTGGAAGGTGTTGAGGATCGTGTGCGAGAAGCCGTGCCCCACCAGCGTGCTTCGCACTTGGTACCTATCGAGTTCGTCGTTCCAGCCGCGGCAGGCTTCCCAGTGGTACGTACCGGCGGTGGGGATGATGATGTGTGCGTTCTGCAGGTCGGGGTCGGTGCGGTGGGTCTCGCTGGCGATGTAGGCACCGTGGTAGAAGTCACCGGCCGGCAAGCTTTCTTCCTTGACGATGCAGGGCCGGAACGAAGGGCTCTTGGGCGGCCAACGAAGGAGGTTCAGGTGGTGGTCTGGGACCTGTTCGGTACTGGAGAGGTAGTACGCCTGGGCCGGCGCAGCGGTTGCGGCTGCGGCGAGGGCGATGGCCGCGACTAAAAACGCGCAAATCATGGCCACGGTCCTGGTCATGCGGGTCTCCTTTCGGTCGGATTAATTGCGTTCACCCCCTAAGACGCACTCCCGCGGCATTTATTCCATCCCCGACGTGCCGGTCCCACGGTGCCGCATCGATCGCTCCTTGCCCATCCCAGATTTGTGGGGATCTGAGCGAGCTCGCCGATGTCGGTCGGTCGGATCGGGTCGTCGCCGCGGGTACGCTGCCGTCAGCGGCGCTCGATTACGCCGTTGACTACGCGCGCGAACGGCAGACCTTCGGCCAGCCGAGCATCGACCACCAGGGCCTCGCTTTCCTGCTCGCCGACATGGCCGCGGCCTGCCCCTCTCGCGCCAGGCCGCGATCGCCAAGCTGCTCGCCACCGATGCCGCGATGAAGGTGACCACCGACGCCGTCCAGGTGCTCGGGGGTGTCGGCTACACGCTCGACGCGCCGGTCGAGCGGCTGATGCGCGAGGCGAAGGTGATGCAGATCTTCGAGGGCACCAATCAGATCCAGCGCCTGGTCATCGGCCGCCACTTGGCGGGCTCAGGAACCGCCCGCGAATAACGCGATAAGGACCTTCTGAACCGGCCGCGGCGGTGAGAGGAACACGGTCTCGTCCTCGTACTTCTTCAGGAACTGGGCGGCCCAGCGCATGCCCGCCATGCCCTTTGGCATCCCACGTGAGTTGAAGAGCCCTTCGCGGGCGGCAGCGGAGGCCTCTTCGAGGAACTCCTGCAGGCGCAGGGCGGGGATCACTTCGCAACGCAGGTGGGCGTGGGTGTCGGAGTCGCTTTCGAAGCCGTGGACGGTGTTGGGGAGGACCGGGATCTCGCCGTCGGCGGGGGTGAACGCTCTCGTATCCCGCCCCAGCCGCACCTTGGCCCGGCCATCGATCACCGACCAGCGCTCCTCCTGCTGGGGGTGCAGGTGGGCCGGCAGGCCACCGCCCGGTTCGAGCCAAAGATCGACGAGCAGGTTCTCGCCTCGGCGCTCGAAGCTCATCCGGACACGGCTGACTGGGTCACGAACGATTTCAGCCATGGCTCGAGGCTAGCCGACCGGACCCCGGTGCCGCCTATCCCAGATTCCTGGGCTTTTGACCGGGGGAGTCTTCGCTCAGGCCGGCTCCGGGGCGGGCGCGGAGGGCCGGGTCCGGCGAGGCTCGGCCGCGTCCGCCGGCGCCTGCTCGGCGGCGCCGGCGGCCGGGACGTGGCGCAGGAAGCGCGCCGTGATTGCGGCGGCGGCGAGCATCGCGACCGCGCAGACTGCCGCGGCGGCGTGGAAGCCGCTGGCGAAGGCGCTGTGCGCCGTCTCCAGCAAGCCGGGCGGCAGCTGACCGGCGACCGCGACCGCACCGCCGAGCGTGTCGTGGGCGGACGTCGCCGCCGCGGTGGGGGCGTTGTGCGGGATCGCCTGGGCGATCTCGTCGCGGTAGATCGCCGTGCCGAGGGTGCCGAGCAGGGCGATGCCGAGCGCGCCACCGAGCTCGTTGCCGGTCTGGGCGACGCCCGAGGCGGCGCCGGCGCTCTCGGGCGGGGCGGAGCCGACGATCAGGTTGGTGCCGAGCGTCGAGGCGGGGGCGATTCCGATGCTGATGATCGTGCTGGCGAAGACCAGCAGGGCGAGGCCGTCGTTGGCGTCGAGCTGGGTGAGCAGGGCGAAGCCTGCGGCGCAGACCATCATCCCGCCGGCGACCAAGTACCCGGGGCGGATGCGGACGGCGAGCCGCGGCAGGATCGCCGAGGAGACGACCATCATCGCCAATAGGCCCGGCAGGCTCCAGAGGCCCGACTCGAGCGGCGAGAAGCCGAGCACGAGCTGGAAGTACTGCGAGGTGAAGAAGAAGATGCCGTACATCACGAAGGCGCCGAGGATGTTGCTGCCGAGCGCCGTGCTGAAGGCGCGGATGCGGAACAGCGAGACATCGAGGAGGGGCTCGGCGAGGCGGCGCTGGCGGGCGACGAAGGCGAAGCCGACTGCGATCCCGGCGGCGGTCGCCAGCACCGAGCCGGCGTCGGCGCCGTGAGTCGCCATCTGCTTAAAGCCGTAGATCGTCGGCAGGATCGCCCCGACCAGCAGCACCGCGCTGGCGATGTCGACCCGGCCCGCTTTCGGATTCTTGAACTCGGGCAGGAAGCGCGGCGCCAGGACCAGCAGCAGCAGCGGCAGCGGCACGTTGATGAGGAAGACTGAGTTCCAGTCGAAGACCTCGAGCAGGGCGCCGCCGATCAGCGGCCCGGCGGCGGCGCCGCCGATGAAGCAGCTCATGATCACCCCGAGCGCGGCGGTGCGCTTGCGCTCGTCGGGGAACATCGCGAAAACCAGCGACATCGTCGAGGGGATGAGGGTTGCGCCGGCGATGCCCTGGATGGCGCGGGCGGCGATCAGCTGCTCGGGGCTCTGCGAAAGGGCGGCGAGCAGCGAGGCGGCGCCGAAGGCGACGGCGCCGATGACCAGCACTTTGCGGCGCCCGACGCGGTCGCCGAGCGAGCCCATCAGGATCAGCGCGCCGGCGATCAGGAAGCCGTAGATGTCGGTGATCCAGAGCTGTTGCGTGGCGCTCGGATCGAGGTCGGCGACGAGCTTTGGCAGCGCCAGGAAGAGGACCGTGAGGTCCATCGTCACGAGCATGCAAGGGACGGCCAGCACTGCGAGGCCAATCCATGCACGCCGCTCTGCGCCGTCCGTGGGGGTGCTGGTCGTGGAAGTCATGTCGAGTCCTTTCGAGTGGTCGTTTATCGCGCTTTCGGGGACACGACGAACAAGCCAGCCGAAAATCGACACGGCGGGAAATGATTTTCTGCGAACCGCGTTCGCGGCCCCTCAGCGCGCTTACTCAGCGGGCTCGCGCCGGCACGGGGCGGGTGAATCCGGGGTCGAGTGCGAGCACCCGCTCGGTGACCATGGCGGCGGCGCCGACGACGCCAGCGCGGTCGTCGAGGGGGCTGCGGATGAGGCGGAGGTGGCGGGTGGCGAGGGGGAGGGAGCGTTGGTAGACGACCTCGCGGATGCTGGCGAGGAGTTGCTCCTGGGCGCCCGCGACGTCGCCGCCGACGACGATCACCGACGGGTTGTAGAAGTTGACGGCGGCAGCGAGGACCTCGCCGATCAGGCGGCCGGAGTGGCGGATCAGCTGGACGGCGGCGGGAAGGCCGCCGCGGGCGAGATCGACCACGGCGCGGGAGTCGCGGACCTCGGCGCCTTCGGCGCTGAGCGTGCGGGCCATCGCGCCGCCGCCGGCCAGGGCCTCGAGGCAGTTGACGTTGCCGCAGCTGCAGATCACGTCCTCGTGGTCGTCGTCGACCGGGATGCGGACATGGCCGAGGTCGCCGGCGGCGCCGTCGGCGCCGCGGTGGACGTGGCCGCCGATGATGATCCCGCAGCCGATGCCGGTGCCGACCTTGACGAAGAGCAGGTGCTCGACGTCGCGCCAGTTGGCCCAGTGCTCGCCGAGGGCCATGATGTTGACGTCGTTGTCGACCAGGACGGGGGCGCCGAAGTGAGAGGAGAGACGCTCGGGAATCGGGAAGCCGTCCCAGCCGGGCATGATCGGCGGGTTGCGGGGCATCCCGGTCGAGTGCTCGACCGGGCCGGGAACGCCGATGCCGATGCCGGCGACGGAGGCGCGGTCGGCACCGGCCTCCTCGAGCAGGTCGCTGAGCCGCTGTTCCACCCACTCGAGCACCGGTTCGGGCCCCAGGGCGATCTCGATGTCGCCGCGGTGCTCGGCCAGGACCTGGCCGCCGAGGTTGGTGAGGGCAAGCCGGGAGTGGGTGGCGCCGAGGTCGGCGGCAAGGACGACGCCGGCGTCCTCATTGAAGGCGAGCTTCATCGGCGGGCGGCCGCCGGTCGACTGGCTGCCGCCGACCTCCTTCAGCAGTCCCAGACCCTGCAGCTCCTCGATCCGCTGGGTGATCGTCGAGCGGGCCAGTCCGGTCCGTTTCGCCAGGTCCGCCCGGGTGACGCCGTCGCCTTCACGGATCAGCTGCAGCAGCGCGCTGGGGCCGGTTGCGCTGTCCACCGCGCGCTGAGGTTTCGGGTCCATGCGGGCGGCTGCAGTGAATCAGGTGGAGCTTTTGCCTGTCAAGCAAGCGAAAGATCGGGGTTGCTGCGCGCGACTTCGGTGCTTCTGAGTAGCGGGTACTCGTCTTTTGGTTGACACCACTACAAAAGTCGCTTAGGTTCGCCTCGTGGAGGAGAGTGCCGTTCAGAGCGCTTCTCGCAGCACCGCCGCGAGCCCGGCCCGGCCCCGGGTCGGCATCATCGGCGCTGGCTTCGCCGCCCGCGTTCACGCCCGCTCGGCCCGCCTCGCCGGTGCCCAGCTGGTGGCCGTCGCCGCCTCGACCCCCAAGCGCTCGGCCGCTGCCGCCGCCGAGCTCGGCGCCGAAGGTTCGGCCAGCGCCGCCGAGCTGATTGCCTCCGAGGCGATTGACGTCGTCCACGTCTGCGCCCCGAACCACCTTCACGTTCCCCTCGCGACCGCCGCCCTGGCGGCCGGCAAGCACGTCATCTGCGAGAAGCCGGTGGCGCTCGACCCGACAGGAGCTGCGGAACTCACCGCCGCCGCCGAGCGCTCCGGGTCGCTCGTCACGGTCCCGCTCGTCTACCGCTACTACCCGACCGTGCGCGAGCTGCGCTCGCGCCTGCAAGCCTCGGGCGCGGCCGCCGTTTTGCTCACCGGCGGCTACCTGCAGGACTGGCTGCTTGGCGCCGACGACTACAACTGGCGGGTCGACGCCCAGCTCGGCGGCGGCTCCCGCGCCTTCGCCGACATCGGCTCGCACTGGTGCGACCTGGTCGAGTTCGTCAGCGGCCAGCGGCTGGCCTCGGTGGTGGCGAAGACGGCGATCGCCCACGGCACCCGCCGCGGCGCCGCAGTCTCATCGTTCGAGCGCGCGCACGGCGACGAGGCGCACGCGGTCAGCACCGAGGACATCGCCCTGATCCTCTTCGAGACCGACGCCGGGGCGAGTGGCTCGGCGGTCGTCTCGCAGGTCTCGGCCGGCCGCAAGAACCACCTCTGGATCGAGATCACGGCCGGCCCGGAGACTTTCGCCTTCGACCAGGAACGGCCCGACGAGCTGCGGATCATGCGCCGCGACGGAACCGAGACGATCCCCCGCGACTTCGACACCCTCTCGGCCGGCGCGGCGCGCTACGTCACCTTGCCCGGCGGCCACCCGCAGGGCTACCAGGACTGCTTCGACGCTTTCGTCGCCGAGAGCTACGAGACCTTTGCCGGCGCCGCTCCGGCCGAGGGCCTGCCGCTGCTCGCCGATGGTGCCCGCTCAGTGGCGCTGACCGCGGCGGTGCTGGAGTCGGCGCGGGGCGGCGAGTGGGTCGAGGTGCGGCGATGAAGCTCGGGCTGCTCACCGCCTGCCTCCCCGACTGGACGCTCGAGCAGATCGCCGAGTGGGCGGGCGCCAACGGCTACGAGGCACTCGAGCTGGCGGCCTGGCCCTCGCTCGGCGACCGTCCGTTCACCGCCTCTCACCTCGCCGCCGACCGCTTCGACCAGGCCGAGGCGGATCGCGTCCGCGCGGCGCTCGAGGCGAACAGGCTCGAGCTCTCGGCGCTTGCCTATTACGACAACAACCTCGACCCCGACCCCGCCGAGCGCGAGGCGGCCCACGCTCACCTCCGCCTCTGCATCGACGCGGCGGCCGAGCTTGGCGGTGTCCCGGTCGGCACCTTCATCGGCCGCGACCCGGGCCGCACCGTGGCCGAAAACCTGCGCCAGGCCGAGCAGGCGTTCCCGCCGCTGGTCGACTACGCCGGCGAGCGCGGCGTCAAGCTGATGATCGAGAACTGCGTGATGGAGGGCTGGCACCCCGACGGGGCACCCGGCAACCTCGCCTACTCGCCCGAGCTGTGGGAGTGGATGTTCGCGCTCGGCCTCCACCTCAACTTCGACCCCTCGCACCTGCTCTGGCTCGGCATCGACCCGGTCGCGGCGCTGAAGCCGTACGTCGACCGGGTCGCCCACGCCCACGCCAAGGACGCCGAGGTCTTCCCCGCCGAGCGCAACCGCTACGGCTTCTTCGGCCGGCTCGGCAGCCGCGAGCAGGACCCCTGGGACATGGGCTGGTGGCGGTACCGGCTGCCAGGCAGCGGCGAAGTCGACTTCCGGCGCTACCTCGACACCCTGTACGAGGGCGGCTTCGACGGGGTCCTCTCGGTCGAGCACGAGGACCCGATCTGGGGCGGCAACGCCGAGCTGGTCCTGCGCGGGCTCGAGATCGCGCAGCGCAACTTGAGGCCGTTGGTGGTGGGATGAGCGCGGAGCGACCAAGCGTGCATATCTGGTTCTTCACGCCGGGAGCGGAGCGCGAAATTTATGGCTAGCGGCGCGACGGGGGAGAGGCCGGTGCTGCTCGAGGTCCGCGGCCTGGTCAAGACCTATCCAGGGGTGGAAGCGCTGCGCGACGTCGACTTCAACGTCCGCGCCGGCGAGGTGCACTGCCTGCTCGGCGCCAACGGAGCCGGCAAGTCGACGCTGATCAAGTGCGTCTCCGGGGTCGAGGAGCCGACCGCGGGGGAGATCCTTGTCGGCGGCGAGCGGCTGCCCGAACGCGACACCGCGGCGGCGCTCGGCCACGGGGTGGCGACGATCTACCAGGAGCTCGACCTGGTCGAGGACCTCAGCGTCGCCCAAAACATCTTCCTCGGGCACGAGCCGCGGCGCGGGCCGCTGCTCGACCTGGCGAAGATGAGGGCCGACTCCCGCGACCTGCTGGCGCGGCTCGGCCACGAGAAGATCGACCCGCGGACGCCGCTCGCCGCCCTGCGCCCCGCCGCCCGCCAGGCGGTCTCGATCGCCCGCGCTCTTTCCTACGACGTCCGCGTCCTGATCATGGACGAGCCCTCGGCGATCCTCGACGCCGGCGAGATCGAGACCCTGTTCGAAGTCGTGCGGCGGCTGACCGCCGAGGGGGTCGGGGTCGTCTACATCTCGCACCGGCTCGACGAGATCCGGCGGATCGGGGACCGCGTCACGGTGCTCGCCGACGGCGCCACCGCCGCCGACGGGATCGCCGCCGACACCCCGACTGACCAGCTCGTCTGGCTGATGGTCGGGCGCAAGGTCGAGCGGCTCTACCCCGACCGGCCGGCGGGAGGCGGCGAGGTGCTGCTCGAGGTCCGCGACGTCAGGGCGCTGCCGGCCGTGCGCGGGGTCAGCTTCGAGGTCCGAGCCGGCGAGGTGCTGGGGATCGGCGGCCTGGTCGGCTCGGGACGCAGCGAGTTGCTGCGGGCGGTCTGCGGGCTCGACCCGCGCGAAGCCGGCGAGGTGCGGGTCGCCGGACGCCGCCTGCCGCCGAACCGGCCGGACCGGGCGATCGCCGCCGGCCTCGGCCTCGCCCCCGAGGACCGCAAGTCGCAGGGCCTGTTGCTCGACTGGAGCCTGACCAAGAACGTCAGCCTCGCTGATCTCGGTCGCTTCAGTCACGGTTTGCTGGACATCCGCGGCGAGCGTGAGGCGGTGCGCGAGCAGTTGCGCAGCCTGAACACCGTTCCCGACGACCCCGATCGGCGGGCGCGCGAGTTGTCCGGCGGCAACCAGCAGAAGGTCGTGCTCGGCCGCTGGCTGCTGCGCGAATGCCGCGTCCTGCTGCTCGACGAGCCGACCCGCGGCGTCGACATCCCGAGCAAGGCAGAGATCTACCGGATCGTCACCGAGCTCGCCGCGCGTGGGCTCGGCGTCGTCCTCGTCTCCTCCGAACTCGAGGAGCTGGCCGGGATCTGCACCCGGATCCTGGTGATGCGCGAGGGCGAGCTGGTCGGCGAGTTCGACGGCGCCAAGACGAGCGAGCGGGAGCTGCTCGCGCAAGCGGTCGCCCCCACCGCCAGCCCCGACCTGATCGAGGAGGTTGCATGAGCCACGCCACCGCCCTGCGGACCCGACTCGGGGCGCTGCAGTTCCAGGAGTACGCGCTGGCGCTGGTCGTGATCGGCCTCTTCGTCGCCGGCGCGATCCTCAAGCCGGACACCTTCCCGACCTGGGACAACGTCCGCAACATGCTGACCCAGGCGAGCGTCGTCGGCGTCCTCGCGGTCGGAATGACCTTCGTCATCGCGACCTCCGGCATCGACCTCTCGGTCGGCTCGATGGTCGCCGCGGCCGGCGTCTTCGCCGGCACGATCGCCGAGCCGAGTGGCGGCACCGCGATCTTCATCCTCGCTGCGATCGCTTTCGCCGTCCTGCTTGGCACGATCAACGCGACCGCGATCACCTTCGGCCGCGTCGTCCCCTTCATCGCCACCCTGGCGATGCTCTCGATCGCTCGCGGGCTGGCGCTGATCTTCAACGACAAGCTGCCGGTCGGCCTGCTCGACTTGAACGGCGGCTCCTTCGGCGACCCGGCGGCCTTCTCGCTGCTTTGGTTCGGGACCGGGAAAATCTTCGGCATCCCGGTCTCGGTCTGGATCTTCCTCGGGATCGTCGTCGCCGGCTGGGTTGTCCTCAACCGCACCCGCTACGGCCGCCACGTCGTCGCCGTTGGCGGCAACCGGGAAGCGGCGCGGATCGCCGGCGTCCCGGTGCGCCGCGTGATCTTCAGCGTCTACGTGCTCTCGGGCCTGCTGGCGGGGATTGCGACGGTGCTGCTCTGCGCGCGGCTCGGCAGCGCCTCGCCGGTCAGCGGCGAACTGTACGAACTCGATGCGATCGGCGCGGTGGTAATCGGCGGCACCAGCCTCGCCGGTGGCCGCGCGACGATGGTCGGGACCTTCCTCGGCGTCCTCACCTTCGCCTTGATCTTCAGCCTGATGACCCAGCTGGACCTCTCGACCGAGATCCAGCAGGTGACCAAAGGGGCAATCGTCCTCGGCGCCGTGCTGATCCAGCGGCCCGAGGGGAGGTACTAGAGGCCCACATTGCCGATTGCAACGAACAAAAAAATGAGGAGGGGGAGGTATATGTCGCTCAAGCGACTTGCGCTCGCGATCGGATTCGTGAGCCTTCTGGCAGCAGTAGTGATGGGGTGCGGTGGCAGTGACGAGACCGTGACCGTGACCAGCGGCGGCGAAGAAGCTGCCGCGGGTGGCGGCGCGGAAAACGTCGACGCCGAAAGCAATCCCAGCGGCAAGACGGTGAAAATCGTCGCCAGCGTGCCGCCGACCGATCATGGCTGGCTCGGCGCGATCTCGAAGGACGCGCAGGCCCAGGCGGACAAATACGACGACGTCGACTTCAAACTGCTCGAGGCGGCGGACTCGGACTCACAGGCGCAGCAGATCCAGCAGGTGATCTCGGAAAAACCCGACGCCCTGGTGGTGCTGCCGCAGGACGGCGAAGCACTGACGCCCGCGGCCCAGCAGGCCGAGGACGCCGGCATCCCGGTGGTCAACATCGACCGCCTGTTCAGCGAACCGGACGCCGCGACCGCGACGATCCTCGGCGACAACTACCAGATCGGTGTGCTGGCAGCCGAATACATCACCGAACAGCTCAAATGCAAAGGCAAGATCGCCGAAATCCAGGGGCTGGCCGGGATCTCGGTCACCGAGGAACGTACCGCAGGGTTCGAGGACCAGCTGAAAAAGAGCTGCCCCAACGGTGGCATCGACGTAGTCGCCCAGCAGCCGGGTGACTTCAATCCCGAAAAAGGCCTGAGCGTGACCGAAGCGATCCTCCAGGCCCAGCCGGAACTCGACGCGGTCTACACCCAGGACGACGACATGGCGCAGGGCGTCGTGCAGGCGATTCGCAACGCTGGCCGCGACGATGAAATGTTCGTCACCGGCGTCGGCGGCTCGCAGGCGGCGATGGAACAGATCGCCGAAGGCGGCCTCTACCGCGCCACCTTCCTCTACAACCCGAACATGGCGGCGACCGCGGTGACGATGGCGCGGCTGATCGCCCTCGGCGAGGGCTTCCCGGAGCTGGTGCCGCCGGAGGTGCCGCGCCAGATCGTCGTTCCCGCCGCGGTGGTGACGAAAGAGAACGTCGCCGAATTCGAAAAGTACGCCTTCAACTAGCTAGGAGGCTTGACCTCCCCGGACGGGGACTGTCGAGCGAGGGCAAGGCGCCGGGCCTGCGGGTCCGGCGCCAGTCCGTGGCTGCGGCTGCGGGCTGGCCCTAGCGGCGCGCTGCGTAGCGCAGCTCGACCATCCCGTTCCGGAAGGCGCGCGTGGCGCTCAGCTGCAGCGCGCCCGGAAGCGGGCGCTCGAAGATCGGCTTGCCGCTTCCCAGCACGACCGGGACCACGGTCAGGTGCACCTCGTCGAGCAGGTCCTGGTCGGCGAACTGGGAGGCGACGTCGCCGCCGCCGACGATCCAGAGCGTCCCGTCGCCGGCCGCTGCGGCCATCTCGGGGTAGAGCTCGCCCACCGGGGCGTTGGCGACCCGGACGTCGACCCCGTCGCCCTCGGGCAGCGGCAGCTGGCGCGAGCTCAGCACCCAGCACGGCTTGCCTTGGTAGGGCCACTTACCGCCGCCGGCGACGTCGAGGTGGTCGAGAATCCACTCGTAAGTGGCCGAGCCCATGACCAGGGCGCGGACCCCCGCGTAGAAAGGCTCGTAGCTGCCGCCTTCGCCCATCGGGTCGGCGTTGGCGTCGGTGCCGTCGTAGGTGCCTTCGTAGCCGAGCAGCCAGTCGAGGTTGTCCTCGGCGTCGGCGAGGTAGCCGTCGAGCGAGCTGGCTCCGTAGTAGATCGTGGTGGCCACCTTTGGTGCTCCTTCCTAAGCGGCGGCTGCGGTTAGCGCCGCTCGAGCAGGATTAGCGGGATCTCGCGCGGCGCCGCTTGCCGCTGGTAATAGCCATAGCTCGGAAAGGCGGCGACGAAACGCGGCCAGAGCCGCTCGCGCTCGGCAGGCTCGGCGACCCGGGCTCGCACCGGCCACCGCTCGGCGCCGATCTCGACCGTCGTCTCGGGATGGGCAAGGAGGTTGTGGAACCAGGCGGGGTGGGAGGGCTGGCCCGCTTTCGAGGCGACGACGGCGATCGTGCGGTCCTCGGCGATGTACAACAGCGGTGAGGTGCGCGCCTTGCCGCTGCGAGCGCCGGTGTGGTTGACCAGCGCGATCTGCGCTTCCGGCCAGCCGGGGACGCGGCCACCGAGCCGACCGCGGCTGAGGCGGTAAATGGCGACGTGGAGCTGGGTCGAGCGGCGGCCGAGGTAGATGCCGCGGCGGGCGCCGAACTGGGAGATGGCGTCACTGAGCCGGGCGATCGCGCCCACGCGCCCACTGCGCCCCTCCGCATGGTCCCCAGCCATGCATCGAGCCTAGATCACCGGCAAGATGATGGCGAGTGCCGATGAGTAATCCCTTTTTTGCCCGCTTCTTCGATCGCTTCGTCGCCAAGGACAAGGGCCGCGGCGAGGACGAGCTGCGGCGCGAGCTTCTGGCCGGGCTCAAGGGCCAAGTGCTCGAAGTCGGGCCCGGCAACGGGATCAACTTTGAGCACTATCCGGCGGCGGTCGAGGAGTTGGTGGCGGTTGAGCCCGAGCCTTACCTACGCGGTCGGGCCGAGGAGGCCGCGCGCTCGGTGCCGGTCGCGGTCCGGGTCCTCGACGGCAACGCCGAGGCGCTGCCGGTGCCCAGCGGGTCGGTCGATGCCGTCGTCGTCGCCGGCGTGCTCTGCTCGGTGCCCGACCAGGAGGTCGCCCTGGCGGAGTTTCGCCGCGTCCTGCGACCCGCCGGCGAGCTCCGCTTCTACGAGCACGTGCGCTCCCGTCGATCCTCCTTCGCCCGTTACCAGGACGCCGTCGACCTCGTCTGGCCGCGAATGATGGGCGGCTGCCGCCCCAACCGGGAGACGCTGGCGGCGATCGAGCGCAGCGGCTTTCGGGTCGAGCGCGTGCGTGGCTTCGGCTTCCCCGCGGCGGCCCGCGCCTACCCCGTGGCGCCGCGCATCCTCGGCGCGGCGCGGATCAGCAACTAGCGCGTTGAGGTTGCCGTTTGCCGCCTATAGCGCGGGAAAAGGCAACCTCAATGACTCAGGCGACGCGGTTGCCGGAGGCGAGCTCGCGGCGGACGGCGGCTTCGAGGCCCGAGCCGGCCCGGGCGGTGCGGGGATGCAGTTGGGTTGGGGTCCCGGGGTCGCCGGGGACATCTCTGAACAGCTTGAAAGTGAGGCCGACGCGGATGCCGTCGCGGGCTAGGCAGCGTGGGCAGCTCTCGACCACGGGGGTTTGGCGGCCGAAACTCGTGCCGCAGCGTTGGCAGGTGTACAAGGTGATCTCCTCCTCTGACCTGGTGGCTCCCTGAAACTAGGGAATTGTGGCTAATCGCACAAGTAGTCGTTGCTGAGAAACACCGCTATTAGCGGGGAATTCCGCGGGAGAGGTCCGGGGCCGGGTAGGTCCGGGCCGGGTACGGATTTTTTAGGAGGAGGGCTCGCGGGCGGCGGAGGCCTTCCAGGCGGCGTACTCGGGCGGCATGCAGACCGCGCAGGGCCGGTAGCCGGCGGCGATCGCGGCCTCCTCGTCGCGAAAAAAGACGCGGTTCTTGACGTAGCCGCCACGGGCGATCACCCGGGCCGCCCCCGGGCAGTCGAGGTGGCCATAGATTCGCGTGCTCTTGTTGCCACCGAGAGTGCCCGGGGCCTCGCTCTTGTAGGGCTTGCGGTCAGGCCCGAGCAGGGTCCAGGTCCGCTCTGGCGGGCGTCGGCTCATCGCGGCTGGCGGCCGTCGGCCGCTGGCGTTAGACTGCCGCCCGATTCAGAACCGGAAGCCGAATCCGGGAGCCGACATCCCGGAGCGGGGGAACCGTTTCTTTGGGGCGAATCCGTCGTTTGACGGGAGCGCAGCTTCTTCAGCGCCAGCCCGACAGCTAACCCCGCAGGCCTGAGAAGGAGACGCGATTGCGGTTGCGGAGGTTCGCAGCGAGGTTTCAATACGGGGCGGCGCTGGCACTGATGCTTGTGCTGGCTGCACCGGCGACGGCCTTCGGCGCGGGCGGCGGCGTCTCCAGTGCGGCCAGTGACGAAGGCGCCCCGGCGACGCCCACCACGCCGACCCCCGAAGCGACCGAATGCACCCCGCCGGTCGCCGGCGCCAGCGAACCGAGCTGCGCAACGGTCGCCCCGGCGACCCTGGTGCTCGGCGTTGCCGCGCCGCCCGAGTCGGCTCCGCCCGCAGTCAAGGCGGCGATCGCCGCCGCCAATCGAATCCACACCAAGCCCTATATATGGGGCGGGGGTCACGGTCGCTGGTGGGATGAAGGCTACGACTGCTCGGGCGCCGTCAGCTACACCCTGCACGGCGCCGGCCTGTTGGAAACGCCGATGGACTCCGGCGAAATGAGCGGCTGGGGCGAACCGGGCCCGGGCCGCTGGATCACCGTCTATGCCAACGCCGGCCACGCCTTTGCGGTGATCGACGGTCTGCGCTGGGACACCGCCGGCGACTCCCGCGGCACCGGCCCGCGCTGGCACCGCTCGATGGTCTCGACCGTCGGCTACGTCGCCCGCCACCCGGCCGGCTACTGAGCCGCAACCGCAGACGCCGGGTCGGCTGGCGGAACTCATTTCGCGTCGTGGAAGATGATCCCCAGCGCGGTGCGGGAGCCGGCGGCGATTGTGCTGACCCCGTGGCGAAGGCCGACCCGGTGGTAGCCGTTGCGGCCGGCGTTCGGCCGGTGGTGGGTGGGGAAGATGACGAAGGCGCCCTGCTCGGGTTCGAGCACGTGGGCGCGGCTTTGAGCGCGCGGCCGCTGCTCGACGAGGACGAACTGGCCGCCCTCGAAGTCGACTCCGGACCGCGAGAGGACGGTCAGGATCTGGAAGGGGAAGAAGACCTCGCCGTAGAGGTCCTGGTGCAGCGCGTTCCAGTCGCCCGCGCCGTAGCGGAGGATCAGCGGCGTCGGGCGCTCCTGGCCGGCGGCGCGGCAGCGTGCCAGTAGCTCCTCGTGGGAGGCGGGGTAGCGCTCTTCCTCGCCGAGCCGCTGCGCCCACTCGTTGGCGATCGGCGCCAGGTGAGCGTAGAAGCTGCCGCGCAGGGCGGCGATCGGGTCGGGCAGCGGGTGGTCGAAGTAGCGGTAGCGGCCGTCGCCGAAGCGATGGCGCGCCATCTCGACCGTCGCCCGGAAGCGACCGTCGTCGAAGTATCCGGCGAGCTCAGCGCACTCGCGCTCCTCGAGCAGCGGCGCGGTGAGGGCGAAGCCGCGGCGGTCGAGCTGGGCGCTGAGCTCGTCCCAGTCGAGGGCCGCGACGCGGTTGCGCAGCGATGGCGGGGCGGTTGCGGTCATGGCTCTCCTCGGTCGATGGTCTAGAGAGAGAACGAGCCGCGTCGCCGGAACGTGAGGTGCGCGTCGGGCTGTTCCTTATGTCGGTATGGCCGACATAAGGAACAGCCCGACGGCTAGGGCTTGATTGCGTAGGCGCCGAGGCCCTGCTCGAGGGCGGCGAGGGCTTGTTTGGCCTGGGCGCGGACGCGGCGAGCGAGGGCCGGGTTGCGGGCGCCGGCCAGTACCTGGGCGCGGGCGAAGCCGATCAGCGCCCGGTGGACGCCGAGGATCGCGTTGGCGGCAACCCACGGCGCGACGTCGTCGGGCTTGGCGCCGGTTTCATCGCGCAGCAGCTCGGCCAGTGAGTCGGTGAAGCCAGCGAGGATCTTTTCTTCGCGGGCCAGCAGCGCCGGGCTCTCCTCGATCACCCGCGCCATCGCCGCCTGGCGCTCCATCGTCTCGGGGTCGCTGGTCGCCAGCATCCCGCGCGGCTCGGTGACGAAACGGCCGAAGGCGGCGAGCGCCGAGTCGCCCGGCGGCCGCTGGCGGATCGCGTCCAGCAGCTCCGCCTCGAAGGCCTCGAGGCCGCTGTAGAAGAGGTCCTCCTTGCTGGGGAAGTAATTGAAGACGGTCGCCTCGGAGACGTCGGCGGCGGCCGCCACCTCAGCGACTTTCACGTCCTCGAAGCCGCGGGCGCCGAACAGCTCCCGCGCGGTTTTGGCGATGTGCTGGCGGGTTTCGGCCTTCTTGCGCTCGCGCAGGCCGGGGGCGGGAATCCCCGCCCCCGCTCGTTTCTCTGCTCGCGTTACTTGCGCCATAGCGATATAAATGTTAGGGTGACTCTAAGTTTTAAGCGACTCTACGAATAATAGCCCAGCATTGGAGGTCCGAGATGCGCTTTCCAAAACTATCCCTTCCCTTCGTCGCGATCGTCCTGGCGATGCTCCCCGCGGTGCTCGACCAGACGATCCTCGCCACCGCGCTGCCGACGATCGCCAGCGACCTTGGCACCCTCGCCGACGTCTCCTGGGTGGTCAGCGCCTACGTCGTCGCCTCGGCCGCGACGATCCCCGTCTGGGGCAAGCTCGGCGACCGGCTCGGCCGCAAGCGGGTGCTCGAGGCCTCGCTGGCGCTCTTCCTCGCCGCCTCGGCGCTCTGCGGTCTGGCCGACTCGCTGACGATGCTGGTCGCCGCTCGTGCCGTCCAGGGCGCTGCGGCCGGCGGCCTGATGACCCTGGCGATGGCCGCCGTCGGCGACCTCGTCTCGCCGCGCGAGCGAGCCCGCTACCAGGGCTACATCGCCGCCGTCTTCGCCCTTGCCACCGTCGCCGGGCCGCTGGCCGGCGGCCTCCTGACCGAACAGGTCAGCTGGCGCTGGGTCTTCTACGTCAACCTGCCGCTCGGCCTCGCCGCGCTGGCAGGGCTGCGGCTGCGCTTCCCGGCGGTGCCGGGCCAGCGGCCGGCGGCGCGCTTCGACGTCGCCGGGGCGGCGCTGCTGGCGACCGCGACCTGCGCCCTGATGCTGATCTGCATCTGGGGCGGCTCCAAGTTCGCCTGGGACTCGGGCCAGATTGTCGGGCTTGGGGCGGCGCTGCTCCTCGCCGCCGGCGGGCTGATCTGGCGCGAGCGCCGCGCCGCCGACCCGGCGGTGCCGCTCGACCTGCTTCGCCTGCCGACGGTGGCGATCTCGAGCGCCGCCTTCTTCCTCACCACCGCCAGCCTCTTCTCGGTCACCGTCTTCGCGCCGGTCTACCTGCAGGCGGCGACTGGGGCGAGCCCGACCGGTGCCGGCTTGTTGCTGGTTGCGATGATGGTCGGCGTCACCCTTTCGACCAACATCGCTGGTCGGCGGATCTCCGGCGGCGGCCGCTACAAGCGCTACCCGCTGGCCGGGCTGGCGCTGATGGCGGTCGGTCTGGCCGGGATGGCAGCGCTGGTCGGCGAGCGCTCGCAGCTCGCCACCGTCCTCTGCCTCGGCGTCTTTGGCTTCGGCTTCGGGATGGTCGGCCAGGTGCTGACGGTGATCGTCCAGAACGGGGTCGAGCGGAGCCGCCTCGGCACCGCGATGGCGACCACCAACTTCTTCCGCGCCCTCGGCGGGGCGGTGGGAGCGGCCGTCCTCGGTGCCGTCTTCGCCTCGCAGGGCGGGGTCGTGCCGGGCGTCCGCCTGGTCTTCGGGATCGCCGCGCCGCTGGCGCTGCTGGCCCTGGCCTTGGTCTGGCGGCTGGAGGAACGGAAGCTGCAGGAGGAGGCGCCGAAGCGTCCCGCCCCGGTCCCGTCCCGTCCGGCGATGGGAGCGGCCCGATGAGCCGCTTCCTGGTCGGCTCGCACGAGAGCGGCGGCTCTCTAGAAGAGATAGCCAGGCGCATGCGGCCTTCGGGATAACCCCACCTCGATTCTGGTGGTGGCCGCATTGTCGCCAGGGCGGTCGCGGCGTAGCTTCGAGGGCATGATCCGACTCACCGCCCTGACCCTCGCCGCGGCCGTTCTGGCGCTCTCGACCTCCGCCTGCGGGATCACCTTTGGCGACGACGGCCCGTACACCCAGCAGAACCGAGACGTCGGCAGCTTCGACCGGATCGAGGTTCACGGCTCACCCGACGTGATCGTCAAATCCGGCCCCGGCGGCGTCCTCACCGTCAAGGGCGGCCGCAACCGGGTCGAGGACCTGACCACCCGCGTCGACGCCGGCACGCTCCTCGTCGAGGAGCGTGACTCCTCGGGGATCGATTTCGGCGACGGCCAGGTCACGGTCGTCGTCCGCGCCCCAGCGCTCGAGTCGGTGCGCGTCGACGGCTCCGGCGACCTGACCCTGACCGCGATGCACGGCGAACGCCTAGAGGTCGAGGTCAACGGCTCAGGCGAGGTCCGGGCCCGGGGACGCGTCGACGCTCTCGACGCCGAGGTCGACGGCTCCGGCGACCTCGACTTCCGCGACCTCACCACGGGTTCCGCCAGCCTCGATATCGCCGGCAGCGGCGACGCCGACGTCGACGCCCGCCACCGCCTCGACGTCGACCTGCGCGGCAGCGGTGACGTGCGCTACAGCGGTGACCCCCTCCTCAACCAGAGCGTCTCCGGCTCCGGCAGCGTTGCCCGCGGGTAGCCGCCCGGACCTGCGTTCGTCGTTTGGACGTCATACGCGTACAAACGACGAACGCTCGGCTGGACGAACGATCGGTTTGTCCTGCGGAGGCTGGAAAATGCGCACGTCTTGGCAGACTCGAAGTTAGGTGTGGGGAGCTTCGGCCGTGCAGTGCTCGGCGGGCTCGCGGCTGTCGCGCTCGCGCTCGCTGGCGCCGCCCCGGCGAGCGCCGCGCCGGAAGCGGGGCCGATCGCCACCTTCCACTACACCGGCGGGCCGCAGGTCTTCACCGTGCCGCCGGAAGTCACCTATCTCACCTTCGACGCGATCGGCGGCCGCGGCGGCTTTCCGAATCAAGGCGGCGCCCCCGGTCCCGGGGGCGAGACGATCGCCGGGCTAGAAGTCACGCCCGGCCAGCAGCTGACGATCTGGGTCGGCGAGAACGCTGGCGGCAGCGGCGGCTGGGGCTACACCTGCGGCGGCGACAAAGGGACCGCCACCGACGACCCGCCGGGCGCCTTCGACGGCGGCGGCGGCGGTGGCTCGAGCGCGGTGACGATGGGCGCCTGGAGCCAGGGCTCGGGCACCTGCACGCCTTCCACCCGGCCCTCCGGCGAACCGCTGATCGTTGGCGGCGGCGGTGGTGGCGGCGGCGGCCGCGAGCACATCCCGCTGACCAACTACCACGGCGGCGCGGGCGGCGCCGGCGGCCACCCGGCGCAGCCCGGCTTCCAGGGACAGGGTGACGAACCGAGCCCGGGCGGCAAGGTCGAAGACGGAGTCGACAACGAAGGCGGTGGCGGCGGTTCCACCGAGGAGAACCCCGACGACACGATGGGCGGCGGCGGCGGGGGCGGCGGCGGCTACAACCTGAGCGGGAACGGCGGCGGCGGGGGAGGTGAACTGCTCTCCGGCAACGGCGCGACGTTCGCCGGGGCCGGCGGGGCCGGCGGCAACTCGTTCGCCGCTTCGAGCACGAGCAATCCCGTCTATCTCGCCGGCCCGCTGAAAGGCTCCGGCGTGGTCACGGTCTCCACCGTGCGCCAGGAAGGCTTCCAGTGCACCGGCCACCCGCAGCATCCTTCCTTTCCGGAAGGCGTCCAATACGCGCACGTCACGGTCGAAGGCGCGGCGGGTGGGACGCGTACCGGCGGTTCGCATGGCCCCCCCGGCAAAGGCGGCCACGGCGGCATCGTCAGCGCCGACCTCGCCGGCTTCGCCTGGGACAAGCTGAACGTGTTCGTCGGCTGCGCCGGCAGTGACCACGGTGGCGGTGGCGGTGGCGGCTACGGCTACGGCAGCGGCGGCCACAAGGGAACCGCGAACGCCGAGGAGGCGGACGACGGCGCTGGCGGCGGTGGCGGCAGCGGGCTCGAAATCGGCGAATTCCCCGTCGTCGTCGCCGGTGGCGGCGGTGGTGGCGGCGGCGGCGCGGAAACGCTCGGCGAAACGATCGGTGGCGGCAACGGCGGCGACGGAGGTCCCCCCGGCGACCACTTGACCCCCGGCCACGACGGCGAACGGGAGGTGGGCGGCGACGGCGGTTGCCCCGGCAGCGAGTTCAAGCACCACCTCAACGGGGCGAGCGGCGGCGGCTCGAGCACTGAAAGTGGTGGCGGTGGTGGCGGCGGCGGTGGTGGCGGCTGGGGCGGGGCCTGCGGCGGCGAAGGCGGAAACTTCCCGAACGGTGGTGGCGGCGGCGGTGGCGGTGGCGGCTCCTACGCGCTGCCCCACACCGCCGCGGTCACCAACGCCAGGTTCTCGACCAGCGGTGGGAATGGGACCAACGGCACGGTTCTCTTCAGCTACGTCGTCTCGGAACCCTCGCACGTCAGCCCCGCCAGCGGCTCGGGCCAGCAGGCGCAGATCGGCGCCACCTTCGCGAAGCGGCTGGTCGCCCAGGTCTTCGACCAGGAAGGCCGGCCGATGCAGGGAGTCCTCGTCGCGTTCAGCGTCCCCGACGAAGTGAACGCGCCGTCCGGCCATTTCCCTGGCGGCGCCGAATCGGCCAATGCGACCACGGGCATCCACGGCTTCGCGACCAGCCCGCCGCTGACCGCGAATCTCTGGACGGGCTCCTGGCAGGTTCAGGCGGAGTTCTCTTCTGCCGTGCCACCGGCCGAATTCAGCCTGACCAACACGGTGCGACCGACCGCGACCGCGCTGAAAGCCTCGGCTAACCCGGCGCTGGCTGGCGAACCGGTCACCTTCACGGCGACCGTCAAAGGGACCTCGGGGGGTCCCGCTCCGAGCGGCGCGGTCCAGTTCACGAGCGACGGCAGCGCCCTCGGCGCCCCAGTGCCGCTGAGCGGTGGCAGCGCCCAGCATTCGGCCGAACTGTCGCTCGGCTCGCACACGATCGAAGCGATCTTCCAGCCCAACGAGGGCTTCCAGACCAGCCACGCGAAACTGACCGAGAAAATCGAGAAAGCGACGAGCGCCACCAAAGTCACCTCGTCTGCGAACCCCTCCGGCTTCGGTGATGCGGTCGCCTTCACGGCTCACATCTCCAACTCGGGCAGCCACGCCGCGACCGGGACCGTTCAGTTCGAAGTCGACGGGGCGCCGTTCGGGGCGCCGGTCGCGGTGAGCGGCGGCACGGCGACGTCGGGATCGACTTCGGCGCTGACGGTCGGCGCTCACGAGGTGGTGGCCAAATACTCCGGTGACGGATTGATCTCCCCGAGCGACGGCAAATTGACCCAGTCGGTTGGGCCCGACGCGACCGCAACCGAACTCGAGCTCGAGCGCCAACCCCTCAGTCTTCGGCCAGCCCGTTACCTACACGGCGACGGTCAAAGCCCAGGGCGCCGACACGCCGACCGGCTCGATCGTCTTCCTCGTCGACGGCACCCAGGTCTGCGACACGACCCTGGCGGGCGGCAGCGCAAGCTGCGAACCGGCCGCCGCGCTTGCCCCAGGCAGCCACGAAGTCCGGGCCGAGTACGCCGGCAGCGTCGACTTCGATCCCAGCCACGGAACCCTGACCGAGACGGTTGCAAAGGCGCAGACCGCGACCGCGGTCTCGGCCGATGTCGAGACGCCGCGCTTCGGGCAGCCGGTCACTTTCAGCGCCGCGGTCAGCACCCTGGCGCCGGGAACCGGCGTCCCGACCGGGGTCGTCCAGTTCTTCCTCGGCGACCAGCCGCTCGGCGCCCCGGTGACGATCAGCGGCGGGGTGGCAACGACGCCACCGATCGCGACCCTGCCGGTTGGGGTCGACGCGGTCAGCGCTCAGTACCTCGGCGACGCGAACCACGCCGGCAGCGAAGAGACCCTGTTCGAGGAGGTCGCGCAGGCGACGACGACGACGACGCTCACCTCCTCCGCCAACCCGACGAGGTTCGGCGTGCCAGTCACCTTCACCGCCATGGTGGCGCCGACCGCGCCGGCGGGCGGCGAACCAGGCGGGACCGTCAGGTTCAGCCTCGACGGCACGGCGATCTGCGACGTCCCGCTCGACGCCGTGGGCGAAGCGAAATGCAACGCGCCGACGCTCTACACCGGTGACCACGACGTCGTCGCCTCCTACTCAGGCGAAGCCGACTTCGAGCCGAGCGACGGCACGCTGACCGAGAGCGTGGTCCGCGTCCCCTCGCTGACCGTCGCCTCGACCTCGGCGAGCCGGACCGATGCCGGCCAGCCGGTGACCTTGAGCGCCGAGGTCGGGGGCCTGCCCCCGGAGACGCCGGCCGGGACGGTCACCTTCAGCTCCGGCCTGCAGGTGTTGGGGACGGCGCCAGTCCAGCAGTCCGAGATGGGCGAGGCGCGCGCCGAGCTGGAGACCAGTGCGCTTCCCGCTGGCACGCACGAGATCGTCGCCCGCTACAACGGCGACGACGCGATCGAGCCCTCGAGCTCGCTGCCGGTCACTCAGGTCGTCAACGGGGGCGCGAAGCCGCAGCCTGCGCCGACCGCCTGTGCGGCCCGCAACGTCCGCGCCCGTGCCCTCGTCTTCCGCAAGCGCAACGAGATCCGCCTCGTCGCCCGCAACCGCGCCGATGTTCCCGCCACGGTGAAGGTCCGCTTCAGCGACGAGGGCGGCCGCGGCACGACCAAGGCCCTCGGCACCGTCCACCATGAGTTTGCCGGCAAGGGGATGTTCCGGGTCGTGCGCAAGCTGCCGGCGGCCGAGATGCGGCGGCTGCGCCGGGCCAGCGGTGGGATCTCGGCCAGCATCGTCGTCGCCGGCGCCCCCGGCTACTGCGCCGAGGAAAGCGGCCACCCGCTCTCGGTTCACCGCCTCGTCTCCGGCCAGCGCGTCTGGTTCCAGGACGGCTCCGCCGGCAACGAGCTGCCGCGCAACTCGCGTTAGGCGGGCGCCGCCTCCGAAGCCAGCGCCCGCGCCAGCTCGGTCCGCCCCCGCAGCCCGAGCTTGCGGTAGACGCGCGAGAGGTGGTGCTCGATCGTCTTGCGGGTGACGAACAGCTGCGAGGCGACCTCCGAGTTGGTCCGCCCCTCGGCGACCAGCAGCGCCACCCGCAGCTCGTGCGGGGTCAGCTCGTCCCAGGCCTCGGCCGGCGCCGGCGCCACGCTGGCTTGCCCGCTCGCCGTCAGCTCGGTCCGCGCCCGCTCCGCCCAGGGCGAGGCGCCGGCCGCCTCGAAGGCGCTCAGCGCTGCGCTCAGCGGCTCACGCGCGGCACGGATGTTGCGCGAGCGCCGCAGCCGCTCGCCCAGCGCCAGCCGTGAGCGCGCCGCCTCGAAGCGGGCGTCGGCGCGGTCGAAGGCGGCGACCGAGTCGGCCAGCAGCGCCTCTCCCTCCTTGCCCTCGGCGAGCAAGCCACGGCAGCGCAGCAGCGCCGCGGCCGCCCAGGCGCTGCCGAAGCCGGCTTCGAGCCGCGGCAGCGCCGCGCCCGCCTCCTCGGTCCGCCCGGCTCGCGCCAGCGCCTCGATGTAGTTGGCCGCCCACTGGATCGTGTTCGGCTCGAGCAGCCCGATCTTGTCGGCGGCGCGGGCGCAGGCCTCGAGCGGCGCGATCGCCTCCTCCGGTCGGCCCAGGGTCAGCTCCAGCATCCCCAGCGCGCCGCGCCCGTAGATCCCAAACGCATCGCCACCTACCGCGTCGGCGACCGCGATCGAGAAGGCGGCGTGCTCGCGGCACCCGGCCTCGCGCCCGAGCGCGGCCTCGACCTCGACCAGCATGTTGGCGGCGAAGGCGAGGAGGCCGAACTGCTGCGTCTCGGTCGCCAGCCGCACCGCTTCCTCGGCGTCGGCGAGCGCCGGCCGCAGCCGGCCGCGGCGCAGGCCGAGCTGACCGCGGGCCGCCAGCGGGTAGACGATCGAGGTCACCTCGGCCCGCTCGCGGCAGCGGTCGACCAATGCCGAAAGGATCCGTTCCGCCGGCTCGAAGCGTTCCAGCCAGATCGAGGCGTGGGCCGGCGAGGCGAGGGACTCGAAGCCGAAGCGCTCGAGCGCCGGATAGAGGAGGACAGGTTCGTGGCGGACGATGATCTCCTCGGCCCGTGCCCCTTCGCCGACGTTGAAGAGGGCGATCGCCTCGGTCATCTCGCCGAGCGCAGCGAGGTCGGGGTCCGCCTCGGCGGTGAGCTCGGCGATCCGCCGCGCCGACGCAGCCATCGAGCCGAATTCGCCACGGATTCGGTGGGCGAGGTTGGCATCGAGCAGCATCACCCCCGCTCGCGCCGGGTCCTCGGCGGCCACCCCGTCGGCGGCATCGACCAGCATCCGGCTGCCGCCGACGAGGTCGCCGCTGCGCATCGTCACCGTGCCTCGAAGTTGCAGGAGCGCCCCCCGCAGTTTGGCGTCCTGCAGGGCACCGCCGGCGAGCCCAAGCTCGACCAGCTCCAGCGCCCGCTGCGGATGGCCGGCCCCGGCAAATAACCGCGCTGCCGCCTCCGCCCGCCGCGCCCGGTCGTCGAGGGCGGCCGCCGGCGTCAGCTCGGCGGCGCGGGCAAAGGCTCCCGCCGCCTCGACCGGCCCGCCCCGCGAGCGCGAGTCCTCGCCGGCCGCCTCGAGTGCCGCCGCCACCTCCTCATCGGGACCGGTGGCCGCTGCCGCCAGGTGCCAGGCGCGGCGGGTCGGATCGTCGCCGGCTCCGGCAAGCCCTGCGGCGAGAGCCGCGTGGACGGCCACCCGTTCGCGCAGCGGCACCGCGTGGTAGGCGACGCTGCGCAGCAGCGGGTGGCGGAAGCGCAACCGGTTGCCCTCGGCGACGAGGACGCCGGCCCGCTCGGCCTCGTCGAGGGCACTGGGTGCGATCCCGAGCTGGGTGAGCACCGCCTCGAGCTCGGCGTGGGGGAGGCGCTCCTCGGCGGCGGGGACGAGCAAGGCGCGGCGCGTTTCCTCGGGCAGCGCCGCCAGCTCGGCGCGGAAGCCGCGCTCAATCGAAGCGGCGGGGCGGATCGGCTCGCTGAGCGGGGCGCCGCCGCGCCGCTCCTCCGGGGTCAGGGCGCCGCGCAGCGCAACCAACGCCAGCGGGTTGCCGCGGGCGCTCTCGATCAGCCCCGCCCGCGCCGACGCGGCCAGCTCCTCACCGTCGCCGGCGGCGGCCAGCAGCCGCTCGGCGTCCTCGCCGCCGAGCGCCGAGGGCTCGAGGATCTCGACTCCGCGAGCGGCAAGGTCGCGGTCGGGCTCGGGCCGCGCCGAGAGCAGCATCGCGACGCTCTCGGCGCCGAGCCGGCGGGCGGCGAAGAAGATCGCGTCAAGCGAGGCCGGGTCGAGCCAATGGACGTCGTCGACGATCACTGCGACGCCCTCGCGCCGCTCCCCGGCCAGCGCCTCCAGCAGCCGCAGTAGTCCGACCCCGGCGGCGAGCGGGGCGGCGTCCGCGGCGGCGGCACCGCGGGCCCCGGCGAGGGCGGCGGCGTGTTCGGGCGCCAGCTCCTCGAGCCGCGCCGCGACTGGTGCCAGCAGCTCGGCGAGCCCGGCGAACGGCAGCTCGCGCTCGGCCTCGACCGCTCGCGCCCGCAGCACCAGCGTTCCTGCCTCGGCCGCCGCCGCGGCCTCGTCGAGCAGACTGGTCTTGCCGATCCCGGCGTCGCCGAGCAGCAGCAGCGCGCCGCCCTCGCCGGCCCGCGCCGCCGCGAGCAGGGCGCCGGTCCGGCGCAGCTCCTCCTCGCGGCCGAACAAGGTCTCCACGCCCGGCACGGTAACGCCGCCGCTGCTGTCACAGCGGCCCGCTCTGCGCTGTCCCCTCAATAGGCCCGAAAACGAAGGAGGAAGCGATGAAGGTCTTTGTCGCGGGAGGGGCCGGCGCGCTCGGCGCTCGCCTCGTCCCGAAGCTAGTTGCCGCCGGCCACGAAGTCGTTGCCACCACCCGCTCGCCGCGCAAAGCGGATCAGATCGGGCGGCTGGGAGCACGGGGGATGGTGATGGACGGGCTCGACCGCGAGAGCGTCCTGGCTGCCGTCGAGGAGGCGCGGCCGGAGGTGATAGTCCACGAGATGACCGCCCTCGCCGAGCTCGAGGGCCAGTCCGACATGCGTCACTTCGACCGCTCGTTCGCGACCACCAACCGGCTCCGCAGCGAGGGCACCGACCACCTGCTGGCAGCAGCGGCGAGGGTCGGCGCCCACCGCTTCGTCAACCAGAGCTACAGCGCCTGGCCGTACGCACGCAGCGGCGGGCCGGTGAAGAGCGAGGACGAGCCGCTCGACCCCAACCCGCCGGCCGAACAGCGCCAGTCGATTGCGGCGATCGAGCACCTCGAGCAGGCAACGCTCGAAGCCCCGCTCGAGGGCCTGATCCTCCGCTACGGCGCCTTCTACGGGCCTGGCACCAGCGAGCCGATCTTCGGCGAGATGGCGCACAAGCGCCGTCTGCCGGTGGTCGGCGACGGTGGCGGTGTCTGGTCGTTTGTCCACATCGACGACGCCGCCGCCGCGACCGCACTTGCAGTCGAGCGCGGGGAGCTCGGCATCTACAACGTCGTCGACGACGAGCCGGCGCCGAGCGCCGAGTGGATCCCCGCCCTCGCCGAACAGGTCGGCGCCAAGCCGCCCCGCCGGGTGCCGAAGTGGCTCGGCCGTCTCGGCGGCGGCGAGGTCGGCGTCTCGATGATGTGCGAAATCCGTGGCGCCTCGAACGCGAAGGCGAAACGCGAGCTTGGCTGGCAGCCGGCGCACCCGACTTGGCGCGGCGTGCTGGGGACCGTCAGCGCCTGAGCGCCGGTCGCCTCTAGGCTCCCGGCGATGATCCCGGTTTTCGACGGGCACAACGACGCGCTGACTAGCGAGGACTACGCCGGGCTGGGCGAGGGGCGCGGTGGCGGCCACCTCGACCTGCCGCGGATGCGGGAGGGAGGGATGCGCGGCGGGATCTTTGCGGTCTTCACGCCGACGCCCGGCGAAGAGGGCCTGGTCGACCTCAACCCAAAGCCGGACGCCGACGGCGTCTTTCGCACGCCGCTCGCCGCCGAGCTAAGGCACGAGGTCGCCGCCGCCGACGCCACCGCGGCGGCGGGGCGGCTGGCCCGGCTCGAGCGCGAAGGGCTGCTGACGGTCGCCCGGGGGATCGACGATTTCGACGCTGCCTTCGCCGACGAGGCGGGGCCGCCGGTCGCGGTCCTCTCGCTCGAGGGCGCCGAGGCGATCGACCCCGGCCTGGAGGCGCTCGCGCACTGGCACGCCGCTGGGCTGCGCTCGCTGGGGCCGGTCTGGAGCCGCGCCAACGCCTTTGCCACCGGCGTCCAGTTCGCCTTCCCCTCCTCGCCTGACATCGGTCCGGGGCTGACCGACGCCGGCCGCGCCTTGGTCCGCGCCTGCGCCGAGCTCGGGATTCTGGTCGACCTCAGCCACCTCAACGAGGCCGGTTTCTGGGACGTCGCCGAGCTCGAGCCCGGCCCGCTGGTAGCCAGCCACTCGGGAGCCCACGCGGTTTGCGCCGCCTCGCGCAACCTCACCGACGCCCAGCTCGACGCGATCGCCGCCAGCGACGGCCTGGTCGGGATCGTCTACGCCACCCCGTTCTTGCGGCCGGACTTCGCCGACGACCTGGAGACGCCGCTCGCCATGATCGCCGAGCACGCCCGTTACGTCGCCGACCGGATCGGGCCGCGCCACGTCGCCCTCGGTTCCGACTTTGACGGCGCCACGATTCCCGCCGATCTTGGCGACGTCGCCGGCCTGCCGAAGCTGCTCGCCGCCCTTGCCGCCGCCGGCTTTGACGAGGAGGAGCTCGCCGACCTCGCCTGGCGCAACTGGCGCCGCGTCCTCGCGGCTTGGTGGCGATGACTCGAGACCGCCGGCGCACCTGGCTCATCGCACTGCCGCCGTTCGCCGCACTCCTCCTCGCCCTGCTCGTCGCTCCCGGCGCCGCCGAGACGGTCCAGCAAGACGGGGTCCGACTCGCCTTCCGCGGCACCGTGTCGCCGTCAGAGCTGCCGCGCTCGCAGCCGGCGCCGGCGCAGATCAGCCTCCGCGCCGAGATCGGCGGCGCCGGCGGGGCGCCGCTGCTCCGACTCCGCTGGCTCGCGATTGCGCTGAACAGGGTCGTCCACATCGACGCGTCCGGGCTGCCGGTCTGTCACCTCACCCAGGTGCAGCCGGCGACCACCGACGACGCCCGCGCCGCCTGCGGCGGCTCGCTGGTCGGGACCGGACGCTTCTCCGCCTCGGTCCAGATCCCCGAACAGGTGCCCTACCCCTCGCGCGGGCGGATCGATGCCTTCAGCGGCCGCTACCAGGGCCGCCCGGCGATTCTCCTGCACGTCTATGGAACCAAGCCGGTCCCGGCCTCTTACACGCTGCCGCTGACGATCAGCCGCCGCCAAGGCGAGTTCGGCCTCGTGCTCCGCACCTCGCTCGCTCGCACCACCCCCAGGTCCGGCCGGGTCACCGGCCTCTCGCTCAAGCTCGGCACCACCTACACCTACCGCGGCCGCCGCCACTCCTACCTCTCGGCCTCCTGCCCGGCGCCCCGCGGCTCCAACTTCGCCGACCTGCCACTTGTGCGGACGCGGCTCGGCTTCGCCGACCGCACCGTCGAGCTCACGGTACGGCGCAGCTGCCGGGTCAGCGAATCCGCAGCCGGCTGAGTGCCGAGTCGCGAGCGGCAGCGGCGTAGAGGGAGCTGCCGGCGATCGCCACCGAGTTGAAGCCGGTGTAGCCAAGCTTCTGCACCTTGCCGTTCTTGGCGTGGGCGCGGGCGCAGGGACCGACCGCCTTGGGACTCCAGGTGAGGCAGCCGAGGAAGCGCATGCTGGCGTTGGGGCCGAGCCGGAAGCTGTTGACCGCTGCGTCCGGCGGCGAGGCGACGTAGAGCCGCGATCCGTCCTTGCTGATCGCCAGGCCGTGCGGGTCCGGCATTTCGGCGCGTTCGGCGAAGGTCAGGGTGCCGGTGGCCGGGTCGCGGCTGAAGCTGACGATCGAGTCGTCGAGCCCCGAGACGCCGTAGAGCGCGGTCCCGGCGCGATTGAGGGCGATTTCGGAGATCCCCCACAACCCGGTTTCCCAGGCGAGTTCCTCCGCCTGCGGCACGTACCTGCAGGGGTCGCCAGGGCCAGTGCCCTTGGTCGAGGCGCCGAGGCAGCCACTGAAGGTGAGCGCCCCGGTCGCCGGGTCGCGGCGGAATTCGGCGATCGCCCCGCGCCGCGGCGAGCTCGAGTAGAGCGAGGTGCCGTCGGCGCTGATCGCGATTCGCTTCGGGGCGGCGAGGCCGGATCCGTTCGGGTTCTTCGCCGCGTCCGAGACCAGTGGGCAAGGCGAGGTCGGGATGCTGTTGCCGACGAAGAAGCGCGGCGGGCGGCCCTGCAGGCAGCTGACGAAGCTGAGCGTGCCGTTGGGCGCGCGGGCCAACGTCGCGATCCCGTTTTCGGAGGCCAGGCCGACGTAGGCAAAGCGGCCGTCGGGGCTGACCGTCAGCGAGGTCGGGTCACCGAGCCCGGAGAGGAAGCCGTCGTCGGTGGCGCTCGGGATCGCTTTGCAGGAGCCGTTGCGGGCGCTGCCGAACTTGCCGTCGTTGCCGGTGATGCAGCCCTTGTAGGTGAGTTTGCCCGACGGCGCGCGGGCGAAGAGGGCGATCGATTCGTCGCGGGAGACCGTGTAGACGCTGCGCCCGTCGGGGCTGACGGTGACGAAGCGGACGTCGTTGAAGCCACTGACCACGTCTTCGGTGCCGGGGTGGGGGAGGAGGTGGCAGGGCTGGGGACCGCGGTCGCGCAGATCGTTGGTCGTCGTGAAGCATTCGCGCAGCCGCAGCGGTCGTGCGTCGAGCACCGCGACCGCGTTGTCGCTGGGCGTGACGCCGTAGAGCGAGCGGCCGTCTGGGCTGGCGACCAGCGACTGGATGTCGTTGACCCCCGAGCCTTCGCCGTCGAGCGCCACCGTCTGGGTCACCACGCAGCCGCCTTCGCGCGGCGTCCGCGGTTCGTTGACGACCGGTCGCTTGCCGCTCAGGCATTCGACGAACTCGAGTCCTCCGGACGGTCCAGCCGAGGCGGCGGCCGCCGACCAGAGCAGCGCGGTGGCCAGCGAAAGGGCGAGGAGGACGCGACGCACCTGCCCACTCTAGGCGACCGTCCGGAGGCTGCGGATGGCTGGCGCGGCGCTGCCACGCCACGCCCCATCGACGCCCCGCTTGCTCCTCGGCTGCCCCAGGCTCACAACTTATGCCGCCCCAGGCCCTAACCTCGCCAGCGATGGTCGGCGAGCCCCGCTTCTACGCGATCAAGGACGCGTTGCGGGTGGCGTTGGTGATGCCGGTCTCCTTCGCGCTCGCCCTGCACGTCTTCGACTCGAACGGGATGGCGCTGTTCGCCGCCTTCGGGCCGATGGCACTGATGGTCTTCGTCCAGTTCGGCGGTACGCGGCGGATGCGGCTCCTCGCCTACGCGGTGCTGACCCTCGGCGGCGCCGCCTTGATCGCGCTCGGCACGCTCTGCTCGCGGACGCCGTGGCTGGCGACCGCAGCGATGCTGGTGCTCGGCTTCGCGATCATCTTCGCCGGCGTCTTCGACGCCTACGTTGCCGCCGCCCAGCGCGGCGCGATCCTCGTCTTCGTCCTCGCGGTGATGGTGCCGGCCGATGCCACGGCGATCGGGCCGCGGGTCGCCGGCTGGGGCCTCGCGGCGCTGCTCTCGGTCTCGGCCCTGCTGCTGCTCTGGCCGCGGCGCCCGCAGAGCGCCGTCCGGGAGGCGACGGGCGACGCGGCGGAAGCCCTGGCCGAGCTCGCCGAGGCAAGCGCCGGCGGCGATCGCGAGGCACTCGAGGCGGCCGCCAGCAAGGCGCGCGAGGCGATCCGCGAGGCGCGCCAGCGCTTCGTCTCGCTGCCCAACCGTCCGAGCGGCAGCGGCGGCCGGATCGCAGCCCTCTCACGCACGATCGAGCACATGAGCTGGCTGCGGCCGCTGGCGGAGCGGCCGCCGGGCACCGACCAGGTGTTGGAGATCGCTGCCGAGCGCGAGCGGATCGACCGCGGCGTGCCCGAGGTGCTGCGCCAGATCGCCGCCCGCCTGCACGGCGCGCCGCGCACCGCGGGTCCCGAGACCGCCGAGCTGCGCGCCGCCCACCGGCGGCTCGGCGAGACGATCGTCGAGCGCTTCGAGCAGCTGCCGGAAGGCACCGACGAGGCGGCGCTGAGCCGCGACCTCGACGAGGGCTATCGCCTACGCCAGCTCTCGTTCGGCACCCTGCAGCTCGCCGACGACGTGGTTCGCACCTGCGGCGACCCCGCTCCTGGCGAGGGGCGGCAGCGGGCCCGCGCCCGGGTCGCCGAAACCAGGCGGCTGACCAGGGCCCACGCGACGATGCGCTCGGTCTGGTTCCACAACAGCGTCCGCGGCGCCGTCGGCCTCGCGGTCGCCGTCCTCGTCGCCCAGGTGAGCGATCTGCAGAACGGCTTCTGGGTCGTGCTCGGCACCCTCTCGGTGCTGCGCTCGAGCGCGCTGGCGACTGGCACCACGATCGTCCTCGGGCTGCTCGGAACGCTGGCCGGGATCGTCCTCGGCGGCCTGCTGATCGCCGTCGTCGGGACCGAGCCGGCGGTGCTCTGGCCGCTCCTCCCGATCGCTGTCTTCCTCGCCGGCTACGCGATGCGCGCCGTCTCCTTCGCCGCCGGCCAGGCGGCCTTCTCGTTCGTCGTCCTCGTCCTCTTCAACCTGATCAACCCGGTCGGCTGGGAGGTCGGCCTGATCCGTGTTCAGGACGTCGCGATCGGCGCCGGGATCAGCCTTCTGACCGGGCTCCTGATCTGGCCGCGCGGGGCGACGGCGGTGATGCGCGGCACCCTGGCGACCGCCTACGAGGACGCCGCCGCCTACCTCGAGGAGACGATCCGCTCGCTGCTTGGCGGCGCCGACCGCGACCGGCTCGCCGCCGTCCACGCCTACGAGTCGGCGCAGCAGCTCGACACCACCCTGCGCGCCTACCTCTCCGAGCAGAGCGCTGGCCGCGGTGGCGTCGGCGAGCTCGGTCTGCTCGCCGCCGGCGCTACCCGCCTGCGGCGGATCGCCCGCCTGCTTGCCCATGCCCAGGTGCTGGTCCGGCTGCGCCCGGTCGGCGGCGAGCTGCCCCGGGTCGCGGCGGCCCGCGACGCCTTCGAGGCCGAGCTGCGGGCGCGCGGCGAGTGGTTCCGGGCGTTAGCGGTTTCGATCGCCGACGCCGAGCCAGCGCCGCGGCCCGAGGACGAGCCGCCGGAGGCGGCAGTCGCGGCCGAGGTGGTGCTCGAACGCGCCCCCGACGACGACGGGGTCCCGCCCGGCCTGGCGATTGCCTGGGCCCACCGCCACCTCGAGCTGCTGCGCGAGCTGGAGCCACCGCTGGCCCGCGCCGCCGACTCGATTGGCGGTTGAGCCGGCGGCTCCGCCGCCTCACCTCGCGAACGCCGTTTCGCTCGATGAGTAGCAGCAGTTCGAGGTCGCCGAAACCCAGAATCCTGGGGTTGGCAGGCGGCGCTCGACGCGTAGAGTCTGGCTACTCTAAAAATATGGCAGCTCTAAAATTCTTAAGGAGGATCGATGGGAGAGATCGTCGTAACCGAGTACATCTCGCTCGATGGCGTGATCGAGGCGCCCGGCGGTGGGGAGGACTTCGAGCACGCCGGCTGGACCTTCGAGATCGATCGCGGCCCCGAGGGCGACAAATTCAAACTCGACGAGCTGCTCGCGGCCGAGGTGCAGCTGTTCGGCCGCACCACCTACGAAGGCTTCGCCGCCGCTTGGCCGCAGATGGAAGGCGAGCCGGGCCTCGCCGAGTTCGCTAAGGAAATCAACGGGAAACCGAAGTACGTCTACTCGAAGACCCTGCAGGACCCCAGCTGGCAGAACACCACCGTTCTCTCCGGCGACTTCGCCGAGGACATCCGCCGGGTCAAGGACGAGGTCGACGGCGGCATCCTCGTCGCCGGCTCCGCCACCCTGGTCCAGGGCCTGATCGACAACGACCTGCTCGACGTGCTGCGGCTGATGGTCTTCCCGGTCGTGATCGGCAGCGGCAAGCGCCTCTTCGGCGCTTCCGGAAAGGTGCCGCTGACGCTGACCGCCGCCTGGACCGCCGGTGCCGGGGTGCAGTTCCTCACCTATGAACGCGCCTGAAGGAGCGGCCATGGCCGTCGGGCTGTTCCTTATCCCGGCATAGCGTGGATAAGGAACAGCCCGACGCAGGATTCAAGTCCGCTGCGAGCCCTGTCGATGGCTGGACGCGTGTTCTACCGACGTCCGAGATCGCTCGCTCTCGCTGGCCTAGCCCTGGTGCTGAGCCTTGCCCTGGGCCTCTCCGCCTGCGGCTCGGACTCGGACACCGGTGGCGGCTCCGGGGGGAGCGAGGGGGGGACGCTGAAGGCGACGATCGGCTCCTTCCCCGACTACCTCGACCCGAGCCTCGGCCTCTCGGTCGAAAGCATGAACTCCTTCTACAGCACCTACATCCCGCTGCTCACCTACGCGCACGAGAGCGGCAAGGCGGGAGGCCAGGTCGTACCTGGGCTGGCGAAAGCGATGCCGATGGTGAGCGATGGCGGCCGCACCTACAACCTGGTCTTGCGTAAGGGGCTGCACTACTCGAACGGCGAAGCGGTCAAAGCCTCCGACTTCCCGGCGACGATCGAACGCGTCTTCCGGCTCAACTCGCCCGGCTCGCCGTTCTACGAAGACATCGTCGGCGCCGCCCAGTTCGCGAAGACCAAGCAGGGTGGCATCGCCGGGATCGAGACGAACGACCAGACCGGCGAGATCACGATCCGCCTGGTCAAACCGCGCGGCACCTTCACCAACGAGCTGGCGCTGCCGACCGCGGCGCCGCTGCCGGCGGCAACTCCGGCCGAGGATCTGACCCCGAACCCGCCGCCTGCCACCGGCCCCTATGCAATCGTCAAAGCACAGCCGGGCCGCGGCTGGGAACTCGCCCGCAACCCGCAGTGGGCGAAGAGCAACGCGAAGCTGGTGCCGACCGTCCCCAGCGGTCACGTGGACCGGATCGACTTCGACGTCCTCCGCAACCCCTCGACCCAGGTCAACGACATCGAATCGGGCCGCTTCGACTGGATGTTCAACGCGCCCCCCGCCGACCGCTACGCCGACGTCAAAGAACAGTTCGAGGGCACCCAGTTCGAGGTCAACGCGGCTCCCGGGACCTACTTCTTCTGGCTCAATACGACGCAGGCGCCGTTCGACAACGTGCAGGTCCGGCAGGCGGTCGCGCACGCGGTCGACGCGCGGGCGCTGGAACGGATCTACGCCGGCCAGCTGATCGGCACCCAGCAGGTCCTGCCGCCGGGGATGCCGGGCTACGAGAAGCTCGACCTCTACCCGCACGGGCTCGCCGAGGCGAAAGAACTGATCGCCGCGGCGAAGCCCAGCGACCGCTCAATTACCGTCTGGGGCAACACCGAAAGCCCCAACAACGAAGCGGTTGAATATTACGGCGGGGTGCTGGAAGAACTTGGCTTCGAAGTGACGCTGAAAATCATCAACGCCGACAACTACTTCACGGTGATCGGCAACGACTCGACCCCCGACCTCGACACCGGCTTCGCCAACTGGTTCGCCGAATACCCGAACCCGAACGCCTTCTTCCAGCCGATGCTGACCGAAGCGAGCCTGGCGCCGACCAACGCGACCAACCTCGCCCGCTTCGCCGACCCGGGGATCAGCGCCAAGATCGAACAGCTTGCGACCGAATCGCTTGGTGCGCAGCAGGAAACCGAATACGCGGCGGTCGATAAGGAAGTGATGGAAGAGGCGCCGTTGATCCCTTACGGCAACGCCACCGCGCCGACCTTCGTCTCCGCCGCGATCGACCTCGAAAGCGTCATCTTCAACCCGACCTTCAGCCAGGATCTGACCTCGTTCGAATTCAAACCCTGACGCCACCTGACCGGCGCATTTCGGCGTCCTCGGTCGCTCGGTTCGGGTCACGCACTTGAGTGCGCTTCCCCCACCTCGCTTCCCTGCGTCCTTGAACTGCTTGGTCAGGCGGCGTCAGGGGGCCGTGGCCAATGCCCGGGCCATTGCGGTAATCGCGGCCAGACTCGTCGCGGTTCGTACCGAGGCGATCCCCGCGTTATCCGCCGCGACTGGGTCGAGGGCGTCGACGGCGGCGATCACGTGCAGTGGCTTGCCGGCGGCGGCACAGAGCTCGGCGACGGTGCCGACCGCCTTGCCGTCGAGGCTCTGCGCGTCGATTTTGCCCTCGCCGGTGACCACCGCGTCGGCGTCGCGCAGCCGCCGCGAGAAGTCCGCGCGCCGGAGGATGAACAGTGCGCCGGGGCGCAGCCGCGCCCCGAGTGCGCCGTAGAGCCCGCCCGAGAGGCCGCCGGCGCAGCCGCTCATCGGCAGCCCGCGCGGGTCCCGGGGGAGGGTCGCGGCGAACTCGCGCAGTCGCGCGCCGAGCCGCGCCACCGCTTCCTCGTCGGCGCCCTTCTGCGGCGCGAAGACCCGCGCCGCGTCCTCGTAGGTGGTCTCGGTGTCGCAGAGGACTTCGAGCTCGGCGTCGCCGAGCCCGCGGCGCCCACCGATCGCCTCGATCGCGCCGCGGCCACCGTCGGTCGAGGCCGATCCCCCCGCCGCGACCAGGACCTTGCGGGCGCCGGCGGCGATCGCCGCCGCGATCAGCTCGCCGGTTCCGTAGCTGTCGGCGGCCTCGGCGTCGCGCTCCTCCGGCACCAACAGCGGCAGCCCGGTGGCCGCCGCGACCTCGACCACGGCGGTCCGCTCGCCGGCCAGGAGGGCGAACTCGGCGACAATCGGTCGCCGCAGCGGGTCGTGGACCTCGGCCTCGACCCGGCGCCCGCCGAGCTTCGCCAGCAGCGCCGCCATCGTCCCTTCGCCGCCGTCGGCGATCGGGCAGAGGTCGGCCTCGGCGCCAGCTTGGGCGAGCCCTGCCCCGATCGCCGCCGCCACCGCCGCCGCCTCGAACGTGCCCTTGAAGGAGTCGGGAGCGACGAGGAAGCGGACCGGCCGGTCGCTCACGTGCGGCTGTCGACCTCGGCGGCGATTCCCGCCAGTAGCCACTCGAGGCCCACCTCGAAGCTCTCGGGTGCGACGCCGAAGGTCAGCTCGCTGGTCGCGATCGCCGCTAGGTGCGGGTACTCGCCACTCTCCACCTGTTCGCGCAGGTAGGCGTTGATCTGCTCGTGGCTCGGCAAGTCATCGCGCCCACAGCCGCCCTTGGCGTGGGGGGAGAGGATTTCCCAGCGGACGTAGCCAAGCGTGTAGGTGTCGATCGAGAGCAGCGCCGCGCGCTGGCGCTCGAAAGGCATCTCGAGGGGAGCGACGGCGGCGAGCGACTGGTCGACGTGGCGCAGCGCCTTTGGGCCGAGCAGTGGGCGCCGGAAGGCGGTGTGGATCATCCATGGGTGGGCGCGCGCCGCGGCGCGGGTGCGGCGGGCGATCTGACGCAGCGCCTCGCGCCAGTCGTCGGGGACCTCGCCGGGCAAGAGCGTCTCGCCCATCACCTCGTCGATCATCAGGTCGATCAGCTCGTCCTTGGTCTCGATGTGCGAGTAGAGGCTCATCGGCCGGGTGTCGAGCTTGGTCGCGAGGCGCCGGATTGAGACCGTCTCGAATCCCTCTTCGTCGGCGATCTCAATCGCCGCGGCGACGATCGCGTCGCGGCTGAGCCCCCCGGGTCGCGGCTCGGCGGAACGGTTCCAGGGAGTCTGAAGTTGGCTTGCCATTGGGGAAAGCCTAACTGACCGTACGGTGTATCGCAAAAATGATACGGTGTACGGCGATGTCATCGGCCAGCTCATCCTCCGCCCCTGCCCCCGCCGACGAAGGGCTCGACCGCTCGACCTGGATCGTCGCCGGCGTCGTCCTCCTCGGCGCCGTGATGTCAATTCTCGATACCACCGTGATCAACGTCGCGATCGACCGCCTGGCGGTCGACTTCGAAACTTCGCTGACGACGATCCAGTGGGTGGTCACCGGCTACACGCTGGCGCTCGCCGCGGTGATCCCGATGAGCGGCTGGGCTGCCGACCGCTTCGGCACCAAGCGCATCTACATCTGGTCGCTGGTCCTCTTCATGCTCGGCTCGATCCTCTCCGGGCTCGCCTGGTCGGCGGAGTCGCTGATCGCCTTCCGTGTCCTGCAGGGAATCGGCGGCGGAATGATCATGCCCGCGGTAATGACGATCATGACCAAGAAGGCCGGCCCGTCGCGGATGGGCCGGGTGATGGGTGTGCTTGGCGTACCGCTGCTGGTCGCGCCGATCCTCGGCCCGATCCTTGGCGGCTGGCTGGTTGACGACGTCTCCTGGCGCTGGATCTTCTTCATCAACATCCCGATCGGGATCATCGCCGTGATCCTGGCGCTGATCGTCCTCGACCGCGATGAGTCGCAGGCCGGCCACAAGCTCGACTGGCTCGGGATGGCGCTCCTCTCACCCGGCCTCACCGCTCTGATCTTCGGTCTTGCCGAGTCCTCCAGCGACGGCTTCGGCGCCGTCAAGTCGTGGCTGCCAATCCTCGTGGGCGCCGCCGGCGTCGCAGCCTTCTTCTGGCACAGCTGGCGGGCCGAGGCGCCGCTGATCGACATCCGCACCTTCACCCACACTCGGGCCGGAGCCTCGGCGGTCACCTTCTTCCTCTTCGCGATCGCCTTCTTCGGCGCGATGCTGCTGATGCCGCTCTACTTCCAGTCGGTGCGCGGCGCCTCGGCGCTCGAAGCCGGCCTGCTGCTGGTGCCACAGGGCCTGGGGGCGATGATCACGATGCCGCTGGCCGGCAAACTGACCGACCGCTACGGCCCGAGCAGATGGCCGGTGATCGGGATCCCGCTGCTAGTGATCGGGATCGCCCCCTTTGCCTTCGTCACCGCCCATACCTCCTACGTCCTGCTGCTCTCCTTCTCCTTCGTCCTCGGTCTCGGGATGGGCTTCTCGATGATGCCGACGATGACCGCGGCGATGCAGGCGGTGCCGCCGACGGCAATCGCCCGCACCTCGACCGCGATGAACATCATTCGCCAGGCCGGCGCCTCGATCGGCACCGCGATCCTCTCGGTCCTGCTCTCATCGGCGATCACCGCCAACCTCGCGGGCCTCGGTGGCGGCGCCCCATCGGGCGGCAGCGGCATCGACCAGCTCCACAACCTCACCCCGGCCCAGCACGCGCGGATCGAGGAACCCCTCGCCGAAGCCTTCGCGCAGACCTTCGTCTGGGCCGTGATCCTCCTCGCCCTCGCCTTCATCCCGGCGCTGTGGATGGCGCTCAAGGCGCGCGGCGACGCCTCACCGGCAGCCGCCGCCCCGGCCCGGCAGCCCGCCCCCGCCCTCGAGTAGCTGGCGCCTGCCGGCGCGGGCGATCCGTATCCTGCGGCGCCGATGGCAAGCGCCAACCTGGATCTGAGACTGTTGCGGGCGATGCGCACCCGCGGCCACTCGCCTGGCCTCGAGTCGGCGGCGATGGCGCTCGGCAAGGCCGGCAACAACGCCCTCGTCTGGGTGATCCTCAACGTCGTCCTCGCGATCCTCGATTGGGACCGCCACGAGTCGTGGCTGATCTGCGCCGCGCTGGGTCCGCTCTGTATCGGCTTCAACTACCTGATCAAGCTGGCGGTGCGGCGGCCGCGGCCGGTGCTCGAGGGGCTGCCGCCGCTCGGCGGCGCGCCGAGCTCGCTCAGCTTCCCCTCCGCTCACGCCTTCTCCTCGTTCGCGGTGGCGACGGCGATGTTCCGGGTCGACCCGGCGACCGCCGGCGCCTTCCTGGTGGCCGCGGCGCTCTCGCTCGGCCGCCCCTACCTCGGCATGCACTACCCGTCCGATGTCCTTGCCGGCGCCCTGCTCGGCGTCGCCGCCGGCCTGATCGTCCCGCTTTCGCTGTGAAGGTCGGGATCGTCGGGCTGCCCAACGCGGGCAAGTCCACTCTCTTCAACGCGCTGACCAAGGGCGGTGCCCAGACCGGCGACTACCCGTTCACCACGATCGAGCCGAACGTCGCCGTGGCTCAGGTTCCGGACGAGCGGCTCGAGGCGGTGGCGAAGACGGTGCGCAGCTCCGAGCTGGTTCCGGCGACGATCGACTTCCACGACATCGCCGGTCTGGTCAAAGGCGCCTCGGAAGGGGAGGGGCTTGGCAACCAGTTCCTCGCCTCGATCCGCGAGACCGACGCGATCTGCCACGTCGTCCGCTGCCACACCGAATCCGACGTGCCGCACCCCGACGGCCGGGTTGACCCGCTGGCCGACATCGAGACGATCGAGACCGAGCTGGTGCTGGCCGACTTCGAGCAGGTCGAGCGCCGGCTCGGCCGGGTCGGCAAGGGGGCGAAGTCGGGCGACCAGGAGGCGATCGCCGAACACGGCTGGCTGCAGGCGGTCCACGAGGCGCTCGCCGCCGGCCGCCCGGCCCGCTCGGTCCCGGTCCCCGACGCCGCCCCCGACGCGGCCCGCAACCTGCAGGCGCTGACCTCGAAGCCGATCCTCTACGTCGCCAACGTCGACGAGGGCGATGCCGAGGCGCCGGAAGCGGTCCGCTCCCACGCCGCCGCGGTCGGCGCCGGCGTGGTCGCGGTCAGCGCCCGAATCGAGGGCGAGCTGGCCGAGCTCGACCCCGAGGAAGCCGAGGAAATGCGCGAGTCCTACGGGGTCGAGGGCTCAGGCTTGGCGCGCCTCGTCCGCGCCGCCTACGACCTGCTCGAGCTGATCACCTTCTTCACCGCCGGCGAGGACAAGGAAGCCGTGGCCCGGCCGCTGGGCCGCGGCGCCACCGCGCTGGAAGCGGCCGGCACGATCCACACCGAGATCATGGAAGCGTTCATCAAAGCCGAGGTGATCGGCTGGGAGCAGCTGGTCGCGGCCGGCGGCTACGTCGCTGCGCGCGAGAAAGGCGTGCTGCGAATCGAGGGCCGCGATTACGTAGTCGCGGACGGCGACGTCATCACCATCAAGGTCTGAGAGGGGCGGAGACCGGCGCATCTCGGGGTCTTCGGTCGCTTGCTCGGGTCAGCACAAACTAGTGCGCTCCCCTCGCTCGCTCCCTGCGTCCGCCGAGCTGCTTGGTCTCCGCGCCCCTCAGGGGTGCCGTCGCGCCGCTTGGCGTCTAGGCTCTCGCCATGGAGGAACGGGCGCGGTACCCGCAGGTCGCCGCCAAGGCGGGCCACTACGAGAGCTTCTACATCAAGGCTTGCCGGCCCGACGGTGGCGTCGGGATCTGGATCCGCCACACCGTCCACAAGCGGCCCGGCGCCGAGCCGACCGGCTCGATCTGGTTCACCCTCTTCGACCGCAGCGCCGAGCGGCCGCGAGCGACCAAGGTGACGGTGGCGGCAAGCGAGCTCTCGACGCCGCCCGGCTCCTGGATCCGGGTCGCCGACGCCGAGATCGGCCCGGAGGAGGCCGAGGGTTCGGTCGACACCGAGGCGCTGACCGCAGCCTGGTCACTGACCTTCGACGGCAACCGCGAGGCCTGCAAGTACCTGCCGGCTGACTGGCTCTACGAGGCGCCGCTGCCGCGGACCAAGTTCCTCGCGCCGCTGCCCGACGCCCGCTTCGAGGGCCGGCTCGAAGTCGACGACGAGTCGATCGAGCTCGCCGGCTGGCCGGGGATGATCGGCCACAACTGGGGGACCGAGCACGCTGAGCGCTGGATCTGGCTCGAGGGCACCGGCTTCGCCGACGCTCCCGGCACTTATTTCGACGCCGGCGCCGCGCGGATCAAGCTCGGTTCGCGGGTTAGCCCTTGGGTGCCCTCCGGGATGCTCGTCCTCGACGGCGTCCCGCACCGGCTCGGCGGCCTCGGCGCGATCGGCTCGGCGCGGGTCGAGGAGTCGCCCTCGGTCTGTTCCTTCACGCTACCCGGCAAGGACATCGCCGTCCACGGCCGGATCGCGGCGCCGGAGAAGGACTTCGTCGGCTGGGTCTACGCCGACCCCAAGGGCCCCGAGCACAACACCGTCAACTGCTCGGTCGCCGATCTCGAGCTGACCGTCGAACGTCCCGGCCTGCCGCCCCGCGAGCTGACCCTGCCGGGCGGTGGCGCCTACGAGCTGGGGATGCGCGAGACCGACCACGGCATCCCGATCCAGCCCTTCCCCGACGGATAGCCGCGACCCATTGCATTTGTCCCCGCATACCGGGGACAAATGCAACGAGTGGGGACAAGTGCAACCGGTCGCCGCTCAGCGGCGGGCGAGGGAGTCGATCCCGAGTTCGAGGGCGCGGCGCCAGGCGCCGGTTTCGACCTGCTCGGCGGCGCGGGCCGCGGCAAAGAGCAGCCGCAGGTCGAGGGCGGTTGCGTCGGCGCGGACCTCGCCCTCGACCTTGGCGGCATCGAGCAGCCGCTGCAGCGCCGCGGTCGAGCGGGCGCGGACCCGCTTGACGGCGGGATCGACCCGCAGGGCGGCGATCGCCTCGGCGAGCACATCGTCGCCGACCGCGCGCTCGGAGTGGTCCCAGAGGAAGGCGGTCAGCGCCGCCCAGGGGCCGGCGTTGCTGGCCAACGCCGCCTCGGCTTCGGCGATTACTTCATCCAGCCGCTCGATCACCAGCGCGGTCAGCAGCTCGTGCTTGGAGGGGAACTGGCGGTAGAGGCTGCCGACCCCGATCCCGGCCGCCGCCGCCAGCGCCGGCATCGGCGCGTCGAGGCCCTCGCGGGCGAAGACCTGATGGCTCACAGCCAGCAGCCGGGCGCGTTTCGCGTCGGCGTCGAGAGCCCCCCAAGCGGGTGTAGTTAGAGACTGAGTCTCGGGCGGAATGACCATTCCGCTACTCTAGCCGCTACCTCCGTTCGACCTTCCACAGGAACCGATGCCCCCCGAGGACCGCCAGCGCACCCACCCGAACGTCACCCTCTTCGTCCTTGCTCTCGGCGGACTCTCCTACTCGGTACTGAGCTCGCTGGTGGTGCCGGCGCTGCCGACGATGATGCGCGAGCTCGGCACGGACGAGACCGGGATCACCTGGCTGCTCACCGGCTACCTCCTCGCCGCCTCCGTTGGCACCGCGATCATCGGCCGCCTCGGCGATATGTACGGCAAGGAGAAGCTGCTGCTCTGGACGCTGGTGATCCTCAGCTTCGGCACGCTGCTCTCGGCGTCTGAGCAGCACGCTTCCGCTTGCAGATCACGGCGCGCTTCATCCAGGGCGTCGCCGGCGGCATCTTCCCGCTCTCTTTCGGGATCGTCCGCGACGAGTTCCCGCGCGAGAAGGTGGCCGGGGGGATTGGCCTGCTCTCGGCGATCCTCGGGGTCGGCGGCGGCGCCGGCATCCTCCTCTCCGGGGTGATCATCGAGAACCTCGACTACCACTGGCTCTTCTGGATCCCCCTGATCACGACCGTGACGGCGGCGGTCCTGACCTGGAAGCTGGTGCCCGAATCTCCGGTCCGGGTCCCGGGGAGGGTCAACTGGCTCGCCGCCGCGCTGATGACGATCGGCCTCTCGGCGGTGCTGCTCGCCGTCAGCGAGACGACGGAGTGGGGCTGGGGCGGGGCAAAGACCCTGCTGCTCGGGGCCTTCGGCTTCCTCGTGATCGCGATCTGGATCGCGGTCGAGGTCCGCAGCGCCAATCCGCTGATCGACATGACGATGATGCGAATCCGCGGCGTCTGGACCACCAACGCCGCCGCCTTCCTACTCGGTGGCGGGCTGTACGCGTCGTTCATCATCTTCCCCCAGTTCGCGCAGCTACCGAAGTCGACCGGTTTCGGCTTCGGCGCCTCGGTGATCGTCTCCGGCCTCTACCTGCTGCCGGCGACGGTCGGGATGACGATCCTCGGCCTCGGGGCGGGCCGGATCTCGGCCCGCTTCGGCTCGCGCTGGGCGCTGCTCGCCGGCACCATCTTCACCTTCGCCTCCTTCCTGATGCTGGCGGTCGCCCACGACCACCCCTGGGAGATGCTTGTCGCCGCGTCGCTGCTCGGGGTCGGGATGGGCCTCGCCTTCGCGGCGCTCGGCAACCTGATCGTGCAGGCGGTGACCCCTGAGCAGACCGGCGTCGCCAGCGGGGTTAACACGGTGATGCGGACGCTTGGCGGCGCCCTCGGCGGCCAGCTCTCGGCGACTTTCATCGCCTCCAACGTCGCGCCGGACGGGCTGCCGACGGTGACCGGCTTCACCGAGTCTTATTGGATGGCGACGATCTTCCTCGCGCTCTGCTTCGTCGCTGGCCTGCTGGTCCCGAAGGCGCTCGGCCGTGGCGGCCCGCCAGCGCCGCCTCCGAGCGAGCCAGTTAGTGTCGCCGAGCCGGTCTCGGCCTGATTACACACACTGTCACTCTCACCAGAGTTCAGTAAATACGCAGGTTCCTTACTGTAACTTTCTTCACCGTTACCAAATACTCCCCTTGACCTGGGAGGAAAGAACCGAACAGTCTTAGATGGACAGGCAAACGGGTTTGGGAGGGGGGAGTATGAGCGCCACCTACGCACTGCTCAGCGCCAAGCGCCAGAGCGAAGACAAGGGGAAGAGCAAGGACAAAGGTGCGCCGGGGGTTGGGACCTACATCGACGTGGTCGCGGCGCTGGTGCCCGCCGAGGTGCTTGCGGTGAATGCGGTGCTGGTGGCCAAACTGACCGACGAAACTAACGGCGCGGTCTCGATCGATAACTCGAACGCGATGAAGCTGGTGTTCTGGCTCTCGGTCATTACCAGCCTGTTCCTCTATTTCGTCACCGACCGGGTGACGGCGCGGAAGCAGGCACAGATCAAGGAAGAGGAAACGACGAAGCCGGTCAAGCCGGTGGGGTGGCTACTTTCCGATTACCTGCGGGCGGTGGTGCCGGCCCTCGCCTACGTCGTCTGGGTGATGTTGGTGAAGCCCAGCCCCTTCGACTCGGTCTTCCCGTCGGTGGCTGAAGGAACCCGCTGGGTGGTCGCGCTGTTCGCCGCCCTTGCGCTTGGGGCGGTAGCCAAGCTCCTGACCGACAAGGCCGACCGCGACGACCCGCCCAGGCCCGGCGGCGACGGCGAAGGTGGCGACGACGTGGTCGAGACGCCGCCCGGCGAGGCCGAACCGGAACTCGCCGCCTAGCGTTTGCCGGTAACGACCTTCTCGAAGCTCATCCAGGTCGAGTAGCCGCCGAGCGCGACCTCGAGCTGTTCGCCGCTGGCACTGGTGACGCCACCGGTCCCGACCAGCTTCGCTTCGATGATCCGCGGCGAGTAGCCGGTCTTGGTGATCATCACCCGTTTCAGTTTGCCGTCGAGCAGGCCGGCGAGCTCGGAGCTGATTTCGAGCCCGGTGAATTCGAGCGTCCAGGTGTGCAGCGGGCAGGCGGAGTCGTAGGGATCGGGGACGCCGACCAGGTAGGGGATCGCGGTCCCGAAGACGTTCTTGATGCTCTCGGTCTTGCCGCCGGAACAGGCCGAGAACAGGGTCTGGGCGACCTGGCCTTCGTACAACAGCACCTGGCCGCGGGTCGCGTCCGCCGCTTCGTTGCTGCTCGCGTACTCGCTTTCGAGCCCTTTGTAGACCTGGCTGCGGGTGTCGGAGTAGAGGTCGAAGCCGTTGCCGTCGCGTCCGGAGCTGAGCGCGAAGGAGCGCGAGGCGACCGCTTGCGCCTTCAGCTCCGCCATCGGCCAGGAGGGGGGCGACTCGTTGGGGATCACGCCCTTGACGTACTGGTCGACGGTCAGCGCGTTGACGACGTTGAGCGAGGTGTCGCCTTCGGGCACCGCTTCGAAGGCACCGCGGTAGGTGGCGTAGCCGGCGATCGTCACCGTGCCGGGGCCGGCGGCGCGCAGGGTTTTGCCGCAGTTGGCGAGCGGTTTGCCGGCCGAGCTGCGCAGCCGCACGCTGGCGCCGACCCGGTGCGCTTGGTAGGAGCGGGCTGGGTCGAGTTTCGTCCGGCAGGCGCTGGTCGCGCCGCTGAAGCCGACATCCCCCGGTGCGGTGCCGAGCAGGACGCGGACGACCCGCGGACCTTCCAGGGTCCCCAGTGAGGTGCCGGGGTAGTAGTGGCCGAGGATTGCCTTGTAGCCGGCCCCCTGCAGCGCGTAGCCGTAGGCGCCGTAGGCGCTCATCCCGACCCCGTGACCGAAGCCGCGCCCGTGCACGATCCAGTTGACGGCCGCGTTGGCGCTCGCCGCCGCCCAGGCGAGCGCCGCGCTTGCCAGGGCCGTCGCCGTCACCGCTCGGATCGTCGCTCTACGCAAAGGCACCACTGCGGCAACAGATTCAACGGAACGGAGTAGCGGCCTGCATGCGCGGGTGTCTACTCTGGTTGTACACCCCTTTCTTGACTGCGCCCAGGAGGAAGCAATGGCCACCCAGACCGTCCAGGTAACTGACCACAAGCTGCTGTTCGCCGGCGAGTGGCGAGATACCGGCGAGTGGGCCGAGGTCAAGAGCCCCTACGACCAGACCGTCGTCGGCCGGGTCGCGCAGGGCGACGCGGCGCTCGTTGAGCAGGCGGTCGAGGCCGCGCACGACGCCTTCTCGGAGGGCGACTTCCCCCAGTACGAGCGGGCGGCGGTGCTCGACCGCGCCGCGGCGATCGTCGTCGAGCGACAGGAGGAGCTGGCACTGACGATCGCCGCCGAGGCCGGCAAGCCGCTGAAGACGGCGCGGGTCGAGGCGGCGCGCTGCGCCGAGACGCTGACCTTCAGCTCGGTCGAGGCGCGCAAGCTGACCGGTGGCACGGTGCCGATGGACGCCTCGGCTGCGGGCGCCGGCAAGCTCGGCGTGATGCTGCGCGTGCCCTACGGCGTGGTCGGCGCGATCAGTCCCTTCAACTTTCCCCTCAACCTCGTCGCCCACAAGCTCGGGCCGGCGATTGCCGCCGGCAACGCGGTCGTCCTCAAGCCGGCCGGCCAGACGCCGATCTCGGCCCTGAAGCTGGCGGCGATCCTGCAGGAGGCGGGGCTGCCGGACCGCTGGCTCTCGGTCATCCCGGGCCCCGGCTCGAAGGTCGGCAACGCGATCGTCGAGCATCCGCTGACCCGGGCGATCACCTTCACCGGCTCGGCCCCGGTCGGCTGGGGCATCCGCTCCAAGGTCCCGCACAAGAAGGTCAGCCTCGAGCTCGGCTCCAACGCGCCGCTGATCGTCGACGCCTCCGGCGACTGGGAGACGGCCGCCGACAAAGCCAAACTGCACGCCTTCAGCCACGCCGGCCAGAGCTGCATCTCGATCCAGCGGATCCTCGTCCACGAGGACGTTGCCGAGCAGTTCAAGGCGCGCCTCGTCGCCAACACCGAGGCGCTCACCGTCGGCGACCCGCTCGACGAGGACTCCGACGTCGGCCCGCTGATCACCCCCGGCGACCGCGACCGGGTGAAGGAGTGGATCGACGAGGCGGTCGCCGCCGGCGCCAAGCTGCTGACCGGCGGCGAGCTGGTCGACGACGGCCGCTGCCTGGCCCCGACCCTGCTCGAGGCACCGCCGAAAGAGGCCAAGGTCTGGTGCGAGGAGATCTTCGGCCCGGTGGCGACCGTCGACACCTTCTCGGACTTCGAGCAGGCCCTGGAGATGGCGAACGACTCCAAGTTCGGCCTCCAGGCCGGCGTCTTCACCGGCGACATCGGCAAGGGCCTCTTGGCCGGGCAGACGCTCGAGTTCGGCGGCGTCCTGATCAACGAGGTGCCGACCTTCCGCGCCGACCAGCAGCCCTACGGCGGCATCAAGGACTCCGGCAACACCCGCGAGGGCCCCGCCTTCGCCGTCTACGAGCTAACCGAGGAGCGCTTCGTAACCCTGCAGGGCTGAGCGCTCCGGTGAGGTAGCTCCGGTAGCGCTCCGGTGGGGTTGCCGTTACCCGTCACATAGGCGGCGAACGGCAACCTCGTCGCTGGACCTACTCGTGCGGGCGGGCCATGCGGCGGTGGTCGAGCGCCTCGTCGAGGGTCTCGACCGAGACCCCCTGCTCGAGCGCGACCTCGCGCAGGGAGCGGCCGGAGGTCGCTGCCTCCTTGACGATGTCGGCGGCGCGGTCGTAGCCGATGTGGGGGTTGAGCGCGGTCGCGGTGGCGAGCGTCGCCTCGGCGTGGCGCTCGGTCATCTCTTCGTTCGCCTCGAGGCCACGGACGCATTTCTCGTCAAGCAGGCGCGAGGCGGAGGCGAGCAGCTTGATCGTGCCGAGCAGGTTGCGGGCGATCAGCGGGATCCGCACGTTGAGCTCGAACTGGCCCTGCATGCCGCCGATCGTGATCGCGGTGTCGTTGCCGATCACCTGGGCGGCGACCTGGATCACCACCTCGGGGATCACCGGGTTGACCTTGCCGGGCATGATCGAGGAGCCCTTCTGCAGCTCCGGCAGTCGCAGCTCGGCGAGTCCGGCGCGGGGGCCAGAGCCCATCAGCGCCAGGTCGTTGGCAATCTTGTTGAGCGAGACCGCGTAGACCTTGAGCGCCCCGGAGAGCTCGACGAGGGAGTCGCGGTTGCCCTGCGCCTCGAAGGCGTCGAGCGGGGCGGAGATCGCCAGGCCGGTCTCGGCGCCGAGCTTCTCGCGCACCCGGGCGGCGAACTCGGGATGGGTGTTGAGCCCGGTGCCGGTGGCGGTGCCGCCGAGCGGGATCTGGCCGACCCGCCGCAGCGTGCCTTCGATCCGCTGGACCCCGAGCCGCACCTGCGCGGCGTAGCCGCCGAACTCCTGCCCGAGGGTGACCGGGACCGCGTCCATCAAGTGGGTCCGCCCGGCCTTGACCACGTCAGCGAATCGCTTCGCCTTCTCTTCCAGCGCCCCCTCCAGCGCCCCCATCGCCGGCAGCAGGTCGTGGGTCACCTCGTCGAGCGCCGCCAGGTGAACCGCGCTGGGGAAGACGTCGTTCGAGGACTGGCCCATGTTGACGTGATCGTTGGGGTGCGCTCCGTCGCCGGCGAGGTTGGCGATCACCTCGTTGGCATTCATGTTCGAGGAGGTGCCGGAGCCGGTCTGGAAGACGTCGACCGGGAACTGACCGTCGTGCTCTCCGGCGCCGACCGCCTTGCCGGCGGCGGCGATCCGCTCCGCCAGCTCGCTGTCGAGATTGCCGAGCTCGCCGTTGACCTCGGCAGCGGCGCCCTTGATCCGGCCGAGCCAGCGCACGACCGAGACCGGCACGCGCTCGCCGGATACGGGGAAGTTGTCGACGGCTTTGGTGGTCTCGCCACCCCAGAGCTGCTCGGTCACGCTCGCGGCCTCCATACGGTTGCTGCCTCCATTGATCGGGGCCAGGGAGGGTATTCCTCGGTCGGAATTAGGTGACCCTAATAGAAGCGTATACTGGCGCGGCGATGAAGCACGACGATCCGGTCAGCCGCGGCGCCGAGGGCGCGATCGCCCACCTCAACGAGGATCACGCCGACGCCTTGCTGGAGATGGCGCAGGCCCTCGGCGGCGAGCCGGAGGCAACGGCTGCCCGCTGCCTCGACGCCGACCGCACCGGCCTCGACCTGCTGGTGACCACCGACGCGGGTGGGGTCCCGGTGCGCGTGGAGTACGACGAGCCGATCGAGGAGCCGGCCGAGCTGCGCAAAGCGACCGTGAAGCTGGCGCACGCGGCCCGCGCCGTGCTCGAGGCGACCCGCTAACCGGCCCGGGTGGGTCGCCTTTCTCTCGGTATGCGAGAGAAATGCGCCCCAAGCCGGTCGCGGGAGCTGAGGCCGAGCAGGGCCTGGGCGGTGGTCCAGACGGGAGTGGGGTGGGAGCCTGGGGCGTATTCGAGCGAGCCGTCGGGGCGGGCGAGCGAGGCGAGGTAGTCGAGCGGCGTCGCGCCGCCGCTTGAGGAGGCGAGGCGCGGGCCTGACCCGGCGACGCGCAGTGCGACCAGCGCCAGGCCGGTGCTCTGGGCGTTCGATTCGCCGCCCGGGAGAGAGGGGAAGCCACCGTCCTGGTTCTGGGCGGCGGCGACGAAGGCGGCGGCGTGATGGGCGGCAACGCCGCGCTGCGCCCGGGCGAGTGCCCAGCAGGCGAGCGCGGTGGTGTCGACGTCGGCGCCGCCGAGACCAGGGCGAAAGCCGAAGCCGCCCTCGGGCTGCTGGACGCCGGCGAGCCAGCCGGCCGCGGCGCGGGCGCGGCGCGGTTGCGAGCCGCCGAGCGCGAGCACCGCGGTCGCGGTCGCGTTGACGTCGCCGCCGATGGCGCCGTCGTTGCGCTGCTGCTCGAGCCGCTCGCCGAGCAGCGCCGCCGCGGCGGCTTCGAGGCCGCGCCCGCGGCGCAGCGCCAGCGCCAGCCGTCCCCAGTCCGCACCGGCGCCGCCGCGATGGCGCCGCAGAAAGCTGGCAGCGCCGGCGGCGATGCCGCGGACCTGGGCATGAGTGGCGAGTGCGGGTGCGGTACTGCTTCCACTCCCACTGCCAGTGCCGGCTCCGGGGGTTCCCGAGGTAGGCGACCCGGGTCCCGGGGCCGGCGTCCCCGGTTCGCCGAATAGCGATCCGTATTGAAAGTGGACGACGGCGCCCTCGGCGAGCGTCGCCAGGCAGCCGCCGGAGGAGAAGCGGCCGTCCACCGAGAGCGACCAGTACTGGTCGGGCGGCGCCGAGGCGTAGGGGCCGATTCGGTCGATGAAGAAGTCGCGGAAGCTTGGGTCCCAGCCGCCGTGCCAGGTGATGCCGGCGCCGCGCAGCGCGTCGTCGAGCGCTCCCGTCGCGGTCGGCAGTGGAGCGGCGCCGCCGCCGTCGCAGGGGTGGGCACCGCTGGCGTCGCCGCCATCGACTTGGTGCGGCGCGGTCTCGACCGTGCCGTCGAAGATGACCGCACCGGTCGAGGTGTCGACGCGGACCTCGACCAGGGCGCCGCGGGCGCCCGCCGCCGCGGCCGCGAAAGCGACCGTGGCGACGAGCAGCGCCGCGAGGATTGCGAGCGCGCGGCGGCTCATCCGTGCACGAACCTTCTTGCCTGGGTGACCCAGGCTTCACCGGTCTCGCCGCGGGTGACCGCCAACAGCCGCAGCCCGACGCGGCCGCTGGCGGCGAGTCGCTGCCGCAGCGCTCGGTTGGCGCTCAGCTCGACCGACGCCTGCGTCCCGGCGGCGATCCGATAGGCGGTCGAGCCGCCGAGCCGGAGTTTGCCGCCGGGATGCGAGCGGAAGCGCGCGGTCAAGAGGCCGCTACAGCCGCCTGCGCCGACCCCGCGGGGACAACCGAGGACGACGGCGAGGGCGCCGCCCTTCCAGCGCGCCGGGCCGGCGATCGAGACGCGGCTGCTGACCGCGGTCGGCGTGGTCCCAGCGTCGTTCGGCGAGTCCGCCGCCGGTGCCGGCGTGCCCAGTGGTGGCACCTCGACCTGCGGTGCCGGCCCGGGATTGGCGACGACGGCGCCGTACTGGAGGAAGACGAGGTCGCCGAAGCCGATCGGCTCGCCGCTGGCGACGCTCGCCGCGCCGCCGTCGACCCGCACCCTCCACTGGTAATCGGAGTTGGCGCCGACGCCGTCGAGCGAGGCGATCGCGGTGCCGCCTTCGGCCGCCTGCGTCTCGAAGCCGCTGACGCAAGCGGCCGGGGTTGAGGACGCCTCGGCCGCCGCCAAGAGGGCGTCGAGGCCGGACCCCTCGGGCAGATCGACCCGGCACATCCGCACGTCGCTATTGGCCGGCCCGTGGTCGACCACCAGGGTCACCGGCACCGTCGTCCCGGTCGCAACCGTGGCCGCCGGGCGCACCGCTGGGCTGGTCCCGTCGAGCCGGGCGGGGGCGGCGGACGAGAAGGCGACTCCGGCCAGCGGCCGCACTGCGCCATAGGTCTCGAAGGCACCGCCGGCGAATTCGGAGGTCCAGTCGAAGTGGCCGTCGGGCCGCTGCAGCGAGACCAGGTAGTCGAGTGGGGTCTTGCCCGCGGCGGTCGTCCATTCGGGCGCCTGCGGGTCGATCCCGCACTGGATCAGGCCGCTCGTCACCCAGGCGGTGGTGTCGGCGTTGACCCCAACTCCGAACGGCGGCGGCGCGACGAAACCACCGGTCGCCGGGTCCTGCAGCGAGTGCAGCAGCGCCAGGGCCTGCTGTAGGTCGGGGTCGCTGGTCGCAACACCGGCCGCGCAGAAAGCGGCGACCGCGGCGCCGGTCATATCGACGTCCGAGGGAGCGCTCGGCGAGGCGCTCCAGCTCCAGCCGCCGTCGGCCAACTGGGTCGTCCGTAGGTAGTCGGCGAGGCGCTGCAGCAGCGGTTGCGGGGCGCCGACCTGGTGCAGGGCGAGGACGCCGAAGACGTCGTCGTTGAGCAGGCCGGTGGAGCCGATCTGGGTGCCGTCGAACAGTTCGGCGACGCGGGCGACCAGGTTGCTCTTTTCGCTTTCGGTCGTTGCCGCGAGGCGCGAGGGTTGGATGCCGCCGGCGACGCCGGCGAGGATGCCGCGCTCGGCATCGGTCGCGGCGCCGCCCGGGCCGCTCGCCTGCCATTCGCCGAGGTAATAGTCCTGCGCGCTCGGGTCGATGAGCGAGGTGCGGACGTCGGCCGCGTTGACCCCGGTTGCGGCCAGCGCGGTCATGCCCCAGTCGGCCGTCAGGGCGCCGCTTTGTTCCTGGGTCGACTCGAACCAGGAAGCGCCGCGCTCGGCGGCGTGCTGGGCCTGGGCGGGGGACACGTAGGCAGCCGCGGTCGCCGGTGAAGCAGCCGCGGCAACGGCCAGGGTGAGGAACAGGGCCCGCAGCCCACCCAGGGGCCGAAGGAACTTCGTGCTTGGCGTCTTCATCGCCGTCTCCTTGTTCAGGGGCGGCGACGCACGCGCGGGTGGCGAGTGGGCCGGCCGCCTAGTCGCGAGGCGAAACCTCCTTGCGACTCGCGGCCGGATATTCGGGCTCGGGATCGTCCTCCTGACCACCCTTCCCGGACCGCTACTCGGTCCAGTGGGACTACTGGTCAGTCGTCACCCATACCGCTGCGCGTCAGCCCCGGATTCACACCGGAGTTCCCCACGCCGTGAGTCGGCGGCAGCCTAACCGTTTTCGTGGCCGGCGTCGAAGCCGCGCTGGTAGGTCGCGCGGAACTCGGGCGGCAGCGGCTGCTTGCCGGGCGCGAACTGCGCCGCGACCTCGAGCCTTCGCAGCAGGTCGGAGTGGATGCCTTCGGTCTCCTCGCTGCCGCGCAGGGCGGCGCCGATCAGGTAGCCGAGCGCGAGGTTGGCCTGGCCGCCCGGGTCCTCGCGCGCTTCGGCGTCGATCCGGGTCGCGGCTTCAACCAATGCTTCGCCGACCTGGGCCAGCTCGCCACCATCCTGGTTGCGCGCGAGGCATTCGCTGATCAGGGTTTCGTCGCCGACCTCGACCGCGCCGGGCGCGTCGGCGAGCGCCTTTTCGTAGGCACTTGCGCCTTCGAAGCAGGCGACCGGCGTCGTCTCATCGGTGCCGCCGCCGCAGCCAGCCGCGAGCGCGGCGAGCGCCGCCAGGAGGGCGAAAAGGCCAAGGCTGGTGCGGGCGAGGCGCATCGGCCGCCCATCCTAGGCGTGGTTGTCCTTTCTTCGGCTTCGGGGAGTGTGGTTGTCCTTGCTTCGGCTATCCCGAAGAAAAGACAACCATCCACGGGCGGGGGCGCGTTCAGTCGTAGAAGCCGCCGCCGCGTTCGGACCCGCCGCCGTGCGAGGAGACGCCGCCGGTCGTCTGCTGGTTGACGCCGCCGGCCGGCCCGGCGGGCTTCTTCGGCGCTTTGCGCTTGCCGCGTGCGGTTTCCAGCAGTGGCCCGACCGGGAAGACTTCGACCCATTCGGCGAGGGTGAAGCGTTCCGCCTGGGCGTGGTTCCAGGAGAGATGCAGGTGGTTGCCGCAGCCGTGGCCGGTATCGCCTTCGTAGCCCACCCAGCGGAACGGCGGCACCGGCTCGTTTTGGACCGGCTCGGCCCAGAGCGCCAGGGAGGTGATCGCCGCCCAATGCGAGTCGCAGGTCGAGCTCGGTTCCGCGGGGACGAGATCGACGGCGAGGCCGAGGTAGTGGTCGGAGCCGCCGACGTGGCATTCGTCGCAGCCGACGTGCTCGCCGTTCGGCAGCGGCCCCGAGTAGCCGTCGGTGACGTAGATCGGGTAGCGCTGGGCGATCCAGCGCAGGTCGGGAACGATGCGGCTGTCGACCATGTCGCCGGCTTCGTGCGGGATCGAGGCCGGGATCGGGACCAGCTGGCCGGGCGCCTTGACGATCCGGGTCACCGCCGGCGGCGCGCTCGGCGGTGCCAGGCTGGCCGGCGCCGCGGCGCCGGCTTTGGCCACGCCGAGGCAGAGCAGGAGAGGCGCTACAGAAGCGAGCGCGAGCGCGACGACCGAGAACCGTTGTCCCATTCCTCAGCCATCGGATCGGACCGTATGCGGCCCTTGAGTGCCCCGGATGCCCTGCAAAGTCGCGCCCATCTCCGCCGCCGCTCGCCGCTCAGGCGATTTCCTGGCTGCCCGGATAGGGTTCGTCGGATGCCGACGGTCCGGGAGGCGACTTTCGAGCTGTTCAGGAAGCGGGGGATGACGACCGTGTTCGGCAACCCCGGCTCCACCGAGCTGCCGATGCTTCGTGACTTTCCGTCGGATTTTCGTTACGTGCTCGGCCTGCAGGAGGCGGTCGTGGTCGGGATGGCCGACGGCTTCGCCCAGGCCTCGGGCCGCACCACCGTCGCCAACCTCCACACCGCGCCGGGGGTCGGCAACGCGATGGGAGCGATCTTCAACGCCCAGGCCAACCACTCGCCACTGCTGATTACCGCCGGCCAGCAGGCGCGGGCGCAGATCACCCTGCAGGCCAACCTCACCAACCGCGACGCGACGCGGATGCCGCATCCCCTGGTCAAGTGGTCCTACGAGCCGCCGCGGGCCGAGGACGTGCCGCTGGCGCTCGCCCACGGCGCCCACCTCGCCGGCCTGGCGCCGCGCGGGCCGGTCTTCGTCTCGCTGCCAATGGACGACTGGGACGCGGAGGTCGACGCGGCCGACGCCCGCGCCGCGATCGCCCGCCAGGTCACGGGCCGCGCCGTCGCCGACCCCGAGGTCGTCGCGGCCCTGGCCGCCCGCCTCGACGCCGCGACCAACCCGGTCCTCGTCGCCGGCCCCGACATCGACACCTCCGGCGGCTGGGACTCCGCCGTCGCCCTCGCCGAGCGCCAGCGCCTGCCGGTCTGGGCCTCGCCGGCGACCGGTGGCGTTCGCCTCGGCTTCCCTGAGAACCACCCCAACTTCCGCGGCGTCCTGCCGCCCGCGATCGGGCCGGTGGCGCAGACGCTCGAGGGCCACGATCTGATCCTCGTCGCCGGCAGCTCGGTCTTCCCCTACTACCCGCACATCCCCGGGCCACTGCTGCCCGAGGGCGCCGAGCTGGTGGCGATCACCAGCGATCCCGACGAGGCGGTGCGGGCGCCGATGGGCGAGGCGATCGTCGCCGACGTCGGCCTCACCCTGGCGGCGCTGCTGGCCGCGGTGCCAGGGTCGAGCAGGCCGGCACCCGAGCCGAATCCGGGCCCGACCGAGCTCCCGCAGACCGACCCGATCAATGCCTCGACCGTCCACACCGCCCTCGCCGAGGTCCTGCCCGAGGACGCGATCGTCGTCCTCGAGTCGCCCTCCAGCACCCTCGCGCTGCGCAACCAGCTGCGCCTCTCGCGCCCGGGCTCCTACTACTTCAGCGCCGGCGGTGGCCTCGGCTTCGGGCTGCCGGCGTCGGTCGGGGTGCAGCTCGCCCAGCCCGACCGGCCGGTCGTCTGCGTGCTCGGCGAGGGCTCGGCCCAGTACGGGATCACCGCCTTCTGGAGCGCCATCGCCTACCAGGCGCCGGTCACCTTCCTTGTCCTCCAGAACGAGGAGTACGCGATCCTCAAGTGGTTTGCCGAGGTCGAGGGAGTCGAGGGCGCGCCGGGGCTCGACCTGCCGAAGCTCGACGTCGCTGCAGTCGCCGAGGGCTACGGCGTCTACGCCCACCGCGTCGTCGATCGCGACGGGGTCAGCGACGCCCTGCAGTCGGCGCTCGCCAGCTCGGCGCCGGAGCTGGTCGAAGTCCCGGTGGCGCCGGGCATGTCACTGTTCTAGGCGTGCTTCGGCGAGTGGGTTGCGGCTGATGGAGGTGGCGACGGTGCCGGCCCCCGACCGCGCCCCCGACTCGCTCGCCGCCGGGGTGGCCGAGCCGCTGCGCGGCGACCTCGAGGCGCTACTCGGCCCGAGCAGGATTCTCTCCCGGCCCAGCGACATCGTCCGCTACGCCTCCGACGCCAGCCCCTACCGGCTGCTGCCGCGGGCGGTGGTGATGGCCCACGACGCCGGCGACGTCGCCCGCGTCCTCTCCTACGGTCGCCAGCACGGGATCCCGGTGGTCTTCCGCGGCGGTGGCACCAGCCTCAGTGGCCAGGCCCAGACCGATGGCATCCTGCTCGACGTCCGCCGCCACTTCCGCGGCGTCGCGGTCGAGGCCGACGGGGCTCTGGCGAGGGTCCGGCCCGGCACGATCCTCGGCCACGCCAACCGCGTCCTCGCGCCGTACGGCCGCCGGCTCGGCCCCGACCCGGCGAGCACCGACATTGCCACCGTCGGCGGCGTCGTCGCCAACAACTCGGGCGGGATGCGCTGCGGCATCACCCAGGACTCCTACTCGACCGTGCGCTCCCTGACCTTCGCCCTACCCTCTGGGACGCGGATCGACAGCGCCGAGCCGGGCGCCGCCGAGCGCTTCGCTGCGCTTGAGCCCGAGCTCGCCGCCGGTCTCGCCGCGATCCGCGACGAGATCCGCGCCGACGAGCAGCTCTGTGCCCGGATCCGCCGCAAGTTTGCGATCAAGAACACCACCGGCTACCGGCTCTGCGCCTTCCTCGACGCCGACCAGCCGTTGGAGATCTTCCGCCGCCTCTTGATCGGCTCCGAGGGGACGCTCGCCTTCATCTCCGAGGTCGTCTTCGAGACGGTGCCGGTGCCGGCACGGACGACGACCGCCTGGATCCACTTCCCGACCCTCGACGCCGCGGTCGCGCCGGTCCAGGACCTGGTCGGGCTGGGGGCGCGCGCGGTCGAGCTGATGATCGCCCCGAACCTGATCACCGCCGCCTGGAAGATGCGCGGCACGCCGCAGGAGTGGAAGCAGCTGCCGCTCGAGTCGGCGGCGCTGCTGGTCGAGTTCGGCGCCGACGACGACGCCGCGCTCGACGCCCAGGTGGCTCGCGCGCTCGAGCTGCTCGGCTCCCACGAAACGATCCGCCCGATCGATTTCAGCCACGACCCGGAGGAGATCGAGCTCGCCTGGCGGGTGCGCGAGGGGCTGCACGGGCTGTTCGGGCGACTGCGGCCGCCGGGCGCGGCGCTGATCATCGAGGACGTCTGCGTGCCGCCGGACCGGGTCGGCGAGGTGGGGCCCGAGCTGCAGGCGCTGCTCGCCGAGCACGGCTTCTTGCCCAGGTTCGCCGGCCACGCCTCGGCCGGGAACCTGCACTTCATGCTGACCCCGGACTTCGCCAAGCCGGAGGACCTGCAGCGCTACGAGTCGTTCATGACCGGCCTGGTCGAGCTGATCGTCGACCGCTACGACGGCTCGCTCAAGGCCGAGCACGGGACCGGGGTCAACATGGCGCCCTACGTCGAGCGCGAGTGGGGGGTGAAGGCGACGGCGCTGATGTGGCTGGTGAAGGAACTGGCCGATCCCGACGGCGTGTTGGGGCCGGGTGTCGTTCTCAACCGCGACCCTGGCGCCCACCTGCGCAACCTGAAAACGACGCCGGAGATCGAGCCCTCGGCGACGACCTGCGTTGAGTGCGGCTTCTGCGAGCCGGTCTGCCCGAGCCGCGACCTGACGACGACGCCGAGGCAGCGGATCGTGCTGCGCCGCGAGATCGCCCGCCAGGCAGAGGGCTCACCCCTGCGCCGGGCCCTCGAAGCGGAAGCCGAGTACGAGGTGCTCGAGACCTGCGCCGCCGACGGCTCCTGCCAGCTGGTCTGCCCGCTCGGGATCGACACCGGCAAGCTGGTCAAAGAACTGCGGACGCAGCAGCACTCGCCGGGCGCTGAACGTCGCGCCGCGACGGCGGCGCGGAACTGGGGCGGGGTGGAGGCGGCTTCGCGGGCGGGCCTGCGGGTCGGCGGGCCGCTGGCGCGGTGGACCCGGCGCGGCGCGGCGCTGCCCGGGGCGGGGACGCCGAAGCTGCCGGCGACCGAGCGCGACGGCGCCACCGCCGTCTACTTCCCCTCCTGCACCAACCGGATCTTCGCCGGCTCACCGGCCGCGGCGCTGGTCGCGGTCTCGGCCCGTGCGGGCTTCCCGGTCTGGATCCCCGGCGACGTCGGCGGCACCTGCTGCGGCCTGCCCTTTGGCTCGAAAGGCTTCGCCACCGCCCACCGCGAGAAGGCCAACGAGATGGTCGAGCTGCTCTGGCGCTGGAGCGGGGAGGGCACCCTGCCGGTCGTCGTCGACGCCGCCTCCTGCACCGCCGCGATCGCCGAGCCGGACGAGGGGGTCCTCAGCGAGGCGAACTCCGAGCGCCTCGCCAAGCTCGAGCTGCTCGACTCGGTCGCCTGGGCCCACGACCGCCTGCTGCCTTCACTGACGATCGCCGAGCGCCTCGGCACCGCCGCTGTCCACCCGACCTGTGCCACCCGCCGCCTCGGCCTCGCGCCGAAGCTCGCCGCTCTCGCCGCCGCCCTCGCCGACGACGTCTACGTTCCGCCCACGGCGACCTGCTGCGGCTTCGCCGGCGACCGCGGCATCTCCCATCCCGAGCTGACCGCCGCCGCCACCGCCCCCGCCGCGACGGAGCTGGCCCAAGCCGCCGCCGCCCGCGGCCGCCCCTTCGACGCCCACCTGAGCAGCAACCGCACCTGCGAGATCGCCCTCGAGCGCGCCACTGGCGAGCGCTACGAATCAGTGGTGCAGCTTCTCGAGCGCCTCACGCGCGGCTAGTAGTTCGGCTTTGCGCGCGGCTTTCTGCTCGGGGGTCCAGTCCTTTTCTTCAGCGGCTCGGCGGGCAGTCAGCTCTTCTTCCTCGGCGATCTCCTCGGGGAGCTTTTCGCCGCGAGCGTGTGCCGCGGCTTGCTGCCGCTTCCACTCCTCCATGGACATTCCGTCGGGGATGAAAAAAGTCAAACCGGAATTCGCCGGGACCTGCACCTCGACCCACTCGTTCTTGGGATCGGCGAACCACGCCCTGACGTCCTCGGGCTGAGGATCGGGATCCGTCCAAATGTCGACCCTCTGTTGCTTATCCGTCACATTGCTCATCGTAGCCTCCTCACGAGTCCCAACCGCTGATAACGAGCCAAGTGGTCGGATCGAAGGTCGGTTCAATCACCAAGGTCAGCCGCCGGCCACCATTCGTTTCGCCGTACATGAACTGGCGGTCCGTCCCGGCAGGCGCACGTGGATCGGCTCGCACTTTGTGGTCGTTCCACCGGACCTCCCGAGCTTCTGCGGCGGAGATCCCGCGGCGGCCAAGCTTTCAGGCAGGCGAACTCGGGGACTTCCAGGTCGTAGACAGGCGACACCCAAACCCAAGGGCGCCACCACCGCTGTCTCTCCCCTTAGCGGTTGATCGGCTCGCTCGCGTCGACGCTTTTCGCGTCGAGGTCGCGGACCAGCGAGTGGAATTTCTCTTCCCGCTCCATCCGCTTGTCGAGCAGCGGGTTGATCAGGCCGCGGAAGGCGGAGACGTAGCGCCACCACTTGGGAGCAAAGATGCGCGGTGCGCGCTCTTCGATGCCGCGGACGACGCCCGCAGCCGCCTCGTCGGGACTGATCCGTTTCATCAGCCACTCCGGGCTGAGGTCGCGGATGCGGTCGCCTTCCGGCTGGGCGAAGGCGTCCTGGACCATCCTCGTGTCGACCCAGCCGAAGTAGGCGACCGAGGCGCTGGCGCCGTGCGGGGCGAGCTCGACCCGGAGGGCGCGGCCGAGGCTCTCGACCCCCGCCTTCGCCGCCGCGTAGGGGCTGTTGCCGAACCCGTTCATGAAGGCGTAGGCCGAGGAGACGAGGACGAGGTGGCCGCGGCGGGCGACGATCTCGGGCAGGGCGGCGCGGGCGGTGCGCCAGACGCCGAGCATGTCGACCTCGAAGACGCGTTCCCATTCCTCGCCGGAGATGCCGCGCGTGGTGGCGAAGTTCTTCTGGGCGATGCCGGCGTTGGCGATCGCCAGGTCGAGGCCGCCGAGCCGCTCGACCACCTCGGCGACGGTCGCCATCATCGCCCCGGCGTCGGTGACGTCGGCGGCGAGGCCGATCGCTCGCGGCCCGATCCGCTCCGCCGCCTCGCTCGCCTGCTCGGCGTCGAGGTCGAGGACGGCGACCGAGGCGCCGCGAAAGTGCAACTGGCGGGCGGTCTCGAAGCCGATTCCGCGCGCCGCGCCGGTCACCAGCGCGACCTTGCCGTTGGGATCGAAGGCGGGCACGGGGAAAGCCTATAGGGATTCGACCTGGGGCGGAACTCGCGAGTACCGCCCCACCGGTTGCAGTTGTCCCCGGTATGCGGGGACAACTGCGCAGGTAGGGTGGCGCCGTGTCTGGGATCGAGTCCGCCTACGGCAGCCTCGCCGGGGAGCGCGGGCTGCAGCCACTCGGCGCCACCGCCGCCGGACCGCTGACGCCGCTCCTGGTCGAGTCCGGCAACGGCGGGCTCTCACCGGCGCTGCGCGGGACCTTCGGCGAGACCGAGGTTGTCCTCGGCCACCTCGCCTACACCCGGAACGCGACCTTCCACTTCGACGTCGCCCTCGCCTCGGTTCCCGCCTCGACCGCCTTCGCCCCGCGCGTCTTCTGCATCCGCAAAGGCCGCCGCACCCGCGACGACGAGTTCTACGGCTTCGAGGCCCGCGAGTCGAAGCTGTGGACGGAGAGCATCGTCCTGAACGAGCGCTACAAGGTCAGCACCAGCCCCTTCCAGGACCCGAACTGGCTGCGCCAGCTGTTCTCGCCGGCCTTCGTCGACTGGCTCGCCTCGGAGCCGCCGGCTGACTTCTCCTTCGAGCTCGCCTACGGCGCCCTGCTCGGCTCGGTCGAGGGCAAGGACGCCGACGCCGCCGGCCTGGCGGCGCTCGGCGAGGCCACCGCCCACGTCGCCGCGCGCGTCGCTGCCGAGTGCGCGGAGAGCGAGCGCTAGCGATGCAGCTGAACCGCACCGGGATCGGCCTGATCGCCTTCTTCGCCCTCTTCGGGTTGGCGCTGGCGATCGCCCCGTTTGCGATCGGCGTCCCCGGCCAGGTCGCCTGGATCCTGGCGATGATCGGAATCATCTGGTTTCTGGTCGCCGCCGGCCTCGCCCTCTTCGCTCGCCGCCAGCAGGCCAAGGCGGCGCACCAGGACTGGGTCTTCCAGAACGGGATCCGCGGCACCGCGACGGTGCTCGAGGCCGGCAGCCACGCGACCGTCAACGAGATGCCGGTGATGAAGCTGAAGCTCCGACTCGACGCCCCCGGCGTCACCGACGCTGCCAGCGTCAGCCGCCGCGAGATCATGTCGGTCTTCGCGGCCCGCCGCATGGAGCCGGGCCTGCAGCTGCCGGTCTACGTGAACCCCGGCGACCACGCGGACTTCGTCCTCGTCTGGTGAGGAGGGCGCGACCCTAGAATCCGGTGTTCGTGCCCGGATTCGACCCAGTAGACCCGAAACAGTCATTTCCCGCCCTCGAGGAGCGTGTCCTCGAGCGCTGGCGGGAGACCGACGTCTTCGGCCGCCAGCTCGCTCAGCGCGAGGACGCCCCGGTCTGGAGCTTCTACGAGGGCCCGCCGACCGCCAACGGCCGCCCCGGCGCCCACCACGTCCTCGCCCGCGTCTTCAAGGACGTCTACCCGCGCTTCCAAGCGATGCGCGGCAAGTTCGTCCCTCGCAAGGCGGGCTGGGACTGCCACGGGCTGCCGGTCGAGCTCGAGGTCGAACAGCAGCTGGGGATCACCTCGAAGCAGGAGGTCGAGGAGTTCGGGATCGCCGAGTTCAACCAGCGCTGCCGCGAATCGGTCTTCAAATACGTCGAGGAGTGGGAACGGCTGACCGAGCGGATCGGCTTCTGGGTCGACATGGAGCATCCCTACGTCACCCTCGAGAACGACTACATCGAGTCAGTCTGGTGGTCGCTGCGCAGACTCTGGGACCAGGACGACCTCTACGAGGGCCACAAGGTCGTGCCTTACTGCCCGCGCTGCGGCACCGCTCTCTCCTCGCACGAGGTGGCGCAGGGCTACAAGGACATCGAGGACCGCTCGATCTACGTGCGCTTCCCGCTGCTCGGCGCCGACGGTGACGAATCGCTGCTGGTCTGGACGACGACGCCCTGGACCCTGCCCGGCAACGAGGCGGTTGCCGTCAACCCCAACGTCACCTACGTCCGCGCCGAGGTTGGCGACGAGGTGGTGATCCTCGCCAAGGCGCGGGTCGAGCCGCTGCTCGGCGAGACGGCGACGGTGCTCGACGAATTCGAGGGCGCCGAGCTGGTCGGCCGCTCCTACGAGGGGCCGGTATTTGAACTCAGCGATCGTGAGCGCGGCGGCTTCCCGGTCCTCGCCGGCGAGTTCGTCACCACCGACGACGGCACCGGCCTGGTCCACATCGCCCCCGCTTTCGGCGAAGACGACTACGAGGTTGCCGCCGCCAACGGAATCTTCGAGCCGACCGACCACGGCAGCCTCTACAACCCGGTCGGCCTCGACGGCAAATTCGACGGCCGGGTCAAGGGCTTCGAGGGGCGCTTCGTCAAAGACCAGGCGACCACCGATGGCCTGATCGCCGAGCTCGAGCGCCGCGGCCGGCTCTTCCGCGAGGAGATCTACGAGCACTCCTACCCGCACTGCTGGCGCTGCTCGACGCCGCTCCTTTACTACGCCAAGTCGAGCTGGTACATCGCCACCTCGCGCCACCGCGACGAGCTGCTTGCCAACAACGAGACGATCGGCTGGCACCCCGAGCACGTCAAGCACGGCCGCTTCGGCAAATGGCTCGAGAACAACGTCGACTGGGCGCTCTCACGCGACCGCTACTGGGGAACGCCGTTGCCGATCTGGGAGTGCACGAGCGAGGGCTGCGAGGGCCGCTTCTGTGCCGGATCAGTCGCCGACTTGCGCGAGAGGCTCCACAGCGGGGAGATCCCCGACGACCTCCACCGTCCCTACATCGATGACGTCGTCCTCCGCTGCGAGCAGTGCGAGGGTCAGATGAAGCGCGTCGACTCGGTGATCGACACCTGGTACGACAGCGGCGCGATGCCGTTCGCGCAGTTCCACTACCCGTTCGAGAACGAGGCGGAGTTCGAACGGCGCTTTCCAGCCGACTACATCTGCGAGGCCCAGGACCAGACTCGCGGCTGGTTCTACTCGCAGCTCGCCGAGTCGACCCTTCTGTTCGGCCAGAGCGACTTCCGCAACTGCGTCTGCCTCGGGCTGATCCTCGACACCGAGGGCCAGAAGATGTCGAAGAGCCGCGGCAACGTCGTCGACCCCTGGGAGGTGATCGAGGCCCACGGCGCCGACGCTTTCCGCTGGTACTACCTGACTGCTCAGGAGCCCTGGGCCGGCTACCGCTTCTCGGTCGAGACGGTCGGCGAGTCGGTCCGCCAGTTCCTCCTCACCCTTTGGAACACCTACTCGTTCTGGGTCTTGTACGCCAACGCCGAGGGCCTGACCTTGGCCGACTTCGAGGGCGAGGACGACCCGGCCGCGCTCGGCGACCTCGATCGCTGGGCGTTATCGCGCTTGCAAGCCACGGTTCAGACCGTCACCGAGCGGCTCGAGCGGTTTGACTGCACCCAGGCAGGGCGCGAGATCGCGGCCTACGTCGAGGAGCTGTCGAACTGGTACGTCCGTCTTTCACGCCGCCGCTTCTGGGAGGGAGACGCGGCGGCGTTCAGAACCTTGCGGAAATGTCTGCTGACCGTCACCGAGCTGCTGGCGCCGTTCACCCCGTTCCTGGCCGAGGAGATCTACCGCAACCTGGCCGGAGGCGCGGCCGGCGAGTTCGGCGAGCTGCCCGATTCGGTCCACCTGCGCGACTATCCGTCCGTCGTCCCGGAACTGCGCGACCCGGAGCTCGAGGAGGGGATGGCGGCGGTGCGGTTGACGGTCGAGCTCGGCCGCGCCGCCCGCGCCCAGGCGAAGGCGAAAGTGCGCCAGCCGCTGCGCCGCGCGGTGGTCGTCGCCAACGACGCCGAGCGGGCGGCGATCGAGGCTCGCACCGACCTGGTCACCGCCGAGCTCAACGTCAAGGAGCTCGACTTCGTCTCCGACGAGAGCGCCCTCGTCAGCTACGAGGCGAAGCCGAACTACCGGGCGTTGGGGCCGCGCTTCGGCAAGAAGATGCCGCAGGTCGCGGCCGCGGTGGCGGCGCTCGACCCGGCCCACGTGGCTGCGGTGATGTCGGAGGGCGGAGCGGTCGGGATCGCAATCGATGGCAAGGACCACCAGTTGAGCCCGGACGAGATCAGCCTGGCGCTGCAGCCGCTCGAGGGCTACGAGGTCGAGTCGGAGGCCGGCCACGCGGTGGCCCTGCAGCTCGAGCTCGACGAGGAGCTTCGCCGCGAGGGTCTGGCGCGGGAGATCGTCCACGCGGTCCAGAACGCGCGCAAAGCGGCGGGGCTCGAGATCACCGACCGGATCGAGCTCGGGCTCGGCGGCGACCCGGAGCTGCTCGCAGCGGCCCGCGACCACGAGGCCTATCTGGCCGGCGAGGTGCTGGCGACCGCGGTCTCGATCGGCGATGGCGAGGGCGGCGCCGACGCCAAAATCGAGGGGCGGGAGCTACTGATCTCCGTCTCGCGGGTTTGAAAGGCATCGGTCGACTTCTCGTCATAACCGCGATCGCCCTCGCGGCGCTCGCCCCAGCCGCTTTCTCCTCGGCCATGGCCGCCACCCGGGACCCCGGAATCGCTCCCGGCAAGCCGGCCCCGAAACCACAGCTGATCCTGATCCACGGCGGCTCTTTCCTCTTCCACGACCCCTTCTTTCGCCCGCTGACCCGGCCCTGGGCACTGGAGGCGGGCTTCGTGCCGCACTACATCAACTACCCGCTCAACGACCTGCCCGGGGCGGTCGCAGCGGCGCGGCTCGAGGCGCGCAAGCTCCGCCAGCAGGTCGGGATCAACCGGGTCTTCGTCTACGGCGCTTCGGCCGGCGGCACCCTGGCGGCGATCCTGGCCGGCGAGGGCGATGTCGCCGCCGCGGTTGCCAAGGCACCGGTTTCCGACTTCGACACCTGGGAATGGCCGCTCGGCCGCTACGGCTTGAACTACTACGAAAACATCGCCGCCGGGCCGGCGACCCGGCTGCGGCTCTCGCCCCTCAACCGCGCCGAGGAACGGCCTGTGCTGGTGATTCAGGGCCGTGAAGACGACGTCGTGCCGCCAGCGATGAACGAAGCGTACGCGGCGAAGTTTGGCCGCGTCCATCTTTGGTTAGTTCCAGGGGGGCACACCACTGAGCGGGTGCGCCCTTGGATCCTCGAAGGGGCGATGCGCTGGCTCGCGCAAATCGCCACCCGTAACGTAGGGGTGACCGGCGAAGCCCAATCCCTACCCTAAAGTCGACTGCTTAACTCGACAATGCGCCTGAAACTCAGAGTCCACCTGAAGGAGATTTTCCGCCGTCCGGCGTGGGCGCGCCTGCCCGCGCGCGCCGCAAAGCCGGCCCAGGCGCCGCTCCACGACGAGGCCGGCAGCCGTGGCTTCCGCCCCGACGTCGAGGGCATGCGCGCGATCGCGATCATCGCCGTCCTCCTCTGCCACGCCGGCGTCCCCTTCCTGGCCGGCGGCTACGTCGGCGTCGACGTCTTCTTCGTCATCTCCGGCTTCCTCATCACCCGCCTGCTGCTGGGGGAGATGGAGGGGCAGGGGACGGTCTCGCTGCGCAACTTCTACGCCCGCCGCGCCAAGCGGTTGCTGCCGCTCTCGGCGCTGCTGCTGGCGACCGTCGGCATCCTCTCGATCGTCATCCTCTCGCCGCTGCGGGCGACCGAAATCTCAGGCGACATCGTCAGCTCGGGGCTATACGTCGCCAACTGGCACTTCGCCGCGCAGTCGGTCGACTACTTCGCCCAGGGGCTCGAACCGAGCCCAGTCCTCCACCTCTGGTCGCTGGCGATCGAGGAGCAGTTCTACCTCGTCTGGCCGGGCCTGATGCTCGCCGTCACCTGGTGGTTCCGCAAGCGCGGCCGCAAGGTGCGGCCGATCCTCGGCCTCACCGTCGTCGCCATCTTCATCGCCTCGCTGCTGACCGGCATCGTCCTCACCGACCAGACCCCGGCCGCCGCCTACTTCTCGACCTTCGGCCGCGCCTGGGAGCTGGCGCTGGGCGCGATGCTGGCGCTGCTCGGCGTCGTCAAGCTGCGGCGCGGCGTTGCCGCCGCGATCGGCTGGCTGGGGCTGGCGGCGATCGTCTACGCCACCTTTGCCTTCGACGCGGTGACCCCCTTCCCCGGCGTTGCCGCCCTGGTTCCGACCGTCGGCACCGCGGCGCTGATCCTCGCCGGCTCCTCGCTCTACGCCCAGCGGGTCGGCGCCCCGGCCTGGCTGCTCTCGCTGCCGCCGGTCCGCCACATCGGCCGCGTCTCCTACTCCTGGTACCTCTGGCACTGGCCGTTCCTGATCTTCGCCGCGGCGCTGTTCGGCCCGCTCTCGGTCGCCGCCGGGCTCGCCGTCGTCGCCCTCTCCTGGATCCCCTCGGCGGCCAGCCACTGGCTGATCGAGGACCCGGTCCGCCGCGCCCGCTCGTTGGCGCGGCTGCCCAACCGGGCAATTCTGGTCGGCGCCGCCTGCACCGCGGTCGCCGTCTTCAGCGGCGTCCTTGTCAAGAACCTGCAGCCGACCTTCCACACCGCCGCGGCCAACGAAGTGATGGGCGCCGCGGCGCTGCCCGAACAGCCGCAGCCGCAGCAAACCGCCGCGGCAGTGCGGCCGAATCCGCTGCGCGCCCGCGCCGACCGCTCCCGGGCCTTCTACGACGGCTGCCTGGTTGGGATCGAAGGGACCAACTCGAACCGCTGCCTCTACGGCGACCCCGAGGGCGATCACACCCTGATCCTCTTCGGCGACTCGCACGCGATGCAGTACTTCCCGCCGCTCGAAGCCCTGGCCGAAGAGCGCCACTGGCGGCTGATCTCCCTGACCAAGGCCGAATGCACGCCGGGCGAGGTGCAGATCCGCAGCATGGTCGCCGACCGCGAGTACTCGCAGTGCGATGCCTGGCGCGAATCGGCGCTTCAGCGGATCGAAGAGAGTGGCCACGACGACTCGGTGACGGTGGTGATGAGCGGCGATACCGCCTACACCGCCTACGGCGAAGACGGCGAAGAACTGAGCGGCGATGAGAACGCCGATGCGCTGCAGGAGGGCTACGAAAAGACGCTGCGCCGGATCCAGTCGGCCGGCCCGAGCACGGTCGTGATCCGCGACACCCCGGCCTCCTCGAGCGATGTGCCGAGCTGTGTATCCGAAGACCTGCAGAACCTGCAGGCCTGCGCCTTCAAGCAGCCGCGCGAATGGGACCGCGAATTCGACAAGCGGGCCGCCGAGGGGACTGGCGGCGCCCACCTGATCGACCTCACCGCCGAGATCTGCCCGGGCGAACTGTGCCGCGCGGTGATCGGCGACGCGCTCGTCTACCGCGACAAAAGCCACTTGACCGCGACCTTCGCTCGCACCCTGACGCCATGGATCGAATCCGGGCTGGCCGAAGCCGGCCTTTCTTAGCGAAACGCGACGTTTGTAATTTTCGTAACCTGAGTCGATGAAGTTCGGGCTCGGTTACTTCCCGACCGCAGAGGCGATGCCGCCGGGCGAGCTCGGCCGCCTGGTCGAGGAGCGCGGCTACGAGTCGCTGTTCTTCGCCGAGCACACCCACATCCCGGCCTCGCGGCGCTCGCCCTGGCCGGCCGGCGGCGAGCTGCCGCCGAAATACGCGCGGACCTACGACCCCTTCGTGGCGTGCATGGCCGTTGCCGCCGCGACCACCCGGCTGCGGGTCGGCACAGGCATCTGTCTCGTCATCGAGCGCGACCCGATCACCACCGCGAAAGCGGTCGCCTCGGTCGACCGTCTCTCCGGCGGCCGCTTCGAGTTCGGCGTCGGCGCCGGCTGGAACCGCGAGGAGATGGAGCACCACGGCACTGACCCGCGGACCCGGATGACGCTGCTGGCCGAGCGGGTCGAGGCGATGAAGGCGATCTGGACCGAGGACGAGGCGAGCTACCACGGCGAGTTCGTCAACTTCGAGCGGATCTGGTCCTGGCCGAAGCCGGCCCAGTTTCCGCACCCGCCGATCTTGGTTGGCGGCACCGGCCCGACCGTGATCGACCGCGTGCTGCGCTTCGGCGACGCCTGGTTCCCCAACTACGGCGGTCGCGAGGACTTCGTCCGCAAGCTCGAGGACCTGCGCGCCCGGGCCGAGCGCCCGATCGAGGTCCAGGTGATGAGCGCCCCACCCGACCCGGCGAAGCTCGAGCAGCTGGCCGAGCTCGGCGTCAGCCGCGTCGGCTATTGGCTACCGAGCGGCAACCGCTCAGTGATCGAGCCCGAGCTCGAGCGCTGGGAGGCGGCGATCGCCGAGCTCTACGGCGAGGCGTGAAACCGGAGGAAGCGCGCCAGCGCTTCGCCACCGCCCGCGTCGCCCACCTGGCGACGGTCAACGGCGACGGCACCCCGCACCTAGTCCCAATCGTCTTCGCCCTGCTCAGCGAAACCATCTACAGCGTCGTCGACCAGAAGCCAAAGCGCACCAGCCAGCTGCGCCGCCTGGAGAACGTGCGAGCGAACCCGCACGTCACCCTCCTGGCCGACCACTACGAGGAGGATTGGCACAACCTCTGGTGGGTCCGCGCCGACGGCACCGCCCGCACCCTCGAAGCAAACGAGCGAGAGGCCCGGGGCGCCATTGAAGCTCTAACCCAGCGATACCCGCAGCAACGAGCTGTCGGCCCGGTCCTGGCCGTCGACGTGGAGAAATGGACCGGCTGGTTGGGAGGGAGCGCGGATGCTGCGAACGGGTGAGCTGAGTAGCGTCCGCGATCCCTCCTCGCAACCCTCCCGAAGGAGGGCGTCCCTCACTACGCCAGCGCCGGCTCCAACTCCGCCTCGAGCCTCCGCTTCGGCATCGCGCCGACCACTTTCTTGGCGATCGCCCCGTCCTTGAAAAGGATCATCGTCGGGATCGAGAGGACCTCGTACTGGGCCGCGGTCTGCTGGTTCTCGTCGACATTGATCGAGACGATCTTCAGATCCTCGCGCTCCGCGTCGATCTCCTCGAGCACGGGGTGGACGACGCGGCAGGGGCCGCACCAGGGAGCCCAGAAGTCGACCAGCACCGGGCCCTCGGCCTCGAGGACGTCGGCTTTGAAGGTTGCATCGGTTACGTCGGTCAGTTTTCCGGTCACTGGGTCGATCTCCCTAAATCGAGGTCTTTGCGCTCAGTTCCAATACTTCAAAAAGTATAGCGCCACCGCTTCGACGCTCCAAAACCGTCTCCCTACCCGATCGCGCGGGTGGGGAGCAGCCTAATGCCCGGCCCGCTCTGCCGTTAGTTTCTGCCCCATGACCAACGCCGAGATCGCAGCTGCACTGGACGAATTGGGGACGCTCTACGAGCTCGACGGCGCGGTCAAATACCGGGTGCTCGCCTACGGCGCCGCGGCGAAGGCGATCCGTGAGAGCCCGGTCTCGGTCGCCGAGCTGGCGGCGAAGGGCGAAGCGACCAAGGTGCCCGGGGTCGGCAAGACGCTGGCGGAAAAGATCGACGCGCTGATCGAGACCGGCGAGATCCCCGCCGCGACGAAGCTGAAAGCGAAGTTCCCGCCGACCCTGATCGAAGTGACGCGGGTGCCGGGGATGGGGGCGAAAACCGCGCGGCTGCTGTTTGAGGAACTCGGCATCTCCTCGATGGAGGACCTGAAAAAAGCAGCCGAGGAAGAAAAGATCCGCGACGTCAAGGGGCTCGGCCCGAAAGCCGAGGAAAACGTGCTCGCCGCGCTCGAGCGGCTGGGCGAGCCGGGGGAGGGGCCGGGGCGGCTGATCCTCTCCAAAGTTCTACCGATCGCCGAGGAACTGGCACAGGCGCTGCGCGACCATCCCTCCGCCCACAAGGTCGAGCTCGCCGGCTCCGCCCGCCGCTGGGCCGAGACCTGCAAGGACATCGACCTGATCGCCACCGCCGAGGAGCCTGCGGCGCTGGCCGAGGCACTGATCGCCCACCCGCTGATTGCCGCCGCCGGCAAACCGAGCGCCAACGGTGCCCGCGGCCAGACCCACAACGGGATCTCGGTCGACCTGCGGATCGTCCCGCCCGAGGACTTCGGCAACCTGCTGCAGCACTTCACTGGCTCCAAGGCTCATAACGTCGCGCTCCGAGAAGAAGCCGTCGGTCGCGGCCTATCGGTCTCCGAGCACGGCGTCACCGACACCGAGAGCGGTGAGGTCACCCACTGCGCGACCGAGGCAGAGGTCTACAAGCGGCTCGGTTACGACTACATCGTCCCCGAGCTGCGCGAGAACCGCGGCGAGTTGAAGGCGGCGCGTGAAGGCAAGCTGCCGACGTTGATCGAGCTCGGCGACCTGAAGGGCGACCTCCACACCCACACCACCCTCTCCGACGGCCGCAACACCCTGACCGAGATGGCCGAGGCCGGCCGCGACGCGGGGCTATGCCTATCTGGCGATCACCGACCACTCGGCCAGCCACGGCTTCGGCGACCACGTCACCGCCGAGCGCCTCTGGAAGCGGATCGAGGAGGTGCGAGCCTGGAACGACAAGCACGCGACCCGCTCCTTCCGCCTCCTCTCCGGCTCGGAGATCAACATCGGCATGGACGGCTCGCTCGACTATCCCGATGACCTGGTCGCCGCCCTCGACTGGGTCGTCGCCAGCGTCCACACCTCCTTCAACATCTCCGCAAAGGAGATGACCGCCCGCGTCCTCGGCGCGATCGAGAACCCCAGCGTCGACTGCATCGGCCACCTCACCGGCCGCCTAATCGGCCGCCGCGAGCCCTACGGGATCGACGTCGAGGCGGTCGCCGAGGCCGCCGCCCGCACCGGCACGATGCTGGAGATCAACGGCAACCCCAACCGCCGCGACCTCTCCGACCGCCACGCGCGCCTTGCCGCCGACGCCGGGGCGACGATCGTCCTCAACACCGACGCCCACGGCGTCGACACCCTCGACAACATGCAGTACGCCGTCGCCACCGCCCGCCGCGCCTGGCTGACCAGAGCCGAAGTCGCCAACAGCCGCACCTGGGCCCAGTTCAAAAAGCTGCGCAAGCCGGGCCGCTGACCCGGTTGCACTTCTCCCCAGCGATTGCAGTTGTCCCCGGTATGCGGGGACAACTGCAGCGGGTGGGGACAAAAGCAACGGGTTAGACGTAGGAACCGCGGCCGCGGGCCTCGCTGCGGAGGCCGGGGGTGCGGACCAGTTCGACTGGGCGCAGGGCGGAGGTGGGGACGACGTAGAACTTGACGCCGTCGCGCTGCTCGACCGCCAGCACCGCCGCCTCGCGGGTGTGCCAGGCAAGCGAGACGAGGAGGGCGTAGCCGGCGCCGACTGCGGCGACACCGGGGAAGAAGACGCCGAGGGCGCCGGCGGCGATTGCGAACAGCGCCATCGGCCAAAGGCGGCCGATGGCGATCCGGGCCGGGCTCTGAGAGGGGAGCGAGGTGGCGGTCTTGGCGCGGGCGAGGAGGTCGCGCATGTCCTCGGCGACCCGGACCGGGCGGCCGAGCCAGAAGCCGATCGCGCTGGCGACGATCCACCAGGCGAGGGCGACGAAGAGGGTGGTCGAGTCGTCGTCGCGGCCGATTGCGACCGCGGTGATCGCACCGAGCGCGGTCGCCTCGGCGCCAGTGATGAAGACGGTGGTGCGCAGTAGGTCGGTAAAGGGCACGGCGGTTAGTCAACCACCGTTAGGAGGCCAGCCAGCGCAACAGCGCGAGCCAACCGTCCGGCCCGCCCACTGTCAGGTCGGACTCTTCGGCCAGCTCGGCCGGCGCCTCGGGCGAGAGCACGCCAACGCAGACGGCGAACTCGAGGTCGCCGACCTCGCGCAGCTCGCGCAGGCGGCGGAAGGCGTCGAGGTCGGTGCGGTCGTCGCCGGCGTAGGTGGCGCGGTCGACGCCGTCGGCGGCGATCAGCGAACCGACCGCAGCGTCCTTGCCGCCGCCACCGCTCGGCCGCAGCTCAAGCACCTTGCGCCCCCAGTGTGGTTCGAGGCCGGCTTGGCCGGCGGCGACCGCGAGCTCGCGAGCGCGAGCCTCGGCGACCGTCTCGTCTTCAGCGCCGCGCCAGTGCAGTGCCTGGATCGGACCCTTGTCCTCGTGTCGCAGCCCGGAGAGGTCGATTTCGGCGGTGTCGCCGGCAAGGAATTCAGCCGCCTCGCGCTCGCGGCCGGCGACCGAGGGATCGGCCTCGGGTGCCTCCGCCCCCGGCATCAGCAGCTCCAGCCCGTGGTTGCCGGCGTAGGCGAGCTGGTCGAGGCCGACCAGCTCGCGCGCCTCGAGCGCTTGCCGCCCCGAGACGCAGCCGACCAGGCCGTAGCGCTCGTTCAGCGCCGCCAGCGCCTCGCGTGCCTCGGCCGGCACGGCCGCGTCCTCGGCGCGCTCGACGATCGGCGCCAGGGTTCCGTCGATGTCGGTTAAAACGGCGGCGCGGCGCGGCTCGGCGCGCAATGGTCCGAGCAGCTGCTCCCAGGCGTCTCCCGCCGTCTCGACTCCGGGTGGCACCTACCTAGTATCGCTGAGTCCCCGCGAGCAGCGGCGCTCCCTCCCGGTCGCCAGCGGCGCAACGGGCGCATCTCGCTACGCTCCGAGCGTGGATTCCCTCAGCTGGAAGGGTGACCTGCCCCACCTGCGCTCGCCGGTGCTGGTCTGTGCCTTCCGCGGCTGGAACGATGCCGCCGCAGCCGCTTCGACCGCGCTGGCGACGATCGGCAACGCGCTCGACGCCGAGCCGATCGCGGCGATCGACCCCGAGGAGTTCTTCGACTTCCAGAGCACGCGGCCGAACGTCGTCCTCGAGGACGGCGAGACGCGGCGGATCGAGTGGCCGGCCAACGACTTCGCCTACTGCCGGGTGCCGAGCGCCGATCGCGACCTGGTCCTGCTCGACGGCACCGAGCCGAACCTGCGCTGGCGCACCTTCTCGGAGTCGGTCGCGACCGCCGCCGACGCGCTCGGAGTTGAGTTCGTGGTCACCCTCGGCGCCCTGATCGCCGAGGTCGCCCACACCCTGCCGGTGCCGATCACCGGCCTCGGCTCGAGCCAGCACCTGGTCGACGAGCTCGAACTCGAGCGCTCCAACTACGAGGGCCCGACCGGGATTGTCGGCGTCGTCCACGACCTCTGCGGTCAGACCGGGATCGACTCCGCCTCGCTCTGGGCGGCGGTCCCCCACTACGTCGCCGCGGTTCCCAATCCGAAGGCGGCACTGGCGCTGCTGCGGCGGCTGGAAGGGATGACCGGGATCGCCGTCGAGGCTTCCGAGCTGGAGGAGGAAACCAGCGATTACGAGCGCCAGATCGCCCGCGCCGTCGCCGCCAACCCCGAGATCGAGGACCTCGTCGCCCGGATCGAGGCCGAACAGGTCGACATGATCGAGGAGGGCGAGGAGCTCCCCTCCGCCGACTCAATCGCCCAAGAGTTCCAACGCTTCCTCCGTCAACGAGGCGACCAGTAGCTCCACGAGGTTGCCTTTCGACCCGCATAGCGGGTCATTCGGCAACCTCGATCTCAGGACTCCGCGGCCGGGCAGATCAGGCGGTAGTCGCACCAGCTGCAGACCGTTGGGCTCGGGCGGGGCTCGAAGTCTTGGCCGAGGATGCCCTCGCCGACTTGTAACACGGTGCGCTCGACCCGCTCGGCGTCGTCGGGCTTGGTTGGCGCCGCGACCTTGTCGCCGTCGAGCACGTAGTAGTAGGAGCCGGTGGCGGCGTCGATCTCCCAGGCCTCGCGGGCGGCCATCCGGTAGAGCGCCAGCTGCAGGTCTGACTCGAGTTCCTCGGCGCTCTTGCGTTCGCCGGTCTTGTAGTCGATCAGCTCGTAGTCGCCGTCGGGGTGGCGGTCGACCCGGTCGACCCGGCCGCGGACGTGGTGCTCGCCGACCTTGAAGTCGAACTTCTTCTCCAGCCAGACCGGTTCGGACTCGGCGTCCCGCTCGTTCTCCCAGTACATCCGCAGCGCCTCGCGGCCGCGGTCGCGGTACTGCAGCTCGTCGTCTGAGGAGCCGAAGCCGGTCCGCCGCCAGCCGATCTCGAACAACCGGTTCAGCGTCTTCAGCCCGTCGCGCTCGTCCGCCGGCGGCTCTTTGTGGAAGCGTTCGAGGACGTTGTGGAAGAGGATCCCGAAGCGCTGGTTGATCGTCGGCTCCTGCGGGATCCCAAAGACCCGGGCGAACTTGTACTTCAGCGGGCAGGTCAGGTAGAGGGTCAGGTCCGAGGCCGAGAGGCTGAGGCGGCCGTCGCCGCGGCGCGGCAGGAAGGCAGCCAGCGAGGGCTCCTCGCGGGCGGCGATCAGCTCGAAGCGGCGGTCGCGCTCGCGCTCGGAGCCGAGCAGGTAAGCATCGAGCGAGGAAGCGTCGAGCTCGGCCTGCTGCTCGGGCGTCGCCACCTGGCGCAACAGCCCGTTGACCGCCTCGATCGCCTCTTCGGTCGCCTCGTCCCCGGGCCGCTGGGCGAGCGCCGCCAGCTTCAGCAGCTCCATGTAGCGGGCGATCGCCCGGTTGACATCGATCGCGGTGTCGAGGCGCGGCTCCGAGAGCTCGCGGCCGGCCCGCCAGGAAGCCTCGAGCACCTGCTCGCGCAAGGTCCGGTAGGTCGCGTGCAGGCCCTCGGCCGGACCGAAGAGCTCCTCGTCGTGCTCCTCCTCGGGCTGCTCGGCGGCGGCCAGCGCCCGGGTGTAATAGGCGGAAGGCCGCGCCTCGGCCTCGCCGCCACCGACCCGCGAGAGCACCAGGGTCGAGCGCGCCGGCCAGCCGACCCGCTCCCACTCGGCTTCGCGCTCGAGCCCGAGCACGAAAACGTGGTCGAAGCCAAGCCCCTTGACCTCGTCCAGCGGGACGCCGCGCACCGCTCCCGGGGAGGGCGGCTCCTCGGCGACCCCGGCCGGCTCGCCGCCGGCCTCGGCGACGGCTTTGATGTAGCGGACGAAGTCGCGGGTCGAGCCGTGCGGCTGGCGCCGCGCCCAGGCGCTCGCCAGCTCGGCCAGCCGCGAGAGCGCTAGCAGCCGCTCCGCGACCTCGGGCTGGGCGGCGAAGAGGCGCTGGCGGCGGAGGCCGACGTTCTCGATCAGGCGGCGGACGAAGACGTCGGCGCGGCGCTCCTCCATCACCGCCGCGGCGGCGTTGTAGATGCGGAGGAAGACGCCGATCCGCTCCCGCGCCTCGGGCTGGAACTGGGGCGAGTCGAGCGCCGCTTCGCAGGCCGCGACCATGTCCTGCTTGCGGCGCCGAGCGATCGTCGTCAGGCGTGCCAGGTCGCCGGAGCGCAGCTCGACCGGTGGCCGGGTCAGGGCTCGTGCCGCTGCCGGCGAGTCGTCGGGGTCGGCGAGGACCCGCAGCCAGGCGATCGCGTCGCGCACCTCGGGCCGCTGAAAGAGCGCCGCCGGGCCGGAGAGGTGGAAGGGGATGCCGCGCTCCTCCATCGCCGCCGCGACCGGGCCGCCGTCGGCGCCGGCGTCGGCGACCACCGCGCAGATTCCTTGCGGCGGGGTGCCGGCAGCGAGCAGCCGCTCGACCTCGCGGGCCAGCGCCTGCGCCTGCGCGCGCTCGTTGCCACAGCGCCAGAAGTGGACGCTCGGCTCGCGGAAGCGGTGGCTGAGGACGAGCACGTCGCCGTCGGGGTGGAGGTCGCGGAACCAGCCGCCGAGTGGACCAGTCGAACCCAGGCCAGGTGTGGCTGGCGTGTCATCCAGGTGCGCCTGGCCTGGGTTCGACTGGTCCTCGCCCTCGGACTCGAGCGCGTAGAGGCGGTCCTCGCCTTCCGGAGCGAGCGTCTCGAGCAGCGCCCGCTGCGCCGGGCTCGTCTCCTCCAACTCGTCGACCATCACGAACTCGAAGCGGCCGGCGAGGTCGCGCCGCAGGTCGGGGCGCTCGACCAGCAGGCAGTCGAGGGCGAGGAAGACGTCGCCGCGGTCGAGGCTGCCGGCGGCGGCGAGGATGCGGTCGTGGGCGGTGTAGAGCTCGGCGAACTCGAGCTCGCGCGAGGCCGCCTCGCGGGCTGCATCGTCGGCGGCAGCCGCGACCTCCTCTTCGGCCCGCTCGGCCAGCGTCGTCGGCCCCACCCGCGCCGCCTTCAGCTCGTCGATCCTGGCCAACAAGCGCGCCAGCAGTCCGGCCGGATTGCCGCGAATCTCGTGCCGGCGCAGCGGCAGCTCGTCGAGCCGGTCGAGCAGGATCGCCAGCCGCTCGGCCGAGCCGAGCACGTCGAAGAAGGGATCGAGGCCGGCGGCCTCGGAATGCTCGCGCAGGATCCGCTCGCTGAGCTCGTCCCAGGTGCCGATCCAGAGCTCCTCAAAGGCGCCGTCGAGCAGCGCCTCGCTGCGCTCGCGCAGGCGCCGCGCGGTGGCCCGGGTCGAGGCCAGCGCCAGCACCCGGCTCGGCTCAGTGCCGGTGGCGGCGAGGTGGGCGAGCCGCCGCGCCAACAGCTCGGTCTTGCCCGTGCCGGCGGCGCCGAGCACCAGCAACGGGCCGTCGCGGTGGCTGATCGCGCGCTCGCGCTCAGCCGTGTCGCCGACCAGGATCTCCTGCTCAGGTGGCATCTGTGGTCAACGCTAGCGGCCCGGCGCGCCGTCCAACACGGGCGCTCCGTAGAGTCCGGCCCGTGGACGCACTCTCCGCAGACTGGACCGCGATCTGCCGCCGCGTGGTGACCGGCCAGCGGGCGATCTTCGCGGAGGTGACGACCAGCGCTGAACGCACCGTCTACGAGGGCGTCGGCGAGGGTGGCGACCGCACCCTGGAGATCGACCGCCGCTGCGAGGACATCGTCTTCGCCGAGCTCGATGCGCTGGCCGCGCAGGGAGCCTCCTTCGTCGCCGTCTCCGAGGAGCGCGGCGAAGTCGCGTTCGGCGCCGGCGGAGAGGTGCGGGTCGTGATCGACCCAATTGACGGCTCGCTCAACGCCCGCCGCACGATCCCTTCTCACAGCCTCAGCGTCGCCGTCGCCTCGGGCTCCTCGATGGCCGACGTCGAGTTTGGCTTCGTCTACGACTTCGGCGCCGGCGAGGAGTTTCTCGCCCGCCGCGGCGCGGGCGCCTCCGTCGACTCGGTCGCCGCCCGGGTCGCCGAGGGCAACGGCCGGCTCGAGGTGGTCGGCCTCGAGTCGATGGAGCCGCAGTGGTCGCAGGAGCCACTCGCAGCGCTGGTCGACAAGGCCTATCGGCTGCGCGTGGTCGGCTCGATCGCGATCACCGCTGCCTACGTCGGCACTGGCCGCTTCGACGCGATGCTGAGCCTCCGTCCCTGCCGCTCGGTCGACGCCGCCGCGGCCCAGCTCTTCGCCCGCGAGGCCGGCGGCGAGGTCGCCTTCGGCGACCTCGACCTCACCGCGGCGGCCCTCGACCTCACCGCGCGCTACCCGATTGCCGCCGCCCGCGACGCCGAGTCGCTGGCGACGATGCTCGCCGCTCAGAGCGTCTAACCGGCGCGAACCCGCTTCCGGAGCGGGGTGTAACCAGACCGCGAAGAGTGGTTAAGAACGTCTGTTCGTGGAACGTATGTTCGCTACACTCGGGCGCCTGGAGGCGTCCACCGAGAAATCGAGGAGATTCACTTAATGCCTACGCAGAGCAGCAAAGACGGCAGCAAAAACAAAACCCAGGCCAAACGCGCCACCACCGAAGCGAAAAAATCCGCTTCCACCAGCGCCGCCGCCGGCAAGCGCGCGGTCGCCAAGACCGCCGCGGCGCAGAAGAGCCAGGTGCAGACCGTCGCTGAGAGCGCAGTCGACTTCCCGGTCGGCGTCGTCCTCTCGGTCAGCGACCGGGTCGGCGAGCTGGTCGAGCCCTGGACCGCTCGCAGCAGCGCCGAGAAACAGCTGAAGAGCTACCGCAGCACGCTGCGCAAAACCCTGAAACGGACCGAGCGCCGCGGTTCCAGCGCTCGCCGCAAAGCGGCCACCGAAGCCCGCAAGACCCGCAACCGGGTCGAGCGTGAGGCCCGCCGCCGTCAGCGCACGGTCGAGTCGACGCTGAAAAGCAGCCGCACCACCGCCGAGCGCCGCGTCCGCGCCGCGATCGACGCCCCGACCACCCGCGCCCAGGACCTGGTCAGTACGGTGACCGACCAGTTCGCCGCGCTGCGGTAGACGTTCCAGGACGCATCGCGGATACGCCACCGTCCCGAGGCCCGCGTGCCACCAGCACGCGGGCCTCGTGCCGTCGTCGTCCCGCTTGGTCCTGGAACGTCTAGGGCCGTACCGGGACTAGTAGCCGGTGACCGCCACCGGCGCCGAGGCGGCCGGTCGATACGGGAAATCGGCTTGTTCGGGCGACACCGCGCGGAACTGGAAGCGGATGCCACGGCTGTCGTCGTCGGTGAAGGCGTAGGGGTAGCGGAAGTGGCCGTGGCGGTCGGTCTGGACGGTGCGGAATTCGCTCCAATCGCCGCCGGGAACGCGGAACTCGAGCTGGATCGGCCGGCCGGTGCGGCGGATCGTCGCTTCGCCGGCAAGTAAGCGGCCGCTGAAGATCACCGGCTCGCCGCCGATCCGCGCGGCGCGGGTCGAGGCCTCGAAGCGGACCCCAGCCCGGACCGCCATCGTCACCGGGCGCCCGGCGCTGCGGGTCAGCGTCCCGGTGCCGGCGAAGAACGCTTCGACTCGGCGCGATGGCCCGGGGGCGAGGCGGGCGTCGAAGCGGCCGCGGGGCCCGCTCGTCACCATCGTCCGCCGCTGGGCGGAGTCGGCGCCGGGTGCGAAAGTCTCGACGAGTTCGACTGGGAGGCCGGCGAGCGGCACGGCGGTGGTGGTGTGGAGGATGCCGCCGAAATGCAGCGCCCGCCCGTAAGGGACCGTGCGCAGTGCGGGGCGCGACTCGAAGTCCGTCAACTTCTCGCGGCGGCAGCGCCGCCGCTCGCCGTCGATCCGGTGGCAGTGCTGCCAGACCAGCCTGGCGCCGCCGAAGCCCGAGCCGATCGCAGTTGGGACCTTGATCGGGTTGCGGAGGACCATCGCCGAGCCGTCAGCGCGGCGCTCAGTCCGGGCGGAGTTGCCGGCTGCGTCGAAGCCGGTGGCGCGGAACTCGTAGCTGCCCGGCGGGTAGTCGTCCGAGTTCCAGCGGGCCAGCAGCCCGGCGCCGGTCGCCCTGGTCGGCAGCGCCTCGAAGCGCTGGCTGCTGCCAACGGGACGAACCTCGACCGAGCCGCGGCTGGCGCTGGCGCCCGAGAGCGGATCGGAAACCGCGACCTCGATCAGCTCCGGGTCCACGGGCCGCTGCGCGGTGGCAAAAGCGACCCTTGGCGGGGTCTGGTCGATCTGCACCGCCCGCCCGGCTGCGGCGCTGGGCTCGCTGGCGTTGCCGAGCGCGTCGCGGGCCCAGCCGAAGAGGATGTGGGTCCCCTCGCCGCTGACCATCGTGGTGACGGAGCCGCCGAGCGCCATCGTCGGCGGCCCGCCGTCGATCGCCAGGGCGGTGAGCGGCCCGCTCGGCCCGGCCGGCACCATCCCCGAAAAGCGGTCTTCGCCGATCGCGGTCACCGCGACGGGGTGGTCGACCCAGCCGGCGGGCACGCCGTCAAAGCGGATGCTCGGCGGGCTTGCGTCGACATGGATCGGGATGCTCTGCAGCGACGAGGCGACGCCGGTGCCGGAGACCGCGACGACGTTGAGGTAGTCGGTGCCCTCCGGCAACTGCCGGAGCGTCAGCAGATCGTCGCCGATGCCGCCCGGGAGGTCCGTCTCCCAGTCGCCACAGCGGTTCGGGTTGAAACAAGGCGAGTCGCCGGGCCGGGCGCTGAGCGAGTAGGCGTAGCCGCGGATACCCGAGGGCGGGATCACCGCTGGGTGCTCGAGCTTCACCGGGACCGTGCCGCGGCCGTCGAGCCAACCCGGTGGAGCGACGACGCCCGGTGGCCCAGGGGCGTCGGGGTCGTAGCGCAGCGTCGTGTAGGAGGGGGGCCCCGGCGGGCCTGCCAGGCCAGGTGGCCAGAGCCACGCTTCGATCAGATATTCGCCGTGTGGCAGTGGCTGCCCGTCGGGCGGCGGCGGGATCCGCAGTTCCAGCCGATTATCGGCCCGCGCTCCGGCCACGACCAAGTCGGTCGCCCAGGGGATGTTGCGGTAGCGGAAACCGACGACGTCTTCGCCGTTTCCTGCCCAGTAGAGGACGAAGATGTTGTCCGCTCGCCAGAGGGGCCCCGCTACCTGCAGGCCGACCATTTCCGGTGCGGCGCTCGCCGGTGCCGGGAGCAAGATGAGCAGAAGCGCCGGCAGCAGCACGATCAGGCGCTTCACGGGCCGAACTCCCCGGCGGGGTCGCCACCGCCCGATGGGGCGGGTGAGGAGGAAGTGGACGAGGGCGCGTAGGAGCTTTCGCTGCTCGTCACCGGTTCCGGCGACGCCGCTTCTTCGAATTCGACCGCGCCGCTGGTGACTGCCGGATTGGGTTCCGGTGGTGGTTGCGATTCGTCGCTCGGGGGCGGAGAGGGTTTCGACTCGGGCTCTGGCTTGGCTTCGGGTTCTGGCACCGTGGACGAAGGCGGCGCGGCTTCGACCGGAGTTTCCGTTTCGTATTCGATCCCGGTTTCGATCGCGAACTCGCGCTTCACCTCGCGGCCCAGCGGCTTGACGACTTGCGCGGGCGCTTGATGGTGCCCGGACTCAAGCGGCGTCGGCACCACCCCGGTCGCGACGCAGGCGGCGGCGCCGCCTGCGGTGCCGACACAGAGCGCTGCGATCTTCGCCAACGCCGCAGCGCCAGCGCCGCGACTACCGCCGGTACCGGCCATGCCGCCGAGGGTGGCGTCGCCGCCGGGGGTGAAGCGAGCGGCGAGGCTGGCGACCGCGTCGTGGGCGCGGTCGAGCAGCGAGCGGCCCAGCGGCAGCGTCGGGGCGAGCGCCGCCGCGGCTTTCGGCGCTGCCCGGTAGGCGCGCAGCGTCGCCCGGCAGTGGGCGCAGGCGCGCAGGTGCTCGCGCACTGCCGCTTCCTCAGCGCCGGCTTCGCCGTCGCAGAAGGCCGAGATAAACGGGCCGAGCTTGGTGCAGCGCTGCCCCGACTGACTGCCGGCGAGGAAGCGGCGGAAACGCTCCCGGCCCTCGGCCAGACAGCGATTGATTTTGGTCTGCGAGTAACCGGTGATCGCGCCGATCTCGGCATACGAGTAGCCCTCGGCGAGCAGGCTCAGCGCCCGCAACTCCTGCGGCTTCAGCGATTGCAGCGCCTCGCGACTGCGGGCGACCGCTTCCGAGCGCTCGGCCCGCTCGGCCGGGCCGGCTCCCTCGGATGGGATCAGTGCCGTCCAGTCCTCGCGCCCGGGCTCGGCCGCGGTGGCCGCCGGACCGCTGAGGATGCGCTCACGCTCGCGCCGCACCGCCAGCGCCTCGTGACGGACGATCGTCTGCGTCCAGCGCACCAGCTCGCGCGGGTCCTCGCTTGGCGCCTTACGCAAGACAATCTCGAGCGCCCGCTGCAGAGCGTCCTCGGCGTCGTCCTCGCAGAGCGAGAAGCGGCGCGCGGTGCGACGCAGGGCGGCCTCGTGCCGCGCATAGGTCTCGATCACCGCACGCTTGCGCGCCGCCGTGGGCACAGCAGCTCCCTGTTCCTCACCCTGGACCTGACTCACCGCTCGGATCTCCCCTACCGCTTGGCCGATTTGTAGCGAAACATTGCATTTATAGGGGCGGGGTGGGGGTGAGTCTCCCCGGGTTAGGGATGGGAGGGGGTGGAATTGCTGCAAATTGCGCGGGGTCAGGGTTGGCGGCGGGGGCGATCGCCGGCAGGACCCCCTCTCTCGACCTGTCGTCGATCGGAGTGGGCGGGCTGTCGCCCGGAGCGCTGTTCTCCTCAGTCGCAAAACGTTCGGGGGTCCTACCGACACTCGCCCCAGCGAAAAGAGCTCTAGCGAGCGGCGCAAGGTCAATCCGCCCCATCTCTCTTTGAGCTTGAGAGGGACGGAAGCTGGTCGGCTAGATCCGATGAGCTGGCGGCGAGCCAGCCGGGAGGCGTGGTGAGCTGTTCCTTTTGTCGGCCAGTCGGACATAAGGAACAGCTCCAGCGAAGGACGGCTGACCTTGGTCCCTTGTCAGCTTCTAAGCCAAGGGGGGTGGGACGCAAACGGATTCGTGGGGGAGGGGCGTCGGGGTGCCTCCCCAAAACACTCAAGCGAGCGAAGCGAGCGTTTTGGGGAGGTACCCCGACGCCCCTCCCTCGCCAACCCCTGATCCCTAGCCCGGGACCGTCTCCCCGGAGTCCACCCGCTGCCGAATCGGCGGCTCCAGCACCCGGCTCAACACCGGCACCTCGAGGAATCCCTCGACGCTTGCGTAGAGCATCGCGATTCGGGGCATGTCGGAGAGGTCGTCAATGACGATCGAGCGGGGGACCCATTCGGGGCCGAACTTCTGGTTGAAGTCGCGCAGGCTCTGGATCTGGAAGAAGGGGTTGAGGCCTTTTGCCATCAGCCGCTGCAGGCGGCCGGCGAGGCCGGCGTCCTCGGCCGAGTCGAGCAGGCGGCCCCAGGCGGCGAAGTTGAGCGAGAGGCGCTTGAAGCCGCGGGCGCTGAGTGCGACCGCCGCTTTGGCGATCAGGAACTCGGTCATCCCGTTGGTCGAGTCGGGGCGGCGGCGCATCAGGTCGAGGGAGTAGCCGGGTTCGTTGCCGTAGACCGGGACGAAGCGGAGGAAGCCCTCGACCCGGCCGCCGTCGCGGGCGCGGGCGACGGCGAGGACGAAGTCGGCGTTGGTGCCCTCGACTTCCTCGCCGAGCTCCATCGTGAAGCCGCGCTCCGGTGCTCCTTTGCGCCACTCCTCGCTGATCTCGTTCAGCTCGCCGACCAGCTCCGGGCTCGCCTCGTTCTCGGCCATCAGCTCGAAAGTGTGCTTTTTCTCGACGTGCTTGACCGCCGCCCGGACTGCCTTGCGCTCCGGGCCTTCGAGGCTGAAATGCTCGAGTCGCAGGATCGCCTCGTCGCCGAGGTAGATCACGTGCATGCCGCGCTCGCGGTAGAGCTCGGCGTCGGCCTCCCGCACGGCGAAGAAGGCAACCCGCCAGCCGCGTTCGGCGCAGAAGGAGAGGAACTCGTCGATCGTCCGCCCCTCGGAGGCCGGCGGCCCGATTGGGTCGGCGGCGACCATCGCCGTCCCCCGCACGTAGAGGTAGGCGATCAATGACTGCCCATCGGCCGAGAAGAAGTAGTTCTTGTCGCGGCGCAGGGCGAAGTAATCGAGCGTGTCGTCGCCCCATCGGCGGACGATCTGCTCGGCGTGGCGGCGGCGGTCGGCGGTCGGCGGCTCGGCCTGGACGAAGGTGCGGAAGACGAGGTAGAGCAGGGTCAGCAGGCCGACGATGCCGATCACCAGCAGCGCCGTTTCGAAGAAGTCGTGGAAGACGTTGCGGTGGTAGGTGTAGGACCCGTCGAGTCCGATCAGCCCGAGGTAGGCGGTTTCGACGTTGCCCCAGAGGGTCAGGTCTGGGGTGATGTGCTTGCGCTCGGCGAAGAGCGTGATCGAAGTGAAGACGAAGACGAACAGGAGGTAGACGGGGACGAAGACGATCGCCTGGGTCAGCGAGCCCGGGTCGCCCTTGGCGCGGAAATCGGTGCGGAACCAGATCAGCGCCAGCACCATCACCACCGAGAGCAGGACCGAGATCGGGTCGGGCCCATGGACGAGGTGGACGACGGCGGCGAGGGCGAAGAGGAAGACGGCGCAGGTCCAAGCGCGGCGCTTGCCGCGGCTGAGGCCGCGGGCCACGCCGATGATCCCGAGCCCGATCGCGACCGAGAGGATCAGGCCGGCGGAGCGGCCGCCGGAGTGGACGAACGACAGGTGGCCCAGGGAGAAGCGGATTGAGGTGGCGGTCGGCAGGAGCGAGAAAATCGCGACGATGACAGAGGCCCAAGAGAGGTAGCGAAGGGATCTTGGTCGGCGGGTGACGGGGGCGAGCGCCGGTAGGACCCCCTCTCTCGACCTGTCGTCGATCGGAGTGGACGAGCTGTCGCCCGGAGCGCCGTTCTCCTCAGTCGCAAAACGTTCGGGGGTCCTACCGGCGCTCGCCCCCGTGAGTTCGGAGAGCGCTTCCGGCCGGTGCGGCGAAGTCCGCGGCCGACGGCGTCCCCTCTGATGAGAAAGCTGCGGGCGAGTTCTCGGCTTCGTGCCCCTCCGGCCGCAGGGTGGGGAAGAGGATCACGTCGCGGATCGCTTCGGCGCCGGAGATCAGCATTACCAGGCGGTCGAGGCCGATGCCGAGGCCGCCGGTGGGTGGGAGGCCGTACTCGAGGGCTTTGACGTAGTCCTCGTCGACGGGTTCGCCCTCTTCGTCGCCGCCGGCCTGCAGGTCGGCCTCGGTCTGGAAGCGTTCGGCCTGGTCGACCGGGTCGTTGAGCTCGCTGTAGGCGTTGGCGAGCTCGCGGCCGGCGACGACCAGCTCGAAGCGCTCGGTCAGTTCGGGGTCGTCGCGGTGGGCGCGCGCCAGCGGCGAGACTTCGCGCGGGTGGTCGATCACGAAGGTCGGCTCGACCAGCAGGTGCTCGGAGCTGTCGTCGTAGACCTCGGACATGATTTTCCCCGCGCCCCAGACGTCGAGGTAGGCGACGCCGCGCTCGTCGGCGATCTTCCGCGCCTCCTCCACCGGCATCGAGGGGTGCATCTCGACGCCGGCGTTTTCCTTGATCAGCTCGGCCATCGTCGCCCGCCGCCAGGGCGGTTTGAGGTCGACCTCGCGCTCGCCGATCTTCACCACCGTGGTCCCGATCGCCTCGATGCAGCAGGCCTCGACGATCGCCTCGGTCAGCTCCATCATGTCGTGGTAGTCGCCGAACGCCTGATAGGCCTCGAGCAGCGTGAACTCGGGGTTGTGGCGGGTGTCGAGGCCCTCGTTGCGGAAGACCCGGCCGATCTCGAAGACCCGGTTCATGCCGCCGACGATCAGCCGCTTGAGGTTCAGCTCGAGCGCGATCCGCAGGGTCAAGTCGATGTCGAGCGCGTTGTGGTGGGTGATGAACGGTTTCGCCGCGGCGCCGCCGGCCTGGTCGAGCAGGACCGGCGTCTCGACTTCGGTGAAGCCGCGGTCGAGCAGGGTCTGGCGGGTCGCCGAGATCACGGCCGAGCGGATCGCGAAGACCCGCCGCGAGTCCTCGTCGAGCATCAGGTCGAGGTAGCGCTGGCGGTAGCGGGTCTCGGGGTCGGTGACGCCGTGGCGGATGTCGGGCAGCGCCCGCAGGCTCTTCGAGAGCAGTTGGTACTTCGCCACCCTGACCGAGAGCTCGCCCTTGTCGGAGGCGATCACCGTCCCCTCGACCCCGACCCAGTCGCCGAGGTCAAGGTCGGAGAAGTCGTGCATTCCCTCCTCGCCGACCGCGTCGGCTGAGACCAGCAGCTGGATCTGGCCGGTCTCGTCGCGCAGGTCGGCGAAGTCGAGGCTGCCGTGGCGGCGCTCGCCGAGGATCCGCCCGGCGATCCGCACCACCTTGCCGGTGTCCTCGCCGGCGGCCAGCCCGTCGAACTCCTCGTGGATCGCCGCCGCGCTCGAGTCGCGGTCGAAGCGGACCGGGTAGGGATCGATGCCGCGCTGGCGCAGCGCTTCGAGCTTGGCCAGCCGGTGCGCCCGCGTCTCCTCCTGGAACTCGCGCGCCTGTGGCGCCTCGGCGTTCGGCGCGTCGGGCTCAGGCACACCTGGCTCGTGCACGTTCTCCCCAGTGCTCATCGGTCGCGATCCTAGGTAACGGCGGGGGCGGAACCGGCCGCTTGGACAGATTGCGGCGCTTGCGACTGCTGGCGAGAGAGGATCGCCATCCCAACCCCGGCGGCTGCCAGGGCAGCAAAGGTGCCGGCGATGTCGAGGGCGCCGGCGTCGAGCGACTCGTGCAGCAGGGTGACGCCGAGGACGACGCTGGTGATCGGGTCGAAGGCCATGCTGGTCGCCACCGCTGGGGCGAGGGCGCCGGTGTTGAGCGCCAGCTGGTTGAGCGTCATCGAGGCGTAGCCGATTACGGCCAGCGCGTAGAGGTGCCAGGTGGTGAAGATCGTCAGCACGCCGTCGTCGAGCTCGTCGACCACCGCCTTGGTCAGCGCCGCCGAGAGGGCAAAGAGAATCCCCGTCGCGATCCCGAGGAAGGCGGCGCGCCGGGGCGCGGGCCCGCGCTGCCCGAGCAGAAAGAGCGGCACACAGGCGGCGACGCAGGCGCCGCCGGCGACCAGCCACTCGCCGAGCGGCGCGTCGTCGCGGCCGCCCGAGGGGTCGGCGATCATCAGGAAGGCGACCAGCGCCGCGGTGACCAGCAGCGCCGCGCCAATATCGATCCGCCGGACCCGCTGGCCGGTCAGCCGTGCCCCCAGCGGCAGCGCGAAGACGACGCTAGCGACCAGCAGCGGCTGCACCACCGCCAGCCGGCCGAAGCCGAGGGCGGCCGCCTGGCAGCCGAAGCCGAGCGCGTCGGCGCCGATCCCCGCCAGCCAGACCGGCCGCCGCGCCATCTGGATCAGCAGGCCGGAGCTCGACCCGGTCGCCGGCTCTTCCAGTCCCGCCCGCTGCTGCAACACGGTGCCGAGCGCGAACAGCAGCGCCGCGGCGAGGGCTAGGGCGATGTCCACAGGCGGCCACGATACGGGTGGCCGCGGAGGCGGAGATACGTGGTATTCCTACGATTCGATGACTACTGCAACCGAAGTCCCCACCCCTTACGAGATTCCGCAGGAGGCGCGCGACCTGCGCGACATGGTGCGCCGGCTGGCGCAGGAGCGGATCGCGCCGCGCGCCGCCGAGATCGACCGCAAGGCCGAATACCCCTGGGACGTCCGCGAGCTGCTCGCCTCCCACGACGTTCTCGGCCTGCCCTTCGACGCCGAGGTCGGCGGTACCGGCACCGGCACCCTGGTGCTGCAGATGGCGGTCGAGGAGATCGCCAAGGTCTGCGCCTCCTCGGCGCTGATCCTGATGGTGCAGGAGCTGGGGACGCTGCCGATCCAGCTCTTCGGCTCCGACGAGCAGAAACAGAAGTGGCTGCCGAAGTGCGCCAGTGGCGAGTGGTCGCCGGCCTTCTGTCTCTCGGAGCCCGAGGCCGGCTCCGACCCGGCGGCGATGCGCACCCAGGCGGTCAAGGACGGCGACGAATGGGTGATCAACGGCCAGAAGTCGTGGATCACCAACTCAGGCGTAGCCGACTTCTACGTCGTCTTCGCCACCACCGATCGCGAGAACCGCCGCACCAGCGCCTTCATCGTCGAGAAGAACTCGCCGGGCTTCGACCCCGGCGCGCTCGAGCACAAGCTCGGGATCAAGGGCAGCCCGACCGGCTCACCTTCCTTCACCGACGTCCGGGTCCCGGCTGAGAACCTGATCGGCGAGGAGGGCAAGGGGCTCTCAGTGGCGCTCGGGACGCTCGAGCGGACCCGGCTCGGCGCCGCCGCGCAGGCAGTTGGGATCGCCCAGGGAGCGACCGACTACGCCAACGAGTACGCCAAAGAGCGGGTCGCCTTCGGCAAACCGATCAACCAGCTGCAGGGAATCCAGTTCAAGCTCGCCGACATGCAGACCGGTACCGCCGCCGCCCGCGAGCTGCTCTACAAAGCCTGCTCGGAGGCCGACAAGGTGCAGCGCCCGGCCGACCTCGGCAGCTGGACCTCGATGGCGAAGCTGTTCGCCTCCGACAACGCGATGAAGGTGACGGTCGAGGCGGTCCAGGTGCTGGGCGGCTACGGCTACGTCAACGAGTACCCGCTCGAGCGGATGATGCGCGACGCCAAGATCACCCAGATCTACGAGGGCACGAACGAGATCCAGCGGGTCGTGATCGCCCGCGGGATGGCCGGCTAGGGCGCGGCCGCGCGGGCCGCTCGAGGATCGCGTAGCAGCGGTTCCAGGGCGAGCTCCGCCGCGCCGATCAGCGGCGCGTGGCTCAACGCCGCGGGCTCGATCGTCACCTTGCGGAGGCGGTCGAGAAAGGCGCGGGCGGCAACCCGGCTCGAGATTTCGCCGGGCACCAGGCGCCAGACCCGCGCCAAGGTCTCGCCGAGGACGACGCGGTCGGGATCGACGAGGTTGACGAGGCTCGCGAGGCCGGTGCCGAGGGGAAGGGCGACCTCGCGCACCGCCGCCAGCGCGCCCGCGTCGCCCGCCTCGGCTTCGTCGAGCAACCGCGCCGAGGCGGCGACGAGCTGCTCGAGGGGAACGTCGCTCTGTCCGGCCGACCGCAGCAGCGCTCGGTTGTCGGCTTCGACCTCGAGGCACCCGGTGGAGCCGCAGGTGCAGGATTCGCCCGGGAAAGTGACGGTGATGTGGCCCGGCTCGACCGCGTAGCCGTGAGCCCCTTCGACCAGGTGGCCGTCGGTGACGAGGCCGCCGCCGAGGCCGGCGTGTCCGGTGGTCAGATAGAGGAGCTGCGCGGCGCCGCGGCCGGCGCCGCGGCGGCTCTCGGCGAGCGCCGCGAGGTTGGCGTCGTTGGCGACCTCGACCGGCACCGCGGCCATCCCGTGGTGCCCAAGCTCCGACGACACCAGCTCGCGCAGTGGCACCTCGGGCCAACCGAGGTGAAGCGGGGCCAGGGCTCGCCCGTCGGCGCGGCTGACCGGCGACGGCGCGGCGATCGCCACCGCGGCGACCGCTGTGTCCGGCGCCGCGAGCGCGGCGATCATCGCGCCAAGGTCCTTGACCACAGACTCGACCGCGGGTTCGGGAGGCAGCGGCCGCTCCTGGCTCGCGAGCTGCTCGCCCCCGATCGCGATCTTCGCCACGACCAGCGAGTCGGGCTCGAGCTGAACGGCGATCACGGCGGGTGCCCCTGGCGCGACGCGGACGAGCTGAGAGGGCCGGCCGCCGCCGCTGCCGGGCGGCTCGCTGCCGGGCTCGACCGTGACCAGGCCGGCGTCGGCCAGCTCGCCGAGTAGGTAGCCCATCACTCCGCGACTGCAGCCGAGCTGTTTGGTCAGTTCGGCACGGCTGACGGCGCCGCCGGCAAGGTGGAGAGCGGTGAGCGCCTGGCTCAGGCCGGGGGCGCTGGGGGCGGGGGAGGCGGATTCGGTGGCCATCTCTGCGGGTATGTTAGTTTGTACTGCCACTGTACAAACCCTACGACGCCGAAAGAGAGGCGCGATGACGACCCTCGGCCTGGTCTCCGGGGCCTTCACGACCCTGAGCTTCCTGCCGCAGGTATTTCGGACCTTACGGCGGGGATCTGCCGCCGACTTCTCGCCGGGCTGGCTGGCCTTATTTGGCGCTGGCGTCTCCGGCTGGTTCCTCTACGGCCTGCTCACGGCCGATTTGGCGATCAGCCTCAGCAACGCGGTGACGCTCGCGCTGGTCCTCGTCCTCGTCGCAATCAAGTTGCGCTCGGCCGAGCCGGGAAGTTCGTGATCGCCCGCGGACCACATGTCGCGCCCGCCTGGCTCGGCGAGGTCGAGGCGTTCCTCTTCGACCTCGACGGCACCCTGGTCGACTCCGACGCAGCGGTCGAGCGGGCTTGGCGCCGCTGGGTCGAGGAGTACGGCTACGGGGACCGCCTGGCGGAAGTCGGGATGCACGGCCGCCCGGCGGAGGAGACGGTGAGGCTGCTCGACCCGGACCTCGACGCGGAAGTCGTGCGCAGGCGGGCGCAGCGGCAGTTGAGCCTGCAGTACGACGATCCGGAGCGGCTCGAGCGTTGCCGGGGTGCGACCGAGCTGCTGGCGGCGCTGGAGCGGCGGCGGCTCCCCTGGGCGGTGGTGACGAGCGGCGACCGCCGCCTTGCCACCCTCCGACTCGGCGCCGTCGGGATCGAGCCGCCGGTGTTGGTCACCGCAGAGGACGTCGCGCTCGGCAAGCCGGACCCCGAGTGCTTCCTGCGCGGCGCCGAGCTAGTCGGAATCGGGATCGAGCGCTGCCTGGTGGTCGAGGATTCCGACCCCGGCCTTGCCGCCGGACGCCGTGCGGGCGCCCGTACCGCGGCGCTGCGCGGGCTCGACGGCGACCTCCCGATCGCCGACCTCGGCGAGCTGGCGCGCCTGCTACCGGGCTCCTAGTCCTCCGGATTAGCGGGGATCAGTTAGCCGGCCTCGAGCGCCTGTTGCGCAATCGCCAGTTGCGCGGCGGCGGTGCGCCATTTGCGCATGTAGCTTCGGTTCCAGGAGCTCCGTCTTGCAGCCTGCTTCGGAGACGCATTCGCCCCAGGTATTCGCGGCGGCGAGGTAGCCATCGAAGGAGCGCTCGGCGCTGCTCGCCGGGCCGGAGACGCAGGCGAGGTCGAGCTCGCCGACGGGAACCCGCTGGTAGGACTTGCGCACCGTCTCCAGTTCGGCGACGTACTGCTCGTAGCTGACCCCGATCGCGATGCTGCGGCGCAGGTGCTCGAGCTGAGCGACGAAAGCGTTGAGGCGGGGGCCGCAGTCGATCGCGGGGGTGGCGGCGGGGTTGGCCTGAGACGGCGATTCGGCGTTTGGACCGATCACCGTCGCCCCGCCCGGTTCCGGTGCGGCAGGCGCCTCGCTGCCGCAGGCCGGAAGGGCGAGGGCCAGCGCAAGCGCGGCGGCGGCGAGCGGTGCGCAGGCGCGCCAGCGGCCGAGTGCGCTAAAAAACTGGCGATGAGAAGGCTGCGAACCTCGGCGGGGGCTGTCCTCGTGCTGGCTCTGCTCGGCGCACTGGCGCTCGCCCCGGCGGCGCGGGCGGTCGAAGGGGCCGGTGGCGTCCTCGTCGTCGGCGACAGCCTGGAGGAACTCACTGCGCCCCATCTCGAAGAGCTGCTGCCGGGCGTGCCGCTGACGATCAACGCGGTCGGCGGCTCCAACACCTTCGAAATCTTCGACCTCTTTCAAGAAAGCTATTCCCCGTCGGACTCGGTGATCGTGTTTGACGGGGGGACCAACGACAACCCCGCCTACCCCGAGATTCTGGCCGAAAATCTGCAAAAGGTCGTGGCCACGGTCGGCGACCGCTGCCTGGTCGTGCCGACGATCCACGGCTACACCGTCAACGGCTACAACAACCGCGGCAAGAACCGCGTCGTCCACGAACTCGCCGCTTCGCGGCCAGGCACCCAGACGCCCGACTGGGCGACGACCGTGAACCAGAACCCAAGCCTGCTCGAATCCGACAACCTGCATCCCAGCAGCGAAGGCTCCGAAGTCCGGGCGCAGCTGCTCGCCGAAGGGATCACCGCCTGCCTGGCCGGCGCCCCGACCGGCCTGCCCAGCCCGGTCCCGGGCACCACCGGCGAGGAACTCGAAGCGACGGGCGAAACCGCGCCCGCAGAACCGCCGCCGACCGTAGAACCGCCGCCGGAGACGCCGCATCTGCAGCTGGTCGACCGCGTCGCCGAGCGCCGCTCGGAGCTGATCAAGCAGCTGGCCGGTGGCTTCGCCCGCGGCGCCGCGACCTTCGCCGCCCTCAGTCAGCTGCTGCCGGCGCGCTCGAGCGGCTCGATCGCCGCCGGGTAGAGCTCGCGCAGCCACGCCGCCGGATCGCTGCTGAGCGGGTTGAGAACGAACTTGGTTGCGCCGACGGCGAGGAAGCGTTCGAGCAGCGCCCGGGTCTCCTCGGCCCCGACGGCGACGTGGTCGGCGCGCGCAAGACCGGGCCGCAGACGGTCGAGCAGCAGGTCGCCGGCCGCCGGCAGCTCCGCGGCGCTGGGGGCGCTGAAAATCGTCGCCCCGTAGTGGTCCGCGTCGATCGAGCGCTCGGCCGCCGCCGCCGCGGCCCGGATCGTGGCGATCCCTTCGCCGACCTGCTCGGGGCCGGCGAAGGAGGCGAGCCAGCCGTCGCCGACGCGGCCGATCCGCCGCAGCGCCGCCGGCGCCCGGCCGCCGAGCCAGAACTCGAGCCGCGGCCGGGTCGGCCGCGGCGAGAGCACCACGTCCTCGAACGACCAGAAGCGGCCGCGGTGGCTGACCGGCTCGCCGCCCCAGAGCTGCTTGATTACCGTCACCGCCTCCTCGACCCGCGGCCCGCGCTCGGCCTTGACCACGCCGGTCGCTTGCAGCTCCCGCGGCAGGTCGACGCCGAGCCCGCCCGCCGGCAGCAGGCGGCCGCCGGAGAGCACGTCGAGGGTCGCCAGCTCGCGCGCCAGCACCACCGGGTGGCGGTGCGGCAGGACCAGTACGTTGGTCCCCAGCTTCAGCCGCTTGGTCCGCGCCGCGACCGCCGCCAGGGTTGGCAGCGGCGCCAGGCTGCCGAGCCGCCCTGGCGAGTCGTTCAGCCAGAGGGAGTCCCAGCCGACCTCCTCGAGCACCGTGACCATCTCCCAGAAGGCCCCGTCCGGCGGCCCGGCCGCCAGCGGGCTGAGCCCGACTCCGACCCGCACGCTCAAACGCCCTGCGCTCGCCCCGTCTGCCATGTGCTGATGCTAGGCGCCGGCCGCTGGGACTGGGGGAAAGGACCCCAGGGGTCGAATTTCATCCTTGTCCAGCCAGGCATGGCGGCCGCATAATCCGCCGCCCGCGCCGCCGGCAAAGCGTCGTAGCGGCCACCGCCGGGACGGGGCGAGCCATAGAATCGCCGCCACCGGTGCTCCCGATGCGCCGGCGACGATGAGCACCGCCGAGAACGCACTGATCTGGGAACCAACCGCCGCCGACGTTGAGGGCGCCGAGCTGACCCGCTTCGCCGCCTGGCTGGCGCAGGAGCGCGGCATCGAGACCGATGGTTACCGCCAGCTCTGGCAGTGGTCGATCGACAACCTCGAGGAGTTCTGGCGGGCGATCTGGGACTACTTCGAGGTGATCGCCGACGGCTCTCCGGACACCGTCCTCACCAACCACGAGATGCCCGGCGCCGAGTGGTTCCCGGGCACCCGCCTGAACTACGCCGAGCACGTCTTCCGCGACCGCAAGGACTCGGAGCTGGCGATCCTCGCTGCCTCCGAGCTGCGAGCGCTCGAACGGATGACCTGGGGCGAACTGCGCTCCGAGGTCGCCCGCGTCGCCGCCGGCCTGCGGGTGCTCGGCGTGGGGGAGGGCGACAGGGTCGTCGCTTACATGCCGAACGTCGCCGAGACCGTCGTCGCCTTCCTCGCCACCGCCTCGCTCGGCGCCGTCTGGTCCTCGGCCTCGCCTGACTTCGGCGCCGACTCGGTCACCGACCGCTTCGCCCAGATCGAGCCGAAGGTGCTGATCGCCTGCGACGGCTACCGCTACGGCGGCAAGGACTTCGCGCGCCTGGAGACAGTCGCGCGGCTGCGGGCGCAGATGCCCTCGGTCGAGCACACTGTCCTCGTCGCCTATCTGGGCGCCGAGGGCGAGCTCGACGACACGGTCGCCTGGGGGGACCTTGGGGCCGGCGCCCCAGGCTCCGAGGCGCTGAGCTTCAACCGCGTCCCCTTCTCGGCGCCGCTCTGGGTCCTCTACTCCTCCGGCACCACCGGGCTGCCGAAGGCGATCGTCCAGGGCCACGGCGGGATCCTGCTCGAGCATTTGAAGAAACTGCATCTGCACTTCGACCTCGGCGCTTCCGACCGGCTCTTCTGGTTCACCACCACCGGCTGGATGATGTGGAACGTCGTCGTCGCCGGCCTCTTGACCAAGGCGCCGATCGTGCTTTACGACGGCAACCCCGGCTACCCCGACCTGGGCCGCCTCTGGGACCTCGCTGAGGAAGCCGGGGTCACCGTCTTCGGCACCTCGGCCGCTTTTGTCTCGGCTTCGATCAAGGCCGGCGTCGTGCCCGAGCAGGGACGCGACCTCTCCGCCCTGCGGGCGCTCGGCTCGACTGGCTCGCCGCTTGCCCCGGAGGGCTTCGACTGGCTCTACGAGCACCTCGGCGATCGCCTCTGGCTGTTCTCGACCTCCGGCGGCACGGACGTCTGCACCGCGTTCGTCGGCGGCGTCCCGACCCTGCCCGTCTACCGCGGTGAGCTGCAGGCCCCGGCGCTCGGCGCCGCGCTTGCCTCCTTCGACCCCGAGGGCCGGCCGGTGGTCGGCGAGGTCGGCGAGCTGGTGATCACCGAGCCGCTGCCATCGATGCCGCTCTTCTTCTGGAACGACGAGGACGGCTCGCGTTACCGCGAGGCCTACTTCGAGATGTATCCCGGGATCTGGCGCCACGGCGACTGGATCGAAATCACCGAGCGCGGCACGGCTTTGATCTACGGGCGTTCCGACTCGACGATCAACCGCGGCGGGATCCGGATCGGCACCGCCGAGATCTACCGCGCCCTCGACAGCGTCCCGGAGGTGCTCGACGCGCTGGTCGTCGACTTGCCGCGCGAGGGGACGGATGGCTGGATCGCGCTGTTCGTCGTCCTCCGCGAGGGGGTCGAGCTCGACGAGGAACTGACCAAGCAACTGGCGCGGGCGGTGCGTGAGCGCTGCAGCCCGCGCCACGTCCCCGACGCCGCTTTCGAGATCGCCGCGGTGCCGCGCACCCTCTCCGGCAAGGTGGTCGAGGTGCCGGTCAAACGGATCCTGATGGGCGGCGATCCGGACAAGGTGGTCAGCCGCGGCTCGCTCGGCAATCCCGAGGCGCTCGACGCCTTCAGCGAGTTTGCGCGGCGGTTCGCCGAGGAGCCCACTCGCTAGGCAGCTCGCAGTCGGCCTCGCGCCCAGGTCGCAGCGGCGGGCCGTTGATCCCGCACGAGTAGTCCTCGCCGAGTCGCTCCGGGGTGTCGCCACCCGGCTCGGCCTCGGCGTGCAGCACCTCGGGCGAGATCGTCAGCCAGGCGAGGACGCCGCCCAGTGCCGCCAGCGCGGCGCAGATTGCCATCGCCATGTGGAAGCCGCTGGTCATCTTGTCGGGGTCGTAGAAGTTGTCGCCGGTGAGGCCGACGGCTAGCGGCAGGACGGCGACGACGAGCAGGCTGGCGACCCGGGCGACGGCGTTGTTGACCCCGGAGGCGATCCCCGAATGGCGGCTGTCGGCGGCGGCGAGAACGGTCGCGGTGACCGGGGCGACGACCAGGGTCAGCCCGATCCCGAAGACGACGATTCCCGGCAGGATCCCGGTCAGGTAGGCCGAGCCCTCGTCGAGCTGGGTCAGCATCAAGAGGCCGGCGGCGATGATCAGCGGTCCCACGGTGAGCGGCAGCCGCGCCCCGATCCGCTGCGCCAGCGCTCCGGCTCGGGCCGAGAAGAGGAGCATCAGGAAGGTCACCGGCAGAGAGGCGGCGCCGGCGGCGATCGGCGAGTAGCCGAGCGCGATCTGGAGGAAGGCGACGAGCAGGAAGAAGAAGCCGCCGAGCGCTGCGTAGACGACGAAGGTGACCGCGTTGGCGGCGCTGAACTGGCGCGAGCGGAAGATCTCCAGCGGCAGCATCGGGTTGGCGACGCGGCGCTCGACGACGAAGAAGGCGATGAGGGAGCCGACGCCGATCACTGCGGCGCTCCAGACCAGCACGGGGCTCTTCATTTCGGAGGCTTCGATCAGCGCGTAGGTCGTGCCGGCGAGGCCGAGTGCCGTCAGCACGGCGCCGGCGATGTCGATCCGCCCGGTCGCCATCGGGTTGCGCGTCTCGGGCACGTGGCGGGTAGCCGCCCAGGCGACGAAGATCCCGATCGGCAGGTTGATCAGGAAGATCGCCCGCCAGGAGATCGCGCCGATCAGCCAGCCGCCGAGCAGCGGCCCGAAGGCGGTGGCGACGCCGCCGAGCCCCGACCAGGCGCCGATCGCCCGCGCCCGGTCGCCGGGGCGGAAGCTGGCCTCGATGATCGCCAGGCTGCCGGGGGTGAGGAGGGCGCCACCGACCCCCTGCAGCAGCCGGGCGCCGATCAGCGTCTCGGCGTTCGGCGCCGCCGCGCAGAGCAGCGAGGCGAAGGTGAAGAGGCCGACTCCGATGACGAAGACGCGCCGCCGCCCGTAGCGGTCGCCGAGCGCGCCGCCGAGCAGGATCAGCGAGGCGAGGGTCAGCAGGTAGCCGTTGAGGATCCACTGCAGGGCGCCGGTCGTCGCGTCGAAGTCGCGGCCGATGTCGGGCAGGGCGACGTTGACCACGGTGCCGTCGAGGAAAGCCATCCCCGAGCCGGCGACCGAGACTACGAGGATCCAGCGGCCGGGCGCGCTCTCGAAGGCGACACCGTCTCCCTTGCCGGCGCCTTTGTCGCCGCTCTCCATCGGTCGAGCCTAACCGGCTTGGTTGGTTTGGCCGGCGGCAAGCCCGGCCGCGACGGCCGCGACGAGGCGCTGGATTGCCTCGCCGCTCTCCTCGGTGTGGTTTGGGTTGAGCTCGGTGATCGTCAGCGCCGCCAGCTTCGGTGAGGCGAGCAGGATTTCGAACGCGGCGAGCGCGCTCGCCAGCGGCAATCCCTCGTTGCGGCCGGTGTTCTCGGAGAGCGGCGCGTCGGTGAAGTCGACGACGTCGACGTCGAAGTGGACGAGCAGGCGCTCGCAGCCGGCCTCGAGCGAAGCGAGGGCCCGTGCCGCGGCGCCGGCCGGGTCGGCGGCGACCTCGTCGACGGCGATGCGCTCGATCTCGCGCCGCTCGATCACCGCCCGCTCGAACTCGGTCGCTTGATCAGGTCCCCAGCCGAACAGCAGCACCTGCTCGTCGCGCAGCAGCGGCGCTCGCGGCCCGACCCAGACCAGCTCCGGCCGGGCGCCGGGCTCGGCCAGCATGTGGGCCATCCCCATCCAGTCGAGCGCTCCCTCGCGGACCGAGCCGGGCACGTTGAGGTCGGCATGGGTGTCGAAATAGAGCAGGCCGACGTCGCCGCCGCCCGCCAGTTGCCCGGCGACCGTCCCGATGCCGACCGTGCAGTCGCCGCCGAGGACGAAGGTCACTGGGTGGGGCGCCTTCCTCTCGCTATCCGAGAGAAAGGCGCCCCGCACGCGCTCCGCGGTCTCGCGGACGATGGCGGCGACGCGAGCCGCGTGCTGCGCACGCGGCTCGTCGCGGTCGGGGCGCCAGCGCCAGACCTCGCAGTCGCCGTGGTCGTCGACCTCGAGCCCGGCCGCTGCCAGTGCCTCGACCAGGCCCGCTTCGCGCAGCGCCGCCGGGGCCTGCTCCTGGCCGGGGGCGAAGGCGCCGGCGCTGGTCGGCACGCCGATCACGACGACGCGCCGGGCCATCGTCAGCCTTCGAGCTCGGGCGGCAGCGCTTTCGGACCGTCCGGATAGAGCTGCTCCAGCGCCTCCGGGGTCATCTCCAGCGTGTTGGCCAGCTCCTGCGGTGCGCCGGCGACCAGCCAGAGCGCGTCGGCGTCGGTGTCGTTGAAGACCTGCCGAGCCGAGTCGGGGCCGACTCGCAGCGCGTCGAGCGGCTCCAGGGTCAGCAGCTCGTCGTCGACCCGCACCCGCCCGGTTCCCTCGAGCAGCACATAGAGCTCCTCTTGCTGGAAGTGGCGGTGCTTGGTCGAGGCCTGGCCGGGCGCCAGCCGCCAGAGTCGCATCCCCAGGTTCTCGGCGCCGAGCTGCTTGCCGAGGTCGGTGTTCTCAATCCCCATCTGGTTGGAGGGGCGCCAGAAGGCGTCGGCGGCTCGCAGCAGCTGGTGGGGCACCGCTGGATTATCCCGCGCCGGCGTCCTCGGCATGGAAGCGCTGCAGCAGCGCCAGCTCGCCATCGTGGCGGGGGAAGAGGAAGAAGACGACAGCGGCGCCGACCAGCACCGCGATCGCCCCGGCGAGGTAAGTCCAGTCGCCGCCGTCGAGGAAGGACTGGCGCGCCGCGGCGACGATCTGCGGCGCGTATTCGGGGTACTGCTGGGCGGTCTCGGCGGCGCTTGAGAACGACTTGGTCAGCTCGTTCTGGACCTTTTCGCTGACTTCGCTGCCTTGCGGCGAGGTGGCGATCGAGTTGGCGAAGCTAGCGGCGTATCCGGCGGTCAGCAGGGCGCCGAAGATCGACTGCAGGATTGCGCCGCCGAGGTCACGCTGCAGGTCGGCGGTCCCCGAGGCCATGCCGGCGCGCTTGACCGGGACCGAGCCGGTCAGCGAGCGCGAGGCGGGGGTGCCGGCGAAGCCGACGCCGATCCCCATCAGCAGGTAGCCGAGGCCGACGACGACGTAGCTCGCGTCCTCGTCCCAGAGGACGAGCATGACGAGGAAGGCGAGGAGGCAGAAGACATAGCCGAGCAGCAAGGTGAAGCGCGAGCCGTGGCTCTCGACCAGCTTCGCCGAGCGCGGTGCGACGACGACCATCCCCAGCGCCCCCGGCAGGATCGTCAGGCCGGCTTCGAGGGTCGAGTAGCCGAGCACGTTCTGGACGAACTGCTGGCCGATGAACATTGCCCCCATCAGCGCCCCGAAGACGATGATCCCGGCCAGTGCCGCAACCCAGAAGGTGCGGCGGGCGGCGATGTGGAGGTCATAGAGAGGCGACGAGGCACGGCGCTGGCGGATAAAGAAGGCCGCCGCGGCGGCGAGGGCGACGATCCCCAACCCGATCGCGGTCGTCCCTTTCCCCGGTTCCGGCGCCAGGTTGATCGCCAGCACAAGGGCGCCGACCATCGCGATCGAGAGGACGCCGCCGAAATGGTCGACCCGGTCGCTGGTCTCGTTGACGTGCGCCGGCACCAGCTTCCAGGCGAGGGCGAAGGCGATTGCCGCCAGCGGCGCGGTGACGATGAAGACCGAGGGCCAGTCGAAGCCTTCGAGCAGAGCGCCGGCGAGCAGCGGCCCGAGCGCCGAGATGCCGCCGCCGATCGCCGACCAGAGGGCGATCGATTTGGTTCGCGCTGCTCCCGCCCAGAGCGCGGTGATCAGCGCCAGCGTCGTCGGGTAGGCCATCCCGGCGGCGATCCCGCCGAAGACCCGGGCCGCGAACAGGACTTCGATCGAGGGCGCCAGCGCCGCCAGGATCGAGGCCGGGATCGAGAGCGCCATCCCCAGCACCAGCATCTGCTTGCGGCCGTAGCGGTCGCCGACTGCGCCGAGGTAGAGGACCGAGGCGGCGAGCCCGAGCGAGTAGCCGACCGCGACCAGGTCGACCCCGGTTTGGCCGGCATCGAAGGCTTTGCCGATGTCCGGCAAAGCGACGTTGGCGACCGAGAGGTTGAGGTTGGCGACGCCGGCGACAAGGATCAGCGTCGCCAGCACGACGCTGGCGCGCTTCGGCCCTTCGCTTGCCGGGGCGGGGCCGCTACCGCTCTGCACGACCCCGCTCTCCATATCGCCTAGATCTCGAGCCAGGTGCCGCTTGGCCCGAGGTTGTAAAGCGGTGCGCCACCCGCTTCGCTCGTGCAGCCCCAAGCCTCGTGGATGTGACCGAAGACGGCGAGCTGTGGCCGCTTCGCTTCAATCGCCGCCAGCAGCGCCGGGCTGCCGAAGCCGCCGTTGGGGCCATCGCAGTGGCCCTTCGGCGGCGAGTGGAGGACGAGCACCGCGCCCTCGGGGCAGGGCGCGATCGCCGCCGCCGCCTGCTCGTCGGAGAGGTCGAAGCTCCAGTCCCAGGGCGTGGTCGGGACGCCGGCGCCGAGGCCGAAGAACTCGACCCCGTCGATCGTCGTCCCCTCGCCGTGCAGGACCGTCGCCGCCTGCCAATCGGCGGTGGCGGCACGCAGCGCGTCGGCCGTCTCGTTGTTGCCGGGCACCAGCACGGTCGGCTTCTCGATTCCGTCCAGTGCGCCGATCGTTTCCTCCAGCCCCTCGTGGATCGAAGCGAAGTCGCCGGCGCCGATCACGACGTCGGCATCGGCCGACATCTCGACCAGCTTCGCACCCTGGTCGAGGTCGCGGTGGAGGTCTGAGAAGGCGAGCAGCTTCACGCCGCAAACCTATAGGGTCAGTCGCCGTGAGTGACGCGGTTAGTTGGAAGCCGGGCCCGGGCGAGTTCGAGGACATCCGCTACGAGCTGAGCGGCGACGGGATCGCCAAGATCACGATCAACCGCCCGGAGGTCCGCAACGCCTTCCGTCCCCAGACCTTGGTCGAGATCTCGCGCGCCCTCGAGGATGCCCGCGAGGACCACGAGACCGGCGTTGTCGTCCTTACTGGCGAGGGCCCGTTGGCCTTCTGCTCGGGCGGCGACCAGAACGTTCGCGGCGATACCGGCTACCTCTCCGAGCAAGGCGGCGTCGGCCGCTTCCACGTCACCGACCTGCAGGTCCAGATGCGGCGGCTGCCGAAGCCGATCGTGGCGATGGTCGCCGGCTACGCGGTCGGCGGCGGCCACGTGCTCCACGTCTGCTGCGACCTGACGATCGCCGCCGACAACGCCCGCTTCGGCCAGACCGGCCCCCGCGTCGGCTCCTGGGACGGCGGCTTCGGCGCCTCGCTCCTGCGCGACCTGGTCGGCCCGAAGAAAGCGAAGGAGTTCTGGATGCTGTGCCGCCAGTACGACGCCCAGCAGGCCCTCGACATGGGCCTCGTCAACACCGTCGTCCCGCTCGAGGAGCTCGAAGCCGAAACCGTCGAGTGGTGCCGCGAGATGCTGCAGCTCTCGCCATTCGCTCTGCGCCTCGTCAAGGCGAGCTTCAACGCCCACGAGGACGGCTACGCCGGGATCCAGCAGCTCGCCCACGACACCAACCTCCTCTTCTATGAAAGCGCCGAGGCGAAAGAGGGACGCGAGGCCTATAAGGCCAAGCGCAAGCCGGATTTCTCGAAGTTCCCCCGCCGCGCCTGATCGTCGTTCGCGACTCAGCTGTTTTCAACCCCATAACTTCGGGAACACGTTTGGTACGTGCCATCCGGTACGAGGGGTCGACTACATCTGTGAAATTGGAGGTGCCCAGCGATGCGACCAAAGCATTCATTGGCGGCAATCCTGACCGCGTTCGTGCTCTCGCTCGGAGCGGTGGCCTGCGGAGGCGGAGACGATGACGAGACCACCGGTGCCACCGGGAGCGGGGGTGGAGGGGAGCAGATCGATCTGACCATCGGCAACCTCGTGCCGCTGACCGGCGATCTCGCCCCCTACGGACCGGCTGGGCAGAAGGCCGGCGATCTGGCTCTGGACCAGATCCAGGCGGCGATCAAAAAAGCCGGCGTCGACCACAGCGTCGAGCTGGTCACCGAGGACGGGCAGTCGGACGACCAGGGCGGTGTCCAAGCGGCGCGCAAACTGATCGCCGACGGCGCGACGTGTATCTCCGGCGACTATGCCTCGACCGCGACGGTCGCGGTGGCGCGCTCGGTCACCATCCCCGAGGGCGTGATGCTGATCTCGCCGGCCTCGACCGCCGACGCGCTCTCCGACCTCGAGGACGATGGGCTCTTCGCCCGCACCGCGCCGCCTGACGGCCTGCAGGGCAAGGCGCTGGCCGACCGGATGGAAAAACAGCTCGGCGGCCTCGAGGGCAAAACGATCAACATCGGCGCCCGCAACGACCTCTACGGCACCGGCTTCGCCGACTCGCTGCAGCTCGAACTCGAACAACGCGGCGCGACCGTCGCCGAGAAAGTGATCTACGACCCCGAACAGCCCAGCTACAACTCAGAGGCCGCGCAGCTGACCTCGGGCAACCCGGACAACTTCGTGATCATCGACTTCCCGGAAACGTTCGCCAAAGTCGGGCCTGCCCTGGCCCGGACCGGCAATTGGGAACCGACCCAGACGTTCATCACCGACGGCCTCAGCTCCACCGACCTGACCGAAGCGATCGGGGCGGAGCAGACCGAGGGGATGCTCGGCACCGCGCCGGGATCCTTCGCCGGCGACGCGCCCGACGCCTTCGACGCGGCCTATAAAGCGGCCGGGGGTCCGGAACGCAACCTGTTCGACGCGCCGGTCTTCGACAACGTCATCCTCTGCTATCTCGGCGCGCTCGCTGCCGGCTCCAGCGACGGCGACGCGATCGCGGAAGCGGTCGTCGACGTCACCGCGCCGGGCGGGGCGAAGTACACCTTCGAGCAGCTCCCGCAGGCGATCGAAGCGATCGAAGCGGGCGAGGACATCGACTACGAAGGCGCCTCCGGTCCGATCGACTGGGACGAAGCCGGCGACCTCAGTCGCTACATCTACAACGTCTCCGAATTCAAAGGCGGCAAATTGGTGAAAGTCGACACGGTGGAGGTGAAAGCCGACTAGGAGGACTAGCGAAACTCACGTCCGCGACTGGCGAGCGCCGCACCGCGCCTGTCCGCCGCCGCCAGGCGTGGGCGCGGGAGTTTCTCTAGTCCCTCCTAGCCGGCGCTCGGTGCCGAGTCGATCCGGGCCGTACCGCCGAGGTAGAGGCGGGCGACCTCCGGGTCGTCGAGCAGCTCTCGGCCGGAGCCACGGAAGCGGTTCCGGCCGAGGTCGAGCACGTAGCCGACGTCCGACATCGCCAGGGCCCGGCGCGCGTTCTGCTCGACCATCACCACCGTCACCCCGGCCGAGTTGATTCGCCGCACCTGCTCGAAGACGGCCTCGACGAAGGCCGGGGCGAGGCCGGCGGAGGGCTCGTCTAGCAGCAGCACGTGCGGGTCGGGGATCAAGGCGCGCGCCATCGCCAGCATCTGTCGCTCGCCGCCGCTCATCGTCCCCGCCGCCTGCCGTCGCCGCTCGCCGAGGCGCGGGAACAGCTCGTACATCGCCTCGATCCGCCGGCGGGCGGTGCCGCGCTCGAGCGCGCCCATCTCGAGGTTCTCCTCGACGCTGAGGCTCGGGAAGACGTTTTCAAGCTGCGGCACGTAGCTCATCCCGCGCCGGGCGATCGCGTGCGGCTCCAGCCCGGTCAGGTCCTCGCCGCGCAGGGTGACCCGGCCGCCGCGCGGCCGCAGCAGGCCGAAGATCGTCTTGATCAAGGTCGACTTGCCGGCCCCGTTGGGCCCGACAACGGTGACGATCTGGCCCGCGTCGACCGCGATCGAGACGCCGCCGAGGATGTCGACCTCCGGCACGTAGCCGGCGACCAGGTCCTCGGTGCCGAGCAGCGGCCCGTCGTCGCTCATGCAGTCGCCCCCAGGTAGGCGTCGATCACGGCCGGCTGCTCACGCACGTGGTGAGGCTCGCCGGCGGCGATCACCCTGCCCTCGGCCATCACGATCACTCGGTCGGAGTGGTTCATCACGACCTCCATGTCGTGCTCGACGAAGAGGAACGTCACCTCCTGCTCGCGACGCAGCCGCTGCATGTGGTCGAGCAGCCGCCGGCCGAGGCTGGGGTTGATCCCGGCCATCGGCTCGTCGAGGAGCAGCAGCCGCGGCCGCGCCATCAGCGCTCGCGCCAGCTCGAGCAGCTTGCGCTGCCCGCCCGAGAGGGTGCCGGCGTACTCGTCGGCGAGCCGCGCGAGGTCGAACGTCTCGAGCAGCACGACCGCCTGCTCGTGCACCTCGCGCTCGCGGCGCCGCACCGCGCCGGGCCGGAGCAGCACCTCGCGCAGCCGCTCCCCGGGCTGGGCGGGCGCGGCGAGCATCATGTTGTCGATCACCGGCATCGCCGCCAGCGCCCTGGTGATCTGGAAGGTCCGCACCATGCCGCGCCGGGCGATCGCGTAGGCGGGGAGCTGGGCGACCTCCTCGCCGCCGAGCCGGACCGAGCCGCCGTCGGCGCGCTGGAAGCCGGTGATCAGGTCAAACAGCGTCGTCTTGCCGGCGCCGTTGGGCCCGATCAGCGCGGTGATCGAGCCGCGGGCGACGTCGAAGCCGGCGCCGTCGACAGCGCGGACGCCGCCGAACCGCTTGATGACGCCCTCCACCTCGAGCAGGGCGGCGTCCTTCGCGGCGGCGCTCACCGCGGACCCTTTCGCCCGAGGACCATCTCCTGGCGCTTGCCGAACATGCCCTGGGGACGGAACGCCATCAACCCGATCAGCACTACGCCGACGATCGCGAAGCGCAGCGCCGCCGTCTTCTCCTCGCTGATCGGCAGTTCGACGAAGCGCGTCCCTTCGAGCAGCGTCCAGAGCACCACCGCGCCGACGATGACCCCGGGATAGCTGGCGAGCCCGCCGAGGACGAGCACGCCGAAGGCAAAGAAGGTGACGATCGGCTCGTAATCGTCGGGGTGGATCGTCGCCAGGAAGAGGGCGAGGAAGAAGCCGGCGAAGGCGCCGAGGACGGCCGAGATCGCCAGCGACTGCAGCTTCAGGAGGACCGTGTTCTTGCCGAGCGCGCGGGCCGCGTCCTCGTCCTCGCGGACCGCCCGCAGCATCCGTCCCCAGGGCGAGCGCTGCAGGTAGCCGAGGACGAGGACCCCGATCGCCACCGTCACCCAGATCACGATCAGCAGCGGCAGCAGCGCCTCGGGATCGGACCAGACGTTTTCGATCACCCCGAGCATCCAGTCGGAGACCGAGCGCCAGGAATCGTCGAAGCAGGTCTGGTTGACACCTTCGAACTCGCAGTAGAGCCCTTTCGGGCCGCCGGTCAGGCCGCGCGCGTTCTGGGCTACGAGCCGCACCGTCTCGGCCATCGCCAGGGTGACGATCGCCAGGTAGTCGGCCCGCAGCCGCACCGAGGGCAGCCCGATCAGCACGCCGAACGCCATCGTGATCAGGACCGCCGCCGGCAGTGCCAGCCAGAAGGAGAAGCCGCCCTCGAGGACGAGGATCGCCATCGAGTAGCCGCCGACCGCCATGAAGCCGGCCTGGCCGAAGTTGAGGATGCCGGTGAAGCCGACGTTGAGCTGCAGGCCGAGGGCGACGACGGCGTAGATGCCGGCCAGGACCAGCACGCCGCTCCAGAAACCGAGGTCGGTGAAGGCGCTGAGGGTGAAGGCGAACGGGGTCATGCTTCCCTCGCCTGGCCGAAGATTCCCTGCGGGCGGACGATCAGCGCGATCACCAGCGCGATGAAGCCGAACGTCACCTTCCAACGCGGCTCGACCACGAGCGTCGACCACTCGATCGCCATTCCCAGCAGCAGCCCCGCGGTGAGAGCGCCGAACGGGTTGCCGATCCCGCCGAGGATGACGGCGGCGAAGATCGGCAGCAGCAGCTCGAAGCCGAGCTCGGGCCGGAGGTTGGTCAGGGCTCCGGAGAGGACCCCGGCGAGGCCGGCGAGGGCGCCGGCGAAAAGCCAGGTGAAGAGGATCACCCGGCGGGTGTCGACGCCGACCGTCTCCGCCAGCTCGATGCTGTCCGAGAGGGCGCGCATGCGTTTGCCGAGCAGGCTGAAGCGGACGATCGCGCCGACCGCGAGGAGGACGAGGAGGCCGATGACAACGACCAGCAGCTCGGTCTGACCGATCCGCAGGCCGAGGAAGGTGACGCTGTCGGTGACGTTGACGTCGAGCGTGCGGATCTCGGTGCCCCAGAACCACTGGATCCCCGAGCGGATCAGGAAGGCGAGTCCGATCGACATCAGCAGCAGCTGCAGCAGACCGGCGCCCTTACGCCTCATCGGCCGCCACATCACCCGCTCGGAGAGCAGGCCGAGCAGCGCCGTCGTTGCCATCGCGAAGAAGATCGCCGCCGCCAGCGGCAGCCCCCAGGTGACGTTGACCAGGTAGGCCATGTAGGCGCCGAAAGTGAGGAAGTCTCCCTGGGCGAAGTTGACTAGCTTGAGGATCCCGTAGACGAGCGTCAGCCCGACCGCGCCGAGCGCGTAGATGGTCCCCAGGGTGAGGCCGTTGAGCGAGGTCTGGGCGACGTCGTGGAGGCCCTCGGCCGCGATCAGCACCAGCACGATCAGCGCCACGACGCCCAGGGCCACCAGCTCCGGCCGGTCACCGGGCAGGCGCCGCAGCCTCTCCGCCCATGGCTTCCCCGATCCCATCGGACCGTTTTTACCCATCTGGGCGGGGTAAGATGCAAAAGACACATAAAGGAGGAGAGGGGATCCCTCGACTCCTCGCCAGAGGCGCGGCTCCCCGGTGATCCCGGGACCGCGGTGAACCTGCCCGGTGGAGGCGATCCCGAAGCGGGGCGAGAACCGAGAGGCGATGAGAGATGACGCTCAGCGACGTGAGCGCGGTCGGCGACGCTGCCGTCCCGCTCGACCGTGGGCTGCTCACCCGTGACGATCGGGCGCAGCTGTTCCGCTACATGGCAATGATGCGGGCCGCCGAGGAGCGGGCCCTAGCGCTCTACAAGCAGGGCAAGGTCCCCGGCTCCTTCTATGACGGTCGCGGACAGGAGGCGATCTCGGTCGGGGCCGCGTTCGCGCTTGCTCCGCGCGATCGGCTCTGCATCCTGCACCGCGACCTCGGGGCGCACTTCGTTCGAGGCGTGACCCCCGACAGGTACCTGGCCAACTACCTGGGCAGGGCGGACGGGGTGACCGGCGGCAAGGACGGCAACATGCACTTCGGCGACCGCGAGCTCGGCTGCGTCGGCATGGTCTCGATGCTGCCCGACATGGCGCTGGTCGCCAACGGGATCGCGCTCGCCTTCAAGATGCGGCGCGAGCCGCGCGTCGCCCTGACCTTCTTCGGCGAGGGCTCGACGGCGAACGGGCAGTGGCACGAGGCGATGAACTTCGCCGGCGTCCGCCGCCTGCCGGTCGTCTTCGTGCTCGAGAACAACCGCTTCGCCTACTCGACCCCGAACGAGCTCGAGTTTGCCGTCGACCCGGTCCGGCGCGCCGCCGGCTACGGCTTCCCCGGGGTGAGCGTCGACGGCAACGACGTCGAGGCGGTGCTGGGCGCGGTGCACGCCGCCGCCGAGCGCGCCCGCAGCGGTGACGGACCGACGCTGATCGAGTGCGAGACCATGCGGATGCACGGCCACGGAGCCCACGACGACATGAGCTACGTGCCCGAGGCGATGCTCGCCGATTGGGGGCGGCGCGACCCATTGGAGCGCTATGAGGCGCGGCTCGCCGCCGAATTCGGATTTGCCGAGGATCAGGTGCGGGAGATTCGCGAGCAGGTGGGGGCCTATGTCGCCGAGTGCGCCGAGCGGGCACTCGCCTCGCCGCTGCCGGACCCGGCGATCGCGACCGAGGGCGTGTTCGCCGAGCGCTGGCAGCCGCTGGGCGACGGCCTGGCGCCATGGTCGCGCTGGGCCGAGCCCGCGAGGAGGGCGGCGTGATGGCCGAGATGACCTACCTCGAAGCGATCTCCGACGCGCTGCGCTCGGAGATGCGCCGCGACGAATCGGTCTTCTGCCTCGGCGAGGACGTGGGTGCCTTGGGCGGCGCATTCAAGGTCACCGCCGGCTTCGCCGAGGAGTTCGGCGCCGAACGCGTGCTTGACATGCCGCTGGCGGAGAATGCGATCCTCGGCGCCGCGACCGGTGCCGCGATCGAGGGCATGCGCCCGGTCTGCGAGATGCAGTTCGCCGACTTCATCGCCTGCGGCTTCGATCAGCTCGTCAGCGTCGCCGCGAAGCTGCACTACCGGCAGGGCGTCTCGGTGCCGATCGTCGTCCGGCTACCCGCGGGCGGCGGCTTCTCCGGCGGCCCCTTCCACTCGCAGAACCCGGAGGCGTGGTTTCTGCAGACGCCGGGGCTGAAGGTGGTGGCGCCGGCCACCGCGGCGGATGCCAAGGGGCTGCTGGCAAGCGCGATCCGCGATCCCAACCCGGTCTGCTTCCTCGAGCACAAGGGCCTCTACCGCCACGTCCGCGGCGAGGTCCCGGAGGGCGAGCACACGGTGCCGATCGGCACCGCACGGGTGGCACGCGAGGGCGCCGAGATGACGGTCGTCGCCTACGGCTCCTCCGTCCACCTCGCCCTGACGGCGGCCGAGCAGCTCGGCGACGACATCGAGGTGCTCGATCTGCGCAGCCTCTGCCCGCTCGATCGCGAGGCGATCCTGGCCAGCGCGCGCAAGACCGGCAAGGTGCTGATCGCCCACGAGGCGACCCGCACCAGCGGCGCCGGCGCCGAGGTGGCGGCGCTGGTCGGCGACGAAGCGTTCGAGCACCTCGACGCGCCTATTCGCCGCCTCACGGCGCCGGACGTGCCGATCCCGTTCAGCCCACCGCTCGAGCAGGCGGTCCTGCCGCAGCTCGACGACATGAAGGAGGCGTGCCGTGAGCTCCTCGCCTACTGAGACCGCGATCCTCACCGTCGCGATGCCGCAGATGGGAATCTCGGTCGCCGAGGGCACGATCGTCGAGTGGCGCAAGCGCGTCGGCGACTGGGTCGAGGCGGACGAGCCGATCTGCGACGTCAGCACCGACAAGGTCGACGTCGAGATCCCCGCCCCGGCCGCGGGCCGCCTCGAGCGGATCCTGGTCGAGCCTGGGGAGACCGTCGCTGTGGGGGCTCCGCTCGCCGAGCTCGACAGTGCCGCCAAGCCCGGCGAGGCGCACCGGGAGGAGTCGCATCCCCCACAGGGACAGGCGGAGACGGCGGCTCCTGAGCCGGAGTTGCCGCCGAAGGTCGATCGTTCGCGGGTCTACTCGCCGGTCGTGCGCAGGATCGCCGCCGAGCGCGGGGTCGACCTCGAGCAGGTCGAGGGTGGCGGCGTCGGCGGGCGTGTGCGTAAGGCCGACCTGCTCGCCTTCCTCGAGCGGAGCGGGGCGGAGGAGCCGGCGGCCGTCGCTACCGATCAGCTGGCTGGCACCAGCCGGCGCCAGCCGATGTCGCCGATGCGGCGGCAGATCGCGCGCCACATGCTCGAGAGCCGCCGCAGCTCGGCGCATTGCACGACGATCGTCGAGGTGGACTTCTCGCACGTCGCCCGGCGGCGGGCGGAGCTGCGCGAGGCGGCGGCGCGCCGCGGCGTCAAGGTCACCTACCTCGCCTTCGTTGCAAGCGAGGTGGTGGCGGCGCTGGCACGGCACCCGGTCCTCAACGCCTCGATCGACGGCGAGGAGATCGTCTACCACGAGGAGGTCAACCTCGGAATCGCGGTCGCGCTCGAGGAGGGGCTGATCGTTCCCGTGATCCGGCAGGCGCAGCGACTCAGCCTCGAGGGTCTGGCGGCCACGATCGGCGACCTCGCTAGCCGCGCGCGCGAGAAGCGGCTGCAGCCCGACGAGGTTCACGGCGGCACCTTCACGATCACCAACCCGGGCCAGTTCGGAGCGCTGCTGGCGACCCCGATCATCAACCAGCCGCAGGTCGCGATCCTCGACTTCGAGGCGGTCGTCAAGCGGCCGGTGGTGATCGAGCGTGAGGGCGAGGACACGATCGCGATTCGGCCGATGTCCTACCTCTGCATGTCCTGGGACCACCGGGCCCTCGACGGCGCCGACGCGGCCCGCTTCCTCGCCGCTCTGAAGCAGGGCCTGGAGGAGGGGAGATGAGGGCGTTGGTCCTCGACCACGAGGAGCTAAGGGTTCTCGCCGGCCCACGCAGCGGCGTCACGATTGCGATCGCCGTCGATTCGACCGTGCTCGGCCCGGCCCTCGGCGGGGCGCGGATGTGGCACTACGCCGCGCCCGAGGAAGGTGTCGCCGACGCTCTGCGGCTGGCCCGGGCGATGACCTACAAGGCCGCCGCCGCCGGCCTCGACCTCGGTGGCGGCAAGGGCGTGATCTGCGCCCCGGAGCCCGCGCGCCCGGAAGGAGAGCTGCGCCGCCGGATGCTGCTCGATTTCGGCGACGCGGTCGAGTCGCTTGGGGGGAGCTACATGGCCGCCGAGGACGTCGGCACCGGCGCCGACGACATGGCCGTGATCGCCGAACGGACCGCCCACGTGGCCGGCCTGCCGAGCGCCCACGGCGGCAGCGGCGACCCGAGTCCGGCGACTGCGCGTGGCGTGCTGGCGGCGATCCGCGCCTGCCTCGAGCATCGCCGCGGCGACCCTTCGCTGGTCGGCGTTCGGGTCTGCGTGGTCGGTGCCGGCAACGTTGGGGGCCGGCTCGCGCGGTTGCTCGCAGGCGCCGGCGCCGAGCTGATGATCTCGGACGTCGACCCGGCCCGCCGGGCGCTGGCCGAGGCGATCGGGGCCGCCTGGATCGAGCCGGTGGATGCGATCGCGACGGAGTGCGAGGTCCTGGCCCCATGCGCCCTGGGCGGCGTGATCGACGCCGCCGTGGTCGAGCGGCTCCGCTGCGAGATCGTCTGCGGGTCAGCCAACAACGTGCTCGCCGAGGAGCTGCTGGCGGGCGCGCTGGCTGAGCGCCGGATCGTCCTCGCCCCGGACTTCATTGCCAACGCCGGCGGTCTGATCAGAATCTTCGCCGAGCTCCACGATCTCGACCCCGACGCCGTCCGTGGCCTGGTCGATGGCATTGGTCCGCATCTGCTGCGGGTGCTGAGGGCGGCTGAGTGTCAGAGGGTCACGCCGCTGGCGGCGGCTCAGGAGGTGGCGCTTGAGCGGCTGCGCGGCGCGGCGGCTGCTGCTGCGTGAGGGAGATGGGATCAGCGAGAAGGCACCCCTTCCCCTGCAACCTAATCCCTAGGTAGTCCCAGTCGCCGCCCGCGGCGGCCTCTGCACAACCCGCCCAAACTGCCGCGGCCGCCAAATCCGCCAACTCCGCCGCGGCCGCACCGGCTCAGTCGCCCGCCGCTCCTGCAGATCGAAGTAGAGCAGCGTGTGACCCAGGGTGACGTAGGGAATGATCAGGGCGAAGACCAGCGAGCCGATCAGGTTGATCCAGACCAGCTCGAAGTTGAGGAAGATCAGGACGAAGCCGAGCACCGGGCCGAGGACGGTGCTGACCAGCCAGAAGAAGCCGGCGACACGGACCGTCCGCCACCAGCTGCCGCGGACCAACTCGGAGCTGTCGCGGAAGGCCGCCCGCACAGGCTTGTCCTCGAAGAGGATCTGCTGCTGGACGAACTGCCAGCTGAAGTACTTCCAGATCGCCCAGGGCAGCCCGATCACGGTGATCGCCAGCAGCGTCACTCCGAGCGTCGCCATGATCTGACCACCGACCACACGCCAGAAGCGCTGGCCGACGCCGCGCCAGGAGTCGCGGTAACCGCCGCGCCCGGTTTCGACCAGGCCGCGGACGAAGACGATCACCAGCGCCGCGACCAGCGCCGAGGCGACCGGGCGGCCGATGAATTCGAGCAGGTCGGCGAGCGCCAGCCGCAGGCCGCCGCTGTCGCCCGAGTTGCGGTTGGCGATCGTCTGCCCGAGCAGGGTGATGCTGCCGACGATCGGTAACGCGGTCAGCCCGATCGGCACCAGGACCAAGAAGTGACGCCCGTAGAGCTGGCGGGCGGCCCGCACCAGCTGGCCAAAGGCGCGCTTTTTCCGCAGGTGTTCGAGGTCGACCGGCCACCAGCGCGTCACTCCGATCAGCAGCGCCAGGATCAGCACCGCGACGACGATCGTCGCAATAGCCGCCCCCGGCGACTTGATGTCGGCGTTGATCAGCTCGGAGGCGACGGCGACGGCGCCGCAGAACGCCCCGGTCACCTGCGGCCCGACGATCGAGCCGCCCGGCAGCCGCGGGCTGGTCGAGCGCTGGCTCTCCATCCAGGTGAACGGTTCGCGCCAGACCGTCTTCGTCACCGGCCCGGTCGGGCCGTTGTTGAAGCTCTTTTCGCGTTCGCCCCAGCGGCCGCGGTAGCTGAGCCAGCCGAACGGCCCGCTTTCCGGCGCCGCTTCGGGGAGCATCACCGGCCGCAGCTTCAGTTCGCGCAGCGGCGCGGTGGTGTTGTCGCAGCCGACCCCGGAGCCGTTCTGGCCGTTCTGGACGTAGACGGCGGAGTCGTAGAAGCTCGCGTGCGAACCCGCTGCCGGGTAGACGACAGGGTGCGTCCCTTCCTTCTGCACCTTCGAGTCATTCCAACTCGCCTTCTCGCCGCCGGCGTGCTGGAAGAGGATCATTTCGCCGGGCTCTTCCTGCAGCGCCTCTTTTGCCGTGTTCGCTTCGAAGGTGAGCTGCATCCCCTCCCAGTCGCCCTCGTGCAGGTCGTTGAACTGGTTGAAGTACCAGAAGAACCAGTACTGCAGGGCGAACCCTTCGTGGTTCGGTTCGCGGGCGATGTGGGCGTAGGTGATCGCCGGCGCCTTTTCTTCCAGCAGCAGCTGTTCGAAGTCGCGGGCGTAGACGCAGGTGTCTCCTAGCGCCTCGCCGCGAAGGTTGAGGTAGTAGTCGCCTTTCAGACCCTCGATGTCTTTGCTCGTCGCCCCTTTTTTGATGCTTTCGAGCTTCCCCGTCGCTTCGTCGTACTTTTCCAGCGTCACCGTCGGGTTGCCGAGCATCGTTTCGACCCCAGTCGGCTGGTACTGCTCGGCCGAGGTTTCGCAGGGCGGTTTCTCCTGTTCGCGCAGCTGCACGATCGGCACGTACTTCTTCGCCAGCTGCTTCGCCGCTTCTTCTTCCGGCTCTTCGAGTTTGTGGCCGAGGACGCCGGAGGGCTCCAGTTCGGAGTCCTTCGTGTTCACGCCCACTTCTTCTGCAGGCGCGGCAGCGAGCGCCGTCGCGGCGCTGAGGAGGACGAGAGACGCCGCAGCAAGGAGCGCAACGGCGAGCGAGCGGAGCCGCTTCACTGCCGCAACCTACCGGTTTGGGAGGGACTGGTGAAACTCACGCGCCCCCGCCTGGCGGCGGCGGACGCGGCGCGGTGCGGCGTCCTCGGTCGGCCAAATAGCGCTGCTATTCGGCCTCCCTGCGTCCTTGCCCCGCTTGGTCCGGCGCTCGCCAGTCGTGGGCGGGAGTTTCACCTGTCCCTCCTAGGCCACTCCGGCCGGGGTCTGGTCCGCCTCGTCCTCACTCGGCGGTTCGGTCACCTTGCCGGGCGGCATGAAAACGAGGGCGACGACGAAGGCCAGCGCCATCACCCCGGCGAAGGAATAGAAGACGGTCTGCATCGCCACCGCGAAATCATGCGGGATCGCCGCCGCGACTTCGCCCGCCTTGCCGCCGATGTCGGGGAGGTTTTCGCCGCTCTGCGAGCCGGAGCTGATCGCGTCGGCGATTTCGCTGCCGACCTGCTTCGAGACGCCCTGTTCGGCGGCGGTGCTTTCGAGTTGCGAGCGGTTCTCCAGAATCAGCACTGAGCCGAGCACCGCCAGTCCGAGGCTGGAGCCGAAGTTGCGGACGGTCTGGGTGATCCCGGTCGCCTCGCCGTAGCGGCTGCGCGGCACCCGGTTGAGGGCATCGGTGTTGGCGGGAGCGAGGATCAGGCCGACGCCGATCCCGGCAATCACGATGTACGGCCACTGGTCGGAGACCGAGAGTTCGGTCAGCGATTCGCCCCAGAGCCAGAAGCCGACGGCGGCGATCGCGCAGCCGCCGACCACGGTCGAACGGGCGCCGGCTTTGTCGAGCACGCGGCCGCCGCGCTGCGAGGCGACGGCGAAGCCGGCAAAGAAGATCAGCAGGTAGAGGCCGGTTTCCGAAGGCGATTCGCCGAGCGAGATTTGCGCGTACTCGCTGGCGAAGAAGAACAGCGGCACGAAGGGGATCATCAGCAGGAAGAGGATCGCGTTGTCGACCGCGAAGGCGCGGTCTTCGAAGATCCGCAGCCGCAGCAGCGGGTTCTGGACCCGCAGCTGATTGAGAACGAAGGCGACGAGGATGCCGACGCCGATCACGATCGCGGCCCAGGTCTTGATGTCGCCCCAGCCCCAAATCGCCGACTGCTGCAGGCCGAGCACGAGCAGGCCCATGCCGCCGCAGACGAGCACCGTGCCGCGGTAGTCGAGCGGCGCCGGGTGCTTGGTGTTGGCCGGCTTCGCTTTCCAGGTGAGGAGGAGGGCGATGATCGCGACCGGGATGTTGACCCAGAAGATCGCCCGCCAGGTCCACTCGGTCAGGTAGCCGCCGGCGATCGGGCCGATCGAGGTGAGCCCGCCGGCGATCGCGAAGAAGATCGCCATCGCGCGGCCGCGCTCGGCGACCGGGAACGAGTCGAGGACGATCGCCAGCGCCGCCGGGAACATCAGCGCTGCGCCCGCCCCTTGGATGATCCGGAAGACGATCAGCCAAGCCTCGGCGCCATCGCCGGTCGGGGTCGCGCCGCAGAGTGCCGAGGCGGTGGCGAAGATGATCACGCCGATCACCACCATCTTGCGGTGGCCGGCGATATCGGCGAGCCGGCCGCCGAAGGCGAACAGCGCCGAGAGCGCGAGCAGGTAGCCGTTGATGATCCACTGCACGCCGGTGGTCGAGAGGTGGATGTCCTTCTGCAGGGTCGGGATCGCGATCGCGACGATCGTCTGGTCGATGAAGGTCATCGAGACGGCGAAGATCATCGCCGCCAGGATCAGTTTGCTGTTCTTGCCCGCTGACTCGTTCATCTGCTCCTCGCTTGCATCCCTATGGCCGAATGCGATCCCTATCGGCCGATTCCTGCCGGGCATTAATAAGGACGCGCCGGACACGATTTGAGACCCGGTCGCGAACAGCTTTTCGGGGCAGCTCCTTCCGATAAGGTTCGCCGCCATGCCATCGGTCTTCTGGATCGGCGTCGGCTTCGCCGCCGTGATCTTCCTCGTCAGCCTCATGGTCAGCGCCCGCTCGCGCAGCGGCAACCTCGCCAACGGCGCGGCGATCGGCCTGTTCATGGGCTTCATGCTGGCCTTCCCGCTGATCGCGCTCGGCCTCGCGACCAGCTGACGGGATGTCCGGCGACGTTCCGGTCCCCGCGGTCCCGAACGTAGAGCTCCACGACGGCGTCGCAATCCCACAGCTCGGCTTCGGCGTCTTCCAGGTGCCGCCGGCCGAGACCCAGGCGGCGGTCGAGGAGGCGCTGGCGGTCGGCTATCGCCACATCGACACCGCCGCGGCCTACCGCAACGAGGCCGGGGTCGGCGCCGCGATCGCCGCCAGCGACATCCCCCGCGAGGAGCTGTTCATAACCACCAAGCTGTGGAACTCTGAGCAGGGTTACGAATCCGCCCTGCGAGCCTGCGCGACCAGCCTCGAGGCGCTCGGGCTCGAGTTCGTCGACCTCTACCTGATCCACTGGCCGCTGCCCACCGCCGACCTCTACCTGGACACCTGGCGTGGCTTCGAAGCGATCAAGGTCGAAGGCCGCAGCCGCTCGATCGGCGTCTCCAACTTCCGCCTCGAGGAGCTCGAGCGACTGCAGCGCGAGGCCGACCAGCAGCCGACGATCAACCAGATCGAGCTCCACCCGTATCTGCAGCAGGCAGAGCTGCGGCGCTGGCAGGTCGAGCACGCGATCGCCACCGAGGCCTGGTCGCCGATCGCCCAGGGCGCTGCGCTCGACGACGAGACGATCGCGACGATCGCCGCCCACCACGAACGCACCCCCGCCCAGGTGGTCCTCCGCTGGCACGTCCAGCTCGGCAACGTGGTGATTCCGAAATCGGTGACGCCGGCGCGGATCGCCGAGAACTTCGCGCTCTTTGACTTCGAGCTCTCCGAGGACGATATGGCGGCGATCACCCGCCTCGATCGCGGCGAGCGCACCGGTCCCGACCCGGCGACCTTCAGCGTCAAATAGGTCCAGGCGATCGGTGGCCAGGCTGCGTGCGATCAACGCGGTCTCGGCGACCGCGTTCGTGTTCGGCGGCAGCCTCTTCGCGTTCGGTGCGGCGCTCGCCCAGGGTGACGTCGGCGGTCCGCGGCTGGCCGCCGCGGTCTTCCTCGCCGGCGGCGCCTTCTTCACCACCGGCGCCTACGCAGGGCTGCTGCTGGTCGCCAACTCGCGCCACGGCGAGGACCCCGACGGCATCCTCCGCACCGCGCCCTGGCGCTGGTGGTCGCTGGAGCCCGGCCGTCCCGATTGGGCGGCCGGCGTCACCCTCTTCGTCGGCACCCTGTTTTTCGCCGCCAGCCTCTTCGACGCGCTGATCGGCGACCTCTCGGTCGCCCAGATCCACCGCCTCGTCTGGTCGCCCGAATTCGTCGGCTGCATCCTCTTCCTCGTCTCCGGCCAGATCACCCTGGCCGCGCTCTGGCGCGCTCGCCACCGGGCCGCGCCGGAGCGGCTCGACTGGTTGATGGCGCTGATCAACCAACTCGGCTCGATCCTCTTCATGGTCGCCGCGATCGCCGCCTTCGTCCGGCCCGCGACCGGCGATGCGCTCGCGGTCGGGGTCGCCAACTGGGGGACGCTGACCGGCGCCCTCTGCTTTGCGGTCGCCGGCGCCCTGCAGGAGCTCCAGCGTCCTGGATGAGCAGCTCCGCGACCAGGCCGGCCTGGATGACGCGCCTGGCACACTGCGCGGCTCTGCGTCCTCGGGTTTGCCTTTGCCAACCGGCAAAGGCTTCACCCTGCGTCCTTGATCCGCTTGGCCAGGCGCGCCCCCAGTCAGACCTCGCCGCAGAGCTACTCATCCAGCCTGCCGGACTGACAACCTGTCGGGCGATCGGATGGCCGATGGCAAAGACAGGATCTCCCCGCGCACCGACCGCGAGCTGCCCGGGGTCTGGCGACTGCGGCTGCCGCTCCCCTGGCCCGGGGTGCCGCACGGCAACGCCTGGGCTATCGCTGCCGACGACGGGATCGTCCTGGTTGACACCGGGATGGGCGGCTCGGGCCGGCTGCGGGCGCTCGACCTGGCGCTGGCCCAGGCCGGCTTCGGGGTTGAGGACGTGCGGCTGCTGGTCTGCACCCACTCGCACACCGACCATTACGGCCTCGCCGGGCCGATCACCAGCGCCGCCGGCTGCGAGCTCTGGATGCACCCGGCCTGGGAGCACATCCGGCTGCTGGCCCGCGACCCGGCGGCGGCGATCGAGCGGCGGATCGAGGTCGCGCGTCAGAGCGGCGTGCCGCCGACGGCGCTCGAGCGCTACCGCGAGGCGCGCAGCGACAACGAAGAAAATGGGATCGAGGAGCTGCGCGAGCCCGACCGCGAGCTGGTGCCCGGGGTCGAGGTCGAGACCGACCTCGGCAGCCTGGCAGGTCCACCACACCCCCGGTCACGCCCCCTCGCACGTCGTCCTCCACCAGCCCGAGCGGCGGCTGATGATCACCGGCGATCACCTGCTCGGCCGCACCGTCCTCTTCTTCGACTATGGCCACACCGCCGACCCGGTCGGCGAGTTCCTCGCCAGCCTCGACGCGGTCGAGCCGCTCGACGTCGACCTCTGCTTGCCCGGCCACGGCCGCACCTTCCGTGACCCGGAGGCGAAGATCGCCGAGGCGCGGCGCCAGGTCGACGCCAACCTGGAGCGGGTCCGCGCGGCACTGCGCGAGAGCGGCGAGCTAACCGCCTTCGAGATCGTCACCGCGATCGCCGGCGAGGGGCGGCTCAACGCGCAGACCGGCGGCTGGATGCTGCAGATCGTCCTCGCCCATCTCGACCACCTGGCGCTGCGGGGCGAGATTGAATCTGTGGAAGGAAGCGAACCTAAGCGCTGGAAGCTGGGTTAGTAGACCTTCTCGATGCCCCGCCGCCCCCAGCTCGAGCCGCACCTCCACCGGCCCTCCAATCGCATGCTGGCGATCGTCCTGCTTGCCCTGGGCGCGATCGTCGGCGGCGGGATCATCGCCTACGAGGCGTTGAAGCGCCCCGGCGACGTCCACAACCAAGAGGCGATCGAACAGTTCAAGCCGCACAAACCGCCGCCGGTGAAAAAAGTCACCAAACGGCACCCGACGGTCAACTGGCCGTTCTACGGCTACGACCGGTCCCGCACCCGCTACCTGCCGGTTCAGGGGGTGAAGCCCCCGTACGACAAAGTTTGGCGTTACACGAACCGACCCTTGCTCGAGTTCCCGCCGATCTACGTCAACGGCCGCCTCTACGCGGTCAATAACTCCGGCCACGCCTTCTCGCTCGACGCCCGCAACGGCCACGTCCTCTGGGAACGCCGGATCGGCCGCCTCAACGCCTCCTCGCCGGCATACGCCCGCCACCGGCTCTACATCGTCAACCTCGAGCCCGGCCACATCGTGAAGATGGCGGCCCGCACCGGCAGGGTGCTCTGGAAACGGCCGCTGCCGGGGCGGGCCGAGTCTTCACCGCTGGTGATCGGCCGCACCGTCTACTTCGGCTGCGAGAACGGCTACCTCTACGCGATGAGCACCGGCCGGGGCGAGATCCGCTGGAAAACCCAGCTCGGCGGCTCGATCAAGGCGGCGCCGGCCTACTCCGGCGGCCGCCTCTACGTCGGCGACTACGGCGGCTACATGAACGCGGTCGACGCCAAGAGCGGCGAGCTGCTCTGGCAGAGCGGCTCGCTGGGCCCCGGCTTCGGCGGCTCGGGTGCCTTCTACTCGACCCCGGCGGTCGCCTACGGGCGCGTCTACGCCGGCAACAAGGACGGTCGCGTCTACTCCTACGACGCCTCCGACGGCACCCTCGCCTGGTCCTATTCGACCGGCGGCGAAGTCTATTCCGGTCCCGCCGTCGCCAACACCAAGCACAGCCCGCCGACCGTCTTCATCGGCTCCTTCGACGGCAACGTCTACGCCTTCGACGCCAAGGACGGCAGCGTTCGCTGGAGCCGTTCGGCCGGCGGCCAGGTGGTCGGCTCGCTCTCGGCAGTCGGTGAAGTGGTCTACGTCGCCGAGTTCACCCACAAGACGACGAGCGGCTTCATGATGCGCAGCGGCCGTCGCGTCTGGCGCTACCCGAAGGGCACCTACACGCCGGTGATCTCCGACGGGCGCTGGATCTACCTGACCGGGTACTCGAGCATCACCGCGCTCCGACCCCACCGGGCGGTGGTGGGGGTAGGCGCGGGAAGGCCGGCGCGTACGCCGGGAAGAGCCCCGAATGCAGCTGCGTCCGCAGCACCGAAAGGCTCGCGGAGTAGTTCTGGATCCGGTAGCTCGAAGAGCTGCCGAAATCCTGGTAGTAGACGAGCATCTTGCAGCGCGGGTGCGCCTCGACCCACTGGAAAAGGCGCCGCACGAAATCCGGATCGTCGCCGCTTTCGACCCCCCACTCGGCCAGCGCAAAGGGCTTCGTCGAGTAGCGCCGATAGAGGCGGGTCAGGGCGCCCCATTCCGGATAGCCGGCGTAGAAGTCGGTGCCCGCCCAATCGACCCAATCGTTGCCAGGGTAGAAATGCCAGGGCAGGTTCTTCCGGATCGTCGGCGAGCCAGAAGGCAACGGGCTCCAAACCACAGCGATCGGCGCCCGGGGCAGGCCCCGAACGGGAACGGTGAGGCCGCGCAGGCCCGCTTCGTGCAGGCGCAGGTTGATCGCGTGGCGGCTGCCGCCGCCGTGGACGATCACGTAGATCCGGCGGAAGGCGAATTTGTACCAGCGGGGTGCATCGCTGGCGCTCTTCAAGGCGCCGCCGCAGTCGTAGGCGGCGTAGACATTGAGGCAGCGGTTTGGCTCGCCGAGCGGCCGGATGTAGGCGCGCAATTTCTTCGAGGCGAAGACTTTGTTGAGACGGATCAGGTAGCTATCGCCGTTGCCTTCGGCGATCGACTGCAGCGAGATCAGCTCGTGGCCGTCGTTGTTGTCGGCGGTGGTGATGTGGATCATCGGCCGGGCGCGGGCGGTCTGCCAGCGGACGATCGAGTCGGGGAAGTCGGAGCCCCAGGTGCGGAACGACTCGAGCACCGCCGGGTGCTTGTCGGTGTCGGTCGAGAACTGGCCGAAGTCGGCCATGTCGCCGGTGTCGGAGATCCCGAACCAGACCTTGTTGCCGGGCGGTTCGAGCAGCGCGTTGGGGGCGGCCTGCACGGCGCTCGCGAAGCTGCCGAGCGCAAGGACGGCCGCGACGGCCGCCGCCAGCGCGGCGCGGGATTTCGAGCGTAAGAGGACCTTCATGCCGGGTACAACACAGCGAGCCCCGCCAATGCTCGCAACTAGCAGCGAAAACCCCTGCTTCGGAGGGGGTCGCTGCAACGCCCGTTGCGCGGACCAGCGTCTGGGCTGGGTTTTTGCACCCAGAGCTGCAAAACCCAGCCCGGTTGACGCTTATTCTACTTTACATATATGGCAAGTCTCAAAGTCAAGGAGCCCGCCGTTTCGGAGAGCGTCTTCAACATCGGGGTCATCAAGCTGCACGGCGATCTCGCGGACCCGCCGGCTTGCGATGGCGAGCCACGCTTCGAATTCGCTGATAAATCGGCGTGGGCGTGGGCGTGGAACGTTGAACACGACGTCTCGGCTGCCAAGTTCTGGCCGCTGAACAGCTCGGTCGGCAACGAAGAGCCGGTCTGGTCGCATCGAGCTGCGGATCACGCCGAGGGGCCGCCGCGGGAAGCACACTCGCGCACTCTTTGTGCGCGATGGCTCAGCGCTGCTCGTCCTGCGGGGCATACGGAAGGCCGAGCGGGGCATCCCGCGGCGGGCGATCGAGGTGGCCGAGCGCGACGCCGCGGCATGGCGGGATGTGCGCGATGAGAGGGATCGCAAAGACCAGCGCGGAGCGGCGTGATATTGAGCGCGAGCTGCTCTATGGCGAAGTCGGGGAGACCGTGGGCGCGCTAATCCGCGAACTCGGGATTTCCCAGCGCGAGCTCGCCGAGCGCCTCGGGCTCTCGGAGGGACGGGTCTCGCGGATCCTCGGCTCAGGCGAGAACGTCACTTTGAAGACGCTGGCGGACCTCGGGGTCGCGCTCGGCATCCATTTTCACCTTAGGGCCGATGAGCTACCCGATAGGGCCGAGGGACCGGCAGCAGATGACGGGCCGCTTCCGATATGGCTGGTCGGCAGCAGCCGCATCTAAGGCTCGGGCGCCCCGCCCAAGTCTTATCTGAAGCCCGCACCGAAGATTGGCGCTTTTTGCATCCCAGGGATGCAAAAAGCGCCAAAGTCGCCGCCTGGCGACCGTTGCGCGATACGCGGGCTAAGCCGCGAAGGACTGCTGGCCGGCGACGATCGCCAGGACCTCGGGCGCGAACTTCTCGATGAATGCGGGGCCGACGCCGGAGATCGCCAGCAGCTCGCGCTCGTCGCGGGGACGGGTCGTCGCGATCGCGGTCAAGGTGCGGTTGTTGGCGACCGTGTAGGCAGGTTTGCCGTCGGCGGCGCGCAGCCGCCACGCTTTCAGCTCCTCGAACAGCGGCGCGTCGGCGGCGCCGAGCTCGGGCGGAGGTGGGGGGGAGGAACCGCGGGAGGTCTTGCGGACCGCGATCGTCTCCGGGTCGGGCAGCCAGGATCGACCATCGCAGACGTCGCAGCAGCGCTCCAGCGGCGCCCCCGCGGCTTCGTCGCCGAAGTGGTCGAGCAGCGCCCGGCGGCGGCAGCGCCCGTCGTAGATGAAGGACTTGATCGCGTGGTAAGCGCGCCAGCCCCGCTCGTGGGCGATCGCTAGCTCGGGGTCGCCCTTGCGCTGTTCGTTGAAGCGGACCAGCCGGCCAAGGTCCGCTTTCATCGCCAGCAGCACCGCGCGGGCGGGGAGGCCGTCGCGACCGCCGCGGCCGGCCTCCTGGTAGTAGGCCTCGACCGAGGTCGGGATCGTCATGTGCCACACCGAGCGCACGTTGGCTTTGTCGACGCCCATCCCGAAGGCGTTGGTGGCGACGATCACGTCGAGGTTGCCCTCGCCGCCGGCCATGAATCGCCCCTGCACCGCGCTCCGTTCTTCCGAGCCCATCCCGGCGTGGTACGCGCGGGCGGCGACCCCGGCTTCGCGCAGCGTCTCGGTCACCTCTTCGGTGTCCTTGCGGGTGCCGCAGTAGACGATCGCGGGCCGGTTTGCCGGATCCTTCAGGCCCGCCTCGAGCAGCGCCTGGCGGCGCGCCTTCGAGCCGGTCCCTTCGAGCGGCACGACGTCAAAGGAGAGGTTGGGACGGTCGAAGCCCGAGCGCACCTGCAGCGGCTCGCGCATCCCGAAGCGCGAGACGACCTCGCGCCCCACCGCGACCGTCGCCGTCGCCGTGCAGGCCATCACCGTCGGCCGCCCGAGCCGCTCGGCGATCTGCGGCAGCCGCAGGTAGTCGGGCCGGAAGTCGTGACCCCACTCGGAGACGCAGTGCGCCTCGTCGACCGCCAGCAGGTCGACCCGACGGAAGGAGAGCGCTTCGATGAAGGCGTTCGAGGCGAAGCGCTCGGGCGAGCAGTAGACGATCCGCGCCTCGCCGCTGCGGACATCGTCGAGCGCCGCCCAGGCTTGCCCTTCGTCCATCCCGGAGGCGATCATCGTCACCGGCCGCCCCGCCGCTCGCAGCCGCTGCCACTGATCGCGCATCAGCGCGATCAGTGGGCTGACGACGATCGTCAGGTCCTCGCTGGCCAGCCCCGGCAGCTGGTAGCAGAGGCTCTTGCCGCCGCCGGTCGGCATCACGATCAGCGAGTCGCGGCCCTCGAGCGCCGCCACCACCGCCTCGCGTTGCCCGGGCCGCCAGGCGGCGTACCCGAGGTCCGCGAGGAGAGTGTCTGCGATCTGGCCGGGATCCGTCACGAACGATTCAGGCTAGGGAATGTGGCGGCGGTGCGGTAGGGCTGGCTAGACGGAGCGATGCGGAAGGTGGGGACCGGGGCAGCCTCCTCTCTCGATCTGTCGGCGTGTGGCGTATTCGGCTGTCGCCACGTAGGAGCGCCGGGCCTCAATCGCAAAACGTTCGGAGGCTGCCCCGATCCCCACCTCGGATCCTGTCTGGCCAGACCGGCCCCGTCCCTCGGAAGCTCAAGCAAGACCTTGCGAGGCTGGACCTCTGTCTTGCTTTGAAGCTTCCGAGGGATGGAGCGTGCCGGTGTCCCTCCGAACGTTTTGCGATTGAGGCCCAGCGCTCCTCTGGGCGAACGCAGAATTCGATCCACGCCGACAGATCGAGAGAGGAGGGACACCGGCACGCTCCGTCCCAATCGCACCGCCTTGTCTAGCCGGTCGAACTAACTGCTCCCCTGCCTCACAATCACCGCCGGCACCTGACTCAACTTCTCCGCCAACGCATCGATCCCCTGGGCCAGCTTGCGGGTATCGGCCTTGGTCAGGTCGGTGTAGGGGACGAAGCCGTCGGCCGTTTCGTACGGTTCGAGCGATCTGTAGACCGCATCGAAGTCGGCTTCGATTTCCTTCGCCAGCTTCGGGTCCGATTCGCTCAGCAGCGGCTCGACGTCTTCGAACGCGACCTGGCTGCCTTCGACGTTGGCCTTAAAGTCGACCAGGTCGATGTGCGAGTAGCGCTCCTCCTCGCCGGTGATCTTCGAGGCCGAGACCTCGCCGAGCAGCTCGTTGGCGCCGTTGACGATCTGCACTGCCTGCAGCTTCACCGCCTTCACTTTCTGCGCCAGCTCCGCGACGTCTTTCTGCAGCTGTTCGGCAACCGGCGCCATCCCCTTCGTGGTGCCTTCTTCCCAGAGCGCTTTCTCGATCCGGTGGAAGCCGCCGAATTCGCTCGGCCGGACGTCGTTTTCGCGGGCGTCGATGCGCGGGTCTAGGTCGCCGAAGCTCTCCGCTACCGGCTCGATCCGCTCGTACGGGATGCGGGCCGCCGGGTAGAGCGCTTTCGCTTTGGCGATGTCGCCGGCAACCACCGCGGCGACGAACGGCGTCGTCGCGCTCACCAACTCGTCGGTGTTTTCCTCCAGGTACTTGCGGTATTCGGCGATCGCTTTTTCGACCTCCGGGCTGTTTTCGGCGTCGAGCTCGCCGGTCACGGTGAGGACGCCGTCTTCTTCGTCGCCGCCGTTGCAGCGCAGGGTGTATTCGCCTTCCTCGAGGGTCAGCGAGAAGCTGCCGTTGAGGCCTTCGGTGAGGTTCTCTTTCTCGCCGAGGATCGTTTCGCCATCGAGCACCTCGAGCTCGGTCACCTTCGAGCTTTCGCTCTCGACCTGGAAGTCGATCGGGCCGGCCTTCGCTTTCGCGTTGTGCGGGTCGCAGCCGGCGTCGGTGATCTTGAAGCTCATCGTCTCTGCCCCGGCCGGGGCGTCGTCGTCACTGGAGCCGCAGGCGGCCGCGAAGAGCGCCAGCAGCACGGCCGCGCCGAGGCAGAGGGCAGCGCGGGTGGTCAGTCGGTTCATCTGATCGGGGTTCTCCTTGGGTCCTGAGATTGAGTTAGGCGAACAGCGTTTCGCCGACGTAGCCACCAGAGCGCGCTCCCGGCGGCACCGCGAACACCGCGCTGCCGACGTGCTTGATGTACTCGTTGAGCGCGTCGAACTGGCCGAGCCGGCGCTGGATCGAGACGAACTGCTTTTCCGGGTCCTGCTGGAAGCAGATGAAGAAGAGGCCGGCTTCGAGCTCGCCAAGGCTCTCGTCGACCCCGTCGGTGAAGGAGTAGCCGCGGCGCAGGATCCGCTCACCATCGTTCAGGGTTGCTGAGGCGAGGCGGACGTGGGCGTCTTCGGCGATCACCGGGCGGCCGTTCTTTTCGGCCTCGAGGTCGAGCGGGTCGAACTCCTCGCTGCCGGTCAGCGGCGCGCCGCTGTACTTGCGGCGGCCGATCGTCTGCTCTTGATCTTCAAGCGAGGAGCGGTCCCAGACCTCGAGCAGCATCCGGATCCGGCGGGTGACCATGTAGCTACCGCCGTGCATCCAGCTCTGGTCGCTCTCCTTGCCGACCCAGACGAAGCGCTCCATCGCCGCCGTGTCCTCGGCGCGGATGTTGGCGGTGCCGTCTTTCAGCCCCATCAAATTGCGCGGGGTGTCTTGGGAGCGGCTGGTGGTCGCGGTACGGCCGAAGCCGAGCTGCGACCAGCGCATCACCACCGTGCCGCGGCCGATCCGGGCCAGGTTGCGAATCGCGTGGAAGGCGACCTGGGGATCGTCGGAGCAGGCTTGGATGCAGAGGTCGCCGCCGCTTTCGAGCGGGTTCAGCTCGTCGCCGGGGAGCGGCGGCAGCAGCTTCAGTGCCGCCGGCTTCTTACCGCTCAAGCCGAGCGCAGGCCGTTCGAAGATGCTCGGTCCGAAGCCGAAGGTGACGGTCAGGCTGGAGGGGAGGAGGCCAACCGTCTCGCCGGTGTCGTCGGGCGGCGCGACCAGCATCTCGTTGACGTCGCCGATCAACTCGCCCTTGGTCATTTCGCTGGCGGCGGCGCTCCACGCTTCGATTAGCTCCTGCAACGCCCGCGGGTCGTCCTCGACCAGGTCGAAGGCGGCGAAGTGGAGGCGATCTTGGGCAGGGGTGTCGATCCCCGCCTGGTGGGTGCCGTAGAACTCGACCGTGCCGGTGCCTTCGGCGTTGGCGTCGGCGGTCTCCTGGCCGACCAAGAAGCCGGCGCCGCCGATCCCGAGTCCGGCGGCTCCGACCCCGGCGGCGCCCAGCAGCCGACGGCGCGAGAGCGGGCTCATGAGCGCGGCGGAACCATCGGCTAAGCGGCGGCGGTGTCGCCGACCCCGACCTCGCGGCGCGCGCGCAGCGACCGCGGCCAGAGGACGAAGGCGGCCATCGGGATCGCGTAGGCGAGGTAGACGACCACCTCGGCGATCGTCATCGAGGCGCGCAGGCCCAGCATCCCGGTCAGTAGCGATTCAACCACCGTGCCCGGGTCGACGAGCCAGCTGAGGTCGACCGCCTGGCTCTGGAAGCTGTTGATCCAGCCGGCCTCGTTGGCGGTGTGGGCGGCGGTCGCCAGCAGGCCGGCGGCGACGAAGACGAGGATCAGGCCGGTGATCCGGAAGAAGCGGCTGAGGTTGATGCGGACGCCGCCGCGATAGAGCCCGAAGCCGACGACCACCGCGCCGAGCAGGCCGAGCACGGCGCCGGTGCCGGCGGCCGTGGTGTCGGTCGCGTCCTGGAAGGCGGCGAGCAGGAAGACCGAGGTCTCGAAGCCCTCGCGCAGGACCGCGAGGAAGGCCATCGCGACCAGCGCCATCGCCGAGCCGGTGGCCAGCGCCGAAGCCGCCCCGCCCTCGAGTTCGGCCTTGATCCCGCGCGAATGGCGGGTCATCCAGATGATCATGTAGCTGATCATTGCCACGGCGATCACCCCAACAACGGTCTCCAGCCCCTCCTGCTCGCGCTGCGGCAGTTCTTCGCCGACGAGGTCGAGCCCGACCCCGACCGCGGTGCAGAGGACGATCGCGATCCCGACCCCGATCCACATCTGGCGCAGGGCGTCGGAGCGGCCCTCCTTGACCAGGAAGGCGGCAATGATGCCGACGATCAGTGAGGCCTCGACTCCCTCGCGGAGGGTGATTACGAAGGTGGGGATCATTTCGCTCTGGGAGCCTTTTAGGAAGCTTTTAGGAAGCCCTAATTAGGGCGCCCGAAAAACCTAGCAGGAAGCTAGGAGTTAGCGAGACCGAGGCTCAGAGCGCGGCTTAGGAGCCGGGCATCCAGGGCTCGGACCAGGTGGCGACGCCGCGCAGCAATTCGTCCGCCTGCTTCGGGCCCCAGGTGCCGGGCTCGTACGGGTGGACCGGGCCGGGTTCGTCGAGCAGCGGCTGCACCACCCGCCAGGTCTCTTCGATCGCGTCTTGGCGGGTGAAGAGGGTGTGGTCGCCGCGCAGCGCGTCCTCGAGCAGGCGCTCGTAGGGCTCGGGGTCGGCGCCCGGCTCGTGTTCGAACAGCACCTCGAGGTCGGCCGGCTCGAACCCTTCTCCCTGCGGCTGTTTCTGGTACATCCGCATCCGCGAGCCGGGCTCCGGCTCGATCCGGAAGGTCATCTTGTTCGGCTCGGGCGTCTTGCCGTGGCCGATCCCGGTCTGCGGGGGGCGGCGGAAGACCGCGGTCACCTCGCTCGACTTGACCGGCAAATTCTTGCCGGCGCGGATGAAGAACGGCACCCCCGACCAGCGCCAGTTGTCGATCTCGAGCTCGACCGCGGCGAAGGTCTCGGTGGTCGACTTGGGGTCGACGTCCGGCACTTCGAGGAAGCCGTCGTACTGGCCGCGCACGTAGCGCTTCGGGTCGGCCGTCCGCACCGCCTTGAAGAGCTCGAGCTTCTTGTCGCGGATCGAGTCGGGGCTGTTGCCGGTCGGTGGCTCCATCGCGATCAGCCCCAGCACCTGCAGGGCGTGGTTCTGGATCACGTCGCGCATCGCCCCGACCGCGTCGTAGAAACGACCGCGGTCCTCGACCCCGAAGTTCTCGGCGATCGTCATCTGCACGTGCGAGACGTGCTGGCGGTTCCAGACCGGCTCGAGGATCGAGTTGGCGAAGCGCAGGTAGGTGATGTCCATCACCGGCTCCTTGCCGAGGTAATGGTCGATGCGGAGGATCTGGTCCTCTTCGAGCACCTCGACGAGTTCCGCCTGCAGCGCCCGCGCCGATTCGAGGTCGTGCCCGAACGGCTTCTCGATCACCACGTGGGCGCCCTCGACCAGCCCCGCCGCGCCCAGCCCCTTGACCACGGTGGCGAACAGCGAGGGCGGGATCTCGAGGTAGAAGACCGGCGCCTGCCGCTCACCCAGCGCCGCCTTCACCTTCTCGAACGTCCCCGGGTCCGCGTAGTCGCCCTGGACGTAGGAGAGCCGCTTGGCGAGCCGCTCGAAGACCTCCTCGTCGAAGTGCCTGACCGTTGCGGTCACCGCCTCGCGGGCGTGCTGGCGCAGCGCCTCGTCGTCCCACTCGTCGATCGCCACGCCGATCACGTCGCAGGGCAGCCGTCCCGCCCGCTCCATCCGGTAGAGCGCCCGGAAGGTCATTTTTTTCGCCAGGTCGCCGCTGATCCCGAAGATCGCCAGCACGTCGGCCGCCCGATCCTGGTGCTTGTGAGCGCTACGTGCCATCGGCCGCGCAGGCTACTCCAGCCGCGGGCGGCCGGTCGACATTTCGTCGCGTCTGCGATTTGCCGCCTATATCCCGGCAAATCGCAGACGCGTCGCCGCCGAGGTTGCGATAACCGTCGAATAACGCCTGGTTCGGCAACCTCGCGGATACGATGCGCCGGCGGGCGCCCCGCCCGCGCGGACCGGTCCCTGCAGCGTTCAACTTCGGAGGTATGGATGGAACTCGGAATCGTCGGCCTGGGACGGATGGGGGCCAACATGGCACGGCGGCTGATGCGCGACGGCCACACGATCGTCGCCTACGACGTCAACCCCGATGCGGTCAAAGGGCTCGAGGGCGAGGGGGCGACCGGCGCCAGCTCGCTGGAGGACCTGGCCTCAAAGCTGAGCGCACCGCGGGCGGTCTGGATGATGGTGCCGGCCGGCGAAATCACCGAGAAGACGGTCGACGGGGTGATGGCGGTGCTCGAGGAGGGTGACGCGATCGTCGACGGCGGCAACTCCTACTACCGCGACGACATCCGCCGCGCCGGAAAGGTCGGCGAGAAGGGGATCGACTACGTCGACTGCGGCACCAGCGGCGGCGTCTTCGGCCTCGACCGCGGCTACTGCCTGATGATCGGCGGGCCGGACCGGGCTGTCGATCGGCTCGAGCCGATTTTCGCCGCCCTCGCGCCGGGGGTCGATTCGGCGCCGCGGACCCCGGGCCGCGACGGCGACCCGAGCCCCTCCGAGCAGGGCTACCTGCACTGCGGCTCGAACGGCGCCGGCCACTTCGTGAAGATGGTCCACAACGGGATCGAGTACGGGATCATGGCCGCCTACGCCGAGGGCCTGAACATCCTCAAGAACGCCAACGCTGGCAAGGTCCAGCGCGAGGCCGACGCCGAGACGGCGCCGCTCGAGCAGCCCGAGTACTACCAGTACGACCTCGACCTGCCGGAGATCACCGAGGTCTGGCGCCGCGGCAGCGTGATCGGCTCCTGGCTGCTCGACCTGACCGCTTCGGCGATGCACGCCTCGCCCGAACTGGCCGAGTTCGCCGGCCGCGTCTCCGACTCCGGCGAGGGACGCTGGACGGCAATCGCGGCGATCGACGAGGGCGTCCCGGCGCCGGTCCTCACCGCCGCTCTGCAGGAGCGCTTCTACTCGCGCGGGCTCGGCGACTTCGGCGACCAGGTGCTGTCGGCGATGCGCAAAGAGTTCGGCGGCCACGACGAAAAGAAAGACTGAGGCCGCGGCGATGGCGATCGACCTCGAGGTCGCGGGCGACGACCGCGCCGCCGCCAAGCGTGCCGCCGAGCTAATTGCCGAGGCGGGCGCCGCAGCGGTCGCCGAGCGCGGCATCTTCGGCTTCGCGATGAGCGGCGGCCGCTCGCCCTGGGCGATGCTGGCGATGCTCGACGACGCCGAGCAGATGCCCTGGGCCGAGACCGAGCTGTTCCAGGTCGACGAGCGGATCGCCGCGCCCGGCGACCAGGAACGCAACCTGACCCACATCATCCTCGCCCTCTCGATGGCCAACCAGCCGGCGCTGCGGCCGATGCCGGTCACCCAGCGTGACCTCGACGCCGCCGCCCGCGAATACGAAACCTCGCTGCCCGAGCGCCTCGACCTCGTCCACCTCGGCCTCGGCCCCGACGGCCACACCGCCTCGCTGGTCCCCGGCGATGCCGTGCTCGAGGTCCGCGACCGCGGCGTAGCGGTGACCGAGACCGTCTACCAGGAGCACCGCCGGATGACGATCACCTACCCGACGATCGACACCGCCCGCCGTGTCGTCTGGCTGGTCACCGGCGAGGAGAAGCGCGAGCCGCTGCAGCAGTTGCTTGCCGGCGATGAGTCGATCCCGGCTGGGCGGGTGAAGAACGATTCGATGATCGTCGTCGCCGACCAAGCCGCGGCACCGGGGGCGGGCTAGCCGTCGTCGCGCGTGCGGCGCGGTCTCAGCCCTGCTAACGGTCGCGGCCGAGCCGGGTCAGGATCTCGCGCAGGCGGACGAGGCGCGCGTTGTCCTCGCCGACCATTGACTCGAGCCAGGCTTCGATTTCGGACACGTCCAGAGGATCGGTGGCGACGACTATCTGCTCGATGTCGAGCCAGTCCTTTGGGCGGTCGAACATCGCCTTGCAGACGGTGAGGTGCTCCGGAGCGAGGATCGGGATCGTTTTGCCGGCGAAGGGGACCCGACGGGCGGCTCGGCGCATCTCCTCGTGGAAGGGGTCATAGGAGAAGAAGAGGTCGACAGGGTTGCGGTCCCACCACAGCCGCACCTGCCCGTCGCGGTGGAGCGCTTTCTCGTCGGCGCTCACATTGACGCCAAGCGGCGCGAGTGAGTCGCGGATCGCAGGCCAGCGGTCGACTGCCACGAAGACATTGATGTCCACGTCGACCGTCCCTCGGGGCACCGCGTAGTAAGCGAGCGCGACCGCGCCGCCAATCGCATGGGGGATTCGGGCGGCGGCGAGTGCCTGGTGAAGCGCTAAGACCTTGTCTGGGAGAGAGGGCGAACCCTCCGGGCGCTGGAGCCGGAGATCGCCGTTGCGCGCCATCAGATCGACCCCAAGCGGGGGAACTCGCTCGCCTCCGCCGGGATCCGGACTGGCAACGCATCCGTCATCTCGAGCGTTTCCCGCAGCGCCTCACCGCGCCTCTCAGCATCGACTCCGATCCATTCGCTTGCCTCTCGAGCTGAGTCAGAAACCTCGGGCTGCGTCATCCCTGGAGTTGGAACCTCCAAACTGTCGCCACGCTCCTGCCGCCCCAGGGCATCAAGCAACAGCCGCCGCAACATCGGGTCGACGCGCTCGCCGGCGGCGAGTCGTCGCACCGTCTCCGCCGCTGCCCGGTCGACCGGCGCCGCGGCGACCGGCGCACCCGCCCGCAGCGCCGCATCGCGCAGCTCCTCGACGGTGGGCGGCTTGCTCGCCCGCTTTCGCGCCCGCTCGATCACCTCGTCGTCGAGGCGGCGGAAGGTGGCGAGGGTGCGGCTGCGGGGACCGTTCGGAGTCGCCGCCGACTCGCGGACCTCGAAGCCGCCGCGCCGGTTTGCCGTCACATACGCCATAGTGGGTCAAATGTACCACTATCCGAATTGAGATTGCGGAGCGTAAGCTGCTCTCAGCTATGGGAAACACGGGTATCGCTACTGCTCCCCCGGTTGCTCGCGCCGGAACGGTCGACGTGCTCGTCGGTCTGCTCGCGGAACTGGACGAGGCGACTGAATCTGGGGTTTTCTACGACCGGGTTTGCCGGGCGGTCTGCAACGCTGACGACGATGGAACGGGCGGCGCTGCTGCTGCATGACGACGCCTACCGGGCGGTGATCCCGGTCGGTTCCCACGGAATCGACGAGGAGCTGCTGAAGGTGATCGAGGGGACGCTCGACGAGACGCCGATCGCGCGGCGAGCATTTGAGGAGGACCGGGTGGTCGAGGTGACCGGGTCGCTGGCCGACCAGGTGCCGCCGCGCTACGCCGAGCTGGCCGGGACCGAGACCCTTACCTGCACCCCGATCTCCGCCGCCCGGCGCTGGCTCGGAGTGATCTTCGCCGACCGCGGCGGCGAGGCGTTCCAACTCGACGAGGGCGAGCGGGAGACGATGGAGACGCTGGGCCGGCTGGCGGCCCTGACCGCGAGCGTCGAGCGCTCGACCGAGCACCGCGAAAGCGAGCGGCGGCTGGCCGAACGGGTCGAGCTGACCCGCGAGCTGCACGAGAACGCGATCCAGCGGCTGTTCGGGGTGGCGTTGGCGATCGGCTCCGAGCACGGCCTAACCGAGGCGGAGCGGCGCCGCTGCCAGGAAGAGCTGCGCTCGGTGGTCGGCGACCTGCGTACGGCGCTGACCCGGCCGGTCGGCCCGCTCGGCCCCAGTCGTCCCTCTCCGGGCCTCGACAAAATGCTGGCCCGGCTTGCCGAGCGCCGGCCCGAGCTGCGAATTCACTGGGAGGCGGGGGTCGAGGTGCCGCCCGACCTCGAGCCGCTCGCCAGCTCGGTCCTGACCGAGGCGCTGCGCAACGCCGACCGCCACGCGCAGCCAAACGCGATCGACATCCGCGTCTCCTCCGACGGCCAGACCTTCTCCCTGGCGATCGAGAACGACGGCGCCGGCGATGGCCAGAGCACCCGCGGCAGCGGCCTCGGGCTACGGCTGGCCGCGCTCGAAGCGCTGCGCTATGAGGGCTTGGTCGAGTTCGGTCCCTCGCCCGGCGGCCGCTGGCGAGTTCGCCTCGTCGTCCCGGTGGTTGAGCTGATGGCCTCCGAGCCGCGCAACCTCCGCGTCCTCGTCGTCGACGACCACGATGTCGTCCAGTGGGGCTTCCGTCTGCTGCTCGAGCGCCAGAGCTGGGTCGAGCGCTGTCTCGCCGCTTCCTCCGGGGAGGAAGCGGTGGCGACCTGCCGCAAACTTCAACCGGAGGTGGCGCTGGTCGACATGCTGCTCGGCGGCGAGTCGGGGGCCGAGGTCTGCGAGGAGATCCGCGCCGTCAGCCCCCGCACCCGGGTGCTGCTGATCTCCGGCGCCGGCGTGATCTCACCCTCGGTGGCGCGCTCGGCCGGCGCCTCCGGCTTCATCTCCAAGGACTGGTCGGCGGTCGACGTGGTCAAGGCGGTGCGGATGGTCTCGCTCGGCACCGAAGTCTTCGCCGACGCAGCGCCGCTCGACTCGCCGCTCTCGGAGCGCGAGCAAGAGGTCCTCTCGCTGATCGCGACCGGCGAGACCAACAAAGAGATCGCCGAGCACCTCCACCTCTCGCCGCACACCGTGAAGGAGCACACGAGTGCGATCTACCGGAAGCTGAACGTGCGGAATCAGGGCTGAGGCTACGCGGCAGGCGCAGAGATTGAAGATCCTCGTTTAGAGGGATCAGGGGTTGGCGAGGGAGGGTCGCCGGGGTCCTCTCCCAAAACGCTCCGCCTTCGGCTCCGCTTGAGTGTTTTGGGAGAGGACCCCGGCACCCCTCCCCAACGGAACCGTCAGGGACCCCACCCCCCTTGGTTTAAAAGCTGACAAGGGACCAGAGTTTGTCGTAGTTCGCTGGGGCTGTTCCTTTTGTCGGGATGGCCGACATAAAGAACAGCTCGGCGGCGAGACGAAAGCCACACCGGGCGCCTTGCTCGCCGCCAGCTCATCGGATTCAGCCACCCAGCCCCCGTCCCTCACAAGCTCAAAGAGAGATGGGGTGGGTTGACCCTTGCCCGGACCGGTTTCGTTGGGCGAGTGTCGGTATCACCCTCTGAAAACACTCAAGCGGAGCCGAAGGCGGAGCGTTTTCAGAGGGTGATGCCGGCGATCGCCCCCGCCAAACCCTGATCCCTAGGATGTCCCTCGCCCCGCCAAACCCAGGTAGCAAGCCGCACAACCGCCCCCCGACCGTCGCCTAACATACCCCGATCGTCGGGTCATACCGCTCCCTGGTGTGACCTCCGCCGCCGCCAGGACCACTATCCATAAGGTGCCAGTCACGCGTTCGAAGATCGCCATCACCTTCCCTGGTCAAGGTAGTCAGACCTCGACCATGGCCGCCGTCACGGCTGCCCAACGCCCCGACCTCCTCGAGCAGGCCCGCGGGGAACTCGGACTCGACCCCTTCGAGCACGTCGCCGACGGTACCCACACCGCCCAGCCGGCCCTCTACTGCGCCAGCCTCGCCCACTACAAGCAGGCCGGCAGCCCCGAGGGTCAGATGGTCAGCGGCCACTCGCTCGGTGAGCTGGCGGCGCTGGTCGCGGCCGGCGCCCTCGCCGACAGCGATGGCCTCCGCCTCGCCGTCGCCCGCGGCCGACTGATGGAGGAGGCCTCTGAGGGCCGCCCCGGGGCGATGCTCGCGGTGCTGGGCGGCGACGAAGCGAAGGTGCGCGAGATCGCCGCCGAGCTCGGCCTCGCGATCGGCAACGAGAACGCTCCCGGCCAGCTGGTCTTCTCCGGTGACGCCGAGGCGATCGGCGACGCCCGCAAGCGGGTCCGTGGCGAGGCCGAGGCGAAGGCGATCCGGCTGCCGGTCTCCGGTGCCTTCCACTCGCCGCTGATGGGGCCCGCCGTCGACGGCTACCGCGAGGCGCTTGCCGCTACCGAGTTCGCGCCGCCGCAGGTCCCGGTCTACTCGGGCGTCAGCGCCGCCCAGTTCGATTCCGACCCGAGGGCGGGGCTGCTGGCTGCGCTGACCGAGCCGATCGTCTGGACGAAGACGCTGCGCGCGATGCACGCCGACGGCGCCGAGACCTTCCTCGAGACCGGCCCCGGCGACGTCCTCACCGGCCTCGCCAAGCGCACGGTAGAGGCCGCCGAGGCGCGCTCGCTCGCCGAGGAGCAGACGGTCAATGCCTGAGCTCGCCAGCAACCTCGCCGCCCAACTGGGCGGCCCGGCCGCCGCCACGTTTCCGGTCGCCCCGGCGGAGCTGCGCCGCCGCGCTGGGTCGGAGATTGCCGGCCTTGGCATCGCCCTCCCCGAGCACGTCGAACCGAATGGCCCGATCGCGGCGCGGCTCGGGATTGACGTCGAGTGGATCGCCAAGCGGACCGGGATCGAGGAGCGGCGGATCGCCGCCGCCGACGAACGGCTTTTCGAGCTCGGCGCCGCCGCTGCCGAACGGGCCCTGCTCGCTGCCGGCGTCAGCCCTGGCCAGATCGACCTCGTGATCGTCGCGACGACCTCAAACGACGAGCTGATGCCCGGCGCCTCGCCGCGCGTCGCCGCCGCGATCGGCGCCGCCCGCGCCGGCGCGATCGACGTCAACGCGGCCTGCACTGGCTTCGTCTCGGCGCTCTCGGTCGCCTGCGGCCAAATCGAGTCGGGCCGCGCCGAACACGTCCTCGTCGTCGGCGCCGACCTGATGAGCCGGATCACCGATCCCACCGACCGCAACACCTCCTGCCTCTTCGCCGACGGCGCCGGCGCGGTAGTGATGCGTGGCGCCACCGCCGGCCGGATCGGCCCGGTCGTCCTCGGCGCCGACGGAGCCAACGCCGACCTGCTGCGCACCCCGCGGGAGACCGGCGTCACCGAGATGCAGGGCCACGAGACCTTCAAGCATGCGGTCGACCGGATGTCGGAAGTGACGCTGCAGGCGCTCGACGCCGCCGGCCTGACCCTCGAGGACATCGACGTCTTCGTCTTCCACCAGGCCAATGGGCGGATCCTGAGCTCAGTCGGCGAGCGGCTCGGCCTCGACCCCTCTCTGGTCCTCGACTGCATCGCCAAGTTCGGCAACACCTCGGCCGCCTCGATCCCGGTGGCGCTCGAGGAGGCGCGCCTGGCTGGCGGCCTCGACAGCGGCTCGCGGGTCCTGATCGCCGCCTTCGGCGCCGGCCTCACCTGGGGCGCAACCGTGGTCGAGTGGGGGACAGGAGAATGAGCGAGCGGCCCCAAGGATGCGCGCTCGTCACCGGCTCCTCGCGCGGAATCGGTGCCGCGACCGCGAAGCTGCTCGCCGCCGACGGCTGGCCGCTGCGGATCAACTACCGCGCCGACGAGGAGGGCGCCCGCGCGGTCGCCGAGGAGATCGGCTCCCAGGGTGGCAAGGCGACGATCGTCCAGGCTGACGTCAGCGACGCCAAGCAGGTCGCCTCGCTGCTCGAGCCCGGCGAGGACGGCCCGGTGCTGGTCCTGGTCAACAACGCTGGCTTGCGCCGCGACGCCCTCTCGCCGCAGATCGAGGACGAGCAGTGGCAGCAGGTGATCGACGTCAACCTGACCGGCACCTTCCGCGCCACCCGGGCGGCGCTGCCCCACATGTTGCGGGCCCGTTTCGGCCGCGTCGTCAATGTCTCCTCGGTGGTCGGCCTCCACGCCAACCCCGGGCAGGCCAACTACGCCGCTTCGAAGGCGGGGGTGATCGGCTTCACCAAGACCGTCGCCGCTGAGGTCGCGCGGCGTGGTGTCACCGTCAACGCCGTCGTCCCTGGGCTGATCGCCACCGACCTCGCCGAGGAGGTCTTGGAGGGGGACTTGGCGAAGGCGATCCCCGCGCGCCGGATTGGCAGCCCCGAGGAGGTAGCGGCCTGCATCCGCTTCCTCGCCTCGGAGGAGGCCTCCTACGTGACCGGAACTACGCTGACCGTCGACGGTGGCCTCAGCGCCTAGAGATCACCAAAGACGCAAGAAAAGACAAGGAGAACGAACAGAATGCCAACGCAAGTCAGTCCCGAGAACGTCGAGAAGACGATCTTCGACGGTCTCGTCGAGCTCGGCACCGAGCGTGACCAGCTCAAGCGTGACGCCTCGCTGGAGGACCTCGATGTCGACTCGCTCGACCTGGTCGAGCTGGCGCAGATCGTCGAGGACGAGTACGGCGTCGAGCTCAAAGGCGACGACGTCAAGGACGTGAAGACCGTCGGCGAGGTAATCGACCTGGTGGTGGCGAAGGCTTCATGAGCCGTCGCGTCGTCATCACCGGCGTCGGCGCCGTCACCCCGCTGGGGAACGGCGCGCAGACGTTGATCGACCGCTGGTCCGCCGGCGAGTCGGGGATCGAGGACGGCTTCGGCCGCTGCCTCGATTTCGAGCCGCTCGACTTCCTCTCGAAGAAGGAGGCGCGGCGCAACGACCGCTTCGCCCAGATGGCGATCGCCGCCGGCGGCGAGGCGATCACCCAGGCATGGGGCGAGGACGGCGAGCTGCCGTACGACCCCTACCGGGTCGGCTGCCTGATCGCCACCGGGATCGGCGGACTGGTCTCGCTCGAGCGCGAGCAGGAGAAACTGATCACCACCGGCCCGAAGGCGGTCTCGCCGTTGGCGGTGCCGCTGATGATGGCCAACGCGGCGACCGCCGCGGTCTCGATGCGGCACGGCCTGCAGGGCGAGTGCTACGGCGTCGTCTCGGCCTGCGCAGCGGGCTCCAATGGGCTCGGCGACGCGGCGCGGATGATCCGCGCCGGTGCTGCCGACGCGGTTGTCGCGGGCGGCGCCGAGGCCTGCATCACCGGCGTTGCCACCGCCGCCTTCGGCGCGATGGAAGCGACCTCGGCGAGCGGCATCTCGCGTCCCTTCGATGCCCGCCGCGACGGCTTCGTGATGGGCGAGGGGGCCGGCGTGCTGGTGCTCGAGGAGAAAGAGGCGGCGGAAGCGCGCGGCGCCGAGATCCTCGGCGAGCTGATCGGCTATGGCGCCACCGGCGACGCCCACCACTTGACCGCGCCACAGCCGGAGGGCGAGGCGGCGGCAAAGGCGATCACCCTGGCGATCGCCGACGCCGAGAAATCGGCCGTCGACGTCGATTACGTCAACGCCCACGGCACCTCAACGCCGTTGAACGACGCCGCTGAGACCAAGGCGATCAAGGCCGCGCTCGGCGAGCGGGCCGCCGACATTCCGGTCAGCTCGACCAAGTCCTCGATCGGCCACCTGCTCGGCGCCGCCGGCGCGGTCGAGGCAATTGCGACGCTGGAGGCGCTGCGTCGCCGTGAGGCACCGCCCACCGTCAACTGGGAAGAGGCCGAGGAGGGGCTCGACCTCGACTACGTCCCCGGCCACTCGAAACCGATCGAAAACGGAGATGGACCGCTAGTCGCGATCTCCAACTCGTTCGGCTTCGGTGGCCACAACGCCGTCCTCGTATTGGAGGCCTGAATCCCCATGGCAACCGTCGTCGGTAGACCCCCCGCAACCCAGCCCCCCGGCGAGACCCCGCTCGAGCAGCTCGAGCAGCTCTGCGACCCCGGCAGCTTCCGTCCCCTGCGCAGCGCTGTCAGTTCGCTGCGGCTGGGCGAACGGGCGACCCCCGGCGACGGCGTCGTCGCCGGCGCCGGCGAGGTCGAGGGCCGGCCTGTCTTCTGCTACGCCCAGGACCCGAAGTTCCTCGGCGGCAGCCTCGGTGAGGTCCACGCCGACACGATCGTCCGCACCCTGCAGATGGCCGGCGACGCCGGCGCCCCGGTGGTCGGCTTCGTCCGCTCTGGCGGCGCCCGCCTGCAGGAGGGCCACGCGGCGCTGTCCGGCTACGGCCGCATCTTCCGCGCCTCGGTGCAGCTCTCGCGCAAGGTGCCGCAAATCTCGATCCTGAATGGCATCTCGGCCGGCGGCGGCGCCTACTCGCCGGCGCTGACCGACTTCGTCGCGATGACCCAGGACTCGCGGATGTTCCTCACCGGGCCGAAGGTCGTCGCCGAGGCGATGGGCGAAGAGATCTCGATGGAGGACCTTGGCGGGCCGCGCGTTCACGGCAAGAACGGCGTCGCCCAGCTGGTCGCCCCCGACACCGAGCAGGCGATCGCCCAGACCCGCCACCTGCTGGCGCTACTGCCGCAGCGGATCGGTGGCGAGCTGCCCTTCCACGAGCCGGTCCTGCCGGACGGCAGTGACCCCGGCCTGGTCGTCCCCGCGGAGCAGCGCAAGGTCTACGACGTGCGCGAGGTCGCCGCCGGGATCCTCGACTCCGGCACCTTCCTCGAGATCTCGCCGCGCTGGGCGCCGAACATGGTCACCGGCATCGCCCGCCTCGAAGGGCGGCCGGTCGGGCTGATCGCCAACCAGCCGAAGGCAATCGGCGGCGTGATCGACGCCGCCGCCTCGGAGAAGGCGGCGCTGTTCGTCAACCACTGCAACCGCTTTGGGTTGCCGCTGCTGGTCTTCGTCGACACCCCCGGCTTCATGCCCGGCAAGAACCAGGAGGAGGCGGGCGTGATTCGCCACGGCGCCTCGCTGCTGCGCGCCTTCGCCGGCGCCACGGTGCCGAAGGTGACGCTGGTGCTGCGCAAGGCTTTCGGTGGCGCCGCGATCACGATGAACTCGAAAGACCTCGGCGCCGACGTCGTCTTCTCCTGGCCCGGCGCCCAGATCGGGATCATGGCGGCGCGTCAGGCGGTCGGGATCGTCCACGGCCGCGCTCTCGCCGCCGGTGAAGGCCCCTCGCGCGACGAGCTCTCCGACCTCTACGCCTCCGAGCACCTGACCGCCGCCGCGGCCGCCGCCAGCGGCTGGGTCGACGAGGTGATCGACCCCACCTGGAGCCGCGATCGCCTCTCCTGGGCGCTGCGCTCGCTGGGGGGGCGGTGAGGATCGAGGCCTACGCGGCGCTCGGCGACAGCTTCACCGCCGGCCGCGAATCGGTGATCGGTGAGCGCTGGCCCGACCGGGTCGCATCAGGATTGCGTGAGGTCAACCCGAGGCTGGTCTACGAGAACCTCGCGGTCGACGGCGCTAACTCGGCCGAAGTGCTCGACCAGGTGCCGGCGGCGACGGCGCTGCAGCCGAACCTGGTGACGGTGATCTGCGGCGCTAACGACGTCCTGCTGACCACCCGCCCCGACGTCGAGGGCTACGAACAGCGCTTTGCCCAGATCCTCGAGGCCCTGCGCGCCGAGCTGCCGGAAGCGGCGATCATCACCGGCACCGCTCCGGAGAGCTGGCACTTCATGGACCTGCGGCCGCGGACGCGCAAGCGGATCGCCGAGGCGACCGAGGCACTGAACGGAGCGACTGTGCGGATCGCCGCCGAGCACGAGCGGGTGCTGTGCCTGCCGATTGCTGGCCACCCGGCGCTCGAAGACCCCGCCAACTACGCCGCCGATGGGCTCCACGCTTCGCAGCTCGGCCACGAACTGATCGCCCGCGAAACCGGCCGCTTCCTGCACGAGGCGTTCGGGATCGAGATCGGCTCGACCGAGGTCTAGGGGCCTCAGGCGGGATTCGACCGTGGGAGGGGATCTTTCGCTCGATTTCGACGCGCTGCCCGCGGACGCCCGCTTCGCGAGCCGCGGCCGCACCATCACCGAGGCCGACCTGGTCGCCTTCTCCGGTCTCACCGGTGACTTTCACCCGCTCCATACCGACGCCGAGTGGGCAGCGGCGAGCGAGTTCGGCGAGCGGATCGCCCACGGGATGCTGCTCCTCTCCTACTGCGTCGGCCTGGCGCCATTCGACCCCGAGTTTGTGCTGGCGCTGCGCGGTTTCGAGCGGGTGGCGTTCAAGCGGCCGGTGCGGATCGGCGACACGGTGCGGCTCGAGGGCTCGGTGGCGGCGAAGAAGGAGCTGGATCAGGCCAGCGGCCTGGTCGACTTCGACTGGCGGCTGCGCAACCAGCGCGACGAGCTGGTCGCGCTGGCGCGACCGCGCGTCGTCTGGCGGCGCGCGCTGGTAGAGGTACCGGCGTGATCCTCGCCGAGAAGAAGATCCTCGTCACCGGAGTGGTGAACCGCCACTCGATCGGCTTCGCGATCGCCGAGCGGGCCCAGCAGGAGGGTGCCGAGGTGATCCTCACCAGCTTCGGCCGGGTCAAACGGATGACCGAACGCTCGGCGGCGCGGCTAGACCCGCCGCCCGCCGTCCTCGACCTCGACGTCAACGACGACGCCGACATCGCCGCCCTGCGGGCGGAGATCGAGAGCCGCTGGGGCCGGGTCGACGGCGCCGTCCACGCGATCGCCTTCGCCCCCGCCGACGCGATCGGAGGCCAGTTCATGGCGACCCCGCGCGAGAGCGCCAAAGCCGCTTTCGAGACCAGCGCCTACTCGCTGAAGGCACTGGCCGAGGTGGTGGCGCCGCTGATGGACGAGGGGGGAGCGCTGCTCGGACTCGACTTCGACGCGACCGTCGCCTGGCCCTCCTACGACTGGATGGGGGTGGCAAAGGCGGCGCTCGAGTCGGTCAACCGCTACCTCGCCCGCGACCTCGGCCCGAGCGGAATCCGCGCCAACCTGGTCGCTGCCGGCCCGGTCCACACCGCCGCCGCCTCCGGCATCTCCGGCTTCGGCCAGCTCGAGTCGCTGTGGGGGGACGCCGCCCCGCTCGGCTGGGACTCGCGCGACCCCGGGCCGGTCGCCGACGCGGCGCTCTTCCTCCTCTCCGACCTCGCCCGCGGCATCACCGGCGAGATCGTCCACGTGGACGGCGGAGTCCACGCCGTCGGTGCGGCAACTCAGCCCCCGACCTCCTGACGCGGCGCATATCGGCGTCCTCGGTCGCTCGTGTGCCGAGCACACGTCGCTTCCTGCGTCCTTGAACTGCTTGGTCAGGCGGCCGGGTGACTCGATACAGGTTGGTTCGAGAGGAACAGCCCATCGGGGTCGTACTTGGCCTTGACGGCCCGCAGTCGCTCGCACGCCTCGGCCGGTAGCGCTTCCTCCGGCGCCGTCGGGTGCGTACAGAAGCTGCGGTAGCGGCCGGCGTTCCACGGCTCCATCGCCGCCTCGAGCTGAGTGACGCGACCAACGACTGGCTCGCGCAGCCCCGGCTCGGGGACGATCCCGACCGCGAACTGAAGGAATTTCCCGGGCACCGAGTCGAGGGCGCCACCGCCGACCGCCGGCCGCCCGAGGGCGCCGCCGAGGTGGCGCAGCTCGACCGAGACGAGCGGCGAGTCGGTGCCGGGGCCGACCACCCCGAGCCAGGCCTCGAGCGCCGCCGCGTCGAGGTCACCCAGCAGCATGCCGTCGCCGAGCGCCGGGCCCGGCTCGGGCGGGTCCATGTGGAGCTCGGCGATCCCCGCTGGCGGCTGAGTGCCGAAGGTGTCCATCGCCGGGCCGAGCTCGCGCAGCGGCGCCAGCAGCTCGGCGCCGGACCCCTCGTCGCCGAGGTAGACCGCCTCGACGACCGCGAAGGAGTTGCCTCGCAGTGGCTCGGGGATCTCAGGGAAGGGCGGGAAGGCCAGCAAGCGGCCGACCGAGGTGACCTCGTCGGGGACTCCGGCGGTCCACTCGAGCCAGGCGTTGAGGACCTCCGAGGCGCGCTCGAGCGGGAAGAAGAGGGCGCCGGCGTAGACCGAGGCGACCGGCAGCAGCTCGAACTCGAGCGCGGTGACGATGCCGAACTCACCGCCGCCGCCACGCAGCGCCCAGAACAAATCGATCTCGTGCTCGGCGTCGGCCCGCCGTATCTCGCCGTCGGCGTCGACCAGCTCGATCGCAGTCACCGAGTTGCAGCCGAGCCCGTGCTTGCGGCTGTACCAGCCGAGCCCGCCACCGAGCATGTAGCCGGCGACCCCGACCGTGCCGGTCGAGCCGTGCAGGGCGACCAGTCCCTGCTCGGAGGCGCTCGGCACGACATCGCCCCAGACCGCGCCCGCGCCAACCCGGGCGGATCTCGCCGCGGCGTCGATCTCGACCGCGGTCAGTCCCGCGGTGCGGACCAGCAGTGCCTGCTCGAGCGAGCCCAGCGGATCGGCGCCGTGGCCGGTGCGCTGCGCAGCGACCCGTAGCCCGCGCGACCGCGCCGAGGCGATCGCCTCGCTCACCTCGGCCGCGCTGGCCGGCAGGGCGATCGCTGCCGGCTGCTGGTCGAGTAGGAGGTTGAAGGCGCCCCGGTTCTCATCGTAGGCGGGGGCTCCTGGACTTAGCAGCTCACTGGACATGCAACATCTCCTTGGACGACGACGTGACGGGGGGTGCAGTATCCACCCCCCGTCAAGATCCGGACAAGCTGCGCTCAGCGCTTCGGCTTCGGGTTTTCGAGCTTGAAGCTGAAGCTGTCGTCGCCCTGGCAGATGTAGAAGTGCTGTTCGAGTTCGAGGCCGCTGGAGCCGGTGACTTCCTCGTAGGAGTAGTTGACGTGGATGCCGACGAGCCACCGTTTCCCAGTCAACTTGCTGTCGACCGTGTAGTTCTTGGTCACGTCGCCTTTGTAGGACATGTATTCGGTGTTGCTGGCCTTTCCGGTACTGCCAAGGACGAAGGAGCCCGGCGGATTGAATTCCGTCGAGAAGGTCAGCGGCACGCCGTGGGTCGGGATGCAAGTGGTCGAGATGTAGCCGTCGAAGTTGCCGATCCGTTTCCCGCTCAGGTCGAACGAGATTTCCTGGCCGTCATCGGTCTCGCCTTCGTAGTGGAGCGTCTGCGCCGGCTTCGCCGCAGCCGGCGCGGCGGCGACGAGCAGCGCGAGCAGGGCAATGGCGGTGATGGTGATGCGCTTCATGGTGATTCCTCCTGTCTTGGCTCAGGTTGGTCTGGCGTTTACTTCTTCAGCCGCGTGAACGAGACCGAGTAGGTGATGTCGGTCTTCGACCACCAGCCGCTACCGACGTCTTTCGAGGAGCCGTTGCCGATCGCGATCCACTTCTGGAACTGGGGATCGAACAGCTCGTCCTGGCTTACCTCGGCGTAGATGTACTTGCCGTTGTGGCCTGAGCCTTCGACCAACAGCCAGGGGAAGCTGCTGGTGCCGCTACTCGGGCAGTTGAGGTACGGGTCGTCGTCGCCGTTGCCGCTCAGCAGCAGGGCGTTTTTCTTGTCCCGCGCGTACTGCAGGTTGAGCTCCCAGGGCTTGACGGTCCTGGTGCCGCAGTCGGGCTTGGTGACTTCGGCACCGCCGCCGTTGTCTTCGCAGGCCGTGGCGGGGGCGCTGATCAGCGGCGTGTAGCTGCGCTGGACCTTGGCCGTGGCCGGGATGCCGAGCTGGGTGGCGCCGAACATCTGCGGGTTGAATTCGCCCGGCATGTGGGTGGCGGTGACGTAGATCGGCGTGGTCGTCTTGAAGGTCACCTTCTCGCGGCCGAAGGAGTGGTCGCTGACGCCGCATTCGTCTTCCGCCTCGACCGTGCGGTGGAAGGTCGAGGTCTGGGTGCCCTCGATCTCGATCTTGAATTTGGCCAGCTGGAAGCCGTTGCCGTAGGTCTCCGCGCTTGCCTTGTTGGCGCAGGTGGCGACGACGGCGATCGCGGCGCAGAAGGCCAGCACAATGGCGACGGTCTTGTCGGTCCTCGTCATCGGCATGGTTTTCATCGCTTTCATGGTTTGGTCCTCTCCTCTCGCGGCGCCGCCTCAGCGGACGGCACCGATCTCGTGGTTGGGCTGGAACAGCCGCCCGGGGTCGTAGGCGTCGCGGGCGGCGCTCAGCCGGACCGCGGTGTCGGGGTCGAAGGCGCTCTCCGTCGCGGTCTCCCGCTCGACGAAGTTGAGGTACTGGCCGGCCTCGTGCTCGCGCAGCGCGGCGCTGACGCGGGACAGGTCCTCGCGGGTCTTGGCGGCGATCTCCGGGATCGCCATGCCGACCGCGAAGCTGGCGAACTCGCCGGGCAGCGAGGCGATCGCCCCGTTGCCGGGCCGGCGCCGGGCCAGCTCGCCGCCGGTGTGCCGCAGCTCGACCGAGACCAGGCTCGAGCCCGAGCCGGGGCCGGCGGCGGCGAGGAGGTCGTCGATCGCGCCTGCCGGCAGCTCGCCGAGCAGAGCGTGGTCCGAGTCGGCCGGGACCGGATCGCGCGGGTCCATGTGCAGATCGGCGATCCCGACCGGCGGCACCATCGCAAAGCTGTCCATCACCGGCCCCAGCGCCGCCAGCGGCGCGATCAGCTCGCGGCCGTCGGCCTCAGAGCCGAGGAAGACCGCCTCGACCAGCGCGAACGATTTGCCGCGCACCGGCTCGGGGACCTCGGGGACTGGCGGGAACTGCAGCAGGCGGCCGACCGAGGTCACCTCGTCGGGGACGCCGGCGGTCCACTGGTGCCAGGCGTGGAGTACTTCGGCGGCGCGCTCGAAGGGGAAGAAGAGCGCCCCGGCGAAGACCTCGGCGACCGGCAGCAGGTCGAACTCGAGCGCGGTGACGACGCCGAAATTGCCGCCGCCGCCACGCAGCGCCCAGAACAAATCGATCTCGTGCTCGGCGTCGGCCCGCCGTATCTCGCCGTCGGCAGTTACCAGCTCGATCGCGCGGATGCTGTTGGCGGCGAGTCCGTGCTTGCGGGCGTACCAGCCCATGCCGCCGCCGAGGCTGTAGCCAGCGACGCTGACGTCGGGGGTCGAGCCGTGCAGGGCGGCCAGCCCCAGCTCGGAGGCCGGCGGGACGACGTCTTCCCAGCGGGCGCCGGAGCCGGTCCGGGCGCGGCGGGCGGCCTTGTCGATGTGGACGCGGTCGAGGCGGTTGGTCTTCAGCAGCACAGTGCCCTCGAGCGGCCCCAGCGGCCCGGCGTTGTGGCCGCTCCGCTGGGGCGCCACCCGCAGCCCTTCCTCGCGGGCGAAGCCGACGACCGCGGCGACTTCCTCGCGGCTGCCGGGTTCGGCGATCAGCGCCGGGCGCTGATCGATCGTCAGGTTGAAGGTGCCGCGCGCCTCGTGGTAGCCGGCGTCTCCGGGGCTCAGCGCCGGGCCGCCGATCAGGCGGCGCAGGGCGCGGGCGTCGGGCATGCGCAGTGGGGTCTCGGTCGGGTTCATCGGGTCCTCCTTGGTCCTGCCCGCGGCAGCGAGCAGCTCGTCGAACGTGTGCATCAGGCCGAGCAGGCCGCTGACTCGGTGCGGTTCATGGCCCCAGGATCTGCGTTGCAGAGCCGTTTGCCATCGGGGAGGTCCCTAATCCCGACCCCAATGTTGGGGTGGGGGGACCCCTACTAGGGACCGCTTAGGGTCGCGCTGAGGACTTCGGTTGCAAGAGTTTGGGGGTCCATAGACCCCCAAAGGGCTGCAGGGCGGTGAGTTCGCCCCCGCGGCGGGGCTAGGTGCGGATGGTCGTTCTATTGACGGTGTCGCCTCGGCCGATCAGCAGCTCCGAGACCATCGCCGGCGGGAAGAGGCCGTGGGCGGCGACGCCGGGGTCGGCCTCCAGGCGCGCCGCCAGTTGCGCTGGGTCGCCGATCTCGCCACGGTAGTCGGCGATCACGCCGCCGTCGGGACTGAGCGGGACATCGCGCGTTACCACCTCGGATCCGAGCCGCGCCAGGGTCGCGGCGGCGCCGAAGCCGAAGACCTCCACCGGCACCGGCCCCCGCAGCTCCGCGACCGGCTTGCTCGAGTCGCCGATCACGATGAACCGCGCGGCTGCCGCGGCGACGATCTTCTCGCGCAGGTGAGCGGCCCCGCCGCCCTTGATCAGCCAGCCGTCCGGAGTCACCTCGTCGGTGCCGTCGATCGCGATGTCGAGTTGCGCCAGTTGCTCGAACGGCTCGACTGCGATCCCCAGATCACGCGCTTGCTCCTCGGTGGCGACTGAGGTGGCGACGCAGCGCAGGCTCTGGAGGCCGCGCTCGGCCAGCGCCGGGAGGAGGAAAGCGACGGTCGAGCCGGTCCCCAAACCGACCCTCATCCCGTCCTCGACCAGCTCCGCGGCGGCCTCGGCGGCGAGCTTCTTCTCCCTATCGGTCCCAGGCACGGAGGGCACGGTACATTGCCCGAATGACTTCTACTACCGCAGCGACTGCAACCGAGGACTACAAGGTCGCCGACATCGGGCTAGCCGATTTCGGCCGCAAGGAGATCGGCCTCGCCGAGGTCGAGATGCCGGGTCTGATGCAGATCCGCGAGGAGCTGGGAGCCAAACAGCCGCTGAAAAGCGCGCGGATCACCGGCTCGCTCCATATGACCGTGCAGACCGCGGTGCTGATCGAGACCCTGGTCGCGCTTGGCGCCGAGGTGCGCTGGGCCTCCTGCAACATCTTCTCGACCCAAGACCACGCCGCCGCGGCGATCGCCGCGGCTGGCATCCCCGTCTACGCCTGGAAGGGCGAGACGCTGGAGGAGTACTGGTGGTGCACCGAGCAGGCCTTGAACTGGCCCGATGGCGGCCCGAACATGATTCTCGACGACGGCGGCGACGCCACCCTTCTCGTCCACAAGGGCGTGGAGTACGAGGCGGCGGGCAGCGTCCCTGATCCCGCCAGCGCTGAGTCCGAGGAGTTCCGGATCGTCCTCCAGACCCTGCAGCGCTCACTCGAGGCCGACCCGCAGCGTTGGACCAAGGCGGCGGCGGCGATCAAGGGCGTCACCGAGGAGACGACCACCGGCGTGCACCGGCTCTACCAGTTCGCTGAGGCTGGGACCCTGCTGTTCCCGGCGATCAACGTCAACGACTCGGTCACCAAGTCGAAGTTCGACAACCTCTACGGCTGCCGCCACTCGCTGATCGACGGCATCAACCGCGGCACTGACGTGATGATCGGCGGCAAGGTCGCGGTGGTCTGCGGCTACGGCGACGTTGGCAAGGGCTGCGCCGAGAGCCTGCGCGGCCAGGGCGCCCGGGTGATCATCACCGAGATCGACCCAATTTGCGCCCTGCAGGCGGCGATGGAGGGCCATGAGGTGCGCCGGCTCGAGGACGTTGTCGCCAGCGCCGACATCTTCGTCACCGCGACCGGCAACCGGGACGTGATCACCCTCGACCACATGCGGGCGATGAAGCACAACGCGATCGTCGGCAACATCGGCCACTTCGATAACGAGATCGAGATGGCGGCGCTGGAAGAGTCCGACGCCGAGCGGGTCAACATCAAGCCGCAGGTCGATGAGTGGCGTTTCCCCGATGACCACTCGATCATCGTCCTCTCCGAGGGCCGGCTGCTGAACCTCGGCAACGCCACGGGGCACCCGAGCTTCGTGATGTCGAACTCCTTCACCAACCAGGTGATTGCCCAGGTCGAGCTCTTCACCAAGGCCACGGACTACTCGAAGCAGGTCTACGTGCTGCCCAAGCACCTCGACGAGAAAGTCGCCCGCCTGCACCTGGGCGCGCTTGGTGTCGACCTCACCCAGCTGACCCCCGAGCAGTCCGCCTACCTTGGCATTCCCGCCGAGGGTCCGTACAAGTCCGACCACTACCGCTACTAGGAGGGGTCACCACGGCGCAGCTAGGAGCGGCGGCGTCCTGATGGACGCGCGGCTCTGGTTGAGCAGCGGCGGCGAGGCGCCGCGCTCGTTGCCGCTGGTCGGTGAGCGGACCGTGGTCGGGCGCTCGCCGGAGGCGGACATCACGCTCGAGGACGACGCCGTGTCCTGGAACCACCTCGAGATCGAGCGTCGCGGCGACGTGCTGATGGCGACCGACCTCGACAGCCGCAACGGCACCGCACTGAACGGCGAGCCGCTCGACAAGCCGCGGCGGCTGCGCGACGGCGACACGCTGATCATCGGTGACTGCCGGCTCGAAGTCTCGACCGGGGCCGCGACCCCGGTCGGGGCGACGGTCGCCAGCACCGAGCCCGGAGTGGCCCTGAGCGAGGAGGAGCGGGCGACCGCGGCGGCGCTGGTCGCGCCGTACCGCAACGAGGGCGCCTTCGCCGGCCGGCCGGCGACCCGAGCCGAGATCGCCGCCGACTTGAATGTGTCGGAGCGCACGGCCCAACGCCGTCTCGACGCCCTGGCGGCGAAGCTAAACGTTCCGGGAGAAAGCGGCCGTGAACGTCCCCGTCTCGTGGCGGCGCGAGTGATCGAGCTAGGGCTGGATCGGCCACGCTGACGCCCTGGCTCGGAGCGGGCCAAACGTGGCCCAATGGGGGGCGCGGGTGTCGTTGGCGCGCACGGCTGCGGGTCCGAACATCGCTGGAAGACGCAATCCCAGCGAAAGGAACCGAAATGAGCGACCTCAACCAGAGCAGCCGCGCCCACAACAAACGCACCATGATCGTCACTGTCCTCCTCGCCCTCCTCGGGCTTGCCCTGCCAACGATGGCGAGCGCCGCGCCGTCCGGATCAGGCGCCGTCGTCTTCTCGAAGACCGAGAAAGTCGGCGGGATCGAGGAAGGTGGCCTCTACGCGGTCCGCGACGGCCGCCTCAACCAGCTGACCGAAGATCCCGCCGACGTCGAACCGGCCTTCTCGCCGGACGGCACGGTGATCGCCTTCGCCCGCGGTGGCGACCTCTTCACGGTCCGTCCCGACGGTTCCGGCCAGCGCCGCCTGACCAGCGGCTCGGAAGTCGACTCGCGGCCTATCGTCTCGGTCAACGGCCGCTACGTCGTCTTCGAGCGACGGGCCAGCGAAGGCGCCCCCGCCGACCTCTACACGGTCGCGATCGGTGGTGCCAACGTCCAGCAACTGACCAGCGGCGGCGCCGACGACCATGAAGCCTCGGTCTCCTCCGATGGCAAGGGGGTCGTTTTCGTCCGCTCGCTCGCCGGTGTCGGCGGCGACGTCAACGAGGACCTCTTCTCGGTCCGGCCCAGCGGCGCCGGCCTGAAGCGGCTGACCCGCACCGCGCGGATCGACGAGTTCGCTCCCCGCTACTTCGCCGGCGGCATCCTCTTCAGCCGTGGCGACGACAGCGAAACCCCGGCGGCCTACGCCGACGTCTACACGATGAAGCGCACCGGCAAGGTCGTCCAGCCGCAGGTCAAAGGCGTCGGCTCGGCCTACGTCGAAGACGTCTCGCCCGACGGTCACACGCTGCTCTTCCGCCGCGACCAGGGCCTCTGGGCGAAGCGGATCGGACCGGCCCGGGCGGAGAAGCTGACCGAGCTGCCCGACGGTTCGGAGACCAGCTCGGTCTTCTCCTCCGACGGCAAGCGGGTCGCCGCGATCGTCGAACTGGAAGAAGACGAACAGCGCCTGATGTCGATCAACGTCGCCAACGGCGCCTACGTCCAGCTCGCGGCCGGCTACGACCTGGCCGAAGGGGCAAGCGAAATCGGCCCGGTCATCGACTGGCAGCCAGTGCCCCACCGGCGCTAGGTCCCGCGGATGCGGCTGGCGCCCTGGGTATAACGCCTGGGGTGCCAGCCCGTCTCCAGGTCGGATCAACCGTCGCCGGATATCGGATCGACGCCCTGATCGCCCGCGGCGGCATGGGCGTCGTCTACCGCGCCACCCACCTCGGCCTGGAACGGCAGGTGGCGCTGAAGGTGATCGCCCGCGAGCTCGCCGACCGCGGCGGTTTCCGCGAGCGCTTCCTGCGCGAGTCGCGGCTCGCCGCCCGCCTCGACCACCCCTCGGTGGTGCCGATCTTCGACTCGCGCGAGGTCGACGGCGAGCTGCTGGTGGCGATGCGGCTGGTCGAGGGGGGAGACCTGCGGCGGCTGATCGACCGCGAGGGTCCGTTGCCGCCGGAGCGGGCGACGGCGCTGCTCAGCCAAGTCGCCGACGCGCTCGACGCCGCCCACGCCGCCGGAATCGTCCACCGCGACGTCAAGCCGCACAACATCCTGGTCGAAGGCGATCGTGCCTTCCTCACCGACTTCGGTCTGGCCAAGGCGCTCGACGAGTCGGGAGCCGCCAGCGGCGCCTCGGTCGTCGGTACCGCCGAGTACATGTCGCCGGAGCAGTGGCGCGGCGGCAGCATCGGCCCCGCCGCCGACGTGTACTCGCTCGGCTGCGTCCTCTTCGAGGCGACGACCGGGGTCCCGCCCTACGCGCGGCGCGAATCGGACACCGAGCCGGAGATCCCGGAGGGGCTCGAGGATGTGATCGAGCGCGCCGTCGCCAAGGATCCGGCCGACCGCTTCCACAGTGCCGGCGCGCTGGTCGCCGCCGCCCGTCAGCGCCAGGGCTCCGAGCTGCGTCCGACCAAGGTCCTCTCGGCGGAATGGGAGGAGGCGCGGACCCGCGAGCTCGGCGCCGGCCCGACTGCCCGCCGCCCCTCCGCTGGTGGCAGCGGCCGAACGAGCACGCGCCGCAGGCGCGCGCTCGGACTGATCCTGGGCGCCGCGATCGGGATCGCTGGGGTCGTCGTCGCTGCGGTCCTTGTCCTCGGCGGTGGCAACGGCATCGAGGTGACGGCGGCGATCCCGGTCGGCCCGGGGCCGCTGCGCGTCGCCGCCAGCGGCTCCCAAGCCTGGGTGGTAAGCGAGGCCGACGGCTCGCTGACCCGCCTCGACTATCCGCTCTCTGGGCCCGTGCAGCACGAGCGTCGTGACCTCGGCGCCGCGCTCGCCGGCGTCGCCTTGGGCGGTGGCGACGTCTGGGCAACCGAACCGCGCCAGGGCCTGCTGCTGCGGATCGACCCGGCCAGCGACCGGGTGACCGAGCGGATCGAGGTCGGCGGCCATCCGGGCGCCGTTGTCTACGGCCGCAACCGCGTCTGGGTCGCCGACGAGGAGGGCGGCGGCGTGACCGCGGTCAACGCCGCCAGCGGCAAGGTCTTCCGTCGTGGGATTGCCCCGCACGCGGCGCCACTGCGGCTCGCGGTCGGCGCCGGCGGCCTCTGGGTCTCGAACGCGACCGCCGGCACCGTGCGCCGCATCGACCTCGACACCGGAACCCCCGCGGCGCCGATCCCCGCCGGCCGCGGCCCCGCCGGGATCACCGTCGCCCGCGGCTTCGTCTGGGTCGCCGACAGCCGCTCGGGGACCGTCGCCAAGATCGACCCTGCAATCCGCGCCGTTGTCGACACGGTCGAAGTCGGCGGCAACCCAGGCGGCATCGACGCCGGCCCGGACGTGCTCTGGGTCGCCGCGGCCGACGACGACACGGTGACGAGGATCGACCTCGAGAGCGGCGAACCAGAAGGCTCGCCGCTGGTCGTCGGCCCCGCCCCAGGGGCGGTCGCGGTCGGCGGCGAAGCGGTCTGGGTCGCCAACAACGGCGACGGCACCGTAACCCGGATCGAACCGTGATTCGGGGAGGACGGAGCCCTGCGGGGAGGGGTCGGGCACAGTACTCAGCTCACCCGTTCGCACTGTGCCCGCCCCCTCCCAACGGGCCGATTGCGCCCTTCCCACGGAAGCTCGTAACAAGGCGAGGTCGTCCGCGCGCGCGGACATCTTCTGAGCTTCCGTGGGGAGGGGGCGCGGATGCTGCGAACGGGTGAGCTGAGTAGCGTCCGCGACCCCTCCTCGCATTCCTCAATCATTAGGATCGGGCTATGACGACCTCGCAGATCGACCTCGACATCGACACCCTCTGCATCGACACGATTCGCACGCTGTCGATCGACGCAGTTCAGAAGGCCAATTCGGGCCACCCGGGTGCGCCGATGGCGCTTGCCCCGGTCGCCTACGAGCTCTGGCAGAACCACCTCCGCTACGACCCCGCCGACCCGACCTGGCCGAACCGCGACCGCTTCGTCCTCTCCAACGGGCACGCCTCGATGCTGCTCTACTCGGTCCTCCACCTGGTCGGGGTCCGCAAGGTCGACGAGGACTACAACGTCACCGACGAGCCGGCCGTCTCGCTGCACGAGATCGAACGCTTCCGCCAGCTCCACTCGCGCACCCCAGGCCACCCCGAGTACCGCTGGACCTCGGGAGTCGAGACGACGACCGGGCCGCTCGGCCAGGGCATCGCCACCTCAGTCGGGATGGCGCTCGCCTCGAAGTGGCAGGGCGAACAGTTCGGCAAGGACCTCTTCGACTTCGACGTCTACACGTTCGCCGGCGACGGCTGCCTGATGGAGGGCGTCTCGCACGAAGCCGCCTCGCTCGCCGGGCACCTGAAGCTCGACAACCTCTGCTGGCTCTACGACAACAACCACATCACGATCGACGGCAAAACCGAACTCGCCTACGAAGACGACGTCCTCACCCGCTTCGAGGCCTACGGCTGGAACGTGCTGCGGGTCGGCGACGCCAACGACCGCTCGCTGCTCGCCCGCGCCCTGGAGAAGTTCCGCGACACCACCGACCGGCCGACGATCATCGTTGTCGACAGCCACATCGGCTACGGCTCGCCGAACAAGGAAGACACCGAGGCCGCCCACGGCGAGCCGCTCGGCGAGGAAGAGGTGAAGCTGACGAAGAAGTTCTACGGCTGGCCCGAGGACGCCCAGTTCCTCGTCCCCGATGGGGTGATGGAGCACTTCGCCGAGGGCGTCGGCAAGCGCGGCGCTGAGCTCAGCGCCGCCTGGAAGCAGACTCTCGAGGGCTCCTCGCACCGCGACGAGATCGAGATGATGCAACGGCGCGAGCTGCCCGACGGCTGGGACGCCGAGCTGCCGAGCTTCGAGGCCGACGAAGAGAAGGGGCTGGCGACCCGCAAGGCCTCGAACCAGGTCGAGAACGTGATCGCCGAACGGGTGCCGTGGATGATCGCCGGCTCCGCCGACCTGACCGACTCGACCGCCGTCCGCCTCTCCTTCGACGGCGCCCATAACTTCGAGCCGGGGGAATTCGACGGCCGCCAGATCCACTTCGGGATCCGCGAACACGCCGCCGTCACCGCCTGCAGCGGGATGTCGCTCTGCAAGCTGCGGCCGCTCTGGTCGACCTATCTGACCTTCTCCGACTACGCCCGGCCCGGAATCCGCCTCTCGGCGATCATGGAGTTGCCGGTGATCCATCTCTTCACCCACGACTCGATCGGGTTGGGCGAGGACGGTCCGACCCACCAGCCGATTGAGCAGCTCTCCTCGCTGCGGGCGATGCCGCACCTCGACGTCATCCGGCCCGCCGACGCCAACGAGGTGACCGAGGCCTGGAAGCTCGCGGTCGGCCGCACCCACAACCCGGTGGCGCTGGTCCTCACGCGCCAAAACGTGCCGGTCTTCGACCGCTCGAAATACGCCTCCGCCGAGGGGGTGCGGCGCGGCGGCTACGTGCTCGCCGACGCCGAGGGCGAGCCGGAGCTGATCCTGATCGCCAGCGGCTCTGAGGTGCAGCTGGCGCTCGGCGCCCACGAGGCGCTGGCGGCCGAGGGGGTCCGCTCGCGGGTCGTCAGCCTCCCCTGCTGGGAGGCCTTCGACCGCGAGGACGCAGGCCTACCGCGAGGAGGTGCTGCCCGACAACGGCGCCGTCCGCGTCGCGATCGAGGAGGGCTCGACGCTCGGCTGGGAGCGCTACGTTGGCAGCGACGGGACGATCCTCGGCATGCACACCTTCGGCCAGTCGGCGCCGTTCGCCGACGTCGAGGAGGAGTTCGGATTCACGGTTGAGAACGTCACCGCCCTCGCCCGCGAGGCACTCGCCAAGGGCGGTAAAGCCAAGGCTGGAATGGAGGAGGAACGATGAAGGCGACGCAGCAGCTGCACGAGCTGGGGCAGAGCCTCTGGCTCGACAACATCACCAGGAGGATGCTCGGCGACGGCACGCTCGAGGGCTACATCCGCGAGCTCTCGGTCACCGGGCTGACCTCGAACCCGACGATCTTCGACAAGGCGATCTCCGACACCGAGGACTACGACGAGCAGATCGCGGAGGACGCGCCGAAGAGCGACTCGCACGAGGAGCTGTTCTTCAAGCTGGCGATCGCCGACCTCTCCGACGCGACCAAGCTGTTCGCCGATGTCAACCAGCGCACCGCGCACGTCGACGGCTGGTGCTCGCTCGAGGTCTCGCCGACGATCGCCGACGACACCGGGGCGACGGTCCAGCAAGCGGCCAAGCTGCACGCCAATGCCGCCCGCGACAACCTCTACATCAAGATCCCCGGCACTCCCGCCGGGCTGCCCGCGATCGAGGAGTCGATCTATGCGGGCGTCCCGATCAACGTCACCCTGCTGTTCGACGGCCAGCAGTACCTGGCCGCCGCCGACGCCTACCTGAAGGGGATCGAACGGCGGATCGCCGAGGGCAAAGACCCTGTGGTCCACTCGGTCGCCTCGATCTTCATGTCGCGCTGGGACGTCGCCGTCAAGGACGACGTCACGCCGGAGCTCAAAGACAAGCTCGGGATCGCGATCGGCGGCCGCGCCTACCGCGCCTACCGCGAGCTGCTCGACTCGCCGCGGATGCAACGGCTGATGAACGAGGGCGCGCGGCCGCAGCGGCTGCTCTGGGCAAGCACCGGGACCAAGGACCCCGAGGCCTCCGACACCCTCTACATCGAGGCCTTCGCCTCGCCGCTAACCGTCAACACGATGCCCGAGCCGACGCTCAAGGCATTCGCCGACCACGGCGAGATCGGCGACCTGATGGCGGCCGACGGCGGCAACAGCGAACTGGTGTTGAAGGAGTTCGACCAGGCCGGGATCGACGTCGCGGCGCTCGCCCAGCGCCTCCAGGACGAGGGCAAAGCGAGCTTCGTCAAGTCCTGGGAAGAGCTGATGGACTCGATCGAGTCGAAGAGCAAGGTCGTCGCCGGGTGAGCGCTCTGCACGAGACCCCCGCCTGGGGTCAGCTGCAGTCCCATTTCGAGCAGGTCCGCGGCCAGACGCTGCGCGAGCTGTTCGACGCTGACCCCGAGCGGGGCGAGCGCCTCGTCGCCGACGGTGCCGGTCTCTTTCTCGACTTCTCGAAGAACCGGATCACCGACGAGACGATGATGCTGCTCGGCGAGCTGGCGCGCGAGCGCGGGGTCGAGCAGCGGCGCGAAGCGATGTTCGCCGGCGAGCACATCAACACCTCCGAGGACCGCGCCGTCCTCCACGTGGCGCTGCGGATGCCGCGCGAGCGCTCGCTCATCGTCGACGGAGTCGACGTCGTCAAGCAGGTCCACGAGACCCTCGACCGGATGGCCGCCTTCAGCGAGCGGGTGCGCTCAGGCGAGTGGCGCGGCCACACCGGCAAGCCGATTACCGCCGTCGTCAACATCGGCATCGGCGGCTCCGACCTCGGCCCGAAGATGGCCTACGAGGCGCTCAAGCACTACAGCCGGCGCGAGATGACCTTCCGCTTCGTCTCCAACGTCGATGGCACCGATTTCGCCGAGGCGACCCGCGACCTCGACCCCGAGGAGACGCTCTTCGTCCTCTCCTCGAAGACCTTCACCACCCTGGAGACGATGACCAACGCCCACACCGCCCGCGACTGGGCGCTGGCCAAGCTCGGTGACGAGGCGGCGGTCGCTAAGCACTTCGTCGCGGTCTCGACCAACGAGGCCGGGGTGACCGAGTTCGGGATCGACCCCGACAACATGTTCGGCTTCTGGGACTGGGTCGGCGGCCGCTACTCGATGGACTCGGCGATCGGGCTCTCGACGATGCTGGCGATCGGCCCGGCCCAGTTCGGCGAGATGCTGGCCGGCTTTCACGCGATGGACGAGCACTTCCGCGAAACCCCGTCCGGCGCCAACCTGCCGATGCTGCTCGGCCTGCTGGCGGTCTGGTACGGCGACTTCTTCGGCGCCCAGACCTGCGCGGTGCTGCCCTACGACCAGTACCTGCACCGCTTCCCCGCCTACCTGCAGCAGCTGACGATGGAGTCGAACGGCAAGCACGTCACCCTTGACGGCGCCCACGTCGACTACGACACCGGCGCGATCTACTGGGGTGAGCCGGGGACCAACGGCCAGCACAGCTTCTACCAACTGCTGCACCAGGGGACGCGCCTGGTGCCCGCCGACTTCATCGGCTTCTACCAGTCGAACAACCCGCTCGGCCGCCACCACGACCTGCTGATGTCGAACGTCTTCGCCCAGCCCGAGGCCCTCGCTTTCGGCAAGACCGCCGAGGAGGTCGCCGCCGAGGGGACGCCGGAGGCGGTGGTTCCGCACAAGGTGATGGAGGGCAACCGCCCCTCGAACGTGATCCTCGCCGAGCGCCTCGACCCGGAGACGCTCGGCACCCTGGTCGCCTTGTATGAGCACAGTGTCTTCACGCAAGGCGCCGTTTGGGGCATCAATTCGTTCGACCAGTGGGGCGTGGAGTTGGGGAAGAAGTTGGCGCAGGCGATCATCCCTGAGTTGGAGTCGGGCGAGGAGCCGAAGTTGAGGCATGACAGTTCGACGAACGCTCTGATCCGGCGATACCGGAACGCGCGGCGGGGCGTGTAGAGAGGTTTTGCGGTAGGGGCGACGCCGGCACCCCTCTGAAAACGCTCCGCCTTCGGCTCCGCTTGAGTGTTTTCAGAGGGTACCGACATCGCCCCGCCACAGAGTTCCGTCCCACGTAGGGACCGACCCCCCTTTTTCTTTTAGCTGACTAGGGACGGACGCTCGCGGCTGACGACGAGATCTCCCCGGCCAGCCTCCGTCCCTTGTCAGCTTTAGAAAAGTTGGGGGACTCACCTTCAGCCGGTGCGGATTCGTGGGGCGAGTGTCGGTAGGACCCCCGAACGTTTTGCGACTGAGGAGAACGGCGCTGCGGGCGACAGCAGCATTCTCCGATCGACGACAGGTCGAGTGAGGGGGTCCTGCCGACGATCGCCCCCACCAAACCCCGATCCCTGTGATCGAGCCCACGCACACCCGCCGCCTCGAGCAATAACCTCAATACCCGATGCCTCCCATCGACGCGCTCCCGCTCGCCGCGTCGGCCTCCAATCTCCTCGCTGCCCGCGAGCAGATGGCATTTACGCTCGGCTTCCACATCGTCCTCTCCTGCCTCGGGGTGGCGCTGCCGGCGACGATTTTGGTCGCCAACTACATCGCCCTGAAAAAGGGCGACCGCGACGCGATGGAGCTGGCGCGGCGCTGGTCGAAGGCGATGGCGGTCACCTTCGCGGTCGGCGCCGTCACCGGCACCGTCCTTTCCTTCGAGTTCGGCCTCCTCTGGCCGGAGTTCATGGACCGCTTCGGCTCGGTCTTCGGGATCGCCTTCGCGATCGAGGGAATCTTCTTCTTCGTCGAGGCGATCTTCCTCGCGATCTACATCTACGGCTGGAAGCGGCTCTCGCCCTGGGCGCACTTCTGGAGTGGGGTGCCGATGGTGATCACCGGGATCGGCGGCGCCTTCTCGGTCGTCGCCGCCAACTCCTGGATGAACCAGCCGCAGGGCTTCGTCCTCGACGCCGCCGGCAACGTCACCAAGGTCGAACCGTGGAAGGTGCTGTTCAACCCGGCGACCGGCTACGAGGCCCCGCACATGATCCTCGCCGCCTACATGGTGGTCGGCTTCCTCGTCGCCTCGATCTACGCGGTCGGGATGCTGAAAGGCCGCCGCGACCGGCTGCACCGGCTGGGGCTGCTGATCCCGCTGACGATTGGCTTGATCGCGACCCCGATCCAGCTCTTCGTCGGCGACACCGCGGCGCGCGAAGTCGCCGACCACCAGCCGGCCAAGTTCGCCGGCATGGAGTGCATCCAGAAGACCGGCGACCACCAGACCGAGTACGTCGGCGGCGTCTGCACCTCGGACGGGGTCAAGTTCGCGATCCCGATTCCCGACCTCGACTCGTTCCTGGTCGGCTTCAGCGCTGACACCAAGGTCATCGGCCTCGAGGACATCCCGGCCGACGAGCGTCCGCCCGCCAATACCCTGCTCCACCTCGCTTTCGACACGATGGTCGGGATCGGCAGCGCCCTGCTGCTGCTCGGGGTCTGGGTCGGCTGGGTCTGGTGGAAACAGCGCGACATCCCGCAGACGAAGTGGTTCCTGCGGGCGGTCTCGGTCAGCGGGGCGGGCGCGATCTTGGCGCTCTGGTGCGGTTGGATCGTGACCGAGGTGGGGCGGCAGCCGTGGATCGTCCAGGGCTACATGCGGACCGAGGAAGCGGTCACCGAGGCCGACGGGATCTGGTTCAGCTTCGGGCTGGTGCTGTTCCTCTACGCCGGGCTCGGGACCGCGGCGGTGCTGGTCCTGCGCGGGATGTCGCGGCGCTGGCGCGAGGCGGGCAGCTCCGAGGACGTCGAGAGCCCGTACTCGCCTTCGGGGTCCGCGCGATGAGGGGCGTTCGTCGTTTGTATGCGTATGACGTCCAAGCGACGAACGCGGTAGGAGCGGGCGCATGAGCAAGGCCGACGTTGCGGCGGCGATCCTCTGGGTCGGGGCGACCTTCTACGCGCTGTTCGGCGGCGCCGACTTCGGCGGCGGCCTCTGGGACCTGGTCGCCGGCTGGGACGAGAAGGGCGAGCGGCCGCGGGCGGTGATCCGCCGCTCGCTGACCCCCGTCTGGGAGGCCAACCATGTCTGGCTGATCTTCATCCTCGTCGTCCTCTGGACCGCATTCCCGCCGGCCTTCAGCGCGATCTTCACGACGCTCTACGTGCCGATTGCGGTAGCCGCGCTGGGGATCGTCTTGCGCGGCGCCGGCTTCGCCTTCGGCAAGTCGATCGAAGGGCTGCGCGAGCGGCGGCTGGCCGGCGCGACCTTCGCCCTCTCCTCGGTTCTGACGCCGTTCTTCATGGGCACGGTGGTCGGCGCGATCGCCGCCGGCCACGTCCCCGCCGACGGCAACGGCGAGCCGTTCTCGAGCTGGATCCAGCCGCTGCCGCTGCTGGTCGGCGGCATGTTCGTCGCCGCCGGCACCTACCTCTCGGCGGTCTTCCTGGTCGGCGACGCACGGCGCGCCGGCGAAGCCGATATGGAGCGCTACTTCCAACTGCGGGCTTTGCTCGCCGCAGTGGTCGCCGGAGTCTTCGCCGCGGTTGGCCTCCTTGCCCTGCACTCCGAAGCCCGCTATGTCTTCGACCGGCTGACCGACCAGGCGCTGCCGCTGGTGATCCTCTCGGTGCTCTGCGGAATCGGCCTATTGCTCGCGGTGCGGCGCCGGGCGCCGACTTGGGTGGTGCGGCCGCTCGCCGCTGGCGCCGTCGTCGGCGTGATCTGGGGCTGGGCCGTCGCCCAGTTCCCCTACCTGTTGCCGACCACGCTGCGGATCGACCAGGCCGCCGCGCCCGACGCCACCCTGAACATGGTCTTCGTCGTCTTCGGCGCGGCCCTGATCATCGTCATCCCTTCACTGGCGCTGCTCTACACGCTGAGCCAGCGCGAACTGCTGGAGCACGATTGAGCGCCGGCGCGGAGCGAAAGCTCCCGGCGGTTGCATAAAAGTTCCCATCCAAGAAGCGATCCGCTGGCTCGCGGCGCCGATAGGGCTGCATGCCAAATCCCCCCGTCACCCCGCGTCGGATCCTCGCCATCTCCCTTGCCCTCCTCGCCTGCGCTCTGGTGGCCCCAGCGGCGGCGCTCGCCGCGCCGGAAGAAGGCAGCGGCACGCTGGCGGTGTCACCGTCGCCGGTCGTCTTGCCGCCGACTACCGTCGGCACCCAGTCGCCGCTGCAAACGATCAGCTTCGAATACCAGGGGAGCGGCGAAGTGCTCGTCCAAAAGGTCGCCATCGAGGGCCCCGAAGCGGGCGAATTCTTCGTCAACGGGACCAACTGCGGGGGCCTCGCCGAAGCGCAGAAGTGCGAAGCCTGGATCGCGCTGAAGCCCGGCGCCGAAGGTCTGAAGCAGGCGACGCTGAAGGTCATCTTCGTCGGCTTGCACCCGGAAGAAAGCGTCGAAATCAGCGGCCGTGGGGTGCCGGCCCAGATCTCCTTGGACCCGACTTCGTTCGATTTCGGGTTGCACCGGATCAATCGGGAAAACGCCGTCGGATTCTTCCAGTTGAGCAACGACGGTGAAGGCGAAGTCCAGCTGGGCAAACTCGAAATCGGCGGCGACACGGAATCCTTCTGGACCGCCCCGAGCGGCTGCTGGGGGATCTGGCTGGCGCCCGGCCAGTCGTGCTTCATCGAGGTCGACTTCAACCCGCACGAAATGCGGACCTACGCCGCCGAACTCCACGCCTCGGCCCACGGGACCACGGCGACCGCGGCGCTCAGCGGCGAGGGCGGAAGGGCGATCATCGAACCGCCCGCGAGCCCGGTTGACCTCGGTACTGCGACCGTCGGCTCGCAGGGGGAGGTCCGCTCGATCACCCTGCAGAACACCGGCAACCTGCCGGAAGCCTTCTTCATCGGCATCGTCGCCGGTGGTGACTCGGGGAGCTTCCGGCTGCTCGACGAGAACTGCAGCGGCCGCGAAATCCTGCCGCTCGACAGCTGCACCGCTCAGGTTCGCTTCGAGCCGCTCGGGCCGGGGCCGAAGGCCGCCCGCCTCGCCTTCTTCGGCGACGGCGAAGGCGGGGTCATGGTCAACCTTCACGCCGAAGCGGTTACCGCGGCGGCGCAGCTCAGCCCGGCCAGCTTCGACTTCGGCCCGCTGCAGGTCGGCACCAGGAGCTCGGCGCAGGAGTTCGTCGTCCGCAACGACGGCGGCGCCGCGATGCAGCTCGATCGGGTGGCGATCGCCGGCAGCGACGTCGGCCAGTTCCTCGTCGTCGGTGACGCCTGCACGGGCGCCATCCTGGCGCCAGGCGCGGCGTGCGCGGTGCGGGTCCGGTTCTCGCCGGATGAAGCCGGCGACTTCGCCGCGACCCTGCGGGTCGGCGGACCCTCGGGGACGTTCAGCGCCGCCCTCTCCGGTCGCGGCGTCGCCAGCGGCGGTGTGGCGGCCGAGATTGCCAAGCCCAGCATCGCCAGCGCTACTGCCGCGAAATCCGCGCCGCCGCTGAAGAAGGTGCGTCGCCATCGTCGCTTCGCCCGCAACTCGACAATCGCCGCACCGGTGGGGCGATCGTCTAGGTTGCGGCGGTGATCAAGACCGTTCTCTGGGACATCGACGGCACCTTGCTGGTCACCGGTGGTGCCGGCGCGGTCGCTTGGCAGCGGGCCTTCGAGGAGAAGTGGGGGGTCGAAGCCAACATCGAGGAACACACCCAGGCGGGGATGACCGACCCCGAAATCGCCGCGATCATCTTCCGTGAGGTGATCGGTCGTGAGGGCTCAGACGAGGAGCGCGCCAGCGCCATCGCTGGCTACCTCTCCCACCTCGAAGACGCGGTCAACGAGTCGAGCGGCTACCGGGTCATGCCCGGCATCGAGGAGGCGCTACCCCGTCTCGCCGAGCAGGGCGTCCTGCAGGGGATCGTCACCGGCAATATCGAAGCCGCCGCCCAGATCAAGCTCGCCCGCGGCAACCTCAACCGCTACTTCCAGTTCGGCGGCTACGGCTCCGACTCCAGTGACCGCACCGAGGTCACCAGGAAGGCCCTCGAGCGCGGCGCAGGCGTTCTCGGCTCCGCCCTCGACCTCAGCGAGTCGATCTCCGTCGGCGACACCCCGCGCGACATCAGCGCCGGCCACGCCGCGGGCATCCGCGTAGTCGGCGTCGCCACCGGCGCCTACAGCGTCGAGCAGCAACGCGAAGCGGGCGCCGACTGGCCGATCGAGGACGTCACCTCGGGTTTTCCGGTTTAGGGTTTTTCCCTGAGCAAGAGCCGGTCTACACTGGCTTCAATGGCCACGGCCGCGATCCGGAGACTCGACCTCGAGGTCGGCGAAATCGTCGAGATCGACGGAAAACGCTATGAGGTCGTGCCCGCTCGCGATCATCAGGGAATCACCCTGGAGCCGCCGATCATCACGATGGCCGAGAGGGATCGGATCTACGGGACCAAACCGGTCTCACAGCAGGAATTCGACCGGTTGTCCGCAGGCTTGCCGACTGACGGCGAGGGCTGACGGGGTGAGTTAGCCGAGGTTTCGCCCTTGTCCCCGGCATGGGGCAAGTCGCGGGTGGAACTCCCTTCCCGGTCGAGTTTCGGGCAGAGGACTGGAGTGAAGAGGTCGAACGCCTTGCTCCACGGTCGCCGCAGCGGCAAAGTGCGGAGCGAGCTCGTCGCGAAATCGAGGCTGGACGCCCTCGTCTTCAGCTGCACCGGTGTGAAGCCGAAGGCCGGGACGTGACCTCGCTCCCGTTCTGCTGGAAGCTCTACGTGCCGCTCGACGCAATTGGCGCCTCGGCCGCGCCGTTCGGCTTCATCTTCCGCCTGACCAGCACCGAAGCTGGTCCAGTGCTGCTGTTCACTGCATTTGGCGAGCGGCACCCCACGAACCCGGCCACCCGTACCGTCTACGAGCGCGCACACAGGCAGCTACACGGGCGCTACCCGTAGCGGCGCTCAGCCCAGCTCGCAGCGGGCCTGGTAGATGCTCGTGAACCCGCTCTCGAAGCCGTTGCGCGCGGCGCGGAGATAGAGGCGCCAGACGCGGATACGTTCGGGGCCGGCTAGGCGGGTCGCCTCCTCCAGGTTGGCGTCGAGGTTTCGTGCCCAGTGGCGCAGGGTCTCGGCGTAGTCGGGGGCGAAGTCCTCGACGTGGTGGGCGACGAAGCCGGCGCGTTCGAGCGCCAGCAGGTTGCGCGAGAGGTGCAGCGGGGCGGCGTCGGGGAAGACATAGCGCTCGGAGAAGTCGCCGGCCTCGCCGTCGCTGTGGCGGAGGCGGGTGATGCCGTGGTTGAGGAGGCGGCCGCCGGGCTCGAGCAGGCCGGCGAGGATGCCGGCGTATTCGTCGATGTTGGCCGAGCCGACGTGCTCGACCATCCCGATCGAGGCGATCGCGTCGAACTTCTCGCCCGTGGTCGCGAGGTCGCGGTAGTCCATTACGCGGATCTCGACCCGGTCGGCGACGCCGGCCTCCTCGGCCCGTTGCCGGGCCCGCTCGGCCTGCGGCGGCGAGAGCGTGATCCCGACCACATTGCAGCCGTATCGGGTCGCCGCCCAGAGCGGGAAGCCGCCCCAGCCGCAGCCGACGTCGAGCACCCGCTCGCCCTCCTGCAGCGCCAACTTGCGGGCGACGGTGTCGAGCTTCTCCTCCTGCGCTTCCTCCAGCGTTTTCTTCTCGCCGTCGCGCCAGATGGCGCAGCTGTAGACCATCGTCGGCCCGAGGAAGAGCTCGAAGAACTCGTTCGAGACGTCGTAGTGGTGGCGGACGGCGCGGGCGTCGCGCTCCTTGCTGTGGCGGCGGCCGCTCGGCCGCAGCTCGGCGCTGGGCCGGGGCGGGGGCTTGGTCAGGCCGGCGGCGCGCACCGCGCCGAGCAGCAGCGCCCGCTTGTCGGCGCCGTCGAGCGGTGGCGGCTGCCAACCGTCGAGCAGGGCGATGACGGCGTCGATGTCGTCGACCTCGAGCTCACCGCTGACATAGGCGCGGCCGAGCCCGAGCTGGCCCGGGGCCAGCAGCGCGTGGGCGGCGGCGCGGGGCGAGCGGACCGTGAAGGTCGGGCCGCCGCCTCCGTTGGTCGCCGGGACCTGGCTGCCGTCCCAGAAGGCGATCGTGAACGGCCGCTCGGGCAGGCGCGCTTCGATCTCACGGCGCAGCGGCGCAGGGTTGGCGAACGGCATCGGGCGGACCCTATCGACGGCGCAGCATCCGCATCGCTCTGCGAACTTGCACGTATTACGTCAGCCCGGATTTAGGGTTCCCGAATATAGTTCGAGGACTTAATGCCGAATCCCGAGCCTCAGCCTTCGGATATCCAGCCGGTCGAGCACGAGACCCGGGACCGGATCATCACCGGTCTTGTCACCGTGCTCCCCTTCCTTGCACTAGGGCTCGCCGCCTGGCAGGTCTGGGGCAGCGCACTCAACTGGAGCGACATCATGTTGTTCCTCGCGATGTACGTCGTCACCGGCCTCGGGATCACGGTCGGCTTCCATCGTCACCTCACCCACCGCGCCTTCAAAACCCACGACTGGCTGCGGGGGCTCCTGGCGATCCTCGGCTCGGCGGCGATCGAGGGGCCGGTGACCTCCTGGGTCGCCGACCACCGCAAGCACCACGCCTTCGCCGACGTCGAGGGCGACCCGCACAGCCCCCACGTCGACCACGGCGGCGGCTGGGACGGGGCGTTGCGCGGCCTCTTCCACGCCCACATGGGCTGGCTCTTCATCCATACCCAGCGCGGCAACAAGGAGCGCTTCGCTCCAGATCTGCTGAAGGACCCGGTGATCTCCATGGTCGACCGGACCTTCATCTACTGGGCAATCCTCGGGCTGATGGTCCCCTTCGCCGCCGGCTGGGTGATTGGCGGCACCCTGCTCGCCGGCCTCACCGGGATGCTCTGGGGCGGCCTCGTCCGGGTCTTCGTCCTGCACCACTTCACCTACAGCATCAACTCGCTCTGCCACGTCTTCGGCAAGCGCGAATTCGATACCAAGGACCACTCGCGCAACCTCGCCCTGATCGCGATCCCGACCCTCGGCGAGGCCTTCCACAACAGCCACCACGCCTTCCCGACCTCCTCGACCCACGGCCTGCGCTGGTACCAGGTCGACATCTCCGCCCTGATCATCGACGGCCTCGAGAAGGCCAACCTGGTCTGGGACGTGGTGCGTGTTACGCCTGAGCGACTGGCTGCCAAAACGGTCTAGGAGCGACGCGCCCGGTCAGGGCGCTGCGGGGCTTTCGTACCAGTCGATCCAGCCGTCGCACGCTTTCGACAGCGGCACTTCGCGGTGCGGTTCGGCCGGGACCGCGACCAGCTCGCCGATGTAGGCCTTGCCGTCGTAGCCGCTCAGGCTCTGCAGGCCGCTGGCCTCGGCGCTGGTCAGCGTGAACTCGGTCTCGCCGCCTTTGCTCTCGAACTTGCCGGCGGGCCAGTACTGGCCGTTGTTGCCGAGGCTGATCGTGTTCGGTCGCTGGCCGTCGAGGGCGGCGATCAGCGGTTCGCTGAAGCCGGGCGCCGAGAGGGTCAGGTCGAACGGCGAGAAGTACTGGATCGAGAGGTTCCAGGTTCCGGCCGGCAGCTCGAGCGACTGTGAAGTCTCCTCGCCGGTGCCGAGGATGCTGCCCTCCGACCAGGCGCCTTTCGGTCCGATCACCGCGTCGGGGAAGAGCGAAGCGCGCCCCGGTTCGCCGAGCAGGATCCGGATCTCGGGCGCCGTGCACCCCGCCTTGGCGCCGGCCTCGGTGCCCTCGAGCAGGACGTGGCGGTCCTCGGGCACCTCGCCGGTCTTTTCCCAGAGCACGTAGTCGGCGGTGACGGCGATCCGCTTGAAACCGGGGGGCGCCTGGCTGTTCCAGGCGGCGCGGCTGGTGATCACGTAGGGGAAGCGTTCGAGGGTGCCGTGGTTGAAGGAGTCGAAGTCGATCGGGCTGTAGGCGTCGCCAGTGTCGAAGGGCTTTTCGGGATTGGGGGAGACGGCGTCGTCGGGGAACTCGACCAGCGGCACGTGGGTGTCGGCGCCGAGCAGCTCGTAGGCGGCGTAGCGGTCCTGGCCGGCGTAGAGGACCGGTTTGCCCTGGACGATCGGCAGGAACGCCTTCAGCTCGGCGCCGTGGCCGGCGGGGGCGACGGGAGCGTCGCGCAGGACCAGGAAGCTGGAGTAGATCGCGCCGCCGCAGAAGGCGACCGCGAGCACCGCCCAGGCAAGGCGCATCAGCGGCGCCAGGGCCGAGCGGCGGCCGCCCGTGTCAGGCTCGGCCGAGCGCCCGCGCAGCTCCGCCAGCAGCGGTTTGACCGCGACCAGCATCGCCAGTGGCGCGGCGATGATCAGCGCCTTGGCCTGCGAGTAGTCGCCGCTCGAGGGCAGCGAGGCGAGGTAGAGGATCGCGCAGCCGCCGAGGGCGATCGGCACCGCGAGCTGGCGGCGCCAGACCCACCAGGCGACGCCGACCAGCAGCGCCAGCACCGCGATCGCCCCGGCGACGCCCCGCAGCTCGGCTCCACCGGCGGCATCGAGGCGGTAGTTCGCGGCCGGCCAGAGTCCGAGCGCCTCGAGTGGATTGACCGGCCCGTAGGTGTTCGAGCCGGCGACTTTGCTGAAGCTGGAGCGGAAGCCGAAGGGGCCGAAGAGGGCGACGAAGGCGAGCGCCGCGATGACCAGGATCGCGATCAGGGTCAGCGGCCGGGTGAGGAAGCGAAGCACCGCCCGCGGCCGCAGCGCCCGCCGCACCGGCGCCAGAGTGAGGCTCCAGAGGACGAGGATTAGCGCCGGCCAGGCGACGCCGGCGAAGCTGTAGGAGAAGAAGATCCCGCCGACGATCGCCAGCGGCGGCAGGGCGAAGCGCAGCCGTGCCCAGCGGCCGCCGTCAGGCGAACCGGGCGCCATCAGGAAGACCGCGAAGGCGAGCACGAAGAGCGCCTCGGCGGTCTCCTTGAAGGCGGCCTGGGCGAAGTAGGAGGCGGCTAGGTAAGGGACCGCGACCAGGGCCGCGCAGAAGACCCGCTTCCAGGGGCGCAGCTCGCCGAGCGCGGCGAGCGCCGTCAGCCCAGTCATCACCCCGATCGCGATGATCTCGCCGATGAAGGCCTGGCCGAGGCCGATCCCCGGCACCGCGGCGACGGCGACGGCGAGGCCGTGCGGCCCGAGCGGATAGCCCGGGTCGGGGGAGGGGCCGACGCCGCTGCGCAGCCACTCCGCCCAGGCGAGGTGGAGGCCGAGGTCGTTGTTGAAGCCAACGCCCAGCAGCCCGAAACGCCCGCTGATCGCGAACGGGATCGCCAGCACAAGACCGATGACGACCGCGACCGCGAGGCCGATCGCCAGCGCCGCCGGCGCCCGGTAGGGGAGCCGCCAGACGATCGCCGCGGCGACAACGATCAGGATCACGACGCCAAGCGTGGCGCTGGTTCCGTGGCCGGGCGCGCGCGCCAGCAGCCCGGTCACGGTCAGCACCGCGCCGAAGCCGACCGCGGGCTCGAGCCAGGACCAGCTGTCGCGGCCCGCCAGCGAGAGCAGAGCTCGCCCTGCCAGGAGCGAAGCGGCGCAGATCAGCGCCGCCGAAACGTACGTCCCGATCATCAGATCCGCCAACTTATGGCAGGAGGGGTGGTGGAGGCGGTCTCAGCCCCCCGAATGGTGCCGGTCAGTGCTGGGTCGCGGCGGCTTCGAGCACCGGCCGCAGGTTCTCGCCGACCAGCGGCCGCTCGTGGCCGGTGCCGACCACGCGCGGCTCGAGCGCCGCCAGTCGCCGCAGCGACTCCTTTGCCTGAGCGTGGTCCCAGGCCCAGGCAGGGTGGGGGACGCTCGCCTCGCCGTGCGGCAGGGGTTTCAGCCGCGCCGAGTCGACCAGGTAGACGACATCGGAGACCAGCGCCACTCGGTCGGACTCGCGCCAGAGGCCGATCAGCCCGGGCGCGTGGCCGGGAAAATGGAGCACCTCGAAGCCGGCCACCAGGTCGCCCTCGCTGACGGTGCCGGCGATCTCCACCGCGCCGCCGTCCCAGCGCCGCAGCAGGATGGGGTAGAGCATTCGCACCCAGGCGACCGGCAGCTTCGAGAGGTCCATATAGGGGGTGATCGCGGCGTCCGATTCGGCGTCACCGACCTCGTCGGGGTGACAGTAGACGGGCGCCTCGAGGTACGGCGCGGTGCCGCGGTGGTCGGCGTGGGCGTGGCCGAGGACGACCCGCTTCAGGCCGCCGAGCTCGGCCGCCGCGGCCGCCACCTTGCGCCGCATCGCCTTGGTGCCAGCGTCGAAGGCGACGACGCCGCCCTCGTCCTCGAGCAAGTAGACGTTCATCGCCCCGCGGAAATCCCCGCGCAGCAACCACACCCCGTCCGCCACCCGCTCCAGCGCCATCGCGCCAGCCTATCCGCCTCCCGCCCGGCCTGGCTAGGGTTCGCCGGGTGCCACTGCTCTGGAAAGTGGGGATGGTGATCCTCGTCGTCTGCCTGCTCGCATCGATGGTGATCGCGATCGTGCGGCTCTCGACGACGCCGACCGAGATCCTTGGCGTCGGCTTCCGCGGCCTGCCGCAGGGCTACCAGTACGAACCCGCCCAGCGGTGAGTGAGCGCACGCACATTTGACCTGTGGGCGAGCCTCTAGACTCGCCGCATCCAAGCACCTAGCAGAGGGAGGGCGGCTTGTTCACTCGCATCGTGGTTGGTACCGATGGCTCCGAGACCGCGGCCGGGGCGGTCCGCCAGGCAACCGAGCTGGCAAAGCTGTCGGGTGCCCAGCTCAGCATCGTCAGCGCCTACCAGCCGATCTCCGGGCGGCGGGTCCGCGACGAGCAGGCGCAGGCGCCAGCCGATGTCCAGTACGAGATCGGGCCGCGCGAGGACGTCAACCTGGTCCTCGAAGCGGCGGCCGCCGAGGTCCGTAAAGAGGGGGTCGAAGTGACCATTCACCCGGTTGAGGCCGATCCCGCCGACGCGATTCTCAACACCGCCGAAGAGGTCAAAGCCGACCTGATCGTTGTCGGCAACAAGGGGATGACCGGCGCCCGCCGCTACTTGTTGGGCAGCGTCCCGAACAACGTCTCTCACCACGCGCCCTGCTCGGTCATGATCGTTCGCACGACCTGACCGGAGGCGCCCTCAGGGCACCGTTGGATCGGTGGCCTTGCCGGCGTCGATCAGCCCGGCGCCCTGCTGGGTCGTCGGCAGGCCGAGACTGCG
>CAVSMQ010000002.1:0-10251 GCA_963729055.1 uncultured Actinomycetes bacterium | reverse complement strand
TCTTGCCGATCGGGGTGTCCATCAGCGCCCGGCCGATCGGTGACTCGGCCGAGAGCCGCCCTTCGGTCAGGCTCGCCTCGGTCGAACCGACCAGGGTCCAGGTGTTGGTCTCGCCTTTCGATTCGTCCAGCACTTCGGCCGAGCGACCGAAGGCGAAGACGTCGCCAGGGCTCTCGTCGACCTCGACCACGACCGCGTTGTGCAGCCGTTCCTGGAGCCGCTTGATCCGCGTCTCCATGTGGGCCTGGTCCTCTTTGGCGACGTGGTACTCGGCGTTCTCCTTGAGGTCGCCCTCGTCGCGGGCGACTTTGATCCGCCGCGCCATCTCCTGGCGTTTCGGCCCTTCGAGCTCGGCGAGTTCGGCTTTTAGATCCTCGATGCCGGCGGCCGTGATCGGCTCGCCCTGTGCTGGTCCGTTCATCCGAAAAGCCTGTCAGAAAGCGCCGCCAGGCGCGTGGTTGTCCTTTCTTCGACTATCCCGAAGAAAGGACAACCACAGCGGGCGGTTGCGGTCAGTCGCCGCCGTTTTCGGCCAGCAGCTGCGGCGCCAGTGACTTGACCTTCTTGCCCTCGGCTTCGCCGAGGCGATGGAGCCCGAAGAGGTCCTCGTTCGTGGCCAGCAGCGAGTAGGGGTCGTACCTCGCTGCGTCGGTCGCGCCCGGGGTCACGAACGGCGAGACGAGCAGCGTCCCGGTCTTGAGACTGGTCGGTGGCGTCGGCGGCTGGGCCGGGTCCGGATTGGGGACCGGGTTGACCGCGCCGAAGGTGACGATCAGCAGGCCGTCGGCCTTGTAGGCGGGCGATTTGAGGATTTTCGGGACCCAGGTCGAGAGCCAGGCGTCGGCGGCCGCGGCACCGTCCGGCGCGCCTTCCGGGCACTGGCCGGGGGTGACGCCGGCGTTGCAGAGGTTGGGCGAGATGTAGCTGAAGTTCGGCGTCTTTTCCGTCTTGCGCAGGTCCTTCTCGAGTTCGGTCAGCGGCACGTCGTTGGCCGCGCAATCGCCGAGGTCGAGCAGGGTGTGGAAGTAGACGAACGGGTTGAGCACCGGGGAGTAGCCACCGGGCGGCGGCGTCTCTTCGGCGCCCGGTTCCGGGTGAACACAGCTGGCCGGTTTGCCGCTGGTGTCGGCCATGTCTTCGAAGTAGCCGCGCCAGGTGAACTGGGCGGTCGCCAGCTGGTCGGCGTAGGAGAGCGTTTCGACCGGGAAGACGCAGGCTTCGTATTCGGGGCAGTCCGCATCGGAGTCCGGCGTTGGTTTCTGTCCCGCGATCGAGGCGAAGGAGTTCGCCAGCCAGCCTTCGCTCAGCAGCGTGAAGCCGCTCAGCAAGTCGCCTTGCGGCCGCAGCGTTTCGGCGAGGTACGGCATCTGCACGTTGGCCGGGCCGAAGGCGGCTTCGTAGCCGGGGCTGGCGAGCGAGATCACGAAGACGTGCTTGATCGCCCCGGCTTCGGGCTTGTCTTCTTCGACCGGCGGCGCGGCTTCTTCTTCTGGTTCCGGTTCGGCTTCGGGTGCCGCTTGTTCCGGCACGACTTCAGGAGCGACTTCGAGGGGCGCGGCTTCGGGCGCGCTGACGACCGGTTCCGGCGCCGCTTCCGGTTCGGATTCGAGTTCGGACACCGGTTCCGGTTCCGGCTCGGGTGCCGGGGCCGGCGCTTCGGCGGCGACCCGCTGCGCGGCGAGGCTGCGGCCGACCAACGCCGCCAGCGGCCCCAGGTCGTTGCCGCTCGAGGTCATCCCGGCAGCGACGATCGCAGAGGTGGCGACCAGGGAGGAGGCGACGAGCAGGCCGAACCGTTTGCCGGTCAGCGAGGCAGCGGCGGCGATCGCCGTTTGCACGCGGGTGGCGATCCAGCCCCTCACCGCGGCACCTCGGGCGGCTTCGACTCACTGGGGTGGGTCGGCGGCGGTGCCTGCGGTGAGCGCGGCGCCGGCGCGGCGCCCAGCTCCCCGATCGGGACCAGCGGGTTGCCGCACTGGGCGCAGAAGCGGACCCCGGGCGCGAATGGGGCGCCGCAGCTTGGGCAGAGGCCGGCGGCGTCCTCGCGTTGCAGCTCGAGCACCCGCTCGAGGGCCAGCAGTTCGGCGTCGACCCGCTGCAGCTCAGCCGCCTTGCGGGTCAGCACGTCCATCCGCACGTGGTCGCGGATCGCCATCTCGTAGAAGGCGCCGCCGAGATCGGCCTGCATGACCGTGAACTTCTCCAGCAGGCGGTCGCGCTGGGCGAGCAGCTCGGCGCTCTCATCGGGCTTTTTCGGCGCCGGCTCGGCGGGTTTGCGCTTCACGGTTCGACCCCCGGCGTCGACTGTTCTTCTCCGCCACCGCCTTCGCCGCCGACGACGACGACATCGGGAAGATTCTGCTGCGCCTTGATGTAGTTTTCGCCGACCTGTTCGGGGTTTTCTTCGACCAGCTTGGTGTCTTGTTCTTCCTTCGCCTTGGTCGGTTTGTAGCCCGTGACCTGATGGACGGCTCCGTTCTCCGTCTGCGCGACGACTTTGCCGCCTTCGCTCTCCAGTTTTTTCTCGGCTTTCGATTTCTTCGCTTCGCCTTTGCCTTTCGCTTTTGCTTTCGCGTTCGGCTGGCCGGCGCTGGCGGTTGGCTGCGCCGTCGTGTTGCTCGCCGCCGCGGTCGCCGCCTGCGCTTCGCTCTGTTTCAGCGCCCGCAGCAGGGCCGCTTCGTCGCTGCCACCGGAGTCGCTGCGGCCGACGACGACGCCGAGCGCGACGGCGATCGGCAGCAGCGCGAAGAAGCCGACCGCAGCGGCGCGGCTGGCCGGCGGGCGTTTGGGCGCGCCGGCGGCCGGGCGCCGCGCCCGTTTGCTCATCGTCGCGAAGTAGCGGGAGGCGGGGTTGGCACCGTTGCCGCGCCGCGCTCCGCATTCGACGCAGTAGCGCTGCTGCGCGTCGAGCGGCGAGCCGCACTCCTCGCAGGGCTCGAAGCCGCTCAGCGGTTTCGATGGCTCGGTCGTCACTTGCCGTTCTCCTTCTCGTGGTCCTGCTTCGACTCTTGGTGCTTCTTCTTTGTGTTCTTCTCGCGCTGGCGTCGATCACGTTCCTTCAAGATGTGCGTCGCCCGCGCCTGCTGCTTCTCGGCCTTTTCCTGGGTCGTCTCGCAGCCGGCGGTGCCGGCGCCGATCAGCACCAGGCAGGCGGCGAGCGCCGCGGCGCGGGCGAGCGGCCGCCGGCGGCGGCGGGAGTGAGGGCGGGGCCTAGCCGAAGGCACCGCTGACGTACTCCGCAGTCCGTTGCTCGCGCGGCGAGCCGAAGAGGGCGGTCGCGCTCGAGTACTCGACCAGGTCGCCGAGATACATGAAGGCGACGTGGTCAGCGATCCGGTAGGCCTGCTGCAGGTTGTGGGTGACGATCACGACCGCGACGTCGTCGCGCAGCTTGACGATCAGGTCCTCGATCACCTGGGTCGACTGCGGGTCGAGCGCCGAGCAGGGCTCGTCGAGCAGCAGCACCTCGGGCTCGGCAGCGAGCGCGCGGGCGATGCAGAGCCGCTGCTGCTGTCCGCCGGAGAGCTTCAGCGCGGGGTGCTTGAGGTTGTCTTTGACCTCCTCGAAGAGGCCGGCCCGCTGCAGGGCGCTATGGACCGCCGGCTCGAGCTCCTTCTTCCGCGCTCGCCGCGAACCCTGCTCACGCAGCACGTAGGCGATGTTGTCGAAAACCGACATCGGGAACGGGTTGGGCTGTTGGAAGACCATCGTCACCCGGCGCCGCAGCAGGGTCGGCTCGATCAGCGTGATGTCGACGTCGTCGAGCCGGATGCTGCCCTCGAGGCTGGCCGTCGAAGTCAGCTCGGTGAGTCGGTTGAGCGAGCGCAAGAGCGTCGTCTTGCCGCAGCCCGAGGGTCCGATCAGCGACAGCACCTCGCCCTGGCGGATTGGCAGCGAGACGTTCTTCACCGCCTTTTTCTGGCCGTAGGAGATCGAGACGTCATCGACCTCCATGCGGCGGATCGAGAACTGCGGCGCGCTGACCGCGCGGCGCGCGGTGGTGAAGCCGCTGCCGGTCGCCGGCGCGGCGGCGCCATAGCCATTCGCCCGGGGGTCCGGCGGCAGCACCTGGGTTGCCGCCTCGGCGTTCTCGAGCGGCAGCCGCCGGATCGGCGGCGGCGGTTTCACGAACTCCACGTCCCCACCCTCCTGGCGCGGCGATGGATGACGTCGACGATGGCGTTGAGGATCAACACCATGACCAGCAGCACGAAAGCCGCCGCGTAGGCTTTCTGCGGCTGGTTGAGGTTGCCGGTGGGCGAGGCCTCGTAGACGAAGTTGGTGAGCGTCGTGCCGACCCCGCGCAGGTAGTTGAGCGGGAACGGCGCGCCTTCGACCGGGCCGAAGTTCTGGGTCGCCCCGAGCAAGACGACGATGATCGCGGTGTCGCCGATGATCCGACCGAGGCCGAGCACGGCCCCGGTCGCGACCTGCGGCCGGCAGGCCGGCAGCAGGATCCGCCGCGTCGTTGCCGCCTTCGTCTTGCCGACCGCGTAGGAGGCCTCACGGACGTGGCGGGGGATCGAGTTGAGGCCCTCGCGGACGCTGGCGACGATCAGCGGCAGGGCGACCAGCGAGAGCATCGCGCCGGCGGCGAAGAACGAGCGCCCGAAGACGACGCCTTCGGTTTCGCGGCTGAGGAAGCCGAGGGCGGTCGAGCCGAAGATCACCGTGCCGAACAGGGCGAGGACGATCGAGGGGATGCCGGCGATCGCCTCGATCGTCGACTCGGTGATCCGCGCCAGCGCCGCCGGCCGCCCGTACTCGACCAGCCAGACCGCGATCGCGATCCCCGCCGGTAGGGCTAACGAGATGCCGAGAAAGGCGACCAGCATGGTGCCGATCAGCGCGTCCGAGAAGCCCCCGGTTTCGCTCTGCTCGAAGCCGGAGGAGGCCGGCGTGGTCAACATCGAGACCTTCAGGTAGGTGACTCCCTGGATGAAGAGGTAGGCGACCACGGCGATCGCGATCGCGCAGAAGAGCAGCCCGAGGCCCCAGCAGATCGCCAGCCCAATGCGGTCGGTGAGCCGCCAGGTGGCGCTGCCCTCGACCGCGCCGGTGTGCTTGCCGGCACGGGGCGGCAGCGCGCTCGGCGGCGGCGCTGCCGTGCCGGCGCCGGCACCCGCCGGGGTGGGGGAGAGCGGCGACTCCATCAGGGGCTCCCGTATTTGCGCATCGCCCGGCGGGCGAAGTAGCCGGCCATCGAAAACATCGCCGCCGAGAAGAGCAGCACGCTGGCGATCGAGAAGAGGGTTGCGTTGAAGGGCGGCGAGCTCAGCTGGTCGATGTTCTTGACGATCGTCGGCGCCAGCGGCCGCGAGGGCTCGTAGATGAAGATCAGCCCGTCGGCGGGATTCGGCGCGAAGGCGACCGAGCCGGAGATCATCGCCAACATCACCGCCTCGCCGATCGCCCGGGCCGTCGCCAGCACGGTGCCGGCGACGATCGCCGGCCGCGCGGTGCGGACGCCGATCTTCCAGACCGTGCGCCAGCGGTTGACGCCGAGTGCCAGCGAGCCTTCGAGCCAGCCCGGTTTGACCGAGCGCAGGCCGTCGCTGAAGATCGAGACCATCAGCGGCGCGATCATCACCGTCAGCACGGTGACCGCGGCGAGCAGGCTGTAGCCGGTGAGCGAGATGACGCCGGCGACCGAGGCCTTTTGGCCCTCGGTGACCAGGTGGTTGCCGATGAAGGGGACGAGGACGACGACGCCGATCAACCCGTAGATCACCGAGGGGACGCTGGCCAGGAAGCGGACGACCGGCTGCAGGATGTTGGCCATCCATTCCGGCGCGAACTCGACGATGAAGACGGCGACGAAGAGGGCCGAGACCAGAGCGATGAGGACGGCGCCGCCGGTGATCAGGATCGTCGACCAGATCATCGGCCAGGCGTGGAAGGTGTAGACGTAGCTGGCGCCGGTCTCGGTCGAGAGGGCGATCGCGTTCAACTGGTCTTCGACCGAGCCGCCGCCGGTGAACCAGGCGAGCCCGTTGTGCGAGAAGGACGGCCAGCCGCGGATGAAGACGACGACGATCAGGGCGAGCAGCAGCCCAACCACGAAGATGACCAGCGCGCCGAGCATCCGCTCGACGCGCTGGTCCGACCACTTTGGGCCGTACTCCGGGGAGTGCTGCTCTTCCAACTAGCGGTCCCTTACTTCTTGTTGAAGGCGGGGACGCCGCCGGCACTGGAGATGACCGGAGCGGCAGCAGCGCTGGTCCGGGCCCAGTCGACGAATTTCTGCACCGCGGGCGACGGGTTGGACGTCGGCAGAACGATGAAGATGTAACGCGACAGGGGGTACTTGAGCGGCTCGACGCTGATCTTGCTGGCTTCGCAAGGAATGCCGTTGACCTTCAGCGGCTTCAGCTTTTTGTTGCTCTGCCAGGCGAGACCGGCGTAGCCGATCGCGTTCGGGTCCTGGGCTACCGCGTTGACGACGAGGCCATCGGCGGTCAGGGCGTTGACGTTCGACGCCGGCGCTTCGTTGTTGAGCACGGCCTGGAGGAAGAAGTTGTACGTCCCTCCGTTGGTGTCACGGCCGACCGGGTCGATCGTGGTGGTCAATTTGCCGCCCACCTGCGACCAGTTGGTCAGCAGGCCGCGGTAGATGTCATGGGTCTGCTGGATCGAGATGTTGCTGAGCGAGTTCGCCCTGTTCACGTCGAGGCAGAGACCGTCCAAGTAGAGCTTGATGTAGGTGGTCCCGGCGTCGCTGGGGAGCGGCGTGCGGGCCTGACCGGCGAACTGGCTGGTCCCGTTCTGGACGTCTTTGACTCCGGCGTTGCCGCCGTTAGCCGTGTAGACGAAGTGGATCTTTTTGTTCTGCTGTTCGTAGGCCTTGAACAGCGCCTGCAGCACAGGCTGCGCGGCCACGGAGCCGGACCCGATCAGGGTCTGGGCGCCGGCCGACGCCGGCACGGCGAGACCCAGCAGGGCAAACGCCGTAATGGCGAGGGTCTTGATTTTCATGCGTGGATGCTTCCTTTCCTGCCGGGTGGGAGTCGTGGGATTGCGAGTTGAATCGAGTTTGTTGACCAACAAGCTGGTCTTACGCTAGCAGTTTATGTAGTTTATTGACCTAGTTGATCAAGAAAGGCTCTCCCGGCGGGCCGCACAACATGGAGGACCCATTGCTGAAGAAGAGAATCTCGACTCCTCGGGCGGCGAGCGTCGTCGTCCTGGCGGCCGTTGTCGCCGCCTCGGTGACCGTCGTTCCGTCGGTGGCGCAGTCGTTCCTGAGCAGCCAAAAGGCGGCGCATCTGTATCTCTCGAACCAGAAAGCTGCGAAGACGTACGTGAGCAACAAAAAGGCCTCGACGCTTTACCTGAAGAAAAAGGCGGCGTCGAACCTCTACGTCGCGAAGGCGACGGCACCGCTGCCGCCGATTGGGGCGATCGCTGCCGGGACGGCGCAGTTTGGGCCGACGAACGCGTCCTCGGCCGGGTACATCCCGACCGCCTTTACCTCGTTCGCGACCCCGGCCAATGTCAGCAACGCGGTGATCACGTTTTCCGGAACGGCTAGCTGCTACTCGGAAAAAACCGCCACGCCCGACCTGGCCTGCCCGGTGCAGATCTTGGTCGACGGCCAGTCGACCGGCAAAGTGAACTTCGCGCCGGCGACCCTCAACCAGGGCAAAGGGGGACCGGCCGCCCTGGTCCACACGATCGTCCAGACGACTGTCCTCGGCAAGGGCGGGCACACGGTGGCGATCCAGTACGCCGGTGCCTCGGGCGTGGTCTTCACGCTGAAAAGCTGGAACCTGGCGGTCCAGGCCTACCCGCAGGCCGAAGAACCACTCCCGACCACCGAGACCCCGCCGACGAAATAACCGGTTGGGGCGCATTTCTCTCGGTATGCGAGAGAAATGCGCCCCACTAGTCGGTGTGAGATTTCTTTCTGGTCGGGTACGCGATCGGGCATGCCCGAACTACTGCTGGGACCGCTGCTCCGCTACGTCTCCGACACGGAGGCGACGATCTGGGTCGAGACCGACGCCGCCTGCGAGGTGCGCGTGCTTGGCGCCCGCGAGCCAACCTTTGAAGTCGACGGCCACCACTACGCGCTGGTTCGGCTCGAGGACCTGGAGCCGGGCTCGACCAACCCCTACACGGTCGAGCTCGACGGCGAGGAGCGCTGGCCGGAGCCGGATTCTGAGTTGCCGGCGAGCGTGATCCGCACCCTCGGCGACGGCCCGCTCGACATCCGCTTCGGTTCCTGCCGGGTGGCGCTGCCCAACGAGGAGCCCTACACCCACACCAAGGACCGCCACGAAGACGGGCGCGAGATCGATGCCCTGCACGTGCTGGCCCGGACGATGACGCAGGTCGAGCCTGAGGAGTGGCCGGACCTCCTGTTTCTGCTCGGCGACCAGGTCTACGTCGACGAGGGCGCCCCGCGCACTCGCGAAAAGATCCGTGACCGCCGCGGCGTCGGCAGCGAGCCGGGCGAAGAGGTGACCGACTTCGAGGAGTACACCTGGCTCTACCAGGAGAGTTGGAGCGAGCCACTGGTCCGCTGGCTCTTCTCCACGGTCTCGGTCTCGATGCTCTGGGACGACCACGACATGAGCGACGACTGGAACATCTCCCACTCCTGGATGGAGGAGATGCGCGAAAAGGCCTGGTGGCACCGGCGCCTGACCGACTGCGTGATGACCTACTGGATCTACCAGCACCTCGGCAACCTCTCGCCGCGGGCGCTCGACGAAGACGAGATCTACCTCAAGCTGCGCAACGCCGGCGAGCGTGACGCCGAGCTGGTGCTGCGCGAGTGGGCCGCGGGGGTCTCGAAAACCGGTTCCGGTAGTCGCTGGAGCTTCTGTCGCGACTTCGGCCGCACTCGGGCGATCTTTGTCGACTCGAGGGCCGGCCGAGTGCTGGAAGAGGACCGCCGGGCGATGGTCGACGACGAGGAGTGGGAGTGGATCCGCGACCACGCGCAGGGCGACTTCGACCACCTGCTGATCGCGACCACGGTGCCGTGGCTGCTCTCGCCCGGCTTCCAGGCGCTCGAGGCCTGGAACGAGGCGGTCTGCGGCGGCGCCTGGGGCCCAGTCGGGGCGCGGCTGGGCGAGAAGCTACGGCGCGAAGTCGACTTCGACCACTGGGGCTCCTTTGGTGAGTCGTTCGCGAAGCTGCGCGACCTGCTTGGCGCGGTGGCGCGCGGCGATCGCGGCGCCGTGCCGGCCTCGATCGTCGTCCTCTCCGGCGACGTTCACCACGCCTATCTAGCCGAGGTTGCCTACCCGGCTGATGGCGATCGGGCGCCCGTCTACCAGGCGGTCTGCTCGCCGTACCGCAACCCGCTCGACGAGAAAGAGCGGCGGACGATCCGCGCCGGCTTCACCCGCCCGTTTACCGCCTTCGCCCGCCGGCTAGCCGCGGCCGCTGGCGCCCCCGACCCGGGAATCCGCTGGCGCCTCCGCGACGGGCCCTGCTTCGACAATCAGGTCGCGATGCTGCGGATCGACGGCCGCCAGCTCGAGATGCGCCTCGACAAGACGGTGCCCGGCGAGGAGCACGAGCACTCGCTCGAAACCAGTTTCTCCCGCCGCCTCGCTTAGCGCGTTCGTCGTTTGTCACCCACAGGTTGACAAACGACGAACGCTCAACGCTCGGGGCGGGGGAGGGAGTCCCCGAGTACGAGGCGGGCGCGGTAAAAGAGCGCCTCGTCGGCGGCCGCTTGGCCGTTGTCGCGGTTGGCCTTGCGCGTCGTCCGGTTCTGACCGACGCCTGCCGGAGCGTCGTCGCGAACGAGTCCAGCGAGGCGGCCGCGGGAGACGAAGGTAGTGCGGCGTGGTTTGGTCATTTGGATACCTTTCCGAGTATGTTGAGTCGGTAAGTCAAGATTACCACGTCTAGACAGAGCGGTTCGGACGGAGGGTCTCGGTGTCCCTCCTCTCTCGATCTGTCGTCGATCGTCGTAGGCGAGCTGTCGCCCGCAACGCTGTTCTCCTCAATCGCAAAACGTTCGGAGGGACACCGACACCCTCCGTCCCTCGGAAGCTCTAGCTCAAGGCGACGGGGCACGAAACGTTGGGGGGACCCATCCTGCTTTTTGAGCTTACGAGGGATGGGGCCGGTCTGGCCAGACCGGATCCGGGGTGGGGATCGGGGCAGCCTCCGAACGTTTTGCGATTGAGGCCCGGCGCTCCTCTGGGCGACAGCCGAATCCTCCACACGCCGACAGATCGAGAGAGGAGGCTGCCCCGATCCCCACCAACGCCAATCCTTTGCTAGCGC
>CAVSMQ010000001.1:0-70106 GCA_963729055.1 uncultured Actinomycetes bacterium | reverse complement strand
TGTCTGAATGGACTCGCTTTGCCGCGTAGCTTTTTGTCGGGGCTCTCTTGCCGGCGCGCCGGGCCGCTGACCGGGTTTGAGTGTCGTAGCCCGCGGAGAAATGGACCGACACGTGATGGTCACTACCCGCAGCCGCTGGGCGTGCACAGGCGATAGCGTCGGTGGGGATGGAGTTTGCCCGCCTCGAACATGGCGAGAGCCCGGAGCGCGGCCGCCTCGGCCGCGGGCGGGCGCCGCGGGCGAGCCACGCCGAGTGGGCACCGGCGGGAGGGCGCGAGGATCCCATCGCGCTCCTGCGCCATCAAGCGGAGACGCGGCTCGCCGAGTTGCTGCCGATCCGATACGGCCGGATGGCTGCGTCCCCGTTCGCCTTCTTCCGCGGCGCCGCCGCCGTGATGGCCGCCGACCTCGCGGGGACGCCAACCTCGGGGCTCGTTGTGCAGGCCTGCGGCGACGCCCACATTTCCAACTTCGGGGGCTTCGCCGCCCCGGATAGGCGTCTCGTCTTCGGTCCCAACGACTTCGACGAGACGCTGCCCGGGCCCTGGGAGTGGGACCTGAAGAGAATGGCGGCGAGCATCGAGATCGCCGCCCGCGAGCTCGGCCTTGGGGCCAAGCGGAGTCGGGCCATGGTCGCGGCCGCAGTGCGCCAGTACCGCGACGGGATGCGGGAATTTGCGGCCGAGTCGATGCTCGAGGCCTGGTACGAGCGCCTCGACGCCGATCAGCTGACCGCCCGTTTCGGGACGCGACTCGACGCCGACGGTCGCGAGCTATTTGAGAGCACGTTCGCCAAGGGCAGGCGCAAGACGAGCGTCCGCGCGGCGCGGAAGCTGACCCGGGTGGTTGACGGCCGGCTCCAATTCACCAGTGCGCCGCCGCTCCTGACCCCGCTGAGCGAGCTGCACGCGAGCGACGATCCCCAGGAGCGAGAGGCCTACGTGCGCGAGTTGCTCGACGCCTACACGGAGGGCCTCCATGCCGACGTCGAGCACCTGTTCCGCTCATACGAGTTCGCCGACATGGCGCGCAAGGTGGTCGGGGTCGGGAGCGTCGGCACCCGAGCCTGGGTCTTTCTCTTCACCTCGAGGGGTGCCGGTGACCCGCTGGTCCTGCAGGCGAAGGAAGCCGTGGCTTCGGTGCTGGAGCCTCACCTTGGAGGAAGCGAGTATGAGAACCACGGTGAGCGAGTAGTGCGCGGTCAGCGGATGATGCAGGCCGCGACCGACATCTTCCTCAGCTGGCAGCGCAGCACCGGACTCGACGGCCTCGCTCACGATTTCTACGTGCGCCAGCTCTGGGACTGGAAGGCTTCGGCCGACCTGGCGCGGATGGACAGGCGTGGGCTCCTTGCCTACACGCGTGCCTGTGCCTGGTCGCTGGCCCGCTCGCACGCGCGCTCAGGCGACCGCCTGGCGATTGCCGCCTACCTTGGCAAGAGCGACCGCATGGATCGCGCGATTGCCGAGTTCTCCGTGCGTTACGCGGACCAGAATGAACGAGACCACGAGCGATTGCGCCGGGCAATTGCCGAAGGCGAGCTGGAGGCGCGGGAAGGGGTCTAAGGCGGAGAAGGTCACAGTCCGGCGCTCGCAAGTCGCGGACGTGAGTTTCGCCAGTCCCTCCTAGGGCGAGTGCAGCGTCAGCGTGGTCCGCTGGCTGAATGACGATCCGCCGCGTGGGGTGTAGGTGACGTCGACGGTCGTGCGTTGCGATCCGCGTTGGGTAAGCAGTTGCCGTGCGTCGCGGTCTGGAACGACGGCAATGCTCGCGGCGCCGCATTCGTCGGCGGTCGTGCTCCTCGTCCGTACTCCGCCGCCGCGCACGGTCAGTCTTCCCGGGCCGGGTACCGCCACTCGAAGGCGAGTTCTGTGGGTCCCCGGCGGCGTTTGGACTGGGAGCAGGAGGAAGGTGTTCACCGGTTTGCGGGGTGGAACTACCATGCCGATCGCGTCTGCTTCCCGGTCGATGAACCAGAGACGGCCGCCAGCTGAGACGAGCTCTTCGGGCTGGCTACTCGAGTGGAGGCCGAGGCGCAGTTCGGTGATCCTGCCGCTCGGCGTGACCCGTCCGATCGAGGGGGTCGAGGCGCGGTTTGGGTGCGCCGGTTCTCCGGAGGGCCAGGTCGTGAACCAGACGTTCCCGTCGGGGCCGAGGGTGAGGAAGTTCGGCCCCGCGTAGTCGGGCATCGGCCGCAGGCAGTTGCTGAATTCGTCGATCTTGCCGGTCGGGCTTACCCGGCCGATCGCGGTCAGCCCGGCTTCGGTGCGCGAGCGCCCCGGGGGCGGGTCCCTTTCGACCCCGAACCAAACCTTCCCGTCGGAGCCGACGACGAAGGGGCCGACACCGGCGGCACGGGGATTGAGGCCGGCGTTGAAGGCTTCGATCGTTCCTGCCGGGGTGATCCGTTCGACCGGGGACGGGGTTCGGTTGTTTGCGCCGAACCAGAGGTTCCCTTCGGGACCGGGGGTGGGGCCGGAGAGCAGCGAGAATTCGTCCGGGGGCAGACCTGGGAACTCGGTGATTTCGCCGCTGGGGGTGATCCGGCCGATCGCCGGGGTCGCGGATTTGTCCGCGAACCAGATGCCGCCGGGACCCGGCGCCAGATTGGCGACGGCGGCGCCCTCGCGCAGACCGGCGGAAAACTCGGTGATCTCGCCGCCGGGCGTGATCCGACCGATCGCCTGCCCGGTGGGGGTCAAGATCGCGCTGTGGTTGAACCAGAGGTTGCCGTCGGAACCGGCGACGATCTCGAACGGCGAGCCGTTCAGTTCGGGCGGCTCGGGAAAGAGGGTGATAGTTCCCCCGGGCGTAGCCCGACCGATTCCGCCGCCCGTCGAGGCGCGGAGGCCGGCGTCGTAGGTGAACCAGAGGTTGCCGTCGGGACCGGCGACAATCTTCAGGGGCTGGGTGCGAGTCGACAGGCCGGCCTTGAACCGAGTCACTTTCCCCGCGGGGGTGATCCGGCCGATCGCGAGCCCGGTCCTGACCGGCAGGTTCTGGGTGAACCAGAGATTCCCGTCGGGCCCGGCCGCGATGCCGCCGGCGTTGCCGTGCAGGGGTATCTCCTTGATCAGCCCGACCGGGGCGCCGCCAGCGAGCGACTGGGCGGAGGCGGGCACTGCGGCGACGATGGCAATCAGCAATCCGAACCCGCCCCAGACGACCGCTTTCATCGCCTCAGCCTAGCGACGGAACGGCTTGCGTCCCCGAGTCCTTACGAACGAACGCGGATGATCGTCTTGCCCTTAACCCGCTCGGTCGGATTGAACGCCGCAACCGCATCGTCGAGGGCCGCGACCTGGCCGACGACCGTCCGCACTCGTCCGTCCCGTAGCCGCTGGACAACCTCACCCAGCTGGGCGCGATCGGCCTCGACCACGAAGTCGATCGCCAGGCCGTCCGTGGGCTGCGCCTCCGGCGGGCCGGCGATGGTCACCAGCGTTCCTCCGGCTCGAACCAGACTCGCGGACCGCTTCCCGATGTCGCCGCCGATGACGTCGAAAACCAGGTCGACCGCGCCGACGTCTTCCAACGATCCGTTGTCGAGGTCGATGAACTCCTGCGCGCCGAAGTCGAGTGCCGCCTGACGGTCGGCAGTTCGCCCGCTGCCGATGATGTGGGCGCCAGCCTCTCGTGCGAGCTGCGTCACCATCGAGCCGACTCCGCCGGCCGCGCCGTGGACGAGGACGCTCTGCCCCGCCCGCAGGCGGCCGTGCTCGAACAGTCCCTGCCATGCGGTCAGGCCTGATATCGGCAGGCTCGCGCCCAGCGTGAAGTCGACGTCGCCCGGCAGCGGCGCGAGGTTGCGCGCCTCGACGACCGCGTACTCGGCCAGGGTGCCGTCGCGAGTCCAGTCCGTGAGGCCGAACACCCGCTGTCCCACCGAGAGCCCCGTCGTGCCATAGCCGAGAGCGCTGACCACCCCGGCCAGCTCGTGGCCGGGGATCGACGGCGTCCGGTCACGGCCGAGGCGATCGGTCCAGGTCGAGGGCCACGTCAGCTCACCCGGGGTGAATCCCGACGCATGAACCTCAACGAGGACGTCGTTCCCCGCCGCCTCTGGCTCGGGCCGCTCCACGAGTGTCATCCCGGCCGCTCCCGCGGCCTGATCCGTCACCACGATTGCCTTCATCCCGTACCTCCTGTTTCGCGTACTCGCGTTCTAGCGAATCCGCGGTGCCGAGGCCAGGTTCACCCATGGGCTGGGAATCGGGGCCGGTGTCGTGCCCGAACGGGTCGGCGGGATCGCCATCGGGGTCGTCGAACGGATCGCCTCCTGCCCGGTCCCGATGAGCCGCAGCCGAGGAGGCTGCGGCTCGACCACTCCTACGGGGCGTGGATCGTGTCGACGTACGGGCCTTGGTTTGCAGATTCGGTGTGGACGTCGTAGTGCACGATTTCGACCTGTTGGCCGCTGGTGATGTCTTCGGCCAGGTTCACGTATTGCTGCTGATTCGTGACCGGCTGGTTGTTGATGCTGGTGATTAGAACGTAATAGTCGTTGCGGCTCGCCGTGCTAAGCAATTCGGAGAAGTCGGTCTCCTGGTCAACCGGCGTATCTCGGGTCACCGCACTGACCAACATCCCGCCTTTCAGGCCTTTGTTCGAGTACGTCCTGCCTTCTTCTTCACCTTCGGTTTCAGATTCGAGGCAGAAATCGGGTTCGTTCCCGCAGACTGCGAGGCCTCGCGCCAGGGCGCTGACCCCGAGACCGAGCCAAGCGATCGACTTTCCTTCCGCCAGCTGAGGCACCATCGAGCGAACGGTCTTGATCGAGATCGCGTCATTTTGGCTTTCTCCCCCGCCGCCGGCGACATTGACTCCGACGAGTTCGCCACGGTCGTTGACCAGCGGACCACCGGAATTGCCGGGGTTGACCGCCGCGTCGGTCTGGTAAAGCCCGGTCAGCAGCAGGCCCGCGTTGGTGTTCGGTTCCCCGTGCACCGCTTCCTGGTCGAATGCGTCATAGCCGACGGTGGCCTCATCTTCGAGGCTCGAGAGCGTCCCCGCGGTTGCCTGGAATGGCGTTTTCAAGAAGTTCTGTTCGGTCCGCCCGTTGCCGGGGAAGCCAAGCGCGTAGACCGTTTCGCCCTGTTCGACGCTGTCTTGCTCGGCGATCGGCAGCGTCGTCAGACCCGGCAGGTCTCCCGGCGAGACTCGGAGGACCGCGAGGTCGTCGCGCGCGTCGACGCCGACGATCGTCGCGTGGGTGAGACTGGTCGAGTCGAAGCCCGCCAAAACGGTGCTCGCGTCGACCACCACATGGGCGTTGGTGACGATCAATCCGCGCTCGGCGTCGTACACCCAGGCCGACCCGGAGCCGGCGATGCTGTTCGTGGTGCCGGAGACGGGGGAGACCCCGCGACTGCGACCCACCACCAGCAGCGTCGATGGTTTGGCGGCCTCGACGATCTCCGACTCGCTCAAGGGACCGCTCGATCCTCCCGAGGCAGCGATCGCAACCACGATCCCGGCCACTGCGAGCACCGGCACGATGACCATCGCAATCTTCGCCAGTGAGCTTCGTCTGCCCCACCATCCGGGCGTACCGCTGCCTCCATTCGCCCCGCCGCCGGTGGCGGCATCAGGCGGGGAAGCAACGGCGGAGGCGCTGGGGGCGCTTGCTACGGCCGCGCCAGCGACGGCTGCCTCGGACTCGGCGACAGCGGCAGGCGCGACAGCCGCGGCCTCGATCGGAGTCACCGCGAAAACGGCTGAGCCGACCCGGAACTCGTCCCCTGGTTCGAGCAGCGTCCTGCGGTTGATGCGCTCGCCGTTGACGAACGTCCCGTCGCTTGAACCGAGGTCGCGGATCTCGGCAATGTCGTCGAGAGCCTTGATCGCTGCATGTTCAGGCGATATGTCGGAGCCGGAAAGGACGATGTCGCACTGCGGATCCTGCCCGATGTGCAGCCACTCTCCCGCGAGCGGATAAGACGTTCCGGAGAGACCCCCGGAACGAGCTTCGATCTGCAATCTCGGACCAGACCCCGCAGCCGAATCCTGCCTCTTTCCCTCCATTGGACTCCTCCCAGACGTAGAGCCGTTGCCAAAGCGACAGTTTCAGTTCTTCATGACGGAGCGGACAAACCCCATCAATCCTCAACGGGTGGAGCGGACGTTTTTTTGCGCAACTCCCAACTAGGAGGGGCTAGTGCAGGACCTCGTACGCTTCGAGGTAGCCGCTCTTGATCGCGCAGCGGCCGGGTCCAGCGCCGGTCTGGCGTTCGACCCACACTTCGAACCTGTGCGGCCCGGGGTCATTTTTTGAGCGCAGCGCCGTTCACGCTAATTGGGCGCTGCGCATCTTCACGAAGCCCCCGGACCCGTAGGGCCGCAGCGTTTGCCGCAGCCGATGGGGTCACTCGCTCACGCCGTTCCACGAGATTGAAGCTAGCGCTAGCAGGGTCGCTGGATTCGCTCAGGCTCGCCTAGGGAGCCGAGTACTGTGATGATGCTGCGGCGGTGACGGACCAGCCATCTCAACCTTCGACGGAGGAACGCCTCGCCCGGCTAGAGTCGAAGATTGAGGGCGTCAAATGGTGGCGGGATCCCGTCTGGTTAGGGGTAATCGTCGCAACGATCCTCGGCCTTTCCAGTCTGGCTTGGCAGATCAAGCCATGGGAGGCGTTTGAGGGCGACGAACTGGGCACCGTTAGGCTCACCGAAGGCCACGCGGCCGCCTACGCAACGAATCAATGGAATGCAAATTTGCGGGTCCTAAATGAGACCTCGCACGACATCGTGGTAGAGCGAGTAACTGCCCACCTTTGGGGTGCGCAACCACGGTCGGGGTTGCTCAAAACGCGTGTTGTATCCGGTCTCGCAAATACGCACTCGCTCGGGCCTCAACCGCTTTGAACGAATACGTCCTGGGGAGGGCGCTCCCTTTTCAGGGGACCCCAATACCGACCGCGTATTTGGTGCTAAGCGACCGTGCCCCCTTCCGGTAAAAAGACTCCACTCCCCACACGACAAGGTCATTTTCACGGTCTTCACGGACGACGGCAGCGAGTTAAAGGCCACCAAGAAGCTCTTCTACGAACCTCGCGCTCGCGTCCCTGTCCGTGGAGGTCTCCCATGCTTCCTTCCGATCTTCCCGTTCTGCTGAGACCTGCGTCAGGCCGTCCCGGGGGAACATGTGTGGTCCGGGGGGCCGAAGGAGCCGTTGAGGCGCGTCTGCACGCAGCCGGGGACAATGGAGCGGTGCCCCACGTCGCCGACCTCTGCCGCCGCCCTTGAGGCTCGATTTCGAACCAGCCGGAGTCGCCGGCACGGTGACGGTCGAGGTCGACCGCAACGAGGACCCCGCGCTCCACGGCTGTCCTGAGGTCGCCCGCGGCTTTCCCGTCTGCCGGGCGACGATCGCGCCACCTGGACGCGGTTACGACGACTTTCTCGGTTGGGTACAACTGGTCGAGTCGACCGATCTCTTCGGCGAGTTCCGGATCGACCCGTTTGAACCGCTCGACACCGAGCCGACCCACCCCTTCTGCTTCTACGGCTTCGCCCCGACTCTGCTCGACGCGCCCCACCGCGACCACCGCGAGGACACTGACTGGGTCGCCCACTCCTTCCTCTGCGGCCTCGGAGCCGAGCCGCTGCGCCCACCCAAGGAGATCGATCTCGTCCTCGGCTTCAGTTGGGGATTTCGCATCCGCGGCGGCGAGATCGAGATCGAGGCGGCGGCGCCGCTGCCGGGCGCCGCTTGGGATCGGCACCTGCCCTACCTGCGGCAGACCTTTCCCCGCTGGTCCTTTCTCCCCGCCTGAGTCGGTCGGAGTGCCGGGCTGCAGGCCCAGGGCGACTAGCTGCAGCGGGCTTCGACGATGCAGATCAGGCCTGCGCCTGGATCGGCTCGAACGTCAGCGGCCGCCGGATGCATATCGCCGCGGTGTAGCCGGGCTTCCTTGAAGCCGGCGCTGCGGAGCGCCGTCTCGACTGCGGCTTCGTCGCCACGATAGGTGTGGACCTTCGCGCGCACGAAGGCGCCGAGGATCAGGTCGAAGGCCCGCTCTGGAAGCCCCCGATCTCCGCTCGCAAAGCGCAGGTCCGACAGATAGACGCCCTTGTCGAACCGCCCGAGTGCCGTGGCGAGCCGGGTCCACAGCCCGTCTACGGTGTCGTCGTCCAGGTAGGTCAGCAGGCCCTCGGTGACGATCACCAGTCCCTTGGCCGGATCCAGGGTCTCGACCAGAGCCTCGAGGCTGCCAGGCCCACCCGCTTGGAGGACATCCAGGGCGACCACACGATGGCGGTCCGTCAGCGACCCCATTCGGGCAAGTGCATCGCGCTTTCGTTGTGCCATCCCCGGCAGGTCTGCCTCGACATAGGTAAGCCGCTCGCCAAACTGCTCGGTGAAGCGCCAGCCCCTGGGAGACACTCCGCAGGCGACCTCGAGCACCTGACTGATGCCGCCGCGAACCAGATCGGCAAGGATCGAGTCGATGATTCGGTGACGAGCGAGGAGCAACCCGTCTAGCGTCGGCCCGCCGAACGTCCTGCTTGCCGCGAGGGGCAATGCGAACCCGCGATAAAGCACCCGACCCTGCCAGGTCGCAAGTTGAGGATGGGAGAGGCCGTTCCGGACCCAGGTCTCCCCGGTGTAGTGAGCCGTCGGCGAAATCGCCCCCGACCCTTCGCTTGCGGTCACGGCCGCCATTCTGACCGGAATAGGATCGATCGATGGAGCTTCAACTCGCAGCTCACCTGCCGCTGATCCAGTTCGACTCCTCGCCGATCACCCGGGAGAGGATCCTGGCGACGGTTGAGGCGGCGAAGGAACTCGGCTTCTGGGGGATCGCCGCCAACGACCACGTGATCTTCTCGCGGCCCTGGATCGACGGGCCGACGGCGCTGGCGCTGGCGATCCCGTTCGCGGGCGAGATGAAGGTCTGCACGACGATCGCCCTGCCGACGGTTAGGGGGCCGATGCCGCTGGCGAAGACCCTGACCTCGCTCGACGCGCTCGCCGAGGGCCGCCTCGTCGCCGGCCTCGGCCCTGGCTCCTCCTCGCGCGACTACGAGTCGGTTGGGGTTCCGTTCGAGGAGCGTTGGCCGCGCTTCGAGGAGGCGACGCGAATGCTGCGACAGATCGTCGCCGGCGAGGAGCCAGTCGACGGCGCCTTTTACTCCGCCTCCGGGGTCTCCGCCGAGATGCAGCCGCGGCCTGAGCGGCCGGTCCCGATCTGGATCGGCAGCTGGGGATCGAAGGCGGGCTTGCGCCGGGTCGCACGCCTCGCCGACGGCTGGCTGGCCTCCGGCTACAACACGACGCCGCTGGAGTTCGAGCTCGCCAGGTCGAGGCTCGAGCTCGAGTTGCAGCGTCAGGGCAAATCGCCGGCCGACTTTCCCAACGGCCTGGCGACGATGTGGCTGTGGATCACCGAGGACCGCGGTGAGGCTGAGTCGATCCTCGCCGACCTCCTCGGCCCGGCCGTAAAGCGGGAGCCCGACTACCTGCGGTCGCGGGTCTGCGTCGGCTCGGCCGAGCACTGCGCCGATCTGCTGCGCCGCTACTCGGAGGCAGGTCTCGAGCGGGTCTTTCTCTGGCCACTTGGTGACGAGACGAGGCAACTCGAGCTCGTGGCCGAGAAGGTGATGCCGGCGCTGCGGGGATGACTTGCAACATCGCGCCGCTGAGGCGGCTCAGTCGCCGGTGCGCTCGCGTTCGCGCAGGTCCCGCCGCAGCGACTTCCCGGTCAGCGTCTTCGGGATCTCGGCGACGAAGACGACACGGCGCGGGGATTTGTAGGCGGCGAGCTGCTCGCGGCAGTGGGCGATCACCGCGTCCTCATCGAGTTTGGCGCCGGCGCGCACGACGACATAGGCGACCGGAATTTCGCCGCGGTAGGAGTCCGGGGCGCCAACCACCGCCGCATCGGTCAGCGCCGGGTGCCGGAAGAGGGCGTCCTCGACCTCGCGCGGCCAGACCTTGAAGCCGGAGACGTTGATCATGTCCTTGATCCGGTCGACCAGGTAGAACCAGCCGTCGGCGTCGCGCTTGCCGACGTCGCCAGTCCGCAGCCAGCCGTCATCGAGCGCCGCCGCCGTCTCCTCGGGCCGCCCCCAGTACCCGGGAGTCACCCCTGGGCCGCGGGTGAGGATCTCGCCCTCCTCACCGGCCGCCGCGTCCTCGCCGTCGGCGAGCACGACCCGCGACTCGGTGTCGGCGATTGGCCTGCCGACCGAGAGAGCGCCGGTTCCGGGATCGATCGGGGCGCGGCTCCCGAACGGCACCAGGTGCGACGGCGCCGCCGTCTCGGTCAGGCCGTAGGTGTTGTGGAGGTAGGAGCCGGTCGCCCGCTGCCAGCGTTCGACGACGCTGGCGTAGACCGGCGCGCCGCCGCTGGCGACCTTGGTCAGCGACGAGAGGTCACGCTCGCCGAACTGCGGGTGGTCGAGCATCGCGAGGAAGGCGGTCAGCGCCCCGATCACGTAGCTGCCGCGCCAGCGCTCGACCAGGCGCAGGAGCTCACCGGCGTCAAAGCGGTAGCCGAGCAGCAGCGGGGTCTGGCTGGCGCGGGCGGCCGCCAGGTGGCAGACGAGGCCGGTGATGTGGAAGAGCGGCGCCATCGCGACGGTGACGTCGCCGGGTCCGAGCTCACCCCAGGCGGCCATCACCTCGCCGTTGTGGATCACCGCCCGGTGGGTGTTGATCGCGCCTTTCGGAACCCCGGTCGTCCCCGAGGTGTAGGTGATCAGCGCCGGCGAGTCGAGCGCGACCTCGACCGCGCTTCCGCTGCCGCCCTCGCACAGGTTCGCGAGCGCAATCGCGCCGGGGCAGTCGTGGCGCCGGTGCCCGACGAGCGCCGACGGCACGGCGTCGAGACCTTCCAGCTCGGAGGTCGTGATGACGTACTCGACCGCGGTTCCCTCGCGGGCCGCGGCGACCACCGGGTGGAGCGACTCGAGGCAGATCACGATGCGCGCCCCGGAGTCGGCGAGCTGGTGGCGCAGCTCACGCTCCCGATTCATCGGGTTGACCGCCGTGACGACCCCGCCGCAGCGCCAGACGGCGTGGACCGCGATCGGGAACTGCGGCACGTTCTGCAGCATCAACGCCACCCGGTCGCCCGGCCGCAGCCCGAGCTCGTCGCGCAGCGACGCCGCCAGCGCCCGCGCCTGCGCGGCCGCCGCGCCGACGCCGATCGCGGTGTCGAAGTAGAGGAAGGCTTGGTCGTCCGGGCGCTCGCGGACCGCGCGCTCGAACAGCTCGTCCCCGTTCACGGTGAGGCCTAGCCGGCGGCGGCCATCAGTAGTCGAGGTCGAGGGGCTCGATGCCCTCGGAGGCGCAGAAGTCGTGGTAGGTCTTGGTGTGGTTGAGGACGTCGTCGAAGCCGACCACGTTGTCTTCCTCGTCGACGTAGAGCAGCGCTCCCTCGAGCTGGAAGAGGGTGATCGTCCCTTCCTCGCCGCTCATCAGCGTGTGGACGTCGCCGGGCGGCTCCCAGACCATCATCCCCGGCCGTGCGACCCAGTCCTTCTCGGCGTAGTACCAGCTGCCCTCGAGCACGAACCCGACCACTCCGTTGACGTGGTAATGGCGGTTGATCTGGCCGCCGCCGACGACTTTGGTGATGTTCGCCCACTGGCCGGTCTTGCGATTCAGCCGCAGCGGTTTGACCCAGATCGTGTCGGTGTAGGGGACCCAGGGGATCTCCTCTGGGTCGATCACCCGCTCGGCCAGGGTCAGCGCCTTCAGCGGGCGCAGCCCTAGCTGGTCTTCGCCATCGCTCATCGCCGCAGCCTCGCAGGCCCGCCACTGCGATTGGCGCCTTTTTCATCCCCGGGATGTAAAAGGCGCCAAAGCGCCGAGCATGCGCCCTCATGCACGAGTCGATCGGGGGCGAAATTCATGCAAATTGCGGGAAATGCGGCGGATTCACCCAACATTCGTCCATTTTCCTCCACATTATTGGGTAACCATCGTTCTACCCATCGCGCACGAGACAGGAGCTTCCGCATGCGCGAACTACGGTTCGAACTCCGCTTCTTCCTCTCGGCCCTGGCTCTGGCTTGCGGTTTGCTCTTCGTGGTCGGCTCCTCGTTGACGCCGACCGGCGCCGAGGCGGCGCCTCTCGACGAAGTCGTGCACGCGGTCGAGGAAGTGACCGCGCCGCTGAACGCAACGGTGGAAACGCTGGTTCCGCCGCCGCCGGCTCCACCGCCCCCTTCTCCACCTCCCGTCCCGGCTCCCCCGCCGGTTGTGACGGTGCCGCCGGTGAAGCTGCCGGAAGTGCCGGTGAAGGTCCCGATCCCAGATCCGGTCAGGTCCCTCGGGGCGTCCGCCGGGACTGTGTCGGCGGCAGTGGAAACGACGCAGGACACCGTGGAAAAGGTGAACGGCACGGTGGCCGAGGCTGCCGGCGCTGTCTCGTCGGCGCGCGAAGGGGCGACCCGAACGGTGGAACAGACTGTGGGCTATGCCGCCAGTTCGGTCGAGCAGGCTACGAGCGCGGGGACCAGGTCCGCGGGGGAGGGGCTGGGCAAGCAGGCGACCGCGGAGACTCTCGAGGCAGACGAGGGTTCGACGGACGGGCTCCCGGCGCCCGCGGATGTCCCTCCGGCCGCGAGCGACCGCCCCGACGTGAAGACGAATGTCCCGGCAAGGCTCCTTGATCCATTCATCCACGTCTGGCCGGCGATTGCTCTGACGGTGGAAGGATCGCTTGGCCACTTCTTCTGGCACTGGTCGCGATCTGTGCTCACGCTCGTCGAAGCGAACGACACCGGTTCCCTCCGCGGTGGCGTGGGACCGCTCGCCTCCTCGACGCCGGCATCCAAACTGTCGGGCCAACCCGCGTTCTCTTGGATACCCTCGCCGTCCCGGGCTCCGTTCAACTGGGCCGCCAGCGAAAGCGCGCTCCTGGTCTTGGTCCTGTTCATCGCGCTCGCCACGACGGCCCTGACGATCCTCGGCTTGGCGAGACGGGAAGTCGGGCTGCCGGTGTTCCGACGCAGCAATCGGTTTCCGTGGAGGCGGTAGAGGCGCCTCGGACTGTGCGAATCGACTAGTCCCCGCGCGGCGGTTTCGTCGGCTCCGCCCCTCCGCGCCTAGGCTCGACCGATGGGTTCCGGTGGGGCTGCTCTCGGACGGCTGCGCGACCAGGTGGCGGTCGTCACCGGCGGTGGCCGCGGGATCGGGCGGGCGATCGCGCTCGGGCTCGCCGCCGAGGGCGCGACGGTCGCTGTCCTCTCGCGCACGCGGGCCGAGCTCGAGGCAGTCGCCGGCGCCGCCGAGGAGCGCGGCGGCGCCGGGCTGGCGCTGGTTGTCGACTGCATGGACGGCCCCGCGCTGAAAGCCGCGGTCGCCACGGTGGGGGAGCGGTTCGGCCGGCTCGACGTGCTCGTCAACAACGTCGGCGGGCTGGTCGGCGAGCCGGCCAAGCTCGCCGCCCTCGAGCACGACGACGAGCTCTTCGAGCGCAACCTCTTCCTCAACCTCACCACTGCTTACTACGCGACCCGGGCGGCGCTGCCGGGGATGGTCGAGCGCGGCTACGGCCGCGTCCTCAGCATCGGTTCCGGCTACGCGACCCATGGCGGCGGCACGCTCGGTTACAGCGCCGGTAAGCACGGTTTGGTCGGGTTCACCCGGGCACTCGCCTACCAGGTGCCGGCGACGATCACCGTCAACTGCCTCTGTCCCGGCTGGACCGATACCGCTCTGCTCGACTGGGCCGGGGCGGACGGCGCCGACGCGGCGCGGGAGAAAGCCGCGGCGCAGACCGTCCAGGGGCGGGTGCTGGCGCCGGCGGAGCTGGTGCCGATGGCGGTCCTGCTGGCTAGCCCCGAGGGCGCCGGGATCACCGGCCAGGTGATCAGCGTCGACGGCGGCTACAAGGTCTAGATGATCTAGAGCCGCTCAGCCGGAGCCTTCACCGAGGACGCCCTCCATGTAGCGCCGCGCGGCCGCGTCGGCCTCCTCCGGCGCTTGGCCTTCCTCGCGGGCGACGATGTAGGCGGCGTAAAAGCCCGACCAGTGGTGCGGCGGGGCGCTGGCCTCGTAGGGGCCGTGGTGCTCCTCCGCCTCTTTCAGCAGCTCGGCAAGTTTCTCGGTGTCCATACCACTCATGACCCGGCTTCGGGACGCGACGGTTTCGAGTCCGTTTCGGCGGCGGCTGCGGCGGGGACGAAGACGAGCCAGGTGAGGATCGCCAGCACGGCGGCGAGGGCGATCGCGGCGCTGAGGTGGGACTTGACCAGCAGGCCGCCGGCGACGGCGCCGAGCAGCATCGCGACGACGGCGCCGCCGCGGCGCCAACTGCCGCGCCCTTCGCCGCCGGCCAGCGGCGAGTCGGCGGCGAGCGCGGTCAGGGTCATGGTCAGGACGGTGGTCGTGAGGTCGGCGACTTTGACCCGCCGCACCGTCGCGTTACGGACCCCGAGGGCGAAGGCGAGCATCGCGATCGTGACGCCGGCCGAGACGTGGCGGGGCTCGACGTCGACGACCAGCGTCCAGACGACGGCGGCAAGCAGGACGCCGATCTCGACCTGCATCGAGAGCGAGAGGTGGCTGATTTTGGCCGGAGTTCCGGTTCGCCATCCGCCCGCCGACCACCGAGCCGAGGAAGAACGAGGCGAGCGAGACCAGGGGCGCCAGGATCGGCAGCCCCGGGGCGCCCGAGATCCCGAAGCCGAGCAGGACGACGTTGCCGGTCATGTTGGCGGTGAAGACGTTGCCGAGGCCGAGGAAGCTGGCGGCGTCGATCACCCCGGTCGCGAAGGTGAGGACCAGGAGCGCCCTGGTCAGGGGGTGCCTGATCGAGTCGGGGCTCGGTGGGTCCGGGCTCAGCGTCCCCAACTGGGGTGGATGTTGCTGCCGCCCTCGGGGGCGTTGGAGAGCTGCTCGACGCCGCTGCCGTCGGCGTTCATCGTGAACAGCTCCTTGTGCCGACGGAAGACGATCGACGAGCCGTCCGGCGAGTAGGCGGCTTCGACGAAGTCTTCGTCGCCTTTGCTCACCTGCTCGAGGTCCTTGCCGTCGGTGCCGATCGTGTAGAGCTTGTGACCGTCGGAGAAGGCGTTGAAGAGAATCCGCTTGCCGTCCGGGGAGTAGCTCGGCCACTCCGGGGCGGAGAACGGTTTGCCGCGCTCGGTCACCGGCGTCAGGTCGTCGCCGCCGACGGTGACCGTCATCAGCTGCGTTTCGCCCGGGCCGCGGACGAAGACGATCCGCTTGCCGTCGGGCGAGAAGCTCGGTTCGCGGTCGACGAAATTCTGGCTGCGGAACAGCTGCCGCTCGTGGCTGCCGTCGGCGTCGATGACGAAGAGGTGGTCCGGTTCGGGATCCTCCCCGCGAGCGTTGCCGATGAAGGCGATCGTCTCGCCGTCGGGGGAGATCGCCGGTTCGGCGTTGGTCTTGGCGTCGGTGGTGATTTTGCTGACCTTGCCGCTGTCGAGCTTGAACACCCACAGCTCGGCACCGCCGGGGGAGCTGCGGACGAAGACGATCGTTTTGCCGTCGCGCGAGATTGCCGGTTGCAGACCCGCCCCGAGGTACTTCAGCTTGGAGCCGTTGGGCGCGACGGAGAACACCGCCGGCGGGCCGCCGCGGTTGCCCTGGAAGACGATCAGGCCGTTGTCAGCTGCGATCGCCGCTGGCACCAGCGCTAGTAGCGCCGCGCAGAGGGCGAGGGCGGGGAGGACGAGACGCGAGCGCCGACGAGTCACGGGCGGCATCCTCTTCGACCCTGTCGGCCCTGTCAACGCGCCGTCAGCACATATCGGGCAAAGATCCCGTCGGCGGAGCGCTCGGCGGCGGCGATTGCAAAGCCGCAGCGCTCGAAGATTGGCTCGAGCAGCCAGGTGAAGGTCGAGTGCTCGTCGCGGACGTGCTCCTCGAGCTCGGCTCGCGACCACTCGCCCTCGACCTCCTCGCCGCCGCTTGCGCACCAGGCCTCGATCCGCGCCTCCGCTTCCGCTGGCTCGAAGTCGAAGACGACGTCCCAGAGACGCAGCACGCCGCCCGGCCGCAGCAGGCGGCGCAGCCGCGCCAGAGCCACGGCCTTCCAGAAGTCGGGCAGGTGGTGGAGGGCGTAGCGCGAGTAGGCGAAGTCGGCGGGCGGGCCGCTGTGCTCGTAGGTGAGGAAGCCGGCGCGGACGATCTCGACGTTGGCGATGCCCTGCCCGTCGAGCTTGGCGCCCAGCGCCGCGATCATCGGCTCGGAGACGTCGACCGCGACCACCTGTCGGCAGCGCGGCGCGACCGCAACGGTGAGCTGCCCAGTCCCCGGCCCGAACTCGACCAGGGTCGACTCGGGACCCAGCCCGAGCTCTTCGAGCAGCGCCACCTCGGCCGCGGCGCCGGCGTTCTCCTTGCCGTCGTAGCGGGCGACGTGGGCAGGGTCGAGGTTCTCGCGCCCGGCTACGCCTAGCTCGTCGAGCAGCCAGCCGGGTCCATTGCTTGCAAGCGGCGGCATCGGGCCTACGATGCTCTCATGGGGATCCCCGACGGGACGCGCGCCTACATCGGCGACGGCGGCTTGGAGACGACGATGATCTTCGGCGAGGGGATCGAGCTGCCGGAATTCGCCGCCTTCGTCCTGCTCGAGGACGACAACGGCCGGTTGGCCCTGCGCCGTTACTACGAGCGCTTCGCGGCGATCGCTCGCGACCACGAGGTCGGCTTCACCCTCGACATCCCGACCTGGCGCGCCAGTGCCAACTGGGGCGAGCGGCTCGGCTACTCGCCGCGGCGGTTGGCCGACTTGAACTGCGAAGCGGTCGAGCTCGGCCAGCGGCTGCGCGAGGAGTGGCAGAGCGAGCTGGCCCCGATCGCGGTCTGCGGCGTGCTCGGCCCAGAGGACGACGCCTACCGGCCCTCCCGCCACCTGAGCCCGGCGGAAGCCGAGGACTACCACGCGGCCCAGGCGGCGGCGTTCGCTGCCGCGGGGGCCGAGATGATCTCCGCCTACACGCTCTCCTACGTCGAGGAGGCGATCGGGATGGTCCGCGCCGCGGGCGCCGCCGGGCTGCCGGTCTCGATCGCTTTCACGGTCGAGACCGACGGCCGACTGCCGAGCGAAGAGCCGCTGGCCGAGGCGGTCGAGCGGCTCGACGCCGAGACCGGAGCTGCCGCCGAGTACCTGATGGTCAACTGCGCCCACCCGAGCCACTTCGCCGCCGAGCTCGAGGCGGGCGACGGGTGGGTGGGGAGGATCGGCGGCGTTCGCGCCAACGCCTCGCGCCGCAGCCACGCCGAACTTGACGAGGCCGAGGACCTCGACAGCGGCGACCCCGCCGAACTGGGGCGCGAATACGGTGCCCTGGTGCCCTCGCTGCCCGAGCTGCGCGTCGTCGGCGGCTGTTGCGGCACCGACCACCGCCATGTCGCCCGCATCTGCGACGAGCTGTTTCCCGCCTAGCGGCGGGGGTACCAAAGCTCCGGTAAGGAAGGCCGATCCGGTCAACCCGAGCGAGGGAGCGAAGCGATGTCAACCGTCCTCATCGTCGTGATCGTCGTTGTCGTGCTGGTGGTGATCGCTGTCGCCGCGGTCGCTGCGCGCCGCGCCGCCGAGCGCCGCCGGCTGGAGCGCGAGCGGCTTGCCGAACGGGCCAGTGCCCACCGCGACGAGGCCGAGACCCACGCCGCCAAAGCGACCTCCCTGGAGGAGGAGCGGCAGACGCGCGAGGCGGAGGCCGCCGAGCGGGCCGCCGAGGCCGAGCGGCTCGAGCGCGAGGCGCAGGCACGCCGCGAGGAGGCCGACCAGCTGGCAGCGGAGTCGGAGCAGGCCAGCTCGCGGGTCGACCGTGAGCGTGAGCAGGCACGCACCCACGGCGCCAAAGCCGACGAGATCGACGAGAACCTCTAGCCAGTCGCCGCGCCGCGCGACTGGTCCTCCTAGGCCCAGCGGATCTCGATCTCGGTCGCGGCGATCTGCTCGAAGGAGTGGCGGCCGAGGCGGTAGGAGGCGGCGGTCATCAGCCGGAAAGCCGGCGCCCAGAGGGCGACCCAGGCGATGACGACGAAGATCTGGGAGAGCAGAGTGGAGAGGCTGCCTTCGTCGGTGCTGTAGTCGATCAGGCCGGAGATCAGGATCGCGACCGCGAAGACGAAGAACCCGATCCGGCTCTCGCGCACCGCCACCGCGCGGCGGACCCAGCGGCGCTTGGCGTCGACCCGCATTTCCTCCATGTCGTGGCGGATCGCGGTGAGGATCGAGCTCTCGAGCCCCTCCTGCCGCTCGGCCGCCGGCAGCGTCAGCGTCAGCCGGTCCGGGTGGTCCTTGCGCGTGCTCGCTTCGCTCCAGGCGTCGAGGATTCGCTGCCGCGCCTCATCGCCGAGCGGCCGGCGCTCAAGCGGCTCCGGCGACCAGGCATCGAACAGCGCCTCGACGGAGGGCACGCGGAGCGAAACGGCGGCCATCCCGTACTTCTAACCACGGCCGAGGTCGGATTCGCGAGGATGGCGCGATGCCAGCCTCCCACCGTTGCGCCTGGGCCGAGTCCGATCCGCTGATGCGGGCCTACCACGACGAGGAGTGGGGTGTTCCCGAGCGCGACCCGCGAGCGCTGTGGGAGAAGCTGATGCTCGACGGCTTCCAGGCCGGCCTCGCCTGGATCACGGTGCTGCGCAAGCGCGACGCTTTCCGGGCGGCGTTCGAGGGATTCGAGCCCGAGCGCGTCGCCGGCTTCGGCGAGGCGGAGGTCGAGCGGCTGCTCGGCGACGCCGGGATCATCCGCTCGCGAGCGAAGATCGAGGCGACGATCGGCAACGCTCGCGCCTACCTCGAGATGGTCGAGGGCGGGGAGGAGTTCGGCGCGTTCTGCTGGTCCTTCAGCGACGGCGCGGTGCTGGTCGGCGACGGCCACGAGATCCCGGCCAAGACCGATCTCTCGGAACGGGTCTCGAAGGAGCTGAAGCGCCGCGGCTTCAAGTTCGTCGGCCCGACCATCGTCTACGCCTGGATGCAGGCGGTCGGAATCGTCAACGACCACGCCGCCGACTGCTTCCGCCGCAAGGAGTTGATCGTGTCGCTGGAGAGTTGACGTCGCTATAGGGACGTCAACTCTCCAGCGACGCTAGGTCCGGGCTGTCGCGGCGCGGCTGCGGTCGCGCCACCAGGCGATCGCCGCGGTGAGGAGGACGACCACGATCGCGGCGTTGATCGCCAGATCGGCGACGTTCATGCTGCCCGAGTCGAGGGTCGGCTTGAGCCAGTCGACGACGCCGCCTTCCAGCGGCCCGGGTGCCCGCAGCAGTCGGTCGAGGCCGTTGCCAATGCCGCCGCCGAGCAGCAAGCCGACCGCCAGCGCCACGCCGGTCGTCCGCACCCGCGTCGCGACGAAGGAGAGTGCCGCGACCGCGATCAGCGTGAAGATCGAGATCAGCACCACGTGACCGGCGAACCTCCCACCCGGCCCGGCGAAGTTGCGGTAGAGCTCGAGGTGGAAGAGGCCGCCGAGCACGTCGACCCGGCCCTTGCCGCTGAGCAGCTCGACCGCCAGGTACTTGGTCACCGCATCGAGCGCGACGACTACCGCCGCCACTGCGAGCGCCAGTTTCGTCGCCCGGTTCATCGCCCGACCGATGGTAGAGCCCCTGCTTACGATGACCTTAAGGCGAATGGCCAGGCGCAACGCAACGAGACTCATCGCGGCAGCCTCCCTGCTTGCAGTCGCAGCGGTGGCCGCCGTGTTGGTGCTTGGCGGCGACTCGAACGAATCGGTCCGGGTGGACGGGGTGCGCGTCGGGACGGTCGACAGCGTCGCGGATTGGTCCGCAGGCGACCACATCCAAACCGGGCGGTCCCGTGGACAGCGGAGCGCACACCAAACCCGCAACGCCACGCCCCAGCCCGACTGGCGTCCCTACGCCGGCCCGGTGCCGATCCTCCGCTACCACGCCGTCGACCAATTCCCGGCCGGCGAGCCCTACCCCGAACTGTTCGTCGAGCCGGCCGACTTCCGCGCCCAGATGGACTGGCTGCAGGCGCACGGCTTCGAAGCGGTCGACCTCGCACTCGGTCGAGCGCGCCTGGTTCGCCGACGGCGCCCTGCCACCCAAGCCGGTCGTCCTCAGCTTCGACGGCATCGAGGGCGAGCTCGGCTCCGTCGTGCTCCGCGATCTCACCCGTCGCGGCTGGCCGGCCGTGGTGGTGGTCGATGGCGAAGCGCCGCTCGAGCGCAGGCCCACCGTCGAAAAGCTGCTCGCCACGGGTTGGGAAGTCGAGGCCGCCGGCGCCGACCCCGCCACCTCTCGCCGCCGCCTCGAAGCTGAGCTCCACACCCCTGTCCCGAACTTCTCCTTCCCACCCGAGCTCTCCGACGACCCAGACATCGCCGCCGTCGAGGCCGCCGGTTACGCCGGCGCCACCGTCACCGAACCCGGCTTCGCCACCAGCTCCGATGCCTACGAAATGCCGCGCATCACCATCTACGGCCTCGCCGGCGTCGACGGCTTCGCCGAAGCGATGCGCAGCCGCGGCGAAGGTGTCGGCGCCTAGCCCCTCAGGGCACGGCTAGGGCAGCGCGACGCCTGGCGTCCGCGCCACGGTCAGGGCGAAGATCACGAAGTGGACCGAGCGAGGGAAGCGGCGACCGGGGGGCGGGGGACCGGCGTGCTCGTCGGCGAGGTCGAGGAGGTGGGAGATCGCTTGCGCAGGCGTCCGCGTGGTCGCCCTCGAAGTCGAGGGCGAGGCGGGCCAGTGCGACCGACTCGGTCATCTCACCCTCGGCCATCGCCCGGCCCATCGCGGTCGTTAGGTGGGAGACGACGCGTTCGAGCGCCGGGTCGAGCTGAGCACTCGGGCCGGGCGGCGGACCGAGGTCGGCGGGCTCCTCGCTACTGAGCAGGCGCTCGATCTGGCCGCCGGCGATCCCGGCGATCGCCTCGGGGCCGAGGCCGGCGGCGAGGGCGAAGCGCAGGTGGGTGGCTGCCGAGTAGATCGGCAGGCCGTAGGGCGAGTCGCTGGCCCAGAGGATCTGCGCCGGCGGCACGAAGCCAAACAGCAGCATGAAGTCGGCCGGGTTCCACCAGGAGGTGTCGATGAAGAGGTTGGGGTGGTCGGGCATCAGCCGCCAAAGCCAGGCGATGTCTGAGACCGCGGCATGGGCGAGGATCAGGCGGGCGTTGCGGTAGCGCTCGGCGAGTTCGACCGTGTCACTGCCGAGCGCCGGGATGCCGCGGCCGGCGTGGATCAGGACCGGCACCCGCCGCTCGTCGGCGAGAGCGACGAGGTCGCGGACCGCCGGCTCGTGCATCGCGAACTGCTCGGCGCGGGGGTGGAGCTTGATCCCGCGGGCGCCGGCGTCGAGGCAGCGGGTCGCTTCCGCCAGGGCGCCGTCGTGAGGATTGACGCGGCAGAAGGGGACGAGCCGGCCGTCCGACTCGGCGGCAGCGACGAGCGCCTGGTCGTTGGCCGCGCGGTAGCCGTCGGGCTCGTGCATCGGGAAGAAGACGGCCCGCGCGTCGGCCGCCTCCACTGCCGCCAGCAGCTCAGACGGCTCCTGTCGGTAGCCGTCGGGGTCGTTCTGGCCGAAGTGGGTGTGGGTGTCGAAGAGCTGGAAGGGGCCGGCTTCGCGGCGGATCGCCTCGAGCCAGCGCCGCGACTCGACCTCGATCGGCTCGCTCACCGTCCCACCGTCCGCGCGATCCGCTCGACCGCGTCGGTGACCAGGGCCGGCGAGGTGCCGAAGTTGAGACGGGCGAAGCCAGCGCCCTGGGGTCCGAAGGTCGGGCCCGAGTTGAGCGCCAGGCCGCCGCGCTCGAGGATCGGCGCCGCCGGGTCCTCGCCGAGGCCGAGCTCGCGCAGGTCGAGCCAGGCGAGGTAGCCCGCTCGCGGCGGCTCGTAGCCGACCTCGGGCAGGCGCTCGGCCAGGAGCTCGCCGAGCAGCGAGCGGTTGTGGTCGAGCACCGCGATCACCTCGTCGAGCCAGGGGCCGCCATCGCGGAAGGCGGCGATCGAAGCGACGGCTCCGAGGTGGCCGCCATGTTTGGCGATGAAGGAGAGCCCCTCGATCACTGCTGCCGGGCCCGGCGCCGCGGTGATCATCTGCGAGCACATCAGGCCGGCGAGGTTGAAGGTCTTCGAGGCCGAGGAGAAGGCGATGCCGCGCTCGCGGGCCGCCTCGGACACGGTGAGGAAGGGGACGTGCTCGGCGCCCGGCAAGGTCAGCGGCGCGTGGATCTCGTCGGCGAGGACCCAGGCGCCGCTGCGCTCCGCCGCGGTCGGCGATTGCCGCTAGCTGCTCGCGGCTCGGCACGCCGCCGCTCGGATTGTGGGGGGAGCAGAGGATCAGCGCCGCGGCCCCGGCCGCGAACTCGCGTTCGATCCCCTCGACGTCGAGCTCGCCCTCGAGCAACGGCACTTCGGCCAGCTCGCAGCCGACCTCCTCGATGATCGCGAAGAAGGGGTGGTAGACGGGCGTGTTGATCACGACCCGGTCGCCGGGCTCTGCCACCGCTCGCAGCACCTCGGTCAGCGCCGCGACGACGTTGCTGCTCGCCGTCACCTGCGCCGGGTCGACCTCCCAGCCGAGCCGCGCCGCGGCGAACCCAGCGAAGGCTTCGGCCAGCCCCAGCTCGGCGGGCGCCGCGTAGCCGCAGTCGTCGAGCTCGACCGCTTCGACCAGCGCTCGCTTCACCGGCGGCGCCAGAGGGAAGTCCATCTCCGCCACCCAAGCCGGCAGGGCCTCCGGGTACATCGCCCACTTGGCGCTGCGTCGGCGGCGCAGCCGCTCCAGCGGGATCTCGGTCAGCTCTTGGTGCAGCGTCGCCATCGCCGGCCCGCAACTCTGACAGGCGGCGGGGAAATGGTCTGCTGAGCGAGCCGAGAATCGCATAGGATGCCCGCTTCTCCGCTTCCAGGCGGGGATCGATCGTCCGCTCCAGATGCCCAAGCTCCTCGCTACCCTTTCGCTCCTCGCTGCGCTTGCCGTGCTGGTCGCCGGCTGCGGCGGTGGCGACGACAGCACCAGTTCGGGCGGCGAAACCGCCAGCGGCGGTGGCGAATCGACCGAAGCGAGCGCCAGCGCCTGCGCCCCGGGCGAACTCGACACCGTCTCCGACGGCGTCCTCACCGTCGCTACCGACAAACCTGCCTACCCGCCCTACTTTGAAGACAACGATCCGACCAACGGCGAAGGCTTCGAGAGCGCCGTCGCCTACGCGATCGGCGCCGAACTGGGCTACCCGAAAGCGAAAGTGAATTGGACGGTGGTGCCGTTCGACTCCTCCTACGCGCCGGGCCCGAAGGATTTCGACTTCGATGTCAACCAGATCTCGATCACGCCGGTGCGCGAAAAGGCGGTCGACTTCTCCGCGCCCTACTACCGGGCCAACCAGGCGGTGGTCGCGCTCGACGACTCCGACGCGGCGAAAGCCAAATCACTCGCCGACCTGAAGGACACCAAGATCGGCGTCCAGATCAACACCACCAGCCTCAGCACGGTCGAGGAAGAAATCGAACCGAGCAACAAACCGGAAGTCTTCAACAGCTCCAACGACGTTGTCACCGCGCTCAAGAACGGGCAGGTGGAAGCGGTGGTGGTCGACCTGCCGACGGCGCTCTACCTGACCGCTGCCCAGGTCGAAGACGCGACCGTGGTCGGCCAGTTCGGCAAGGCAAGCGGCGAAGAGTGGGGCGCTCTGCTGGCGAAGGAATCGCCGCTGACCGCATGTGTCTCGGAAGCGGTCGAATCGCTCGAAACCTCAGGCGAGCTCGAAACGATCACCCAGCGTTGGATGAGCCAGGCCGCCGACGCGCCGCAGTTGCGCTGAGGCGCTAGCCGGCGGGTGACCGAGACCGCCGCCATCGCCGCAGGCGAGCGCCGGCTCGAACGCGAAGCCGCGAAGCGACGCCGCGCCCGCCGCGGCGCCGCGATCGCCGGGATCTCCTCGCTGATCGTGATCGGCGGCCTCGCGGCGCTGGTCCTGACCAGCCCGGGCTGGCCCGAAGTCCGCGAGACCTTCTTCAACTGGGGCGAATTCAAGAACGCCTTCCCCGAAGTCCTCGACGGCTTCTGGCTCGACGTCAAGGTCTTCCTCGGGGTCGAGGCGGCGGTGCTGGTGATCGCCCTCGCCCTCGCCCTGATCCGGATCAGCAACATCCCGGGGCTCTTCCCGCTGCGGATGCTGACGACGGTCTTCGTCGACGTCTCGCGTGGTATCCCGACGATCCTGCTCGTCTACTTGATCGGCTTCGGGGTGCCGGCGCTTCAGATCGTCAGCCCGGCGCCGAGCCCGGTGATTCTGGGCGCGATCGCGCTGACGATCTCCTACTCGGGCTACGTCTCCGAGGTCTACCGCGCCGGAATCCGCTCGGTCCACCGCGGCCAGCACGACGCCGCCCTCGCGGTCGGCCTGACCCACGCTCAAGCGATGCGCCTGGTGATCCTGCCGCAGGGGATCCGCCGCGTCGTGCCGCCGCTCTTGAACGACTTCGTCGCCCTGCAGAAGGACGTCGCGCTGATCTCGATCATCGGCCCGCAGGAGGCCTTCCGCGTCGCCCAGATCTACCAGGGCGAAAACTTCAACTTCACGCCGCTGATCGCGGCGGCGCTGCTCTACCTGGCGGTGACGGTGCCGATGGCGCGGATCGTCGACCGCATGGGTGGGCCCGAGGGGGCAGTCCGATGAGCGCGCCGGTGCTCGAGCTACGCGGCGTTACGAAAGCGTTCGGCGCTCGGGAGGTGCTGCGCGGGATCGACCTGACCATCGCCGAGCATGAAGCGGTGGCGCTGATCGGCGCCTCTGGCTCGGGCAAGTCGACGCTCCTGCGCTGCATCGACCTGCTGGAGGAGATCGACGACGGCGACGTCCTGCTTGACGGCGAGGTGATCACCGACCCGGCGGTCGAGGCGGTCGCCGTCCGCCGCCGGCTCGGCTACGTCTTCCAGGCCTACAACCTCTTTCCCCACATGAGCGCGCTGCGCAACGTGATGATCGGCGAGCGCCACGCCCACGGCGCGAAGAAGGCAGAGGCCGAAGAGCGGGGGAGGGCGCTGCTTGCCCGCTTCGGTCTCGCCGGCCGCGAGGATGACAAGCCCGACAACCTCTCCGGTGGCGAGCAGCAGCGGGTGGCGATCGCCCGCGCCTTCGCCGGCGCGCCGCGGGCGCTCCTGCTCGACGAGGTGACCAGCGCCCTCGACCCGGAGTTGGTCGGCGAGGTCCTGGCCGCCGTCCGCGACCTCAAGGCGGAGGGGATGACGATGGTGATCGCCACCCACGAGATGAGCTTCGCCCGCGAAGTCGCCGACCAGGTCGCCTTCCTCCACGCCGGCCGGATCCTCGAGCTCGGCCCGCCCGACCAGGTCCTCGAGCATCCCCAGCGCGAGGAGACCCGCCGCTTCCTCAGCCGCCTCCTAGCCGCCGGCCGCATCTAGAGCACCAGCGTCCCTCCACGCGTCTGCGATTTGCCGCCATATAGCCGGCAAATCGCAGACGCGTCACCGTCGGAAGCCTGGTTCCAAGCCAAAAGCCCCGCAAACGCGCTTGATCGATCAAAAAAGTTGCGTCAGAAAAATCTCCTGTTATGCTCGCGGCGCAGCAAACCAATCAGGACTCCTGATCGGTAGAGGCGACATAGCCACGCACCTGTGCCTTAATCGGTTAAAGGGACGGCGTTGTAAGCCGTAGATCCCGGTTCGAGCCCGGGCAGGTGCATCTCCGAGCGGAGCCCTCAGGGGATGGCTATGGGAGCGAATCTTTTCGACAGCTTGGACGGGGCTGGATCCGGTGGGGACCGGGTTCGCTGGGCGGCGCGGGCGCCGTATCAGCCGGATCCGCGCTTTGACCTAATGCTGGTGCCGCGGGTACCGGAGTGGCGCGAGGACCAGGACTCGCTCGCCGAGCTCGAGCGGATCGCCGCCTTGCCTGCGGTCGCCGAGGTGCAGCGAGAGGGGGACCAGGTCCGGCTGCGGCTCGACGACGAGTGGATCGAGGCGACGGGCGAGGCAACCGCGACCGGCTCGGAGGCGGCAGAGCTCGCCGACCTCGTCGCCGACCACTCGTACGCCATCTACTTCTGGGGCGCCAACACCACCAAGGCCCTACACATCGGCCACCTCCGCAACCTGGCGATCGGCAACGCGATCGGGGCGGCGCTCGCCCAGGCCGGCGCCAGGGTCGAGCACCGCAGCCTGATCTGCGACGTCGGCCGCAGTATGGGCGAGGCGATGGCCGGCGTTGTCAGTAGCGGCCGTGAGCAGCCACGCGGCCCCGACGGCGACGAGAAGTCAGACCACTTCGTCGGAGGCTGCTACGCCGACTACGTCAAGTCGAGCCGCCAGAACGGTGGCGAAGACGACGGCGCCGAGGACTCGGTCGCCCGCGAGGCCTCGCTCTACAACGACAAGGCCGACGAGCTGATGGGCCGGGTCCTGCACGGTGACCAGGATGCGCTCGAACTGTGGACGAAGACGCGCGCTTGGGTGATCTCAGGCCAGCGGAAGACGCTGGCTCGCCTCGGCGTCCGCTTCGACGAGGTGATCTTCGAGTCCGACTACCTGCCCGAGGTGCTCGAGTACACCAACCGCGGTCTCGCCGCCGGCACCCTGACCCGCCGCTACGGCGACGAGATGGTGATGTACGAGACCGAGCGCGAGGAGCTCGAAGAGATGCCGCTGGTCCGCGCCGACGGCCTGCCGACCCAGCACATGCGGGCGCTCGCCTACTGGGCCGCGGCGCCCGAGCTCGACGACGTGATCTCGCTGCAGGTCTGCGGCAACGAGTGGGTCTCCCACGTCACCTGCCGCCGCCAGCTGATCGACGCACTGGGGATCGAGAACGGCAACGGCAACAGCTCGGCCCGCGGCGGCGGCCCGCCAACCCACGACGTCTTCCACGGGATGGTCGCCCGCGGCCGCGAATCGATCAGCTCGAGCAAGGAGGGGGCGCTCTTGATCGACGATCTCGACGAGTGGCTGGCCGAGCAGGTCCGCGATCCCGCCCACCGCAAGACGCTGCGCGAGCATCCCGACCCGGAGGCGCTGCCGGCCCAGATCGCGCTCGGTTTCTTCCTCCTGCAGCCGACGAGCAAACAGGTCGAATTCGAGCCGGAGAAGCTGTTGCGCGCCGACAAGGACAGCCTCGGCTGGGACCTTGCGCTGGCTGAAGCGCACCGGCCGAGCGCAGCGCCGCTCGGCGACGCCGCCGCCACCGACCCGAGCTACCGCTTCGCCGTCGTCCAGTCGCAGATGTACCGCCGCCACCTCGGCGCCGTCCCGGACGACTTCGACACCTTGCAGCTGGCGCGCTTCCTCTCGCACTTCGGCCGCTGGTACCGCGGCGCCGAGCGGCCACCCGAGGTGGCGGCGATCGTCGACGCGGTGCTAGCCCAGGGCCGCGCCGGGCTGGGACTGGAGGGGCCGCGATGAGGACGCTGCTGATCGACAACCACGACTCCTACAGCTACAACGTCTTCCACCTGCTGGCGGCGGCCTGCGGTGAGGAGCCGGTCGTCGTCAACAACGACGCGGTCTCCTGGAAGGTTCTCTCGCGCTCGGACTTCGACGCGATCGTCCTCTCGCCCGGCCCCGGTCGCCCCGAACGCTGGCACGACTTCGGCGTCTGCCGCGACATCCTCCGCTACAGCGAGATCCCGGTGCTGGGGATCTGCCTTGGGCACCAGGGAATCGCCAACCTGCTGCGCGGCGGCGTCGATCGGGCGCCGATGGCGATGCACGGCCGCCTCAGCCGCGTCCGCCACGACGGCACCGGCCTCTTCGAGGGCCTGCCGCAGGATTTCTCGGTCGTCCGCTACCACTCGCTGGCGATCACCAGCCCGATGGGACCGCAGGGGCACGAGACCGCCTGGTCCGACGACGGCGTGGTGATGGGGATCGAACACCACGAGCGGCCGATGTGGGGGGTCCAGTTCCACCCCGAGTCGATCGCCACCGAGCACGGGCGCGCGATCGCCGAGAACTTCTACGCACTGGCAAGCGACTTCCACGCAAGCCGCGGTCGCAGGACCGTCCACCGGCGGCGGGAGGAGGAGCAGCGGCGCAAGCCGCCGGCCTCTGACCTGTCGACTCCCAGGGCTGGTGGGCGCCTGCGGCTGATGGCAAGGACGATCGATGGGGAGGCGCCGGCGGAGCAGCTGTACGAACGGCTCTTCGCCGGCGCCGAGAGCTCGTTCTGGCTCGACAGCGCCGACGCCCCGACCTGGCTCGCCCAGGCCTCCTATCTGGGGACCAGCGCCGGCCGGGACCGGGCGCTGCTCGAATACGACGTCGAAGAGAAGCGGACGCTGGTCCGCCGCGGCGGCCGTGACCTCGAGGAGCGCGGCTCGATCTTCGACCTGCTCGATCGCGAGCTCGCGCGCAACCAGATCGACGCCCCGCCCGAGATCGCCCGCGGACTGATCGGCGGCTACGTCGGTTACCTCGGCTACGAGCTGAAGGCCGACTGCGGCGCCGTCAACCTGCACCGCTCCGACCTCCCCGACGCGATGCTGATGCTCGCCACCCGGGTGATCGCGATCGACCACGCCAGCCGCCGCAGCCACGTGCTGGCGCTCGCTCGCGAGGAGGACCCGGAGGCCGAGCGCTGGTTCGAGGAGACTTGTGAGCTGGTCGCAGAGTGGATCGCGTCACCACCGCCGGAGGAGCCGCTGGCGCCGCCCGAGGACCCCGGCGCCCACGTCTCCTTCCGCTGCGGCCGCGGCCGCGAGCGCTACCTCGCCGACATCGCCCGCAGCCAGGCAGAACTGGCCGCCGGCGAGTCCTACGAGGTCTGCCTCACCGATCAGATCTCGACCGACGCCAGCCCCGATCCCTTCGCCCTCTACCGCCACCTGCGCCGCGCCAACCCGGGGCCGTTCGCGGCCTTCCTGCGCTTCGGCGACCGCGCGATCGTCAGCTCCTCGCCGGAGCGCTTCCTCTCGGTCGACCGCGACCGCACCGTGCAGGCGCGCCCGATCAAGGGGACGATCGCGCGGGCCGAGGACAAGGCGGTTGACGAGGCTCGCCGCGTCGAGCTGGCCGAGGACGAAAAGACCCGCGCCGAGCACCTGATGATCGTCGACCTGCTGCGCAACGACCTCGGCCGGGTCTGCGAGGTCGACAGCGTCCGCGTCCCCGACCTGATGGTGGTCGAGCCCTACGCCACCGTGCACCAGGTCGTCTCGACGATCACCGGCCGGCTCGAGCGCCACCGATCCGCCGCCGAATGCGTCCGCGCCTGCTTCCCAGGCGGCTCGATGACCGGCGCCCCGAAGGAGCGGACGATGGAGATCATCGACGACCTCGAGGCCGAGGCGCGCGGCGTCTATTCGGGCGCGATCGGCTACTTCGGGCTCGACGGCGCCACCGACCTCTCGATCGTGATCCGGACGATCGTGATGCGGCCGGGACGGACGACGATCGGCGCCGGCGGCGCGATCGTCATGCAGTCGGACGTCGAGGAGGAGTTCGACGAGATCCTGCTGAAGGCGCGGGCGCCGATGGCGGCGATCGCCGAAACCGTCACCGGCTCCGGCGAGCAGGGCGCGGCCTGGTCGGTCGAGCTCGAGCCCGACGCCGCCCCCGTCCCGCCGAGGTTGCCTTTTGACCCGCTATCCGGGTCGAAAGGCAACCTCGCGGAAGCGGGGGCGGCGTGAGCGTGCGGCCCGCGCAGGCGGGGGATGCGGCGGCGGTGGCGGCTGCGGTCGAGGCGCTGCTCGAGGAGCTCGGCGGGCGGCGGCCGGAGCGCGCCGCGCTCGAGTCCGAGGTGGCGGCGCTGCTCGACGACGACGGCGTTGGCGAGCTGCTCGTCGCCGAGGAGGACGGCGCGATCGTCGGCGTCCTCGCCGCCTCCTGGCAGCGCGCAATCCACGTCCCCGGCCCCTACGCGACGATCCAGGACCTCTGGGTCGACCCCGAGTGGCGCAGCCGCGGGATCGGCGCCGAGCTGATCATTGCGCTCTCTGCCCGCGCCCGGGAGCGGGGTGTGGCCCGCCTCGAGGTTGGGCTGCCGCGCGAGGACTTCGCCGCCCTCGAGCAGACCGAGGCCTTCTACCGCGGCGCCGGCTTCGAGCACCTCGGTCCCCGCATGCGCCTCCTCCTCGACACCGAGAGCGGTCGTCCTTCGGCCCGGATAGCGGATCAAAGGACGAGCACGCACGGGATTGCGGACCAAAGGACGACCACGCCGGCTGGGGACTCGGCGTGAGCGAGCTGGTGATGATCGAGCAGCGGCGGCAGCGCGATGGGGTTGGTGCTTCGCTTTGGGTGCGGGAAGGCGAGGAGCGCCTTCCCGGTCACGACAGCGACGCGCGGCTGGTCGCCCTGCGTACTGGTCTCGCCCGCCACGCTGGCGTCCGCGCCCTCGATGCCGACGCCGCCGACGCGACGGTCGAGCGCACCCTCGGCGCGATGCACGAGGAGCACTACCTCGGTGCCCTCTACCGGCTCGAGAGCGAAGAGCCGGTGGTGATGCCCGAGTTCGCGCCGCCCGGCCTCGAGCCCGACATTCCCGTCAACGCCGGCCTGGTCGCCACCGCCCGTGAGGGGGTGCGGACGGCGATCAGCGCCGCCCAGCGGACGCTTGCCGGGGCCGAGTTCACCTATGCCCTCTGCCGCCCGCCGGGCCACCACGCGGGCCCCGACTTCCACGCTGGCTACTGCTATCTCAACAACGCCACGGCGGCAGTGCGGACGCTGCTCGACGGCGGCGTCGCTCCGGTCGGTGTCCTCGACCTCGACCTCCACTACCCGAACGGCACTTCGGCGCTGCTCGAGCGCCTCCCGGAGCGCAACGGCGACGGCCCCAGCGCGACCCTGCACTCGCTGCACGCGGCGCCGGTGACCAACGTCGCAGCCGGAACCGCGCTGCCGCGGCTGGCCGGCGAACGCGCCCTCGCTTTCGGGGTCGCCCCCGACGCCGACGCCTACATCGCCGAGGTTGCCGCCTCGGTCGAGAATCTGGCGCCGGGCGTGGCGGCGCTGGTCGTCTCGCTCGGCTACGACACGGTGCGCGGCGATCCCCATGGCAGCTGGTCGCTAGAGCCGGACATCTTCGAGCGGATCGGCGCTCTGCTCGCCGCCAGCGACCGGCCGATCTGCGTCGTCCAGGAGGGCGGCTACGCAGTCGATACGCTCGCCGCCTGCGCCCACGCCTTCGTCACCGGCCTGCTCGGCGATCGAGGGGAGGAGTGATGAGCGCTGACGGAGGCGGACTGCAGCCGTTCCGCGAGCGGCTTGACGTGATCGATGACGAGATCGCGCGGCTGCTCGGCGAGCGCTTCCAGATCTGCCGCGAAGTCGCCGTCTACAAGAGCGAGCACGAGATCCCGATGATGCAGCCGGGCCGGGTGCAGATCGTCCGTCAGCGCTACCTCGACCGCGGCGCCCAGGTGAACCTGCCGGCCGACTTCAGCGGCGACCTCTTCGACCTGCTGATCGCCGCCACCTGCCGCGAGGAGGACGAGCTAATGGAGCGGCTGGAGCAGCAGCGCCGCGACGCGGCGCCGGGGAGGCGGGCAGCGTGACGCTCCCACCCGGCCCGCGGTCACCGCGGGCGTTGCAGGCGGTCGCCTGGACGCAGCGCCCGCTGCCTTATCTGGAGCGCTGCCGCGAGCGCTACGGCAACGCCTTCACGCTGCGGATCATGCACTGGGGCGACTGGGTGATCCTCAGCGACCCCGCCGACGTCAAAGCCGTCTTCACCGGCGGCGACGCGGTCGGCGTCGACGTCGCCAATCCGCTGCTGGGGCCGGTGCTCGGTCCCCGCTCGGTGATGCTGATGGAAGAACCCGAGCACCTGCAGCGGCGCAAGCTGATGCTGCCCTCGTTCCATGGCAGCGCGATCCAGGCCGACGCCGAGATGATGGTCGCGGTGGCGCGGCGCGAAGTCGACCGCTGGCCAGTCGGCGAGCCCTTCGAGCTCTGGCCGCGGATGCAGGAGATCACCCAGGAGGTGGTGATGCGGGCGGTCTTCGGCCCGGAGGAGAACCGCCGCCTCGACGGCCTCCGCGAGCGCCTTAGCCGGCTCACCGTCTGGCTCAACAGCCCCCGCAACCTCGCCCTGCTCGCCGCCTTCGGGCCCGGCGCGATGACTCGCAGCCGGGGCTATCGCAAGGCGATGCGGCCGGTCGAGGAGGCGGTGCTCGCGGAGGCGCGCCGCCGCCGCGCCGCCCAGCGGGGTGACGAGCCGCCGCACGACGTCGTCTCGATGCTGGTCCAGGCCCGCTATGAGGACGGGTCGCCGATGAGCGAGCGCGACCTGCGCGACGAACTGGTGACGCTGCTCTCCGACGGCCCGACCTCGAGCACGCTGGCCTGGGCCTTCGAGCGGCTGCTGCGCAACCCGGAGGTGCTCGAGCGGACCTGCGAAGAGGTGCAGGCTGGGGGAGACGACGCTTACCTCGACGCGGTGATCAAGGAGACGCTGCGGTTGCGGCCGCCGGTGCCGGTGGTGGTGCGGCGCTTGCTGCAGCCGATGAGGTTGGCCGGCCGCGTGTTGCCGGCGGGGACGACTGTCGCTCCCTGTATCCACCTCGTCCACAACGATCCGGCGACCTACCCGGAGCCACGCCGCTTCCTTCCCGAGCGCTTCCTCGCCAGCCCACCCGGTACGTACACGTGGATTCCGTTCGGTGGGGGCACCCGCCGCTGCCTCGCCGCCTCCTACGCCGAAATGGAGATGAAGCGGGTGATTCGCACCGTTCTCACCAGCGTCCGTCTGCAGCCTGCCGAGCGGCGCGGCGAGGCGGTGAAGAAATCCGCGATCGCCTTCGCACCCGCCAACCGGGGTTTGGTGATCGCCGAGCCAATGGTCGCCGAGCCGGTCCTATGAGCGCGGAGCGACCAAGCGTGCATCTCTGGTTCGTCGCGCCGGGAGCGGAGTGCGAAAGTCATGGCTAGCACGGTGACGCAGAGCGAGGTGGCCCCGGCCGAAGCCGACCTGTTGATCGTCGGCGCCGGCGCCAAGGCGGCGGCGATCGCCGCCAAGGTCCACGTCATCAACCAGCTCGGGCTCGGCTCGCTGACGGTGACGATTATCGAGAAGACCGAGCCGGCCGCCTCCTGGCTGGGCCGCAACGGGATGACCTCGGGCGAGGAGCCGCTGGCGATCCCGCCGATCAAGGACGTCGGCTTCCCGTACCAGAGCTACAAGCAGTTCGGCGCCAACTGGGGAGACGCGATCGACGCGGCGCTGTTGCCGTTCAGCTGGCAGCGCCACGCGACCGAACGCGGCGAGTACGCCGGCTGGGTCAACACCGGCGCGCCTTCGGTCCGCCATCGCGACTATGGGACCTACCTGAGCTGGGTCCTCTCCCGCGCCACCGAGGGAGTGAGGCTGCTGAGCGGCCGGGTCGAGGCGGTGACGATCGAGGATGACCCAGAACGCTGGTCGATCGCCGTCAGTGAGCGTGGCGACCCAGCCGATCCCGAGCGCCACGTCAGCGGCGCCCTGCTGCTGACCGGGCCCGGCGTCCACCGCGCCCTGCCGCACGACCCCGAGGCGGGGGCGCGGATCTTCCACTGCGACGGCTACCGCTCCGAGTTTGCCCGCATCCCGGACGAGGAGGAGACCGAGATCGCGATCCTCGGCGGCGGCGAGAGCGCCCTTAGCGCCCTCGTCCTGCTGCGCGCCCTCCGGCCCCACGCCCGGATCACCGTTTTCACCCCGATGCTGCCGATGAGCCGCGGTGACAGCTTTCTCGAGAACCGCGTCTTCGCCGACCCCGACGTCGTCTCCTGGGACCGGCTCGACCAGCAGGCCCGGCGCGACTTCGTCAAGCACGCCGACCGCGGCGTTTTCGACGGTGGGATCATCGCCACGGTAGGCGGCGACAAGCGGACGTCCTTCGAGCTCGGCCGCGCCCTGCACGCGAGCGTCGCCCGCGGCGGTGAGGCGGTGGTGCTCGAGTACGAGGCGCCCGAGGGGGTGGCCGCGGCCGAGTTCGACTACCTCGTCAACTGCACCGGCTTCGACCTGCTGGGGCAACTGCGCTGCCTCTTCTCCGACGAGGTCCGGGCCGTGGTCGAGCGCGAGGCGGGGCAGGTCTGGGACACCCCGCCCGGCACCGAAGTGCCGATCGGCCGGGCACTGGAGCTGCGCGGGCTCTCGCCGCGGCTCCACATCCCCGGCCTCGCCGGGCTCAGCCAGGGACCGGGTTTCGCCAACCTCGGCTGCCTCGGGTTGACCGCCAACCGGGTGCTGCAACCGCTGCTGCCCGAGTTGGCGGGAGAACGTCTTGCGGTGGCTGCGGAATCGCAGTGAAAACGAGAATCGGAGGAGATATGCGGCTGATCCACGCGGTGGGGGCGATCGCGATCGTGCTGGTCTTGGCGTTCGCATCGGGATGCGGGGGCGGGGGCGATGATCAGGCCAGCGGCAAGGGCGACGGCGGCTCGACCTCCAGCTCGGACTCAGGCGACGCCTATCCGGGCGTCGACCTTGCCAACAGCCGCCACGCCGAAGGCGAAATCGAAAGCTCGAACGCGAGCACGCTGAAAGAAGCCTGGTCGCTACCACTGACTGCGCAGAGCTCCTACGGCGCGATCTCGGCGACCCCGGCGGTCGCTGGCGACATCGCCTACGTCCAGGACTTGGAATCGAATGTGCAGGCGGTCGAAATCAGCAGCGGCAAAGTGCTCTGGACCAAGAACTACGCCGAACCCGACCAGGGCCCGAACGGCGTCACCGTCGGTGGCGAAGCGGTGTTCGGGGCGACCCCGACCAAAGCCTTCGCGCTCGATCGCGAAAGCGGCGAAGAGCTGTGGTCGGTGACGCTCGCCGACGGCAATATCGAAGCGATGGACATGGCGCCTGGCTACCACGAAGGGCTGGTCTACGTCTCAACCGTGCCGACCAATGTGCGCTCCGAATACCCGGCGGGCGGGGTGGGGACTCTGTGGGCGCTCGACGCCGAAACCGGCAAGAAAGTGTGGCACTTCGACACGGTGCCGAAATCGCTCTGGGGGAACAAGGCGCTGAACGCCGGCGGCGGCCTCTGGTACCCGCCCTCCTTTGACGGCGAAGGCGGCATCTACTTCGGGGTCGGCAACCCGGCGCCGTTCCCCGGGGCGGGCAACAAACCGTGGGGTTCGAGCCGCCCCGGCCCGAACCTCTACAGCAACTCGATCGTCAAGCTCGACGAGCGGACCGGCAAGCTCGATTGGTACTACCAGCAGACTCCGCACGACGTCTACGACTGGGACTTCCAGAACCCGCCGATCCTGGCCAGCGCCGGTGGCAAGGAGTTGGCGATCGGCTCCGGCAAGTCGGGCTTCGTGGTCGCCGTCGACGCGGCGACCGGCAAGCCGGTCTGGAAGACCGCCGTCGGCGAACACAACGGCCACGATGAAGACGGGCTGCTGGCGATGCGCGGCGAAGAGGAGAAGATCAAGACGGGGACGGTCTACCCGGGGACGCTCGGCGGCGTGATCTCGCCGCTGGCGTCGAACGAGACGACGCTGTTCGTCCCGATCGTCAACCACCCGCTGACGGTCGAATCGGGAACCCAGCTGGGCGAAGGCCCGGAAGCGACCGGCGAACTGGTCGCGCTCGATATCGCCACCGGCAAGGTCAAATGGAAAGTGAAGACGGCGGTGCCGATGTACGGGTCGCCGGTCGCGGTCAACGACATGGTTTTCATCGCCAGCCCCGAAGGGACGGTCAGCGGACTCGACGCGGATAGCGGCGGCGAAGTCTGGGCGGCGAGCCTGCCCGCCGGCTCCAACACCGGCCTCGCGATCAGCGGCGACACGCTGCTTGCCCCGGCCGGCCTGCCAGCGGCCGAAGGACAAGAACCGGCCTTGGTCGCGTTCCGGCTGGGCGGCTAGGCGCTCGTACCGCCGGCTGCGGAAGCGGGACCGGTGCGGGACAGGGAACCCGCGCCGGCCCACGCAACCGCTTGGCGCCGTCTGCCAGGGGGAGGCAGGGACGGCGGCCGTCTTGTCAGTGCGGGAACATCAGCTATGGGTGGAACCTAGAAGCAAGGTTCACGGATCCCATTCGATCGTGCCGCCGACCTTTTCGATTAAAAGGTGGCCCATTAAGGAGCCGGTGGTGCTTTCACCACCGCACAAGCCGCCGCTGCCTTTCGATTTGATCCCTTCGACCGAGAACCACACATCGAGTTTGCCGGATGTGTTGCCGTAGGTCACGGATTTCAGTCCGTTCTGCGGCGCGATGCTCACTGAGCAGCCGGCAGCCGAAACGCCGATCGTGACCGTGTTGAGAATGTCCACTGCACCGTTGGCGTGCAGCAGTAATGTCACCGACGAAACCGTGGCGCTCGCGAAGCCGAACGCCGTGCAGCCGGAGTATTTGACGGTGAGCTCCAGGTCGTTTGATTCTAGTGGTGTCACCGGGCCCGAAGCCGCCGCTTGCGTGCAAGTGACATTTCCGGCGCCGGTCGTGAGCACCTGCTGACCGGTCTGACTACCTTTGATTTCACCGGTCCCGCTTGTTGTGAACGTCGCCGCCGAGGCGTTGGCGACGGCCACGGCGCTGAAGGCGAAGACGGCAATAAGTGCCAGCCCCCAAATCTTGAGGTCCCGTCGGTGTTTCATCTTGACTCTCCTTGGAATGTTGGGGCGTCAGCCACGCCCGAGTCCAATCAGTCGCGTCTGCCGCCTGGTCTCGTGGCGCGTCCCGGCACCACGTTGCAAGAGTGGCGTTGGCCTGGCACCGACGCAATAACTTGCTCGCAGGCTTTCCTGGTCACCGATCGGTGTAGAGGTTCACAAACGCCCGCGGGCTTGCGCGGGGGCCAAGGGAGAGGTTAATCTGCCGATGCTCCTGCCCGGCCTTTGGGTTCGGCTTTGGGGTGTTGGCCGGCGCCGGGTCGCCCGAGTCCGATTGCAGTGCCTCAGACGCCCCGGTGCCGGTTGGTTTCTATGTGGTCCAGGCTCCTTCCGATGTCAATTGTTTGGCGCAACCACGAGCCCGAAGGTCTTCGCGTCCGCTGGTCTCAGGCATGGCTCGGATCACCTTAGCCGCCGCCTCGGCACCGATCGCGGGCGCGAGGAGCAGATACGAGATCGTTCCTGCGGCCCGCGGCAAGTCGGCCGAGCGGCCGGCGACGGCGTATTCGTGGAGCGCAGCCCAGGCCGCGGCGATCGAGGCTTCGGCGGCCAGCTCGCTCGGACGCTGTTCGACCGGGGCGCTGGCGCGTAGGGCGGAGCTGAGATCGGCGATCAGATCCGACCGCCAGCTGACCGTTTCGCGGCCGGGGACGTAGAGCTCGAAGAACGCCAGCCTGACCAGCAGCGGGTCCATCGCGATCTCCCGGCAAACCGTCTCGACCGTGCGAAGGACCCCGTTCGGCCAAGCGCCAACGCTCAGGTAAGTGTTTCCCGCCTCGGCGCGGACGGGCTCGATGAGCATCTCGAGTGCCGCCAGGAAGGAGTCGGTGACACCCTCGAAGTGCTCGTCGAAGCGGCGGCGCGAGATGCCGGCGGCGGCGCGGATGCGCGGCACCGTCAGCTCTGCGTAGCCCTCCGCCGCCGCGAGCTCGGCGACCGCGGTGAGAATCATCACCCGTTCGTCTCCGAGCCGCGGGTCGCCGGGTCGGACCTTCCGGTGGTTGCTGTTGGTGAGCGGTGGCGCAAGCAGCACCGGTGCGCATGGGGGGGAGCCGGGCGAGACCTCTTTTGCCTTCTCGCTGCACAGCGACAGCGCCCACTGCATCAGCCCGTCCGCATCTTCGAGGAGCTTCTCTGTCTTGCCCTCGAGGAGGCGCGCGACGGCGACGCGGCGGCCACCCGCGACGATCGCCTTGGTCACGTCCGGTGCCAGCTCGACTCCGCCGCTGCTACCGGTGAGGCTGTCGGCGACGAGGGCCTCGAAGAGGCCGAAGGTATGCCGCATTCGCTCGAAGGCGGGACGCAATGAGAACGCCTCGACCAGAGCCAGGTGGGCGGCCTTTGGATTCTCGGCGACCTCATGCGCAAAGACGAGAAACCCCGCTCGCAGCTTGGCTCGCCAGTCTCCTCCGCTCTGCCGCGCGGCGAGGATTTCTCGGACGGTGTGGCGGACGATCAGCTCGTAAGTGGCCAGGAAGCAGTCGTCCTTGTCGCTGAAATTCTCGTAGAAGGTGCGGTTGGAGACCCCGGCCGCTCGCGCGATCCCGGTGACGGTGAGGCCCGAGTAGCCGTCTTCGTAGGCGAGCTCGATCGTCGCTGCGTGGATGCGGGCGCGCTGATGCTCGGCGACGCCGTTGCCCGACTGGCCGGGACGCGGCTTCAGCTTGCGGAAGCGAGCCGGCGGCCCGCGCCGATCGCCCGTAGGCCCACCGCTCGTCTCAGTAGTGCTCGTCATCCCCCCTGATTCCGTTCCCGCGCAGTCGCGTACCACCGCCCCCTCTGGGATGTACTTCACCCTCAATACCAAATTTGAACTACCCGAAACCTAAAGGCGGACAACCTCCCCCTTTCCGGGGGTGCCGCCGCTCGTCTTAGCTGCTCGTGGCCTCGGCCTGCGCCGGCTCCTCGATTGGCACCGGAGGGTCGGCGCAGCCGTTGCCGCGCATCAGCAGCACCGGAATCTCGCTCTGGGCGAGGACTTTCTCGGAGATCGAGCCGAGCAGGGCGCGGTGGATGCGGCTGTGCCCATGGGAGCCCATCACGATCAGGTCGGATTCCTCCTCGCGAGCGATGCGGAGGATCGTCGCTGCGGCCTCGCCGCGCTCGAGCCGAGTGGTGATGCCGATGTCGCGGGGGATCAGCGCGGTGGATTCGCGCAGAACTTCCTGGTGGACGTCGAGCAGGTCGGGGGGCGGCGCGGTGCCGACCGCGGCGCTGCGGTTGACCGAGGGGCCGACCGTCAGCAGGGTGATTCGGGCGTGCTGGTCGCGGGCCAGCGAGATCGCATGCATCAGCGCTGACTCGGCGTCGGCGGAGCCATCGAGTGCGACGAGGATCTTGTGGTAGCAGCCCATTACGCGTCGGTTCCCAGCCGGAGCTTGGTGTCCATCCGGAATCCCCCGCGCATGCCTGGCGGCACCGCACACACTTCGCGGGGCGTCGTCCTCGGTCGGCCAAATGGCTCTGCCATTCGGCCTCCCTGCGTCCTACCCCGACTCGGTGCGGCACTCGCCAGCCGTACACGCGGGATTCCGGATGGACACCTATTCTTAGTGATACTGTCAGCAGACGATGTCATCAACCGTTGACAAAGATACCACGCGGCGTTCGCGGGATTCCGACGCCTCCCGGGCGGCGCTCCTGCAAGCCGCCAGGGAGGTCTTCGACGAGCTCGGCTACGAGGGCGCGACGACCCGCGAGATCGGCGAGCGGGCCGGCGTCGACCCGGCGCTGATCGCCCGCTACTTCGACTCCAAGGAAGGGCTCTTTCTCGTCTCGATCGCCAAAGTTGCCGAGGAGGAGGACGAGGTCGACCTGGAGACGGTCGTCCCCTACCTGCTTGAGCGCTGGGACGACTACGGCCACAACCCGATCAGCCGCGCCCTGACCAGCCTCGGGCTGAGCGAGGAGATGCGGCAGCAGGTCGCGACCGTGATCGCCGAATGGCTGCGCCGCCAGCTCGGCCCTGAGCTTGACGGCCGCCAGCTTGGCGCCGACGCCGAGCTGCGTGCCGAGCTGCTGGTTGCGATCGCCGTCGGCGTCGCGATGACCCGCACCAACGGCACCCTCGAGAAGCTGGCCGCGGCCGAGCGCGACGAAGTCGCCGCGGTCCTCGCCCCCGCGATCGATTGCCTCGTCCAGCCGCCGTCCAGCTAAGTTGCGGTCGTGGCGACGAAACACAGCGCCGGCATCCTCCTCTTCCGCCGTGGCGGCGACGGCGTCGAAGTTCTCCTCGTCCATCCGGGCGGGCCGTTCTGGAAGCGCCGCGACGAGGGCGCCTGGTCGATCCCGAAGGGCGAAATCGAGCCGGGCGAGCAAGCGGTCGCGGCGGCGCTGCGCGAGCTCGGCGAGGAGCTCGGGCCGGCGCCCGAGTTCGACCCCGAGTCGCTGATCGAGCTCGGCTCGGTGCGCCAGCGGGCCGGCAAGGTGGTCGAGGCCTGGGCCGCCGAGGGCGACTTCGACCCCGAGCAGCTGCAGAGCATCTCGTTTGAGATGGAATGGCCGCCGCGATCCGACACGCAGGCGAGCTTCCCCGAGGTGGATCGCGCCGGGTGGTTCACTCCGGAGGCGGCACGGAGCAAGATTCTCGCCGGCCAGGCGCCGCTGATCGACCGCCTCTTGGAGCGGCTCGACCCGGGCGCCGAATCCGCAGCCTGAGCGCCGCAACCGACCTATACTCGCGAGGGGATGGAGGATTCGACTCCGCACGCAGCGGCGAACGGCGAGCAGGCGAACCTGAACGGCGCACGCGTCAACGGCGCGGGCCCCCGCGACAGCGGCCTGCCGCTCTCTGCCCGGCTGCTCGGCGTCGGCGTGCGGGGAGCGCGGAGTGTCGGGCGGGCGACTGGAATCGACCGCACGGTGGAGCTTGCCGCTGAGGAAGCGATCGTCGGCGCGATTGAGTCCGAGGCGGTCGAGCGGGCGCTGGCGAGGCTGCTGCGCGGGCCGATGGTCGAGGAGGCGGTGCAGGGCGCGCTCGAGTCCGACGCGGTCAAGCGGGCGATCCTCGAGGCGATGGACTCCGAGCTGGTCGACGAGGTCTGGCGACGGCTGTTGTCGAGCGAGGAGGCTCAGCAGCTGATCGAGCGGATCGCCGGCGCGCCCGAGTTGCGGGCAGCGATCAGTGCCCAGGGCGCCGGCCTGCTCGACGACCTCGGCCGCACGGTCGGACGCCTGGCGCGGCGCTTCGATGACGAGCTCGAGCGGATCGTGCGACGCATCGTCTTCCGCAAGCGACGCGAGGCGCCGACCAACCACGCCGGCGCGGTCAGCCGCGGCTTCGCCTTCGCGATCGACGTCGTCTTCATCAACCTCGGCTTCACCGCGATTGCCGCCCTCGTCACCCTCGTCGGCAACGCCTTCGGCGGCTCCGCCGACGGCGGCTCGAACTTCGCGATCGCCGCCGGCTCGCTCACCTGGCTGGTGCTGAGCGGTGCCTATTTCGTCGGCTTCTGGACGCTCGCTGGGCAGACGCCCGGGATGCGCTTCCTCGGCGTCCGCCTTGCCGGCGGCCGCCTGCCGCTCGGCCGCGCGATCGGCCGCTTGTTCGGGATCGGGATCTCGATCTTCTTCCTCGGCCTGCCCTTCCTCGGCATCCTCTTCCGCAACTCGCGCCAAGGCTTTGCCGACCGCATCGCCGGGACCGAGGTGGTCTACGACGAGCGGCGCCCGGCGCCGGCGCCGTGGTCGGTGGCGAGCGTCGACGAGAAGGCGGCACCCGTGGTCGCCGCCGAGACCGAGCCGGCCCGGCCGGTCTAAGTCCTCGAGCTACACCGGGGTCCCGGTGCGGTTTGGCAGCCAGCGCTGGATCATTAGCGTCGCGGTTCCGGAGGTGATCAGCAGCGCGACGTTGACGAGCAGCACGACCAGCGCCCCGGCCGCTTCCTCGCTGCCGCCGCCGCCGATCGCGACGCCGAGGTAGGCGGAGGCCGGCATCGTCGTCACCGAGATCGCGACGCCGACCGCGGCGCTGGTCCGGGTCTCGAAGGCGAGCATTGCGGCGACCCCGGCGGCGAGCGCGATCAGCACCGTCGAGTAGTCGGTGTGGGCGAACGAGCTGAGGCCCGAGTCCTCGACCTGGAAGCCATCGGGGAGGAGGCCGGTTACTTTCAGCAGGGCGCTGAGGACGGCGGCGGTGACGACAACCAAGCCGAGGCCGAGGGTTAGCGTGGCGAAGGAGCGGAGAGCCAGCGTGCGACGGCCGCTGACGAGGCCGACGCAGGTGGCACAGATTGGCAGCAGGTCGGGGCTGACCGCCATCCCGCCGACGACCAGGATCGAGCTGCCGGTGATGACGCCAAGCGCGGCGATTACCGCGGCGACGTTGATCAGCGCCAGGTAGCGGGCCAGCGGCCGCGAGTTGGCCCGGGCCTGGCCGACGATCTCGACCCAGGCGAAGCCGGTGTCGCCCATTCCGCGGCCGGGGTGGCGCAGTGGGGCGACCACATCCAGCTTGGTGAGGACGTAGTCGTCGAGGCCGATCCCCATCTCTTTGATCGCCTCGACTAAGGGGTCGGCGGCGGACGGCTCGACGTCGGCGACGAAGACCTCAGCCGCCCCGGCATCGTCCTGCTGTCGCATCACCCTCCGCACGCCTTCGTGGTCGCCGAGCAGGCGGCCGAAGTGCTCGCGCTGGTGGTCGGGGATCGAGGCGCGGAGCTGTAGCACCGGCTCATTGTCCGGGCTGGCCCGGCGTCAACGGCGCAGCGGATCCGCCGGCAAGCCTCTGATATTTCTTCGGTACGAACGGGTAGGCAACTGATCGAAAGATTTAGACTCGGGGGTCTCACTGCTAGGGGAGGGTGTTGAGCGCTCCGTGCCAGGGCCGGACTGCGAGATGACGAGATATCGACAACTGAAGCCGCGACCCGGCCGCTCCGGCGAGGAGGTCGTCCAGCATCAGCGCGGACGCCTGCACGCCGCGACGATCGACCTGGTCGCCGAGCGGGGTTACCCGTCCCTTACCGTCACCGGCATCGCCCGCGCTGCCGGTGTCTCGACCCACACCTTCTACGAGAACTTCAGCGACAAGGACGACTGCTTCCTCTCCACCTATGACCTGATCGTCCGCCACACCGCACGCGAAGTTCTCGCGGCGCGCGCTCGCGAGCGCGAGTGGCGGGAGCAGGCCCGGGCCGGATTCGTCGCTTTCGCCAGGGAGATCGCGGGCAAACCAAAGGCGGCGCGGTTGGCACTGATCGAGGCGTTCGCGAGCGATGCCGGTCTGGCGCGGATGAGCCATACGAATGGGCTCTTCGAGACGCTCGTCGACGAGAGCTTCGATGGCAGCGACGGAGCCAAGCCGCCGCCGCTGATCGTCAAGGCGATCGTTGCCGGCGCGATCCGGATCGCCAGGGCGCGCCTGCTCGCCGGCCAGGAGCAACGCCTCGCGGACGACGCCGACGAGCTGATGTGCTGGGCACTATCGCTGCCGAGCGACGCCGCGACCGAAGTCGTCGCGGGCGCGACTCGCGGCCTTGCGGCAAGGCCCCAGCCTGTCGCTCTCAACGGCAACGGCCGACTGCCAGCGAATGCCGGCGACGAGCCCGACGACGAGCGGGCGATGATCCTCACAGCGACCACCCGGCTGGCGGTTAGAGAGGGCTACGCGGAGCTGACGGCGCCGCGCATTCGCGCCGCCGCTGGCGTCTCGAAGCGGCGCTTCCAGGAGTATTTCGACGATGTCTACGACTGCTTTATGGCAGCGCTCCAGATGCGGGTCGAGGAGGTTCTCGAGCGGGCGAAGGAGGCCCATCTCGCGGCGGAGTCCTGGCCGCGGGGGATCTACCGAACGCTGACCACGACCTGCAACGGGATCGCCGACGATCCCGTCCTAGCGAAGCTAGCGTTCGTCGAGATCTTCGTTCCCGGCCGCGAGACGATCAGGTGGCGGGACGACCTGATGGCGCGGCAGACCCTCTTTTTCCAGCGCACGGCGCCCCCCGAGCTGCGCCCGACCGAGCTGGCGGCGGAAGCGTCGATTGGCGCCGTCTGGGGGATCCTCCACCAGGCCGTCGCCGGTGGTCGCGCCCGCGACCTGCCGCATCTGGCGGGCACGCTCACCTACCTGTTTCTTGCTCCCGCGATCGGGCCGGAGCCAGCGCGCGAGGCGATTCGCGTCGAGCAGGAGTTGGCTGCCTGATCTCCGCGCTGGCTTCTCGCAGCAACCGGCGCCGGGACGTCTGAGGCACTGCATTCGGACTCGGCCGCCCCGGCGCTGGCCAACACCCCAAGCCGAGCCCGAGGGACCGGCTGGAGATTTCAGAGTACCCCTTTTGGGTCGCTTAGCGTGCCTTTTTCGTTTAGACAAGCCTTGACCGTTACACCGATCGGTGACCAGGAAAGGTTCGGATCAATTACTTGAAATTGATTATTGACGAGGGCAGGCTTCTCCTTGCGGCGCAGGGTAGCGCCGCTCAGAAATCAGGGCGGAGGCCTCGGCTGGGATCGGACTCGGGCGTCGCCGCCGTCTCAACATTCCAAGGAGAGTCAAGAACGATGAAGAGCATCAGGAGTAAGAAATTCTGGGGCGTCGCCCTAGTCGCTGTGCTCGCCTTCAGCGCGGTTGCCGCGGCTAACGCCTCGGCGGCAGTGTTCAAAGCGAGCGGCACGGGCACCCTCAGTGGGAAAGCGCTCACCAACCAGGTGTTCAACACTGGCATCGGCAACGTCACCTGCACGACCGCGGCAAGCTCGGGCACGGTGGTTGCACCACTCGAAAAGGAAACTCAGGAAGTCGCCGTCAAATACTCGGGCTGCACGGCATTTGGCTTTGTTGGGGTCGAAATCTCGGAAGCGAAATACCTGTTTAACGCCAACGGGTCGGTGAATGTTCTGAACACCATCACGATCAACGTCCCGGCGGCCGGCTGCTCGGTGACGGTTAGCCCACAGAGCGGGCTCAAAACCATCACCTACGTCAACACCTCGGGCAAAATCGAAGAGAAAACCAACGTCAGCGGCATCAAATCGAAAGGCTCTGGCGGTGTGTGCGGTGGCGAAAGCACCACCGGAACCTACACCGGCAACAACCTGATGGAACTGGTCGGCGGCACTATCGAAGTTAAATAGACGACCAGTAACTGAAGTTGGGATGGCGGGCGCGGAGATTCGCGTCCGCCATCTCGTCGCAGGAATAGGGAACAGGGAACAACAGGGAATAACAGGGAGGAACGTTGAAGAGCATTCGGGAGCCGCGAGCGGCTAGGAACGCAGCTTGTACCTGCGCAATTGGCGTCGTTCTGCTTCTCGCGGTTCTGGCGCTTCCATCCGCGGCCCAGGCGGTGACGTGCCCAAACGAAGTGTTCCGTGCCGGCCGCCCCTCCGCAGCCCTACCCGACTGCCGCGCCTACGAGCAGGTCAGTCCAACCGAGAAGAACGGTTACGCGGGTGTCAACGACGGCTACCCGAGCCAGGCGACTCCCGACGGCGACGGCCTCGCCTATCTCGCCTTCGGTGTCTTCGCCGACGCGGCCAGTGGTTCGCTCCCGAACGGCTACGTCGCGCGCCGCAGCCAGAGCGGTTGGGCGACGACCAGCGTCGCGCCGCCGAATCCTGATCCGACGCCGCCGGGTGGTAGTCCGGTCACCTACGATTTCTCTTCCGACCTCTCCCAAGGCGTCGTAAAAGTTTCCCTGCAGTCGCTCGCCGAAGGCGCCCCTTCGACCACCAGCAACCTCTTCCTCGCCGCCGGCGGCGCCTACTCGTGGGTCAACCACGTTCCTCCGCCGGTGTTGCTCCCTGACGAATGCCCGCTGCCCTCATTCGGCGTTCTCTGCTGGCAGATAGTTGACCTTGTCACCTTCGCCGGTGCCTCCGCCGACTTCCGCCACGTCCTCTATGAGGCGCGTGCCAACGTCATCGACTTCGAAGACTTCGAAACCCTCTACCGGAGCGATTTCGAAAACGGCAGCTGGCATGTCAGCCTCGCCGGCGTTCTCCCCAATGGCGAACCCGCGCCCGCCGGCTCGACCGCCGGCTCGGGCAGCAGCATCTTCTACTCGAGCGTCGGCGCCGCCGCGAGCAAACGCGTCGCCAACGCGATCTCGGCCGACGGCAGTCGCGTCACCTTCCAAGCAGCATCCAACGAAGGCACTCCGCCAGAAGCAGGGCAGGGAGGGATGACCCAGGTCTACCAGAGGATCGGCAACCAGACGATCGAGCTGTCGGCTCCCGCGCCGGGCGCTACGCCAGCCAATCCGGCGCCGCAGCCGGCCACCTTTTGGGCGGCCTCGCGCGATGGCTTGCGCGTCTTCTTCAGCAGCGCCGCCGAGCTGACCACTCCTTCCAACACCGGTCCTGCCAACGAAGGCGTCGATCTCTACGAATTCGACTCGCGGGGCGGGACCGGCAAACTCACCGACCTGACCGTCGATTCGGCCGGTGCCGGCGCCGAAGTGCTCGGCGTCCTCGATGCCTCTGCCGATGGCTCCTACGTCTATTTCGTTGCCCGCGGCCAGCTGGACGGCGGCAAAGGTGAAGCGGGCAAACCGAATCTGTACGTGGTGCACGACGGAGCCGCGCCGGTTTTCATCGCCACCCTCGCGGAAGGCACGGCCGACGAAGGAAACTGGATCCCGGCCGCAGTGATGCGCGAATCGTACGTGACGCCGGAGGGCAGTCACCTCGCCTTCACCTCGTTCAACTCGCTGCCGACCGCCAACTTTCCCGCTGGCTACGACAACATCAACCCCGCCACCGGCGAACCGGAGCGGGAGGTCTACTCGTACTCCGCGGCCTCGGGCGAACTGGTCTGTGCCTCCTGCAATCCCAGCGGCGCGCCGCCGGTCGGACCCGGCCTTCTCGGTGGCGTCCGGCGGCCGGGCGCGAAGGGGTTCTCGCAGAGCTCGCCCTTCCACGCGGTGCGAGCGGTTAGCGAAGGCGGCGGCCGAGTCTTCTTCACCTCGCCCGACCCATTGGTTGCCGCTGTTCCGACCACCAACACCGAGGCCAAGGTCTATGAGTACGAGCGGGCGGGGGAAGGCGGTTGCGTCACCCCTGGGGGCTGCGTGAGCCTGCTCTCCGGCCCGACCTCGAAACAGGAAGCGGTCTTCCTCGACGCCGACGTAGGGGGCAACAACGCCTTTTTCGTCACTTACGACCAGCTCGCGGCTTCCGATCGCGACAACCTGCCCGACGTCTATGACGCCCGGGTCGGAGGTGGCCTACCGGAACCCCCGCCGGCGCCTCCCTGTGAAGGCCAGGGCTGTCGCGGGGCGGGAAGCTCGGCCGGTGTACCGGAGGGTGCCGCGACGCCCTCGTTCCACGGGACCGGCAACGTGCACCGTAAGCCGCCGCGACGCTGCCGGGCGGGGAAGGTCAGGCGGCACGGGCACTGTGTTCGGCGCCACCACCGCAAGCATCACCACCTCAGCACCACGGCAAGCGTCACCAGCGAGGAGCCGGCGCCGACCGGGAGGTGCGCCGATGAGACTTCGTAATCTCGCGCTCCTCCTTGCCCTTGCCGCCGCTTGCGTCGCGTCCACCGGCGTCACTTCCGCCTCGGCGGCGCCCGCTGCCCGCTGGCAGATCATCACCCAGGCGGCGCCGACCTACTTCCACGCTGGCGACACCAATAATTTCTACGAAGTCGTCGCCGTCAACGACGGTGGCGCCCCCTCCGCGGGCCAAATTACGCTCGAAGACACCCTGCCGCCTGGCCTCGTTGTCACTTCCGTCAACGGGGTCTCCGGGGTAAAGGGCATCGTCCAGTACGGAACCAGCGTGCCGATGACCTGCAACGTGACGGGCAGCGGTACCCAGACGGTGACTTGCACGGCCGAAGAACCGGTGCCGATCGGCGATCGGGTCAGCGCCAAGATCAACGTCGAAGTCCCGGGTAACGCAGCCGGTGTACTGGTCAACACCGCCTCGATCGTCGGCGGCGGCGCGCTGTCGCCGGCGGCGACGACGACGTCGACCCCGGTCGTCGACGCCTCGACGCGGGTCCCCTACGGCGTCCAGCTCCTCGCCGAGGCGGTCGCCGAAGACGGTACGGCGGCGGTCCAGGCCGGTTCGCACCCCTTCTCCTTCTCGACCATCCTCGCTACCAACATCGCCAGCGTCAATGCGGCCGAAGAATGTGGGCCCGCGGGCAACTCCACCGCCGCCAGTCCCGGTTGCGCGCAGTTGGTCGCTGCCACCAAGGATGTCGAAGTCGAACTGCCCGCGGGGATGGTCGGCAACGCGCTGAACGTTCCGCGCTGCACGCAGGAGCAGTTCCAGACGTCCGCAGTCAACGCCGGATGTCCCGCCGAGACCCAGGTCGGCGCCGCCTACCTGGCTTTCTTCGGTGCCTCCACCGCCGAACAGTACGCGCCGATCTACAACATCGACCCCCCGCCCGGCCAGCCGGCCGAGTTCGGCTTCATCGTCGGTGGACAGGCACGGATACCGATGTTCTTCCATGTCCGCGCCGACGGCGACTACGGCCTGACGGCGAAGTTCAGCGAAATCACCTCGTTCGATGCCGTGCGGCGCGTAGATCTCTCGATCTGGGGTGTGCCGGCGGCTGAAGCCCACAACGAAAAGCGGCAGTCACTGGGAACCTGCGAATCGAACGGCGTCGAACTCGGCTGTCCTGCTGGGGTCCCCGCCAAACCGCTGCTCAGCATGCCGACCTCATGCTCCTCGAACCCGCTCGAGATTCCGGTCTGGAGCGACTCCTGGAGTCGGCCCGGCGAGTTCGTCCCGGCCGAATCGCAGTTGGCGATCGCCCCGATGGGAGGCTGCCAGAACCTGAAATTCGAGCCGAGCCTCGAAGCGCGACCGACCAACGGGGTGGCCGATTCGCCGACCGGCTTCCACGTCGACCTGCACATCCCGCAACCGGAAACGGTCGACGGCCTTGCCGAGGCGCACCTGCGCGACTCGGTCGTGACGCTGCCGCCCGAACTGACGGTCAACCCGTCGAGCGCCAACGGCCTCGCCGCTTGCACGCCGGCACAGATCGGCCTGCACAGTGGGCAGGACGCTAGCTGTCCGAACGCGGCCAAGATCGGCAAAGCTGAGATCGTCACGCCGTTGCTCGACCACCCGTTGCCGGGGGCGATCTACCTCGCTACGCCCTACAACAACCCATTCGACAGCCTGTTGGCGATCTACATCGCGGTCGATGATCCGATCTCGGGGGTAGAAGTGAAGCTTGCCGGCCGCGTCGACATCGGCGCCAACGGCCAGCTGACGACGACGTTCGCCCAAAACCCGCAGCTGCCTTTCGGAGACTTCAACCTCGACTTCTTCGGTGGCCCCGGCGCGGCGCTGAAGACCCCGGCGACCTGCGGTCCCTACTCGACGACGTCCTCAATGACGCCTTGGTCGGCGCCGGCTTCAGGCCCGGCTGCGACGCCGCGCGACGACTACGTGATCAGCGGCTCGCCGCTCGGCGGGGACTGCCCGACGAAGGCCGGTGACCTGCCCAACGCGCCTCGCTTCGAAGCGGGCTCTCAGTCGCCGCTGGCTGGTGCTTTCAGCCCGTTCGTCATGACCATCGCCCGTCCCGACGGCTCGCAGCGATTCTCCTCGCTGGCCGTCGCGCTGCCTCCGGGACTGGTCGGGCGTCTCGCCGGCGTTCCCTACTGCCTGGACTCGGCGCTCGCCGCAGCGGCTGCCAAGACCGGTACTGAAGAGCAGGCGTCGCCGTCCTGTCCGGCCGCGTCGCAGGTCGGCAGCGTCACGGTCGGCGCCGGCGCCGGTTCGAGCCCCTACTACGTCACCGGCAAGGCCTACCTCGCCGGCCCCTACAAGGGGGCGCCGCTCAGTCTCGCGTTCGTCACCCCCGCGGTGGCGGGACCCTTTGACCTCGGCGACGTCGTCGTCCGTTCGGCGCTCGAGGTCGACCCGGTCACGGCTCAGGTGACGGTCAAGAGCGATCCGATCCCAGTTGCGCTGAAGAACATCCCGCTCGACATTCGCTCGATCGAGGTGCGAATCGACCGCCGGGACTTCACCCTTAACCCGACCAGGTGTGAAGCGATGGCGGTGAGCGGGAGCCTGATCTCGACGACCGGGGCGGTGGCGCCGCTGTCGAACAGGTTCGAGGTGGGCGGCTGCGAGGGTCTCCCGTTCAAGCCCCGCCTGGCGCTGCGGGTCTTCGGCAAGACCAACCGCAACGCCAAACCGCGTTTCCGCGCCGTGCTGCAGGCCAAGCCCGGCGAAGCGAACATCGCTCGTGCCCAGGTCAACCTGCCGCACTCCGAGTTCCTCGAACAGGCCCACATCAAGACGATCTGCACCCGGGCCCAGTTCGTCGACGGCGCCGGTCACGGAGCGGCCTGTCCGCCGGGCTCGATCTACGGCCGCGCGAAAGCGTGGACCCCGCTGCTCGAACATCCACTCGAAGGCCCGGTCTTCCTGCGCTCCTCCGCGCACAAATTGCCGGACCTCGTCGCCGCCCTCAACGGCCAGATCGACGTTGAGCTCGCCGGCAAAGTCGACTCCGGCAAAAACAAAGGGATTCGCAACACCTTCGAAATCGTCCCCGACGCGCCGGTGAGCAAGTTCATCCTCGAAATGAGGGGTGGCGGCAAGGGCTTGCTCGTCAACAGCGAAGACCTCTGCTCGAAGGCGGCGAAGCGGCGGGCAATCGTCCGCTTCACCGCCCACAACGGCAAGATCCGCAGCTTCAAGCCGCTGGTGCAAAACGACTGCCGCAAGAAGACAGAAGCGGTAAGGGCACCGGTAGCGGCCAGATGGCAGCCGTTCGATTTCTCCCTGGTCGATGGCGCCGCGGGGTGCCCGCCCTCTTGGGGCCGGCACGGGCACTCCGGTGGAAGGATGGGACGGCGCGACACTCCCGTCGCGCCGTCCCCCTTCCGCGACTCTCTCCGCGCAGGGGCTAGCCGACCAGCTTCAGGACCTTGAAGGCTTTGACGCCTTTCGGCGTCTCTACCTTGACCGTCTTGCCGATCGGGGTGTCCATCAGCGCCCGGCCGATCGGTGACTCGGCCGAGAGCCGCCCTTCGGTCAGGCTCGCCTCGGTCGAACCGACCAGGGTCCAGGTGTTGGTCTCGCCTTTCGATTCGTCCAGCACTTCGGCCGAGCGACCGAAGGCGAAGACGTCGCCAGGGCTCTCGTCGACCTCGACCACGACCGCGTTGTGCAGCCGTTCCTGGAGCCGCTTGATCCGCGTCTCCATGTGGGCCTGGTCCTCTTTGGCGACGTGGTACTCGGCGTTCTCCTTGAGGTCGCCCTCGTCGCGGGCGACTTTGATCCGCCGCGCCATCTCCTGGCGTTTCGGCCCTTCGAGCTCGGCGAGTTCGGCTTTTAGATCCTCGATGCCGGCGGCCGTGATCGGCTCGCCCTGTGCTGGTCCGTTCATCCGAAAAGCCTGTCAGAAAGCGCCGCCAGGCGCGTGGTTGTCCTTTCTTCGACTATCCCGAAGAAAGGACAACCACAGCGGGCGGTTGCGGTCAGTCGCCGCCGTTTTCGGCCAGCAGCTGCGGCGCCAGTGACTTGACCTTCTTGCCCTCGGCTTCGCCGAGGCGATGGAGCCCGAAGAGGTCCTCGTTCGTGGCCAGCAGCGAGTAGGGGTCGTACCTCGCTGCGTCGGTCGCGCCCGGGGTCACGAACGGCGAGACGAGCAGCGTCCCGGTCTTGAGACTGGTCGGTGGCGTCGGCGGCTGGGCCGGGTCCGGATTGGGGACCGGGTTGACCGCGCCGAAGGTGACGATCAGCAGGCCGTCGGCCTTGTAGGCGGGCGATTTGAGGATTTTCGGGACCCAGGTCGAGAGCCAGGCGTCGGCGGCCGCGGCACCGTCCGGCGCGCCTTCCGGGCACTGGCCGGGGGTGACGCCGGCGTTGCAGAGGTTGGGCGAGATGTAGCTGAAGTTCGGCGTCTTTTCCGTCTTGCGCAGGTCCTTCTCGAGTTCGGTCAGCGGCACGTCGTTGGCCGCGCAATCGCCGAGGTCGAGCAGGGTGTGGAAGTAGACGAACGGGTTGAGCACCGGGGAGTAGCCACCGGGCGGCGGCGTCTCTTCGGCGCCCGGTTCCGGGTGAACACAGCTGGCCGGTTTGCCGCTGGTGTCGGCCATGTCTTCGAAGTAGCCGCGCCAGGTGAACTGGGCGGTCGCCAGCTGGTCGGCGATAGGAGAGCGTTTCGACCGGGAAGACGCAGGCTTCGTATTCGGGGCAGTCCGCATCGGAGTCCGGCGTTGGTTTCTGTCCCGCGATCGAGGCGAAGGAGTTCGCCAGCCAGCTTTCGCTCAGCAGCGTGAAGCCGCTCAGCAAGTCGCCTTGCGGCCGCAGCGTTTCGGCGAGGTACGGCATCTGCACGTTGGCCGGGCCGAAGGCGGCTTCGTAGCCGGGGCTGGCGAGCGAGATCACGAAGACGTGCTTGATTCGCCCCGGCTTCGGGCTTGTCTTCTTCGACCGGCGGCGCGGCTTCTTCTTCTTCCGGTTCCGGTTCGGGTTCGGGTGCCGCTTCTTCCGGCACGACTTCAGGAGCGACTTCGAGCGGCGCGGCTTCGGGCGCGCTGACGACCGGTTCCGGCGCCGCTTCCGGTTCGGATTCGAGTTCGGACACCGGTTCCGGTTCCGGCTCGGGTGCCGGGGCCGGCGCTTCGGCGGCGACCCGCTGCGCGGCGAGGCTGCGGCCGACCAACGCCGCCAGCGGCCCCAGGTCGTTGCCGCTCGAGGTCATCCCGGCAGCGACGATCGCAGAGGTGGCGACCAGGGAGGAGGCGACGAGCAGGCCGAACCGTTTGCCGGTCAGCGAGGCAGCGGCGGCGATCGCCGTTTGCACGCGGGTGGCGATCCAGCCCCTCACCGCGGCACCTCGGGCGGCTTCGACTCACTGGGGTGGGTCGGCGGCGGTGCCTGCGGTGAGCGCGGCGCCGGCGCGGCGCCCAGCTCCCCGATCGGGACCAGCGGGTTGCCGCACTGGGCGCAGAAGCGGACCCCGGGCGCGAAGGGGGCGCCGCAGCTTGGGCAGAGGCCGGCGGCGTCCTCGCGTTGCAGCTCGAGCACCCGCTCGAGGGCCAGCAGTTCGGCGTCGACCCGCTGCAGCTCAGCCGCCTTGCGGGTCAGCACGTCCATCCGCACGTGGTCGCGGATCGCCATCTCGTAGAAGGCGCCGCCGAGATCGGCCTGCATGACCGTGAACTTCTCCAGCAGGCGGTCGCGCTGGGCGAGCAGCTCGGCGCTCTCCTCCGGCTTCGGCTCGTTTGCTCGGGGCGGCGGGCTTGGCCGGCTTCGGGTCGGGTTGGTCGGGGCGCTTCACGGTTCGACCCCCGGCGTCGACTGTTCTTCTCCGCCACCGCCTTCGCCGCCGACGACGACGACATCGGGCAGATTCTGCTGCGCCTTGATGTAGTTTTCGCCGACCTGTTCGGGGTTTTCTTCGACCAGCTTGGTGTCTTGTTCTTCCTTCGCCTTGGTCGGTTTGTAGCCCGTGACCTGATGGACGGCTCCGTTCTCCGTCTGCTGCGACGACTTTGCCGCCTTCGCTCTCCAGTTTTTTCTCGGCTTTCGATTTTTTCGCTTCGCCTTTGCCTTTCGCTTTTGCTTTCGCGTTCGGCTGGCCGGCGCTGGCGGTTGGCTGCGCCGTCGTGTTGCTCGCCGCCGCGGTCGCCGCCTGCGCTTCGCTCTGTTTCAGCGCCCGCAGCAGCGCCGCTTCGTCGCTGCCACCCGAGTCGCTGCGGCCGACGACGACGCCGAGCGCGACGGCGATCGGCAGCAGCGCGAAGAAGCCGACCGCAGCGGCGCGGCTGGCCGGCGGGCGTTTGGGCGAGCCGGCGGCCGGGCGCCGCGCCCGTTTGCTCATCGTCGCGAAGTAGCGGGAGGCGGGGTTGGCACCGTTGCCGCGCCGCGCCCCGCATTCGACGCAGTAGCGCTGCTGCGCGTCGAGCGGCGAGCCGCACTCCTCGCAGGGCTCGTAACCCTGCCGCTCAGCGGTTGCTTGCGATGGCTCGCGTCGTCCCTTGCCTTCTCCTTCTCGTGGTGCTGCTTCGACTCTTGGTGCTTCTTCTTGCGTTCTTCTCGCTGGCGTCGTCGCGCTCCTTCAAGGATGTGCGTCGGCCCGCGCCTGCTGCTTCTCGGCCTTTTCCTGGGTCGTCTCGCAGCCGGCGGCGCCGGCGCCGATCAGCACCAGGCAGGCGGCGAGCGCCGCGGCGCGGGCGAGCGGCCGCCGGCGGCGGCGGGAGTGAGGGCGGGGCCTAGCCGAAGGCACCGCTGACGTACTCCCCAGTCCGTTGCTCGCGCGGCGAGCCGAAGAGGGCGGTGGCGCTGGAGTACTCGACCAGGTCGCCGAGATACATGAAGGCGACGTGGTCGGCGATCCGGTAGGCCTGCTGCAGGTTGTGGGTGACGATCACGACCGCGACGTCGTCGCGCAGCTTGACGATCAGGTCCTCGATCACCTGGGTCGACTGCGGGTCGAGCGCCGAGCAGGGCTCGTCGAGCAGCAGCACCTCGGGCTCGGCAGCGAGCGCGCGGGCGATGCAGAGCCGCTGCTGCTGGCCGCCGGAGAGCTTCAGCGCGGGGTGCTTGAGGTTGTCTTTGACCTCCTCGAAGAGGCCGGCCCGCTGCAGGGCGCTGTGGACCGCCGGCTCGAGCTCCTTCTTCCGCGCCCGCCGCGAACCCTGCTCGCGCAGCACGTAGGCGATGTTGTCGAAGACCGACATCGGGAACGGGTTGGGCTGTTGGAAGACCATCGTCACCCGGCGCCGCAGCAGGGTCGGCTCGATCAGCGTGATGTCGACGTCGTCGAGCCGGATGCTGCCCTCGAGGCTGGCCGTCGAAGTCAGCTCGGTGAGTCGGTTGAGCGAGCGCAGGAGCGTCGTCTTGCCGCAGCCCGAGGGTCCGATCAGCGACAGCACCTCGCCCTGGCGGATCGGCAGCGAGACGTTTTTCACCGCCTTTTTCTCGCCGTAGGAGATCGAGACGTCGTCGACCTCCATGCGGCGGATCGAGAACTGCGGCGCGCTGACCGCGCGGCGCGCGGTGGTGAAGCCGCTGCCGGTCGCCGGCGCGGCGGCGCCATAGCCATTCGCCCGGGGGTCCGGCGGCAGCACCTGCGTTGCCGCCTCGGCGTTCTCGAGCGGCAGCCGCCGGATCGGCGGCGGCGGTTTCACGAACTCCACGTCCCCACCCTCCTGGCGCGGCGATGGATGACGTCGACGATGGCGTTGAGGATCAACACCATGACCAGCAGCACGAAAGCCGCCGCGTAGGCTTTCTGCGGCTGGTTGAGGTTGCCGGTCGGCGAGGCCTCGTAGACGAAGTTGGTCAGCGTCGTGCCGACCCCGCGCAGGTAGTTGAGCGGGAACGGCGCGCCTTCGACCGGGCCGAAGTTCTGGGTCGCCCCGAGCAAGACGACGATGATCGCGGTGTCGCCGATGATCCGACCGAGGCCGAGCACGGCCCCGGTCGCGACCTGCGGCCGGCAGGCCGGCAGCAGGATCCGCCGCGTCGTTGCCGCCTTCGTCTTGCCGACCGCGTAGGAGGCCTCACGGACGTGGCGGGGGATCGAGTTGAGGCCCTCGCGGACGCTGGCGACGATCAGCGGCAGGGCGACCAGCGAGAGCATCGCGCCGGCGGCGAAGAACGAGCGCCCGAAGACGACGCCTTCGGTTTCGCGGCTGAGGAAGCCGAGGGCGGTCGAGCCGAAGATCACCGTGCCGAACAGGGCGAGGACGATCGAGGGGATGCCGGCGATCGCCTCGATCGTCGACTCGGTGATCCGCGCCAGCGCCGCCGGCCGCCCGTACTCGACCAGCCAGACCGCGATCGCGATCCCCGCCGGTAGGGCTAACGAGATGCCGAGAAAGGCGACCAGCATGGTGCCGATCAGCGCGTCCGAGAAGCCCCCGGTTTCGCTCTGCTCGAAGCCGGAGGAGGCCGGCGTGGTCAACATCGAGACCTTCAGGTAGGTGACTCCCTGGATGAAGAGGTAGGCGACCACGGCGATCGCGATCGCGCAGAAGAGCAGCCCGAGGCCCCAGCAGATCGCCAGCCCAATGCGGTCGGTGAGCCGCCAGGTGGCGCTGCCCTCGACCGCGCCGGTGTGCTTGCCGGCTGGGGCGGCAGCGCGCTCGGCGGCGGCGCTGCCGTGCCGGCGCCGGCACCCGCGGGGTGGGGGCGAGCGGCGACTCCATCAGGGGCTCCCGTATTTGCGCATCGCCCGGCGGGCGAAGTAGCCGGCCATCGAAAACATCGCCGCCGAGAAGAGCAGCACGCTGGCGATCGAGAAGAGGGTTGCGTTGAAGGGCGGCGAGCTCAGCTGGTCGATGTTCTTGACGATCGTCGGCGCCAGCGGCCGCGAGGGCTCGTAGATGAAGATCAGCCCGTCGGCGGGATTCGGCGCGAAGGCGACCGAGCCGGAGATCATCGCCAACATCACCGCCTCGCCGATCGCCCGGGCCGTCGCCAGCACGGTGCCGGCGACGATCGCCGGCCGCGCGGTGCGGACGCCGATCTTCCAGACCGTGCGCCAGCGGTTGACGCCGAGTGCCAGCGAGCCTTCGAGCCAGCCCGGTTTGACCGAGCGCAGGCCGTCGCTGAAGATCGAGACCATCAGCGGCGCGATCATCACCGTCAGCACGGTGACCGCGGCGAGCAGGCTGTAGCCGGTGAGCGAGATGACGCCGGCGACCGAGGCCTTTTGGCCCTCGGTGACCAGGTGGTTGCCGATGAAGGGGACGAGGACGACGACGCCGATCAACCCGTAGATCACCGAGGGGACGCTGGCCAGGAAGCGGACGACCGGCTGCAGGATGTTGGCCATCCATTCCGGCGCGAACTCGACGATGAAGACGGCGACGAAGAGGGCCGAGACCAGAGCGATGAGGACGGCGCCGCCGGTGATCAGGATCGTCGACCAGATCATCGGCCAGGCGTGGAAGGTGTAGACGTAGCTGGCGCCGGTCTCGGTCGAGAGGGCGATCGCGTTCAACTGGTCTTCGACCGAGCCGCCGCCGGTGAACCAGGCGAGCCCGTTGTGCGAGAAGGACGGCCAGCCGCGGATGAAGACGACGACGATCAGGGCGAGCAGCAGCCCAACCACGAAGATGACCAGCGCGCCGAGCATCCGCTCGACGCGCTGGTCCGACCACTTTGGGCCGTACTCCGGGGAGTGCTGCTCTTCCAACTAGCGGTCCCTTACTTCTTGTTGAAGGCGGGGACGCCGCCGGCACTGGAGATGACCGGAGCGGCAGCAGCGCTGGTCCGGGCCCAGTCGACGAATTTCTGCACCGCGGGCGACGGGTTGGACGTCGGCAGAACGATGAAGATGTAACGCGACAGGGGGTACTTGAGCGGCTCGACGCTGATCTTGCTGGCTTCGCAAGGAATGCCGTTGACCTTCAGCGGCTTCAGCTTTTTGTTGCTCTGCCAGGCGAGACCGGCGTAGCCGATCGCGTTCGGGTCCTGGGCGACCGCGTTGACGACGAGGCCATCGGCGGTCAGGGCGTTGACGTTCGACGCCGGCGCTTCGTTGTTGAGCACGGCCTGGAGGAAGAAGTTGTACGTCCCTCCGTTGGTGTCACGGCCGACCGGGTCGATCGTGGTGGTCAATTTGCCGCCCACCTGCGACCAGTTGGTCAGCAGGCCGCGGTAGATGTCATGGGTCTGCTGGATCGAGATGTTGCTGAGCGAGTTCGCCCTGTTCACGTCGAGGCAGAGACCGTCCAAGTAGAGCTTGATGTAGGTGGTCCCGGCGTCGCTGGGGAGCGGCGTGCGGGCCTGACCGGCGAACTGGCTGGTCCCGTTCTGGACGTCTTTGACTCCGGCGTTGCCGCCGTTAGCCGTGTAGACGAAGTGGATCTTTTTGTTCTGCTGTTCGTAGGCCTTGAACAGCGCCTGCAGCACAGGCTGCGCGGCCACGGAGCCGGACCCGATCAGGGTCTGGGCGCCGGCCGACGCCGGCACGGCGAGACCCAGCAGGGCAAACGCCGTAATGGCGAGGGTCTTGATTTTCATGCGTGGATGCTTCCTTTCCTGCCGGGTGGGAGTCGTGGGATTGCGAGTTGAATCGAGTTTGTTGACCAACAAGCTGGTCTTACGCTAGCAGTTTATGTAGTTTATTGACCTAGTTGATCAAGAAAGGCTCTCCCGGCGGGCCGCACGACATGGAGGACCCATTGCTGAAGAAGAGAATCTCGACTCCTCGAGCGGCGAGCGTCGTCGTCCTGGCGGCCGTTGTCGCCGCCTCGGTGACCGTCGTTCCGTCGGTGGCGCAGTCGTTCCTGAGCAGCCAAAAGGCGGCGAATCTGTATCTCTCGAACCAGAAAGCTGCGAAGACGTACGTGAGCAACAAAAAGGCCTCGACGCTTTACCTGAAGAAAAAGGCGGCGTCGAACCTCTACGTCGCGAAGGCGACGGCACCGCTGCCGCCGATCGGGGCGATCGCTGCCGGGACGGCGCAGTTTGGGCCGACGAACGCGTCCTCGGCCGGGTACATCCCGACCGCCTTTACCTCGTTCGCGACCCAGGCCAATGTCAGCAACGCGGTGATCACGTTCTCCGGAACGGCTAGCTGCTACCCGGAAAAAACCGCCCGCCCGACCTGGCCTGCCCGGTGCAGATCCTGGTCGACGGCCAGTCGACCGGCAAAGTGAACTTCGCGCCGGCGACCCTCAACCAGGGCAAAGGCGGACCGGCCGCCCTGGTCCACACGATCGTCCAGACGACTGTCCTCGGCAAGGGCGGGCACACGGTGGCGATCCAGTACGCCGGTCGCCTCGGGCGTGGTCTTCACGCTGAAAAGCTGGAACCTGGCGGTCCAGGCCTACCCGCAGGCCGAAGAACCACTCCCGACCACCGAGACCCCGCCGACGAAATAACCGGTTGGGGCGCATTTCTCTCGGTATGCGAGAGAAATGCGCCCCAGCTAGTCGGTGTGAGATTTCTTTCTGGTCGGGTACGCGATTCGGGCATGCCCGAACTACTGCTGGGACCGCTGCTCCGCTACGTCTCCGACACGGAGGCGACGATCTGGGTCGAGACCGACGCCGCCTGCGAGGTGCGCGTGCTTGGCGCCCGCGAGCCAACCTTTGAAGTCGACGGCCACCACTACGCGCTGGTTCGGCTCGAGGAGCCTGGAGCCGGGCTCGACCAACCCCTACACGGTCGAGCTCGACGGCGAGGAGCGCTGGCCGGAGCCGGATTCTGAGTTGCCGGCGAGCGTGATCCGCACCCTCGGCGACGGCCCGCTCGACATCCGCTTCGGTTCCTGCCGGGTGGCGCTGCCCAACGAGGAGCCCTACACCCACACCAAGGACCGCCACGAAGACGGCCGCGAGATCGATGCCCTGCACGTGCTGGCCCGGACGATGACGCAGGTCGAGCCTGAGGAGTGGCCGGACCTCCTGTTTCTGCTCGGCGACCAGGTCTACGTCGACGAGGGCGCCCCGCGCACTCGCGAAAAGATCCGTGACCGCCGCGGCGTCGGCAGCGAGCCGGGCGAAGAGGTGACCGACTTCGAGGAGTACACCTGGCTCTACCAGGAGAGTTGGAGCGAGCCACTGGTCCGCTGGCTCTTCTCCACGGTCTCGGTCTCGATGCTCTGGGACGACCACGACATGAGCGACGACTGGAACATCTCCCACTCCTGGATGGAGGAGATGCGCGAAAAGGCCTGGTGGCACCGGCGCCTGACCGACTGCGTGATGACCTACTGGATCTACCAGCACCTCGGCAACCTCTCGCCGCGGGCGCTCGACGAAGACGAGATCTACCTCAAGCTGCGCAACGCCGGCGAGCGTGACGCCGAGCTGGTGCTGCGCGAGTGGGCCGACGGGGGTCTCGAAAACCGGTTCCGGTAGTCGCTGGAGCTTCTGTCGCGACTTCGGCCGCACTCGGGCGATCTTTGTCGACTCGAGGGCCGGCCGAGTGCTGGAAGAGGACCGCGCGGGCGATGGTCGACGACGAGGAGTGGGAGTGGATCCGCGACCACGCGCAGGGCGACTTCGACCACCTGCTGATCGCGACCACGGTGCCGTGGCTGCTCTCGCCCGGCTTCCAGGCGCTCGAGGCCTGGAACGAGGCGGTCTGCGGCGGCGCCTGGGGCCCGGTCGCGGCGCGGCTGGGCGAGAAGCTACGGCGCGAAGTCGACTTCGACCACTGGGGCTCCTTTGGTGAGTCGTTCGCGAAGCTGCGCGACCTGCTTGGCGCGGTGGCGCGCGGCGAGCGCGGCGCCGTGCCGGCCTCGATCGTCGTCCTCTCCGGCGACGTTCACCACGCCTATCTAGCCGAGGTCGCCTACCCGGCTGACGGCGATCGGCCGAGCGCCCGTCTACCAGGCGGTCTGCTCGCCGTACCGCAACCCGCTCGACGAGAAAGAGCGGCGGACGATCCGCGCCGGCTTCACCCGCCCGTTTACCGCCTTCGCCCGCCGGCTCGCCGCGGCCGCTGGCGCCCCCGACCCGGGAATCCGCTGGCGCCTCCGCGACGGGCCCTGCTTCGACAATCAGGTCGCGATGCTGCGGATCGACGGCCGCCAGCTCGAGATGCGCCTCGACAAGACGGTGCCCGGCGAGGAGCACGAGCACTCGCTCGAAACCAGTTTCTCCCGCCGCCTCGCTTAGCGCGTTCGTCGTTTGTCACCCACAGGTTGACAAACGACGAACGCTCAACGCTCGGGGCGGGGGAGGGAGTCCCCGAGTACGAGGCGGGCGCGGTAAAAGAGCGCCTCGTCGGCGGCCGCTTGGCCGTTGTCGCGGTTGGCCTTGCGCGTCGTCCGGTTCTGACCGACGCCTGCCGGAGCGTCGTCGCGAACGAGTCCAGCGAGGCGGCCGCGGGAGACGAAGGTAGTGCGGCGTGGTTTGGTCATTTGGATACCTTTCCGAGTATGTTGAGTCGGTAAGTCAAGATTACCACGTCTAGACAGAGCGGTTCGGACGGAGGGTCTCGGTGTCCCTCCTCTCTCGATCTGTCGTCGATCGTCGTAGGCGAGCTGTCGCCCGCAACGCTGTTCTCCTCAATCGCAAAACGTTCGGAGGGACACCGACACCCTCCGTCCCTCGGAAGCTCTAGCTCAAGGCGACGGGGCACGAAACGTTGGGGGGACCCATCCTGCTTTTTGAGCTTACGAGGGATGGGGCCGTTGGCCAGACGGATCCGGGGTGGGGATCGGGGCAGCCTCCGAACGTTTTGCGATTGAGGCCCGGCGCTCCTCTGGGCGACAGCCGAATCCTCCACACGCCGACAGATCGAGAGAGGAGGCTGCCCCGATCCCCACCAACGCCAATCCTTTGCTAGCGCACCGTCCTTCGACCACAATGAAATGGCGAAGTGGGGCGGGGCGCCACCCGGCAAAAAGCGCGCCCCGCCCCGTCGCCCCTTCAGACGGCTGCAGATACCTCTGCGTCGCCGCCGTCCGTCGACCGCTGGGGAGTCGAGGCCCCATCGGCACTGGACGCCGGTGCACCGTTGAAGCTTTTTGCCTGGACCGGGCGCAGGTAGGCGATCTGGCCCTCCCGCAGCTCCAGCCGCTGCAGCTCGGAGCGGGTCAGCTGCGCCCAAACCTCGGTCCCGTCGCCGAGCACGAACTCGACCCGGATCTCGAAGCCGAGGGCGACGATTCGCTGCACCAGACCCTCCTGGGTCTGGGCGTCGGGATCGAGCACGACCTCCATGTCGTGCGGCCGCACCAACTCGTCGCCAAGCTGGTTGACCTCGCCGACGAAGCTCATGACGAATTCGTTGGCCGGGTTCTCGTAGAGCTCGTCGGCGCTGCCGGACTGCTCGACCTGACCGTTGTTCATCACCACCAGCTGGCCGGCGACGTCCATCGCCTCCTCCTGGTCGTGGGTGACGAAGATCGTCGTCACGTGCATCTCGTCGTGAAGGCGGCGCAGCCAGGTCCGCAGGTCTTTGCGGACCTTGGCGTCGAGGGCGCCGAACGGCTCGTCGAGCAGCAGGACCTGCGGCTCGACCGCCAGCGCCCGGGCCAGCGCCATCCGCTGCCGCTGTCCGCCCGAGAGCTGCGACGGGTAGCGGTCGGCGAGGCCCGGCAGCTGCACCAGCTGCAGCAGCTCGTCGACCCGGGCCGAGATTTTCTCCTTCGGCCACTTGCGGATCTTCAGCCCGAAGCCGACGTTCTCGTACACGGTCATGTGCTTGAAGGCGGCGTAGTGTTGGAAGACGAAGCCGACTTCGCGCTTCTGAGTCGGCTTGGCCGAGACGTCTTCGCCGTCGATCAAGATGCGGCCGCCGTCGAGCGCCTCGAGCCCGGCAATCGCCCGCAGCAGGGTCGACTTGCCGCTTCCCGAGGGTCCCAGCAGGGCCGTCAGCGATCCGTCCGGGACTTCTATCGATACGTCTTTCAGCGCCTGAAAGTCCCCGAAGCTTTTGTCAGCTCCCTCGACTGAGATTCCCATCAGGACGCCTCCTTTCTTTTCAGCAGGTTCATTGCCAGCAGGGTCGTCAACGCCAACAGGGCGAGAAGAATTGAGGCGCCGTAGGCGCCGGGCTCGTTGAAGGCCTCGAACTGCTTCGAGACGAACAGCGGCAGGGTTTCGGTCTGGCCCGAGATCGAGCCGGAGACGATCGTCACCGCGCCGAACTCGCCCAGCACCCGGGCGGTGGTGAGGACGACGCCGTAAGCGACGCCCCATTTGATCGCCGGCAGGGTGACCCGCCAGAAGGTTTGCCAGCCGCTTGCCCCAAGGGTCGAGGCCGCCTGCTCCTGCTCGGTGCCGATCTCCTGCAGCACCGGCACCGTCTCCCGCACCACGAATGGCAGCGAGACGAAGATGCTGGCGAGGACCATCCCCGGCACCGAGAAGAGGACTTCGAGCCCCATCTCGGCCAGGGTCGGGCCGAACCAGCCGCCGTTGGTGCTGTAGAGGATGTAGAGGGCGAGGCCGATGACGATCGGTGAGAGGGCGAACGGGAGGTTGATGACCGCGTCGATCACCACGTTGCCCTTCCACTTGTGACGGACCAGCAGGACCGCGCAGAGGACGCCGAAGATCGTGTTCAGCGGCACCGCGATCGCGACCATGATCAGGCTCAGCTTGAGCGCGTGGAGCCCGTTCTCGGAGGTGATCGCGTCGAGCGGCGGCATCAGCCCGTCTTCGAACGCTTTGATGAAGATCATCACCAGCGGCGCCGCCAGCAGCAGTGCCAGGAAGCCGAGACCGAGGATCCGCAGGGTCCAGCGGCTGGCGGTGCCGCCGCCGACGTGGTTGCGCTGACTAACGGAGCTCATCGTCGTCCCCTTTCTCGTCCGCCTCGTCGGGCATCTCGCCCGCCATCGGCATCACCAGGGCGCCGCCGGTCGAGCGTTCGTGCTTGCTGCCCCAGCGCTGAAACAGCGAGATCGCGACCAGGCAGAGCAGCGAGGCGAACAGCAGCACCATCGAGACGGCAGCGGCGCCGGGCTCGTTGCCGGACTCGACCTGGGAGCGGATGAAGACCGAGGAGACCTGGGTGTCGGGGAGACCGCCGGCGAAGATCAGCACCGAGCCGAACTCGCCGAGGGCGCGGGCGAAGGCGAGGGCGACGCCCGCCGCCAAACCGGGAATCAGGTTGGGGAAGATGATGCGGCGGAAGATCGTGAAGCCGCCGGAGCCGAGTGAGGCCGCCGCCTCCTCCATCTCCCGGTCCATCTCGATCAGCAGCGGCTGCACCGCCCGGACGACGAAGGGGAGGGTGACGAAGAGCAGGGCGACGACAACTGCGGCGCGGGTGAAGGCGATGTCGATCCCGAACGGGCTGTCGTTGCCGTAGAGGGCGAGCAGGGTGAGGCTGGCGACGATCGTCGGCAGCGCAAAGGGGAGGTCGATGATCGCGTTCACCGCCGCCTTGCCCGGGAATTCATCCCGGACCAAAAGCCAGGCGATGATCGTGCCGAAGACTGCGTTGATCGCGACAACGATCAGCGAGCAGACCAGGGTTAGCTCGAGCGAGCGGATCGCCTGGTCCGAGGTGATCTGCTCCCAGAAGGTGTTGAGGCCGAGGCTGAACGATTCGTTGACGAGGGCCGCCAACGGGATCAGCACCATCAGGCTCAGGTAGAGAACTACGAAGCCACGTCCGATGCCGACCCCGGGCAGGCGGATGCCTGCCCGGGGGGCGCTGCGGTTGTGGAGGGCTGCCGGGCTAGCCTCCATGGTTCAGCCGCTGGTCGAGACGCCGAGTTCCTGCTCGATTTTCGCGACGGAACCGGTTTCGTCGTCGAAGAATTCGTCGTTGACTTTGCTCCAGCCGCCGAAGTCGGCGATCGTGAACAGGTCAGCGGGAGTCGGGAACTGTTTCTCGTCGACCAGTTTCGGGTCGACCGGGCGGTAGCCGTTTTCAGCCCAGACTTCCTGACCTTCATCGGACCAGATGAAGTTGAGGAAGTCTTCGGCCGCGGGCTCCGGGGCGTCCGTGGTGACCGCGATCGGGGTTTCGATCTGGATCGTCGACGGTGGCACTACGTATTCCAGCTCTTCGCCCTCGTCGATCGCCTTGATCGCCTCGTTCTCATAGCCGAGGAGGACGTCGCCCTCGCCCTGGGTGAAGGTCGCCAGCGCATCGCGGGCGCTGCCCGGCTGCGCGACGGTCTTTTCCAGCAGCGTCTTGACGCCTTCGAGCGCCTGCGCGGGCGATTTGCCCTCGTTGATCAGGGTCCCGTAGACGGCCATGATGTTCCAGCGCGCGGCGCCGGAGCTGAACGGGTTCGGGGTGACCACGTCGACGTCTTTGCTGAGCACGTCGTCGAGCGATTTGATCCCCTCAGGGTTGCCTGGGCGGACGCTGATCACGACCACCGAGTTCTGCGCGATCCCTTTGTAAGGGCCGACTTTGTCCCAGCCCTTGGCGACGATTTCGCCTTCTTCGACCAGCCGTTCCATGTCGCCGGCCTGGGCGAAGTGGACGACCGATGCGGGCTGGCCGGCGGCCACCGCACGGCTCTGGTCACCGGAGGCGCCGAACGAGTTGCTGAAGCTGACGCCGGAGCCCTCGGGGGTTTTTTCGAAGGCCGGCTCGAGCGATTCGGCGTAGACCGATTCGGGGGTCGAGTAGCCGACGACGTCGAGCTTGCCGCCCGAGCCGCCGGAGTCAGAAGCAGTTTCCGAGGTCCCTGAACCGCCGGAGCTCTCCGTTGAGCCTGAGCTGGTGCTGCTGTCGCCTCCACCGCAACCGGCGATCGCGAGCGCGACAAGCAACGTAAGGAGACCGGCACCGAGGCCGATCCTCACGCCGCGCCGCCGGGTATTGCGAGCGTTCCGCATCGTTGTCCTTCCTATGTTTTTCGACTAACTAACTCTGGATACGAGTGAGCGGAGCACCGTAGCATAAAGTCGATCAGAAAGATCGGGAATAGCTCTCGGATAGGCTGCGCCGCATGGGAGGCGAGCCTCGGGAGGGGGTTTTCCGCACGCCGGACGAGCGGCTGCAGGGGCTGCCTGACTTCCCGTTCGAGTCGCGCTACGAGGAGGTCGACGGGTTGCGGCTCGCCTACCTCGACGAGGGTGAGGGGCCGCCGGTTGTCTTCTTCCACGGCGAGCCGACCTGGTCGTTCCTCTGGCGCAAAGTGATCCCGCCGGTCCGCGACGCCGGTTACCGCTGCATCGCCCCCGACTACGCTGGCTTCGGTCGCTCCGACAAGCCGACCGACCTCGGCTTCTACACCTACGACCGCCACGTCGAGCTGATCGCGGCGCTGCTCGAGCGGCTCGAGCTGCGCGAGGCGACCGCCGTCGTCCACGACTGGGGCGGGCCGATCGGGTTGCGGCTCGCGGTCGAGCATCCCGACTGGTTCACGCGGCTGGTGATCATGGACACCGGCCCGTTCACCGGCCACCAGCAGATGAGCGAGGCCTGGCTCGCCTTCCGCGACTTCGTCCGCTCCGAAGAGGACGTGCCGGTCGGCTTCCTGGTCCGCGGCGGCTGCAAGAACGACCCCGGTGACGAGGTGATCGCCGCCTACGAGGCTCCTTATATGGGGGGCGAGACGAAGGCCGGGGCGCGGGCCTTTCCGCTGATCCTGCCGACCGACCCCGAGATGCCCGGCGCCGCCGAGGGCAAAGCGGTCGCCGATGCGCTGCGCGCGGACGAGCGGCCGGCGCTCGTCCTCTGGGCCGACTCCGACCCAGTGCTGCCGTTCTCGGTCGGCGAACGGGTCTCGGAGCGCCTCGGGATGCCGGCGCCGCGCCCGGTTGCCGACGCTGGCCACTTCCTCCAGGAGGACGCCGGCCCGGCGATCGGCGCGATGATCGCCGAGTGGCTCCGGTCCTGAGCTGTTCGGCGCCTGGAGCTGTTCCTTATGTCGGAATGGCCGACATAAGGAACAGCTAGGCAGCCAGCGCGCGGCGGCCGCGCCGCACGAGGTCGATCATTTCCTCGTGGCTGAGCTCGCTTAGCAGTGCTTCGCGCCGCGGCGGCCCCTCGTCCTCGAGCCAGGTGAGCGTTCCCGGCCAGTAGGGGCTGGGCGGTTCGCCGGGGTGGTGGAAGATCGAGGCGAAGACCCAGCTGCCGGTGTTGTAGAGGCGACCGCCGCCGGGCAGCTCCCACTCGGCTTCGCTCGGCAGCGGGCCGGCGCGGTGGGTGTGGCCGACGATCACGTGGCCGCCGTCGATACCGAGTCGCCGCGCCATCTCGCCGGCCGCGTCCAAGGCGCCGCCGAAGATCGCGGCCGGGGTGATGTCGGGGTCGAAGTCGGCGTGCAGCAATCGGTTGAGCGCCCAGATCGCCGCCGGGAAGCCGACCCGGAGGGCGGCGAGGCTGGCGCGGCGGCCGGGCCCGCCGCCGTTCCGCTGCCCGGCGAGCACCCGCCAGGCGGCCTCGGAGGTGTTGGCCTGGCTGCGCACCACCGGCGCCGGGCGCACTTGGGCGATCCCGTAGCCGAGCCCGTAGACCGGCCGCAGCCGGCGCTCGTAGTCACCTGGGGTCGCCGGGTCGGGGACCGGGCCGGCAAAGCGGCTGACCGTTGCCACCGCTAGGCACTCGGCCCGCGGCAGGCGCAAGTGGGCGTCGAGGTAGTGGCCGTGGAGCGCGTAGACGTCCTCGCGCAGCCGGATCCCCGGGTAGGCGATCCGCAGGCGCGCCGGGCCGAGCCACTCGTCGATCTGGGCCAGCGGGCCGGGGGAGGGGTCGGCGGTCTGCTCGAGCTCGAGTGGGGCGCCGGCCAGCGAGAGCTGGTCGAGCAGCGGCTCGGCGAAGCGGTGGTCGTGGTTGCCGGGGACGAGGATCACCTCGACATCGCCGACCGCCGCACCGAGCTCCGCGAAGAACGGGCGAGCGGCGGCGAGGGCCGGGCCGAGCGGCAGGTCGCGGAGCTCGACGACGTCGCCGAGCAGCACCACCCGCTCGGCGCCGGCGAGGCGCTCCAGCAGTAGCGAGCGGACCTCGGGATCGCGCAGCACGTCGCCGCCGGCGACCAAGCCGAGGTGCGCGTCGGAAATGATTGCCGTCCTCATCGGGGTCACTAGAATGCCGGAATGTCTGAGTTCGGCGAAGAGCTCTTCGCGCCCGCGAACGGGCTCGAGCTCTGTTACCAGGAGATCGGCGACCCCGACGGCGAGCCGCTGCTGCTGGTGATGGGGCTGGCCACCCAGCTGCTCGGCTGGGACGAGAACCTCTGCGCGCTGCTCGCCGAGCGCGGCTTCCGCGTCGTCCGTTTCGACAACCGCGACATCGGCCGCTCGACCAAGCTCAACTCCGCCGGCGCGCCGAGCCTGCTCGACACGATCGCCGGCCGCCGCGCCAGCGCCGCCTACCTGCTGCGCGACATGGCCACCGACAGCTTCGGCCTGATGGACCACCTCGGCTGGGCCTCGGCCCATGTCGTCGGCGCCTCGATGGGCGGGATGATTGCCCAGACGATGGCGATCGAGCACCCCGAGCGGGTCCGCTCACTGGTCTCGATCATGTCGACGACCGGGGCCCGCTGGACCGGCCTGCCGACTGCCAAAACCCTCGGCATCCTCGTCGCCAAGCGCCCCAACGACCGCGACGCTTTCATCGAGCGCGGCGTCCACACCTTCCGCCTGATCGGCTCGCCCGGCTATCCCTTTGACGAACAGCGCGTGCGCGAGCTCTCCGCTCGCGCCTTCGACCGCGGCGTCAGCGCCAGCGGGGTCGCCCGCCAACTGCACGCGATCACCGCCTCCGGCGACCGCACCAAAGGCCTCGAATCCATCGATCTGCCGGCGACCGTGATCCACGGCAACCGCGACCCCCTGGTGCGTTCCTCCGGCGGCCGCGCCACCGCCGCCGCGATCCCCGGAGCTCGCTTGAAGATCATTGACGGCATGGGCCACGACCTGCCCCGCCAGCTCTACCCGACCTTCGCCGACGAGATCGAGGCGACGGCGAGCCGCTCCGAGAGCGCCCTCACCGTCTGAGTGCGGCTGAGAGGAGTCGAACCTCCACGAGCTTTCGCCCACACGGACCTGAACCGTGCGCGTCTACCAGTTCCGCCACAGCCGCGGGACCAGCCAATCTACCGATTGCCGCCCCGCCATCGGCCCGTCCCCCCGGCCCGACCCGCGCCGACCGCTTCGCTAAAATGCCCGTTCCTCGCCGCTATCGTCTAGGGGACTAGGACGCCGGATTCTCAGTCCGGAAACCGGGGTTCGAATCCCCGTAGCGGTACCTCAGACCAGAGCCAAATCGCCGCCCGAGGGGCGGCGTTTTTCGTTCTCGGGTCAAGGTCTGGGTCAAGGGGATGCAGTTCGGATGCAGTTCGGATGCAGTCGGAGCCAGATCGGAGCTGGCCGCTGCGCCCTGGCTTTACGGTCGCTGCCGAGCCATGACGGGCTAGCTGTGGCTCGACCGGTCCGACCCAATCGGTCCAGGTCGGGAGATCCGACGACCTTAGTTCCGTCCCACTTCGCCGAGCCAACCAAACACGTCCTCGGCGGCCCGGACGGCGGCCCTTGCTTCGTATGGGGCCGGCGTCTCGCCGCGGTGAGCAATGTCATTTCGAAGCCTGTACAGCTCCTTCATCGCTTTGTCGAGACGACCGTCGAATTCCCGAAGCGTTTCCCCGAAGACCGATTTGGAGACTTTGGTCAACATGAAGTTGACGGAAGACTCACGGGCTAGCAGTAATTCGACCAACGGCCGAGCGGTTGAATCAGCCCGGTCCAACAGGGTTTCAGACGCTTTCACCTCAAGGGCGATCGCGGCCAGAAGAATTGCACGCTTGGTATCGGCGTCTCGGCTCGGCCACACCGCCCATCGAGCCTCTGCGAGGAGCGAAGCAGGCTCATCGAAGGTGTCTTGATCGAGTGCTTTCGACACATTTCCAGATGGCAGCGCCTCGTCCGAAAGCATCACGATGACCGATTTCTCGGTTGCGACACCCGGGGACTTTTCTCCCAAAGCGTTTTCCACCCACGATGCCCCAACCGGCGTTGGCTCGATATGGGGTGGTGCGAGCCAGGGTTGGCGGTCCTTGGTGCGTGCCCAATCCATCAGGTCGCGCACGACTTGACTGGCGGTTGGCTCTGCCGCCTTGACCAGATTTCTGTGGTCGACGTCAGGTCCTTCCGGTTCTCCTAAGACCACCCCGACGCGAACGAGCTGAACGGCAAAGAGCGCTCTGGGATCGTCTTCCTTTCCATATGAACCCGATATGCGCTCTGCGCCCAGGGCCGTTTGATCGCGGTCGGGAATACCGACCCACACAGATCTGCTGTCGCGCACGGCCGAAAGCCGGGCTCCCAGTTGGTGCCCCTTGACGTAGAGGCCGCCCACTTCAAAGTCGAAGATGGCGGTCAGGCGACCGGGAGGGAGGGGCGGACGATCAATCATGGCTTCAATTTTCAGGCGCGGCCCGCCGTGCAGCCTCTCTCCACGGTCGGCGGACTACTGGTCCGACTCCCCGGCCCCGACGAGTGCAACAACCGCCGCCAAGAGACTGGCGATAGACGGCGGAACCTCGCCTCTTTCGGCTAGTCGCAGCGCGCAGTAAAGCGCTGCGACAGGCTTGCCCTTCCCGAGGGTCGCGGCGGCCTCTTCCTCGAACGCTCGATAGTCAGAGATCTCACCTCGCAACTGGCGCTCGAAGTCTTCCCGCCAGACGGCGAAGCGCTCACCGATGGCCGTCTCGGACTCCTCGTCCTCTGGTCCGCCGCAAAGCTCCAGAATCTGCCGGTTCGTCTCGGGGGCAGCGTCGCTCGGGCTCCTGTGAGCGTCACCATCGAACACCGCAAAGCATGGGACCTTCAGTTGCTGGAAGACCTGAAGGAGGAGCGGCATCGACTTCTTGCCATTCGCATTGACGACTGCGATGTTCAAGCGGTCGAGGTTGTGGCCCATCGCAGAGGCGTAGATCGGCAACGACAGTTCCTCAGAAGCTCCCTCGACAAGGACTACGGCATCAGCGAAAACCCCCTCAGTCCGGGTGCGGTCGAACGTGCTCTTCAAGCGAAAGCGAACCGAATCTTCGGTAGCGCCCTCGACCCCGCCTTGCTTCAGCGTTTCGACGAGTGGGCCGACGGTCGCCTGTCGGATCGTCGTTGCCCAGTCTCCGTCCTCGTCCTGCTCCTTCCGAACGAGGGCGATCTCATCAAACCGCTCGACATCCACCATGTGCCCGGAGTGAGTCGTGTAGAGGATCTGCAGCGGCTCTAGATCGCTTCCCTCTGGCGGATAGGCGAGTTCCCGCATCAATGCGTAGAACTGACGTTCGGCGAGTGGATGGAGAAAAAGCTCCGGCTCCTCGATGGCAATCACTGCGCGATTTTTGCGAGCGATGCGAGCGT